>CAVRKX010000001.1:0-39624 GCA_963721735.1 uncultured Actinomycetes bacterium
TCGCCGGGTGCGAGGGTTGCGCCGAAGCCCGCCGGGGGTGGGCAGGCTCCCGCGCCGAAGGCGCCCGCGCGGGCGTTGAGCGCCCGGGAGCGGCGCGAGCAGGCCCTCCTGGCGATGTGCATCGCCTCGCCGGGCGAGGGCGGGAGCTCCTTCAGCGGCTGACGGCGGAGCACCTCTCGTCGCCGACGGTGGCGCGGGCGAGGGACTGGCTGGCGGAGCACCTGGACGAGCCGCTGCGCGGCCTGCCGCGGGAGGACGAGGAGCTGGTGTTCCTGATCACTCGGCTCGTATCGAGAGCCGATCACGAGCCAGGCGGGCGCGAGGCGATGGAGCTCAACTTCCTCCAGCTCGAGCAAGGGATGATCGAGGGACGGATCAAAGCCGCGCGCGAAGGAGGAGGGACCCGCCGGTCGACCTCAAGCGCCGCCGCGCCGAGCTCGCCGAGCGGATCGCGCATTGGGAGACGGCGGGGGCGCTGGGCGACTGATATAAAAGGTGCGACCATGCGCGAGACTGGCCCGATGGGCAAAACCTTACTCGCGGATTGACGAGGTCCGCCGCGAGGCCAAAAATGCATCCTGGTCTGCTCCAACTGCCATGCCGAAATCGAGCTGATGGGCGTGCCGTCAGGTTCACCGGCGATCGCTCCCGGGTAAGCAGACACGGATTACGCAATCGTGTAATCCGGGGTAGCTCAATTGGCAGAGCCGCGCGCTGTTAACGCGAAGGTTGCGGGTTCGAGTCCCGCCCCCGGAGCTTGAAGCCGGCATCCGGGCCGGCTCCTGTGTGATTAGGCGGCGAGCGCCTCCACCAGCGCGGCGCCCCGCTCCGCTCCGTCGTTCTCCCGCGCCCAAGCGGCGATGTCGAGCTCGGTCGCGAATCGCGAATCGCCCAGGATCCGCCGCACCGCCCACCGGAGCGGAGCAGCGCCCGTGAGCCGCCACGGCAACATCAGCCCCGCGCCCGCCCAGGCCACCCGGGCCGCGTTCTCCGCCATGTCCCCGACCGCTGGGCAGCAGAGCACCGGCGCCCCGGCGGCAAGCGCCCTGCACACGGTCCCGTGCCCCCCATGGCACACCACCAGCGCCGCCTGCGGCATCACCTGCGAGTACGAAAGCCAATCCACCACCACCGCATTCGGCGGCGCCGCGGGGAGCGTCCCGTCCGGCCGCCGGTTTGCCGTCGCCACCACCCGCACCGGCTCGCCCGCCAGCGCCTCCAACGAGGCCCTCAGCAGCCGCAGCTCCGGGTCCTGCGCCGTGCTCGGCGCCACCAGCACCAGCGGCTCGTCGCCCGGCGGCAGCTCGACCTCCGGATGCGGGATCTCGAACTCCATCGGCCCAGTCACCAGCACGCCTGCCGGCCAGCGCCGCGGGTACTCGAGCTGCGGGAACGTCGCCACCAGCGCCAGCTCCGCGCTGATCCCCCCGTGGAGCCGATCCACCGGCGCCAGCCCCACCGCCGCCCGCATCTCGTTCATCTCCCGCCTGCCGCGCCTCAGCCCCGCCGTCAGCATCGGCAGTCCCGCCCGCCACCCCGCCCGCCCCACGGGGGTTCGCGGCGGCTGCATCCCGAAGGCGAAGAACGGCATCCCCGGCTGGTGGACCGGATAGACGTGCGGGATCAGCGTCACCCGGCGCCGCCCCGCCTTCTCGGCCGCGAGCGCGGGGGCCACCGTGAGCACGTCGGCGACCACGACGTCCGGCCGAAACTCCTCCATCAGCGGCGCCAGCGCCCGCGCCGCGTCCGCCGCCGAGGCGCCGTCCGCCGAACCCGGCGGGGGCGGGGGGAAGGTCTTGTACTCCTCCGCCGCCGTGAACCCCAGGCCCTCCGCCTCGACCGGCTCCCGCCACTGCTCCCAGGTCTCCACCAGCACTTCGTGCCCGCGGCGCCGCAGCGCCCGCGCCAGCGCGATCGCCGGGAACGCGTGCCGGCGTCCCCAAACGCCGCCACCAGGAATCTCCGCGGGCTCACTGCAACCCCCGTTGCGCGCCCTCACCCTTCGCCCGCCCCCGGGGACACCGCGCGCTATCCCTTTGCCCGTGCGACGCCGTAACCGACACCCCGCCGAGCGCCTCCGCTTCGCCGTCGAGGCGCTGCCGACCCGGACCAAGGAGGCGATGCTCAAGGGCATCGACTCCAACCCGATCATCGTCGGCGCCTACGTGGATCGCGAGGGCGGCGTCTGCCCGATGCTCGCCGCGCATCGAAACGGCGGGCGCACCAGCCTCGCCAGCTTCGCGCGCGCCTGGGACGGCTACACGGACGCCAAGCGCCCCCGCCCGGCGACCCGCCGCGAGCTGCGCACGCTCCGCTCCCTGCTCGAGGCGAGCCTCTCGGCCGACCACCTCACCGAGTCCGGCTCGATCGCCCAGGCCGCCGCCCAGATCCGCTCCGAGCGCGCCGCGCTTGCCGAGCGCGAGGCCCTCGAGGCTGATCCAATCGAGCCCGACTTCGGCGACGCCCCGATCCGCGTGCGCCGCCGCATCGACACCGGCGAGCGCCACCGGGCGCACGAGCTCCGCGATCGCCTGCGCTGGTCCTGGATGCGGCCGGCCCGGCGCTACGAGGAGTACCGGGACCTGCTCGCCGCGGCCGAGGAGCAGCTCGCCGAGCAACGGGCCGCGGCGCTCAGGCGCCCTGCAGCTCGTCGGGCCGAGTGAAGACGACCTCCGGCACCAGGCATGCCGAGGAGGTCTTGAGCAGGAATCGCACCGACTCGGCGATGTCCTCCGGCCGGATCATCTCCTCCGGCTTCACCTGCTCCTTCGCGTAATCGGTCATCGGCGTGTCGACGAACCCGGGACAGAGAGCGTCACCTGGACCCCCTGGCCGGCGACCTCCTTCTGAGTCGCCTGGCTGAAGCCCACCACGCCCGCCTTGGTCGCCGAGTAGACCGATAGCCACCCCTGTCCGACCTTGCCTGCGATCGACGCGGTGTTCACGATCAACGCCTTGCCGTGCTCGGCCCCGGCCTCGCGCAGCATCGGCAGCGCCTCGCGAGTGGCGACCACGACCGCGCGCAGGTTCACCCCGAGCTGCATGTCGAGGTACTTGGTGGTGATCTCGGCTATCGACTCGCCGATCCCCACGCCCGCGTTGTTGACCAGGACGTCGAGTCGCCCGAACCGCTCCCGGTGCGCTTGCACGATCCCCGCCACCGCTTCCTCGCTGGTCATGTTGGCGGGCACCGCGTGCGCGTCGATCCCCGCGCTGCGCAGCTCCTCCGCGGCCGCCTCGAGCTTCTCGGGCGCCGCGCGGCGACCGTCACCCCGTAGCCGTCCTCGCCCAGCGCGCGGGCGATCGCCAGCCCGATCCCGCTCGATCCTCCGGTCACCAGCGCCGCTCGCTCCGCCAAAGCCAATCTCCTCTCGTCGCCTTCGGGAGCGAGACCCTACCGCCCGCTCGCTTACCTGGGGATTAGGCCGCATGCGTAGGATTCCCGCGTGGCCGAGCGTCAAGACCGCAGCCCAGGGTGGGCCATCGCTCGACCCCGCTCACCCCGTCTGAGAAACGTGGCTCGGCCCGGCCTGGTCTTGGCGACGGCGGTCGCCGCGATCTCGCTGGGCGCCGCCGGCTGCGGCGACGGGGACGGCGGGGGCGGTGAGCCGGAGGCCAGCCCAGCCCCGGCGGCCTCGGACTTCCCACCGTCGAACGGCAGGACGCTCACTCAGGTCCTCCAGGCTTCCGGCGCCCAGCAATCCAACCTGGTGGTGAGCCCCACGGCCGCCGTCTACGAGAGGGGCGAGAACCGCTTCGGCTTCGGCGTCTTCACCGTCGCGCGCGAGCAGGTGGGCGACGCCCAGGTGGCGATCTACGCCGCGCCCAGCGGCGGGGGCAAGGCCATCGGCCCATTCCCCGCGCAGATCGAAAGCCTCGCGGTCGAGCCCCAGTTCGAGTCGCAGACCACCGACTTGGATCCCGACTCGGCGAAGGTCGTCTACACGACCAGCATGGAGTTCGACCGTGAGGGCAACTGGGACCTGGCCGCGATGTTCCGCGAGGGCAGCGGTTACACGGCCACCTTCAGCCCCACGATCAGGGTCGGCGGCTCCGAGGACATCCCGACCGTCGGTGAGCGCCCGCCCCCGATCCACACGCCCACCGTCTCCGACGTCGGCGGCGACCTGGGGGAGATCGACACCCGCACCCCGCACGACGACATGCACAAGGTGGACTTCGCCGACGTGCTCGGCAAGGAGCCGGTCGTGCTCCTGTTCGCGACGCCGGCCCTCTGCGAGAGCCGCGTCTGCGGCCCGGTGGTCGACGTCGCCGATCAGGTCCAGCACGAGGCGGGCGAGGGCGTCAACTTCATCCACATGGAGGTCTTCAACAACAACAACGCCAGCGACGGCTACCGCCAGCAGATGCTCGAGTTCGGCCTGCGGACCGAGCCGTGGCTGTTCGTGATCGACCGCCAGGGCATCGTCCGCAGCCGGCTCCAGGGCGCCTTGAGCGCCTCCGAGCTCGAGAGCGCCGTCCGCCAGGTCGCCGGCTAGCGCCGCCGGCGCCCGCAGCCCACGGCTCGCGAGGCGTCGCGACCCGCTACTCCGTGAGCCCGGCGGCTTCGAGGGTCTCCTCGGCGCTCGCGTACATCTGCATGCGGACCTGCCTGCCCTCGCGGATGGTCCAGAGCTGGCCGAAATGCATGTCAACAATCAGGCCGGTTGTCTTCGAGCGGCCGCACTGGCGCAAGATCGCGGCCACCTTGTCGCCGGCGTCGTGGAGCGACTCGACCTCGACCTCCCAGTCGTCCCACGCCTCGACCCAATCGCTGATGAACGCCCGGGCGCCCTCGAGGCCCTGATACGTCTGTTGCTCCGGCCAGCCACGAAACGTGGACATGTCCCAGACGAAGTCCGGGCCGAGGACGTCCTCCCGGAAGTCGCGTGCCTCGCGGAAGTACTCGTAGCCGCGCCGGACGATCTCGACGTTCTGCTGCGACATCTCACCGAGCAGTATTTCGTGTCTCGGCGAGGCCGTAACTGGCAGGACGCGAGGGGTCTATCGTGGAATCTGGCTGAGCGAAGCCACAAACAGCGCACCGGGGCCGGTAGCTCAGTTGGTCAGAGCAGCGGACTCATAATCCGTCGGTCGCAGGTTCGAGTCCTGCCCGGCCCACTACAAAGCCCCGCTAAGGCGGGGTTTTTTTTTCCTCGTTGGCTATCAAAAATAAAGCGTGTCGCGAATGTGTCGCGAGCCGAACCCGGTCGCGGCCCTTGTCAAAGTTGATGTATGAGACGTATCGGAGCACCAAAGGCGGCGCGCAACGGCGCGCAACGGCGCCCGCGGCGCAGCTACAGCGGAGCCGAAGTCGAGTCCGCCTTGGCGGCCTCGCAGCGGTTGACGGCAACTGCCCGCGTGCCTCTCGCGTACTCGCCGAGAAGGCGTCCCGTACCCGAATCGACCTTGCGGCGCTGGAAGCACGAAACGCACCGGACCTCTACCTGCGGGTGCGCGTCGAGCTCCTGCCTCACTTGAAACAGGGCCCGTTGGGAGACATACAACGAGCTTGCCCATCAGGTAGCGCCCGCGTAACCGCCACCAAACGGGAGAACAGATTGACCAAGACGCTCACCACCACGGTTCTTGGACGGGCCGTAGGCAATGGCACGCGCTTCGCCGTTTCGGTCGCCGCACTCGTCCGCGAGTACGCCCAGCACGCGAGGGACGTTGCCGGCTCAGCCTTCGACGGTCCCTTCTCGGCCCGCCAAATCCAGACGCTCGAAGGGCTCGCCGAATACATCGCCTGCCTTAGCCTCGCCGATCAGCGCTTGTACTCGCTTTGGTTGCTCAACGCCGGGAGTTCGGATCGTTGGACCCCTGCTGAGAACCAAATCACGATGTTGCCTCCGACGCCCTCCAGCGAGGCCGGCTTCGCCGAGAAGAAGCCCGACGTCTACTACGTCTGGACCGACCTCGTCTGCGTCAACCGTGCGCGGTTCGACGAGTTCCAACGCGCGCTGCAGTTTCTCTAAGGCTCGCGATAGCGAATACTGCACGGGCGATGTCGCGGGAGAACGTGGACGCCGTGCGGAGTTCGATTGAGGGCTGGAATTGCGGTGACATCGACGCCTGGCTGGGATCGCCACACCCCGACGTCGAGTTCCGGCCCTCCGGCGTCTACCTGGGAGTGGACCCGATCTACCGAGGGGTTGCCGGACTGCGTCGATTCTGGACCACCTTCCGCGAGCCCTGGGAGTCGCTTCAGGTCCGTATCGATCAAATGCGTGAGGTTGGCGACGACGTCGTCCTGCTGGGCACCTTCGACGGTCACGCGCGCGACGGGATGAGCGTCCAGCGGGAAGTCGCGTGGGTCTGGCGATTCGTCAACGACCTGTGCGTCCGCGTGGATGCGTACGGAACCTGGAAGGAAGCCCTCGAAGCCGCCGGGTTGCGGGAGTAGGCGATGTCGCAGGAGAACGTTGAGGCGTTCAAGCGGGCGATTGAGGCGTACAACCGCCGGGATATCGACGCATTCTTGGAAGAAATCGATCCCGAGGTGGAGTGGCACGGGGCGCTTCAGGCATTGCTCGAGAGTGAGGCGACGGTGTACCGGGGGCACGAGGGCGTCCGCCAGTGGTTGCGAGACATCGACGAGGCGCTCGCCGACATCCACTTGGAACTCCCGGAGATCCGTGACCTGGGCGATCGAATCGTCGCGATCGGTTGGCTCCGCGCCCGTGGCACGACAAGTGGAGCCGAGGCCGAGTCGCCCTTCGGTTGCGTGGTCGAGTCGAAGAGTGGCAAGGCAATTCGGCTTCTGAGCTTCCTCTCCCACGCCCAGGCCCTCGAAGCCGCAGGGCTCTCGGAGTAGGCGATGTCGGAGGAGAACGTTGAGGTCGTGCGGCGGTTCTATGAGGCCGTAAACCGGCGCGATCTCACGGTGCTCGACGGACTTCTTGCCTCTGAGGAAAGCGAGTTCCCTTCCGGCCTTCGCCACCAGCGAAGGGCGTGTCTTTCGGGGCCGACAGGGAATCCGCGACATGACTTCGCAGCGATTGATGAGGCCTTCGTCGACTTCCAGACCGAGGTCGAGGGAGCTCCTCGATGCGCGCGAAGATGGGTCGTCGCCATGACCAGGGTCACTGGGCATGGCAAGGGAAGCGGAGTGGCCGTCGACCAGCGCTTCGCCCAGGTCTGGACCCTGCAGGGCGCAGCAGTCGTCCGCATAGACACCTATTTGAACCCGGCGGAAGCCCTCGAAGCCGCCGGGCTGCGGGAGTAGGCGATGTCGCAGGAGAACGTGGAGATCGTGCGGCGGATCATCGAGGAGGGGCCGATCGACCGAGATCCGGAGCAGCTCCTCGACATTTGGGATCCGCGCGGCGACTACAACCCAGTCGAGGAGTTCCCGAGGCGCGGCCCTGCCATGGCGTCGAGGGATCCGCACTTTTTCAGCGACTTCCAACAGGCTTGGCAGCACTTCGAGATCACGGTCAAGGCGATAACTCCGGGTCCGTGAGGACCGCGTCTTGCTGCACACGACCCTCTCGGCCGAAGGGCGAGAGAGCGGCCTCAAGTTGCAGCAGGAGCTCTTCTGCTGTTTTTTGGCTCAGGCACGAGCGGGTCTTTCGCCAGGAGGATCACCTCACGCTGCCCGGCGCACTCCACGCCCTTGGCCTCAGCGGGCAGACCCTCGAAGCCGCCGGGCTGCCGGAGTAGGCGATGTCGCAGGAGACCGTCGAGTTGGCGCGGGCGGCGCTCAACGCGTTTGCAGAACTGGATGAGGGCCTCGTCGGTCGCGAGCGGGTGGCCGAGTTCTTCGCGCAGGATGTGGTTACGACCGTCACGGGCTTCGGGGGCTTCATCGAGGAGGGGCGCACACTTCGCGGCGCCGATGAGTTCCTTGAGCTCCGCGCCGCCTGGATGGAGCCGTATGACGACTTCCTCTACGAGCCGGTGAAGATCATCGACGCGGGGGGGAACCGGGTAGTGGTCACCCTTCACCAACGCGGTAAACCACATGGCAGCGACAAGTGGGTCGAGATGGATTACGGCCTCGTCTATACGGTCGACGAGGGATTGATCACGCGGGCTGACTTCTACGCAACTCCCGAGAAGGCCCTCGAAGCCGCCGGGCTGCGGGAGTAGGGTGGTGACTTGGAGTCGCTGCAGCCACCTCTCGGATCGCGTGAGGAGCGCATCGCCTACAACGAGGCTTGGTGCCGAGATCTCAACCAGCGAAAAGCTGAGTGGATGGAGAGCGGCGCTGCGGTCGCCGGTTTCCGGTGCGAGTGCTGGCAGGTGGACTGCGGCGAGCGCCTCCAGCTGTCCGGAACGGAATGGCGTCAAGTCCGATCGCGAGCGAACCGCTTCGCGGTGGCGCCGGAGCACATCGCCAAGGACTTGGAGGTTGTAGTCGAGGAGTATCCGCACTACTGGCTGATCGAGAAGCACGGTGAGGCCGGAGAGGTCGCGGAGAAACTGGGCTAGGCGATGTCGGAGGAGAACGTGGAGGCAGGCCTCTCGCCGCGCGTGGGAGCGGTTTCTCGGTGGTTCGGCGGTCCTCGATGCGGGTCGGCGTCGGCCTCGCGGATGGCAGCGTAGTATCCGAGAACGGCACTGTTTCCAGGTTTCCTTGAGGAGGAGAGTGAAGATGCCCCGGGGCCGTCGTTTTCCCGGTCGTGCTGGACGGGTCGCACTCGCGGTCGCGTGCGCCGCTTTCGCCGTCATGGGTACCTCGGCGCAGACGGCCCATGCCACCAACACGGCCCTTCGGTACGTCGCGCTGGGCGATTCCTACAGCGCCGCCTCCGGTGTCCTTCCGCCGGACCCCACTGCGCCCCCTCAGTGCCTGCGCTCGACTCGAAACTACCCGCACGTCATCGCCGGGAAGCTCGGCGCGCAGCTCACCGATGTGACCTGCGGAGCGGCTGAGACCGGTGACTTCTTCACCTCGCAGTACTTCCGCGTCCCGCCGCAGCTCGACGCAGTCACCAGGGAGCAAGCAGCTCGTCACCATGACCATCGGCGGCAACGACAGCGGTGTCTTCATCGACACCATCGTCAGCTGCGGCACTGCCGGCCTGTCGACCGGTGGCCAGGGCAGCCCATGCAAGGACCGTTATGGCTCCTCGTTTCAGGACACGATCCGCAATCGACATACCCCTCGCTTGTGAAGGCGCTTCGGGCGGTCCGGGCCAAAGCCCCAACGGCGAAGGTCGCGATCTTGGGCTATCCCTGGATCATGCCGGCGACCGGTGGCTGCTTCGCCAAGATGCCGGTCGCCAAGGGCGACGTTCCCTACGTGCGGGGCATCCAGTGGACGCTCAACGATGCCGTCCGCCGGGCGGCCGTCGCAACCGGGGCGACCTACGTGAACTTCAATGTGGTCTCCAACGGCCACGACGCCTGCCAACCCATCGGAGTCCGCTGGATCGAGCCAGTGCTGCAGGGCACGAATGCGGTGATCGTTCACCCGAACGCACTTGGCGAGCGCCAGATGGCGGTCCAGGTCATGAAGGTGCTTCGCCTGGGCTAAAACTCGACGTCTGAGTAGGGCGCTCACAACATTCACCTGCGTTTCGTTCCTGGGGACGTGGGTAGCCAATGAGTGAGTCCCGCCTTAACCCATGACGGGGCTCTGGCGGGCCGTCTGGCGGGGTGGCCTGGCGGCCCGCTTCGTTGACCTCGACCATTCCCCCTAGTTGCTTCAGGTAGCGACGGTTTGGAGGCGCAATGTCGGATAGCCTGCAAAGCGTCTGACCGGCCTGGGGGATGCAGATGACTCCAGGCGGGGCGGGTTTCCGAGCTTGTAAGACGCGAGGGGGCGTTAGCGGTTTTCGGGAGTCCCCTCGCCGGGAGCGCCGCTTCCCTGCCGGTGGCGCTTCCGCCTGCGGAGCCGCGTTTCAGCTCCCCGGAGGCGGTGCGAGACTCTGGATGAGCGAGCGGGCGAATAGGAGTACGCTGAAGCTCCGGCCGTCCGAGGGCGCTCTGCATTCCTCTCTTCCTTCTCAGCCTGGCGGCATCGATTCGAGAGGAGTGAGAAGGAGACGGCTCGATGGGCAAGCGGGGCAGAATCCGCAGGGACGGACAGCTCACAGTCCGCGTGGAGCGAGATGGGGAGGAACTGCTTGTTCGCGCGTTTGGGGGGCTACAACTCGCCAACGCCAAGACGCTCGAAGGGGAGTTGCGACGTGCAATTGGCGGTGACACCCCAGGGGTGGTCCTCGATCTCAGCGGTGTGACCTTCATCGACTCGGCAGGGCTACGGGTCTTGCTGTTGATGGCGAAGCACTCGCTTCGAAACGGGGGTCGGCTCTGCCTGCTGCGCGGATCTGACCCGGTGGACCGAGCGGTCGAGGTGGGGGGCGTGGCGGGCTTACTGCCACTGGCCGACTGACGTAGCCGGACTGCGCAAATTGGGCGTTTCTCATTGCCCGTACTCCCGTTTCAACTCGGGGACGCTGGGTAACGGCAGCACATCCCCCACCGGGCCGAGCGTCGACGCGCGGAGCGCGGGCCGTTGTGAGGCAGCCGGCCCGCGTTCTGCATTCCGGGCTGCGGGAGTAACCCTCACGGGACGCGCCGGTACGCTGAAAAGAGGGGCGTCTGTTGAGCGCCTCCAAGCGTACGTACGGATGCTCCCAACCCGGGTTCGCCTGCTCCGCAGACTGGTGCCCTCTTACACATGGGCCATGACTAGTGTGTCCGCAGCGTTCGGGCACTAGCCGGCCATGAGTACCGTATGTTCGAGTAAGGTCCCGCGCCAACCCTGCCAGCCTGCCCGAGCCCAGCCTGCACCGAAGCAAGGATCCGTTGTAGCCGGCGGCGATCCTGCACAGGCAAGCCATAGGTCCGCGTTATGACCTCCTGCGCCGCTTCCCGAGCAGCGTGGAGCCCGAGCAGATGATCGTCATCGCCGCGGTTTCCTATCCAGTCGATCAGGTGATCGGGATTCTCCAAGCCTGGCTCGAAGGGGACCAGCCTTGAGAGCCGACGCCGTGACCCGGCCTGCAACCCCCTTCCGGCCCTGTCCTAGACCGGGGAGTCCTGCCCGGCGAAGTGTGGACGTATCCACAAGATCCCGCCAAACCGAGTGCAGGGACTTGTGAAGTGAGCGCCCTACCCCCGCAGCCCGGCGGCTTGCCTCGGGGTCGCCGCCTAGCTGGACCCGATCGCCTGCTTGACGCAGTTCCGCATGGCGCACCCGTGGTGCTCGCCCCCGCCGTACTTCTCGCGGAACGCTTGCCGCCCGATCGCGTCGCGCTCGACACGGCAGCCCTGCCGGGCTTGGCGCTTGACGAAGCGAATGCACTGCCCCTGGTTCTTGAAGTCGAAGTCGCGCCAGCCACCGCGCTTACAGTCCTTCTTGGAGGCCGGTTTGCTGCAGTCCACGTAGAGCGACTGAGTCAGCGTGCCTCCGGACCACACAATCGTCACGGTGAAGGTTTCGGGCGTGGAGCTTCCGATGTAGAAACCGTCGGTCGACCCGTTTCCGTTCGCGTCCGTCGTGAAGCGCACCGGCCCCACGCCAGTTCCATCCGAAATCTCAAGCTTCCATTCGAACGGCGTGAATGGCGGGAGGCCCGTGAGCCGGGTATCGATGGTGCCATCTCCGGAATCCTTGAAGACCTCGCAGTTCCGTTCCAAGCTGAGCGTGGGCTGGGTATCGCTTGCGGGATTAGCGTTGGCCGCGACAGCCCCGCCGCCGCTGGCTGGCAACATCGCAAGAGCCACCGCGACGGCAACAAAACGGACCCCCCTCATGCGGTGTTTGTACCACCGGCGTACCCCGCCGTCAATTCCGACGTTCTCCTGCGACATCGCCTACTCCCGCAGCCCGGCGGCTACTTCGGGGCTCCTCCCCTACCTGGGGCGGATTTCCTCCTTGATGCAGCGGCGCATCGCGCGCCGGTGGTGCTTGCCCTTGCCGTACTCCTTGCGGAAGGCGTGATGCCCGATCACCTTACGCGCCGCACGGCAGGAGTGGCGAGCATGGCGCTTGACGAAGGGAATGCAGCGCCCCTGTTTCTTAAAGCTCCACTGCTTCCAGCCGCCATGCTTACATTGCTTCTTGGCGGTCGGTACCAGCGCCGGGGGGGCTGCCACCCCGGCCGCGCCCCCGCCGGTTGTGCCGGTAGCCACCTCGGCCGGGCTCTTCGGCGAAAGCCTGCCGGACTCGCCCACGTCGTATTGCGAGACCGTTCCGCTGCGGCTGCTTGCGACGTAGACGCTCTCCCCGTCCGGGCTCACCGCGACCCCGAACGAGCCCTGGCTGGAGGCCACCGTGGCCGGGACCATCGGCGCCAGGACGCCCCCCACGCCGACGCGGTATTGGGAGACGTTAGCCTCGGCGTGGTTGGTGACGTAGACGCTGCCTCCGTCACGGCTCATCGCTACTCCGCCCGTGCCCCAGTCGTTGCCGGAAGACACAGTGGCCGGGTTCTTGGTGGGGTTAAGCAACCCACCAACGCCAACGTCGTACTGCGCCACGGCGTTGTGGGCGACGTAGACGCTCTGGCCCTTCGGGCTCACCGCAATCCCCCTCGCGCCGTCGCCGTAGTACGAAACCGTGGCGGGGCTCTTGGGCGAAAGCGCCCCGCCGGGCCAACGTCGTACTGCCAGACGTCAGCCAGGGTGTAGTCGGTGACGTAGACGCTTTCGCCGTCGGGGCTCGCCGCCACCCCGTACGCCATGTCGCCGGAGGCCACCGTGGCGGGGCTCTTGGGCGACAGCGCCCCGCTGGGGCCAACGTCGTACTGCCAGACATTTCTGTAGTCGGTGACGTAGGCGCTTCGGCCGTCCGGGCTCACCGCGACCCCGTGCGGGGAGAAGCCGGCGGCCACCGTGGCGGGGCTCTTGGGCGAAAGCGCCCCGTCGCGGGCGATGTCGTACTGGGAGATGCTGCCACTGTCTTGATTTGGCGGCGTAGAGGCTTTCGCCGTCCGGGCTCACCGCCATCGCGGTCGGAGAATCGCCGGCGGCCACCTTGGCCGGGCTCTTCGGCGCCAGCAGACCCCCCGCGACGATGTCATATTGGAGGACATTGGCGCCGTCGGTGACGTAGGCGGACGGTGCGGCCTGCGCGGGGGCGGCGGTCGCAAGGAGGACCGCGACGGTCGCTACCGCTATCCACAAGCGCCCTTTTACCCCGCTGCAGGTGCGGGTGGAATGCCTGAACATCCGAATCTCCTCCCGCCGGGTGGCCTTGAACCCGGCGTCCATCAAAGAGCGTACTCCTCTGCGCCCCGGTAGCACCCATCGCGGGAGGCCCGATGCTCCTGCGACATCGCCCGCGCAGTATCTCGCGCGAGAGGGAGAGCTGATGGCCCCGCTGCCCAAGCCCCGTGGCCAGCGTCGGCGGGAGCGTCCCATGCAGGGCCGCTGGCGCACCCTGCCGCCGGCCTCACCGTTCAAGCGCCCGCCCCAGGGAGGCGTACCCACTCGAAGCCCTCACGCACGAACCGGCGATAGCGGTCCACATATATTTTCTTCCTTCCCAAACCCAGGGACGCAACCCCCTTCGCCCCATAGCGGGAACCGGAGAAGACTGCCGCTCGCTTTCTGTACGGGTTACGGGGGTTCGCTAGATGAGCGGACCCGCGCCTAAGCAGCCCTGGGAGCGGCGTCGCCGCAACGCCCCTGCTGGTGGTGAGTGGGTGGAGCTGCCGGCGATCGTTGACGAAGCCGATCCTGCCGCCGCTACCACGTCGCTCTAAGGGCCGCTGGTCGGCGGGAACCCGGGAGACCTGGAACGCTTGGCGGCAGGACCCGGCAACGACGCGATACACGCCTGCCGACGTCGGCTACGCGCTCGACACCATTCGTTTGGTCGAGCTGGCGCACGCCAAGCCCACAGCCGCGATGTTCGAGGCGATTCGGGTGCGCATGAACGGGCTCGGGCTGACCCCGAAGGGAAAACGCGATTTGCGCTGGCGTGTGGCCGACCCGGCCGAAGTGGTGGACCTCCCGGCGAGGAGAGCCCGGCGTCGACGCCACCTGGAGGCGCCCCGATGATCTGTCAAGGGCTGCTCCCGCAGCCCGGCGGCTTACCTCGGGGTCGCCGCCTAGCTGGCGCCGATCGCCTGCTTGACGCAGTTCCGCATGGCGCACCCGTGGTGCTCGCCCCCGCCGTACTTCTCGCGGAACGCTTGCCGCCCGATCGCGTCGCGCTCGGCGTGGCAGCCCTCGCGGGCTTGGCGCTTGACGAAGCGAATGCATTGCCGCTTGCTCTCGAAGCCGAACTGCTTCCAGCCGCCGTGCTTGCACTGCTTCTTGGTGGTCGGCGCAACGGGCTTTGGAGCGGAAAGCGACGACTCGAAGCTTTGGTCGAAGCGGTTGAGCGGATTGTCGCCGGACCGGTAGAACTCGGCATCGAAGAACGGAATCGGTGAAGGTGCCGGTGGGGGTGGTGATGGTCGCGTTGTACGGGCCCACGGCACGATATTGAGGGCCGCAGCACCCGAATTGTCCCCCATTGTCCGCACAGTCAAGAACTCCGAGACAGGAGCCTCCGCAAGATATGCCGGGGTTGTCAATGGAGCCAGTGCCCGTTACGCGACCGACCGGGGAATCGATCGTGAAGCTGCTCGACTCTGGCTCGTTGCCGGTGACTCTTCCCCTGACGGTGAACGTCCCGGGGTAGGGGCCGCTCGCCCTGCCCGTGGCCGAGTAGGTGAAGGTCAAGGGCACGATGCCCCTGCAGTTCATCGACGTGATTGTCGGAGTGTCCTGGTGGAAGGACTCTCCGCTCAGCGTCGGCGGTGTAGGCAGTGTCGGCTTTGCGGCGTTGCCGCTGGCCACGCCAAACGGGCCAAGCGCGGCAAGAGCCGCGGCCACGGCAACAAAACGGACCCCCCTCATGGGGCGTTTGTACCACTGGCGAACCCCTACGTCAACTCCGACGTTCTCCTGCGACATCTCCTACTCCCGCAGCCCGGCGGCTTCGAGACCCTTCGCGCCGCTACTGACCCTCGCTCAGAACGAGGACTGTCTCCGGATGGACGCCGTCGTGCTTCATGGCATCCGCCGCCTCGTCGCTCTTCATGAAGTCCTGGAACGCCTCCATATCGGGGATCTCGGCGATAAGCGCGGTCGTGTTTGATCCGCCTCGGTACCGAAAGGTGCGCACCGTGATTCCCATGGGACCGAACACCTCCTCGCGCTTCGGCGAGCTAAGCCAGTGCTCAACATCGTCCACTTCGTGGGTGATCACGTACGTAGCCATCGAGAAGTCCTTTCGTTTGCCTCGCCGGGATCCTATGACGCGTCTGCTACTCCCGCAGCCCGGCGGCTTCGAGGGCTTCCTGGCGGGACTCGAATAGGCGGCAACGAACCACCTTCGATTCCTTCAGGTCGTAGACGTTAAAGAAGTTACGCTCCGCTCTGACCCCACTGGCCCGTCCCGTGCCGCTCTGACGGAACACGATTACGACCGCGTCGCCAGCATCGATGTACTCGCTCGTTTCTATTTCGTAGTCGCTCCAGGCTCCGAGCCACTCGCGGAAGAACTGCTCGACGCCCTCGTGGCCGTGGCAGATGCCCGCCGAGGGCATCCCGCTCGCAAACGTGTCCCAGACCACATCTGGGTGGAAGTAGTCACGCCACTCGTCGCGATCGCCCGCCTCGTAGAGGCGCGTGAACTCCTTGACGATCTCGACATTCTCCTGCGACATCGCCTACTCCGAGAGCCCGGCGGCTTCGAGAGCCTTCGACTGGCTCGCATACACTTTCCAGTGGACGAGCAGGCCGTCCCGCAACGTGTAGACGTGGGCGTACTTCCCCAGGGGACCTGGATCCCCGTGCTGAGCCCTCGCATGCGCTGGTCGAGCAGCACCACGACCTGGTCCCCGGCGTCAACCAGCTCGTACTCGAATTCGAGCGTCTCCCAGGCGGCGAGCCACTCTCGCCAGAATTGGCGAACGCCCTCAACTCCCCGGTAGGTCCCGCTGAGATCAACGGGGCCTCGGAGGCGTCCCATTCGATATCCGGGTGCATCAGGTCCTCACCGGCGACCTTGGTGAGCATTCCTTCGGCATCGAACTCGGACTTACCGGCGCGGAAGTCCTCGATGATCTGCCGTACCCGCTCCACGTTCTCCTGCGACATCGCCTACTCCGAAGCCCGGCGGCTTTGAGGGCTTCGGCTCGCTCTTGGAAGTCGTCCCGGCGAACGATAAGGCCATCGCGCAGGAGCGATACCGACCACTGCTCCACGGCGACCTCGACGCCGCTGCCCTTGCCCCGCCCTTTAAGCGCCTCTCCGACGACGACATGGTCGCCCCTATCCAGGAACTCCGTCGGTTCGGCCTGGAACGGGTCCCAGGTGTCCAGCCAACCCTCGAAGTAACGGCGCACCGCATCGAGCCCGTAGATAGTTCAGGCTCTTCGAACGGCAGGTACTCCACGTCGTCGTGGAAGAACTCCATAATTCCGTCCAGATCGCCGCTGGTTACCGCGGAGTACAACAACCGCCAGCGCTCAGGGATCTCCTGCGACATCGCCCTCGCAGTATCTCGCTATCGCGGCCTTAGAGAAGGGTGCAGCGCGCGAGACCTCGAAGCTTTCGGTCAGGTAGGGGAGCAGCCCCGGCTGGCCCACGTACTCACCCACATGAACAAGACGAGTCCCGCGAAGCCATCCCATTTTCGCCCGCGTTAGGAGCGCGGTCGAGAGCCCAGCCGTTCGGCTCAGGACGCTCCGCGCAGCTGCTCGGCGACCACGAGCGCGGCCAGCAGCGCGGTGAGCACTCCCGACGCGACCAGCGCGTCGGCGCCGGCGGCGAGCGGCACGGCGGCGAGGAGCGCGATGACCACCACGGCTCGCGGCAAGCTCTGGGCCTGGCCGATCCTGGCGGCGAAGGCCATCAGACCGGCGAGGAAGAGGGCCGGGCCCCCGAGCGCGACCAGCGCTCCCGAGTCATGCAGGGCGTCCGTCGGGTGCGCGATCACGAGCTCATCGCCGACCGCGACGAGGACGATCCCCGCCACGATCGGGAGGTGTAGGTAGGTGTAGATGTCGCGGCCGATCTGGCCCCGCTCCTCGGCGGTGGCCGCGCGGATCCGCTCCAAAACACTGCCGGCGACCTGGCCGAAGTACAGCCACCAGAGCGCCGTCGAGGAGAGGAAGGCGAGCAGGAGCGCGGCGACGACCTCGAGGCTCAACCCCGTATCCGAGGCAGTGGCCCCTGCGAGAACGATGCTCTCTCCGAGCACGATGATCACGAACAGCTGGAAGCGCTCGCCGAAATGGGCGCTCTCGATCTGCCACTGGCTCATGGCGGTAGCGCCCACGCCGGGGAGCCAATACGTCACCAGCGGCGCCGCGAGGTCAAGTCCGAGGGCACCCAGCCACAGAACCCAGCGCAACGCCTCGGTGTCGACGAGGCCGCCGGCGACCCATAGCGGCGCCGAGAGCACGCTCCAGGCCAGGATCTGGCGGAAGTTCTGGTTGAACAGGCCGCGCGGCGTGACCACGACAACGAACGCGTTGCGCCCGATCTGCAGACCTGAGTAGGCGCACGCGAACAGCAGCGCGTACTCGCCGAACCCCTCCGGGATCGCGACCGCCATCAGCAGGCTTGCGGCCATCACGAACACCAGTACGAGCCGGACCGGCGCCGTGTCCGGGTCGAACCAGTTGGTCATCCACGTCGTGTAGTTCCACGCCCAGTACAGGGCGACGAGCATGAACGCCGTCTCGGCCGCGCCCGACCAGCTGATGTCCGCGAGCAGATGGTGCGACAGCTGGGTGACGGCGAAGACGTAGACGAGGTCGAAGAAAAGCTCGAAGAACGTCGCGCGCTGCTCGCCCTCCCCCCGAGCGCGGATGATCGGCAGCTCCGGGATGATCGGGCTCGTAGTGGCCGCCACGCCGCGAGCATAGGCGAGCGGTCGCGGATGGCACGCGGTTTGCGTTCAGCCTCCCGGTCGTCGTCCACTCGTTGTCCGGTAGGGTTGACTGACTTTCCACTGCGACCGAGGGGAGTTCCTATGGCGTCGATCTCCGGGCGGGAGCGGGTCGGCGAGCTGCCGCGCCGTGGTCGACCGCGAGGAGAACGGCTGATTTTTCGGACGCCGACCAGGGTTGCGTTGAGTTTCCGGCGGTCGCCGGATTCGGCGACCAGCGCGGAGTCCCGGATGACTGTTGATCAGATCAAGAGCCAGCGCACGATCGCTGAGCGAGCCGGGATTCGCTGGCCCAGCATGCCACCGCGAACGATGCGGTGGGTCCTGCGCCAGCCACCGGGGTCGCGGGCGCGGAGATTGATGCTGCAACGGGTGGCGCAGGTGGCGTTCCTGGCGTGGAATCGCGGCGACTACGCGCTGATTCCGTACATCATCGATGACCCCGAGGTTGAGACGCATATCGCCCTCGCCCCGCTTGACGCCGACCCCGTCTACTACGGCCCCGAGGGCCACTGCCGCGCAATGGAGGTGTGGAACGAGGCCTGGCGGGAGTGGGGCGGCCACATTGAGGAAGTCATCGACGAGGGGCCCAATCGAGCCATGATCGTCGCCCGGGTCTACGGCGAGGGCGCGGCGAGCGGGATCAAGCTCGACGCCTGGGGAGCAGTCCGCTACACGTTCCGCGACGGGCGGATTCTGCGCGTTGACGCCGCGCTCGATCCCGACAGGGATCGTGCGCTCGATGCGCTGGGTGCCGTTGAGCCGGAGTAGGCGACTTCGGGTCGGGTGGCGAGGGTCGACGAGACAGCCCTGAGCGAGCTTGAAGGCTGCTTCCAGGGGCAGCTCGTCGGTCGGGCGGATCCCGACTACGACGAGCATCGCAAGGTCTGGAACGGGTCGATCGACCGATCCCCGGCGCTGATCGCGCGCTGCGCCGACGTGGCCGACGTGGTCGCCGCGCTGCGATTCGCTCGCCAGACGGGGCTCGAGGTCGCGGTGCGCGGCGGCGGCCACAGCTTCCCCGGCCTGTCGGTATGCGACGGCGGCATCGTGGTCGATCTGGGGCCGATGAAGGGGATCCGCGTCGATCCGGAGGCGCGCACCGCGACGGCCCAGGCAGGCGTGCTCTGGGGCGAGCTCGACCGCGAGACCCAGGAGTTCGGGCTGGCGACAACCGGCGGGATCGTCACCCACACCGGGGTCGCGGGCCTCACGCTCGGGGGCGGCATCGGCTGGCTTCAGCGAAAGCACGGGCTGACAATCGACCGGCTCCTGTCCGTGGACCTGGTCACGGCGGAGGGCGAGCTCGTGAAGGCAAGCGCGACCGAGAACCCCGATCTCTTCTGGGGGGTTCGAGGCGGCGGCGGCAACTTCGGCATCGTCACCGAGTTCGAGTTTCGCCTCGACCCGGTGGGCCCGATGGTGCTCGCCGGGCCGATCTTCTGGCCGATCGAGGAGTCGCCCAAGGTCCTGCGCTTCTATCGGGACTGGATCGCCGAGGCCCCGGACGAGCTGATGACGATCGTGCTCCACCGCAAGGCCCCGCCGCTTGACTTCGTGCCGGCTGGAGCTCCACGGCGAGTTGGTCGTGGTCGTCGCCTGCTGCTACGCGGGGCCGATCGAGGAGGGCGAGCGGGTGGTGCGGCCACTGCGGGCTTTCGGCTCACCGGTGCTCGATCTGTGCGAGCCGAAGCCCTACCTGGACCATCAGGCGATGTTCGACCCCAGCTTCCCACACGGCTGGTGGTACTACGTTCGCGCGTGCGACGTGGCCGAGCTCACCGACGAGGTGATCGACATCACGGTCGACCACTCGATGCGGATCGGCTCGCCCCTGACCGGCTTTCCGATCTGGCAGATGGGAGGCGCGGTCGCGCGCGTGGGCGAGGACGAGACCGCCTTCAACGGTCGCGGCGCCGGCCACACGTTCAACATCGCTGTCACCACCGAGAGCGCGGACGGCTTCGACCAGGAGAGGGAGTGGGCCAGGGGGCTGTGGTCGGCCCTCGAGCCCTACCACACGAGCGTCTACGTGAACTTCTTGATGGAGGAGGGTGAGGAGCGGATCCGCCAGGCTTACGGAGCCGATAAGTACGAGCGGCTGAAGGCGTTGAAGCGCCGCTACGACCCGGACAACCTCTTCAGGCTCAACCAGAACGTCCCGCCCGGGTAGCCCGCCGGCGCGCCAAGGATCGGGGGCCACGGCCTGCCGCCACAACGTGAGAACACCGCTCGCATCGCGAACGGCGTTCTCGAAGTAGGCCGCGTATCCCGAAAACCCAAGCGAGCCTATCCACTGTCTTCATCGGCCGCGCGCGCAATCCCTTTAGCCCGTTTTCGAGGCCCTGGCTCGGATGTATGTCCAGGCGGATGCCGTAATTGCGGGGGGAGCCGGCCGCTAGGCTGCCGCGGATGCCGGAGGACGGGCAGTCCACAGGTCGAGGTCCGGCGCTGGCGGTGGCGGGCGCGCTCGGGCTCCTGGCAGCGATCGTGGCGCTCGCCGCCCTGCTCGACCTGGGGCCGTTCGGCGATGACGGCACCACCGAGTCGTTGAGCCGGGCCGAGTTCATCGCCAAGGGCGACGAGGTTTGCCGGCGGGCGCACGACCAGTTCGCGGAGCTGCAGCCGACCCCACCGATTACTGCTCAGAAGGCTGCCGCGCTGCAAGAGGAGCTGATCCAGATCTCCGAGAGCGAGCTGAGCCAGATCCGCGCGCTCGATGCGCCGCCGGAGATTGAGGCGGCGCTCAACCGCTACCTACGGGCGCGCGAGCAGGGCATCGCCCTGCTCGGAGAGGGGCTTCAGGCCGCCAAGAACGACGACGCCTTCGCATACGACGCAGCGCGGCAGAGGCTCGCGGACGGCCAGGTCGATCGCCTGGAGCTGGCGCAGGCGGTGGGCTTCACTGACTGCAGCGTGGTCCCCACCGGAACCGCCGGCGGGTAGAGCAGCGGATCTACCCGCGCCGCAGCCGGCGCGGTCTGCCGCGCCGCCGCCGTCGCCCGCCCCGCTCCCGCTGGGCGAGCCATCCGAAGCCGATCGTCATCGCCAGGTTGCCCGCGCCCGCGAGCCACATTCCCGCCCGCGCCCCCGGTCGCGAGAAGGCAGGCGAGCGCGACCACAGCGCGTCGGTCGCGAGCTCGGTCCCTCGAAGCCAGGCCAGAGCCCACCAGTCCTGAGGGTCGCCGCGACGGTCGGCGACCGCGTGAGCCGCGGCGAAGGTGAGCCAGATCGGGCCGCAGCGCCGGAACAGGTGCTCGGCGTCGGGCGCCGGCGCCTCGTGCCCGAGCACGGCTAGCGTGGAGCGCGGCGCCAGGATCGCCGCCGATCCGAGGACCAGGTCGAAGGCGATCATGTTGCGGTTGGTGAGGCGCAGGGCCCGCTCGGCGTCCATAGCGCGATCCAACCACATCGCTTGGCGGGATGTCGCCGGGCGAGGGTCTCCAGGCGCCCCCGCCTAGCAGGGAAAACCCCCGCTGGGGCGAATCATGCCGCCGTGAGCAAGACGGCCACGAAGTCTCGCCCGACGCAGCCGCGTACTCGCAGCGCGGGGTCGCGATCCCCCAGCAGCCCCCGTCAGGCGCGGCCGAACGGAAAGACGCTCTCCACCTACATCACGGAGCGCTTCGACGAGTTCTCTCGCTCTCAGAAGGACGTCGCCCGCTACATCGTCGACCATCTCGACGAGGCCGCGTTCCAGACCGCCGAGGAGCTCGCTCGCCGCGCCAGCACCTCCTCCTCCACCGTGGTCCGCTTCTCGCAGGCGCTCGGTTTCGAGGGCTATCCAGAGCTTCAACAGGCGGCGATCGAGGAATACCGCAACCGCGTCGATGAACAAAACGGCGCCGGCCAGCTGTTCGACTTCGATCACTCCGAGTTCGAGTCCTCGCTGGCCGCCGACCACACGAACGTGGAGGACACGGCTCGCAACCTCACCCGCGAGCAGGTCGAAGCCTGCGTCTCGGCGCTCGGCTCGGCGCACCGCGTGATGATCGTCGGCGTCGACCAGATGGCCTTCTTCGCCAGCTACCTGCGCCACCTCCTGGCGCTGCTCGACATCCGCGCCGAGGTGATCGCGAGCCCGCGCCAGGACGCCATCACACGCCTCAGCCGGGTCGACGAGGACACGCTGGTGATCGCCTTCTCCGCCGGCCGCACTCACCCCCTGGTGGTCAGGGCGATGAAGCTCGCCCGGCACCGCCGCGCTCGCACGCTCTCGATCAGCGATGCCACCCTGTCCGAGCTTGGCGAGCACGCCGAGCTGACGCTCTATTACTCCTCCAACAGCCCCTCGTTCACGCGCTCCAACGCGGCCCTGCTGGGAGTCGTACAGGCGCTAGCCCACGGCGTCTACGCGCGCGACAAGGCGGCGTTCAAGGACAGGATCCGTGCATTCAAGTTGAAGTGACCATCGGAGCGCACGGGCACGGATCCGGATAACTCCGGCGGAAGCCTCGGCCGAATAACTCCGGCGGCAGCCTCGCCTGCGGCTACGTTGCCGCCGGGCAAGGGTCCAGGCCTGACCCGGCAGGTCCACACGTAGCTGCCGCGACTTCGTCGCTAGCTCAGGCGGGCTTTTCGCTAGTCCGCTGGCCTCCCCGTATATTTGGGCCATGGCTGAAAGGGCCACATTCCGGGTCAAGCGCGGGCTCGCCGAGATGCTCAAGGGCGGGGTGATCATGGACGTGACCAACGCTGAGCAGGCGCGGATCGCCGAGCAGGCCGGCGCGGTCGCGGTGATGGCGCTGGAGCGCGTCCCGGCCGACATCCGCGCCACCGGCGGCGTCGCGCGGATGGCCAGCCCCAGGGTGATCAAGGAGATCCAGGAGGCCGTGACGATTCCGGTGATGGCCAAGTCGCGCATCGGCCACTTCGCGGAGGCCCAGGTGCTTCAGTCGCTTGAGGTCGACTACATCGACGAGTCCGAGGTGCTGACTCCCGCCGACGAGGCGCATCACATCGACAAGCACGCGTTCGAGATCCCGTTCGTGTGCGGCGCGACCAACCTCGGGGAGGCCCTGCGGCGGATCGGAGAGGGCGCCGCCATGATCCGCTCCAAGGGCGAGGCGGGAACCGGCAACATCGTCGAGGCCGTTCGCCACCTGCGCGGGATCGTCGGTGGCATCAAGCAGCTCGGCGCGCTGGGCCGCGAGCAGCTCTCCGCCCAGGCCAAGGAGCTGAACGCGCCGGTCGAGGTCGTCGAGGAGGTGGCGGAGAGCGGCTGGCTTCCCGTGCCGCTGTTCTGCGCCGGCGGCATCGCCACGCCGGCCGACGCGGCGCTCGTCATGCAGCTGGGCGCCGAGGGGACCTTCGTCGGCTCGGGCATCTTCAAGTCGGAGGACCCCGAGCGGCGGGCGCGGGCGATCGTCGAGGCGACCACCCACTTCAACGACCCGCAGCGGGTCGCCGCTGCGTCGATCGAGCTCGGGGAGCCGATGCGGGGCGACGACATCGCGCAGCTTGCGGCCGATGGAGAGCTGCTGCAGCAGCGCGGGATCTAGTCGTGGCCCTGGACACTCCGCCGTCGCCCGAGGCTCGGGGGGCGGCCGACTTCGGATTGGCGTGCTGGCAAGCCAGGGCGACTTCGCGGCCCATGCGGCGATGCTCCGCTCGCTGGGCGCGGGCCCAGTCGAGGTGCGGACCGCACAGGAGCTGCACGACCTCGACGGGCTCGTGATCCCCGGGGGCGAGAGCACCACGATCGCGAAGGCCATCGAGCGCGACGGGCTCGAGCCCGCGATTCGCGCCCACGCTGCTTCCGGCCGGCCCATCCTGGGTACCTGCGCCGGAATGATCGTCTGCGATCGTGAGCACCTTGGGCTGGTGGACGCGACGGCTCGCCGCAACGCCTTCGGACGCCAGATCGCCAGCTTCGAGGCCGAGCTCCAGGTTGACGGCCTTGGCCCCGACCCGATGCGCGCGGTGTTCATCAGGGCGCCATGGATAGAGGACCACGGCGCCGAGGTCGAGGCGCTGGCAAGCATCGACGGCCATCCCGTGGTCGTCCGCCAGGGACGCGTGGTGCTCTGCGCCTTTCATCCGGAGCTCACCGACGATTCGCGCCTGCACGCGCTGCTGATGGCTCTGGCCACCTCCGCTCGCGAGGACTCGGCGAGCGACCGGCAACCAGCGATCAGCAACGAGCCGTGAGGGACGCTCGCGTCGACAGCCTGGCCCGGATCCTCGTCCACTACTCGACCGAGGTCACTGAGGGGGAGACCTGCCTGATAGAAGGGCCGTCCGCCGGCGAGCCCTTGATCGCGGCCGTCTACGAGGAGGTTCTCAAGGCAGGCGGGCATCCGGTGGTGGCGATCTCGACCGAGGGGCAGACCGCGACCTTCTTCAAGCATGCCTCGGACGCTCAGCTCGACTGGGTCTCGCCCCTGGCCGAGTGGGCGGCCGATGCGTCCGACTGCCGGATCGGGATCGGCGCCGAGGCCAACACCCGCGAGCTGTCCGGCGTTCCCCCGGAGCGGCAATCGAGGCGTCGCAAGGCGACCCGCCACCTGATGGAGAAGACCTTGCGCCGCGACGCTGAGGGCACGCACCGGTGGGTCTACACCCTGTTCCCGACCAACGGCTACGCCGCCGACGCCGAGATGAGCCTGGCCGATTTCGAGGATTTCTACTACCGGGCGTGCCTGGCCGACGACCCCGACCCGCTCAGCGCCTGGCAGCGCGCGTCGGAGGAGTGCAAGCGCCTCGCGGAGTGGGCCCAGGGCCACGAGGAGGTGCAAGTGACCGCGCCCGGCACCGATTTGAAGCTGGGGATCGCGGGGCGAACGTTCGTGGCCGCCGACGGCAAGCGCAACATGCCGGACGGCGAGTTCTTCACGGCGCCGGTGGAGGACTCGGTGGAAGGTGAGGTGAGCTTCCACCTGCCGGCGATGGTCGGCGGGCGTGAGGTGGCGGGCGTGCGGCTTCGCTTCGAGTCAGGAAAGGTCGTGGACGCCGGCGCCGAGCGGGGCGAGGAGTACCTGCTCAGCCTGCTCGACACCGACGAGGGCGCCCGGCGCCTGGGCGAGTTGGGCATCGGCACCAACTACGGGATCGACCGGGGGACTCGCGACGTCCTGCTGGACGAGAAGATCGGCGGCACCGTGCACATGGCCGTTGGGGCGAGCTATCCGGAGTGCGGCGGAAAGAACGAGAGCGCCGTTCACACGGACCTGGTCTGCGATCTGCGCCACGGCGGCCGCATCGAGCTGGACGGCAAGCCGTTCCAGGAGAACGGGCGCTTCCTGGTCTGAAATCCGACAGCGGAGCTGCAACTACTTTTTCCGCAACTTTTCGGCTCCTACGCTGTTTTTGGTCACGCGACACCGTCAAAGGCTTCCGTGCCAGGGGCTTGGTGTCGGATCAAAGCAATGGGATGCCGATGCCATTGGCGGCCGGGCCGGGGCCCGGCCGCCGCAGGTTTTTAGGCGGGGTGGCGGCCGGGTCGGGGGGCCCGGCCGCCCGCACGTTCCGGGGGCGGTTCCTACTATTCGGCCCATGTCCGGCCATTCGAAGTGGGCCTCGATCAAGCACCGCAAGGCGGCCACCGACGCCCGGCGCGGCCAGCTGTTCACGAAGCTCGCACGCGCAATCACCGTCGCTGTCCGTGAGGGCGGGGGAGACCCGGAGGCGAACTTCGCCCTGGCGGCGGCGGTGCAGAAGGCCCGGGACTACTCGATGCCCAAGGACAACATCCAGCGGGCGATCGACCGCGCCGCGGGCGCGGCCGGGGACGCGGAGGAGATCCAGCGGGTCGTGTACGAGGGCTACGGGCCGGGCGGCGCCGCCATCCTGGTCGAGGCGCTCACCGACAACCGCAACCGAGCCAGCGCCGACATCCGCCACGCCTTCGACAAGCACGGCGGAAGCCTTGGCGAGCCCGGCTCCGTGGCCTGGGTGTTCGAGAGGCGCGGCGTCGTGCTGGTGGACGCGGGGCGCTACTCGGAGGAGGACCTGATCGCGGCGATCGACGCCGGGGCCGAGGACGTGAGCGCCGAGGGGGACTCGCTGAAGGTGGTCTGCGCCGCCGAGGACCTGGCCGCGGTCCGGAGGGCGCTTGACTCCGCCGGGGTGCAGATCGAGTCGGCCGAGTTGACCATGGAGCCGAAGAGCGTGGTGGGGGTGGACGCCGGCGACGCCTCGGCGCTGCTCCGGCTGATGGACGCTCTCGACGACCAGGACGACGTGGAGGCGGTGCACGCCAACTTCGACATCCCCGCCGAGGTCCTCGAGCAGGCTGCCGCCTGACGGCGGCCCCGCCCGGGAGGCATCCGGGCGCCGACTCAGAATCAATAGGCATGATCGTCGTCATGGGCATCGACCCGGGCGTGGCGAGCACGGGCTTCGGCGTCGTGCGCGTGGCGGGCGGCAGGATGAGCGCGCTCGACGGGGGCGTGATCGAGGCGGCGCCGGGCGAGGCGGCCGAGGGCCGACTGGCGCGGATCCACGAGGCGGTCGCGGAGCTCTTGGACCGGCACCAGCCGGTCTCGCTGGCCCTCGAGGACGTCTACTTCGGCAAGAACGCGCGCTCGGCGATCGCCGTGGGCCAGGCACGAGGGGTGGCGCTGCTGGCCGCCGGCCAGCGCGGCGTGCCGTGCTTCGACTACACGCCGCAGGCGATCAAGAAGGCGGTCTGCGGCAGCGGCTCGGCGGCCAAGGAGCAGGTCCAGCGAATGGTGGGGGCGCTGCTCGGCCTGCCGCAGCCCCCGGTGTCCGACCACGCCTCCGACGCGCTCGCGGTGGCGATCTGCCACGCGGGCCACGCCCCCGCCACGCACGCGCTCCAGGCCGCGGAGCCCGAGGTGCCGGTCGGATGATCGCCTCGGTTCGCGGTGAGGTCCTGGTCCGGCGTCCGGACCACGTGGTGATCGAGTCCGGCGGCGTCGGCTACCGCCTGGCGGTCTCCGCGGAAACGCTCAAGGCGGTCCCCGCCCGAGGCAAGCAGGCGACCCTGCACGCGCACCTGGTGGCGCGGGACGACTCGCTGTCCCTGTACGGGTTCGCGAGCGAGGAGGAGCGCGACCTCTTCCTGCACCTCACCTCGGTCTCGGGGATCGGCCCGAAGGTGGCGATCGCGATCCTCTCGGGAGGGACGCCGCGAGAGCTCCTGCGGGCGATCGCAGCCGGGGACGCGAAGCGCTTCCAGGCGGCGCCCGGGGTCGGCAAGCGGACCGCGGAGCGGCTGATCGTCGAGCTGCGCGAGAAGGTGGCGGGGGAGCTCTCTGAGGGCATCGCAGCCGGGCAAGCGGCCGAGGAGGGCGATGATCACGGCCTGGCTCGCGACGGGCTCATGCACCTGGGCTACACCTTGACCGAGGCCGAGCGGCTGCTCGACGGCGCGGAGGGCGAGAGCGCCGAGGAGCTGATCCAGGCGGCGCTCAAGCGCGCCGCCGACGGAAGCGGGGCGCGGACATGAGCATCGCGCGCGACCCGGGGATCGAGGCGGCCCAACAGGGCGCCGACGACGCGGCGTCGAGCGACGCCGAGGAGCGACTCGCCGACGCCCGTTTGGCGGGCGGCGAGGAGGACCTCGACAGGTCCCTTCGCCCCAAGCGGCTCGCGGACTTCATCAACCAGGAGCAGGTGACGGCGCAGCTCGAGGTCTTCATCGAGGCCGCCCGGCGTCGCGGGGAGCCGCTCGACCACGTCTTGCTCGCCGGCCCGCCCGGGCTGGGCAAGACCTCGCTCGCGAACATCGTCGCCGCCGAGCTCGACGCGCCTCTGGTGCAGACCGCAGGGCCGGCACTGGAGCGCAAGGCCGACATCGCGGCGTTCCTCACGGCGCTCGAGCCCGGCTCTGTGTTCTTCATCGACGAGGTTCACCGCCTCAGCCGCGCGATCGAGGAGACGCTCTATCCGGCCATGGAGGAGCGGCGCCTCCCAGTGGTGCTCGGCCAGGGCGCTGGGGCCCGCACCGTGACGCTCGACCTGCCGCCGTTCACCCTGGTCGGCGCCACGACCCGCGCCGGGCTCTTGACGACGCCGCTTCGCGACCGCTTCGGGGTCTGCCACCGGCTCGAGCACTACGACCCGGGCGATCTGGCCCGGATCGTGCGCCGCTCGGCCGACATCCTCGGGGTCGAGGTCGAGCCCGAGGGGGAGCGGGCGATTGCTGAGCGCTCCCGCGGCACCCCTCGGGTGGCCAACCGGCTCCTAAGGCGGGTCCGAGACTTCGCCGAGGTGCGCGGCGCGGGCGTCGTCACCGGCGCGGTCGCAGGCGAGGCGCTCGGCCTGCTCGAGGTGGACGCGGTGGGGCTCGACCGCCACGACCGCGCCATCCTGGATGCGATCGCGGCCAAGTTCTCCGGCGGGCCGGTGGGCCTGTCGACCCTGGCCGCCGCCGTGGACGAGGAGCAGGACACGATCGAGGACGTGTACGAGCCGTATCTGCTCCAGCAGGGCCTGATCAAGCGGACCCCCCGGGGACGGGTGATCACGCCGCGTGGCTTCGAGCACCTGGGCCTGCCCGTGCCGGCCGGGGACGAGAGCCTGTTCTGACGGCCAGTCAGCGCGGCCGCCCGGAGCGCTTTACTACCCTCTCGACGTGCCCTTCTTCATCTGCCCGAACTGCGGCAACCGCGAGATGTCGGCCGAGCGGACCGCGGGGATGTCGAATCGGCCCAAGGCATGTTCGCGGTGTGGGGGGAGTGATCTGTTCGAGCTCTTGGACGACTACTACCCGGCCCCGGAGGCGGCCTTCTTCGTCTGCGACCAGGAGGGGCGGTTGCTCGACGTCGGCAAAGGGGGCTTCGAGCTCACGGGGCTCAAGGACGAGCACGTGATCGGCCGCCAGGTCCAGGACGTGCTGGGGCTCCACTGGATTCAGGAGGGCGACGGAGGAGCGGCGGCGGACACGAACAGGGATGGCAGCACCGACCCGATCGAGACCACGCTGGAGTGGGGCGTGCGTTCGCTGGGGAAGCGCGTCCGGGTAAACGCCGAGGGCGATCTCCCCGCGGAGGCGGTTGCAGACGTCTTCCCGGGTTACGACGACGACGGCGGCCTGCTGTTGGTCCTGACCCCGAGGTGACCGACGCCCATGGGTAGGCGGGGCCGCAGCCTCCTCATCCTCCTCTTCGTCCTCGGCCTAACGGCCGCGTCGGCGATCGTGATCTCGTCGAAGCGGACGGTGCTCGGCCTCGACCTCCGGGGCGGCACCCAGCTGATCTACCAGGCCGAGGAAACGGCGCGAACCCCCAACATCACGCCGGACGACATCGACCGCGCCATCGACATCATCCGCGAGCGCGCCGACAAGCTCGGCGTCTCGGAACCGGAGATCTCGCGCCTCGGTGAGAAGGGGATCCAGGTCGGCCTGCCGGACGTCCAGAACGCCCAGCAGGCGATCGAGCAGATCGGGACCACCTCGCAGCTCTATTTCTACGACTTCGAGGGCAACGTGGTGCCGCCGCCCGGACCGAACGTGCCGGACGATCCGACGCAGCCTCCGGGACCGATCAACCCGGCCATCTACAGCTTCCCCAACCTCTACGACGCGGTCGAGTTCGCCTCCAAGCGAAAGGCCGAGTGCCCCCAGGACGAGTGCACGACCAGCGGGCCGACCCACTACCTGTTCGAGCGAAGCTCCCACCAGCTCCTGGCCGGCCCCGCGGCCCAGCGGACGGATCTGTTCCTGCGGTTCCGCAACGAGGAGCGGCCGCCCGGCTCGCAGATCATCTCCGTGCCCCAGGGGACGGTGGTCGTTCAGGCACCGACCGAGGACCCGACCCTCTCGCAGAGCCTCAGCGAGATCTCGGCCGCTACCCACTACGTGTTCAAGGATCGCCCGGCGCTGTCGGGGGACGACATCGAGAACCCCGAGCAGCAGTCCGATCAGACCACCAACCAGCCGAACGTCACCTTCGACTTCACGGATGACGGCCGCGCCGCGTTCCAGGAGGTCACCCGAAACATCGCGGAGCGTGGGCGCGCGTCCGCCCCGCCGGGGGTCGGCGTCAGCGCGGCGGACGCCGAGGGGTTCTCCCAGCACTTCTCCGTGGTGCTCGACGGGCAGGTCGTCACCGAGCCGATCATCAACTTCGTCGAGAACCCGACCGGGATCGACGGGCGCACCGGGGCACAGATCTCCGGCAATTTCACGATCAGCTCGGCGCAGGACCTGGCCGAGTTCCTGCGCATCGGCGCGCTGCCCATCAACCTCCAGCTCGAGAGCCAGAGCACCGTCTCGGCGACGCTCGGCCAGCAGGCCCTCGACCAGGGGCTCCGCGCGGGGGTCATCGGCCTGATCCTGGTCGTCTGCTTCCTGATCGCCTACTACCGCATGCTGGGAGTGATCGCGACAGTTGGCCTGGCCGTGTACGGGGTGATCTTCTTTGCCCTGGTCAAGCTGATCCCGATCACGCTCACCCTGCCGGGGATCGCCGGGCTGATCCTGACGATCGGGGTGGCGGCCGACGCCAACATCGTCATCTTCGAGCGGATCAAGGAAGAGGCGCGCGCTGGACGTTCGACGCTGTCGGCGATCGGCCAGGGCTATCGCAAGGGGATCGCGACGATCGTCGACGCCAACGTGATCACGCTGTTCACGGCGTTCATCCTCTTCGTGCTGGCTACCGCGGGCGTCAAGGGGTTCGCGTTCACCCTGGGCGTCGGGACGATCGTCTCGCTGCTCACCGCGGTGCTGTTCACGCAGGCGATCCTCGGCTCGCTGGGCCGCTCGCGGCTGTTGCAGTCGCCGCGCGCGCTGGGCGCCGGGGAGCGGAGGGTGCGCTGGCGCTTCGACTTCTCGGGCGCGAGCCGCTGGTTCTTCTCCGTCTCCGGGGCGATCCTGGCGATCGGCGCGATCGCCTTCGCCACCAAGCAGCTCAACCTGGGGATCGACTTCACCTCCGGGGCGAAGGTCACCGCGAGCCTCCAGCGGGAGGCGAGCGTGGACGACGTCCGCAACGCGCTCACCGACGCCAGCGTCGACAACGCGTCGAGTGCCGAGATCCAGACCGTCGAGAACCCGAAGCTGGGCCCGAATGTGGTCGAGATCCAGGGCAAGATCCCGGTCGACCAGGTCAACAGCTCGGTGAGGGACGCCTTGGAGCAGGGCTTCGGCCTGCGCGGAGGAAGCGAGGGCTTCAACAGCCAGAGCGTGGGGCCCACCTTCGGCGCCCAGGTGGCGCGCAGCGCGGTGATCGCGATCGTCTTCTCGCTGCTCGTGATCTCGGCCTACATGGCGATCCGCTTCGAGGCCAAGTACGCGATCCCGGTGCTCATCGCCCTCACCCACGACATCCTGATCACCGGAGGCGTCTACTCGCTCACGGGGAGGGAGGTGACCAGCGGCACCGTGGCCGCCTTCCTCACCATCCTCGGGTACTCGATGTACGACACCGTGATCGTGTTCGACCGGATCCGCGAGAACGTGCCGCGCATGCCCCGCGCCGCCTTCTCCCAGATCGCCAACAAGTCGATGAGCGAGGTGCTCACGCGATCGCTGATCACCGGGCTGTCGACCGTGTTCCTGATCACGGTGCTGTTCGTGTTCGGCGGCGCCACGCTGAAGGACTTCGCCTTCGCGATGGGGGTGGGGGTCCTGTCCGGAACCTACTCGTCGATCTTCATCGCCACCCCGGTGCTCACGCATTGGAAGGAGCGCGAGCCCGCCTACCGTGCGCGGCGCGGTCACCTGATCGAGGAGATGGGGCGCGTGCCCACCTTCCCGGAGGACAACGTGGTCGCCAAGCTCGGCACCGATGGGGAGCCCGTGCCGGCCGCGCCGGCGCCGTCACGTGGGCAGGCGGCGCCTTCGCGAGTCGGCGCGCCCGCGCCGGTAGAGCCCGATCCGGCGGAGCCCGAGCCGGTGCAGCCCCAGCCGGTGGGGCCGGTCGAGGCTGTCTCACAAGCGCCCGCGACCGGCGGCGACGGCGCCGAAGCGGTAGACGAGCCACCCGAGCCCAAGCCGCTGGCCACCGGCACGCCCGGCGAGCAGGTGGAGCCGGCACGTCCCGAGCGCCAGAGCAAGCGTCGCCAGCAGCGCCGCCGCCGCAAGCACGGGAGGCACCGATAATGGCGGCGGTCGTCTGGTTCACGGTCGGGCTCGCGATCTGGCACTTCACCGTGTTCGTGCCCGACCGCTTCTGGGGCGGGATCGTCGGAGCGCTGCTCGGCGCGGTCGCCGGCGCCATGGTCACCGGCGCGATCGCGCAGATCGCCTCCGGGTCTGGCATTGGCGAAACGGACGTCGGCACCGTGCTGGTCGCCGTCCCCGGGACCCTGATCGGCCTGGCGGCCATCTACGCCCTCGGCATCAGCAGGGAGGAGCCCGAGGGGGTCTAGGGGCGCAGTCCGGCGGCTTCGAGGGCCTCGGCCCGAGTGTCAAATCCTTGCGCCCTGACGATCCGGCCGTTGACGAGCGTGAAAAGCGTGGCGAACTCGCGCTCGACCGGAACACGGCTGTGGTCCCAGCGCCAGCCAACCGATTGGCAGCGACCACTTGGTCTCCGCCCGCATCGATGATCTCGGTCTTCCGGACGACCTCGACATCTCCTGAGACATAGCGTTGCTCAGTATCTCGCTCTGGCCTGCGGGCAAGGGGGCGAGTTCCGTCCCCGCCCGTTCTTAGCCTGGCTGAGTGCGCAGTAGCGCGTCCGATTCCGCGACCCCCGATCGAGCCTTCCGGCTGGAGCCATATTCGTACGCCGAGGTGAGTGCGCTGATGGAGGGGCTCGCGCTGGCCGAGCCGGTGGCGGTGACGCTGGTGCGCAGGGGCTACCGGACGGTCGACCAGGCGCGCGCCTTCCTCGAGGCCGGCGAGGCGCACGATCCGTTCGAGTTCGACTCGATGGAGGAGGTGACCGAGCGGATCCGGAGGGCGATCGCCGACGGGCGCACGATCACCGTCCACGGTGACTACGACTGCGACGGTGTCTGCTCGACCGCGATCCTGGTCCGGGCGCTGCGCGAGCTGGGGGCACGCTGCGACTGGTACATACCCGACCGCCTGGGCGACGGCTACGGGCTGACGATCGCTGGGGTGGAGCGGCTGGCCGCCCGCGGCACCGATCTGCTCTTGACGGCCGACTGCGGCATCACCTGCGCTGAGGAGGTCGCGGCCGCGCGCGCCGCAGGGATGGAGGTGATCGTCACCGATCACCACGAGCCGGGCGAGCGGGTTCCGGACTGCGCCCTTCTTCATCCCCGCCTGTCGAGCTACCCATGTGAGGAGCTATGCGCGACCGGGGTCGCCTACAAGCTCTCCGCGGCGCTCGTCGGCGGGGAGCGGGCGGCGGACGACCTCGACCTGGTGGCGCTGGCGACGGTCGCCGACCTGGTCCCCCTGCGGGGTGAGAACCGAGCCCTGGTCCGCGCCGGCCTTGGTGTGGCGCGCCAAGCCCGGCGGCCGGGGCTACGGGCGCTTTGCGCCGGGGCCGGGGTTCGGCCCGAGCGCCTCGACGAGGGCGACTTCGCCTTTCGCCTCGGCCCCCGGATCAACGCCGCGGGCCGCCTTTACCGCGCCGACGCCGGCGTGGAGTTGATGCTCACCGCCGACGATCGCAGGGCGGTCGAGATCGCGGTCGAGCTCGACCGAGTGAACCTGGAGCGCCGTGACACCGAGCGGCTCGTGCGTGACTCGGCCGAGCGGGCGCGCGCGGACCTCCCGGCCGAGCTCGCCGCCGCACCCGGGCTGGTGCTCGCCGGCGAGGGCTGGCACCCGGGGGTGGTGGGGATCGTCGCCTCGCGGCTCGCGGAGCGCCACTCGGTGCCCGTGGTCCTGATCGGGATCGACGGGGATGGCAGGGGCAAGGGGTCGGGGCGCAGCGTCCCAGGCTTCGACCTGCTGGCCGCTCTGGACGCGTGCAGCGAGCACCTGCTCCGCTACGGGGGCCACCGGGCCGCGGCCGGCCTGGAGATCGAGGCCGGCCGCGTGGACGAATTCCGCGCCGCCTTCGTCGCCCACGCGGCGGCGTCGCTCGGCGAGCGCGACCCGGTGCGCACAGAGGTGATCGACGCCGTGGTGGGGGGCGAGAGCCTCGGTCACGAGGTCGCCGAGCAGCTCGAGCGGCTGGCGCCGTTCGGGATGGGCAACCCCGGCGTGCGTTTGCTGGTCCCCTCGGCGCGGGTTTGCGATGTGCGGGCGATGGGGGAGGGAGACAAGCACGCCCGCTTCCGCCTCCAGAGCGGTCCCCGCAGCGCGCTCGGGGTGGCGTTCGGGGTCAACGGCGAGCTCGGGCGCCCCGAGCTGGCCGACTCGGTGGATGTCTCCGTGAAACTGGAGCTGAACGAGTGGAACGGGGCAGTGGAGCCCCGCGTCGTCCTGGGGGAGCTGTACCCGGAAGGCCCCGCCGCCGAGGCGGGGGAGCGACCGTATCCCGCCGAACGCGAATGGTGGCGCCGGCTCGACGCCGAGCGCCAGGTGCGGCTCGACGATTGGCCGCCGCGGGTCGCTGAGGCCGGCGGCATGCCCCAACGGCGCCGGGTCGTGGACCGGCGAGGGGGCTCTGGCGTGGCGACTATGGCCGCCCTGGCCTCAAGCGGCGATTGGGTGCTGGCGGTGTGCGGAGACGCGCTTCGCCGGTGTGAGCTGGTGGAGCGCGCCGCGGCCCCGGCCCGTTTTGGCGGCGGGAGCGTCGCGATCGCCTCGGGGCGGTTCGCCGACGAGGCCGTTCGGGCCGCTCTCGGCGAGGTGGGCGAAGCGGGCGGCGGCGTGGTGCTGGCCGACTGGGCCGCCCTGTCGCGCATACCCGAGATGGGTGCCCGCTTCGAGCACCTGGTGCTGATCGACCCGCCCCCGTTTCCTCACCTGGTGCGCCTCGTGTCAGCGCCCCCCAGTGCCCCGGAAGGCCGTGGCGGCTTCCTCCACCTGGCCTGGGGGGAGGCCGAGATCGAGTTCGCGCTGCGGGTCCACGAGGAGGAATGGCCCCAGCGCCCGGGGCTCGTGTCCCTGTATCGGGCCCTGAGCGATCCCGATCTGGATCCGCGCGACGCCCTGAAGGGCGCCGGGCGATATCCCTGTTGTCCCGAGGCGGCCGGCCGTCGCCTACGCGTGCTCGAGGCGGCGGGCGTCGTTCGCTGGCGGCAATCCGGCGCCACACCTGCCCTCGGGGTCGTATCCTCGGAGACGAAGGACCTCGAGCATGTAGAGGCATTCGTCGCCTACCGCGACCGCTACGAGGAGGGCAGGCGATTCCTAAGCAGGCAAAGACAACCGAGCTAGAAGGATCCGAGGGCTCCGCGGCAGCGCCGTCGAAGCTGGCGGGGCGCCGGCCCAACGGCGCCACGACCCCGGCGGACCGCCGGGGTCATACCCGGGTCGGCGCCGACCGCGGCGAGGGACCGCCCGTGGCGCCGCTCACCGAGAGCGCGCAGGCGCTGGCCGACGACGAGCGCGCGCTGTTGGGCGATCTGCTGGCGGTGATCGAGGAGCACAGCCTCGAGGGATCGAGGCGGATCGACGCCGAGGCAACCGAACGCGCCTTCGCCTTTGCCTGCGAGCGCCACGCCGATCAGCGGCGGCGCACCGGCGAGGACTTCATCACCCACCCCGTGGAGGTGGCCAAGATCTGCGCGGGCCTCCGGCTCGACACGGAGACCCTGTGCGCGGCGCTGCTCCACGACACGGTGGAGGACACCAGCGCCAGCCTGGATCAGGTCGAGGCGCTATTCGGCGACTCGGTCGCCCAGCTCGTCGACGGGGTGACCAAGCTCACCGAGATCACCTTCCAGAGCCGCGACGATCGCCAGGCCGAGAACTACCGAAAGATGATGGTCGCGATGGCCACGGACCTCCGGGTCATCCTGATCAAGCTCGCCGACCGCCTACACAACATGCGCACCGTCTCGGGGCTGCCGAAGCAGAAGCAGATCGACAAGGCTCGCGAGACGCTCGAGATCTACGCGCCGCTCGCCCACCGGCTGGGGATTCACGCGATCAAGTGGGAGCTCGAGGACCTCTCGTTCCAGCGCCTGCACCCGCGCAAGTACGAGGAGATCAAGAAGCTCGTCTCTCAGCAACGCGCCGAGCGTGAGCGCTACGTGGACGACGCCGGCGGGTTCCTGAAGGGCGAGCTGGAGAAGGTCGGCATCGAGGCCGAGATCTCGGGGCGCGCCAAGCACTTCTACTCGATCTACTCGAAGATGACCAAGAAGGGGCGGGAGTTCAACGAGATCTACGACCTCACCGCGATGCGCGTGCTGGTGGGCTCCGTGAAGGACTGCTACGGGGCGATCGGGATCATCCATTCGATCTGGAAGCCGCTGCCTGGGCGCTTCAAGGACCTGATCGCGACGCCGAAGATGAACCTCTACCAGGCGCTCCACACGACGGTCATTGGCCCCGAGGGAAGGCCGCTCGAGATCCAGATCCGCACCCCCGAGATGCACGAGACCGCCGAATACGGAATCGCCGCCCACGTCATCTACAAGGAGGGCGCGCGTCTGAAGGGCGATCCCAGCAGGGAGAAGATGACCTGGCTGCGGCAGCTGCTCGAGGTCGAGGGCGAACAAAACCCAACCGAGTTCCTCGAGTCCCTGAAGGTGGACCTGTTCGAGGACGAGGTCTTCGTGTTCACGCCGAAGGGCGAGGTCAAGAACCTCTCCGCCGGCTCGACCCCGCTCGACTTCGCCTACGCCGTTCACACCGATGTCGGCCACCGCTGCGTGGGCGCAAAGGTGAACGGCAAGATCGTCCCGCTGCACTACCAGCTCAAGTCCGGCGACATCGTCGAGATCCTGACCGCGAAGCAGGAGCGGGGCCCCTCCCGCGACTGGCTGGCGCTGGTGCGGACCAGCCGCGCGCGCAACAAGATCCGCGCGTTCCTGAAGCGCGAGAACCGCGAGGACGCCGAGCGCAGCGGGCGCGAGCAGCTCCAGGATGCTTTCCGCAAGCGTGGCCTGCCGCCACAGCGGCTCGCGGCCTCGCCGCTGCTGGCCGACGTCACCCGCGAGATGGGCTTCCGCAAGGCCGACGACTTCTACATCGCGGTCGGCCAGGGAAAGGTCTCGCCGAAGACCGTGGCCAACAAGGTCTTCCAACGGCTCAAGCAGGGCGAGGCGGTGGCGGGGGACGAGACCGAGGCGCGTCTGGCGAGCGTGCTGGAGGGCCGCGACGAGCGCCAGCGGCGCACCCAGGAGGCCTCCGACTACGGGATCGACGTCAAGGGCGTCGACGACGTGATGGTCCGGCTCGCGAAGTGCTGCCGCCCCGTGCCGGGCGATGAGATCATGGGCTACGTTTCGCTCGGCCGCGGGATCACGATCCACCGCGAGGACTGCAAGAACATGACCGCCTTGCGCAAGTCGCCGGAGCGGTTCACCGAGGTCGCCTGGCAGGGCGACAACGCGGCCTCATACCGGGTCGAGCTCCAGGTCGACGCGTGGGACCGTACCCGCCTGCTGGAGGACCTCTCGCGGACCTTCGCCGAGACCGGCGTCAACATCATCGAGGCCTTCTGCACCACGAAGTACCCGATGGTGAAGAACCGGTTCGTGGTGGAGGTCGGCGACGGGGATCAGCTCCGCCAGTGCATCGGGCGCCTCCGTAACGTCGATTCCGTATTCGACGCCTACCGCGTGACGCCCACTGGCTAGGCCCCCAGTCAGCGTCGTGGTCCCGTTCCTGGGGGAGCGGGAGGAGGCGGTGCGCCTGCTCGCGGCGCTCGGGCCGCTTCGCCGGCGGGCGGGCGACGAGCTGATCATCGCCGACAACACTGCCCAGGGAGTCGTCGCCTCCGTGGCCGGCGCGTCGGTGCGCAGCGACGCGCGGCGACTGCCGACGCCGCAAGTCGCCCGGGCGACGGCGGAGCGCTCCTCCTACCACGCCCGCAACGCGGGGGCGCGAATGGCCTCCAACGACTGGCTCTTGTTCGTGGACTCCGACTGCGCGCCGGCCCCGGGGCTCTTGGACGCGTACTTCGCCGAGCCGGTCTCGGACCACTGCGGGGCGGTCTCCGGATTGATCGTCGGCGAACCCGCTCAACGCGGCTGGCTTCCCAGGTACGCGAGATCGCGATCGTTCCTGAGGGCCGACCATGGCCTGCTTGGCCGCGACGCGACGCCGGCCGGAAACGTGCTGGTTCGCCGCGCGGCATTCGAGGCCGTCGGCGGCTTCGAGGAGGGGATCCGGTCGGGTGGGGACATCGACCTCTCGCGCCGCCTGGCTGCCGCCGGGTGGGCGGTTGAGCATCGCCCTGCCGCAGTCGTCGCGCACCGCCATCGCGAGAGCCTCCCCGGGTTTGTGGGCATGATCGCGCGTTACGGGGCGGGCGCTCGGTGGCTCAACGAGCGCTATCCGGGCTCCGCGCCGCGCTGGCCGCTCCTCGGTGGGCTGCGCGGCGCGGCCCGCGACGTCGCCCGGCTGGCGATCCAGGGCCGCCTCGAATCCGCCCTGTTTCGCGGCGTTGACGGCTTGGGCCTGATCGCCCACAACCTCGGCTACCTGGCGAGCAACCGCGCGTCTGGCGGGCACTAGCCCGACTGCTCTCGCACCGCCGCGCGGATCGCCTCAGCGGTCTCGAGCGCGTGCTCGTCGCTCTCGTACTTGGTCCGCGGCCAGAAGAACCCCCGCAACCCGTCCTTGCGGTTCCGCGGGACCAGGTGCACATGGATGTGGGGGACGCTCTGGCTGACCACGTTGTTGATGGCGATGAAGGCGCCCTGGGCGCCCATCGCCGCGCGAATGGCCGACGACACAAGACGAGCGTTCGCGAACAAGGTGGCGAGCAGGCCGTCCGGCAGGTCCCAGATCGTTTCGTGATGGTCGCGGGGGACGAGCAGCGAGTGGCCCGGGAAAAGCGGCCTGTGGTCGAGGAAGGCGAGCGAGCCGTCGTCCTCGAAGACGACGTGGCCGGCCTCGTCGCCGGCGACGATTGCGCAGAAGCGGCAGCCGTCGGGCAACGCCGGCGACTCAGGCAACGATTGTCAGCGCGCCGGGCTCGATGCCGATCTCGAGCTCGGCTAGATCGCCGATGTAGTCCCCGTCGACCTGGACCGGGAAGGGACGGATGGCGCCCCCTGCGTCGCGTGAGATCGACTCGATTCGGCCCTCAGTGACGCCTTCGAAGTGGCTTATCTGTCCATGTCCGGTAGCCCGAAGGCTGCCCAGCAGCACCCGACCCGCGATCGACGGCACGTCTCGCTGGGCCGCACGGCCGAGCATGGCCGCCGACAGGGTGCCGTTGTCGAGCGCCGCGCCCTCGCAGATCCGAAGGGGCTGGCTCCCGAAGTACGTGAACGGGTCGGAGTTCTGGACGATGGCCGTCACCCCCTCGGCGGAGCCGTCCACGTCCAGGCGCATCCGGACCGGGTCGCGGAGGTAGTGCCTGTAGAAGCCCGAGACCGCCGCCCAGGTGTAGAACCAGCGCCCGCCCCGGGCCTTCAGCCGCGGGCTGGAGTCCACGCGCTTGGCCGCCGTCGCGTCCAGGCCCGCGCCGCAGGCGAACACGAAATGGCGGCCGTTGGCGAGCCCCAGGTCGATCTTGCGGGGCCGGAAGTCGTCGGCCAGGCCGAGCAGATGCTCCGTGGCATCGACGACGTCGTTGGGAATCCCCAGCGTGCGGCAGACGACGTTGGTGGAGCCGCCGGGCAGCACGGACACCGGGACCTCGGTGCCGGCGAGGCCGTTGGCGACCTCGTTCAGCGTCCCGTCTCCGCCGAAGGCGACCACGACGTCGTAGTCGCCCTCGCGGGCCTCGCGACCGATCTCGATCGCGTGGTGCTGCGCCTCGGTGGACACCGCCTCCACGTCGTAGCGGCCCTGAAGCGCGTAGACCACCAGGTTCTTCAGCCGATCGGAGACCGTCGTCGCGTAGGGGTTGACGATGATCAGCATC
>CAVRKX010000002.1:0-415000 GCA_963721735.1 uncultured Actinomycetes bacterium
GCGCTTCATGGAGCGCAAGCTGATCCTTTGAGGTCGGTTCAGGTCACCCGGCAGGTGCGGTGACCGCGCCCCGACCAGCTCGCTGATCGTCGCGGCGCTCGTCGTCGCGCGCGACGACCTCACAGAAGACCTTCATCAGGTTTGGGTCGAACTGGGTGCCGGCTGCGCGACGAATCTCGGCGAGGGCGGCTTGCCGATCGCGCACGGTCGAGTAGGGACGCTCGCGGCGCATCGCGTCGAAGGCGTCGCAGATCAGGATGATCCGTGCGCCCAGCGGGATCTCCTCTCCCGCCAAGCCGTCCGGATAGCCCTCGCCGTCCCAGCGCTCGTGCGAGGAGCGAACGAGGCGGGCAACCGGGGCCAGCGAGGGGGAGGTGCCGAGGATCCGCTCGCCAACCAGCGTGTGCTTGCGCATCAACTCCCACTCGATCCCGTCGAGCCGGCCAGGTTTGCGGAGGATTTCGTCGGGGATGGCGATCTTGCCGATGTCGTGGAACTCCGCGGCGCGCCGCAGGACGTCGATCTCCTCTGGGTCGAGGCCGAGCTCGCGGCCGACCGCAACCGCCAGTCGCGAGACGTCCTCCTGGTGATCGGTCAGCCCCGGCTCACGTTCGCGGACGATGCTGGTCAAGAGCTCATGCGTCTGGCGCTCGAGGCGGCCGGTGCGAAGGCTCTTTTCCGCGTACATGCGGCGGTCGGCGAGCCGCAGGGCCTCGCTGGCCGCCGTCGCCTCGGCCGGGAGCAGGATGGCGCCCGCCGAGGCGCTGATGCGAAATCCCTCGCCCTGCTCGGTTAGAGCGGCTCGGCCGGCTTCGACGATCGTCCCGATTCGCCGGCCGTTCGATTGGGCGAGGATGCAGAACTCGTCGCCGCCGAGGCGGTAGGCAAGGCCACCCGGCTCGACGGCGGCGACCAGGTTGGCGCCCAGCCGGCGCAGCAGGATGTCCCCCGCCGGGTGGCCGTAGCTGTCGTTGTAGGACTTGAAGCCGTCCAGGTCGTAGAGGGCGAAGACGTCGCCGTCCTGCCGGGCGCCGGGCCCCTCGAGGGCCGACTCCAGGTCTTGGATCAGCTTGCGGCGGTTACCGAGCTCGGTCAGCGAGTCGGTGACTGCGTCGTCGTGCAGGGCCGCCATCAGGCCGATGTTCTCGCGGAAGCTGATCCCCATGCGAAGGATCACCGCCACGAGCGTCGCCACCGAGAGCCAGATCGACACCTCGTGCAGGCGGCTGAAGTGATCCCAGGTGAGGACGCCGACCGCGATCGCGGCGAACACCGACGGGAAGACGATCGGCGAGCTGTAGGCGAGCCGGCGCTGCGATTGGTGGGTGAAGGAGAGCGCGGCGGCGCCCGCAATCAGCAGGCCGCCGACCGGCCACACCTCGTCGAGCCAGCCCTCCTTGTAGGCGGAGGTGGCCTCCTGGTAGAGGTAGATCCCGTCGCCGATGGTCCAGGCGATCAGCCCGGCGGCGATCGCCAGGAACTCCCCGGCCCCCCTGATCCCGCTGACGACCAGAGCGCCGACGATGAAGCCGATCAACAGGATGTCGCCGAGCGGATAGGCCAAATTCGTCAGTACCGCCGCTGGGTCGCCCTCCGTCAGGCCGACGAGGGCGGGCGCGAGCACCGCGGTGCCGATCGATGCTGCGGCGAGGCCACCGATGGCCCCGTCGAGCCAGCTCGCGGCGGTGAAGTGGCCGATTCGCCGCTTGATCAGGAGCGCGATGCCGACGTAGAAGCACGGCAGGGTGGCGAGGTAGCCGACATCGGCGGGCGAGGGATACGGGATCCGGTTGGCGTCGGAGAACGCCAGCGTCCAGTAGACGTCGCCCGCGGTCCAGGACAGCAGCCCAAGGCCGAGTGCGATCCAGGCGACCCGCTGGTCGCGTGTGAGCGCGGCGCGCGCGAAGCAAGTGAGGCCGGCAAGGGCGAGTGCTCCGTGGTAGACCCACAGCCCAACGGCATCGCTGACCTGGCCCGGCTGCGCGGCCGCGATGAACCCCGCGTAGGCGAGCACGCACCCCGCGGTCCCCGCCAGCAACCCTTGGAGCAGCATGCGTCCCGCCCGTGATCCAGTTCCGAGCGTCATCTCGACTATTCATCGGCAGAATCGGCGCGGGGGGTAAGCAACGGCAAAACGCTCCCCTCGGAGCCGCTCGGCTAGCTGCCCTCTCGTGCCGGCCCCTCGATCGGCAACCTCACTTGGAGGGTCGTGGTCGAGTTGCCCGAACCGCTCACCGCGCTCACCCTCCCGCCATGGGCAACCGCGATCGCCCGCACGATCGCCAGGCCAAGGCCGGCGCCGCCGCCGCCGCGCCCCGGGTCGGCGCGGGTGAACCGCTCAAAGGCCTCGTCCTCGAACCCGGCGGCAAACCCGGATCCCTGGTCCGAGACCTCGAGCACCACGAAGCCGTCCTGCCGCCGAGCGGAGAGCTGAACCTTTCCGTCGCCGTGACGAAGGGCGTTTTCGACCAGGTTGCCCAGCGCCTGCTCTACCCGGAAGGGGTCCAGGTCCACGGGTGAACCGGGCGCTACGTCGACGGCGATCTCGCGCTGGGCGCTGCTCGCGCGGCGTGCGAAACGGTCTCGCACCCGTTCGAGCAGTGCCCGGAGCTGGACCGGCTGCCGGGCGATCGGGAGGCGGCCCTCGTCGAAGCGCGCGATCAGGAGCAGGTCCTCGGCGAGCCGGGACAGTCGATCGATTTCTTCCCGTGCCGAGCCAACGGCGGCACGCAGATACTCGGGCGAGCGCTCCGACCGGTCGGCCAGCTCGAGCTCTGCACCCAGGACCGCGAGCGGCGTTCGCAACTCGTGGCTCGCGTCGGAGACGAAGACGCGTTCGCGCCGGATGCCCGCCTCGAGCCTATCCAGCATCAGGTTCAGCGTCTCTCCCAGATGATGGATCTCATCCTCGGCGCGCGGCAAGGGGAGCCGCTCGCCGCTCCGCTCCGCGGTGATCTCCTGCGCCCGGCGCCTCATCGCCTCCACCGGCGCCAAGGACCGGCCGGCGAGTAGGTAACCGAGCCCAGAAGCCAGGACGATCGCCAGCGGCGCCCCGATCAGAAAAGCGTGGGCAAGTCCTGCGAGCGTCTCGTTGCCGTCGTCGGTCGAGCTTCCCACCACGACGACGAACGTCTGGCCCTCCGAGCTCGCCGGACGGCCGAGGATCCGCGCCTCGCCCTCTACGCCGGGGACCGCGTGTTCCACGAAGACAGGCTCCCGAGCTGCTCGGTCGATCTCGCCCTGATCGAGTGCCAGGCCGGTCCCAGGCGCAAGCGTGGTGGCGACTATCCGGCCACGCGGGCTGACGATCTGGGAGAAGCCCTCCTTGTCCTCGGCGCGCGCAATGGGCCCACCTCCAAGCGGTTGCGGCCTGTCGCCTCGATTGCCGACGAGTGCCGCGACGTCGTCAGCGTGCGAACGCAGTGCGTCGTCGAGGCTGCTGTTGAGATCGTCTTGAACGTTCAGGTAGACGAACACCCCCGCCAGCAGCAAGTACCAGTAGCAGCCCCGCGGCGAATCCCGCCGCGAGCCTTGCCCGGATGGACAGCCGGCCCAGATCTCAGCCCTGCCGCAGCCTGTACCCCCCGCCGCGCACCGTCTCGATGCTGTCGGCGCCGAAGGGTCGGTCGACCTTCTCGCGCAGGTAGTACACGTAGACGTCCACGACGTTTGACTGCACCTCGCCGTCGTCTCCCCAGACCTGCTCAAGCAGCTGTTCGCGAGTCAGGATCTCGCCTGGGCGGCGCATCAGCGCCTCCAAGCAGCCCGAACTCCGTCGCCGATAGCGGGATCTCCGCCTCGCCCCGCCATGCCCGACGGGCCGCCGGGTCGAGGCGAGGTCGCCCGGCCTCCAGCACGGCAGGCCGCTCGATCGGTCCGCGCCGCGTGAGGGCGCGGATTCGAGCCAGGAGCTCGACGATCGCGAACGGCTTGGTTACGTAGTCGTCGGCGCCGCTGTCGAGCCCGGCCACGCGGTCCTCAACTGCGTCGCGGGCGGTGAGCACGAGCACCGGCGCCCGAACCCCATCGTCCCGCAGCCGGCGGCAGGTCTCGAGCCCATCGATCCCGGGAAGCCCCAAGTCGAGCAGGATCGCGTCGTAGTCGGTGGAGCCCGCCATCGCCAGCGCCTCCTCGCCGCGCCCGGCGATGTCGGTGGCCATCCCTTCCTCGTCGAGGGCGCGGCTGATCAGCCGCGCCATCTTCGCCTCGTCCTCGACGATCAGGATTCTCATCTGTGGCGGAGCCCTACCGAAGGTTGGGTCTTGACAGCCCGGAACCCCACAGGTTAGAGTCGCATTAGAGATTAAAGCCGGATTAGAGGGGCTGTGGGTGTGCTGCTGACTGTACCTGGGGGATTCGGGCAATGATCCGGTCGATCGTCGGCGCGAGCATTCGGTTCCGGTGGCTCGTCGCCGGCGTCGCCGCTGCGGTGGTGGCGGTCGGCTTCGTGCAGCTTCGCGATGCCCCGGCGGACGTCCTGCCGGAGTTCACGCCTGCATACGTGGAGATTCAGACGGAAGCTCTCGGGCTCTCCGCGGAGGAAGTCGAGCAGTTCATCAGCGTTCCGCTCGAGGCCGATCTGCTGAACGGGGTCCAGGGCGTCGACGTGCTGCGCTCCGAGTCGGTCCCGGGCATGTCGTCGATCGTGCTCGTGTTCGAGCCCGGCTTCGACCTCTACACGGGGCGAGCACTCGTGCAGGAGCGACTCACCCAGCTCGGCGCGGCCGCGTTCCCGCACGTGTCGAAGCCGCCCACGATGCTCCAGCCGCTTTCGTCGTCGAGCCGCGTGCTGATGATCGGGCTCTCCTCGCAGGAGCTCTCCGGGATCGAACAGTCGGTGATCGCGCGCTGGACCGTGAGGCCTCGCCTGATGGGCGTCCCGGGAGTCGCGAACGTGGCCATCTGGGGGATGCGCGACCAGCAGATGCAAGTCCAGGTCGACCCCGAGCGGCTGCGCGACAGGAATACCACCCTTTCTCAGGTGATCAGCACGGCCGGAAACGCCCAGGTCGCGTCGCCGGTCAGCTATCTGGAGGCTTCGACGCCCGGGACGGGAGGGTTCATCGAGACCCCGCAGCAACGGCTCCAGGTGAGGAACGTGCTCGACGAGATCGCGGACCCGAAGGAGCTCGGCAAGGTCCCGGTCGAGGGAACGGGCGGCAACCTCCGCCTCGCCGATGTCGCCGACGTCAAGATCGATCACCAGCCCCTGATCGGTGATGCGGTCGTCAACGACGGCGACGGGCTTTTGCTCGTGGTCGAGAAGTTCCCCGGTGCGAACACTCTCGAGGTGACCAAGGGCGTCGAGGACGCGCTCGAGGAGCTGCGGCCCGGCATGACGGGGATTCGGACGGACACTTCCGTCTTCCGGCCGGCGACCCTGATCGAGGACGCGATCGACAATCTGACGCTGACCCTGGCGATCGCGAGCGTGCTGCTCGTGCTGATCTTCGCCGCTTTTCTGTTCGCGTGGCGCACGGTGTTCATCTGCCTCGTCACGATCCCGGTGTCGCTGGTTGCGGCGGCGCTCGTGCTCGACCTGCTAGGCGAGACCTTCAACGCGATCTCCTTCGCCGGCCTCGCGGCCGCGATTGCGATCGTCATCGACGATGCCGTCGTCGGGGGGGAGAACATCGCCCGGCGCCTGCGTCAGCACCGGGAGGCGGGCAGCGACAGGACAACCGCCAACATCGTCCGGGAAGCCTCGCAGGAGCTGCGAAGCCCGCTCTCCTACGCGACCTTCATCGTCCTCCTGGCGGTCATTCCGGTCGCGGTGATGGAGGGCCGTCCCGGCGCTTTCTTCCAGCCGATGGTGCTCTCCTTCGCGCTGGCAGTGGCCGTGGCGATGGTCGTGGCGCTGACCTTGACCCCGGCTTTGAGCATGCTGCTCTTCTCCAGGGGCTTGCACCGGGGCGCCGAGTCTCCGCCGTTGCGTTGGCTCGGGCCCCGCTACGTGGCCGCGCTTTCGCGGACTCTGCGCAGTCCTCGGGCGGTTCTGGTTGCCGGGGCCGGAGCCGTCCTCGTAGCCCTCGCATTGTTGCCGCTCCTGGGCACTTCGCTGATTCCCTCGTTCAAGGACAGGGACGTGCTCGTCCGACTCGACAGCGAGCCCGGGACGTCCAACCCGCGCATGACCCAGATCACCACGCAGGTCAGCCGCGAGCTGCGGTCAGGTTCCGGGGGTGGAAGACGTCGGCGCCCACGTCGGGCGCGCCGTGACGGGCGACCAGATCGTCGACGTGAACTCGGGTGAGGTGTGGGTGGGCATTGACTCCGGCGCGGACTACGACGCCACGCTCGCCTCGATCGAGGATGCCGTCAGTGGGGTGCGCGGAGTCGATCGTGAGGTGGTGACCTACTCGACGCAGAAGATCAGGGACGTTGGTGCCCTCGAGGAGGGCGACAGCCCGATCCGCAGCAACGATCTGGACGTGCTGACTGGGGCGCGCAAGCCCCTGGTGGTGCGGGTCTACGGCCAGGAGCTGGACGTCCTGCGTGGCGAGGCAAGGAAGTTGCGACAGCTCGTCGCCGGCGTCGATGGAGTCGTCGACCCGCGAATCGAGGCACCGGTGACCCAGCCGACAGTCGAGATCGAGGTCGATCTTGGACGAGCTCAACGTGAGGCGATCAAGCCGGGTGACGTGCGCCGGGCGGAGGCCGTCCTGCTCCAGGGCATACAGGTGGGCAGCGTCTTCGAGGAGCAGAAGGTCTTCGACGTGGTCGTGCAGGGCGTGCCCGAAACGCGTCGCAGCGTTGCGAATGTACGCAACCTGCTGATCGACACGCCCGACGGCGATCACGTCCGCCTTCGCGAGGTGGCGGACGTCCGGGTGTCGCAGACCCCGATCGCGATCAAGCGTGAGGCGGTCTCGCGTTACCTGGACATTCAGGCCGACGTCAGTGGACGCAGCCTCGAAACGGTCGCCAGCGAGGTCGAGGGCCGCCTCGCGGACGTGAGCTTCCCGCTCGAGTACCACGCCGAGGTGCTTCAGAGCACGACCGGTGAGGAGATCAACGGCGGGCGAATGCTGGCCTTTGCTGGGGCCGCCGCGATCGCCATCTTCCTGCTCCTGCAGGCGGCCTTCCGCAGCTGGCGCCTGGCGGTACTGGCATTCCTGATCCTGCCGGTCGCGTTGGTCGGCGGAGTGCTGGCGGCCCTCATCGACGGCGCCGAGCTCTCGCTCGGATCGATGCTCGCATTCCTGGCGCTGTTCGGGCTAGCGGCGCGTCACAGCGTGGTTCTGGTTCGTCACCTGCAGGAGCTCGAGGTCCAGCATGGCGACGACCTACGCCAATCATTGATCGAGCGCGGGACTCGGGAGCGGCTGGGGCCGGTGCTGACTAGCATCGCGGCAACGGCTCTGGTGATGGTGCCGTTTGCGATCGCCGGCAACATCCCGGGCCTCGAAGTCGTCCACCCGATGGCGATCGTGATCCTGGGTGGGCTCGTCACCACGACGCTGCGTGGCTTTGTTCGTGTTGCCCACCCTCTACCTGCGGTTCGGGGCCGGCGGGCGGCCGAACGTGTCCCCGGAGGAGGAGATCATGCACAGGCTGGCCGGCATCGAGCCCGTGTCAGCGGGGCCGTCGGCAGAGCCCGCCAGAGCGCCGGCGGGTGAGGCGGAGGGAGTCCGTGAACGTCCAGCGGCGGTCTGAGTCGTCCCTGCGTCGGCTGCTCGCCGGCGCGGCGCTGGCGATCGTAGGCCTGTCGGTGTCCGCCTGCAGCGAGATCGAGACGGAGACGGTGGCCGGCTACGAGCCGGCCACGCTCGAGGCGGTAAAGGGCCGCGACGACTTCAAGCGCGTGACGCTCACCGCGGAGGGAGCCAGGCGGATCGGCCTGAAGACCGCAGAGGTCGATCTTCTCGATGGGCGCAGGGCCGTTCCATACGCGGCGTTGATCTACGGCCCCGAGGGCGATACCTACGTCTACACGAGCTCGGCGCCGCGGTCCTTCCTGCGACAGGAGGTCGAGGTCCAGCGCATAGATGGAGACCGGGTGCTGCTCTCGGAAGGCCCGCCCGCCGGCACGAAGGTCGTGACGGTTGGAGCCGCCGAGGTCCACGGCGCGGAGCTCGAGATCGCCAGCAATTGATGGCGCGGGCGGGTCGTTCCTAATGCGTTGGATCGTCTCCAGGAGCCTGCGCTTTCGGTGGCTGGTGCTGTTCGCCGCCACGGCGCTGATGGCGTTCGGCGTTGCGCAAATCCCAACTGCGAAGGTCGATGTCTTTCCGGAGTTCGCGCCCCCGCGCGTTGAGATCCAGACGATCGCCCTCGGCAACTCCTCGAACGAGGTCGAGGAGCTGATTACGATCCCGATCGAGGAGCAGCTCACCGGGCTTCCCGGCCTCGAAGAGCTGCGCTCGAAGTCGGTCTCCCAGCTCTCCGCGATCGAGCTCATCTTCGAGCGTGGGACCGACGAGGTCAGAGCCCGGCAGCTGGTCCAGGAGCGCATCGCCCAGGTCACCCCGACCCTGCCGCACCTGGGCGAGCCCGCCTTGGATGATGCCGCCGCTTTCGGCGACCAGCCGGATCATGAAGATCGGCGTCTCCTCCAACGAGGTGAATCTGATGGAGATGTCGAACATCGCCTACTGGAAGATCCGGCAGCAGCTGATGCGGGTGCCAGGGGTTGCCTCGGTCGACATCTACGGCGAGCGTCTCCAGCAGCGGCACGTCCAGGTCGATCCGCGCAAGCTGGTGCAGAACGGCGTTTCGCTGGAACGCGTGATGGAGACGACCGCCGAGGCCGTCGATGCCGGGGTGCTCCAGTACACGAAGAGCTTCGTGGTTGGCAGCGGGGGGTTCATCGAGACCGCCAGCGGCCAGCGGATGAACATCGAGCACGTGCAGCCGGTAGTGGGACCGAGTCAGCTCGCGAAGGTGCCGATCGAGGAGCGAAACGGCAGAACCCTTCGCCTGGAGGATGTCGGAAGGGTGGTCGAGGCCCACATACCCCTCTGGGGCGAGGGCGTGGTGAACGGCGGCAACGGCCTGCTGCTGATCGTCCAGAAGTTCCGGGGAGCCAACACGATGGAGGTGACCCGGGGCGTTGAGGAGGCCGTGGACGAGATGCGGCCCGGGCTGCCCGGTCTGCAGATGGACACGACGATTTTCCGGCCCGCGACGTTCATCGAGCAGTCGATCGACAACCTCACGTGGGCGCTGCTGCTCGGCGTGCTGCTGGTGGCGGTGGTGATCAGCGGCTTCCTGTTCGAGTGGCGCACCGCGTTCATCAGCTTGATCGCGATCCCGGCTTCGCTGATCGCTGCGATCCTGGTCCTCGACCTCACCGAGACGACCATCAACGTGATGGTCTTGGCAGGGCTCGTGGTCGCGATCGGGGTGGTGGTCGACGACGCCATCATCGACGTAGAGAACATCGTGCGGCGACTCCGGCAGGCGCGGGCCGCGGGCAGCAGCAGGTCGACATTCGGGATCGTGCTCGATGCCTCGGTCGAGGTCCGAACCGCGATCACCTACGCGACCGTGATCAACGTGGTGGCGATCGTGCCGGTCTTCTTCCTCCAGGGCCTGTCGGGGTCCTTCTTTCAGCCACTCGTCCTCTCCTATGGCCTGGCAGTGCTGGTCTCGATGTTGATCGCGCTCACGGTCACGCCGGCGCTCTGCCTGCTGCTTCTCTCTCGAGGGCCGCTCCGCCAGCGGGAGTCACCGCTTCTGCGGGTGCTGAAGCGCGGCTATGGCGCGATCCTCGTGTGGACAATCCGCAGGCCGAGCCCGGCGATCGTCGCCGCTGCCACCTGCATGCTGGCGGGCCTCTTTATCTACCCGACGCTCGGCAACCAGCTTCTGCCGAACTTCAAGGAGCGGGACTTCCTCATGCACTGGCTCACCGAGCCCTCCACGTCCGCCTCCGAGGAGAAGCGGATCTCGATCCGGGCCTGCCGCGACCTCCGCGAGATTCCCGGTGTCCGCAACTGCGGGTCGCACATCGGGCAGGCCCTGCTGTCGGACGAGATCTACGGCGTCTACTTCGGGGAGAACTGGGTCAGCGTCAGCGAGAACGTCGACTACGACCAGACCCTGGATGCGATCCACAGGACGGTCGAGGGATATCCCGGTCTTTACCGGGACGTGCAGACCTACCTGCGGGAGAGAATCAAGGAGGTCCTAACCGGGACCAGCGACTCGATCGTGGTGCGGATCTTCGGTCCAGATCTCGAGGTCCTGCGCGAGAAGGCCGACGAGGTCGCGGCAACGATCTCGGATGTCGAGGGCGCCGTCGACGTGGCGCCGGACTTCGCCGAGGACTTGCCCCATATCGAGGTGGAGGTGCGTCTCGGCGCGGCGCAGCGGTATGGGCTGAAGCCGGGTGACGTGCGCCGGCAGTCCTCAACCCTGTTGGCAAGCGAGGAGGTGAGCGACGTCTTCCAGGGCGGCAAGGCCTACGACGTCCACGTCTGGAGCATCCCTTCGGCGCGCAACAGCCTCACCGACGTAGAGAGGCTTCCGATCGACACGCCCGACGGCGGTCGCGTGCGCCTGGACCAAATCGCCGAGATCGACGTTGACGCCGACCCCGAATCACATCGAGCGGGAGCTGCAATCGCGCCGGATCGACGTGGGCGCCAATGTGGAGGGGCGGGACCTGGGCTCGGTCGTGAGCGAGGTCGAGGAGCGTCTCGCGGACGTCCAGTTCCCGCGCGAGTATCACGCGGAGGTGCTCGGAGAGTCGACGGAGCTGAACGCCGCCCAGGACCGCCTGACGGCTGTTCGGGATCGGCGCCGCGATCGCGATCTTCCTACTGCTTCAGGCCGCATTCGGCAGCCTTCGCCTGGCGGCGCTCACCTCACTTGTGCTGCCGATGGCGCTGGTGGGCGGGGTGCTCGCGGTGTGGCTGGGCGACGGCGTGCTGTCGCTCGGCTCGCTGGTCGGGTTTTTGACGGTGTTCGGGATCGCGGCCCGCAACGGGATCCTGATGGTCAGCCACTTCCAGCATCTCCAGCGTCACGAAGGGGTGCCATTTGGGCCCGAACTGGTCCTGCGGGGAGCGAAGGAGCGGTTGGCGCCGATCTTGATGACCGCCTCGGCCACCGGCCTCGCGCTCGTGCCCCTGGCGGTCGCCGGCAGCATCCCCGGTCACGAGATCGAGCATCCGATGGCCATCGTGATCCTCGGCGGCCTGATCACCTCGACCTTGCTGAACCTGTTCGTGCTGCCCTCGCTCTACCTGCGCTTCGGCAGGGATGGGAGCTTCCGCCCGCGGGCGTGACGAGCGTCGGGGGCGCCCGTGAGGACGAGGGCCGGTGGCACCGCCGGCCCTCGTCGCGATCTTTCCCGGCGTTGATTGCGTCGGCTACTTGCCGGGCGTGTAGCTGACCAGCTCCGCGCGGCCGCCGGCGCCGTCCGTGTGCACGCTCAGCAGGGGGCCGACCTCAGGGGCGTAGAACTTCAGCTCCTGGACCTTGGGCTCCGTGGGCACCAGGTCACGGGTCATCAGGACGTCCGTGTCGAAGTGACCGAACGGCACCTGGACCTGCTCCTCGCCGACGGTGATGACCGCACCCTTGTCCTCGGCCTTGTTCTTGTAGTACTCCTGGCGGTACGCCATCCCCGGCTCGGGATTCGCCGGCATGAGGATTCCGGCCTGGGCTCCGTCAACGCCCGCCTCGAAGGATCCGCCGTGGTCGACGACCTTGCCGTTCTGGTCGTAGTTCGTGACGTACTCGCCCAGGTACCAGATGTTCCCGGCCGAGTCCTGGGCGTACCAGTCGTCGGTGATCTCGACCGGCGTGCCGTTCTCGCTCACCGTGTCGCGGATCACCCTGGCCACGACCCCGTTGGCGATCCTCTTGGTCTTGTTCGTGACCTCGACCACGGCCTTCTCGCGCGTGCCCTGGGTGTCGGTCTCCCTGTAGACCCACTTGCTGCCCGGGCTCATCGGCCAGTAGGGGTTGTCGATCTTGGTCGTGAAATCGGCCGGATCGAGCTTCACCGGCTCGCTTCCCTGGGGCAGGTTCGACCCCGCCGAGCTCGACGACGCCGTGGGCGTTGCCTGGGTGACGGTCGGCGTGTCGTCGCCCCCACAGGCGGACACGCCGGCCGCCACAACCGCCGTCGCGCAGAGCGCCGCCGCGGTCCTCTTGATATGCGTCCTGGTCATCTCGTCTCCCTTTCGGATCCGGCCTGCGTCGGCCGGCTGGTTGACTTGTCGATGCCAGGTCTATGGGAGGGCGATGAACCGCCCATGACGAATGCGTGAAACGCCGATGAAAGCCCGCGAGGTCGCCTCGGTTGGTCGCTGGCGCCAGGCGCGCGCGATCGCGCTGCTCCCGGGCACCGTCACCATGGCGGTGCCCGCGGCCATCCTGATCCTCGGCGACGGCCCGGAGATCGGCTGGGGGCTGGACGGCGTGGTCTCCGTGTTCCCGGTGCTGCTCGGCCTGGCGCTGATCGCCGCCGGCGTCGCGCTCTGGGCCTGGACGGTGCGGCTCTTCGCCCGCATCGGCAAGGGGACGCTCGCCCCCTGGGACCCGACCCGCCGCCTCGTCGTCGCGGGCCCCTACAGGTACCTGCGCAACCCGATGATCAGCGCCGTGCTCTGCGTGCTGCTGGGCGAGGCGACCCTGTTCGGCTCGCCTGCGCTCCTGATCTGGTTCGGCGCCTTCTTCACGATCAACTGGGTGGGCTTCGTCGTCTACGAGGAGCCCGGCCTGGTGCGGCGGTTCGGCGACGAGTACCGCGAGTACAGGCGCAACGTGCCCCGCTGGTTGCCCCGGCGCACGCCCTGGACCCCTGCCCCCGACCCACGTCCCGGCACGAACTGAGGCGAGCGTATATGGTTGCCCGTGTTGTGCAGCGGGTGCCGAGGGGGGCTCAACGCTTGGGAGGACATCGCCGGATAGCGCGCTTGAGGAGCGTCGTCGGGCTGCTCGTCGTGGCGGGCTTCGTCGGGGCGCCCGCCAGCGCGGCGGCGGTCGACTACGCGCAAGACCGCGCTCAACATCATCCCGTCGGGCCAGTACGGCGGCGTGCCGCCGCCGAGCGGCGCCGACACGCAGGCGAGGATGTACGACGGCCTGACGCCCCGCTTCGACCAGGTCACCAACTCCCACCTGCTCCAGTTCTTCAAGTCGGAGCGCTTCGGGGTCGACACCGCCGGGCCCGGGAGGCCGGAGGACGTTCCGTACCCCGGGGTCAGGATCATTCGCGACAAGTTCAACGTCCCGCACGTGTACGCCAACACCTACGCCGGCGGGATCTGGGCCGCCGGCTGGATCGCCGCCGAGGATCGCCGCTTGCTGGGCGAGCAGGCTCGTTACAACGCTCGGGTCGCCGCGATCGACGCCCCGGGGCTGAACGCGCTGGACCTGATCTCCGGCCTGCGGTCCTTCACCCCGAGCGCCCAGACGGAGAACGAGGTCGCGAAGCAGACCCAGGTGCTCCAGAACGCCGGCCCCGAGGGCCGGGCCGTGCTGCGGGACATCGACAACTTCATCTCCGGGATCAACGACTACCTCGAGTTGAACTTCCCCTCCACCGCCCCGTGGACGCGTAACGACATCTACGCGCTCAACGCCCTCAAGGGGCAGTTCGTGGGCGAGGGCGGCGGCGACGAGGCCCGCCGCTCGCAGTTCCTCGGCGGCCTGCGGCAGCGGCTCGGCCCGAACAGGGGCAAGAGCGTCTTCAACGACCTCCGCCAGTTCAAGAACCCCGAGAGCCCGACCTCGGTCGACGGCACCTTCAACTACGGGCAGATTCCCCAAAACCCCCAGGGCAGCGTGATCCTGGACCCCGGGAGCTACGACCCCACGCCGGCCGCCGAGGCCGCGGCGCCCGAGGAGTCCCTGCCTGAGCCGGGCCAGGCCAGCAACACCCTGATGATCGGCGCTCAGCGCTCGGCGACCGGGTGCCCGCTGATGGTCGGCGGCCCGCAGATCGGCTACTTCTATCCCGGCCTCACCTACGAGATCGACATGCACGCCCCGGGGTTGCAGTGGCGTGGCGCGACCTCGGCGCCCTTCCCGGGCTACATGCTGATCGGACGCGGTCAAGACTTCGCGACCACGCTCACGTCGGCGAGCAGCGACATCATCGACCAGTACGTCGAACTGCTCTGTCAGGGCAGCGACGAGAGGTACCTGTACAAGGGGCAGTGCCGGGCGATGGGGCACTTCAACGCGGGGACGCTCAACGGAGAACCGGTCAGGTTCCTAACCACGGTGCACGGTCCGGTGGAGGGGTACGCCACCGTCAACGGGCAAAAGGTGGCGATCTCGTCCAAGCGTTCGAGCTACGGCAAGGACGTACTCGATCAGATCTTCTTCCGCCGGCTCTCCAACGGGCAGGTGCGTAGCCCGAGCACCTTCTTCCAGGCGGCGGCGAAGACTCCGCAGACCTTCAATTCGTTCTACATCGACAACAAGCACATCGCGATGTACACGAGCGGCCGGCTGCCCATCCGGCCGCCCAGCCTCGATCCCGGCCTGCCCGCCCTGGGTACCGGGGCGTACGAGTGGCAGGGCTTCCTGTCCGACGCCAAGCACATCCAGGGCGTGGATCCGCGCGACGGGACGATGACCAACTGGAACAACATCTCCGCCCACGGCTTCGGCGCTTCGGACGAGAACTGGGGCGGCAACGGCTCGGCCGCTCGGGTGGACCTCCTTGACTACAACCTGGGGCGTCTGAGGGGCAGCGACGGCAAGTGGACGCTGCCGGAGGTCACCGGGGCGATGAACGCCGGCGCGACCCAGGACGTGCGGGCGATCGACACCGTGCCGCTGCTGCGGCGCCTGCTCCAGGGCTCGCCGGCCCCCAACGCGCAGGCGGCGAAGATGCTGTCGCTGCTGGGCACTTGGCGGAACAACGGCGGCAGCCGCCTGGATCGGGATCTCGACGGCGACATCGACGACCCGGGAGCGGCGATCATGGACGCCGCCTGGCCGAGGATCGCCGACGCGTTCATGAGGCCGGTGCTCGGGCCGCAGCTGGACGAGCTCGACTCGCTCTTCTCGCGCTGGAATGCGCCCCCTGGAGGGCAGTACAGCGGTTGGTATCAGTACTTCGATCGCGACATCCGCGACCTGCTCGGGATGCCGGTCGCGCAGCCCTTCAACAACAACTACTGCGGTGGCGGCAATCTGGGCGCCTGCCGGCAAGCGATCTGGAACGCGATCCGAGCCGCGGGCTCCGAGCTGACCGCGGAGCAGGGGACGGCGGATCCGGCAGCCTGGCGGGCCGACGCGACCGCGGAGCGGATCAGCTTCGCGCCGGGGCTCTTGCCCACCACCCTGCGCTACACCAATCGCCCCAGCGGGATCCAGCAGGTGATCTCGTTCAGCGGCCATCGCTGACCCGGTCGCGGCGGTCGAACGGGTAGCCCACACCTGACTCGCCGTCGGTGTGAGTGGCGCGCGGGTGGCCCCGCTGCGTTATGGTCAGCGCCGTCGTCTGATCCGGAGATGAAATTGCTGGGTTCGCTGCGGCTTTGTCTATGGCTCTGCGCCGTGTGGGCGATCGTCCTGTACGCCTTCTTCGTCACCGTGGCCACGATCCCGCCGGCGAAGGTCGCCGGGCTGACGGTGGCGATGGCGATCCTCGCCGTGCTGGTGACGATCCGCAGCCTCCGCCTGGCCAGCGAGCTCGCCGATCGCGGCGGCGATCCTCGGATCAGGAGGGCGCTCAACAAGCAGCGCGAGCGGCGGGGCTTCTAGCGGCATGAAGGCCGGGCACGAAAGCGCCGTGATCCTGGATCAGGCCCCGGTCCGGCTTACCGCGGGCGGCCACTCGTCGCCTCGCGAGGGCGTCTGCGTGGTCGAGCTGGCGTCTTTGATCGCCAACGAGGAGTTCAGCGACCGGCCGCAGTGCGTGTGTCCGGTGATCGGGGCCTTCTTGCGGGGCTGGAACGATCGGGCCCCGTACGCGGAACGACAGCGGCTGGGCCCGTATGCCGAGCGGATAGTGGGCTCCCGTGACGATCCCCGGGTGACGCGTGAGCGGCGCGACATCTGCCTTGAGTGGGCGGGGGCCGATCTGAGCCACGGCGCATGGCGCCGCCTTCGGAGCAGGGCCGCGATGCGGGTGCGGATCGCGATCTTCTGCGGCCCCGGCGCCGCGGTGCGGCGGAACGAGGGCGCCGGCGACTACGCAGCCAGGGTCGCGATGGCCCGGGACGACGTCGAGGGCGCGTTCGAGCTCCTGGAGAGGCTTCTCGCCGCTGGCAACGAGGGTCGCCTGGAACTGCAACCGTTCCGGGCCGCCGCCGATGGCCACGCGCACCTGAACGGCAACGGCCGCCCGGCCACCAACGGCAGCGGGCCAACCTCGAACGGCTACCACCCGCGAGCTGGCGGTTCTCGATCGGATCGATCGAAGGCCTCCGTCTCGTCGGCGGACTGAGGCGGTGTCCGAACAGGAAGTCGAGTCGCTGCGGCGCATCTACGACGCGTTCTCGCGCTGGGACGTGGATGAGCTCGTCGGCGACGTGGCACACGACATCGAATGGAGCCTGCCGGACACGCTGCCCTGGGGCGGCACTCGGCACGGACACGATGGCGTGCAGGCCTTCGCAGCCATCTCCCAGGACCACCTCGAGGGCCGTTGGGCCGACCCCGACGATTTCCTCGACGCCGGCGATCGCATGGTCGTGCTGGGCCGCATGCGTGGGCGCGCCAGAGCGAGCGGCCGGGAGTTCGAGGTGGAGTTCGCCCACGTTTGGACGATGACCGACGGTGTGGCATCGCGGTTGCGGGCCTACTTCGACACCGCGCCCATCATGGCCGCGCTCGGTCAGGAGTGACCATCGGCCAGAAGGTAGTGTTCGCGCCATGGGAACCGTTCGGCGAGCACTGGCGTCCGCGGTCGCGGTTGCGGCGCTTGCAGGGGTACTGTCGGCGCCGGCGGCCGCCAGGACCATCGACGTCTTCGACGGGGAGCGGATCCAGGGCGCCGTAGATCGCGCGGAGGTCGGCGATACGATCGTCGTCCACCCAGGCGTCTATCGCCAGAGCGTCCAGATCAAGAAGAACGGCTTGACGCTCGAGGGCGCCCGAGCGACCACAGACGGCACCGTGATCAGGCCGCCGCGCTCGACCAGGCGCTGCTTCGGCGGAACCGATGGGATCTGCGTTCTGGCGCACAGGACCAACGACGGAAAAAGGGTTAGGACGTCGGGTACCGAGATCAGCGGCTTTCTGATCCGTGGCTTTCGCGGCTCGGGGCTCTTCGCCTTGGGCGCGAAGAACACCGTCATCCGAAATAACTCCTTCGTCAACAACGACGAGTACGGAGGCTTCGCGCTCGACTCCAAGCGAACCAAGTTCCTGCACAACCGCGCCACGGGCTCAGACGAGGCGGGCCTCTATGTCGGCAGCTCCCCCAAATCGCGCGCGGTGCTTCGGGGCAATCGTGCCCGCCGCAACGGCACCTTCGGCTTCTTCCTTCGGGACGCCGCCCACGGCGTAGTGATCAACAACAAGGTCTCCCGCAACTGCATGGGGATCGCCCTGGTCAACACCGGCGAACCGGGCGGAGCGCACCACTGGAAGGTGAGGGGAAACGCGGTCCTCAAGAACCAGGCGCAGTGTCCGGGCGGCGGGGGAGAGCCCGCGATCACGGGGACCGGGATCGGCCTGCTTGGGGCTCGCGGAAACCTGGTTCGGAACAACACCGTGGTCGGAAACCGCCCGGCCGATCCCTCGGCGTTCGCCCCCGGCGGAATCGTGCTGATCTCGTCGGTGCCCTTCGGGGGGAGCCCCGCCGCGAACAACAGGATCCGGCGAAACTGGGCCTTCAGGAACGCGCCCGACGACATCGCCTGGGACGGGGATGGACAGGGCAATCGGTTCTTCCGCAACCGGTGCGACACCTCGCAGCCCGGCGGCCTTTGTAACTAGCTCAGGCCCCGGCCGCCTGCTCCGCCAGCGGGCTTCGCTGCGCGTGGGGCGCGATCACCTGACCCCAGTCGCGGTCCTCGATCAGGCCCGGCTCGGTGGTCTCGAGGAAGTCGCACAGCACAGCGGCGAGGCCTTCGGGGTCCTCCAGGTGGGGGAAATGCGCGGCGCGGGGGAGGAGCTCGAACCGGCTGCCGGGAATCGCCTCGTGCGCGTGGCGCCCATGCGAGACCGGGATCGTGTGGTCGCGCCCTCCCCAGACGATCAGGGTGGGGATTGGGCCGAGGAGGTAGAGGCGGTCGCGGGCGCTGACCCGCTGGCCATGGGTGTCGATCACCGAGCGGAGCGTCTGCAGGAAGGCCTTGCGGGCGCCCGGCCTCTGGAGCGGCTGCAGCGCTCGCGCGATCGCCTGCAGGTAGACGCCCTTCCCCGAGCCGCGCTCACGCATCCGCTCGCCGAGCTGCGACATCGCCGCTCCCACACGCGGGTGGGCGGCAAGCCACAGCAGCGCCGCGGCACCGGGAAGCGCCGCGCCGCGGAGCATCGGGCTCACCTCGCGGCCCAGGCCGCCGCTCGAGACCAGGACCATCCGCTCCGTTCGCTGCGGGAATTGGTAGAAGAACTGCATTGCGACGCCGCCGCCGAGGGAGTGGCCGACGATCGTCGCCCTGTCGATCCCCGACCACCGCCAGCAGGTCCCGGATGCTGGCCGCATGGGCGCCGAGCGAATAGTCGCCGCGAGGGGTGGCCGAGTCGCCGTGTCCGATCAGGTCCGGGGCGATCACCGTGTAGTTCTCCGCGAGGCGAAGTGCCACGGCCTCCCAGTGGCGCGACGAGTTCACCATTCCGTGAATCAGGACCACCGGCGGGCCGCTGCCCGCGATCCGGTAGATGACCCGGTGGCCGTGAAGCTCGATCTGCCACGGGTCGAACTCGCCGTTCACGGCGCGGCACGTTACCGGCGCGGGCCGGAAGCCCCGGTTTCGCGTCGCCCTACGCAGGTTTTGGACCCGCCGTTGTACCTTTGGTCGATGCAGCGCGACGCCGCCACGGAGGCGGTGTTCAAGCCGGTGCGATCCCCGACCACGTTCGAGGGGACGGTGGAGCGACTTGGCACCGCCATACGCCTCGGTCTGCTGCCCGCCGGCAGCCGTTTGCCGGCGGAGCGCGACCTCGCCGGCCAGCTCGGCATCTCGCGCTCGACGCTGCGCGAGGCCCTGACCACGCTGGTGCAGAGCGGTCATCTGGTCGCGCAGCGGGGCCGCACCGGCGGCACGTTCGTCGCCGAGCGCCCGCCGTTGGCGGAGGAGGACGGGAGGCCGCTCGGCGACGACGCCTGGGCCGTGCTCGACTACCGGGTCGCGATCGAGGCGGGCGCCACGATCCTGGCCGCCGAGCGAGCCCAGTCCGCCCAGCTCGATCGCCTCGACGAGTCGGTCGCCAAGATGGCCGGGGCGAGCGACTTCGAGGCTTACCGGCGGGCTGACATCCGCTTCCACATCGGTATCGCGGAGGCGGCGAGCTCGCCCCGGCTGGTGGAGGCGATGACCGAGGTGCAGGGCCAGATGAGCGACCTGATCGCGCTGATCGCCCACCCGGAGACGGTCCTCACCCACTCGAACGCGCAGCACCGGCGGCTGGCCAGGCTGCTCCGAAAAGGCGACGCTGTCGGCGCCGTAAGGATCGTACGCGAGCACATCGAGGGCACCGAGCACATCCTCGCCGGTCTGATCTAGTGGTCTTCGAGCATGCATGACATCGCCGAGTTCCTGAGCAAGCACGATCCCTTCCTGGCGCTCGATCCGGCCGAGCTCGAGCACCTGGCCGAGCGGGTCGAGATCGAGTACTTCGAGGCCGGGGCGACGATCTTTCGCCAGGGCGAGGGGCCACCCGACGCGATGTGGGTCCTCCGAACCGGGACCGTCGAGCTGCGAGACAGCGGCCGGGTGCTGGACCTGCTCGGCGAGGGCGAGCCGTTCGGGCATCCGTGGATGCTCTCGGGCTTGCCGACCGGATGGGAGGCCCGCGCGCGCGAGAGCTCGCTCTGCTACAGGCTGGCGGCGGACGACGTCGTCCCGCTGCTTGCCGATCCCGCCGGGCTCCGGTCGGTCGCGAGGTCGCTCATGGACAGGCCGAGGCCGGACGGCCCACCCACCTCGCGAGCCGCCGCGCCCGAGGTCGGCCAGCAGTCCGCGCGGGCCCTGATCCGGGAGCGCCCGGTGATCTGCGAGCCGGGACTCTCGCTTCAGGACGCTGCGGCTCGGATGAGCGACGAGGGAGCGAGCTGCATCCTCGTCGAGCTCGGCGACGGCGAGCTCGGGATCCTCACCGATCACGACCTTCGCTCACGGGTCGTTGCCGCCGGCCGCTCCCTGCAGACGCCGATCGAAGAGGTGATGAGCGCGCCGGCGTTCACCGCCGGCGCCGAGCAGACGGGCGCCGAGCTGATGTTGACCATGCTCGACCGGGGGATCCGCCACGTTCCGGTTCTCTCGTCGCAGGGGAGCTGCTCGGCGTCGTCGACGACATCGATCTGCTCGCCGCCGAGGCGCGGACGCCGTTCGTGCTGCGGCGCGCGATCACCGACGCGGTCGACCGGGACGCCCTTCGCCGGGCGGCAGCCCAGCTCATTCCGGCGCTGGTTGCGCTGCACGAGGGCGGCGTCGACGCCACTCGGATCAGCGCGATCCTCTCGGTACTCGTCGATGCGCTCACCAGGCGGTCGATCGAGCTCAGCATCGCGGTCCTCGGTTCTCCCCCGGCGACGCTCGGATGGCTGGCACTGGGGAGCTTCGGCCGGCACGAGGCCGTCCCCTCGTCGGATTTCGATTCGGGAATGGCCTGGTCCGCCCCCGCCGGCTCGGACACCGCCGACTACATGCACCGGCTCGCCGGCGAGGTGGTCGACGATCTGACATCGATGGGATGGGAACCGGACCCTCACGGGGTGACCGCAACGGGGGTGATGTCGGCGAGCTCGATCGGGGACTGGCGAGAGGCGGTCCACAAGTGGGTCGAGCCGCCAACTTCGGACGAGGAGCTGGTCGCGATCTCGATCGTCTGCGATGCCCGCACGATCTACGGACCGGATCGAGGCCTTGACGTGCCGTCGCTGATCCGCGATGTGCATCCCCAGCCTGCGCTGCTTCGCATGCTGTTGCGCTCGGCGCTCGCCACCAAGCCCCCGACCGGCTTCCTGAGGGACATCGTGGTCGAGCACTCGGGTGAGCACAAGGGTCACTTCGACGTCAAGCACGGCGGCCTGCTGCCGATCGTCAACATCGCTCGCTACGCGGCGCTCGCGACGCGCGCGATGACGACCTCAACGAGGCGAGCGCCTGCGGGCCGCGGCCGAGGCCGGAACCTGACCGCGACGGACGCGGCGACGCTCGGCGAGGCGTTCGACTTCATCTCCGACCTCCGGCTCGAGCACCAGATCCGACGCGCTCCAAGCGGCGAGCTCGCCCGACGACCTGATCGATCCGAAGACGCTGAGCTCTCTCACGCGCCGCTACCTTCGCGACACGTTCCGGGCCGTTGCCTCGGTGCAGAAGTCGCTGAGCGCCAAGCGCGCCTGGAGCACCTGACCGTGCGAGGCGAGCCCGGCGCGCGCTCGATCCTGGGCGCCTACGACCGGACGCCGATGCCGGCTGCCGATACCCCCTGGCGCGAAGCCGACCTCTGCGTGGTCGACCTCGAGACCACCGGCCTCGATGCTGCGAGCGACGAGATCATCGCCTTCGCCACGGTGCCGATCGCCGGGGCACGCGTGTGCATGCGCGAGGCTCGATACCGCGTCGTTTGCCCTCGGCGAATGCCGCGGGCCAACACGATTGTGATCCACGGGCTGCGCAGCGAGGAGCTCGCCGAGCGCCCCCAGCTTGAGCGAGGTGATGGATGAGCTGCTCGCCGAGCTCACGGGCCGCGTGCTGGTTGCGCATGTTGCCACGGTGGAGGAGCGCTTCCTGGGCAGGGCACTGCTCGAGGCCGGCACCTCCCTCCGCAACCCGGTGATCGATACCGCCGGGCTCGCCGCCGAGCTCTTTTCCCGGCGCCGCCAGGGGGGCGCGCGGGAGGTCGGGCTGACACCGCTCGCGCGGAGGCTCGACCTGCCGGTTCACCGCCCGCACGAGGCCGATGGCGATGCCCTGACCGCCGCCCAGGTATTCCTCGCCCTGGCGACCGAGCTCGACGCGTTCGAGCGCCAGACGGTCGGCTCGCTGGGCGAGTTGCGCCACCGCCCCGGACCCTTGGCGGCGCTGCGCCGGGCACTGCGGCGCATACACCGCAGCTAGCGCGGTTGCGTCAGAGCTCCGCGGCGCGCTCCACGAAGGCGCGCCAGGCGGCGTGCTCGCGCTCGCGCCACACCTCGTCGCGCTCGGGCTCGACCCGGTCACCCGAGGGATGCGCTCGCCGATCTCCAGGGTCGACTCCCAGATTCCGGCTCCCACGGCAGCCAGGGCAGCTGCTCCGGCGGCGGTTGCGTCCACCGCCCCCGGCTGCACCGCGACGCCGGCGGCGTCGGCCTGGATCGAGAGCAAGAGCTCGCTCCGGGTCAGGCCCCCATCGACGCGCAGCACCTCCACCGGGACGCTCTCACGGACCGCGACGAGCACGTCGGCGACGCGCCAGGCAATCGCCTCGAGCGCCGCTCGCGCGACGTGACCGGGGCGTGTCCCCGAGGTGGCGCCGGCGATCACCGCGCGCGCGTGCGGCCGCCACCACGGGGCGCCCATCCCGGCAAGCGCCGGGAGCACCCGCACCCCGCCCGCGTCGTCGACCTGCTGCGCGGCCGCTGCGAGCGCCGCCGGGTCGCCGGCCAAGCCGAGGTCGCGGCTGAGCCACTCGAGCAGGGCCCCGGCGGTGAACACACCCCCGTCGAGCGCCCACTCGACTCGGCCCCCGATCCGCCAGGCGACGGTCGGGAGCAGGCCGCCGCTCGGCGTGGGTCGCTCGTCGCCCGCGTGCGCGAGCACGAACACCCCGGTGCCGTAGGTGGCCTTCACCAGGCCGGGCTCCACGCAGCCGGCCCCGGCGAGTGCGGCTTGCTGATCGGGACAGCGCGCGCGCAGCGGCAACTCGACCGGCCACGAGTCGTGCCGCAGCACGCCGAGGTCGCCCGCCGTGTCCTCGATCGAGGGCAGGGTCTCGGCCGGCACCCCGAAGATCTCGAGCAGCCTCGGGTCGAACTCGGGTGCGCCGAGCTGCGTCCGCGACGCGGTGGCCGGATCGGTGGCGAACCCGGCACCGAGCCGGTCGCACAGGAAGGAGTCGACGGTGCCGAGCCGCAGGGTGCCCGCGTCGCGCGCTCTGGCGAACGCCGGGTCGTGCTCGAGTAGCCAGGCATCTTGCCCGCCGAGAAGTAGGGGTCGAGCGGCATCCCGCTTCGCTCGCGCACCTCGTCCGCGCTTCCATCGGCCTCGAGCCGGTCCAGCACCACCTGGGAGCGCTTGTCCTGCCAGGTGAGGATCGGGGTCAGGGGGCGACCGCTGTCGGCGTCCCAGGCGAGCACGGACTCCCCTTGGTGGTCGAGCCCCAGGACCACGTCGCCGTCCGCGTCTCGCACCACCTCGGCGATCACCTCGGTGACGGCGCTCAGGACCTCCCCCGGGTCCTGCTCCACCCAGCCCGGGCGCGGGTACGCGAGCGCCTTCTCACGCCGCGCCTCGGCGATCGGCCGTAGATCGACGTCGTACAGCACGGCCTTGACAGCGGAGGTGCCTTCGTCGAGACCGAGCAGCTGGGTCATCGCGTCGCATCCTCGGCAACCCGTCCCGCCCGGTGGTCGGCGGTTCGCCGCCACCAGGGGCCCGGTAGGGGCTTGGGCGACCCGGGTTCGAGCGGAGCCGGGTCGGTGAGCGCCACCCCTTGGTCGGCGAGGAGCTTGGCGACGCGCTCGGCGATCGCCAGCGAAGCCGTCAGGCCGGTGGAGCGGATCGCAGCGACGTTGACGAGCCCGGGACAGGCGCCGGAGGCGGCGATCAGGTAGTTGAGAGCGCGACCGGCCGGCCGCAGGCCGGCGTAGGAGAAGATGGGCTCCGCCTCCGCCAGCGGGGGGTAGATCGCCTTCCGCGTGGGGGAGGATCTCCTCGCGTGCCTGGGGGCGAACCCACCAATCCTCTGGGTCCGCCTGGTCGACCGCGGTCGGCCCGGCCACAACCTTGCCGTCGATGGTCGGGAACACCAGCACCCCTTTTGTGCGCTTTGTGGGTACCGGCAGCAGGATCCGCTCGAGCGGCTCACCGCCGGCGGCTCGAAGACCAGGAACTCGCCCTTGCGCGGATAGACCTCGAACGACTGGTCGCCGGCGAGTCGCGCCACGCGGCCGGCACCGAGCCCCGCGCAGTTGACGACGAGCCGGGCGCCAGGGGCTCGCCCCCGGCCTGGGACAGCATGATCCGGCCCCCGTTCGCATCCAGCGCATCGACCCGAAAGCCGGTGTGAAGCTTGGCGCCGTGGCGCTCGGCGGCAGCCGCGAGCTCGAGCGTGAACGCGACGGGGTCGGTGATCGCCTCGCCGGGGATCTCGAGCCCCTCGTCACCGAGCTCCACCTCGACCCCGTTCCGGAGCGCGTTCTCCGTCAGGTGGGCGATCGCGACCTCGTCGCCTTCGCCGACGGGCCTCATCAGCGCCCCGCAACGCAGCATGGGGACGCCCAGCGCCTCGAGCACCGAATCGCGGAACTCCCCAGCGCGCAGGATCAATTCGGTCTCGAGCTCTCCCGGGATCGAGTCGAAGCCGGTGTGGAGGATGCCCGAGTTGGTGCCGCTCGCCGGCAGGCCGGGCTCGGGCTCGGCCTCGAGCAGCGCCACTGAGGCCCCGCGCCGCGCCAGCTCGAGCGCCGTCGCGGAGCCGACGACGCCGGCCCCGATGACGGCGACCTCAGCTTGCACCGGCGCCCTCCGCCGCGGTCGCGTCGGCACGGATTCGCTTGCCCTCGGGGTCGAAGAGGGGCTCGCTCGCAACCTCCCCCTCGACCCAGCGCCCGAAGATCTCGACCGCGACGGCGGTGCCCGGGTCGGCGTGCTCCGGGCGGCACGTAGGCGTAGGCGATCGAGCGCTCGACGGTGTAGCAGTAGCCGCCGCTGGTGACGCGACCGCGGATCTCGCCATCGATCCGCACCGGTTCGTTGCCGAGCGCCACCGAGCGCGGGTCCGCGAGCACGCAGGCAGCCGAGCCGCGCGCGCGGGCCGCGCTCCTTCGCCTCCAGCGAGCGCCTCGCGGCCGATGAACCCGCCCTCCTTGTCGAGCTTGACGCAGAAGCCGACCCCGCCCTCGTACGGCGTCTCGTCGGGGGTGATGTCGGCGCCCCAGACCCGGTAGCCCTTCTCGAGGCGCATCGAGTCGATCGCCCGGTAGCCGCCGGCGACGATCCCGTGCGGCTTTCCCTCCTCCCAGATCGCCCGCCACAGGCCCAGGCCGTACTCGGTCGGGCAGTAGAGCTCCCAGCCGAGCTCGCCGACGTAGGTGACGCGGAGCGCCCGCACCGGCACGTGGCCGACGGTGATCTCGCGCACGCGACATGTAGGGGAACTCATCGTTGCCGAGGTCCTGCCGGGGTGAGCGGCGCTGAGCACATCGCGGGCCCTCGGCCCCCAGATCCCGAAGCAGGCCCACTGCGAGGTCGTGTCGTGGACCTGCACGCTGCCGTCCGCGGGAAGGTGGCGGCGGATCCATTCGCGGTCGTGGTTGCCGAAGGCCGTGCCGGTGACGATCGAGAAGCGCTCCTCGCCGAGCCGCGCGACCGTGAAGTCGCACTCGATCCCGCCGCGGCGGTTGAGCATCTGCGTGTAGGTGATCTTCTGCGAGCTCGCGGGCCACCCGGTTGTCGCAGAGGCGCTCGAGGAGCTCCGCGGCACCCGGGCCCTCGATCTCCAGCTTCGCGAACGAGGTCTCGTCGAAGATCGCCACGCCCTCCCGCGTGGCCTCGTGCTCGGCGCCGATCGCGGGCGACCAGTGCTGGCCGGCCCAGCCCCGCGGGCGCAGCGACTCGTCTCCCCGCCTGGCGTTCGATTCGTACCAGTTGACCCGCTCCCAGCCCGACTTCTCGCCGAAGGTCGCTCCATGCTCGCGATGCCAGGAGGTCGCTGGAGAGATCCGCAGCGGCCTGCCGGCGCTCGCGCTCGTGGTTGGGGTAGCGGATGTCGTAGTAGGTCTCGTAGGTCTCCTTGATCCGGGCGTGGGTGAAGGAGGGTGAGCGGTACTGGGCGCCGAAGCGGCGGACGTCCATCTCCCAGAGGTCCAGGTTGGGCTCGCCCTCCGCGATCCACTCGGCCATCACCTTGCCGATCCCGCCCGCGCCGGCGAGCCCGTGGGCGCAGAAGCCGGCGGCGACGAAGAAGCCCGCGACCTCGGTCTCGCCGAGGCAGAACTCGTTGTCGGGCGTGAACGCCCTCAGGCCCGTTGATCAGCTTCGTCACCTTGATCTCGTCCATAGCGGGGACCCGCCGCTTCGAGTTCTCGGCGATCTCCTCGAACCGATCGGGATCGTCCTCGAGCAGGCGTCCGTTGAAGTCGGGGGGAATGCGATCGAGGCCGGCGACCCCGTCGGGCAGGAAGGCGGGGGCGCTGCGGCGCTCGTAGCCGCCCATCACCAGGCCCTCGCCGTCCTCGCGGTAGTAGACGAGCAGGTCGGGGTCGCGCAGGGTCGGCAGCCGCCTCTCGCCGCGCTCGCGGAACGGCTGCGTGACCACGTACTGGTGCGACATCGGGATCACGGGCACGCGAACGCCTGCCATGCGGCCGATCTCCGCCGCGAACATACCCCCCGCGTTGACCACCACCTCGGCCTCCACGTCGCCGCGCTCGGTGCGAACGCCGCGCACCCGCCCGTCGGCGACGTCGATCCCGTCGACCCGGGTCGAGGTGAAGCACGCGGCAGCCGCCCCGGCGGGCTCGGTCGGCGAGCGCGTAGGTCAGCTGCGCGGGGTCGATGTAGCCGTCGGTCGGGAGCCAGGCGGCGCCCACCACCCCGTCGGTGGACATCAGCGGGAACAGCCCCTTCGCCTCCTCCGCCGAGATCAGCTCCAGCGGCAGCCCGAACGTCTTCGCCCAGCCGGCCTGGCGCCGGAGCTCCTCCATCCGCTCCTCGCTCGAGGCGAGGCGGATGCCACCACACTCGACCCAGCCGGGATCGAACTCGGACTCCTGGCCGACCCGCCGGTAGAGCTCCACCGAGTGCATCATCATCTTGGTCAGCGAGACCGAGCCGCGGAGCTGTCCGACGAGCCCGGCGGAGTGGAAGGTCGAGCCGGAGGTGAGCTCGGCGCGCTCGAGCAGGATCACGTCGTCCCAGCCGAGCTCGGCGAGGTGATAGGCGATCGAGGTTCCGCCGACCCCCCCGCCGATGATCACGCAGCGGGCCGCGTCGGGAAGCTCAGCCCTGGGGCTCACGCGCCTCGTCGAGCCAGGTGGCGAAGTCGGGGTCGGCTGCGGTTGCGAGCAGACGGTCGAAGTGCTTGCCCGCATAGGCCGAAAAGTCGAAGTCGAGCTCGGAGAGCGCCGTCTGGACCACTCCCCACATCGCCTCGCGAAAATCCGACATGAGCTTCATCAGGCGAAGTGTCGCCACCCGCCGCTGCAGACGGTGACTGGGCGAAGTAGGACTCGAGCAGGTCCAGCTCGCCGGCCTCGCCCAGCTCGTTGTTGACCGCGAAGTTGGCCGAGATCGAAGTAGCGGTCGCCCATACCCGCGTACTCCCAGTCGACGATCCAGAGCTGCTCCGCGCCCCGGATGAAGTTCGCCGCCAGCAGGTCGTTGTGGCAGGGCACCGGCTCGTGCTCGGGGCCGGACAGCGCCGCCTCGATCGCGTGCGCGTGGCCGTGGGCCTCGCCGTAGGCGGCGGGCACGTCCGCGCCGCGCTCGCGGGCGGTCTCCGCGTACGTCTCCACGATCCGGAACGAGTCGAAGCTGGTCGGCAGCGGCTCGCCGAGCTCGTGGATCGCCCGCAGCGAGCGGGCGACCTCGGTGAGCATCGCCGGCTCGCGCAGCGCCGCGGGCTCCACCCCGATGCCCTCGACGAACAGGGTGACGATGCACTGCGGTTCGTCGAGCATCGCCGCGACCGGCGGCGCGATCCCGATCCGGGCGGCGCGCTCGTTCGCGATCCGCTCCGCTCCGCGGTCGATCTCGAGCAGTCCGGTGTCCTTGCCCGGGACGCGGATCACGTGGTCGACCCCGCCGAACCTGGCGCGGAAGTTGCGGTTCGTGATCCCGCCCTCCAGCGGCTCGGGCCGACCCTCCGGCTCGCCCAGGAGCGGCGCGAGCTGCTGGACGATTCCGACCATTTCGTCCTCGGGGGGTTGACTCGCGTCCGGTGATGGGAATAGGCTGGCGTCGTCCATAGGTCGGCCCGCCACACCTTTTATCGCATGTGGCCGCCACTCAGGAGGAGAGAGACATGGCTGAACCGGGTGGAACCCAGACTCGCGACGAGCAGCGACTCGCCGAGCTCGGCTACAAGCAGGAGCTGCCGCGCGGCTGGACGAGATTCACGAACTTCGCGATCTCGTTCTCGATCATCTCGGTCCTCGCTGGCTGCTTCACGCTCTACTACGTAGGGTGGAACAACGGCGGGCCGATCGCGATCTCGATCGGCTGGCCGGTCATCTCCCTGATCATCCTCACGGTTGCGGTCAGCATGTCCGAGCTCGCCTCGGCCTTCCCGACCGCCGGCGGGCCCTACTGGTGGGCGCACAAACTGGGCGGGGCGGGCTGGTCGTGGTTCACCGGCTGGTTCAACGTGCTCGGGCTGATCGGGATCGTCGCCTCGGTGGACTATGTCCTCGCGTTCTTCGCGACCAGCCTGTTCGGTCTCTGGGGCTGGGACCTGGGCTTCGTCAATTTCGCCGACAGCGCGCATGTGCTGGCCGAGATCTTCTGGTTGTTCGCGATCATCCTGTCCTCCATGCCCTGATCAACATCTACTCGTCGCACCTCGTCGCCCTGTTCAACAGCATCTCGGTCTGGTGGCACGTGATCGGCGTGGTGATCATCATCGGCATCCTGATCATCGTCCCCGACTCCCATCAGAGCGCGGACTTCGTGTTCACGGAGCGGATCAACAACTCCGGGTTCGACACTGGATCGATCACCGGCGGCCTGTACTGGTTCCTCGTCCTGCCGGTGGGGTTCCTGTTGACCATGTACACGATCACCGGCTACGACGCCTCGGCGCACGTGGCCGAGGAGACGGTGGGGGCCGAACAGGCGGCGGCAAAGGGCATCTGGCAATCGGTTGCCAGCTCGGCGCTGATCGGGTGGTTCGTGTTGCTGGCGATCACCTTCGCCGCGACCGACGTGACCGCCGTCAACGAGGGCTTCGGCAGCTCGATCGCGGTCTTCACCTCGGCCGATATGAACCAGAACTGGGCCGAGGCGATCATCCTGATCGCGGTGATCGGCCAGTTCTTCTGCGGCCTGGCCTGCGTCACGAGCATGTCGCGAACTTTCTTCGCCTTTTCGCGCGACCGCGCGGTGCCGGGCTGGAAGCTGTGGAGCCGGGTCAGCGGCAAGCGCGGCGTGCCCGCCGCGGCCGTGATCGGCAGCTGCGCGCTCGTGTTCCTGCTCATGGTCCCGGCCCTGCCGGGCAAGGGGACGTACGTTCCCCCGGTCGCCTTCTTCGCGGCCACCGCGATCGGGACGGTCGGCCTCTACATCGCCTATGTGGCGCCGGTGTTCCTGCGCTGGCGCGCAGGGCGATTCGTTCCAGGCGCGCTCGTGGACGCTGGGACAGAGGTACAGGTGGATGAACCCGATCGCTGTGGTCTTCGTCGTCTTCATGGTGATCGTCCTCAGCCTGCCCGCCTACAGCACGGGAGTGCCGTGGGAGTCCGACTTCGACTGGAGCTTCCTCAACTACACGCCGCTGGTCGTCGGCCTCGTCGGGCTCGGCGCCGGCCTGGCCTGGGTGCTGGGCGCCAACAAGCGCTACACCGGTCCGATTCGCCAGATCGAGTTCGACGAGGGCCTCGGCATCGTGGAGGAGAAGCCCGGCTCGGCCGGGGGATCCACGCCGGGCCCCGGCGGCTAGCCTCACCCCGAGGTAGGCTGGGTCGAAAGGCCCAGCCTTCAGACCTTGTGGGAGGAGCGCCCCCGGAATGACCCTCGACGAGCTCACGAAGGCGATCGAGCCGGCGACAATCGACACGGTCGTCGCTCGTGTTCACCGACATGCAGGGGCGGCTGTCGGGAAAGCGGATCCAGGTCGAGTACTTCCTCGACGACGTCGTCGAGCACGGCGTCGAGGGCTGCAACTACCTGCTCGCCCTCGACATCGAGATGAACCCCGTCCCGGGCTACGAGATGGCCAACTGGGAGAGGGCTACGGCGACTTCGTGATCGAAGCCCGACTTCGACGACGCTGCGCCTGTGCCCTGGCTCGACCGCACGGCGCTGGTGCTCTGCGACGTCGCGAGCACGACGGCTCGCCGGTGGTCGCCTCGCCGCGTCAGGTGCTGGTCGCCAGCTACGAGCGGCTCGCCGAGATGGGCTACACGCCGACAGTTGGCACCGAGCTCGAGTTCTACCTCTACAAGGAGAGCTACGAGGAGGCGCACGAAGAAGGACTACGGGACCTGGACGCCGACGAATCCCCTACATCCTCGACTACCACATGCTCGGCACGCCCGATGGACGAGCCGCTACTTCGCCGCGATCCGCAACGCGGCATGCACGGGCGCCGGGATCCCGATCGAGTACTCCAAGGGCGAGGCCTGTCGGCCAGCACGAGATCAACATCCGCTACGCCGACGCGCTGTCACCACCGCCGACCGGCACACGATCTACAAGAACGGCGTCAAGGAGATCGCCTTCCTGAACGGGATCTCGCGATCACCTTCATGGCGAAGCTTCGGAGAGGGCATCGGCAACTCGTGCCACATCCACTCCGCCTGGTCGACGAGGACGGCAAGAGCGTCTTCGTCGACGGCGACGAGGAGACCGACACTCTTCCGCCACTTCCTCGGCGGGCCAGCGCGCGTCGCGTCCGCGAGCTGGCCCTGTTCTTCGCGCCCTCGGTCAACTCCTACAAGCGCTACGCCGCCGAGAGCTGGGCGCCGACCTCTCTCGCTGGGGCCGCGACAACCGCACCTGCGGCTTTCGCATCGTCGGCCACGGCAGTCGCGACGGGTCGAGAGCCGGATGCCCGGCGCCGACATCAACCCCTACCTCGGCTCGCGGCGCTGCTGGCCGCCGGGCTGGACGGCGATCGAGAAGGAGACTCGACCCGGGGCCGGAGCTGGAGGGCAACGCCTACGAGGCGGGAGAGGCGAAGCCTTCCCCTCGGACACGCTGCGCGAGGCGCGTGAGCTGTGGGAGGGCAGCGAGTTCGCTCGCGATGCGTTCGGCGAGGAGGTCGTCAGGCTCACTACCTGAATACGCGCCGGTACGAGCAGACGCCGTTCGACGCAGGTCGTCACCGACTACGAGCGCCGGCGCATGTTCGAGCGCGGCTGACCCGAGCCGTGGGGCGGGGTGAGCCGCTGCGCGATCGGGATCTGCGCGGCGCTCGAGCGGGCGCGGTGGGGCCCCTGGGAGGACACGGTCACCATGCTGCCGCGCTCCTACGCCACCGCGGTGCAGGCCGCCGGCGGGCTGGCGCTCCTGCTGCCCCCCGACCAGGCCGTGGCCGAGGCGCCCGACCCGCTGCTCGATCGCCTCGACGCGCTGATCCTCGCCGGCGGCTCGGATGTCGATCCGGCGACATACGGCGCGGCCCCGCATCCGGAGACGGGCGGCACCTGGCCCGAGCGCGACCGGTTCGAGGTCGCCCTGGCGCGCGGGGCGCTGGAGCGCGACATGCCCCTGCTGGGCGTCTGCCGCGGAATGCAGATCGTCAACGTGGCGCTGGGCGGCACCCTGGTGCAGCACCTGCCGGACACCCTCGGCGGCGACGAGCACCGTCACACCCCCGGCGCCTTCGCCGACCACGAGGTGCGGCTGGAGCCCGGCTCGCTCGCCGCCGGCGCGGCCGCGGCGCCGCCGACGACGATCGTCCGGTCAAGTCCCACCACCACCAGGGATTGGACGAGCTGGGGGAGGGGCTGGTGGCCAGCGGCTGGTCGGTGAGCGATGACCTGGTCGAGGCGATCGAGCTCCCCGGCCATCGGTTCGCGCTCTGCGTCCTTTGGCATCCCGAGGAGGACGAGGGGAGCGGCGTGATCGCGTCGCTGGTGGAGGCAACGAGATCGGAGGTGAGGCTCGGGTGATCAAGGTGGTCGAGCCCGCGACCGAGCGGGTGATGGCGGAGGTGCCGAGCGCCGGGGTGGAGGAGACCGACGCGGCGGTGGCCCGGGCCAAGGAGGCCTTCCCGGCCTGGCGGGCCGTCGCCCCGGGCGACCGCGCGGCCCTCATCCATCGGCTCGCCGACGCGCTCGCCGACCGAAGCGGCGACCTGGCGACGCTTGAGGCGCGCAACGCCGGCAAGCCGATCGGCGACGCCCGCGGCGAGATGGGGATGGTGGTGGACACCTTCCGCTACTACGCCGGGGCCCCCGAGAGGCTCCTGGGCCAGACGATCCCGGTGGCCGGCGGCATCGACATGACGTTCCGCGAGCCGCTTGGGGTCGTGGGGCTGATCGTGCCCTGGAACTTCCCTCTCTTGATCGCCTCGTGGAAGGTGGCGCCGGCGCTGGCGGCGGGCAACACCGTGGTGCTGAAGCCCGCCGCGCTGACGCCGCTGAGCGCCCTGGAGCTGGAGCGGATCGCGCTCGACGCCGGGCTTGGCGAGGGCGTCCTGAACGTGGTCGCCGGGCCGGGCAGCGTCTGCGGCCGGCGGCTGGTGGAGCACCCCGACGTGGCGAAGATCGCCTTCACGGGATCGACCGAGGTGGGGCGCGGGATCGCCGCGGGGGCCGCGGCGACGATCAAGCGGGTCACCCTGGAGCTGGGGGGCAAGTCGGCGAATCTGGTGTTCGCCGACGCGGATCTGGAGTTGGCGGCCGCCGCGGCGCCGTCGGCCGTATTCGGCAACGCGGGCCAGGACTGCTGCGCGCGCTCCCGGATCCTGGTCGAGCGGCCGGTGGTCGACCGTTTCCTGGAGGCGCTCGAGGGGGCGGTTCAGGCGATGCGGGTGGGCGACCCGCTCGACGCGGCGACCCAGATGGGGCCGCTGATCTCCGCCGAGCAGCGGCAGGCGGTTGCCTCCTTCGTGCCCGATGACGCGCCGGTCGCGATCCGCGGCTCGGCGCCGGATGGATCGGGCTACTGGTTCCCTCCCACGGTGCTGGCCCCGGTCTCGAACTCCGACCGGGCGGCGCGCGAGGAGATCTTCGGCCCGGTGGCCTGCGTGATCCCGTTCGCGGACGAGCGGGAGGCGGTCGAGATCGCCAACGACACCATCTACGGCCTCTCCGGCTCGATCTGGACCCGCGACGGCGCCAAGGCGCTACGGGTGGCACGGGGGATCGAGGCCGGGGTCCTGTCGATCAACTCGAACACCTCGGTGCGGGTCGCCACGCCGTTCGGCGGCTTCAAGCAGTCCGGCGTGGGTCGCGAGCTGGGGCCGGACGCGCTCGAGCACTACACCGAGCCCAAGAACGTCTTCTACGCAACCGAGGCGCAGCTGATGGCCGCCAGGCTCGACGGGAAGGTGTGCGTGATCACGGGGGCGGCCAGCGGCATCGGCGCCGAGGCCGCGCGCCTGTTCGCGGCCGAGGGCGCCAGGGTCGTGGGCGTCGACCTCGAGCCGGGCTCTGAGGGCGAGCTGGCGTTGCAGGCGGACGTGGCCGACGAGGAGCAGGTGCGCGGCATGTACGCGCGCGTCAGCGAGGAGCTGGGCCGGATCGACGTCCTCTTCAACAACGCCGGGATCAGCCCGGCCGACGACGCCTCGGTGCTGGAGACGTCGCTCGAGGCCTGGCAGCGGGTCCAGGACGTCAACCTGCGCGGCGTCTTCCTGTGCTGCAAGCACGGCATCCCTCACCTGCTGAACAACGACCCGCCCGCCCGCGGGTCGGTGATCAACACGGCCTCGTTCGTCGCCGTGATGGGCGCCGCGGTCTCGCAGGTCTCCTACACCGCGTCGAAGGGGGGAGTGCTGTCGCTGTCGCGGGAGCTCGGGGTGGAGTTCGCCCGGCGCGGGGTGCGGGTCAACGCGCTCTGCCCGGGGCCGGTGAACACGCCGCTGCTCGCCGACCTGTACGCCTCAGAGCCCGAGAAAGCGGCCCGCCGGCTGGTGCACGTGCCGATGGGGCGCTTCGCCGAGCCGCGCGAGGTGGCGCAGGCGGCGCTGTTCCTGGCCAGCGACGAGTCCTCGTACGTCACCGCCTCCACCTTCCTGGTCGACGGCGGCCTCTCGGCCGCCTACCTCACCCCCGAGTAGCGGCCGCGTCCAGAAAGCGCCGGCAGAGCCCGCGGCCGAGCTCGTTCCAGGGCCCCATCGCGGCGCGGGTCCGCTCGCGCAGCTCGTCGAAGTCGCCGACGATCCGGGCCGCGTCCTCCTTGTCACGGTCGTCGTTGATCCAGGCGTCGGCGTCCTCGCCGGTGACCTCCGCGTGGAACTGGATCCCCCAGGCGGCGTCGCCGAGCCGGTAGGCCTGAAGGCACTCCGTGCTGCTGGCGAGCGGGATTCCGCCGCGGGGGAGGTCGAACTCGTACCGGTGCCACCCGAACGCCGTGAAGCCCGGGGCCAGCGGGCCGAGCACCGGGTCCCGCTCCCCCTCGGGCGTCAGCTCCACCTCGTACCAGCCGATCTCCGGCTCCCTCGCGGGGCGGGAGGGCGGCCCAACGGCATCGGCGAGGAGCTGGCCCCCCAGGCACACGCCGAGCAGCGGCGTGCCCCGCTCCAAGAGCTCGAGCAGCAGCGCTTTCACATCCCGCAGCCATGGGTGGACGGCCTCCTGGTCGGGGTGCATCGAGCCTCCGAAGACGAGCACGGCGTCGTAGCCGCTCGGCTCGCGAGACGGCGCTGCGCTGCCATCGAAGATCCAGGAATCGAGCTCCACGCCGCGCGCGCGGGCCGCCTCCGCGAAGACCCCCGGTCCCGCGTCGCGCTCGAAGATGATCGCCAGCGCGCGAGTCGCCGTCATCCTTCGTGCTCCACGGGCCACCTTCCGTGCTCCACGCGCCTCAGAGTAGGGTGCCGCCATGGGAATCCTCGGCTGGATCCTGCTGGGTCTCCTCGTGGGGACGATCTCCCGCGCCCTGGTGCCCGGCAGGACCGAGCCCGGCGGCTGCATCGGGACCACCGCGATCGGGATCCTCGGGGCGTTGATCGGCGGCTTGATCGCCAGCGCCCTCGACCTCGGGGAGATCGACGACTTCTTCGACCTCGGGACCTGGCTGATCGCGATCGGCGGCTCCGTGCTCCTGTTGCTCGTTCTGCGCGCGATCTCGGGACCGGGGCGGACGCCTCGCTGACCGCGAAACGCGCTCTCTCTGGGCGCGCTTGGTCCTTTTCCTGACGCTTTGAGTGTTACCGTTACCAGGTAGCCCCAGGGTGGGGCAGGATGAAGCGGTGCTGATCAGGTTTGTACCAGCAGTATCCGCGGCATTTCACCAACACATCAACACAAGAACGCGGAGGAGCCCAGCATGGCAACCGGCACCGTTAAGTGGTTCAACGAGGAGAAGCGCTTCGGCTTCATCACCCCCGACGAGGGCGGGCAGGATCTGTTCGTCCATCAGACGGGGCTCGCCGATGGCGCTCGCTCACTCTCCGATGGGACGAAGGTGGAGTTCGATTCGGAGGAGGGCCCCAAAGGCCCTAAGGCCGTCAACGTAAAGACCCTTTAGCCTCGCCGCGTTTGCCGACCAGTCGCCCCGTCCGGGGGCGCTGGTCGGTGGCGCGGTAACCCAAACGGCCCGGTGAGTAGCCGCTTCTCGGACTCCCTAGCCGCGTAGATCCGTGCGGCTGCGGTCGTCGAGAAGATGGCGCAGCTCGGGCGGGCCGTCGTCTTCGAGCACGGCGACGGTCCCCGGCCAGTAGGGGCTGTCCGCGGGCGTGCGGCCCAGCAGTCCCGGGGCGTAGACCCAGCTGCCGGTGTTCCACAGGCGAGTGCCCTCGGGCAGTCGCCAGCCGCTCTCCGCGCGCATCGGGCCCCTGCGGTGCGTGTGGCCGAAGATCAGGTGGTCGGCGTCGATGCCCAAGCGGCGCGTCACCTCGCCGATCGCGGCCAGGCCCGCGCTCGTGATCGCGCCGGGGGAGAGGTCGGATCGGACCGGCCCCAGGCCGAGCCGGTTGGCGACGCCCACCGCCCCGGGTAGGGCGACCGTGCCGAGGAGCCAACCGCGAAGCTTCGCGGCGCGGCCGTAGCCGCCCCCGACCGCCTGCCAGACCCGGGCCGAGGGGCTGGCGCCCGCGAGTCGCCCGCCCGCCGACCCCGCCTGCGCGAGCGTGAACAGGAAGGCGTACACCGGCGCCTGGATGCGCTCGTAGTCCTCGATGCTGGCCGAGCCCGCATCGCCGGGCGAGCCCGGCTCCTCGAGGACCTCGCGTGGGCCCCCGACCACTCGCTCCACCGCCGCGACCGCAAGGCGCTCGAAGGTCGGCACGGTGAGGTGGCGGTCAAGGTAGTGGCCGTGGGTCGCGTAGACGCCGGGGCGAAGCCAGGCGCCCGGATACGCGAGCTCGATCCGCGATCGCCCCATCCCCGCGGTCAGCCGGGCGAGGGGCCCCGAGTCGGCCGCGAAGCGCTCCTCCAGCCTCAGGGGGCCGGCCTCCTCGAGCCGCCTGCGCTCCAGCCACGCGTCCAGCAGGTGATGGTCGTGGTTCCCCGGCACGACGATCAGGTCTCCGTCGCCGATTGCCGAGCCGAGCTCGTCGAAGAACGGCCGCGCCAGCTCGAGCGCCTCCGCCAGCGGGCGGTCGCGCAGCTCGAGCGCGTCGCCCAGCAGGACGACTTCGTCCGCGCCCTGGACCTCGGCCCACAGGACCTCGCGCAGCTCGGGGCGGCGAAGGAGGTCGATGTCCCCGCCCGATCCGAGGTGGAGGTCCGAGACGACGATCGTGCGCACCCCTGAATCCTCTCGCGCCCGGCGGAGGGGCGTGCGGCAGACCCCGTCGGATGCACCGTTCCCGGACGACCCACTAAGCTCGCCAGTGCGATGTCGGGGTCGCCAACCGAGGCTCTCACGGAGACCGGGATTCCGGTTGAGAACCCGGCCACGGGGGAGACGATCGCGACCGTCGCGGACCTGGATCCGGGCGAGGTCGCGGCAATCGTGGCGCGGGCCCGGGAGGCGCAGCCGATCTGGGCGGCGATCGGCTTCGAGGGGCGCGCCGAGGTGCTGCTGGCGGCGCGCGACTGGATGCTGGGCAACGCCGAGCGGGTGGTGGCCACGATCGTCGGCGAGACGGGTCGTCCGGCCGACGAGACGCAGTTCGCCGAGCTGGCCTACGGGCTCTCGGCGCTGGAGTTCTGGGCCAAGACGGCGCCCAGGTACCTGGCCGACGAGGAGGTTCAGTCGGCCTCGCCATTCATACGCGGCCGCAGGCTCGTGGTGCGCTACGCGCCACTGGGAGTCGTGGGGGTCATCGGCCCCTGGAACTACCCGCTGAACAACTCCTTCGGCGACTGCATCCCGGCGCTGGCGGCGGGCAACGCCGTGGTCCTGAAGCCCTCCGAGGTAACACCGCTGACCTCCCTGCTGATGGCGGAGATGCTGGCGGCCTGCGGGGCCCCGGAGGGGGCCTTCCAGGTGGCGACCGGCCGCGGCGAGACCGGTGCGGCGCTGGTGGACGAGGTGGACATGGTCATGTTCACGGGCTCCGTGGAGACCGGGAAGAGGGTGATGGCGCGCGCGGCCCAGACCCTGACGCCGGTCAGCCTGGAGCTGGGCGGGAAGGACCCGATGATCGTGCTGGCGGACGCCGATCTGGAGCGGGCGGCCAACGCGGCCGTGAGCTACGGGATGAACAACTCCGGCCAGGTCTGCATCTCCGTCGAACGCGTCTATGTCGAGGAGCCCGTCTACGACGAGTTCCTGGACCGGGTTGCGGGCAAGGTCGAGGCGCTCCGCCAGGGGCCGCCGGGGGCGGCGGGCTCGGTGGACGTGGGGGCGATCATCTTCCCGCCCCAGATCGAGCTGATCGAGGCGCACGTGCGCGACGCGGTCGCCAAGGGCGCCAGGGTGGTCACGGGCGGCAGCCGCGCGGCGACCGAGAACGGCCGCTTCTTCGAGCCGACCGTGCTGGCGGAGGTCGATCACTCGATGCGCTGCATGACCGAGGAGACCTTCGGGCCGACCCTGCCGGTGATGAAGGTCGGCGACGCGCAGGAGGCGGTGAGGCTCGCCAACGACGGGCCATACGGGCTCCAGGCGTCGGTGTGGACGCGCGACACACAGAACGGCGAGCGGATCGCCCGCCGGGTCGAGGCCGGGGTCTGCTGCGTCAACGACGCCCAGCTCAACTACGGCGCGCTCGAGCTGCCGATGGGGGGCTGGAAGGCCTCGGGGCTGGGCTCGCGGCACGGGCCGGACGGGATCCGCAAGTACGCGAAACGGCAGTCGCTGATGATCACCCCCGGCTACGCCCCGCCGCGCGAGCTCCACATGTTCCCGTACTCGGCCGAGGTGACCCGCCAGGTGGGCGACGCGATGAGCCTGTTCGCCGCCAGCGAGGTGTTCACCGACGCGCAACGAGGCACCCTGCTGGTCCTCTGCGACACCCTGGTCCCATCGCTGCCGCCGCCATCTGCAGAGGGCGACGGGAGGGCCGACGGCGCCGGCGATCCCCACGGGTTTTGGGCGCGGGCCGCCTCGCACCTGGGCGTTCCGGAGGCGATCGAGGTGGCGCTTGGAGAGTCGGAGGCGACCGAGGCCGAGCTCGCCGGCCTCGGCTCGCTGCTCGACTCGCTGGCCGAGCAGGGGATGGTCGCGGAGGCGCCGCTCGAGGCCCGTGAGCGGCTCGTCCACGCGCTCGCCGACTCGGGCCCCGAGGCGCTCGCCGGCATCCACACGCTGCGCGGCCTGGCGCTGTCCCTGTTCTACGCGCTCCCGGACCTCGGCACGGGGCGGAACCCGAGCTGGGACGCGATCGGCTATCCGGGCCCGCGGCGAAAGCCCCCGGCCGAGCCGAAGCCGCTCACCGTGCGCCGGCCCGAGACAGGGGCCGAGGCGATGACGATCGAGGCCGACGTCTGCGTGGTCGGCTCCGGGGCCGGCGGCGGGGTGATCGCGGGGACCCTGGCGCAGGCCGGCAAGCAGGTCTGCGTGCTCGAGCTCGGGGGCTATTTCAACGAGGCCGACTTCAACCAGCTCGAGGTCTGGGGGTTCCAGAACCTCTACCTGCGCGGAGGGCCGATCTCGACGGCCGAGGGCCAGGTCTCGATGCAGGCGGGCTCGTCGCTCGGCGGCGGCACGTTGATCAACTGGCAGAACTGCCTGCGGACCTTCCCCTGGGTACGCGAGCAGTGGGCGCGCGAGCATGGCCTCGAGGGCCTGGACGGCCCCGAGTTCGACCGCTGCCTGGACCAGGTGATGGAGCGGATCGGCGTCACCGACTCGTGCTCCGAGCTGAACGGGCCGCACCAGCGGCTGAGGGAGGGCTGCGAGGCGCTCGGCTGGGACTTCAAGCTGATCACCCGAAACGTCGACCCGGCGAAGCACGAGCCCGACCTGGCCGGCTACGTCGGCTTCGGCGACGTCACCGGCTCCAAGCTCTCCGCCCAGAAGACGTACCTCGCCGACGCGCACGAGCGGGGCGCCGACCTGGTCGTCAACTGCCGCGCCGAGCGGATCCTGGTCGAGGACGGGCGCGCGGCCGGGGTGGAGGGCGCCTACGCGGGCCCCGACGGCGCCGCGGCCCGGGTCGTGGTTCGCGCACCCCAGGTCGTGGTCGCCTGCGGCTCGATCGAGTCGCCGGCGCTCCTGCGGCGCTCGGGGATCGGCGGGCCCGCCGTCGGCGACTACCTGCGCCTTCACCCCGTCGGCGGTCTGTTCGGCGCCTACGAGGGGCCGCAGGACCCGTGGTGGGGAGCGCCGCAGTCCGCGCTCTGCCACGAGTTCGCCGAGGGGGCCGACGGCGAACTCGCCGAAGGGACCTTCGGCCACGGCTTCCTGCTCGAGGGCGCCCACCATTCGATCGGGATCTCGGCCGCCGCGACGCCATGGCAGTCCGGCCGCCAGCACAAGCAGGAGCTCGCCCGGTTGCGCGACAACGCCTTGCTGATCTCGCTGGTCCGCGACCGGGGCCACGGGCGGGTCGACGTTGACGAGGCGGGGAACGCCGTCGCGAGCTACCGGCTCGCCGACGAGCTGGACATCGCCAACTTCCGCGCCGGCCTGAAGGCCGTGGCCCGGGTCCACGAGGCCGCGGGCGCGCAGCGAATCGTGGCGCTGAGCCGCAGTCCGCTCACCTGGAGCCGCGGCGAGGACTTCAACGCCTTCCTGAGCGGGCTCGAGGAGTGCTCGCTGGCGCCGCACGAGCACGCCGTCTTCTCCGCCCATCAGATGGGAAGCTGCCGGATGGGCAAGGATCCGGCGAGCTCGGTCGCCAACCCGTGGGGGGAGCTTCACGACACCCCCGGGGTGTGGGTCGGCGACGCGAGCGCCTTTCCGACCGCCTCGGGCACCAACCCGATGATCACGATCATGGCGCTGGCGCGGCGCACCGCCGGGGCGATCGCCGCCGCCTGAGCGACGGCTCCGCTGATGCTGCCACCGGGACGTCGTCAGTGAGCGGCGCGCTGTACGGGCTCGCGGGCGCCTGCGTGCGCCATCGCTTTCGGGCGACAGCGATCTGGCTGGTCCTGCTTGCCGTGATCATCGTGGTCTCGAACAGCGTCGGGAGGGAGACGAGCAACGACCTGACCCTTCCCGGGACGGGCTCCACCCAGGCGCAGGACCTGCTTCAGGACAACCTGCCGAAGCAGGCGAACGGCACCAACCCCGTGGTCATGGAGACCCCATCGGGGACGCTGACCACGGGCAAGAACGAGCAGGCCGTGAAGGCGACCGTCAGCTCGCTGAAGAAGGCGCCTCACGTGATCAGCGCGGTGAGCCCGTTGAGCAGCGAGGGCGCGGGCGCGCTCAGCAAGGACAAGCGGATCGGCTACATCTCGGTGACGATCGACCTCAGCTCGAGCGACCTGACCGAGGACCAGGCCAACGAGATCATCGACGCCGAGGCTCCGGCGCGCGAAGCCGGATTCAAGGTGGCGACGGGCGGCTACCTGGGCCAGGCGGTATCCAAGCCGTCGACCGAGTCCAGCGAGGCGGTCGGGATCGCGGCGGCCGTGATCATCCTGCTGTTCACGTTCGGCACCGTGACCGCGATGGCGTTGCCGATCGCCACCGCGATCGTCGGGCTGGGCGTCGGGCTGAGCGCGATCGGGCTGCTCGGGCACGGCATCGAGGTGCCCACCGTGGGCCCGACGCTGGGCACGATGCTGGGGCTGGGCGTCGGGATCGACTACGCCCTGTTCATCGTCACCCGCCACCGTGGCTTCATCGAAGGGGGCCATTCGCCGGAGGAGGCGGCGGCCCGCGCGGTGGCCACCGCGGGCGGGGCCGTGGTGTTCGCGGGCGGCACGGTGGTGATCGCTCTCTGCTCGCTGGCGGTGGCGCGGATCCCGATCGTCAGCGCGCTGGGCTACTCGGCGGCCATCGTCGTTCTGATCGCGGTGATCACGGCGATCACGCTTCTGCCCGCTCTGCTCGCGATGCTCGGCCCCCGGATCAACGCCTGGCGAGTGCCGTTCCTGCGCACGCCCGCGCACGATCACCGGCCGCATGGCTGGGCGAGGTGGGCGCGCGGGGTCGGGCAGCGCGCCCCGTGGGCGCTGGTCCTTGGGGTCGCCATCCTGCTGGTGCTCGCGATCCCGGCGCTCGACCTCGAGTTCGGCCAGCAGGACAACGGTCAGCTCTCGAAGTCCACCACCACGCGGCAGGCCTACGACCTGCTCAACAAGGGCTTCGGACCGGGCGTCAACGGGCCGCTCTTGATCGCGGTCGACTTCGACGGCAGTCCGGCGCATCCCGACAACAAGCAGCTGAAGCAGGTCCAGGACCAGCAGCAGCAGGCTCAGCAGCAGGCGGTCGATGAGGCGGCGCAGCAGCTCGAAGCCGAGGGTGTGCCCCCGGACGAGGCCCAGTCGGAGGCGGAGCAGCAGGTGAAGTCGCAGCCGCCCACCAAGAAGGAGAAGCAGGCCGACCAGGAGGAGGCGTTCCTGAAGACGACGGCCAGCGACCCGCGCCTGGTCAAGCTCGAGAACAAGATCGGCAAGACCAAGGGGGTCAAGGACGTCTCGCCGGCGGAGGTCGACAAGTCGGGCCACACGGCCGTGTTCACCGTGACGCCGACCACGTCGCCGTCGGCCAATGCCACCGAGGACCTGGTCCGCCAGTTGCGGGACCCCGTGGTCCCGGACGCGCTCAAGGGAACCACCCTCGTGGCCTACGTCGGCGGCCAGACGGCCGGCTACATCGACCTCGGCGACCGGATCAGCGAGCGGCTGCCGCTGGTGATCGCCACGGTGATCGTGCTCAGCTTCCTATTGCTTCTGATCGCCTTCCGCTCGATCGTGGTGCCCCTCACGGCGGGCTTGATGAACCTGCTCTCGGTGGGCGCGGCCTACGGGATCCTGACGTTCGTCTTCCAGGAGGGTCACGGGGCGGAGTTGCTCGGCCTCTCAGGCCCAAGCCCGATCGTCAGCTACGTGCCGCTGCTGATGTTCGCGATCCTGTTCGGGCTCTCGATGGACTACCAGGTGTTCCTGCTGACCAGGGTCCAGGAGCACTACCGGAGGACCAAGGACAACCACGAGGCGGTCGTCGACGGACTTGCGGTCAGCGCCAGGGTGATCACCTCGGCGGCGCTGATCATGGTCTGCGTCTACACGAGCTTCATCCTCAGCGGCGACCCGACCGTGAAGCAGTTCGGGCTCGGCCTGGCGGCCGCCATCGCAGTCGACGCGACCATCGTCCGGTGCCTGATCGTCCCCGCGGTGATGGTCTTGCTGGGTCGGGCGAACTGGTGGCTGCCCAGTTGGGCGGAGCGCCGGCTGCCGCGGGTGGGGATCGAGGGCGAGGAGTTCTTCAAGGCCAAGGACGCGGCGGCGGCCACCGGCTCGGCGCGGCCCCCAGGCTAGGGCCGCACGACAATCACCTCGGTAATCAGCTCGGCCAGTGGGCCGGTGGAAATCCCTGCCACGCTGACCCCGCCGGATTCGACGACGACCCGCCCGCCGTCGCTGCGAAACCGCATGTCGACCTCGATGGGGACCGTGCGGTTGCCGCCCAGCACCAGGTTGGCGAGGGGGGCCAGCAGCGACCCGCCGGGGATCCCCAGCCGCGAGGCGCCGTAGCTGGCGATCGCGCTCGGCGTGGCCCTGCTGCTCGAAGTCACCTCGTAGGACGCCGACGGGCCGGTCCTCACGAGCTCGAAGCTCCGAACCGCGAACGGGCCGGCACGGAAGTCGCTGAGGCTGACGTCGACTTCGTCGAACCCGTCGAGCCGGTCCAAGGCGTCGGCCTGTTCCTCGAGAGGAAGGTTGAGCCCGGTGCCATTCACCGAGATCCTGTCGCCGTCACCGAACAAGAGCCGTGCCGCGGGGAAGGCGGAGACCGAGGCCGTGGCGGTGCCGCCCCCGTCGGTCAGCCGATCCTCGGCCCGCTTCTCCGCCAGGGGCGGGATCACGAACTGGCTCACCCCGGCGAGGGCGATGAGCACCAGCGCCGCGATTCCAAGCCAGCGGGCCATCGACCGAAGGTTGGCAGGTGGCGCGCGTTTGCCGCATCGCGTGCCTGGAAACCACTAGACCAGATCCGCCGCTGAGAATTAGCTCAGCGATCGAGCCCGGGATAGACTCGCGGCGCCATGGCGGAGGCCGCCGAGCGTAACCCCAGAGTGCTCGCGATCGACGCCGGCGGGACGATGACCGACACGTTCATCGTCGACGAGTCGGGGTCGTTCGTGGTCGGCAAGGCGCAGACGACGCCCGACGACGAGTCGGTGGGCTTCATGGAATCGGCGCGCGACGCCCTGAGGCAGTGGGACCTCTCGCCGGAGGAAGCGTTCGGCGCGATTGCCTCCGGCATCTACAGCGGCACCGCCATGCTCAACCGCCTGCTCTCCCGTCAGGGCCTGGAGATCGGGGCGATCGTTACCGCGGGGCATGAGGATTACCTGAAGATCGAACGGGGAATCCAGACCTACCTGGGCTACTCCTACTCCGACCGGCTGCACCTCGCCACCCACTACCACAACCCGCCGCTGGTGCCCCGCGAGCGGATGAAGGGGGTACGCGGGCGCATCGACGTGTTCGGCGACGAGGTGGCGCCGCTTCGCGAAGCGGATGCGCGCGAGGCCGCCGCTGAGCTCCTGGATGCCGGAGTCGACGGGATCTGCGTCTGCCTGCTGTTCTCCTACCGCAACGCGGAGCACGAGCTCAGGGTGGGGGAGATCATCGAGGAGGAGATGGCGAAGCGGGGGCTGGGCGGAGGCCGTCGAGGAAGGGGCGGGGGGTCGTGTGCCCGTCTTCCTCTCCTCGGAGCTCTACCCGCAGCGCCGGGACCTGCCGCGGCTCAACTCGACCCTGATCGAGGCCTACGCCGCGGAGCCCTCGCGGGGCACGTTGAAGGCGGTGCGGGATCAGACCAAGGAGGCGGGCGCCGGTTTCGAGCTTCGGGTGATGGCCTCGCACGGCGGCACGATCTCGATCGAGGCCAGGGAGCTGGCGCGGACGCTGGCGTCCGGGCCGATCGGCGGCGTCGTCGGCGGCCAGGGGATCGCCGAGCGCCTCGGGATTTCGAACGCGCTCTGCACCGACATCGGCGGCACCTCGTTCGACATCGCGCTGATCACCGACGGGCGTTTCGAGATCACCCCGACGCCCGACATCGCCCGCTTCATGCTCAACATGCCCCTGGTCCGGATCGACTCGATCGGCGCCGGCACCGGGTCGTTCGTCCGCGTCAACCCGAACTCTGGGCGGCCCGAGCTAGGGCCGGACTCGGCGGGCGCGCGGATCGGCGTCTGCTGGCCGGAGGGGGGCCTGGAGACGATCTCGGTCACCGACTTGAACCTGGTGCTGGGGCGGGTCAATCCCGACTACTTCCTGGGCGGCGACGTGAAGCTGGACCCGGAGCGGGCCCGCGCCGAGGTGGGGCGCCAGCTCGCCGAGCCGCTGGGGCTCGAGGTCGACGACGCGGCGGCGGGGGTCGTGGAGCTGTTCGAGCAGACGCTGAAGAACGAGGCGGTCGGCCGGATCCTGGGCAAGGGCTACTCGCCGGCCGACTACGCGCTCCTCTGCTACGGGGGCGGCGGTCCCCTGCACGTCGCCGGCTACACGGAGGGCGTCGCCTACCGCGACGTCCTCGTGCCCGCCTGGGCGGCCGGCTTCTCCGCCTACGGCTGCGCCTGCGCCGACTTCGAGTACCGCTACGACCAGACGATCGACATGCCGATCCTGCCGGGTCAGGACGAGATGGAGAAGGCCGGGATCGCGGTGATGATCACCGGCGCCTGGCTCGGGCTTCGGGACAAGGTCGCGGACGAGTTCGCGAAGTCGGGTGTGGAGCGCGAGGCGATCGCCTTCACCCACGCGGTCCGGATGCAGTACTACGGCCAGCTCAACGACATCGAGATCGTCTCCCCGCACGCCGAGCTCGAGGACGATGCCCAGCTGGACGACTTGATCGCCGAGTTCGAGGACGCCTACGGCAAGGTCTACGCGCGCTCGGCGCGCTCACCCGAGCTCGGCTACCTGGTCACCCAGGCGATCGTCCACGGCTCGGTGGAGGTCGAGAAGCCGGCGCTACCCGACCTCGGCGAGCGCGAGGGGACGCCGCCCGTGAAGGGGACGCGGCCGGTCCGCTGGGGCGACAGCCACGCCGACACCGACCTCTACGAGCTCGACCAGGTCGAGGCCGGCAACGAGATCACTGGTCCGGCGATCGTGGAGTCGGTCGCGACCACCTTCGCGATCCCACCCGGACGCTCCGCGCGCCTAGATCGTCATCAGATCTTTCACTTGAGCAGCGCTTAGAGAGAGCCGCGCGGGTCGGCTTCGGGCACGGGGTACCAGCGGCCGAAGCAACTCGCGAACAGCCGGCCCTTGCCGCGGTAGAGGTGCGCCGATACAACCTGCTGGCCTACGCCCAACCCGGCGGCGATTTCGCCGGGGCGAGATCCGGGGTTGCGAGCCAGGTAATGGAATACGTCTTCCCGTTTGACGTGCGGCTGGAGGGCTGTCGCGCGCAGTACGGGCTCGGGCTCGCCCAGGATCGCGGCCCTGGCGCGGAGCAAACCGAGCGCGCTCGTGGACGAGCGGCGCCAGAGCAACGATCTCGTGCTCAATCCGTTCGATTCGCGCCTCAATCTGATCGAGCGCCAGTGACATGTGGTCACGATCGCGGCCCCGCGGGGCCGCCATGACATTGTCATATGACAAGTCATGTGACTGCGCCTGGTCGGCGGGGGCCGGCACGGATGTGGATCGCTCATCGAACATCTGTTCGTATGCTACGCCGCTGCTCGGACGGATGATTGTGGAGGGGCGGTTGACATCCCGGCCCTAGGGCCTTTGAAGCGAGATACTGCGCGGGATGTCGCAGGAGAATGTGGAGCTTGTACGTCGCGCGTACGCGGAGTTCAAAGGGGGTCGCTTCAACGTGGACTTCCTCGATCCCGAGATCGAATGGCTAGGACCACGCGAGTTCCCTGACCTAGCCGAGCCGCACTTCGGCCACGAAGGCGTGGAGCGATATCTCGACAAGGTCTACGAGGCCTTCGACGACTACCGCATGGTCCCCGAGGAGTTCATCGATGCGGGCGACGACCAGGTGCTCGTCTTCTCACGCGAGGGAGGGCGCGGCAAGGGCAGCGGAGCGGAGGTTGAGACGCACCCGACGGCCCACCTATGGACGCTCCGCGACGGCAAGGCGATCCGCATGCAGAGCTACTGGGAGCGCTCCGACGCCCTCGAAGCCGCCGGGCTTGAGGAGTAGGCGATGTCGCAGGAGAACGTCGAGATCGTGCGGGCGGCCTATGATCGGGTCAACGCCGGTCTGGAGGACCCACCGGAGTTGTTCGATCCCGACTATGAGTTCGACGCGAGGGACGTCGCGCCGGCGGTGGGAATCGTCCGGGGAGCCGAAGCCGTACAGGAAGCTCTGCGCGAGTACTGGGACACGTTCGAGGATTTCCACATCGAGTTCAAAGAGGCCCTCCACGCCGACGAGGAGCATGTCGTCACCGCCGTCAAGGACGGCGGGCGGATGAAGGGGAGCGATGCCGAGATTTGGAACCGCCTCTTCCACGTCTGGACCTTTCGTAATGGCAGGGTCCTTCGCATCTCGTCCCACACCGACAAGAACCGAGCCTTGAAAGCCGCCGGGCTGGTGGAGTAGGCATGGCGATCGTCGACGCGACACGAGAGCTCGAGCCGCGCGAGCGCGAGGGGATCGGCTGGGACGGCAAGCGGCTCGACGAGATGCTCGCCGAGTCGGAGCGGCTGTTCGCGGAGAGCGGCTCCTACTACGGCCTCTCGGGCGAGCTCGAGCTGAAGGACTCCGACCCGATCGGCTACGAGAAGCTGTTCGCGAGGCTGCGCGGCGGGCTGGTCTCGGCGCGCGAGACGGCGCTCAACATCTCCGCCTCGCCGATCGTTCGCGAGCTGGGTGAGCTCTGCTTCGCGCTCTACACGCCCGAGGGTGACTCGATTGCGCTCTCGACGGGGATCATCGTCCACGTCCACACGATGTCGGACGCGATCAAGTTCATGGTCCGACACGGCTGGGAGGACAACCCGCGGATTCGGCCCGGCGACATCTTCGCCAACGACGATCCGGTGATTGGCGACGTCCACAACGCCGACGTGCAGACCTTCGTGCCGATCTTCTGGGAGGGCGAGCTGGTCGCCTGGGCGGGGGGCGTCACCCACGTGCTCGACATCGGCGCCTCCACGCCCGGAGGGGTGCCGGTGGGCCCGACCAACCGGCTCGACGACGGCATCGACCTGCCCTGCATGAAGATCGGCGAGGACGACGAGCTCGCCCAGTGGCACCTGCTGCGCTGCCAGAAGCGCAACCGCGCCCCGATGTACTACCTGCTCGACGAGCGCACCCGGCTGGCCGGGTGCCACATGGTCCGCGAGGCGGTGGAGCGGGTGATCCTCGAGGAGGGCATCGACCGCCTGAAGCAGTTCTCGCGCGAGGTGATCGAGGAGGGGCGGCGCTCCTTCAAGTCGCGGATCCGCGAGATGACCGTGCCGGGCCGCTACCGCTCCGCCGCCACCTTCGACGTCACCTTCGCCGACAAGCAGGGGCTACCCGCGCGAGCGCGCCGCGACTTCCTGATGCACGCGCCGTTCGAGGTTCGGATCGGCGGCGACGGCACCTACGAGCTCGATATGGAGGGGGCGTCGTCGTGGGGCTGGCACTCGATGAACTGCACACCGTCCGGCATGCAGGGGGCGATCTGGGTGCAGTTCACGCAGACCCTGATCTGCAACGACAAGGTCAACGACGGCGCCTACCTGGCGATCGAGACCAACTTCCCCGAGGGCACGATCGCCAACCTGGGGGACGCCGAGGGCTCGACGGGGATCGCCTGGGCGTTCCTGCAGCCGGCCTTCACCGGGTTCCCGCGCACGCTGTCGCGGGCACTCCAGGCGCGGGGGTTCATCGAGGAGGTGATCGGCTCCTACTCCTGCTCCGGGAACGTGATCCAGGGCGGCGGCGTCGACCAGTACGGCAACTCGTCGGCGATCATGAACTTCGAGATCGCGGCGCAGGGGATGGGGGGGAAGTACGTGCTCGACGGCACGGACACGTGCGCGGCCATGTTCAACCCCGAGGGCGACGCCGGCGACGTCGAGATGTGGGAGCTGATCTGCCCGATGGTGTATTTGTCGCGCCGGCTCAAGGCCTCCAGCGGCGGGCCGGGCCGCCACCGTGGCGGATCGAGCTTCGAGTCGCTGCTGGTGGTCTGGAAGACGCCGTTCTGGGAGCTTCAGAACCTGGGCACGACGCGGGTGTTCAGCGCCCAGGGCCTGTTCGGCGGCTATCCCGGCTCGGCGGCCTACGTCCACAACATCAAGGGCGCGGATCTCCTGGAGCGGGCGCGAAAGGGCGAGGCCTACCCGATCTGCGACGGTGACTGGGACCACCCGGCCCTGTTCGAGATCGAGGGCGAGCGGACCTACAAGCAGGACAACTTCACCACCCTGGAGCCGTTCTCCGAGGGCGACCTGTACCTGTCGGTGATGAAGGGCGCGCCGGGGCTGGGCGATCCGCTGCTGCGCCCGGCGGAGGCCGTGGCGGCCGACGTCCGTGAGGGGCACCTGCTGCCGCGGTTCGCCGAGTCGGTCTACGGCGTGGCGCTTGACGGTGAGGGCGAGGCGGGGGTTGCGGCGAGCGAGGAGTCGGCGGGTCGAGATGCGGCGGGAGCGGCTGGAGCGGGCGGTGCCCGTGCGGGAGTGGTGGAAGCGCGAGCGCGAGCGGGTGGAGGCGCAGGACTTCATCGAGGCGGTGAGGGTCTGCTACGCGGAGTCGATGCGGCTGTCGGCGCGCTTCGCGGCCGAGTTCCGCGGCTTCTGGGACCTGCCGGAGGACTTCCAGATCGAGGCCGTGACGCCGACCGTGGTGGCCGAGCGGGCCGTGCCCGGCAAGGTCACGCCGGAGCAGACGGCCGACGAGTTCCTGGCCGGCTCGCGGGTGGAGTCGATCGAGCCGCCGCGGGCCGCGGGCGCGACCCTCGACCACGAGACGCTGGGGGCGTTGCTCGACGAGAAGCTCTCGCGCCGCGAGGTGAAGGACATCCAGTCCGGCTACAAGGACCCCGACCGGTTCGAGAAGTGGGTGGCGGTGCTCCAGGAGCGCGTCCCCTACGAGGAGCCGATCGTCCTCCCCATGGGGGAGGGGTTGAACGTCGTTCGCTCGGATGGGGATCTGGTCGTTCGATGTGACTGCGGGCACGACTTCTGCCCGCCGTCGCGAAACTGGAAGATGGAGGCTGCGATCTACGTCCGCGACGACGCCGAGAAGCTGCTCGAGGTCTACCCGAAGATGGCCCACTGTGACCCCGAGTGGATGGAGCTGCGCGAGCTCTACTGCCCCTCCTGCGCCAGCCAGCTCGAGACCGAGGCAGTCCCGCCGGGGTATCCGGTCGTGCACGAGTTCCTGCCCGACATCGAGGGCTTCTACCGCGGCTGGCTGGGCCGCGAGGTGCCGTAGGCGGGCGAAAGCGCGCCCCTCGCCGGCACGACCCGTTTGCGGATAGGTTCCGTCGGCGGCCAAGAAGTCCGTGGACTACCGCCCGCCGGGCGGTTAGCTCCTACTCCAGCGTTGCTGAGGGGTGTCCGACGGGGCGCCCTCACACCGCCGGTCGGGGCAGGAGCTCGCGCCAGTCGGGCCACTCGGAGGGTGGGCCTGAGGGGCGGCGGAGCTTGCGCGGGTCGCCCGGTGGCAGCTCGGCGAGGAGCTCGCGGTTTTGGGGTTCGGCGAGCTGCGCGGCGACGGTGCGGCGGGCGACCTCGATCACCTGATTTCGCCGTCGCGGGCTCATCAGGTTGGGTCCCATCGCCTCGAGGTCTTCGCCCGTGGGCTGGATCAGGACGACCTCGGTGCCGGCGGCGCGGAGCTTTTTCGCCTCGCTCCCGAGCCGCCGGCCGGAGGCGTTTCGCATCGCGACGTTGAACCACTCGCGCGGGCTGAGCGCGGCCCGGACCGGGTGCAGGGTGGAGGTCGGGTTGAGGCAGATCACGAGGTCGAGCTCCTCGGCGCGCAGCAGGTCGGCGTTCGAGGTGGAGTAGATGCCGCCGTCCACGTAGCGGCGCCCGCCGATCGTCTGCGGGTGGTAGATGCCGGGGATGGCGCAGGAGGCGGCGACGGCGTCGGCGAGCTCGGCCTCGGGAGCCCCGGCGCGGCCGAAGGGCACCCGCCGGCCGGTCTCGTAGTCACAGGCGACGACCCAGAGGTTGGGGTGGGGGCTCCATTCGGTTGGGACGACGCGGCGGATGGTCTCCTTGAGCGGCTCGGTGGTGAAGATGCCGCGCGGGATCCAGCCGGTGAACACCGTGGCGGGCGTGTAGCGCCTGGGGTTGGCGAGGGTGCGGAACGCGAGCCGCCAGGAGCCCGGGCCGATCGGCGGTAGGGCGCGCTGCAGCTCGAAGCGGGCACCGCCCGCCCGGTCTGCCTCCGCGGCCGGGCGCCCATCGGCGCCGACGACGCCCTCGAACACCTCGCCGCGGGAATGGGCGACCATGAACCAGGGAGGAACGCCCGAGGCGCAGAGCGCCCCCATCATCGAGCCGGCCGAGGTGCCGACCACGTAGTCGGCCTCGGCCGGGTCCCAGCCGGTCTCCTCGGCGAGCGCGTCCAACCCGCCCGTGAGCCAGGCGCCTCCCTGGATCCCACCCGCGCCGAGAACGAGCCCCACCCTCATCGTTAGGAGAGAGTATTTCCCCGGGCGGGCGTACCCAGGCTCCCTGGCGCTTAACTCGCGCATACCGCGAGGAACGCGCCATTCGCTGCATGGATCTTGGGGGAACGCTAGATTTCAGTAACACACGCGGCTGTGGCGGAACGGCAGACGCGATACGTTCAGGGCGTATTGTCCGAAAGGGCGTGGAGGTTCGAATCCTCTCAGCCGCACCTCACAGCCTCCGATTCCGACCTGTGACTCGGAGGCCCGTTGCTATTCTGGCGCGCCGACCCGCCGCTATCGTCTAGGGGACTAGGACGCCGGATTCTCAGTCCGGAAACCCGGGTTCGAATCCCGGTAGCGGTGCCTCGGAACCCGCATAGCCATGCGGGTTTCGCCGTTCATGGACCGCTCGTGGACCAATGGGTGGACCACTGCCGCCGCATGCGCCACACCCGCCGCCGCTCTCGCTGCGATGCCTGGCTGGCCGTCGATCAACCCTCGCCCGATACCTGCTCGCCGTGCCAGGAGGCCGAGAGCGGCGAGCGCAACGGGAGAGTGGCCGCGCCCCGAGACGAACTGAGGTCGGATGACCCCTGGCCTACTCCCGCAGCTCGGCGGCTTCGAGGGCTTCGGCTTCGCTCGAACAGGTGTGCCACAAGACCGCCTTCCCACGGCGCCACTCGGCGACCTGCCAGGACGTCATTTCACCCAGGCGCACCCGCGCAACCGTCACGTTTCCAAGGTCACGCACCTCGTCGACCTCGGTGGTGAAACCCGGGGAGCTATCGAACAGCTCATCCCAAAAGCTCCGGAAACCATCGTGGCCCCGGTAGGAGATGACGCCGGGCAACTCCACGTTGAGCGGGATGAGTTCCGCCTCAGGGTCGATGAGAGCCATGAAAGCCTCAAGATCGCGTCGGTTGAAGGCTTCGTGCGCCCGGGATACCAGCTCCACGTTCTCCTGCGACATTGCCCGCGCAGTATCGCCGCTTTGCTAAGCGTCGATCGAATGCGCGAGATCCCGTGCCGATGACCATGCGCTGGTTCGTGATGGCGCTAACGGCGGACGATCAGCCCTCGCGCCCGCTGTGCAGTGCGGGCAATCGGTCCAGGGCCCCTAAGCCAGAAGTCGAGCGCCCCCCGCACCGCCGCCACCAAGGGAAGGCGCACACGCTTTCCCTGGTAGTAGTGGGGCTCGACCTCGCCGGTCTCCACGTTCACGACCCGGCGCCAAAAGATGCGGCCCAGCGGCGGGTCGGAGCTGAGCGGCGTCCAGTAGCGACAGCCCTCGAAGTAGTAGTGCGTCACTTGCGAGCGGCGGGTGCTCTCGGGATCGGTGATCGGGTCGCCGCCGTGCAGCAAGTTGGCGGCCCAGATAAGTGCCTCGCCCTTGCGGGGCTGCACGGTCTCCTTGCGCAGGCCGGAGGTCTCGAGCAGGCGCGCCAGGAAGTCCTCGTACTCCTGGTACTTGGTGGCGAGGGGCTCCTTTGGCGGCAGGCCGATCTCATGTGGGAGGTATTCCGCGAGTCGATGGCTTCCGGGGTAGTAGTGCAGCGGGCCGCTGCCGGGGGCGATGTCCTCCAGCGCGACCCAGACCCCGGCCATGAACCGCTGCGGCATCGAATTGAAGTGGACCATGTCGCTGTGGGTGCGCTGTTCTGTGCCACGACTGAAGTTGAGCGTCTGGAACGGAATCGGGCGGCACCGGTAGAGCGTTTGCAGGGTGCGTTTGATCGTGTCGCTGGCGGCGAGCTCGCGGACCTCGGGGACGTGGCGCCAGGCGTCCTGGATCCGGCTCGTACCCGGGGCCTCGCGTTCGTGGGTGGCTTGGTCGATCCGCTCGGCGATGCGATCGAACTCGGGGGTGTGCAGGTCGATCACCGCGTATCCGTCGCGGGCGTAGGAGCGCACCAGCTCGCGGGTCTGCGGGTCGAGATCGGCCTCGGCGAGCTCGCGCTCGAAGAACGGCGACTCGAACCAGGGACTGTCGAGCTGGCCGCGAGATGCCATCGCCCGCGCAGTATCTCGCGTGGGGGCGTGGGGGAGGGTCCGAATCTGCCTCCGCGGACGCGCAGTTGGCAGCCCTCCGCGGGGAGGCGAGAGCATCTGGGCACCGGCAGCACGCACGCCATAGCGAGATACTGCGGGCGATGACTGACGAGAAGATGATCGCTGTCCTGCGGCGTCTCCACGAGGCGTTCAATCGCGGCGATGTCGAGGCCGTGGTTCAGCTGGCCCATCCCGACTTCGAGCTTGTCCGCCAAGGGGGCCAATCGTCGATTAAAGGCGTCGCCGCGCTGCGCGAATGGATGGAGCCGGACGCCTTCGAGGAACAACGCATTGAGCCGCTCGATTTCAGGGTCAAGGGCGACAAGGTCCTCGAACGCGCACGCGTGACGGGCCGAGGAGCCGGTAGCGGGATCGAGATAGATGTCGTCGGCTACGCCGTCTACACGCTGGACGATCACGGCCTTATCAAGGAGGTTCAGCTCTTCCTCCCCCATCAGGAAGCCGAAGCCCTCGAAGCCGCAGGATTCTCGGAGTAGGCGATGTCGCAGGAGAACGTGGAGATCGTTCGGGCGATAATCGACGCTGTCAACCGGCAGGACTTTGAGGCCGCTTTCAAAGATGCGCCTCCGGGCGCTCAGGTCGACATGTCGCGGGCAGCTGGTCCGGTCCACGGGTGTTCACAATCGATCAATGGCGGCGAACCCTGAACGACTTTGCCGAGAACTGGGAGTCCCTTCACATCGAGGCACACGAGTTCATCGATGCAGGTGAGCGCGTCATCGTGCCATGGACACTGCACGGGCGGGGGCGCGATGGGATTGAGGTGGCGGCTAGCGCCACCTTTGTCTGGACGGTCCGCGACGGAGTAGTGCAGCACGTTGAGATGTATCAGGAGCGGCAGCATGCCCTCGAAGCTGCACGGCTCAAGGCGTAGGCGATGCCGGAGGAGAACCTGGACGTGGTGCGGCGCTGGTGGGCAGGCTTCAACGAGGGTGGGATGTCATCGCTCGATCTCTGTGACGAGCAAATCGAGATACGCAACCCCCCTGAGTTTCCGGTAAGAGGTTCGTTCTACGGTCACAAGGGAGTACGCCGATGGCGTGACCAGGCGTTCGACGTTTTCGATGATCTCAACGTCGAGACTGAGAAGCTCATTGATGTGGGTGACGGGGAGACAGTCGTGATGTTCCTGCGCCTGCGGGGAGTTGCCAGCTACACGCGCATCGCGGTCGACGAGCCGTGGGCTGCCGTTTGGAAGATCAGGAATGGGAAGCTTCTGCACGCGCAGGGATACATCTCCAGACGTAAAGCCCTCGAAGCCGCCGGGCTCAAGGAGTAGGCGATGTCGGAGGAGAACCTGGAGGTGGTGCGGCGCGTCCTCGGTCTGTGGAATGCGGGCGGGGTAGAGCCGGATCGACGGCCCGAGTTCTTTGACCCAGAGCTTCGAATGGATCTTCGGGGGCGCAAGATCAACCCGGCCGTCTACGACGGATATGAAGGCCTCGATCGCTTTACCTCCGACGTCGCCGAGGTCTGGGCTCAGTTCTCGGTCGAGTTGGTGGAACTCATCGACGCCGCCCCGCACGTGGTGTCCGTGATGCAGGTCATGGGGCGCGGGCAGGGCAGCGGTATCGAGGTCGAGAGTCAGCTGGCGTGGGTATGGACGCTTCGCGACGGTCGAATCCTGCGTGTCGAGGGGGACTTCGACCGAGAATCCGCCCTCGAAGCCGCCGGGCTCAAGGCGTAGGCGATGTCGCAGGAGAACGTGGAGATGGTTCGGGGGCTGTGGGAGCCGTTCAAGGGAGTGGACAACACGGCGATCGACTGGGACGGCGAGGCGATCCGGGAGATGACTGAGCGGTTTTTCTCGCCGGAGGTCGAGCTCAGATGGTCCAGGAGCGGTCCCGAGACCCGCGTGTATCGGGGCAGGGATGGCGTGATCCAGGCGTTTCGCGAGTGGGTAGAGCCATTCAGCGAGTACTACTCCGAGCCGCTCGACTTCATCGAGGTGGGAGATCGCGTGGTCATCCCGCAGCGGCAGTGGGGCATCGGGAGCACCAGCGGCATCCGGGTCGAGATCGAGGTCACCTACGTCTATGAAGTCCGAGACAACCTGATCGCGAGGGTCGATGAGTACGACACCCTTGAGGCGGCCCTCGAAGCCGCGGGGCTCAAGGAGTAGGCGATGTCGCAGGAGAACGTGGAGGTTGCGAAAGCCGCCTACGCGGCGTGGAATACGGGAGACATGGACGCATTTCGTGAGCTGTGCGACCCCGACATCGTCATGCGAGGCGGCTGCCAACGGGGTCTCGGATTCGGCGGCTGATTGTCGCTGATTTCAAGCAAACACCGAATCGGAGGGGAGCGTCGGGGTTTAGTACGGGTGATGGGCAACTGGGACACAAGGCGCAAGGACGGGCCACTCACCGTCCAAGTGGAGCAAGCTGGCGACGCGCTCATGGTTTGGGCCAGCGGGGAGCTCACCGGCTCCACCGCCGAGAGGTTCGAAGCAGAGTTGCGACAGGCGATTGACAATGACGCGTCAACCGTCGTCCTGGACCTCGGCGCCGTGGGCTTCATCGACTCCACTGGCCTGCGATCCGTGCTCCGGATCGCGAACCATTCGCTTCGGGACGGAGGCCGGCTTCGAATGCGGAATGCATCGCCGCCCGTCCAAGAAGCGATCGCGTGGGGCGGCTTGGAGCGTAAGCTGCCGTTGGTCCACTGAGGCATCACGAGCTCGCGCAACGCCCCGCTAGACTGCTAGAAGTTGCCCGCTGGGCTTTCCTCGTACTCCCTCCGCCCGTCGAGCGCTTATTTCTGCAGAGGGGGTCGAGAGAGAGAGTTTCCGGCACGGCTCCGAGGACTCGAGCGAGCCTGGAAGGAGGGAAAAGCATGGCCTCAAGCAGTAAGAGGAAGACCACGATGGCGAAGCTGAACCGCGAACGCAGGCTCCTCGAGCGTCGGCAGGAGAAGCAGGCCAAGAAGCTTGCGAGGAAGCAAGCTTCCGCGGAACGAGAGGCAGGGGCGGAGGGCGCCTAGGGAGCGCCACGAGTATGGGCGGCAGCGGCCCGCCCTCGAAGCCGCCGGCCTCAAGGACTAAGCGGTGTTTGGCCTCCATGCCAACCGGGTATTAGAATGGGCACCCATGCGCCGAGGACGCCGCCCTCACCGGACCCACACGAAGCGATGGACCGCCGTCGTTCTCGCCGTGGCGACGGTCGGGGCCCTGGCCGTAACGGGGATTGCGTTGGCGGCGGCAGGTTCGAGCGTGAACTTCTCGTTCCAGCCGAGCAACCCGCACGGCACGGTCACCTCGGGCCGGCTCGCCTTTGGCACGCACACGAACTACACGGGCTCCACCGTGATGAGGCGGATACAGCTCCGCTTCGACGACGACTTCCAGTTCAACCCGAACTCCCTCCCGAAGTGCGACCCGGCGGACCTCTCGGGCAACATCACCATGCAGCAGGCGTTGCAGGCGTGCGGGCCCGCCGCCGGGGCCGCCAACAACGCCTGGCTGTGGCACGCGAACGCCGCCTTCAGCAACGGGAACGCGCAGTTCAACGTCGGCCCCGAGACTCCCACCGCCTGCGTGCTGGTGTTCAACGGCATCGGGTTCTACGTCCGAGGTCCTGCTGTTCATCCGGATGAAGGTGGAAGGCTCCGGCCCCATCGACTGCGGAGGCCCGACGACCAACACCGACGGCGACCACAGCTTTCGTGGTGCAGGGGGACCTCACGGCGAACCCGGCCATCGGCGCCGACTTCACGGATCCCGACAACTGCTCGGCGCCGGATCCCCGGCGGGGCTGTCAGATCGACTTCAACGAAGTCTCCGACGGACCGATACGGCTGGTCCACCTCTCCACCCAGATCGGGAGGCTCAACTACGTGCGCGCCAGGTGCGTCGATCCACCCGCAGGCAACCGGCAGTGGAACCTGCAGGCAATCTTCACCTCCGCGAATCCCACGGGCCCGCTCATGACGCAGACGAGGACCGATTCGCAGACCTGCACCTAGCGCGCCCTCCTAGGCTCGCCCCAGGTTTGCCGCAGGCCCTCGAGGCCGGCCGGGCTGCGGGAGTAGCGCCCTGCCCGTCAGTCTCAGCTCCACTTCGTTAGCCACTTATACCCCAGGGGGGTATGGTACGCTGGCGACAAAGGAGGATTCGATGGAAGCAACGGCAGCGGCGCCCCATGGAAATCTCAACCGACTCGCGGCCAGCGCGACGACGCACTGCCTCACCGGCTGCGTGATCGGTGAGGTCGCGGGCATGTTCATCGGCACAGCGTTTGGCTGGGGCAACCTGGCGACCATCGCCCTTGCCGTTGGACTCGCCTATGCCTTCGGCTTCGGGCTAACTTCGCTGCCCCTCTTCAAGGCCGGGCTCAGCCTCGCGGCCATCGTGCCCATCGCGCTGGCGGCGGACACGGTCTCGATCACGATCATGGAGATCATCGACAACGCCACGGTGCTGTTGATCCCCGGCGCGATGGAGGCGGGGGTCGGTGAGCCGCTGATCTACCTCAGCATCGCGGCGGGTTTCGCGATCGCCTACCCCTTCGCGTTCCTCGCCAACCGCTACATGATCGCCCGTGGCAAGGGTCACGCCGTGGTCCACGAGTACCACTGAGGAGGAAACGATGGCGACGAAACGTGGCTATTCAGCCTCAAAGGAGCAACTGCTCGGCCGCCTGGCCCGGATCGAGGGCCAGATCGGGGGCGTGTCGCGGATGGTCGAAGAGGACCGCTACTGCATCGACGTGCTGACCCAGATCTCCGCCGCCCGGGCGGCTCTCGAGCGGGTCTCGCTTGGGTTGCTCGACGAGCACGCCCGCCACTGCATGCTCGGCGAGGGCGAGGCGCCCGCGGATCCCAGCGAGCAGGTGCGGGAGCTGATGGGCGCGGTCGGTCGCTTGGTCAAGAGCTGACCGAGGGGGTGTGATACAGCCAGGCGGGGCCCGTTTCAAGGATCACCGGCGCCTCCGATGTTTTTGGGCGGGAGGCCGCTGCACCGGCGGGGCCCGTCCGGATCGCATCTCCTGGCCACGGATGTGGGAGCTACGGCGGAGCCTGGACGATCCGCTTCGGCCCGCTGAGCGCGGCCGAGGTCAGCAAGCCGCTGACGGCGTTCGTCCGTTAGGGCTGCGCTCGCCCGCGGTTGCTGCTTTTCCTGCTCGGGATGCCGTGCTAGTGTCGGCGGCCACTAGGTGGGAAGGGAGTGAGAATGAAGCGCCTGTCGGTGCTGGCCGCTCTGCTCGTGGCCGCCGCCCTATTCGTTTCGCCGGGGAGCGCCATGGCGGCGAGCGCGCAGCCGCTCTCGCCCGCCGCGCTCGCCTATCCGGCGGCCTTCACGCCGACGCCGGCCGGCGGCCGCATCCTCTTCGGCGAGCGCTACACGGGCCGCATCATGCGGCTCAACCCCGCCACCGGGACGAGCACGCCGTTCTTCACGATCCCCAACGTGGCGAGCACCGGCGACCAGGGGCTGCTGGGCCTCGCCCTGAGCCGGAACTACCCCGACGACGCCCGCGTGTGGGCGTTCGCGACCCGCACGGTGTCGGGGACGGCGACGAACCAGCTCCTGCGGATCCGTGCCGACGGCAGCGGCTTCGCGGTCCTGCGGAACCTCCCGACCGCCACCAGCCACGACGGCGGCCGGATCATGTTCGGCCTCGACGGCAAGCTCTACGTCGTCATCGGGTACACCGATAGCGCCGCCCTCGCCCAGGACCTGACCAGCCTGGCCGGGAAGGTGCTGCGGCTGAACCCGGACGGCACGGTGCCCTCCGACAACCCCCGCGCGGGGAGCCCGATCATCGGCTACGGGATCCGCAACTCGTTCGGCTTCACCTTCGATCCCCAGCAGGGGAGGCTTTGGCTGACCGACAACGGCCCGCAGTGCAACGACGAGATCAACCTGGTCGCTCGCCTGAAGCTCTGGAACTACGGTTGGGGGCCGTCGGCCACCTGCACCTCACCGCCCCCGGCGCCGCGCAACACCAACCGGGACGGGCCTAGCCCGGTGCAGCCGAAGCTCTTCCTGGCCGAATCGCAGGGGATCACCGGGATCGCCTTCTGCAGCCTGTGCGGGCTCTCGAGCCATGGCCAGCTCTTCTTCGCCGACTTCAACACCGGCACGATCCGCCGCGCCGGCCTGACCCCTGACCGTCTTCGGATCGCCTCGCAAGCGCCGTTCTACGACCATCCCGACCCGGTGCTCTCGCTCGAGACACCGTTTGACGGCGGCCCGATCTACTTCAGCAGCAGGACGAACATCTTCCGGCTGTATCCCTGACGCTCTAACCTGTTCGAGCGGAGCTGTTCGAGCGGGCGCGTTGCCCGCCTGCGGCTTCGGTGGTAAGTTGGCTCGGGAGGCTCGAGGTTGGGGGGAGAGGAGTGAGCGTGCAGAGGGCGCAGGGCCGGCGAACACCGACCCGGCGGCGCGACAAGGGGAAGGGCGCTTGGGGCCATCCCGGCGCTCGCCCGCTTCGCCTCTGCGGCGCGATCGCCCTCGTCTGCCTGAGCGTCGCCGGCTCGGCCTCCGCAGCCGCCCCGCCGACCGGCGATCCCGCCGCCTCGATCGCCGCAACGCCGGCGGGCGTCGTGGCGGGGAGCGTGGACGCGGGCATCTTCGCCGCCTGCGGGCTGAGGACGAACGGCACCCTCGTCTGCTGGGGCCCGGACTTCTACGGCGAGGCCTCCCCACCCGCGGGCACCTTCCTCGCGGTGAGCGCCGGCGGCGACCACAGCTGCGGGATAAGGACCAACGGCACCCTCACCTGCTGGGGCGACAACGGCGGCGGCCAGTCCACGCCGCCCCCCGGCACCTTCACCGCGGTGAGCGCCGGCTGGCACCACTCCTGTGCGGTACGGACGACAGGCGGTCTCGCCTGCTGGGGCGCAGCCGCCCCGCCGCCCGGGGGCACCTTCACCGCGGTGAGCGCCGGAGACTTCTTCACCTGCGGGCTGAGGACGAGCGGCACCGTCGCCTGCTGGGGCGACAACACCTACGGGCAGTCCCGGCCGCCCACGGGCACCTTCGTCGCGGTGAGCGCCGGCATCGTCCACACCTGTGGAATACGGACGACCGGCACCCCCGCCTGCTGGGGCTACAACGGCAACGGGCAGGCCAGACCGTCCGCCGGGACCTTCACCGCGGTGGGCTCCGGCGGCGAGCACAGCTGTGGGATCAAGGCGGCCGGCAACCTCGTCTGCTGGGGCGATGACACCTACGGCCAGGCCACCCCGCCCGCGGGGGCCTTCACGGGGGTGAGCGCCGGCGCCGAGCACGCGTGCGCGGTGAGAACGAACGGCGCCCTTTCCTGCTGGGGCAACGACGGCAGCGGCCAGGCCACTCCGCCCGCGGGCGCCTTCGCCGGCGCGGCGGTCGAGGGGAGTGGTGACTTCACCTGCGGCGTACAGCACAGCGGCCCCCTCGCCTGTTGGGGCGACGACAGCAGCGGCCGCGCCACCCCGCCCGCGGGCGTCTTCACCGCGGTGAGCGCCGGCGCCCTCCACGGCTGCGGGGTGAGGGCGAACGGCGCGGTCGCCTGCTGGGGCGCCAACGGCGACGGCCAGTCCACCCCGCGCGGGGGCGCGTACACCTCGGTGAGCGCCGGCGCGTACCACACGTGCGGGATGAAGGCTGACCGCACGCTCTCGTGCTGGGGCCGCAACGGCCTCGGCCAAGCGACCCCGCCCACGGGCCCCTTTGACGATCTGAGCGCCGGCGCCTACCACACCTGCGGGGTCAGGTCGAACGGCAACCTGGCCTGTTGGGGCCGCAACCGCAGCGGCCAGGCCAAGCCCCCCGCGGGCACCTTCACCGCGGTGACCGCCGGTTCGGTCCACACCTGCGGGATCAGGACGAGCGGCGCCCTCGCCTGCTGGGGCAACGACGGCAGCCGTCAGTCCACCCCGCCCGCGGGAACCTTCGTCGCGGTGAGCGCCGGCCACCTCCACACGTGTGGGATCAAGACGAACGGCGGCGTGGCGTGCTGGGGCCGCGGCCTCGAGGGCCAATCCACCCCGCCCGCGGGCACCTTCACCGCACTGGGCGCCGGGGCCGACCACACGTGCGGGATCAAGACGAACGGCAGCGCTACCTGCTGGGGGAACGACAGCAGCGGCGAGGCCACCCCGCCACCCGGTTTCGGCTGAGCCGGCGGCCGTCACGGACGTCAAGCACCGCCTCGGCAGCTAGGCAGCGCGGCCCATGACGACCACCGCGACCACGATCAAGCGGACCTACTACACGCTGCTGCTGGGGAACACGCTGGCCGCGTCGCTGATCTGGGGCATCAACACGATCTTCCTGCTCGACGCCGGGCTGAACAACCTCGAGGCCTTCGCCGCCAACGCGTTCTTCACGGCCGGGATGGTCGTGTTCGAGGTGCCGACGGGGATCGTCGCGGACATGTGGGGCCGGCGGACCTCCTTCCTGCTCGGGACCGTGACCCTGGCGGTCACGACCGCGCTCTACGTCGTTCTGTGGGAGATCGAGGCGCCGTTCTGGGAGTGGGCAGCGGTTTCGCTGCTGCTGGGACTCGGCTTCACGTTCTTCTCGGGGGCGACCGAGGCGTGGCTGGTCGACGCGCTCGACGCCGCCCACTTCGAGGGAACGCTGGAGTCCGTCCTCGCCCGCGGGCAGGTGCTGACGGGGGTGGGGATGCTGACCGGGTCGATCGGCGGTGGCTATCTGGCCCAGGCGATCAGCCTCGGGGCGCCATTCGTCCTCCGAGCTGCGGTCCTGGTGGTGATGTTCGCGCTGGCGCTCGCCTTAATGCGTGACATCGGCTTCACGCCCAAGAAGGGCGCCCGTCCGTGGGCGGAGATCAAGGGCATCGCTTCAAACTCGATCGAGTACGGCTGGCGGGTGCCCGCCGTCAAGTACCTGATGCTGGCCGCCCCCTTCACCGGCGGCGTGGGCATCTACGTCTTCTACGCCCTCCAGCCGTACCTGCTCGAGCTGTACGGGGACCCGCGGGCCTACGGCATAGCCGGCCTGGTGGCGGCGATCGTCGCCGGGTCCCAGATCCTCGGAGGCCTGGCGACTCCGCAAGTCCGCAAGCTGTTTCGGCTACGCACCTCCGCCCTGCTGGCCGCCGAGGTGCTGAGCGTCCTCAGCCTGGTGCTGATCGGGCTGATCGAGAGCTTTTGGGCAGTGATCGGGCTGATCGCCATCTGGGGCCTGATGTTCGCCGCGGTGATGCCGATCCGCCAGGCGTACCTAAACGGCCTGATCCCGTCGCAGCAACGGGCGACGATCCTCTCCTTCGACTCGCTCATGAGCTCTAGCGGCGGGGTGGTCGCGCAACCGATCCTCGGTCGTGCCGCCGACGTTTGGGGCTATCCCGCCTCCTATCTGCTCTCGGGCGCGATCTCGGCGCTGTCGCTGCCCTTCATCGCCAGGTCACGCCGGGAGAATGCCCCGGCCGACCTCGGCGATCCCACGGCGCCGGCGCTCGCCGTCGCCAAGTAGTGCATGAGGCAAAACAGGCCCCCGCGAACGCGGGGGCCTGTTGAGCCGTCTCTGGGTCCGGGTGCGGGCTACTCCTCGTCGACCTCGTCGCCGACGACCTGGAAGCTGCGATCGAGCTGCACGTCGACCTGGCTCCCGTCGGTGCGCGAGACCTCGACCTCGTAGTAGCTCTCCTCGTCGCCGACCTCGGTGTCGGTGACTTGGCCGCCGCCCGTGTGCTGGAGCGCCGCGGCGCTGGCCCTGTCGAGGTCGCTGCCGCCGATCGCCTGATCGGGGGCCTCGTTGCCGGTCTCGTTCTCGGTTGCGGGCGCCGTCTCCTGGGGCGAGGTGCCGCCGCCGCCGGCGCTCGCAATGGCGGCGCCGCCGATCGCGAGCGCGGCGACGGCCGCCGCCGCAGCCGCGACACCCTTGATCCTTTCGGTCATGTTGCTCCTTTCTTGGTCAGTTGCGACCTTGGAGCGAGCACGGTAGGAGGGCGCGATGAGATGACGATGAAACCACTCGAAAGACCGGGTAAAGGCCGCGGCCGTGGGCTAATCGCGAGGCATCGCGTCGACGGTGTTGAACAGCGGCACGACCCGGTGAACCTCGGTGAGCCGGAGGACGCGCCTGATGTTGGACTCGTCCGGGACGACGATTTCGAGCTTCTGCCTGCGGTTGTCCAGGCGTTCGGCGAGCTCGAAGATCAACCGCACCCCCGAGCTGTCGAGATGGTGGGTGGCCGTGAGGTCGAGCACCAGTCCGGACGCGGTGTTGGGTACCGCGTCCAGCAGGCGCTCTTTCACCGACTGAGCGTTGGCGAGGTCCACCTCGCCGCTCAGGCGGGCGAGGATCGCGTCTCCCAGGAACTCGAAGTCCAGCTCCTCAGTCGGCTGCATCCCCCGACCTCTCGAGCTCCCGGACCATCCGAATCTCGGTCCCCTCGTGCGGGGTCGTCACCACGCTGACCGAGTCCATGATCGCCTCGATCAGGCCCAATCCGCGTCCGCGGCTGTCGTCGCGTCGCTCGCGCCACTGGCCGAAGTCGCGGACCGTGACCGACACTTCGCGCCCCGAGAGCGCCGCCAAGACCTCAACCGAACCATCCCCGGGGCCGTACGCGTGCTCGATCGCGTTCGAGGCAGCCTCGTTGCAGGCGAGGAGAATGTCGTACCCCTCCTTGTCGCTGGCGTTGCACTGCCTCAGCCAGCCTCGAAGGGTGCGGCGAAACGGGGCCAGCGCCAGGGGCTCGGCGGGCAGCGTCAGCTCAAGGCGCCCCGGGGCGAGCTCGATCGGGCTCAGGGCGAGCAGTGTCACGTCGTCCTCCCCGCTGGGGCCCAGCGTTTCGAGCAGGCGATCGCAGAGGCTCTCGAGGTCCTCGTGGCCGACGCCCACAGTCTCAGCCAGGCGCGCCAGGCCGTCGTCGATCGGCTCGCTGCGCTCCTCGATCAGCCCGTCCGTGTAGAGCAGAAGCGTCGAGCCGGGAGCGAGCCTGTACTCGGCGTCCTTGTACGCCGTCGCCCGCCGGACGCCGATGGGAAGCGACCGCCCCTCCTCCAGGTACGCCGTGGACCCATCCGGCTTCGCCTCGAGCGGCGGCAGATGGCCGGCGTTGGCCAGGCGCACGACGCCGGTGCCCGGCTCGAAGACGAGATACACGACGGTGGCCATCACGCTGTGGCCGTACGTCAAGGAGAGCTGGTTGAGGCGCTCGAGCGCGGCGCCGGGTGCATATGACTCGAATGCGTAAGCGCGCAATGCATGGCGGAGTTGGGCCATGATCGCCGCCGCCGGGACGCCCCGCCCGGCCACGTCGCCGATCACGAGCCCGATGCTCTCGCCGTCGAGCTCGAGCACGTCGTACCAGTCTCCACCCACCGCCACGCCGGCGCCGCCCGGCTCGAACCGCGCCGCCAGCCGTACGCCCGGTATCTCGGGCAGGCGCTCGGGAACGAAGCTTCGCTCCAAAACCTCGGCGCGCTTCCGCTCGGTGATGTCGCGGATCGCGCTCGACACGAGGACGCCTCCCTCGGTAGGGAGTGGGCTGAGGCTGATCTCCACCGCGAACTCCGTGCCGTCCTTCTTCAGGCCCCAGAGGTCGAGCCCTGCGCCCATCGCCCGGGTCTCCGGATCCAGGACGTAGTTGGCCCGGTGCCGAGGATGGGAGGCGCGGAAGCGCTCGGGCACGAGGGTCTCGACCTCCTGGCCCACGAGCTCGTCCCGGTGATACCCGAACAGCCTCTCCGCCTGAGCGTTGACGAGCACGATCGTTCCCTTTTCGTTCACGATCACCATCGCGTCTGGCGCCGACTCCACGAGCTCGCGGAACTGCTCCTGGGCGCGCCGCTGATCCGTCACGTCCTGTGCCGTGCCGAACATCCTCACGGGGTTGCCGCTGTCATCCGTCTCCACCTGGCCGCGGCCGTGAACGGTGCGGGTGGCGCCGTCGTGCCGGACGACGCGATGCTCGAAGCTGAAGGGCGAGTGCTCGACGAGTGCCCTGCGAAGCGTTCGGTCGACCGCGTCGCGATCCTCCGGATGAACGTAGCTCAGGAGGCCCTCGTAGTTGGCGGGGAATCCTCCCGGCTTGAGCCCATAGAGCCGGTACAGCTCTCGGGACCAGGCGACCTCGTCCGAGGGAATGTGCCACTCCCAGCTGCCGATGTGAGCGACGCCCTGCGCCTCGCCGAGCAACTCCACCAACCTCTCACTTCGCTGCCGTAAGACCGAGATCAGAACGCCGGCCACGGTCAGCGTGCCGGCGGCCATCACCCAGTTGAGGGCCGGGTCCGCCGCGTCGCCCTGGGCCAGGAGCGCGGCGCCGAAGCCGGCGACCGCGATCACGAGCGTGGGGAGGGCGCGCCAGAAATCGAGGAAGAAGAAGGCGGCCAAGACGGCCCAGAAGTAGTAGCCGGCGTAGGCGCCGGCCGCATTGGCGCCCCCCGAGTAGACGACCACCGTGACGATGACCGCCCCCAGTCCCGGAAGCAGGTAGAAGGTCCCGATCGGGATGCGCTCGAAGCCGATCAGCATCACCGCCGCGACCGCGCCCGCGATGATTGCCGCGCCCACGATCCCGGGAACGAAACGATCGGGGTCATGTGGCAGGAACAGGGTCAGCACCGCAAGCGCTGCCCCCACGCCGAAGAGGTAGGCGAACGCCTGGGCCATGACGACGGGGCTCGTGACCGGCAGGAGGCCGCGGACGCTCCAACGGAGCCTTCCAAGCGTCAGGGCCACCAGCGAGCGCTCACCGCTACCGGCCCTTTGTCTTGACGGCCCTCCCATCTACAACTCTCCCTTCCGCCTTTCTACCGCTTCCAGCGCGTCGGCAGGCTCGTGAAACCAGGCGTAGCGCGCCACCCGGCCGTCGCGCAGAGTCCACAGGGCCGACTCCCGGCCCTCCACCTCGACGCCGCTCCCTCGCCCGCGTGCCTGGTACCGCACCACCACCGCCACCTGGTCTCCCACGGCCTTGAACTCCTCCGGCTCCATTTGCCAGGTCTCCCACGCCTCGAAGGTCTGCTCAACGGCCCTGCCGAACGCAGCCAGGCCGCGTCGGATGCCCGGCTCCACGGCCCCGGCCGGATTGACGTACTCGACCTCCGGGTGCATGAGCTCGACCGGCCCGGGGAGCTCGTCGCGGGACCAAGCGTCATAGAAGCTCCGCACGACCTGGACGTTCTCCTCTGACATCGCCTAGCTGCGCTGAAGGCTAACCGCGCCTGCCGGCGACTCGCTCGCGGAGATCCTGCGCCTGGGCGAGCACCCGCTCCTTGATGGCGATCGGCGCCACCTCCCCCGCGGCGAGGTACTGCTCGGCGAACAGCATGACTCGATTGGTTCCACGGCGATCGAAATGACGACCGTCGCGCTTGGTTGGGCTGCGGCGCTCCGTTTGAGCCTGCATCCAGTCCCAGAGCGGCAGGTAGACGCCCGGGCTCGTCCCTTCCAGCTCGAGCGCGGTCCGCAGCAGCGCCTTGCCACGCCCGTTCGCATCAACGACGCTGCGGTTGAGCCAGGTCGCCTGGAGCGGGATCGGGCAAACCGAGTAGACGGGCACCGCCTTGGTGTGCTGGCCCAGCAGACGCTTGATCTCAGCGAGGTCCTGGCGGATCCCCTGCAGGTCGCCGCCGTCAAGGGTCCACGCTCCGGCGTGAAAGGCCTCCGGCGGCGGGATCTGGTTGGTGGGCCGCCCGAGCTCGGCGTCGCGCCACATCTCGGTCGTCGTGCCGAGTAGGACGATGATCACGTCTGCCGCTGTCAGCTGCCTTTTCACACGGCGGGTGGTTCGCTCGTCGACCTCCCGCAGCGCGTCGTCGCTGCTCGCTGCGAGGCGCCGAAAGCGGTGCACGCACGAGCCGTCCGCGGGCAGCCCGGGCTCGGCTGGCCACTGCCGGTTTTCCAGCACGTGCTCGAGCTCGAGCCGGACCACGCTGGAGTTGTAGAGATAGCCCGCGCGGTACTGCTGGGTGGCGTAGCCGCGGCGGCGCAGGTAGGCCGACCCGTGCCGGGCGAAGCAGCTGCCGATCAACAGGACGCGCGCCCCGGGCTTGAGGACTCCAAGGCCCCGGGGCCGGTCGAACCGGGCACGCCATAGGTCGACGTGTGGGACCCGGTAGGTCCCGCGACGCGTCTCCAGCGTGGTCAGCTCCTCGGTCATCGCGTTGATTGAAGACTTTGCCCTACTGGGACATGGATCCCTCAATCATGGTCAATTTGGCCTTGCGGGGAGCGGTCCCGGCGTTACGCTCCGCCCTCAGCTGAGGACGTACCCGACCACGAAGCCGAGCGAAGTGGCAATCGCCACCCTGGTGCTGACCTCCCTGAAGGCATAGGGGATCACCGCGATCGAGATCACCGCGATCACGGCCCCGGCCGCAACCGCCTGCGCCGTCCCCACGAGGCCGTCGCTAGCGTCGGCGAAAACGGTGCCGCCGAGCACGGTCGCGAAGGCCAGCGCCACCCCGATCGCGCCCAGCAAGACCACCGCGAACCGTCCGCTGCGTCCGGCGGCGAGGATCGGCTGGGCCGCGCCGTAGGACTCGACCACGTTCCCGATCAGGATCCCCGCAAGCAGCGCCACGCCCACGTCCCCCTCGGCGATCGTCAGCCCGAGCGCGATCGACTCCGGCACCCCGTCGACGAAGATCCCCGCGGCGATCGCCTCTCCGCGGGCAAGCTCGGAGCTGTCGGCTGGCATCTTCATCGACTCTCCGGCCGCCGCGGCATGGCCCGAGCGCCGCAGCATCGCCGTCTCCTCGTCGCGGCTCAGCCATCTGTCGGCCGCGACGTAGACAAGGGTGCCGGCGAGCAGCCCGGCGGCGGTCAGCGCCGTGCCGGCCCTCGCGTCGGCCTCGGGCACCAGCTCCAGCGCGATCGCCGCGAACAGCACGCCGCCGCCGAACGCCGTTACGAGGGCCGCCAGCGTGGGGGGCAGGCGCAGGATCACCGCGGCGGTCGCCCCCACCAGCAGGCTCCCTCCGATCACCAGCCCCCAGGCGATGGACGCTCCGAGGTCAGCCATGGCCCTGGCTGCTGGTCAGGCCGCGGCCGGCACGTTGGCGCCGAGCTCGGTCAACCCGTGGAGGAAGCTCTCCGAGAAGGTCGGGAAGGGCTGGATCACGTCGCTCATCACCTCGAGTGGAATCTGGGCCCTGATCGCGACGGTGGCCTGCTGTAGCCACTCACCGGCCTCCGGGCCGAGGGCGTAGGCGCCGGTCAGCCTCTGGCCATCGGAGACCAGGGTCATGAAGCCGGGCTTGGAGTCGTAGGCCCGCGTGTAGGTCGCGGTCCTCGGCACCTCCGCCAACGAGACCGTGGCCGTCGCGGAACCCTCGGCCTCGCCCACCGAGGCCGCCTGGGGGTCGGTGAAGACCACCCGGGGCACGGCCTCGTAGTTGGCCTCACGATGGTCGCCGAGGATGTTGTCCGCGGCGACCCGGCCCTGGTACTTGCCGACGTAAGTGAGCGGCCAGATGCCGGTCACGTCGCCGATCGCCCAGACGCCCTCGGCTGCCTGCATGCGGCCGTCGACCTCGATCCCGCGCTTGCCCGGCTCGACCCCGACGTTCTCCAGTCCCAGTCCCTCCGTACGGGGACGGCGGCCCGTCGCCACCAGCAGCCGATCGCCGCGAAGGTCGTCACGCTCCTCGAACTCGAGCACGAACTCGCCGTCCTCCTTGCGGGCTGCGGAGGCATGCTGCCCAAAGCAGAGCTCGACGCCTTCGGCGGCCAGCGCCTCACCGAGGGCATCGCCGAGCGGCTTCGGCTCGCGGGGCAGCAGGTGCTCCATGCCTTCCACCAGCGCCACCGAAGCGCCGAACCGGAACACCGCCTGCGCCATTTCCACGCCAACCGGGCCGCCCCCGAGCACCAGCATCCGCTCGGGCACCTCGCGCAGCTCGGTCACCTCACGGTTGGTCCAGATGCCATCGAGCTCGGCAAGCCCCGGGACCGGAGGGACGATCGCTTCGGACCCGGTGGCAATGACGACGTGCTCACAGGAGTGCTCGCGGTCGTCCACCCTCACGCAGCCCGTACCCGCGATCGAGCCCGAGCCGCGCAGGACGTCGATGCCCTGCGAACCCAGCCACTCCTCCTTCGCGGCGTCCTCCCAGTTCGAGGTCATGAAGTCTCGCCACTCGAAGGCCGCCGCGGCATCGAGCCCGCCGCTCGCGGCCTGCGCCGCACCGGGCGCCTCGCGCGCGGCTTGGAGCGCCTCGCCGGGGCGAAGCAGGGTCTTGGATGGAATACATGCCCAGTAGTCGCACTCGCCGCCGATCAGGCCGCTCTCCACGACGGCAACCTTCAAGCCTCCGCCCGCGAGGCGGTCGGCGCAGTGCTCGCCGGCCGGCCCACCGCCGATGACGATCACGTCGTAGTCGGTGCTCATGCGGCTCCTTCCCGAGCGTTGTCGATGGCGTTCGCGGCCGTGATCAACCCTATGTGGGGTGAAGGACCTGCGGGAAGTTACCGGCAACGCCCAGCAGGACGGCCGTCGGCCCAAGCGCGCTCCGGTCGAGCTCGCGAGGGGCGAGTTCGCCGGCGCGGACGGCCACGCGGGTAGCGGGACCGCCACCATCGTCCAGGAGCCGAACGGAGGGCGGCTCCTGACCTTCACCGAGTTCGACGTCGACCCGGGCGTTGACGTGGACGTCTACCTGGTGCCGGGGGATGGGAGCGACGTCTCGGATCGGGTCGAGCTCGGCAACCTGCGCATAGAACTGAATTCGGCGGGGCGTCGGCCCGGTGCTGGCGATCGCGGTGTCCGGCGGCACGGACCGCGAGGAGCTGGTGAGCTACACGCCGGGCCGCTCCTAGCCATTCCCCGGTCTGGGGTCCGCAGGGGAGCTCAACTGCGACGAGCGAGGCTTCGAGCTGGTAGGAATTCGGGCCAGGCGGTTTGAATGGGCAGGGTGGCGGTTTCAGATATCCCAGCGGTTGGGGTGGCGCAGGCCGCCGCGCTGACCGGGCTCTCGAAGGACACGATTCGAGGGCGGATTCGGCGTGGCTGCTTGGCGTCGACCATTCACGAGGGCCGCCACAGGATCCCCCTCGCCGAGCTTCTCGGGCGGGGGCTCGTGGTGGAGGGCGAGCGCTACACGTCCGCGCTCGAGCGCGCCGAGTCATTGCAGGCCGAGCTGTCCGCGGCCCTCGCGAGCCGAGAGCGGGCGCAGCGCGAGCTCCACGAGGTGCAGGAAACGGTGCGGTGGATGTGGGGCATGGTCAGGCAGAAGGAGCGTGAGCTCCTGCAGTTGCACGCGGCGCCCAAGGCGCGAAGCGGCATCCGCTGGCCGTGGCGACGGAGCGGGTCACCCGTGGGTCAGGGGGGCTTGGGCTGACTCAGGGCGCGGGCTCGTCGCCCGGCACGTAGGGCGCGGGCTCGTCGCCCGACCCATCGTGCTCGTGCATCCCGACGATCCGCTCCTCGGCCGGCTCGAGGACGAAGATCTCGACCGCGAGGTCGGGTTCCTGGTGGACCTGGCTCATGTAGGCGATCACCTTGCGCTCCACGGCGCCCTCCACGACGGCCGTGAACTGGCTCTCCATCGCCCGCTGGAAGCTGCGCCGGATCTGGTACACGGCCTCGACGTTCCCGTCGTCGATCAGAGTCCGTTCGACGGTCGTGAACCCGCCGCGAAGAATGCAGATCACCGTGTCGTTGACGTGATAGGTCTTGGCCTTCGTGGGCCCCTTCCCGTAGTAGCGGCTGTGGAGCCGCACCAAGCCCGTCGAGATGCTTGCCAGAACCTCACCCCGGGAGCCACCGGCGGCTGAATCTTGACGCGTGCCCTCCACTAGTTCGATCCGGGCGACTCGCGGCCGCCGATCTCCTCTTTGTGCTCACCGGTAACCGGGGCCTCCTGCGCCTCGAGCACGAACAGCTCCACGGCCAGGTCCGGGTTGGTGTGGATCTGGCTCATGTAGGCGAGCACATTGCGACCGGTGGACCCCTCCACTACGTCCTTGAACGGCTTCTCCATCGTCGACTGGAAGCTGCGACGGATCTCATGCACCGCCTCGCTGTTGCCGTCGTCGATCAGGGTCCGCTCCACGGTCGTGAAGCCCCCCTCCAGGATGCAGATCACGGTGTCGTTCAGCATGTAGGTCCGCGCCTTGGTCGGGCCCTTGCCGTAGTACTCGGTGTGAAGCTCGGCGAGCCCACGCCCGATGCCGGCCAGGTACCGCGCCTCCCCGGGCTCGTGCGTGTCGGCCAATTGGGACTCCCCCTAGTTGGGCAGCTCTGATAGCTGATGTGCGCCCGAAAGTAGAGGAACCCTGAGACCCAACGAGCGAGTGAAACCACTGTACCACCGAAGCCGGGCCCGGATGACAACAGCAGGGCCCGGATGACACGGTGTCCGGGCTGTTTGCGCCGGCGCCGCCTGGGTAAACTCTTAGGTGAGCCGCAAGCGGCGCGATGCGACCCAGGGCGGACTCCCAAAGCAGTCGATCGGACGGTGGCCCCCAGCGAGGGAACCAGCCAGGCGGACGCCGGACCTTCGAGGTTCCAGCGGTGTCAAATGACCACCGATCCGACCAGGAGGTGTCGACATGCAGAGGGAGCCAGGGCGCGAGCAAGGCCCGGCTGACCCTGACCCGCAGCGGGGAGACGTGGCCGGGCCGAGCGCCGAGGACGTGGCGGACGAGATCTGCCGCGACATCCTGGCCATCCATCGCGAGTCATACGGACGCACAGCGGCCGAAGCCCATGCCTACGTTCTCGACGATACGGTGATCGTTCTGTTGGACGGGCTGGAGCTGCTCCCCAATGAGGAGTTCCTGATCAGCGAAGGCCACGGGGAGGCGGTCGGCAAAGTCCGCACCCAGTTCCAGAAGGCGATCGAGCCCACCTTCCGCGCCGCCGTGGAGCGGGCCACCGGCCGGCGGGTGATCGGCTTCGCCAGCCACGTGCAGCTCGAGGAGCCCCGCTTCATGGCGGAGATCTTCAGGCTCGAGCCGCGCTAAGGTCACTCGCTCCGGTCTCCGTCAGAGGGGAGTTAGGGGTGTTTGCCATCACCGAGGACGCCGCGACAGCCATCGACAGCATCCTGGTCTCGTCCGGGTTGCCGGAGGGGGCGGGCCTCCGGATCACGCGGGAGGTGAGCACCGAGGGCGAGGAGGCGCGGACCGACCTCCGCCTGTCCCCGGTCGAGGCCGCCGAGGAAGGCGACCAGGTGCTGGAGGACGTGCGTATCTTCCTCACCCCCGAGGCCGCCGACTTCCTGGACGACAAGCTCCTGGACGCCGATGTCGACGAGGGCGACGTCCGCTTCAGCCTCGACCTCCAGGCCGAGTCGCGGTAGCGGCCCACGCCCGCATCGGTTAGGTTCCCTCCCGCAACCAGACCGGACGGAGAGGACATTGGACGAGAGCCTGCTGAAGAAGATCCCCCTGTTCGCCGAGGTGCCCGACGACGACCTGCGAAAGGTCGCAACCTTCGCCACCACCGAGGAATTCACGGAGGGCGAGACCGTGGTCAAGGAGGGGGGCTACTCAAACCACTTCTACGCGATCCAGGAGGGAACCGTGAAGGTGGAGCGGGGGGGCGACCACGTCGCCGATCTCGGTCCCGGCGACGTGTTCGGCGAGCAGGGGCTGCTCGAGGGACAGGAGCGCTCCGCCAGCGTCGTCGCCACCTCGCCGCTCAGGGTGATCAAGATCGAGCACTGGGAGCTCTCCCGGATGCGCAAACACCTGCCCCAGGTGGTCGAGGAGCTACAGCGCCGGGTCGAGGAACGCGAGAACTAGCGAGGGCCCGGGCTAGCGACGAAGTCGCGGTAGAGTGCGGGCTGGACCTGCCGGGTCGAGGGTCGCGCCCGTCGTCCGCCGAAAACGTAGGCGAAGCCGAGGCTTTCGGCGGGTCATTGAATTCGGCGGAGTGATTTAATCGACCCACATACGGCCGGTGGTCAAGGGAAGTCCGGTGCGAATCCGGCGCGGTCCCGCCACTGTGACCGGGTAAACGTCGTCGCACGACGTCGGCCGCCCGAGCGAGAGCGACGGGCGGCGGTCAGCCACTGGGGACGCCCACAGCGCCCCGGGAAGGCGCGGCGCGGATCCCGGAAGCCAGGAGACCTGTCCAGCGGCCCGCCGTATCAACCCTCGAGGAAGGGGTGGCTCATGCTCATACCTGCTCTCCGGCTCGGCGGCTCGCTCGCCGCGCTGCTCATCGCATTGCCCGTGCTCCTGCCCGCCTTCGCGTCGGCCGCCAGCAAGGGGGCCGACCTGCGGGTGGTCAACTCGGCCGGCCGGACCCTGGCCGAGCAGCGCCAGTACACCGACACCGTGCAGATCAGGACCGATCCGGGCGCCGATTGCTTCGGTCCCCCGGGCGGAAGCGGCGATCGCGTCAGGGTCCCGGGCGCAACCGGGCTCGGCATCGTCCGCGACGCGCTCGAGACCGACAGCGATCTGCGGCCGCTCTCGATCACCGACCAGTTCTCCTTCGGCCTCGCCGTCTGCGGGATCGGAGGCTTCGAGGCCGGCGGGTCGAGCTTCTGGTACCTGAAGCGCAACCACGTGGGCGCCCAGGTCGGGGGCGACCAGCTGATGCTCCGGAACGGCGATCAGGTCCTGTGGTATCTGGCGCCCGGCTTTCCGCCCCCGGTGGAGCTGGTCCTCCGGGCGCCGGCCCGCGCAAGGCCCGGCGTTCCGTTCGGGGTCAGCGTGCTCCAGTTCGACGATTCGGGCGCGCGGCGCCCGGCCGCCGGCGCGACCGTGTCCGGAGGCGCAACCCCGGTGGTGACCAACTCCCAGGGGACGGCGAGGGTCACGGTGTCGACGCAGGGCACCAGCTCGCTTCGGGCGACTCGCTCGAGCAACGGCAGCATCCCCTCGAACAGGGTGGCCGTGTGCGTCAACGCGGATCTCGCCAAGTGTCCGAGCGCTCACGGGAAGCTGATCCAGGGGAGCCTGCGGGCCGACGAGATCGCGGGCACGCAGGGCTGGGACGCGATCTGGGCCCGGGCCGGCGCTGACGTCGTCCATATCACCTCGGGGGGCAAGGACCGGGTGAGCTGCGGCGTCGGCCGCGACACGGTGGTCGTGGCGCTGGGAGACACGAACGACCAGATCGGCGAGAGCTGCGAGCGGGTCGTGAGGCGGTGACCACACGCCCCGGCCCGGCCGCCGCGGGGGCGCTCGTGTGCGCTCTCGCGGCGGCCGGCTGCGGCTTCGGGGAAGGGCCGTCCTCCGAGGGAACGGCGACCCTCACGGTGACTCGCGACTACGGCTCGACGGCGCTGGTGGAGGCGGCGGAGGAAGACCCACCCTCGTCGGAGACCGTGATCCGCTTCCTGGATCGCGAGGCCGAGATCACGACGCGCTACGGCGGGCGGCTTCGTGCAGTCGATCGACGGTCTCGCCGGCGCCCAAAGCGGGGGCCGGAGCTACGACTGGTTCTTCTACGTCAACGGGATCGAGTCCGCGGTCGGCTCCGCCGAGGTGCGTGTCCAGGGCGGCGACAGGATCTGGTGGGACTATCGCGACTGGACCGACGCGATGCGAGTTCCGGCGGTGGTCGGGTCGTGGCCCCAGCCGTTCGCGCAGGCCTCCGCCGGGGGCGACACCCGGCCGGTGCGGGTCGAGTGCCTGGCCGGCGGTAGCGCGTGCGAGACCGCGGCGGATCGCCTCGCCGACGCCGGGGTGAAGGCAAGCGTCGAGCGAGGGGACGGCGCGCAGCCGCGCGGCGCCGCGGCGCCCCGGCTGCTGGTCGGCCCCTGGAGCGAGGTGCGCGGCGACCGCGCGGTCGACGGGTTGCGTGGCGGCCCGTCGGCGAACGGCGTGTTCGCGACCTTCAAGGGCCCGGTGGACGGCGGCTACCACCTGATCGCCCTGGGCCCGTCGGCGGCGCCGGCCGCGGACCTCGGCCCGGCCGCCGGCCTGGTGGCCGCGCTGAATGGCGGCGGCGAGGCGCCCACCTGGATCGTCACCGGGTCGGGACGCCCGGCGGTGCGCCGCGCGGCCGGCTCTCTGGGCGCGGCGGCGCTGCGAGACCGCTACGCGGTCGCCGCCCCGGCGGGAGCGCCGCCCGTGGGGCTGCCGCTCCAGCGCGAGGAGGCTGGATGAGGCCGGCGCTCTCCTACCTGCCCCGGCGCACGCCGCTCCACGAGGCGTCCGCCGCCGCGGCCGGCGTCTACCTGGGCTCGTTCGCCCTCTGCGCCTTCGTGTACTCGAATCCGATCGTCCTCGCAGGGGCTGGGGCCGGCGTGGTCGTCGCGGGCTTGGCCTCCGGGGCGGGGCGGGCGCTTCGCGCCGCCTGCGTTTGGGGCGCGACCCTGGGGATATTCATCGTCGCGGTCAACGGCCTCGTCGCCCAGCGAGGCGACACGGTCCTGGTCCACGGGCTCTGGCTGCCGCTCCTCGGCTCCACGGACGTGAGCGCCGAGGCGCTCGCCGAGGGCGGGGTGCTGGCGCTGCGCATCGTTGTGGTGCTGATGGCGTTCGCGGTGCACACGGCCTGCGTCGACCCGGACCGCACGCTGCGCCTGCTGCGACCCGTGGCGCGCCGCTCGGCTCTGACCGCGACCCTGATCGCCCGCCTGGTGCCGCTCGCCGCCGCCGACCACGTTCGGCTCGGCGAGGCCGCCGCGCTCCGCGGCCCCGCGGCGGCGCCGGTGGGACGCGCTGCCCTGGCGCGCCGCCTCGTCGCCGGCTCCCTCGACCGCGCCGTCGACGTCGCCGCGACCCTCGAGCTCCGGGGCTACGCCCGCGGAGCGCCGGGCTCGGCGCGCGGCGGCCATCGCTCCCGCCGCGATGGCCTCTTTTGGGCCGCCGGGCTCGTGGTCGCGGTCGCGGGCATCGCGGCGCGCGCCGCGGGCCTTGGGGCCTTCGACTCGTATCCGACCGTCAGCATCGAGAGCGGATGGCCGACGCTGCTCCTGGCGGGTTGCATCCCGCTGGCCGCGGCGCTCCCGTTGGTGACGGTGAGGCGCGGTCGTGGCTAGGGCGTTGGTCCGGATCGAGTCGCTGTCCTATCGCTACCCCGGCGCCGATACGGAGTGCCTGAGCGACCTCGACCTCGAGATCGAGCCGGGCCAGCTGATCGTCCTCGCGGGCCGCTCGGGGTCCGGGAAGACGACCCTGCTGCGGGCCTGCTGTGGGCTCGTGCCCCACTACTACGGCGGCGAGCTGAGCGGTGAGATCGAGGTCGGCGGCCTGGACGTACGCGACCACGGGCCCGCCGAGCTGGGCGGCGTGGTCGGGCTTGTGGCCCAGGATCCAGAGACGCAGGTGGTGTCGACCACGGTGCGCGGCGAGCTGGCGTTGCCCCTCGAGATCCGCGGCGAGCCCCCCGCGGCCTGCGCCCGGGGGGTGGAGGAGGCGGCGCTGGCCCTGGCGATCCCGCACTTGCTCGACCGCACCGCGGACACGCTCTCGGGAGGAGAGCTACAGCGGGTCGCCCTGGCGGCGGCGCTGGTCGGCCGGCCGCGCCTGGTGCTCCTGGACGAGCCGACCTCCCAGCTCGACCCGGTGGCCGGCGACGAGCTGATCGGGTTGCTGCGACGGCTGAACGAGGAGTGGGGGCTTGCCGTGGTCTGCGCGGAGCACCGGCTCGAGCGCTGCCTTCCCGCAGCCGACCGCGTGCTCGCCCTGGTCCAGGGCCGGCTCGCCTTCGACGGGGAGCCCGGGCACTTCCTCCAGTGGGCCCTGGCCCGCGACGCCGCCCTGGCCACGCCGGCGGCGCGGCTTTTCCACCTGGCCGGCCTGCACCCACCACCGACCTCGGTGAAGGCGGCCCGGAAAACACTCGCCGCGCGGGCACAAGTGGGCCTGGTTGGGGCTAGGGACGAAGTCCCGGTAGCTACGGAGGTGCCTGCCGGGTCAGGCTCGGGCCCTAGCCCGGCGGCGGCGCAGCCGGAGGCGAGACGCCGCCGGAGTGATTTAGGCGAAGCCGAGGCTTCCGGCGGAGTTATTCAGGCGAGCCGCCGGCGGAGTGGTTCCCGGAATATGGAGGCCGCCGACCTCTGGGTGGAGCTCGACGACGGGCGCGGGCCACGGGACGTCCTGCGCGGGATCGATCTCTCGCTCGATCCGGGCGAGCGGGTTGCGCTGATGGGCCGCAACGGTGCCGGCAAGACCACCCTCCTGCGCGCCACCGCCGGACTGGTCGACCCCGTCCGGGGACGGGTCTCGGCGCCGCGCGGCTGCGCGCTCCTGGCACAGAGCCCCGGCGACCTGCTGGTTCGCGAGCGAGTCGCCGACGAGTTGCCGGGCGAAGCGGGGAGCGAGGCCCTCGCCTGGGTGGGGCTCGGGTGGGCGGCGGAGGCCGATCCGCGCGATCTGTCCGGTGGCGAGCGCCAGCGCCTGGCGCTGGCGCTGGTGATGGCCGGCCGGGACGATGGACGGCTCCCAGGGGTCGTCGCCCTCGACGAGCCGACCCGCGGGATGGACCGGGCCCGCAAGGAGGAGCTCGCGCACTGGGTGGGCGAGTTGGCGGGGAGGGGGGCGAGCGTCGTGGTCGCCACGCACGACGTCGAGTTCGCGTCGGTGTTCGCGGAGCGGGTCCTGCTGCTCGGGCAGGGCGAGCTGATCGCGGACGGGCCGGTCGCCGAGGTCCTCTCGGGCGGCTGGTATTTCGCCACCGAGGTGGCCCGCATCCTCGGCGCCACCGGCGCGATCTCCCCTGAACGGGGCGCCGAGCTCCTGCGGAGTGGTTCACGGTGACCTGGCAGCTGAGCGCCTACGCGCTGCTGGCCCTGGTGCTGCTTGGCGGGTTCGCCTGGTACGAGCGCTCCCGGCCCCCGGCGCGGATGGTGGCGCTGGTCGCGGCGCTGGCGGCGCTCGCGGTCGGGGGCAGGCTGGTCCTGGCGCCGATCCCAAACGTCGTGGCGACCACCGACATCGTCCTGATCACGGGCTACGCGGTGGGGGCGGCCCCCGGGTTCGCGGTGGGGGCGCTGGCGGCCGTCGTTTCCAACATCTGGTTGGGGCAGGGGCCCTGGACCCCTTGGCAGATGGCCGGGTGGGGCCTGGTCGGCTTGGGGGGCGCGGCGCTCGCCGTGCTGTCCGGGCGCCGCCTGGGACGAGGCGGCCTCGCCGCCGCATGCGGTTTGGCGGGCCTCGCCTACGGCGCGCTCCTCGATTTCTCCGTCATGGTCGGCTACGGGGGGGAGCAGTCGCTGGACCGCTACGTCGCGATCTCGGCCCGAGGGATCCCGTTCAACGTCGCCCATGCCGTGGGCAACGTCGTTCTGGCGTTGGCCGCGGGGCCGGCGCTGGTGCGGATGATCTCGCGCTACCGGAGCAGGTTCGAGTTCACCTGGCGCGATGCCCCGGCGCGGCCGCGCCGCCGCGGAGCTCCAGGCGAGGGGCGTGCCGCGGCCGGCGGGATCGCCTTGCTGATTGCGGTGATCGCGGTGGCGGGATCGCTGGCCCTGCCGGGCCAGGCCCGGGCAGGCGGTGTCGCCTCGGCCAGGCAGTGGCTCGAGCGGGTGCAGAACCCCGACGGCGGCTTCGGAGTGTCCCCGAACACCGCCTCGAACCCGGCGATGACCGGCTGGGCCGCGCTCGGGCTGGAGGCCGCCGGGCGCAACCCGCTCGACCTTCGCCGGGGCGGTCGCTCCCCGATCGACTACCTGCGCTCGCAGGCCGGCGACGTGCGTTCCACCGGCGACCTGGAGCGAACCATCCTGGCCCTGGAGGGCGCGGGCGTGGACCCGCGCGGGTTCGGCGGCCGCGACTTGGTCGCGGAGCTTCGCAAGCGACGCTCGCGGGGCGGCTCGTTCGAGGGGCAGGTGAATCTGACGGCGTTCGGGATCCTCGCCCTGCGCGCCGCAGGCACCTCCGCGTCCGCGCTCGCTCGCTCGGCCGCCTGGCTGCGCGGGGCCTCGAACGATGGCGGCGGCTGGGGCTTCCGGCCAGGGGTCGCCAGCGACCCGGACAGCACCGGGGCCGCGCTCCAGGCTCTGGTGGCGGCCGGGAGCTCCCCCGGGCGACGGCACGCGGAGCGTCCTACCTGCGGCGCGTCCAGCGCAGCGACGGCGGGTTCGCGCTGGCGGAGGGTGGGCCCACCAATTCGCAGTCCACCGCCTGGGCGGTCCAGGGCCTGATCGCCGCCGGGTCCGATCCCGCCGCCGTGCGCACGAACGGACGCAGTCCCCTGGACTACCTGGCTCGCCGCCAGGCCGGCGACGGCCACTACCGGTACTCGTCGTCGAGCGATCAGACGCCCGTCTGGGTCACCGGCCAGGCTTTGATGGCGGTCAGTCGAAAGGCCTTCCCGCTGACCGCCGTGCCGCGAACGCCGACCGACGCCGGATCGGGCCGCGGGCCCCGCGGCGGTGCCCCTGGGGGCGGTTCGGAGCCGGGCCCCGCCGGGGGAACCGCGACGGGGGATCGCAGCGAGGCCGGTCCGGGCTCCGAGGAGCCCAGCGACCCGCCAAGGTCCGGGAGCACCGTGCGAGGGGCGCTCGCCTCGGGCGAGGGGGCGACCGCACCGGCGGCCCCGGCCGCCGCCGCGGCGAACGACGACGGAGGGCTCGGCACCTCCGCTTACGTCGGCGCGGGCTTCGGCCTGCTCACCGCGGCTCTGGCCGGCGGCTTCCTCTGGTATCGCCGCCGCCTGCCCTGAATAACTCCGCCGGAAGCCTCGCCTACGGCTGAATAACTCCGCCGGAAGCCTCGCCTACGGCTGAATAACTCCGCCGGAAGCCTCGCCTACGGCTACGTTTCCGGCGGGCTAGGGCGCCTGCCTGACCCGGCAGGCCCAACCGCGATCACCGGGACTTCGTCCCTAGCCCAGGCGCGGCGGTGTGGGGCACCGATACCGTTCCATTGATGGACGTCGAGGCCGCGATCCGCAGCCGGCGGACCCACAAGGCCTTCCGGCCAGACCCAGTGCCGCGGGAGGTCCTGGGCGAGCTGTTCGATCTCGCCCGCTGGGCCCCGAACCACAACCTGACCAACCCGTGGCGCTTCCGGGTGCTCGGGCCGCGGGCGCTGGAGCGCCTCAAGCGGGCGGCTGGGCCGGAGGCCGCGACGAAGCTAGACCGGGCGCCGACGCTGGTCGTCTGCTCGTGTGCTCTCGGAGGGGATCCGGTGCAGGACGAGGAGGACCTCCACGCGACCGCCTGCGCCGCCTACATCGTGCTGCTCGCCGCGCACGCGCGGGGGCTGGCCGGCTACTGGCGGACCCCGGAGGTCCTGCGCAGCGATGCAGGGCGCGCCGCGGTCGGGCTGCCGGAGAGCGAGCGCTTCGTCAGCCTCATCCACCTCGGCGAGCCGATCCAGGACAGGGACGCCCCGGAGCGCGCCCCGGTTGCCGACACCGTCGTCTACCTGGACTAGCGATGCTCTCCCGCTCCAACGCACTCAACGCACTCGCCGGCGAAACCTTCGACGTGGTCGTGGTAGGCGGTGGGATCACGGGCGCGGGGGTGGCGCTCGACGCCGCCTCGCGCGGCTATTCCGTGGCGCTGGTCGAACGCGACGACTACGCCTCGGGCACGTCGAGCCGCTCCTCCAAGATGGTGCACGGCGGGCTTCGCTACCTGCGGAACTTCGACCTCGGCCTGGTCCGCGAGGCGCTGCTGGAGCGGCAGCTGATGGTGGAGCTCGCGCCGCACCTCGTCTATCCGGTCCCGTTCCTGGTCCCCACCCTCGGTGAGGCGCGTCGCGACTGGCGAATCGGGATCGGGCTGAACATGTACGACGTGATGGCGACCACTCGGGTCGGGCAGGGCCGGCGCGAGCGCCTGGCGCGCGAGCGCGCCTCCAGGGGGTGGGCCCCGATCGAGCAGGCCTCAAGCGACTACTGGGCGCCGGACCGCCACCGGACCGTCCCCGGTGACGAGGCGGCAGAGCTGGTCCCCGCGCTGGCCCCGCGCGATCCCAAGGAGGCCTACCTGTTCTACGACTGCCAGACCGACGACGCCCGGCTGGTGCTCACCGTGCTCGGCGAGGCCGAGCGCTTCGGCGCCGTGTTCGCGAACCGCGCCGAGGTGGTCGAGCTGATCTCCGACCAGGGAAGGGCCGCCGGCGTCCTCTGCACGGACGGCGACAGCGGCGAGAGCTTCGAGGTCAGGGCCGCCAACGTGGTCAACGCAACCGGGGTCTGGGCGGACCGAATCCGGCCGGAGGAGATCCTCGCGGAGGAGGAGGTCCCGCGGATCGCGCCGAGCCGCGGCACCCACATCACGATTCCCACCGAGAAGCTTCCGCTCACGGGGGCCGCGTGCATTGTGCCGGCGGGGGAGGAGCGGACGATCTTCGCCCTGCCCTGGTACGGGCGGGCGCTGATCGGCACCACCGACCGCGACTACGACGGAGATATCGGCCAGGTCCAACCGTCGGGCCAGGACGTCGACTACCTGCTGGAGGCGGTCAACTCGTTCTTCGGGCTGGAGCTGGCGCGGGAGGACATCAGCGGCGCGTACGCGGGCGTGCGGCCCCTGATCTCCACCGGCGATCCCCGCAAGTCGGTTGACATCTCGCGCCGGGCAGAGCTGTACGAGACGTCGTCGGGCCTGCTGACGATCACCGGGGGCAAGCTCACCACCTGGCGGCGGATGGCGAAGCAGGTCGTGGACCGGATGGTGGAGCGCGAGGGACGGGAGGCGCCCTGCCGCACGGCCGAGATCCCGCTGGGCATGCCGGCAAGCGAACGAGACCTGCAATCGGCCGCCGGCGCGCCACGGGACGGCCTGCCCGACGGCACCCTCGAGCTGCTCGCCTTCCGCTATGGCCACGCCGCTCGCAACGTGCTGAAGCTCGCCGGCGAGCGGCCGGAGTTGGCGCGGCCGATCGTCGCCGGCCAGCCGGACCTGCTGGCGGAGGCCGTGATCGCGGCGCGGCTCGAGCAGGCGCGCTCGGTGGCCGACGTGCTGCTGCGCCGGACTCGGCTGGGGCTGCTGGCCGCGCCGGAGCTTCGCGACGCGGAATCCGTGCTCCCCGTCGCCGAGGCCATCGGCGGCGAGCTCGGATGGAGCGCCGGTCGGGTTCGCGCCGAGGCCGACGCGTGGGTGGGCGTCGCAGAGGGCGAGGGGATCGATCCGGGAAACCCCGTAAGCTCGATCAGGTGAGGCTCTTCATCGATACGGGGAGCGTCGCCGAGGTCGAGGAGATCGCCGCCTGGGGGGTCCTCGCCGGCGCGACCACCAATCCCTCCCTGCTGGCCAAGGAGCAGGGCGACCCCGGAGAGATCATCCGCCGGATCTGCGACCTGGTCGGCGGCCCGGTCTCCGCCGAGGTGGTCTCATCCGAGCCCGACGGGATGGTCGCCGAGGGCCGTGCGCTCCGCGAGCTGCACGAGCACGTCACCGTCAAGGTGCCCTTCTGCGAGCAGGGCCTCGCGGCCACCCACGCGCTGACCGCCGACGGGATCCCCGTCAACATGACCCTGGTCTTCTCGGCCAACCAGGCGCTGCTGGCGGCCGGCGCCGGCGCCACCTACGTCTCCTGCTTCATGGGTCGCCTCGACGACATCTCGGTCGACTCCAGCCAGGTCGTCGCGGAGATCGTCGATTGCTTCCGAGCCGGCGGGGTCACCTCGCAGATCATCGCGGCGTCGATGCGCCACCCTGAGCACGTGATCACCGCCGCCAGGCTGGGCTGCGAGATCGCCACGGTCCCGGCCAAGGTGCTGCGGCAGATGCTCGAGCATCCGCTGACCACGGCCGGCGCCGAGCGCTTCCGCACGGACTGGGAGTCGCGCCCCGAGTTCGCGGAGTGGCTCGGCGGCCTGGTCTCCAAGCGCGCCGCCGGCACTCGCGGATAGCCCACTCGGGCTAGCGACGAAGTCGCGTAGCCGCGTGTGGACCTGCCGGGTCAGGCCTGGCGCCCTAACCCGCCGGGGGCGTAGCCGAAGGCGAGGCTTCCGGCGGAGTTATTCAGCGGAGGAGGCGGCGGAGTTATGCTCCGCCGCGATGGCGGAAAAGCTCGCAGAGCTCCATCTGGCCGATCTCTATGAGCTGGCCGCGGAGCTCGAGGTGCCACGCTTCCGGCTTCTGCGCCGCGAACAGCTCGTCAGCGAGATCAAGGCCCGCCTCGGAACCAGCTCGCCCGCGGGCGTCCAGCCCGAGCGTGAGCCCGGGCCCGCGAGCCCGAGCCTGAGTCGGAGCCCGAGCGCGAGCCGGAGCCTGAGCCCAAGCCGGATCGTGAGCGCGAGCCGCTCGCCGACGCGCCGACCGAAGAGGTAGCCGGGGCGCTCGAGATCACCCCCCAGCGCTACGGCTTCCTGCGCCTGCGGGGGCTCGAGTCGCACTCAGACGACGTCTACATATCGGCCTCCCAGGTGCGTCGCTGCGAGCTGCGCCCGGGCGACCAGGTGTCGGGGCCGGCCCGTGCGCCGCGCCGCGGCGAGCACCACCGCGCGCTGGTCCACGTCGACCACGTCAACGGACGCGAGCCGCTCTCCGATCGGCTCGAGTTCGAGGACCTGACGCCGATCCTGCCGAAGCGCCGCCTGTCGCTCGACCACGATCCGTCCGACGTCCTCACCCGGGCGGTCGACCTGCTGACGCCACTGGCGCTCGGACAACGGGTGCTGATCATGTCGGCTCCGCGATCGGGCCGCACGACCCTTCTGCGCGGCCTCGCGAAGGCGGTCGACGCGGCCGAGGGCCCCGAGCTGATCGTGCTGCTGATCGACGAGCGGCCCGAGGAGGCAACCGCCTGGCGCGAGGCGGTGCCGGAGGCCGCGATCGCAACGGCCACCGCCGACCTGGCGCCGGCCGAGCTGGTGCGGCTCGGCGAGCTCGCCCTGGAGCGCGCGCGCCGGCGCGCCGAGGCGGGGGCGGACGTGGTGCTGATCGTGGACTCGCTGTCGCGGCTTGCCGTCGCCTCGGGGAAGGCCGCGGAGGTCAAGCGCCTGTTCGGCTCCGGGCGAGACCTGGCCGAGGAGGGAGCCGGGTCGCTGACCGTCGTCGCGACCGTGGTCGCGGGCGCGGAGGATGACGGGATCGCGGAGCGCGCGGTGGTGACCACGGAGAGCGCGCTGATCCGGCTCGACCCCGACCTGGCCGCGGCCGGCGTGTTTCCGGCGCTGGTTCCGAGCGAGTGCCGGGTCTCGAACGAAGAGGAGCTTCGCGGGCCCGAGGAGATGGCGGCGGCGCGGCGCCTGCGCTCGCTGCTCGCCGGCCTGGCCCCGGCCGAGGCGGCAGGCCTGGTTCGCGAGCGCATCGAAAGCTCGCGGACGAACGCCGAGCTCTTGGCGAATCTCTAGCGCCGGTAGGCGAGGCGAGCCCAGGAGGGCTCGCGGGAGAGCTCGATCGGCTCGGCGTCGCGCTCCGGCTGCACGTACCCGAAGGCTCGGGCGTCGGGGTCGAAGACGATGTCGAGCTCCCCTTCCTTGACCCGCTGGTCGAGCCACGCGCCCCGGAACACGAGCCGCCGTATCCAGTGGACGAGGCTGCGGCTCGCGGGACCGACCAGCTCTGTCCAATGCTCGTTGATGTGCTCGCCAAGCTCCGAAATCGGCTCGCTGATCTCGCCGTTCACGGCCAGCTCGAGCAGGTCCTGGAGCTCCTCGGCGCCCAGTCCCCCCTCGACGAAGTCGAGCTTCACCGCCGCCTGCTCGACCCGCTCGGCGAAGTCGTGCTCGTTGAACGAGAACCGCAACTCGCCGTACTCGAGCACGTAGTCCGAGCCCGAGTCGTAGTTGCCTCTGCGGGTCGCCTTCTCCACTTCCTCATCTTCTCCGATGCGGGTCGTCCTCGTGTGGGCGCGACCTTGCCTGAACGACCGTTTGCAGCGCGGGGGCGCGGCGGCGGGCCCCGGGGTTGTACGCCGCGTGAGCGCCCAGCGGGACACCCCTCCCCGCCGATTCCGTCGCGAGCCCCGGGCGGAGCTGAGGGGCCGACGCGTCCCGGTGGCGCTCTCGCGCCGGGCGCGGCTCCTGGGGCTGGCGCTGCTCGACCGCAGCGCCGCCGGCGCCGGGCTCCTGCTCCCAGGGTGCAGGAGCGTCCACACCTTTGGCATGCGCTTTCCGCTCGACCTGGTCTTCCTCGACCTCGACCTGCGCGAGGTCTCGCGGCGCCACGCCGTGCCGCCGGGCCGGATCGCCTTCGAGCGGCGTGCTCGGGCGGTGCTGGAGCTGCCGGCGGGCGAGCCTCTGCGGCGGGGAGGCGCGTAAGTGCTTCCCCAGGCCGAGCCCGAGGCGACGGTGGTCGTTTGCGAGGACGACGAGCCGACTCTCGACCTGCTTTGCGACCACCTCGAGGAGGACCGCTTTCGCGCCCTGCCGGCGCCCTCGGCCGCGGATGCCCTGCGCCTCTGCCACTACAAGCACCCCGACCTACTTCTGCTCGACCTTCGCCTGCCCGACGCGTCGGGACTCGACGTGCTGCGGGAGATCCGCGCCTCGGAGGGAGCGATCGGGCTGTACGACCCGGCGCTCCCGGTGATCGTCCTCAGCGGTCGCGGCAGCGACGCCGACCGGGTTCGCGGGTTCGCGGAGGGCGCCGACGATTACGTCGTCAAGCCCTTCCTCTACCAGGAGGTTGCGGCGCGGATTCAGTCGGTGCTCCGCCGTCGCGACTCGAGGCTCCAGGGGCCGCGGCGGGTGGGCGAGGTGTTCATCGACCCGTCGCGGCGCCAGGTGCGGATCGGCGATCGCCCCATCAAGCTCGCCAACAAGGAGTTCTCCCTGCTGTGCGCGCTGGCGGCCGATCCGAAGCGAGTGTTCACGAAGCAGGAGCTGCTTCGCGACGTGTGGGGGTTTCGCTCTATGGGCCGCACTCGCACCCTCGACTCGCACGCCAGCCGGCTGCGGCGCAAGCTCGACCCCGAGAACGGGCGCTTCGTGATCAACGTCTGGGGCGTGGGCTACCGCCTGATCGACGGCTGAGCCGCTGAGGGACGTGGATGAGCAGATGAGAGCGCTCGCCGAGCTGGGTGTGGCCGGCTGGCCGCTCGGCGTCACGGTGGCTGCCGCCCTGGTTGGCGACCGGGTGCTGAAGGCTCGTCGCCGCGCGGCGCTCAACCGCGCTCTGCACGAGCTGCGGCGCCCACTTCAGGCGCTTGCGCTGGCGCCGGCGCCGCCCGGCCGGGCCGCGGCGCCGGGCGCGGCCGAGCTGGCGCTCGTGGCGCTCGACGACCTCGACCATGAGATCAACGGCTCCATGCGGTCGGTGGCGCCTCGCCCGGTCGCCTGCCGGGCGCTGGTCGAGTCCGCCATCGAGCGCTGGCGCGGTCCCGCCGCGGAGGCGCGCCGGTCGCTCGAGCTCCGCTGGCGGGCGGGAGCGGCGGAGGCGATGGTCGATCCCCGGCGGGTCGCGCAGGCGCTGGACAACCTGATCGCCAACGCGATCGAGCACGGAGGCCTGCGCGTTCTGGTGGAGACGACGATCGCCGCCCGCGGGGTGCGGATCTCGGTCTCCAACGCGGCGCTCCCGGCGCCCGCCCGCGCGGGCCGCGACCCTCGCCGGGGCCACGGGCTGCGGCTGGTGGCGTCGATCGCGGCGGACAGCGGCGGTCGGTTCTTGGTTCAGCACCGGGCCAACGCCTGGGTCGCGGTGCTGGAGCTGCCGCTCGCCCCAAGGCCGGCCGATCTGGCCGCGTGAGCCGGCGCGCCCGGGCGGTCGCGTTCGCCTGCGCCGCCCTGGCCTGCGCGGGCCTGGCGGCCGCCCTCACCGGCGGCTACCGGGCCGATCTCGAGAGCCAGCTCGGGCCGCTTCGCTCGGTGGTCGTCGCCCGCGCGAGCCTTCCGGCACGGCGAGCGCTGCGGCCGGCGCAGGCGTCGAGGTTGCTGGAGGTCAGGCGGGTCCCCGAGCGGTTCACGCCCCCGGGGGCGCTCCCCTCGCCCGAGCACGCGATCGGCCGCGCGCCGGCCGCGCGCATCCCGGCCGGCGCCTACCTGCTCGCCGGCCAGCTCGGGGCTCCCGGGCGGCGCAGCCGAAGTGAGCCCCCGCGGCTCGACTCGGGGCGCCGGCCGGTGGAGATCTCGGTCAGCGGGGCCGAGGCGGTGGCGGCCTCCGGCGGGGACCCACGAGGCACGCGGGTCGACGTCATCGTCACCACGGAGCCGGGGCCCGGCGGCGGCAGCGGCCGCACGTACGTCGCGGCCGAGAGGGTGGAGCTCCTGGCCCTGGGCCAGTCCGACCCCGGGGCCGGCGACGCCCTTCCGGGTCCGGGCTCAACGCCCTGGACGGCGACCCTGGCGCTGACGAGACCCCAGGCCCTCCGCCTGATCCAAGCGGAGAGCTTCGCCCGCCAGGTCCGCCTGATCCCGCGCTAACCGCCGGCCAGCGCGGCCTCGAACGCGCGGCGCGCCTCCTCGCCGAAGACGGCGAACACGACCCGCTCCAGGCCGCCGCCGGCGTCGAGGTGGCGCTGGACCTCCTCCACCTCGATCCGCGCCGCATCCTCCACGGGAAAGCCGCCGACGCCGGTGCCGAAGGCGACCAGCGCCAGCGACCTGGCGCCCAGCTCGTCGGCCTTGGCGAGGGTGGCGGCGGTTGCCCCGCGGATGATCTCGGCCGAGGTCGGCCCGCCAAGGCGCATCGTGGCGGCGTGGATCACCCATTTCGCCGGCATCCTGCCGGCGCTCGTCGCCACGGCCTCGCCGAGCCCGATCGGGGCCAGCTCGTTGCTCTCGTCCTGAACGATCCGCCCGCCAGCGCGCACGATCGCCCCGGCGACGCCGCCGCCGTGCTTCAGGTCGGTGTTCGCCGCGTTCGCGATCGCGTCGACCTCGAGCTTCGTGATGTCGGCCTGCTGGACCTCGATCTGCGCCATGGCGTCGCCGGTCGCCGAGTCTAGACGCCGGGCCGAGCGCCTTTGGGGGCGCGCCGCATTTCCGCGGGGTTGAAGCTGGCGTGGGTGCGGCCGACCGCAATGCGGAGGCGCTGGCCGCCGATCTGCGGCGGCGGCTGGTCGACCGGCGTCGCGCGGAGGCGGCCGCCGGAGGGGCGCGCGGCGGCGACCTCGAGGATGCGGTGACCGAGCTGGTCGACGAGCACGCCGCGGTGCTGTCCGCGACGCTGCGCGCCCGGATTCGCGAGCTGATCCTGAGGGACACGGTGGGGCTGGGCCCGCTCGAGCAGCTGCTCGCCGACCCGGCCGTCACCGAGGTGATGGTGAACGGGGCCGACGCTGTTTACGTGGAGTGCGGCGGCCGGATCGAGCCAACCGAGGTCCGGTTCGAGTCCGAGGCAGCGCTTCGCGATGCGATCGAACGGATCCTCGCCCCGCTCGGTCGCCGGGTGGACGAGCTCAGCCCCATGGTCGACGCGCGGCTCGCCGACGGCTCGCGGGTCAATGTGATCCTCCCGCCCCTGTCGGTTGACGGGCCGGCGCTTTCGATCCGCCGCTTCACGGCCGCCCGCCCGGGCCCCGACGAGCTGGTCGCCTCGGACACGCTCACCGCCGAGCTGCGCGACCTGCTCGCCGCGGCGGTTCGCGCCCGGCGAAGCATCCTGATCTCCGGCGGCACGGGGGCCGGAAAGACGACCCTCCTGAACGCCCTCTCGGCATACATCGGCTCCAGCGAGCGGGTGATCACGCTCGAGGACGCGGCGGAGCTTCGACTGCGCCAGGAGCATGTGGTGCGGCTGGAGAGCCGGCCGCCGAGCGTCGAGGGGCGGGGGGAGGTGACGATCCGCGACCTGCTTCGCAACGCGCTGCGCATGCGGCCGGACCGGATCGTGATCGGCGAGGTGCGCGGGCGCGAAGCCCTCGACCTCGTGACCGCTCTCAACACTGGACACGACGGAGCGCTCTCGACCGTGCACGCCAACTCGCCCGCCGACGCTCTCCGGCGGCTCGAGACGCTGGCGATGATGGCCGCCGTCGGGCTGCCGCTCGAAGCGATTCGCGAGCAGGTTCGGCGCGGCATCGAGCTGGTCGTGCACCTCGCCAGATCACCGCAGGGAAAGCGCCGCGTGGTGGAGGTGGGCGAGGTCGTGCGGGCGGCCGGCGGCGTGGGCGTCAGGGAGCTGTGGCGGCGGTGACGCCCGGCCCGTCGGTGGCGCCGATACTCCTCGCCGCCCTGGCCGGCGGGATGGCCGCGGTGGCGGTTCGGGAGGCCGTGCTCGCCAGTCCCGCGGTGGGAGCCTGGCTCGTGGCGGCGATCGAGCCGTTGCGACGTGCCGGCCGCGAGGGCTACGCGCCCACTGAAGCCGAGCGGCGCCGGCTCGCGGCCCTGGGCGCGGGGGCGCTGCTCCTAGCGACCCTGTTCGTGGCCGGCCCCGGGCCGGCGCCCGTGGCGGCGGTGGCCGGTCCCGCCGCGGCCGCCTGGGCGGTGGCGCGCCGCCGGGCTCGCTACCTGACGGCGGTTGAGCGCGGTCTGCCGCAGGTCGCCACGGCGGTCGCCGATGCCCTCGCGGGCGGTCGCTCCGTCCGCGCGGCGCTCGCCTCGGCGGCGAGCTCCCTGGAGGGACCACCGGCCTCCGAGCTTGCGCGCCTGCGCGCCGAGCTCGAGCTGGGAGCCTCGACCGCGGAGGCCCTCGCGGCCCTTGGGACCCGCTTGCGCTCCGAGCGAGTGAGATCGTTCACTGCGGCGCTCCTCTCGCAGCAGCTCGGCGGCGGCGACCTCGCCGGGCTCCTGCGGCGATTCGCCGCGTCGGCGGCGGAGCGCGACCGGGTCGCCGCCGACGCCCGTTCGGCCACGGCGCAGGCTCGCTTCACGGGCCTGCTGGTCGTTGCCATGCCGTCCGGAGCGGCGCTGTTCGCCGAGCTGATCGAGCCCGGCTTCGTGGGCGGCCTGCTTCAGAACGGGACCTCGGCCGCCCTTCTGGCCGCGGCGGCGACCTTCCAGCTCGCCGGCTTCGCTTCGATCCGGCGCCTCAGCCGGGTGGACGACGGATGAGCGCCGCGCTGGTCGCGGTGGCCGTCCTGCTGGGCGCCGCAGCGCTGTGGGAGCTGGCTGGGAGCAGGGGGGAGGAGGTCGGTCGCTCGATCCAGGGCTTCGCGGCGAACCTGAGCGGCGGGCGCGTGCGGACGCTGGCCGGCGCCGCCCTGTGGCTTCGCATTCCGCAGCGCCTTCGGCGCGCCGGCCTGGCTGAGCGCGTCCCGGTGGCGGCGGTGCTGGCCGCCAAGGCGGGCGGGGTCGTGGTGGGCGCCGTGCTTGCCACGGTCGCGTCGCCCGCGCTGCCCACCCGGCTGGCGGTCCTGCTCACCCTCGCCTTCCCCGCCGCGGGCTTCGTGGCCCCGGAGGCGCTCCTGGAGAGGGCGGCGCGGCGCCGCCGGGCGCGGATCGGCGTGGCGCTCCCCGACGCCCTGGACCTGCTCGCGGTGGGGACCGCTGCCGGGCGCAGCCCGGCGACGGTTCTCGGGGAGATCTCAAGCCGCGGAAGCGGGCCGCTGGCCACCGAGCTGGCGGTTGGGGTGGCCGAGATCGAGTGCGGGGTGCCGCAGCGCGAGGTGATCGCCGCCGTTCGCGAACGAGTGCCCGGCCCCGAGCTCGGGGCGCTGGCGTCGGCGCTCGAGCGCTCCCGGCGCTACGGCTCGCCGCTCGCCGAGCAGCTCCACGAGCAGGCGGCGTCGCTCCGTCGGCAGGCCCGGCGACGGATCTCCGAGCACGCGGCCCGCGCGGCCCCGAAGATCCAACTGGTGGTGGCCCTGGTCCTCGTCCCCTCGGTCCTGCTGATGATCCTCGCCGCCCTCGTGGCTCACTCGGACGCCCTGCTCGGCGCGTTCTAATGGCCTCTAGCTGCAACGCGGCTTGCAGATCGGCGGCCCGCCGAGGGCCTCCGGAGCCGACGGCGGTGGGCGCCGAAACCGCTTCAACAAGCCGATTTCGCGGCACAGGCCGGGCGGGTAGCAATTCCGTCCGACGGATCGTGTCCCATTCCAGACCACATTTGTGTTGCAAAGTGGGGGCTGGTGGGTTAGCGTGGCGATTCGAAACTGACTCAAGGACCGGGGTGGTGAGGATCCTCCCACCTCGCCACTCCGGTCCAGACACTCAAGCGGCGCGGCCGCGCAGACCCGTTCACCCACGCAGGAGAGGACCCACGGTTGGCATTTCGTGGCCAGTACGAGCACAACCTGGACGCCAAGGACCGGCTCACCGTTCCGGCGCGCCTCAGAGCGGCGCTCGCCGATGGAGTGGTTCTATCGGCGGGCCTGGACCCCTGCGTCGAGGTCTATCCCTCGAGCGACTTCGCGCGCTTCGAGGAGCGGGTCCTCGCCGAGCTCAACCCGCTCAGCCGCCACGGGCGGATGATGAAGCGACGGTTCCACGGCCGCTCCCACGACGAGACCCTCGACTCGGCCGGCCGTGTCCGGATCCCCAAGCATCTGATCGAGCACGCGGAGCTCGAGGAGGGCCCGTGCGTGGTGATCGGCGTCGCCGACCACCTGGAGATCTGGAACACCAGCCGCTGGGCCGACCACGACGCCGAGATCGACGCGACCGCCGCCGAGATCGCGGAGGAGCTCGCCCACGGCGGCCCCGCGCCGCGGGGCGCGGGCTGAGATTCGGGGCGCCGGTCCGCGGATGGCCACACTGACGTACATGCCCACCGAGCACGTCCCAGTCCTGGCCTCCGAGCTGATCGCGCTCCTGGATCCCCGTCCCGGCGAGACCGCGGTCGACTGCACCTTCGGCGGCGGCGGGCATGCGCGGCTGGCCGCCGAGCGACTGGGGCCGGGCGGCACGCTCGTCTGCATCGACCGCGACCCCGCCGCCGAGCAGCGGTTCGAGGAGCTCGCGGACGAGCTGGACTGCCAGACCAGGTTCATGCGCGCGAACTTCGCCGACGCCCTCGCCGAGCTGATTGCCGAGGGCGTGAGCGCCGACCTGGTCTACATGGACCTGGGCATCTCATCCCATCAGCTCGATGCCGCGGAGCGGGGCTTCTCCTACACCTACGACGCGCCTCTCGACATGCGGATGGATCCGGACGCGGACCTGTCGGCGGCCGAGATCGTCAACGAGTGGCCCCAAGACCGGCTCGCCGCGGTGATCCGCGAGCATGGAGAGGAGCGTCACGCCCGGGCGATCGCGCTCCAGATCACCCGGCGCCGCCCCCTGGAGACCACGGCCGACTTGGTCGAGGCCATTCGCGCCGCCGTCCCGCCGGCCTACCGCTTCGGGCGCGGCCACCCGGCGAAGCGAACCTTCCAGGCGATCAGGATCGCCGTCAACGAGGAGCTCGACTCGCTCGACAGGGCGCTGCCCGCCGCCTGGGAGCTCCTGCGCCAGGGGGGACGCCTGGGCATGATCTCGTTTCACTCGCTGGAGGACCGGCGCGCGAAGCGCTTCCTCGCCGATCGCGCCCGAGGTTGCGTCTGCCCCCCTGAGCTTCCTGTCTGCGCGTGTGGGCGCCAGCCGGAGGCCGAGCCGCTGACGCGGCGGGCGCTGGCCGCGACCCCCGAGGAGATCGAGCGCAATCCCCGTTCGCACTCGGCGCGCCTCCGCGCCGCGCGGAAGCTCCACAGGGGCTCGGACCGCGACGACGAAAAGGGGGCCTGATGCCCGCTGCCTCCACGCAAGCCGCCCGCCGCACAGCCGTCGCCCCGGCGCGAACCACGCGGCCGAGGACCCGTCCAGCGACGCGTAGAAGCGGCCCCGCGACCTCGCGCGCGCGCGCTCGGCACCGGCGCGGCGCGCGGCCGCGGCCCGGCCACGCTCCGCGACGCCCGCCCGGCTCGTCCCGCTGGCGGTGGGGCGCACCGCGGTCGCGGTCTCGGGGCTTGCCGAGTCCGGCCTCGTTCACCGGCTGACCCGCGGCCGGCTCTGGATCGGCGCCCTGACGACGCTCCTGGTTGGGATCGTGTCCTTGAACGTTCTCGCCCTGAGCCTCAACGCGTCCTCGAGCAAGGTGGGCGGACAGGCCGACGAGCTGAAGCGGGAGATCTCGGCCCTGCGCGCGAAGATCGCCACCAACGGGGCCTCCAACGAGCGGATCCAGGCCGCGGCCGCGGCGCTCGGCCTGGTCGCCCCGGAACCGGGCGCCGTCGGATATCTGCGCGCCGGCGACGCCGCCGCCGCCGTGGCTGCCAGGCGCCTCGCCTCCGGTGAGCTGACCTCCCAGGCCACCTACGTGGCGCCGCTGGCGCCGGTAAGCGCGCCGACCGTGATCCCGGCCTCGCCGGCGGCGACCGAGCCGGCCGCCGTCGCCGAGCCGACCCAGACCGCGCCGGCGACGGACGCGACGGCGGCCGCGACGACCACAGAGCCCGCGCCGACCGGCGCGGGGGCGGGTGGCGCGGACCCCGGTGGCGGCGGGGGAGTGGCAGCGCCTTGAGCGCGAGGCTCGGACGGTCCAGCCGCCGGGCTGAGGGCAGCGTCTTCGAACGATGATCGAGCGGCGCGTCGGCCTCCTGTTCGCCTGCTTCCTGCTCCTGTTCGTGATCGCGATCGGGCGCGCTGCCTGGGTGCAGGGGATACAGGGCGGAGGGCTTGCCGCCGACGCCCAGAGCCAGCAGACCCAGACAGTGACCATTCCGGGTCGCCGCGGACGGATCCTCGACCGCCACGGCAGGGAGCTGGCCGTTTCCGAGGACGCGGCGGACGTAATCGCCACTCCCTACCAGGTGGAGGACCCGGCGCGGGCCGCCCGCCGCCTGGCGCCCCTGCTGAACGTCTCGGAGGCGGAGATCCTTCGCCTGCTCGCCGATCGGTCCTCGGGCTTCGCCTACCTGGCTCGCCAGGTTGGCCTGCCGGTCGCCGACCGGGTGCGCAAGCTGAAGCTGGCCGGCATCGCCTGGGTGCCGTCGAGCCGGCGGGTCTACCCGGAGGGCAAGCTCGCGGCTCCCGTGATCGGGACCGTGGGGGTCGACGGCGAGGGCCTCGCCGGGCTCGAGGCGGGCGACGACGATCTGCTCGGCGGCGCCAACGGGGAGCGCCAGGTGGTGCTGGACGGGCTCGGCAACGAGATCGAGCGCGACACGCTGAACGGGGCCGAGCAGGGGGAGGACCTGCGACTGACGATCGACGCGGGGATCCAGGCGCGGACCGAGGAGGTCCTCGCCGACGTCGCCCAGACGTACCAGCCGAAGCGCGCCACGGCGATCGTGATGGACCCGCGCAACGCCGAGGTCTTGGCCATGGCCGACTGGCCAAGCTTCGATCCCAGCGATCCGGCCTCGGCCTCGCCGGAGGCCCTGCGGAGCATGGCCACGGGCTTCACCTATGAGCCCGGCTCGACCTTCAAGGCGTTCACGGTGGCCGGCGGCCTCTCGGAGCGCCTGGTCACGCCGAGCACCGTCTTCTACCTGCCGATCGAGATCCAGGTGGCCGATCGATCGATCTCCGACGCCGAGGACCGAGGCGCGGAGAGCCTCACCGTTGCCCAGATCCTGGCTCAGTCGTCGAACGTCGGGGCGGTCAAGGTCGGCCTCGAGCTCGGCGACGGAGCGCTTCTACCGCTGGGTGCGGCGATTCGGCTTCGGGGATCCGACCGGGATCGCCTTCCCCGGCGAGGAGCGGGGCATCGTCCCCACCCTGTCGGAGTTCTCGGGCTCCACGATCGGCAACCTGCCGATCGGCCAGGGTCTCTCGGTGACCCCGATGCAGATGGCGACCGCCTACGCGGCGATCGCCAACGGCGGCGTCCTGCGCCCGCCGCGGCTGACCCTCGAGGAGGGGGAGACGCCCGTCGAGGCGCCGCTCCGGCCACCGAGTGATCAGCAAGGAGACGGCGGGGCAGCTGACGCAGATGCTGGAGGGAGTGCTGGCGCCCGGCGGCACCGCGTCGGAGGTCAGCGTTCCCGGCTACACGCTTGCCGGCAAGACGGGAACCGCCGAGGTGGCCGTCGACGGCGGCTACTCCGAGTGGAAGTACGTCGCCTCGTTCGTGGGCTTCGCCCCGGCCCGGGACCCCCGCCTTCTGGTCGCGGTTGTCGTCGACCAGCCCCAGGGCAGCTACTACGGCGGCGAGGTCGCCGCCCCCGCCTTCGGCGAGATCGCCAAGTTCGCTCTCCCATACCTCGAGATCCCGCCCGACCAGCAGCCATAGAATCGACTCGATGAAGCTCCGCGAGCTGCTCGTCGACGTAGAGGTCGCCGAGATCGTCGGAGACGCGGAGGTGGAGATAGCCGGCCTGTCGTACGACAGTCGCACGGTCGAGCCCGGCACGCTCTTCTTCTGCGTTCCGGGGCAGCGCTCCGACGGCCACGAGTTCGGCGCCGGCGCCGTGGAGCGCGGCGCCACCGCGCTCGTCGTCGAGCGGCTCCTGGACGTGGGGGCAACCCAGGTCCGGGTTGCCGACGCCCGCGCGGCGATGGCCCCGATCGCGGTGCGCTTCTGGGGCGATCCGACCGCGAAGCTGAACGTGGCCGGCGTCACCGGCACCAACGGGAAGACGACCACCGCCTTCCTGATCCGGCACATCCTGGAGTCGCAGGGGACTCGGACGGGGCTACTGGGCACGGTGAAGCGGATCGTCGGCGGCGTCGAGGAGGAGGTGGAGCGGACCACGCCCGAGGCGATCGACCTCCAGCGGACGTTTCGCCGCATGCTCGAGGGGGGCGATGCGGCCTGCGCGATGGAGGTCTCCTCGCACGCCCTGGCGCTGGAGCGCAGCGCCGGCGTCCGCTTCGCGGTCGCCGTGTTCACCAACCTGACCCAGGACCACCTCGACTTCCACGCCGACATGGAGGAGTACTTCCTGGCCAAGCGCGGGCTCTTCACCTCCTCGCTCCCCCAGACAGCGGTGGTGAACGTGGACGATGCATATGGGGCACGCCTGGCGGCCGAACTGCGGGACGCGGGGGAGCCCCCGGTCCTCACCTTCTCGGCCGGCGGGGCCGGCGAGGCCGACCTCCGCGCCGCGGAGGTCTCCTTCGACGCCGCCGGGTCTCGCTTCCTGTGTCTCGGCCCGGATGGCGAGGCCGAGGTGCGGATGCCGCTGCCCGGCCACTTCAACGTGGAGAACGCGCTGGCGGCGATCGGCGCCTGCCACGCGCTGGGCGTGCCGGCCGAGGCGGCCGCCGGTGCCCTGGCGAGCGCCGACCTGATTCCGGGGCGCTTCGAGCCCGTCGACGAGGGACAGCCGTTCGCCGTCCTGGTCGACTACGCGCACACGCCGGACTCGCTCGAGAACGCGCTCACGGCGGCGCGGAGGCTGACCGAGGGGCGGCTGATCGCGGTCTTCGGGTGCGGCGGCGACCGCGACCGCGAGAAACGCCCGCTGATGGGCGGGATCGCGGCCCAGCTCTCGGACGCGTGCGTGGTCACCTCGGACAACCCGCGCTCCGAGGAGCCGCAGGCGATCATCGCCGAGATCCTGGCGGGAATGCCCGACCCCGGGAACGGAGGGATCGAGGTGGAGCCCGACCGCCGTGCCGCGATCGCCCTGGCGTTCGGAGCCGCGGCCGCGGGTGACACCGTGGTGATCGCCGGCAAGGGCCACGAGCAGGGGCAGGAGCTGGCCGGCGGACGGAAGATCCCCTTCGACGACCGCGAGGTGGCGAGGGAGGAGCTTCGGAAGCTGGCGTGATCGAGCTGTCGCCAGATCGGATAGCCGCCGCGGCCGGAGCCGAGGTGGCGCTCGCCGGCGGAGGCGGTCGCCCGGAACGGGCCGTGGTCGACTCGCGCCAGGTGCGCCGCGGCGACCTGTTCTTCGGCCTGCGGGGTGAGCGCGCGGACGGCGGTGAGTTCGCGGCCTCGGCGCTCGAGGCCGGCGCTTGGGGCGTCGTGGTCGAGCCGGAGCGCGCTCGCTCGCTGGCGCCCGCCGGCGCCGACCGGCGGGGGGAAAGGCGGACGGCTGGGTGCTCGCGGCCCCCGATCCGCTTGCCGCTCTCCAGGCGCTCGCTCGCGCCTGGCGGCGCAAACTGGGGTGTCCGGTGGTGGGGATCACCGGGTCGGTGGGCAAGACGTCGGTCAAGGACATCTGCCACGCGATCCTGCCCCTGCGCGTCCACGCCAGCCCGGAGAACTACAACACCGAGATCGGCCTGCCGCTCGCCGTGCTGGCCGCCCCGCCCGAGACGCAGGCTCTGGTCCTCGAGATGGCGATGCGGGGCCGGGGTCAGATCGCGGAGCTCTGCGAGATCGCGGAGCCCAACGTCGCCGCGATCACCAACATCGGCCCCGTCCACCTGGAGCTGCTGGGCGCCCTGGAGGCGATCGCCGAGGCGAAGGCAGAGATCCTCGCCGAGCTTGGAGAGCGCGACCGCGCCGTCATCCCCGCCGATGCCGAGGCGCTCGAGCCGCACCTGCACGACCGGCTGGTGACGATCACCTTCGGCGCCGGCGGCGACGTGTTCGCGCTTCGGTGGAGTGGTGACGGGCGCTCCATCCAGGCCACCGTCGGGACGCCCGCGGGGGAGCAGCGCTTCTCGTTCCCGTTCGGGGAGGCGCACAACCTGACCAACGCGCTGGCGGCGATCGCGATCGGCGAGGCGCTCGAGGTTCCGCTGGACGAGATGGCGCGGCGGGCGCCGGAGATCGCCTTCTCGCGCCTGCGCGGCGAGCTGGTCGAGCTGGCCGACGGAAGCGTCGTCGTGAACGACTGCTACAACGCCAACCCGATCTCGATGCGCGCGGCGCTCGACCACCTGGCATCGCTCCCGGCGCCCGGCCGCCACGTCGCCGTGCTCGGCGAGATGGCGGAGCTGGGCCCGAACGCGCCCGCCTATCACCGAGAGGCCGGGGCGCATGCGCGCCAGCTCGGCGTCGGGCCCCTGGTCGGAGTCGGCGAGCTCGCCCGCGACTACGCCCCCGACGCCTGGGCGCCCGATGCCGAGGCCGCGGTGCCGCTCGCCGAGGCGATGCTCGAGCCGGGCGACGCGCTGCTGGTCAAGGGCTCGCGCTCCGTCGGCCTCGAGCTCGTCACCGACGAGCTGATCGCGCGGCGCGGGGCCGGCGCGCAATGACCCCTCGAGCTGGCCGCGCTCGCCAGCGAGGTCTCGTCGGCGGCCATCGATCGTGGCCAGATCCTGATCGCCGGGATGGCGGCGATGCTGATCACGATCTTCCTGGGACCGAGGTTCATCGAGCTCCTGCGGGCCCGGGAGTTCGGCCAGCAGATCCGCGAGGAGGGCCCGGCGGAGCATCACACCAAGGCCGGGACGCCGACCATGGGCGGGCTGATCGTGTTCGTGGCGATCGCCGTGCCCTACCTGGTGCTCTCGCCGCTGGACACCCAGAGCCTTGCGGTGTTCGGGGTCGCGCTGGGCGCCGCCGGCCTCGGGTTCGCGGACGACTTCATCAAGGTCACCAAGCGCCGCTCGCTCGGCCTCTCGGCGCGCTGGAAGCTGGTCGCCCAGATCGGCCTCGCGGTGGCGCTCTGGTGGGTGGCCAGCGAGGAGGTGGGGCTCGAATCGAGCCTCCAAGTGCGGATCTCCGACGCCGAGATCTACATCGGGCCGGTGCTCTACGTGCTGGTGGTCTTCCTGGTGATCGCGGGTGCCTCGAACGCCGTCAACCTCACCGACGGGCTCGACGGGCTGGCGGCGGGCTCGTGCGCGATCGTGCTGCTCGCCTACACGGCGATCACGATCACCAGCGGCCAGGAGGGCCTGGCGCTGCTGTCGGCCTGCCTGGTGGGCGCCTCGGTCGGCTTTCTGTGGTTCAACTCCTTTCCGGCGGCGATCTTCATGGGCGACACCGGATCGCTGGGGCTGGGGGCGGCGATCGGGGCCCTGGCGGTGATGACCCAGACCGAGCTCCTGTTGATCATCCTCGGCGGGATCTTCGTGATCGAGGCGCTCTCGGTGGCGATTCAGGTGTTCAGCTTCAAGATGTTTCGCCGCCGGGTGCTCCTGATGGCCCCCGTCCACCACCACTTCGAGATGATGGCCTGGTCGGAGACCAAGATCATGCTCCGCTTCTGGATCGTCGCAGCCGTTTGCGCGGGGATCGGCTACACGCTGTACCAGAACTCGATCGGTTGAAGCCCCGCCCGCCCCTCCCCGACGGCCCGTACCTGGTGGTCGGCCTGGCCCGGTCTGGGGAGGCGGCGGCGCGGATGCTGTCGGCGCGCGGGGAGGAGGTTGCGGGCTGCGACTCCGGCTCGCCCGATGGGGCGACGCGGCTCGCCGAGGCGGGCCTGGAGGTCCATCTGGGCACGGACGGGGTCGAGCTGCTCGCGCGCGCCCGCTGCGTCGTCAAGAGCCCTGGGGTGCCGCCCGAGGCCGCGGTGATCGCGCGGGCGCGCGAGCTCGGCCTCGCCGTGCTGGGCGAGCTGGAGCTGGCCTGGCGCCTCGTGCCGAATCGGTTCGTCGCCGTCACCGGGACGAACGGCAAGACCACCGTGACCGAGCTCCTCGGCCACCTCTGGCGGACGGCCGCCCAGCCGGTCGCGGTGGCGGGGAACGTCGGCACGCCGCTCGCCTCGCTGGTGGGCGGAGTGCCCGGTGAGGCGACCGTGGTCTGCGAGTGCTCGAGCTTCCAGCTCGAGGACTCCCAGGCCTTCGCGCCGGAGTGCGCGGTGCTGCTGAACGCGACGCCCGACCACCTCGACCGGCACCCGGACTTCGATCACTACCTGCGCGCCAAGCTGCGGATCTTCGCCAACCAGGGAAACGACGACGTCGCCGTCTTCAACGCCTCCGAGGAGGCCCTGCGGGATCTCGACCTGGGCGGCTGCGCGCGGCGGGTCGCGTATTGCCGGTCCTCGAACCCAGACTGCGAGCTGTCGTTGAGCGAGGGCGTGATCTTCGCGGGCGAGGAGCCGCTACTGGAGGCGAGCGAGCTCGGCCTGGTCGGCCCCCACAACGCCGACAACGCGATGGCCGCCGCCGCCGCGGCCCTGGCGATGGGCCTTGGGCGCGACGCCGTTCGGGAGGGCCTTCGCGGCTTCGCCGGGCTTCCGCACCGGCTCGAGCGCGTGGCCGAGCGGGACGGCGTCCTCTACGTCAACGACTCCAAGGCCACCAACGTGGCCGCCGCCGCGGCCGGGCTGCGCTCGTTCGACGGCGGCGTGCGGGCGATCCTCGGCGGCTCGCTGAAGGGCCAGGACTTCACGGGGCTCGTGGGGCCGGTCAGCGAGAGGTGCGTCGCCTGCTATCTGATCGGCGACGCCGCCGAGCCGCTCGAGCGGGACCTCGAGCCGGCCCGCGAGGGCGGGGTGGACCTGCGCCGCTGCGAGGACCTCGCCAACGCGGTCTGGGCGGCCGCGGCCGACGCAAAGGCCGGCGAGGTCGTCCTGCTGGCCCCGGCCTGCGCGAGCTTCGACGCCTATCGCGACTTCGAGCAACGAGGCGAGCACTTCCGCTCGCTGGTCGAGGGGCTCGGAGCTCCGGGCGAAGAGCCGATCTCGTAGACGACCGCATCCCCGCGGCGCTCGCGACCGATTCCGAGGCCCGCGATCGAGCGGGAGGCGGCGTGCCGCTGCGGGGAGTCGGCGACGCGGCTGAGATCGAGGATGACGCTGCGCACACCGGTTCGGCGCAAGAGCCCCACGGAGCCGCTGTCCGGAAAGCGGTCCATGGCGCTGATCAGCCCCGCCGTGTAATCGGGCTGGACGCTCGAGCGACCGTTGACCAGATCGGGGAATGCATCCGTCGACCAGAGCACGTAGGCGCGGTTGTCCTCCGCGGATTCGGCCGGCAGAAAGAGCCGGGGCGCGGGGACATTCGAGAGGTCGGCGGGCGCAGCCGGCACGCGAGGTTGCGCCTGCCGATCGGTTGGGTCGAACGGCAGGCCGCGCCCCTCGATCACCACCGCGAGGACGAGCGCAGCGGCGAGGGCGGCGGTCGCGGGGCCCCGGAGGCGCGTTCGCACGCGCCGCGACGCCACTGTTGCACCGGCGCCGGCCAGCAGGGCGAGGCCCAGCGACGCAAAGGTGAACAGCCGGCCGGGCGTGCGCATTCCGTCCCAGCCGGGCAGCACTTCATAGGCGACCCTGTAGGGCCACAGGAGGCCGCCCTCCTCCTCGAAGCCGAGCGCCAGGATCGAGACTCCGACGACACCCAAGCCGAGGCCGATCCGAAGCCGGCGCGGGAGCGCGGACGAGGCGAGCCCCGCGATCGCGAGCCCCACGATCGCCAGACCGGGGAAGAGCGTCTTCTCTCCCGGGTTCTCGACCGAGTCGAACCTTCCGGCGGTCGCGTCGCCCCAGATCAGGTTCTCCCGGGGCGCCAAGACGAAGACGCTCGGCGGTTCGGAGAACGCCGCCAAGGTCGATGCTGGTCGGTTAGCGTCTGGCTGCTCGTCCGAGACCCTCAGGTAGGGCAGGGCGATCAGCGTCGCAACGGCCACGTAGAGGGCCACGCCGGCGGCGGTCGCGAGGAGGAGCCGCCGCTCCAACGCTGGGCGGCCGCGACGGATCCAGACCACCGCCGCGATCGCCCCGAGCGCGCAGAGAAGGTAGGTGAACGGCAGGCCGAGGGTGGGGCCGATCGTGAACTGCCAGGTCGCGACCGCGAACCCGGCGATCACCCAGCGGGCGTCCCGCAGCCGGTAGCCGCGAATGCCCAGGGCCAAGGCGAGCGGGATGCCGCCACTTGAGATCACCTGCATGTGGCGGTCCTGCTCGAGTCGAAACGGCGCGAAGGCGAACGCGGCCCCGGCCACCGCAGCGCCGACCGGCCCGAGCCCGAGCTCGCGCGCGAGCAGGTAGGCGCCGACGAAGCAGAGCGCGTAGGAGAGGACGAAGAGAACGTCGTAGCGGGCGACCGCTGCCTTCGGCCCCGAGCCGATCAGGCCTGCCGGCGCGTACCCCAGCAGGGCATCTGAGAAGGCGAGGGTGTCGTCGAGGGGCCAGAACTGGTTCGACTGGAAGACGGAGAGGGGCTGATGGAGCAGGGCGTGCCCGCCCCAGGCGACCTGCCAAGCCTGGGGCAGCGGATCGCTCAGGTCCTTGGGGATGTTCTCGCCGAGGTGCAGGACGAGGGGCCAGGTCATGGCGACCGAAAGCAGCACCGAGCCGATCACCAGGACAGCCAGCTCGCGTGGCGTCACATCTCGCCACCCCTCCGCCATACAGCGCGGCATCGTCGCAGTATTCAGCGGGCACCTATTGACGACGGTCGCCCGGCAGGTTCACGCCTGCCGGGCGCGAACAAATAAGGGAGATGACCACGCTCTCGCTCAGCCGGCTGGGCCCGAAGACGCGCAGGCGCGCGGGCACCCAGCCGATCGAATACAACCTGCTGCTCACCGCCACCCTGTGCCTGCTCGCCTTCGGCGTGGTGATGGTCTTCAGCGCCAGCTCCACGACCTCGCTTCTGGGGCAGAGCGGGGACAGCGCCTACTACCTGAAGCGGACCCTCCTGTTCGGCGCTGCGGGCCTGCTCGTGATGCGGGTCATGTCGTTGCGCGGGATGCGCCTGCTCCGCCCGGTGACGCCGCTTCTCGTCGCCGCCTCGTTCGTGCTCCTCCTCGCCGTCCTGATCCCGGGGATCGGCATGTCGGCGAACGGCGCTCGGCGCTGGATCGGCGTTGGCCTGTTCCAGGTTCAGCCGTCGGAGTTCGCCAAGCTGGCCCTGATCCTCTACGGCGCGCACCTGCTGGCCCTGAGGCCTCAGATGACCCGAGAAATCCGCACCCTGGTCCCCTATCTGGCGGTTGTCGGCCTGGCCTGCCTGCTGATGGTCGCGGAACCGGACCTCGGCACCGCGATCGTTGTGCTCGGAGCGACGGGCGCGCTGCTGGTCGCGGCCGGGGTCAAGATGCGCCACCTGGCGCTGCTCGGCGCGGGGATCGTCGTGGTGCTGCTGCTCGCGATCGTTTTCGAGCCCTACCGGATGCAACGTCTGACGGGCTTCCTCGACCCCACCGGCGATCCGGGGGGCGCCGGCTTTCAGGCGATTCAGGCCAAGATCGCCTTCGGCTCCGGAGGGATCTTCGGCGTTGGCCTCGGGCAGAGCCTCCAGAAGGCCTTCTACCTCCCCGAGGCGCACACGGACATGATCGCGGCGGTGGTCGGCGAGGAGCTGGGGTTGGTCGGCATCGCGACCCTTGTGGGGCTCTTCGGGTTGTTCGGCTACGCGGGGCTTCGCGCCGCGCAGCGAGCGCGCGACCGCTACGGCAAGCTGCTCGCCGCCGGGCTCACCTCGCTGATCCTGGTCCAGGGGATCATCAACCTGTTCGCGGTACTCGGGCTCGCTCCGCTGACGGGCGTGCCCCTGCCGTTCGTCTCCTACGGCAACTCCAGCCTGCTGGTGATGCTGGCGGCGACCGGGCTGCTCTTGAACATCGCCGCCGGCGGCCGCTCAGCCGCGCCCGCCAAGCGGGCCGGAGGCGCTGCGAGACTGCGGGTGGTCGATGGCGGTCGCACGCAGGGCGGCGCCAGACCCGCGAGAGGAAGGAGCGTTTCGGGCGGTGCCAAGAGTCGTCATAGCCGCGGGGGGAACCGCCGGGCACGTAGTGCCGGCGCTCGCCGTCGCCGACGCGCTTCGGGATAGGGGCGCCGAGGTCTCCTTCCTCGGGACGCGGGAGCGGCTCGAAGCGAAGCTGGTCCCGGCCTCCGGCTACGAGATCGACTTCATTCGGGTCAGCGGCCTGGACCGCGGCGCTCCCCTGAGGGCCGCCTTGGCGGGGGCCCGGGCGGCGGCCGCCGTGCCGGCGGCGCGCCGAGCGCTGCGGCGCCGGCGGGCCGAGGTGGTGATGGGGGGCGGGGGATACGTGGCCGGCCCGGCGGGGCTCGCGGCGCTGTCAGCGCGCCTGCCCCTGGTGCTGACCGAGTCCGACCGCCACCTGGGCCTCGCCAATCGCCTCTTGGCCCGCCGCGCGAGTCGCGTCTGCCTGGCGTTCCCGCTCGCCGGCCGGCGGGGAGATCGCTACCTGGTCACCGGCCGGCCCGTGCCGTCGGCGATCTCCCAGGCGGACCGCAGCACTGCGCGGGGACGCTTCGGGATCCCTCCCGGCGATCGGTGCCTGCTCGTCTTTGGCGGCAGCCAGGGCGCCCGCTCGCTCAACCTGTGCGCGCTCGATGCCTTTCTCGCCGACGGCGCCGGGACCCCGCGCGGCTACCACGTGATCCAGATCACCGGCCATCGCGACTATCCCGCGGCGCGCGAGCGGCTGGAGGCCGCCGGCGGGGCCGAGGGCTACACGCTGCTTGAGTACGAGCCGAACCTCGCCGACGCGCTGGCCGCCTGCGACCTGGTGCTCGCTCGCGCCGGCGGCTCGGTGTTCGAACTGGCGGCGGCGGGCAGGCCGGCGATCCTCGTCCCCTACCCGCACGCGACGGCCGGCCACCAGGACGCCAACGCGGCCTGGATGGCCGACGCGGGCGCCGCCGTGGTGGTCGCCGACTCGGAGCTCGATCCCGGCACCCTGGTTCGCACAGTGGCGGACCTGTTCGCCGATCCGCGACGCCTGGAACGGATGTCCGCCGCCTCGCGCGCCCTCGCCCGCCCGGACGCCGCCGAGCGGATCGCCGAGCAGGTGCTTGATGCGGCGAGGCGATGACCGGCCCATGACCGACTGGAGCGGGCGCAAGCTGCACTTCATCGCCATCGGCGGCGCCGGGATGAGCGGCCTGGCGCTCGTTTGCCACCGGCTCGGGGCGCGGGTGAGCGGCTCGGATCGCGCCCAGAGCTCCTACCTCGAGCGCCTCCGGGCGGCCGGCCTCGAGCCTCGTGTGGGCCACGACGCCAACGCTGTCCCGCCGGACGCCGAGGTGGTGGTCTCGACCGCGGTGGGCGACGACAATCCCGAGCTTGCGCGCGCCCGCGAGCGCGGCCAGCCGGTGCTCCATCGCGGCGACCTGCTCGCCGAGCTCTGCGCCGAAAAGCGCCTGCTGGCGGTCGCCGGCACCCACGGCAAGACGACGACGGCCGGGATGCTCATCCACGTGTTGCGCGCAGGGGGCGCCGACCCGGGCTTCCTGCTCGGCGGCGAGCTGCCGGGCGCGGGCGAGGATGGCGGTCCGGGGAACGCCGGCTGGGGCGCCGGCGAGTGGGTGGTTGCGGAGGCGGACGAGTCCGACGCGAGCTTCCTGCGCCTGCGGCCTGAGGTCGCGGTGGTGACCAACGTCGAGCTCGACCACCACTCGCGCTGGTCCTCGCGCGCCGAGCTGCTCGAGGCCTTCCGAGCGTTCTGCGAGCCGGCGGGTGGCCTGGCGCTGCCGGGCGACGGGAGCCTCGCCGGGCTGGTCGGGGAACAGCGGGTCGTGGCCTTCGACGAGAACCGCCCGGGGCCGGCGCTCGAGCTGAAGGTCCCGGGGCGCCACAACCTGCTCGACGCGCGCGCCGCTCTGGCCGGGCTGGAGCTGGCGGGCTTCGAGCTCGAGCCGGCGGCGGGCGCCCTCGCCTCGTTCCCCGGGATCCTGCGCCGCCTGGAGCTCAAGGGCCACCGGAACGGCGCGGCGATCTACGACGACTACGCGCATCACCCGACCGAGGTGGCCGCCGCGCTCCAGGCGCTTCGCGAGCTCGGGCCGCGCCGGCTGATCGCCGTCTTCCAGCCCCATCTGTACTCGCGCACCAAGGCTCTCGCCGAGCGCTTCGGCTCGGCCCTCGCAGCGGCCGACGAGGTCGGTGTGCTTGACGTCTATCCGGCCCGCGAGCGGCCGGTGGGGCCGCTGGAGGGCGTCAGCGGCCTCTCGGTCGCGCGAGCGGCCGCCGACCGCGCCTCGGGGCGGCCGGTCTGGTGGCTGGCCGACTCCGGCCGAGCCGAGCGCGCCCTCGCGCCGCGGCTGCGGGAGGGAGACGTTCTGGTGACGATCGGCGCCGGCGACATCCACGAGTTAGCCGATGCGCTCGTCGACACCCCGGGTGACGAGCAATGAGCCTGCCCGAGGGCGTCGAGCGCGATTACCCCCTGGCCCGGCTGACCACGGTGCGCGCGGGCGGGCCGGCCGACCTCTTCGCCCGCCCGGAGGACGAGGAAAAGCTCACGGAGCTGCTCCGCTGGGCTGCTTCGGAGGGGATGGCGCTCGGAGTCGTCGGCTCCGGCTCCAACCTCCTGGTCGCCGACGACGGCTACCGCGGCCTGGTCCTGAAGCTGGACGGAGCGCTTGCGGCGGTCGAGCGGCAGGAAACGCGGATGGTCTGTGGCGGCGGCGCCCGCCTTCCCTCAGCGGCGGCCCAGGCGGCCCGCTGGGGGCTGTCCGGGCTCGAGTTCGGGATCAACATCCCGGGCACGGTCGGCGGCGCCGTGAAGATGAACGCCAACGCCTACGGGGGCGAGCTGGGCCGGGTGCTGGAGTGGGTCAACGTCTGCACCGCCGATGGCGTAGAGCGGCGCCGGCCCAGCCAGCTCGGCTTCGCCTACCGGCGCTCGAACCTGGGGCCCGGCGAGGTCGTCTCCGAGGCGTCCTTCCAGCTCGCCGAGGGCGAGGTCGCGGAGATCAAGGGCAGGCTCGCCGAGATGCGGGGCATGCGGCGCGACGCGCAGCCGTCGGGGATCAAGACCTTCGGCTCGACCTTCAGGAACCCCTCGGACGACGAGCGCGCAGGGGGCCGGACCGCCGGCCAGCTGCTCGAGGCCGCCGGCTGTCGCGGCCTTCAGGTCGGCAGCGCCCGCTTCTCGGAGAAGCACGCCAACTTCGTCGAGAATGCCGGTGGCGCGACCACCGCCGACATCCTCTCGCTCATGGCCGAGGGCCGCCGCCGTGTGCATGAGCGCTTCGGCGTGACGCTCGAACCGGAGGTCCAGGTGCTGGGCGAGGTCGAGTGGCCCCAGGCCTGGAACCTGGACGGTTAGGCCAAACCTGGGCGCATCCGGCAGGAGCCACCCCGGTGGAGCGCGAATCACCCTTCCGTGAGGGGCACCGCCGCCACGGCCGCCGGGAAGCGGCGCGCTAGCGCGCGCACAAGCCGAGCCCGGCCCGCCACCCGCACGGCGCGAAGTCGAGCGCCGACCCGCGCCTCGCGGCGCCGGTCGCCTTCACGGCGCCGGTCGAAGCGCTGGACGCCGCAAATAGCGACGCTGGTGCGTTCCATCTCGGGGCGCCGGCGGGTGGTGCTGCTCGCCCTGCTCGCGGGTGCCCTGACGCTGACCTACTTCGGGTGGTTCCGTGACTCCTCGCTGGTTGCGGTCCGCGACGTCCAGGTCGAGGGGGTGAGCAGCGCCGACAGCAAGCGGATCGTCGCCGAGCTCACCGACGCCGCGAAGGGGATGACCACGCTCCACGTCCAGGCCGACGGCCTCAGGGACGCGGTCCAGGAGTTCCCCTCGATCGCCTCGCTGAGCGCGGACGCGAGCTTTCCGCACGGGCTCACGATCGAGGTGGTCGAGCACCGGCCCAGGCTGATCGCCCAGGCCGGCGACCGCCAGGTGCCGGTCGCCGCCGACGGCTCCCTGCTCCCCGGGGTTCAGGCGGAGGAGGGGGAGGTGCCGCAGCTGCCCGTGGACGAGCTCCCCGAATCGGGCCGCCTGAGCGGCGACTCGCTCAGCGAGGCCTTGGCGATCGGGGCGGCTCCGGCGCCGCTGCGCCCCCTGATCGCCGGCGCGTCGGTGTCGGAGGACTACGGGACCGTGGTCACGATGAAGGGGGGAATCGAGCTTCGCTTCGGAAGCCGCGAGGCTCGCGACGAGAAGTGGGCCGCCGTCGCCGCGATCCTCGCCGACGAGCAGCTCACGAGCGTCACTTACGTCGACGTCCGGGTGCCGCATCGCCCGGCGGTTGGGGGAGCGTCGACGGCGTCTGCCGCGGTCGCAACCACGACTCCGTGAGCCGAGTCTAGACCGCAGCCTGAGAGATGCCGTAAAGGGTCAATTCTCAACCCTTGGTTGAGGGTTTCGCATGCACGATTCCGTGCCGCTAAGCTATCCATGCGTTGACACGGGCCTGCGGATGCCTTACCTTCGCGTTAGGCTTGAGGCTGCAAGCGGTCCGAAACTCTCAAGCATCGCTTTAGCCTCGGGGCGCAAGACACGGAAAGTGAGGACAGTCGAAAGCCAATGGTCGAGTCCTCGTACCTCGCAGTGATCAAGGTCATCGGCGCGGGCGGCGGCGGCACGAACGCCGTCAGTCGCATGGTCGACGCCGGCCTCAAGGGCGTCGAGTTCATCGCCATCAACACGGACGTTCAGGCGCTTCAGGCGTGCGAGGCGGACATCAAGCTTTCGATCGGCCACCAGCTCACCAAGGGGCTGGGCGCCGGCGCCAACCCGGAGATCGGCGGCGGCGCCGCAGCCGAGAGCCGTGACGACATCAAGGAGGCGCTGAAGGGCGCCGACATGGTCTTCGTCACTGCCGGCGAGGGCGGCGGCACGGGCACCGGCGCGGCGCCGGTGATCGCCGAGATCGCCAAGGAGGAGATCGGCGCCCTCACCGTCGGCGTCGTCACCAAGCCGTTCGAGTTCGAGGGCAGCCGCCGGATGCAGCAGGCCCTGGACGGGATCGACAAGTTGCGCGCCAAGTGCGACACCCTGATCATCGTCCCGAACGAGAAGCTGCTTCAGGTGGTGGAGCGCCAGACCTCCGTCAGCGAGGCCTTCCGGATGGCCGATGACATCCTGCGCCAGGGCGTGCAGGGCATCACCGACCTGATCACCACCCCCGGCCAGATCAACCTCGACTTCGCCGACGTGCGCGCGGTGATGTCCGAGGCCGGCTCCGCGATGATGGGCGTCGGCTCGGCCTCCGGCGAGAGCCGGGCCAGCGAGGCGGCGAAGGGGGCCGTCTCCTCGCCGCTGATGGAGGAGTCGATCGAGGGCGCCACGGGGATGCTGCTCAACTTCACCGGCAGCGAGGACCTCAACCTGTTCGAGGTCCACGAGGCCGCCGACATCGTGGTCGCCACCGCCGACAAGGGCGCCAACATCATCTTCGGCACGGTGATCGACCCGAACATGGCCGACGAGGTCAGGGTCACCGTGATCGCCACTGGCTTCGAGGGCTTCGAAACCCTCGCCCGCCGGCCGATCCAGGTGCGCGACCGCGCCCGCCGGCGCGGCGTCAGCGGGCTCGGCGACCGCGAGCGGCGCGACCTCGAGGTCTCCGACGACGAGATCGACGTCCCGCCCTTCCTGAAGCGCAGCTAGTCCCAAGCGTCGCCGGATCACTAGCCTCCGCCGCGTGGCAACCGCGGCGCTCAAACGCACCCCGCTGTACGAGGCCCACGTGGCGGCGGGCGCCAAGCTGGTGCCGTTCGCGGGCTGGGAGATGCCGGTTCAGTACGAGGGGGTCGGGGCTGAGCATCTCGCTGTGCGCTCCGCCTGCGGCGTGTTCGACGTCTCGCACATGGGAGAGATCGAGACTTCGGGACCAGAGGCCCAGGCGCTCCTCCAACGGCTCCTCTCCAACGATCTCTCGAAGCTCGAGGTGGGCGGCGCGCAGTACTCGGTGCTTTGCCGCGAGGACGGCGGCATCCTCGACGACCTGTTCACCTACCGGCCGGCCGGCGATCGCTACCTGACGGTCACCAACGCCGCCAACCACGAGCGCGACCTGGCCTGGTTCGAAGAGCACGCCGCCGGCTTCGACGCCGAGGTCGCCGACGCGATCGGCGACTACGCGATGCTCGCCGTGCAGGGACCGCGGGCGCGCTCGATCGTCGCCGAGCTGGCCGACGCTGGGCTGCCGCCCCGGATGCATGCGGCGACGCTGGGCATCGCAGGCGTCCAGATGCTCGTCTGCGGCACCGGCTACACGGGCGAGGACGGCGTGGAGCTCCTGCTGCCGCCCGCTCGCGCCGCCGACGCATGGGGGGCGCTGACGACGGGGGGCGCCAGGCCCACCGGGCTCGCGGCGCGCGACACGCTTCGTCTGGAGGTCTGCTTTCACCTCTACGGCAACGACATGGACGAGCAGCGCAACCCGATCGAGGCAGGGCTGGGCTGGTGCTGCAAGGAGGAGACCGGCTTCATCGGCTCGGAGGCGGTCGCCGCCGCCCGCGAGCGCGGCCCGCAGGAGCGGCTGGCGCCGTTCGCGCTCACGGGGCCCGGCATCCCCCGGCAGGGACACGCGGTCGTCGCCGGTGGGGAGGAGGTGGGCGTGGTCACCAGCGGGACGCTCTCTCCGTCGCTCGAGGTGGGGATCGGGATGGCCTACGTCCCCGCCGAGCTCGCCGAGCCCGGAACCGAGGTCGAGATCGACGTCCGCGGCAAGCTGCGGGCGGCGCGCATAGAGTCGAAGCCCCTGTACCGAAAGGAGACCTGAGTTGGCCGACGCGAGCTACCCCGACGATCTGCGCTACCACTCCGAGCACGACTGGGCCCGGATCGAGGGCGGCGAGGCGACCTTCGGCGTCACCTGGTACGCGCAGGACGCGCTGGGCGAGGTGGTCTTCTACGAGCCGCCCGAGGTCGGCTCTCAGGCCACCAGGGACGCGGCCTACGCCGAGGTCGAATCGGTGAAGGCGGTCTCCGACGTTTACGCGCCTCTGTCCGGCGAGATAGTCGCCGTCAACGAGGCGATCGCCGAGAAGCCCGAGCTGATCAACGAGGACCCCTACGGCGACGGCTGGCTCGTGCGCGTGAAGCTCTCCGACCCCGCGGAGGCCGACGACCTCATGGACGCCGCGGCGTACAAGGCGATGCTGGCGGAAGAAGGCTGAGCCGCCCAATCGTCACGCCCGGGGCTTTCGCCCCGCCCCCGGCTAGCATCCGGGCAGGAGTGATGCCGGCCTGACCCGCTACACCTCAGCCACCGATTCCGACCGCGAGGCGATGCTCGATGCGATCGGCGTGGGCTCGATCGACGAGCTGTTCGCCGAGATCCCCGCCGAGCTGCGGCTGGATCGCCCTCTCGACCTGCCGCCGGGTCTGTCGGAGACGGAGTGCTTCGATCACCTGGCCGCGCTGGCCGAGCGAAACGCCCACGCCGACGCCGAGCTCTGCTTCCTCGGCGCGGGAATGTACGACCACTACGTCCCGGCGATCGTCGACGCGATCACCCAGCGCTCGGAGTTCCTGACCCCCTACACGCCCTACCAGCCCGAGGTCTCGCAGGGCGGCCTCCAGGTGATGTTCGAGTTCCAGACCGCGATCTCGGAGCTCTGCGCGCTGCCGGTGGCCAACGCCTCGCTTTACGAGGGGCCGTCGTCGGTCGCCTCCGCCGCCTACCTGGCGATCGGCGCCACCGGGCGCCGGCGGCTGGTTGTGTCGCGCGGCTTGCACCCGCACAGCCGCGAGACCCTGGTCACGTACGCGCGCGGCTTCGGCGCCGAGGTGGTGGAGGTGGGCCTCGAGGGCGGCCTCACCGACGCCGCCGAGCTCGAGGCGGCGCTGGACGGCGATACCGCCGCCCTGTTCGTCCAGAACCCGAACTTCCTCGGCGCGGTGGAGGACCTCGAGGCCCTGGCCGCGGCCGCGAGCGAGGCGGGCGCGCTGACGGTCGCCGCGGTCGACGCGCTCACCCTGGGCGTGCTGCGCCCGCCCGGCGAGTGCGGCGCCCAGATCGCCGTCGGCGAGGGCCAGCCGCTGGGGGGCAGGCTCGACTTCGGGGGCCCCTCGTTCGGCTTCTTCTGCGCCACCGAGGAGCACCTGCGCCGGATGCCGGGCCGGATCGCGGGGGAGACGGTGGACGCCGACGGGCGGCGCGGCTTCGTGCTGGCGCTCCAGACCCGCGAACAGCACATCCGCCGCGAGAAGGCCACCCACAACATCTGCACCTCGCAGGCCCTGAACGCCCTCGGCGGAGTCGTCTACATGGCCTGGCTCGGCAAGCGCGGGGTGGTCGAGCTGGGCGAGCTGCTCGCCCAGCGGACCGCGTACGCCCGGGAGCGGCTGGCGGAGGTGGACGGGGTCGAGCTCCTGCACGAGGCCCCGGTGGTGCGCGAGTTCGCGATTCGTGTCGATGCGCCCGTGGAGGCAGTGCTCGACCGCTGCGCCGAGGAGGGCATTGCCGCGGGGTATTGGCTGGGTAGGGAGTACCCCGAGTTCGAGGACGGGCTGTTGATCGCGCTCACGGAACGCCGCTCGCGGGCCGACATCGACCGACTCGCCGACGCGCTCGAGCAGGCCATCGCCAAAACCGGGGCTAATGGCGCGTTTCAGACCCATACGGTCCAAAAGGCGCCATCGGCGGAGGTCAGAGCGTGACGGCGCCCTCCCTCTCGCCGCCTACAACGGCCGAAACTCCAACCCCGCAACAGAGGGAAGCACGCCACCACGATCTTCGAGCGCTCGGTCGCCGGGCGCCGGGCGGCGACCCTGCCGCCGCTCGACGTGCCGGAGCGCCCGCTCGACGAGCTGATCCCGGCGAACCTGCTGCGGGAGCGCCCCCCGGAGCTGCCCGAGGTCTCGGAGCCCGAGATCGTCCGCCACTACAACCGCCTCTCGCGCCGGAACTTCGACCTCGACACTGGCCCGTACCCGCTCGGCTCCTGCACGATGAAGCACAACCCGCGGCTCAATGAGCGGGTCGCCGCGCTGCCGGGCCACGCGCGCCTCCATCCCGCGCAGGACCCCAAGCGCGCCCAAGGGGCGCTGGAGCTGATGTGGCGCCTGGAGCGAGCCCTGGCCGAGATCTGCGGCCTCGAGCACGTCAGCCTCCAGCCCTCGGCGGGCTCCCACGGGGAGCTGGCGGGCCTGCTCCTCACCCGCGCCTACCACGCCGACCGAGGCGAGGAGCGCTCAAAGGTGCTTGCCCCGGACACCGCCCACGGCACCAACCCGGCCTCGGTGACCATGGCGGGCTACGACGTGGTCAAGGTGGCGACCGACGGGCGCGGCGGCGTGGACCTCGACGACCTGCGTTCCAAGGTCGACGACCAAGTCGCCTGCCTGATGCTCACCAATCCCAACACCCTCGGCCTGTTCGACGAGAACATCGCCGAGATCACCCGGATGGTCCGCGACGCCGGCGGCACCCTGTACTACGACGGCGCCAACCTGAACGCGATCATGGGCCACACCCGGCCCGGCGACATGGGGTTCGACATCGTCCACGTCAACCTCCACAAGTCGTTCTCCCAGCCGCACGGGGGCGGCGGGCCGGGGGCGGGGCCGATCGCCGTCTCGGACCGGATCGAGCCCTACCTGCCCGTGCCTCGCCTGGTCCGCACTCAGGGCGCGGCCGGCGCCAGCCCCGCCTTCGGCCTCGACTACGGGCGGCCGAAGTCGATCGGCCGGCTTCGCGGCTTCGCGGGCAACTTCGGCGTCTTCGTCCGCTCCTATGCCTACATCCGCAGCCTCGGCGGCGACGGCCTCGCCGACGCCTCTGAGACAGCGGTGCTGAACGCCAACTACCTGCTGGCGCGGCTACGTCGGGGGCGCGCCGGGAGATACCTGCCGGTCGGCTTCGACCGACCCTGCATGCACGAGTTCGTCCTCTCGGGCGCGGCCGCGAAACGCGAGCTTCAGGTGAAGACGCTCGACCTGGCCAAGCGGCTGCTCGACTTCGGCTTCCACCCGCCGACCATCTATTTCCCGCTGCTGGTCGACGAGGCGCTGATGTTCGAGCCGACCGAAACGGAGACCAGGGAGGGCCTCGATGCTCTCGCCGACGCGATCGAGGAGATCCTCGCCGAGGCCGAGCGCGACCCCGAGATCGCCCGGAAGGCGCCCTACACGACCCCCGTGCGCCGCCTGGACGAGGCGAGGGCGAGTCGGCAGCCGGTTTTGCGTCAGCCCGTCGGCTGATCGCAGCGTTAGGGCCTCGGGCCTAGAGCTGCTCCGGAAGCTCCTGCTCGAGCTCCAGCACCGGCGCGAACAGGTCGCCGTGGGCGTCGATCCGCTCCAGCACCGCCGCGCCCTCGAAGCGCACGGATTCTGGATCGCCGCCGGCGGCAAGCGCCTCCACCTCGTCCCAGCGCAGTGGGGTGGACGCCCACGGTCGCTCCCGGCAGCGCAGCGAGTACACGGCCACGGTCGTCTTGGCGCGGTCGTTCTGGCTCCAGTCGACCAGCACCTTGCCCTTGCGAAGCTCCTTCTTTTGGCGCGAGACCACCAGCTCGGGCTCCGCGCGCTCCAGCGCCTGGGCGACCGCCCGGGCGAACGGCTTCGTCCGCTCGTAGCCGACCGCGCTGTTGAGCGGCACGTAGACCTGTAGGCCCTTCGAGCCGGAGGTCTTCGCGAACGATTCGAGGCCGAGGCTCGCGAACAGCTCGCGCACGCGCAGCCCGACCCGCGAGCACTCGACGATCGTCGCCGGCGCACCCGGGTCGAGGTCGAAGGCGATCACCGTCGGCGTCTCGGGATCTTCGGCCAGCGACAGCGATGGATGGAGCTCGAGGGCGGCGAGCTGGGCGAGCCAGACCAGCGTCGCGCGGTCGTCGCAGACGATGAAGTCGAGCACGCCCGTGGTCCCCATCTCGATCGGCGCGGTGCGCACCCAGTCGGGGGTGTGCGAGGGAGCGCGCTTCTCGAAGAATCGCTGCGACTCGGTGCCGTTGGGAAAGCGCACCCGCGTCAGCGGCCTACCGGCGAGGTGGGGGATGATCGTCTCCGCGACCCGCGCGTAGTAGTCGATTGCCTCGCCCTTGGTGAAGCCCGCCTTGGGCCACAGCACCTTGTCGAGGTTGGTGAGCTCGACCCGGCGCCCGTCTACGTCTACTTCGCTGCTTTTGCCTTGCTTCGCGATCTCGATCCGGCCTTGGAGCTCTTGGAGCCGGAGCGGGGCTTGGCCGCGGTCGCCCGCTTACGCCGCTTGGCGCCGTCGCCCTTGCCGTCGCGCTTCGATCCGGCGGCCAGCGGCTCTCCCTGGATCGCGGCGAGGCTCTCCTCGAGCGCCGCCATCAGATCGGGCGCCTTGGTGGGCTTGGGCGCCTCGGAGACGGCCTCCACCACCTCCTCGCCCCGCGCCTTTCGCTCGATCAGCGCCACCAGCTCCTCGCGGTACTCGTCGCGGTACTTGTCGGCGTCGAAGTCGGTGCTCAGCGACTCGATCAGCTGCTCCGCCATCTCCAGCTCGCGCTTGGTCAGCTTGCGGCCGTTTTCGGGGATCACGTCGTCGAGCTCCTCCGGCGAGACCACCTCGTCGGCGAAGCGCATCGTCGCCATCGTCAGCACGCTGCCCATGGGGCGGATCGCCGCCAGGTTCTCGCGGTTTCGCAGCACGAATCGCGCCACCGCCACCTTCTTCGCGTCCGTCATCGCCTTGACCAGGAGGGCGTAGGCCTTCTCGGCCCCCTTGTCGGGCCCCAGGTAGTAGGGATGGTCGAAGTAGATCGGGTCGATCTCGTCGAGATCGACGAAGTCCTGGATCTCGATCGCCCGCGTCTTCTTGGGGTCGAGCTCCTCGAGCTCCTCCCGGGTGATCACCACGTACTGCTCGGGCGCGATCTCATAGCCCTTGACGATCTCCTCGTAGGGGACCTCCTCGCCGTCGGCCTCGGCCACCCGCCTGTGGCGGATGCGCGAGCTGTCGCTCGCGCGCAGCTCGCGGAAGCTCACCGACTTGCGCGACACCGCGCTGTACAGCTTCACGGGCACGTTGAGGAGCCCGAAGCTGATCGATCCGCTCCAGATCGCTCTAGCCATCGTTCGTTACCAAGTGACCGTCAGAAGGAAGGAAACTCATCGCTGTCTCAGTTTCCCAACTTAGCGCCACTTCCTGGTTGCCAGCTCCTCGACGCCAGGAATCTTGCGCGTTGCGGCTGGACCTCCCAGGCACGTCAGCGCGTACCCGAGGTGTGGGCGAGCCCGCCGAGGATCCAGGCCTTCCGATCAAGTTCGGGCCGTGCTCGAACGGGGAGTTCGTCCCCCCGCCGCTGACCCCGGTGGAGCGCGAGGCGATCCGCCGCGCGCACCTGGCCTGTGGCGAGAACGCGAGGGGGGTCGGGATGTCCCGGCGCCAGTTCCTGTACACGGCCTCGGCCGCGGCGACCACCCTGCTGACGCTCCAGGGGTGCCTGAGCGACTCGGGCAACGACTCGGGAGGCCGCTACACCGTCCCGGCGGGAGCGGGCAAGGACCAGGACGCCGCCCGCGAGGCGCTGGGCGGCGAGGAGTTCATCTTCGACGTCCAGGGCCACCACCTGGAGTACGACCTGATGCCCTCCACCCGGGGGGAGCCGTTCTTCGGCTCGGTGTTCCCGCAGGTGAACTGCGGGCTGGACGATCCCCGCGCCTGCTTCGCGCGGGAGGTCTTCCTGGAGGAGTTCTTCCTCCGCTCGGACACCAACATGGTCACCCTGTCGGCGCTGCCGATCGCGCCCAAGGGGAGCCCGCTGTCGGCGGCGATCATGGAGGAGACGCGGCACACGGCCGAGCTCGTCTGCGGCTGGGATTCGGTCCTTCTCCACGCCCAGGCGCTGCCCAACTACGGGCCGCTCCAGGCGAACCTCGACGAGATGGAGGAGAACGCGCGCCGCTACCCGATCGCGGCCTGGAAGGTGTTCACGCACTTCCCCGACGCCTTCGGCGATCCCGGCAACGCCTGGCGGCTCGACGACGCCGATCCCAGCCTGCCGCAGGTCGGCCACGCGTTCATCGACAAGGCGCGGCAGCTCGGGGTGAAGACGATCTGCGCCCACAAGGGCTTCGGTGGGGGGAGCGGCTACGCGTCGCCCGAGGACGTGCCCCGCGCCGCTCAGGACTTCCCCGACGTCGACTTCATCGTCTACCACTCGGGCTTCGAGGCCAACGGGCCGGCGGAGGGCCCCTACACGCCCGCGACGGCGAATCAGGGGGTCAATCGCCTGATCAAGGCGATGAAGGAGCATGGGGTGGGGCCGAACCAGAACGTCTACGCCGAGCTGGGCTCGACCTGGTGGACGATCATGCGCGACCCCGCGCAGGCCGCCCACGTGCTCGGCAAGCTGCTGCGCTACGTGGGCGAGGACAACGTGCTTTGGGGCACCGACTGCATCTTCTACGGAGCCCCGCAGGACCAGATCCAGACCTTCCGCTCGTTCGAGATCTCGAGCGAGTTCCAGGAGCGCTACGGCTACCCGGAGCTGACCCGCGAGCGAAAGGCGAAGGTCCTGGGGCTGAACGGCGCCCGGGTCTACGGGATCGAGCCGACGACCAAGAAGTGCGAGTTCACGCGCCGCGACCTGGAGGAGATCCGGGGGCGGATCGGCGCCAAGCACGCCACCTACGGGCCCCGGAACGCCGCCGAGGTCGAGCGGGTCCGTGCCCACCACCAGGGGTGGCCGGGGTGAGGCGACTCGCTGTTCCGAAAGGTCAGCGGACCCAGCCGCTGATCCCCGGGAAGGGCGGCTGGCCGGCGGCGCCGGGGGCGAACTGGCGGGAGATGTTGGCGACGGCGTCGACCCGGACGGGGCGCGAGGGACGAATGAAGAGCCACTGGTCGGCGTCGCGCCGCGCCACCAGCAGCCACTTGCCGTCGGGCGACCAGGTCGGGTCCGTGAGCCGCCCCGCCCTGGTGAGGACGCTCCGCGGCTGGCCCTCGCCGTAGCGGCCGGTGACGACCACCTCGCTGCGGCCCTTCTTGGCGCGCCGGATGAAGGCGGTTCGCTTGCCGTCCGGCGACATGCTGGCGCCGAACGTCGGCCACGCCACCCTGCTGGACGCCCGGCCTCGCGCGTCGAGGAAGTCGACGAACGAGCCGGCGCGGACGAGGAGCCGCTTGCGGTCCGCCGACCATTGGAGCTCCTCGATCGGCGCTGCGTAGCGATGCGTGTGCCAGAGCACCCTGCCGGCGTCGACGCGACCAGGCGCAGCAGCTGCGCTGAAGAGGTCGCGCAGGGTCACCCTGTCGCGACGGTCGACGTAGGCGAGCAGGTTCGTCTTCGGCCCGATCGCGATCGCGGGCTGGCCTGGCGGCAGGGGCTCGCTGAGTGGCCTCCAGGCGGGCGTAACGGGGGCCACACGGTCGGCGAGCGGGCGGTCGCCCAGTCCGTCTCCGGCCACCACGCGCAGCGAGCTGCCGCTCATGTACGCGACGCGGATGCCAGACGGCGACCATGCCGGGTTGCTCACCGGGCGTCGAGCGCCAGCGACCAGCGCACGTTGCCGACCGGGTCGACGGCGGTGAGCTGGCGGCCGCGGGTGACGGCGGCGAACGAGCCGGTGGGCGACCACGCCGCCTCCTGGTAGTCCCCGAGCAGCCGCTGCGACCCGTCCTGGTCGACGATCCACGGCCCCTGTGGCGAGCTGACCAGGAGGCGCCCTGATGCGGGCAGCGAGGTGAGCGCCGGGTGGGCGTTGTCGGAGCCGGGCTCGACCACGTCGTGGACCACGTCGGCGACCTTGGCGCCGGCCGGGGTCAGCGCGACGCCGGCGATCAGCAGGCCCGCCGCCAGCGCGATCGCCAGCCGGCTCAGGCGCGGCCGGACGTGAACGGGGTGCCGCGCCTCGAATGCCCCATGCACTACGCGCCAGCCGCGCACCTCGGCCTCCCCCTCCTCGGGGACGAAGGCCTCACGCAGGCGCTCCTCCAGGCGCAGTTCGCTCATCCGTCCTCCTTCAGCAGTCTTCCCAGCCGGTCGAGCGCCCGGCGCAGGCGCGAGTTGACCGTTCCCCGCGGAAGCTCGAGCGCCTCGGCGATCTCGCCGGGCGTGTACTCGAGCAGGTATCTGAGAACGACGACCGCCCGGTGCTCGGGGGAGAGCAGGGCCAGAGCGGCGACGACGTCCTCCGAGTAGGGCGCGTTGCCCTGCGGCCTGCGGGTCTCACCCGGCCATACATCGCTCGCCTCCGGCTCGGACTCCAGCTCGGCCTCGCCGCGCAACGCGCGGGCGCGGGCCCAGTCGATCGCCCGGTTGACCACGATCCGGTGCAGCCAGGGGCCGAACGGCCGGCGGCGATCGAAGCGGTCGAGCGCCCGCACCGCCGCCAGGAAGGCCTCCTGCGCGATGTCCTCCGCGGCGGCCCCGTCGTGAACGACGAGATACGCCGCCCTGTGGGCCCACGGCCAGTGGCGCCTGTAGAGGGCCTCGAGCGCCTCCGCGGATCCCCGCTGCGCGTCCCTGATCCAGCGGCGCTCATGCCGGCGTTCGCGAGCCGTCGATCGCGATTTCGTTGGCCTCGCTTTGAGCCTCGTGGCGATGCTCTCCGTGCGCCCGTCGGCCGCCAACTGGAATTCCTCTCCGGAGCTCGGCGCCACCAGCGCCGGTTGCTTTGTCGCCATCTTCCCTCGAAACGTCCAGGCGTCGCCCACCAACCAAATACGAATTCGACGCCCCCACAGGTCCCTCCTTCCACCCCTTTCTGCGCCGATGGTCGAATTTCGACGTCGTGGGCGTCGAAATTCGACCACGGAGCTACCGCCGAAGCTCGCAGCTCGCGTCGATTCCGAGCCAGCGCGCGAAGCGGTTGCGATTCGCGGCGACGCGGCGGTAGGCCCGATCGGTGAGCGCCAGGGAAGGCCCGGAACAGGAACGCCAGCGGCCGGCCTGCCGGCAGCAGCTCGGCGAGCGGCGCCGCGGCGGCGCCGGCCGAGCGCACCTCGCCGGACGGCAGCACCAGGTGCCAGGAGTCGAGCCGCTCCGACTCCGGCACGCTCGCCAGCAGGCCCTGGCCCTCGTCGCTTTGGATGGCGACCGGCCGCAGGTGACGGCGGCGGTCCCAGGCCAGGATCTTGTCGAGGCTCCACTTGCAGAAGGCGCAGTCGTCGTCGTAGAGGACGACGCGCTGCGGCTCGGACGACGCGACGGTCACGGGATTCCCTCCGCGCGTCGTGGCGGTTTGTGCGGCGATCGGCGCTCGCGCTATGCGTGTCCAGCGATTTCGCCCGAGGTCGAAGGCAGCCCCGTCGGCCACGGCGCTGGTTGGCCCGCAGTCAGCCGTTGCGCTTCGTCGTGCCTCCCCAGATCAGCATCTGCTCGCCGGTCCAGACGGCGGTGTGGTCGATGCGCCCCCCGATCGGCGACTTGGCGATTCGCCGCCAGCTATCTGTCTCGGGGTCATAGGCGGCGCCGCTCCGTGGCGTTGGACCACCGCAATCATTCCCCGGGTCTCCCCGCCCCATACCAGCATCTGGTCGCCCGTCCAGATCGCCGTGTGGCCGTAACGCTGGACGTAGCGGCGATTGCGCAGTCACGGACCATCTGCCCGAGGCGCCGTCAAACCGCGCGCCTTGCGCGCCGGCTAGTCCGCCCGACCCGCCCCAGACGATCGCCTGTTGGCCCGTCCCCACGACCGAATAGCCCGCTCTCCAGGTGAGCGGCACGCGCGGCAGGCGCCTCGAGCGCTCCGATCCGAGATCGAACGCGTGAGCCGATCATCCAATCGTTGTTGTAGCCCCCGCCCGACACCGTGACGATCTCCTCGCCCAGGCGTACGGCAGTGCCCGCGGGCAAGTCGACTCGATCCCAAACACCTGGGACAGTCCCGCTCCGATCGCGACCTCTGTCCGGCTCCTGCGCACCGCAACCCACCAGCACCCCGGCAAGGACAAGCAGCGCGGCGAGGATCGGCGCCATCCTGCCTCCATTACGCCCGGGTGAAAGTCCCAGGTCCACGCTCTGGAAGAAGGAGGCGACCTGCGTGGCTCGCCTCCAGCCGGGGCTACCGCCGAAGCTCGCAGCTCGCGTCGATACCGAGCCAGCGCGCGAAGCGGTTGCGGTTCGCGGCGACCCGGCGGTACGCTCGGTCGGTGACGCCAGGTAAGGCCCGGAGCAGGAAGGCCAGCGGTCGGCCCGCCGGGAGCAGACTCGGCGAGCGGCGCCGCAGCGGCGCCGGCCGAGCGCACCTCGCCGGACGGCAACACGAGATGCCAGGAGTCGAGCCGTTCCGACTCCGGCACGTCCGCCAGCAGGCCCTGGCCTTCGTCGCTTTGGATGGCGACCGGCCGCAGGCGACGGCGGCGGTCCCAGGCCAGGACCTTGTCGAGGCTCCACTTGCAGAAGGCGCAGTCGTTGTCGTAGAGGACGATTCGCTGGGGTTCGGATGACGCGCGGGTCATGTGGCCCCGCCGGCACGTTTCACTGTCCGCATGAGGACGTCAGAGCTTGCCGCAGGCGGCGATGGGCGTCGGAGCGACGATTGCGCGCCTCGTTGGCGACGATGCGAAGCAACCAGGGGCGAAATCGCGCGCCCTCGCGAAAGCGCTCCCGGGCACGATGCGCCTTGACGAAGGCGTCCTGCGGGCTCCTCTGCGTCGGCCGCCGAGCCCGTGATGAGCCAGGCGACCCGGAAGGCGATTGTCTGATGCTGCTCGACGATCCGCTCACAGGCCGGCTCGTCGCCGCGCTTTGCCCGCGCGACGAGGTCCGCTTCGCCCAGTGGCCGGTCCTCCACTGCGCTTCTTGTACCGCGCTCGGCGCCCGTCGGTTCCCAACGTGCCGAATGGGAACCTTTGAGGCCGTCGGCCGGTAAAACGATTCGAAGACCCCGATGGACACGCTCCGATGAAACGCGCGGCTGTCTTGCTTCTCGCCCTCCTGCTCGTGCCGGCCGCTCAGGCGGACGCCAAGTTCAGCTCGGCGCGTGTCTGCGGCCCCTCCGATTGCCGCGATGTGGGCCTCGCTGCGGGTCACTCCGTCTTGACCATCACCGAGGCCGCCTTCTCGACGCGGTCCCGGCTGACGTCGAAGCCCCCCGACGCCGCCCCGTGGTACCGCGTGACCCTGTGCCCGGGGCGCTGCGGCTTGGACGGCGCGTTCGCGCTCAAAGTGCTGCCGAGCGTCGGGTACGAGTACGTGCCCCCGAGGGAGGAGGGCCAGCGAAAGGGATGGGCAAAGCTGGAACTTGTAGCCGCCGCCCGGTCCCCCGAGCGTTGCCGCCTGCGGTGGTACCTTGGGTCAGCCTGAGCGATCGGGGGAAGCCCGCGCAGAGGCAGCGGAGGCAATGTCAGAGCAAGTGGGAGTCCGAGCTCGGAGGGCGGCCCGCCCGGCGGTCCGAATCCTCACCGCAACCATGGGGTCGCTGCTCGTCTTGCTGCTGGCCGCGGTGCCGAAGGCCCACGCCGCGCCGGGCGACCTCGATCCGAGCTTCAGCAGGGACGGCAAGGTCGTCGCCTACGCCGACTACTTCGCGCGGGAGCCCGGCATCGGCGGCATCGCGCTACAGGCCGACGGGAGCATCATAGCCGCGGGTGACATCGGCCTCGTCCGCTTCAACCCCGTTGGCACCGTGGACGATTCCTTCACTTCGGATCCCGACCGGTCGCTCACCGACGTGGCGCTGCAGCCCGATGGCAAGATCGTCGCCGCCGGATTCGAGAACGACTATTCGGGCGGCTATCCGCCCAACGGCGACTTCATGGTGGCGCGTTACGACCCGGACGGCGGCTTCGACGAGACCTTCTCCGGGGACGGCATCGCGACGACGGACTTCGGCGTCGACGACGACGGGGCAAAGGCGCTTGCTCTCCAACCGGACGGCAAGATCGTCGTCGTCGGGTACTCGGCCCCGGTGCCCGGGAATGACGTTGACTTTGCACTCGCCCGCTACAACCCCAACGGCACACCCGACACCAGCTTCTCGGGGGACGGAAAGCTGACCGCCAACTTCGCCGACACAGCGCATGATGTCGCGCTTCAATCGGATGGCAAGATCATCGTTGCCGGTTCTGCCTCAGGTGACTTCGCCGTGGCCCGCTACGACGAGGATGGAGATCTCGACCCGGCCTTCTCCGGCGATGGCAGGGCGACGGTCGGGTTCACGGATTCGGAGGGGCCCGGCGCCCACGCGATCGTCATTCAGCCCAACGGGAAGATCGTCGCCGCAGGGGGAACGTCCGGCTACTTCACGTCCGGCGACTTCGCCCTGGCCAGGTTCGATCCGGATGGTTCCTTGGATGCTGAGTTCGGCGTCGATGGTGTCGTCACCACGAGCTTCGGCGAAGCTGGCTATGTAGTCGCATCGGACGTGGTGCTCGAGCCCGGCCGACTCCTTGCTGCCGGCCGGGCACGCGGAGACTTCGCCCTGGCGCGCTACGGACTCGGCGGGGCCCTTGACCCCGGGTTCTCGGGCGACGGGAGGCTGACCACCGATCTGGGCTACGGCGAGGGCGCGAGCAGCATCGCCGTTCAGCCCGACGGCAGGATCGTGGTGGGGGGAGACGCGTACTACACCGACGGCAACCTGTACTCGGAGAACTACGGGGCTCTGGCTCGGTATCTGGTGGCCAACGGCCCCGCCGACGCGGACGCGGACGGGGTGCTTGATGCAGACGATCGCTGCCCGCAGGTCTTCGCTCCCCAAGAGACCGATGGTTGCCCCCGATACCGGCGATCCGTCGACCTGTACTTATCGGGGACCGACCGATACCGCGCGTTCGCCGGGGCGTTGAGCGGACCCTTGGGCTGCACTGTGGGATCCCGCGTGAGGATCTACAGGCTCAAGCGTGGCGGCCGAAGGGTGAAGGTCGCGAGCGGCACGGCCTACTCCGCTGACCGCGAGGGTGACAACTACTGGATCCCGACCAAGCGCACCCGCGGCCGCTATCGCGCGAAGTTGAGGCCCAAATTCGAATCCGATGTCGGCTGGTGCAGCGGGGCCAAGTCCGACGTGCTGAGGATTCAGCGGAAATAGCCTCGCCCGCGCACGCCCTCGTCAGCGACTGAGAAACTCGCCAAGGCCCGAGAGCTCCAAGGGAAGCTTTTCGACCAGCTCGTCGAACGGCGCCGGATCCTCGGGTGCGTCGATCTCCTGGTCCTCGTTGACGTCGCTCACGATCAGCGAGACCCTGGTCACCACATGGAACCGGCCCTCCTCGGACGAGTCGTCCACTACGAATGCAACTGCTTGCACCTGGACTACGAGGGAGGGCAAGGCTGAGGTCCGGGCGATAATCATCCGATGCTGTTCGAGCTCGAGCGGGTGACGATCGAGCGGGACTCGAGGGTCGTGCTCCAGGACGTCACGGCGTCGCTGCCGAAAGGGGCGAGCTGCATCGCCGGGCCTTCGGGGAGCGGCAAGTCGACCCTGCTGCGGCTGCTGAACCGGCTGGCCGATCCGGTGGCGGGGGCGGTTCGCTACGAGGGGGCCGACGTGCGCGAACGCGATCCGTTGGAGCTGCGGCGCGAGGTCTGCCTGGTGCCGCAGCTTCCGGCGCTGCTGGAGGGGACGGTCGAGGAGAACATCCGGTTCGCCGCCGCGCTGGCCGGGCGAGAGCCCGAGGTGGGGCGGCTGCTGGATCTCGCGGGGCTCGACGCCTCCTTCGCCGCGCGCGACTCGGGCAAGCTGTCGGTCGGGGAGCAGCAGCGCGTAATGCTGGCCCGCGCGCTGGCCCTCGAGCCGCGGGTGCTCTTGCTGGACGAGCCCACCTCGGCCCTCGACGAGGACGCGCGGGGGGCGGTGGAGGCGACCCTCTTGGACCTGCGCCGGCGGGTCAAGGTCTCGACCGTGCTGGTCACCCACGACCTCGACCAGGCCCGCAGGATGGCCGACTGGGTGGTGCGGCTGGACGAGGGGCGGCTCGTTGCCCAGGGCCGGGTCAAGGAGCAGCTCAGCGTTTGAGGAACCGCGCCCCGGGCGTCCTCGTTTCCGTCCGACCGCCGTCGTAGTCTACGAACATATGTTCGTGAGTGAATCGCCCGCGCAACCAGCCGATCGGCCGCCGGAGGACCTGCCGCTCGAGCACCTAGAGCACCAGATCTGCCAGCTCGCCGCGCAGCTCACCGCCTCCACGGCGCGCTGGCTGGCCCTGGTGGGCGAGTTCGACCGCCGCGACGGTTGGTGGAGCTGTCCGGGGATCCGCTCGATGGTCGAATGGGTCTCGTGGCGCTGCGCGCTCTCGCCGCGGGCCGCCCGTGAGCAGGTTCGCGTGGCGCGGGCCCTGCCGGAGCTTCCCCGGATCCGCGAGGCCTTCGAATCCGGCCAGCTGAGCTACTCGAAGGTGCGGGTGCTGACCCGGGTCGCCGAGCCTGGCTCGGAGGCGGATCTGCTCGAGCTCGCCCGCTACGCGACGGCGGCCCAGCTCGAGCGGATGCTGCGGGCCTTTCGCCGCGTCAGCCGCGCCGAGGCCCAGGCTGCGTACGAGAACCGCTACCTGACCCACTACTGGGACGAGGACGGCTCGCTCTGCCTTCGCGCCCGCCTTCCGGCCGAGGAGGGGGCGCTGGTGCTCGAGGCGCTGCATGAGTCGCGTGACGCTTTGTTTAGAGAGCGTGAGGATTCTGAGCGCGGCCCCGCAGGGCCGCCCGCCGAAAACGGCCCCGCGGGGCCGCTGGAGCCCCCGCCGGCGCCGGATCCCGATCACCAGCGCGAGCATCCGCGCCCGACGAACGCCGACGCGATCTGCGCGATGGCCGAGACGGCGCTCGCGCGAGGGCCGACTCCTCTGCGAGGTCCTGAGCGCCACCAGCTCACGGTCGACGTCGACCTGGACTCTCTCGTACATGACGATCAGGGCGCCGTCCACGTGCGTGACGGGCCGGCGCTCGCGCCGGAGACGGCGCGCCGCCTCGGCTGCGACGCATCCATGGTCTCCATCCTGAGCTCCGGCGGCGAGGCCCTCTCCGTGGGCCGAAGAACGAGGTCCATCCCCCCGCAGATCAGGCGGGCGCTGGATTCGCGCGACAAGGGTTGTCGCTTCCCGGGCTGCGATAACCGGCGCTGGGTGGACGCCCATCACGTCCACCATTGGGCCCACGGGGGCGAGACGAGCCTCGACAACCTGGTGGTGCTCTGCCGCCACCATCATCGCCTTGTCCACGAGGGTGGCTTCTCGGTTCGGCGCACCGCGGCCGGCGAGCTGGAATTCCGGCGGCCGGGCGGGCGCGTGATCCCGTCCTCGCCGGCGCTGCCGCCCGCTCGCGCGGCTCCCGCGCAACCGATTCCATCCGGACCGCTGCTGACCGGCACCGGGGAGCGGATGGACTTTGCGCTCTGCGTGGACGCGGTGTTCGCGGCGACCGATCGCGGCGGATAATCCGCGCGTGAGCAGCACCCTCGATCCAGGTCAGCCTCGGCGACGTGGCGGCGACGCTGGCGCTGGTCGCGGTGGCGGTGGCGGTCTCGTTCTGGCGGCGCGCCGACCTCGAGCAGGACATCGGGATCGCGGTGGTGCGCTCGGCCATCCAGCTGACCGCGATCGGCTACGTGATCAACTTCATCTTCGACCAGGACAGCCTCTGGTTCGTGGTGGCGCTGATCGCGGTGATGGTCGTCTTCGGCGCCCTCCAGGCCCGGTCCCGGGCGAAGCACGTGCCACACGCGCTCGGGGCCGCTGCTGCTGGCGCTGGCGCTGGCCGCCGCGGCCACCCTGGGACTGGTCGTCGCCCTCGGCGTCTTCGAGCCCGAGCCTCGCTACCTGGTGCCGGTGGGGGGCATGGTGGTCGGCAACTCGATGACCGCGGCGGCCGTGGCGCTCAACCGGCTTGGCGACGAGGTCGCGGGCCACGCCCGCGAGATCGAGGCGACGCTGGCGCTCGGCGCCACCTCAACCCAGGCGGCGGCGCCGATCGTCCGCCGCAGCCTGCGCTCGGGGATGATCACCCTGATCGACTCCACCAAGACCACCGGGCTGATCTTCTTCCCCGGCACCATGGTCGGGATGCTGCTCGCCGGCGCCGACCCCACCGACGCGGTGCGCCTCCAGCTGATCCTGCTCTACACCCTGCTCGGCAGCGTCGCTCTCTCCGGGCTGATCGCGATCACGCTCGCCTACCGGAACTTCTTCACCCCGGCGCACCAGCTCCGCGAGCAGCCCGAGCCGTAGGGGTCCTGAAGGCCGGGGCGGGCTGAGCCGCGTCTATAGTCCTCGCCCGCGATGGCGGAGCGGCGCATCTTCAGCGGCATCCAGCCCACCGGTCGCAAGCACCTCGGCAACTACATCGGGGCGATTCGCCAGTACGTCGAGGGGCAGGACCGCGGCGAGGCGATCTACTGCATCGTCGACCTGCACGCGATCACGGTGCCGCAGGACCCCGCCGAGCTGCGCGAGCGCCTCCACGACACGACGGCGATCCTGATCGCCGCCGGCCTGGACCCGGAGCGCTGCATCCTCTTCCGCCAGTCCGACGTGGAGGAGCACACCGAGCTCTGCTGGCTGCTGGGGACGGTGACCGCCTGGGGCGACCTGAACCGCATGCACCAGTTCAAGGAGAAGGCCGAGCAGCAGCGCGAGCTCGTCTCCGCCGGGCTGTTCTTCTATCCCGTCCTCCAAGCGGCGGACGTGCTCGCCTACCGGGCGACCGAGGTGCCGGTGGGCGACGACCAGCGCCAGCACATCGAGCTGATGCGGGACATCGCGGAGCGCTTCAACGCTCGCTTCGGCGAGACCCTGGTGGTCCCCGAGGGCCGCTACCCCGAGGTCGGGGCGCGGATCATGAACCTCCAGGACCCGGAGACCAGGATGTCGACCACCTACGGCGCCGAGCAGGGAACCGTCTACATCCTCGACGAGGCCGACGCGGTGCGAAAGAAGGTCCGCAGCGCGGTCACCGACTCCGGCACCGAGGTCCGTCGCGGGCCCGACAAGGCCGGGATCGGGAACCTGATCGAGATCCTCTCGGTGGTCCGCGGCGTCGCCCCCGAGCAGGTCGAGGGCGAGTTCGAGGGCTCGGGGTACGGCGACTTCAAGTCGGCGGTCGCGGAGGCGGTGGTCGACTACCTGACTCCGGTCCGGGAGCGCTACGCGGAGCTTCGTCCCGACGAGGCGGGGCTGGAGGCGCACCCTGGCCGCCGGGGCCGAGAAGGCGCGCGCGATCGCCTCCGAGACGCTCGCCGACGTCCGCGACGCGATGGGGATCGGCCCGGCGCGGAGCTAGCCGCGACCGCGTCTACCCTTCGGCACGATGACGGTGAGAGCCGCTGAGCTCGATCTCGACCTGGACGTGTTCGCGGGCCCGTTCGACCTCCTGATGGCGGTCGTGCTGCGCGAGGAGGTGAGCCTGGCCGAGGTCTCGCTGGGCGAGATCGTCGTCGCCTACCTCGAGCACCTGGAGGACGCCGGCGAGCTCGACCTCGACGCGGCGACGGAGTTCCTGGTCCTGATCGCCTCGCTTCTGGAGCTGAAGTCGCGGCTGCTCCTGCCGGCGGCCGAGGAGGAGATGCCGGAGCTGGGCCCGGAGGAGGCGGCCGACGAGCTCCTGGCGCGCCTGCTCGAGTACCGCCGCTACCGCGACGCGGCCGCCCATCTCTCGGGCCTGTTCGCCGACGGGCGGCGCTACCTGTACCGCTCGGCGCCGCTGCCTCCGGAGCTGCGCCGCGCCTCGCTCGACGCCGCCACCCAGGTGTACGAGCCGGTTCGCCTCGCCGAGGCGATCGGCGACCTGCTGCGGATACCGCCCGCGCCCGACACCAGCCACATCCGTCCCACGGTGTCGCTCGAGCGGCGGCTGGCCCTGCTCCGCGAGCTGCTCGCGCGCCGGGGCCGCTTCGACTTCGACGAGGCGTTCGCCGACGAGGACCGGCTGACCCAGGCGGTGACCCTGTTCGCGCTGCTCGAGATGCACAAGCGCGGCGAGGCGACCTGGACCCAGAAGAAGCTCTTCGGGCCGATCGAGGTGGAGGTGGCCGAGTGACCGAGGGGAGGTGCCGAGTGACCGAGCTCGAGCGAACCATCGAGGCGCTCCTGTTCCTGTCCGCCGAGCCGGTGTCGAGCGCGGAGCTGGTCGAGGCCTGCGACGCCACCGAGGCGCAGGTGGACCGGGCGCTCGACGCGCTGGAGGGCGCGCTCGCCGAGGGCACGCGCGGCGTCGTCCTGCGCCGGGTGGGGGGCGGCTACACGCTGGCCGCCGATCCGGTCGCCGAGGATGCCGCCCGCCGCCTTCTGTCGAAGCCGCGCACCCCGCCGCTCACACAGGCGCAGGCCGAGACGCTGGCGATCGTCTCCTACCTCCAGCCGGTCTCGCGCCCGGAGATCGCCCGCATCCGCGGCGTCTCCTCCGAGTCGGCGGTGGGCACGCTCACCGAGCGGGGGCTGATCGAGGAGTCGGGGCGCTCGCGCTTCGGCGCGGTCGTCTATCGCACGACGCCGCTGTTCGAGCGGCTCTTCGGCCTCAGCGGGCTGGACCAGCTTCCCGACCCCTCCAGCTTCGACCCCTCGCCCGAGGACGAGCGCGAGCTGCGCGAGCGGCTGCTGAAGGCCGGCGAGCAGCGGGCGAGCTGACGCCGGCCGGCGGTGCGCCTCGCCAGGTACCTCGCCCACTGCGGGGTCGCCTCGCGGCGCCGGGCCGAGGAGCTGATCGCCGCCGGCAGGGTGAGCGTGGGCGGGCGGACGGTCACGGACCCCGCGCGCGACGTCGACGAGTCGAGCGGGGTGGAGGCCGACGGGCGGCGGGTGCTCCCCGAGCCGCGCGAGGTGTGGATGGTGAACAAGCCGGCGGGGGTCGTGTCCACGGCCCGGGAGCCAGGGCGGCGCCAGGCGGTGGTGGAGCTGGTGGACTCGAAGCGCCGCCTCTACCCGGTGGGCAGGCTGGACGCCGACTCGACCGGGCTGATCCTGCTCACCAACGACGGCGAGCTCGCCAACCGGCTCACCCACCCGCGCTACGGGGTGAAGCGCACCTACAGGGTGAGGCTGCGACGGGCCGCGAACGAGACCCAGGTTCGCCGCCTGCGGCGGGGCGTCGAGCTCGACGACGGGCCCACCGCCCCGGCCGGGGTGCGCCGGATCTCGCCGCGCGTGCTCGAGCTGACGATCGCGGAGGGACGCAACCGGCAGGTGCGGCGAATGGTCGAGGCGGTGGGCAACGAGGTCGCCAAGCTGGCCCGGATCCGGTTCGGTCCCATCAGCCTGGGGGAGCTGCCCGAGGGGAAGGCGCGCCGGCTTCGCGATCCCGAGGTGAAGCGGCTCTGGAAAGATGCTCGCTCTGATGAGCGATGACGAGCGGCTCTGGGCGGTCCGGGGCGCGATCAAGGCCGACAGCAACGACGTCGAGGCGATCCTCAGCGCCACCGAGGCGTTGATGCGCGAGCTGATGTCGCGCAACGCGCTCGAGCCCGAGCGGATGGTGAGCTGCCTGTTCACGACCACCGACGACCTGAACGCCGAGTTCCCCGCGGTGGCCGCCCGCCGCCTGGGCCTGGAGGAGGTGCCGCTCCTGTGCACGCGCGAGCTCGACGTTCCGGGCGCCATGCGCAGCGTGATCCGCGTGCTCGTGCACTACTACGCCCCCGGCGACCATGCTCCGGCGCACACCTATATCGGCGAGGCGCAGGGGCTTCGCTCGGATCTCCACGCCGCTCAGTAACAATCAAGCGATGGCAGTGACCTTCGCCCAGAAGCTCGCCCGCCTGCCTCACTACGAGGCGGGGATGCACGAGGACGCCGCGCGCGAGGCGTTCGGCGCCGACGACGTCGTCAAGCTGGCCTCCAACGAGTCCCCCTGGGGCCCGCATCCCGCGGTGATCGACGCGATCGCCAAGGCCGCGAAGGGGCTCAACCGCTACCCGGACCAGCACGCGCGCCGCCTCCGCCGGCGGATCGCCGAGCGGTTCGACTCCGACCCTGCCCGGGTGGCCGTGGGCAACGGCTCCTGCGAGATCCTGCTCGCCGCCGCCGAGGCCCTCTGCGAGCCCGGCGACGAGATCCTCTTCGGCTGGCCGGCGTTCTCCATCTACCCGCACCTGGCGGCACTCTCCGGGGCGCGCGAGATCCGCGTCCCGCTCGCCGAGGGCTACGTCCACGATCTCGACGCGATGCTGGCCGAGATCACCGCGGCCACCCAGCTCGTCTGCGTCTGCAACCCGAACAACCCGACGGGAACCCACCTCCCGGCGGCGCGGATCGCCGACTTCTGCGGGCGGGTTCCCGACCACGTGACCGTGGCGCTCGACGAGGCCTACGTCGAGTTCCAGACCAACGACGATCCCGACGCCACCGTCGACCTGCTGGCGGACTTCCCCAACCTGGTCGTCCTGCGCACGTTCAGCAAGGTGCACGGGCTCGCCGGCCTGCGCTGCGGCTACGCGCTCTGCTCGGCGAAGTTCCGCGCCGCCGTCGACGCGGTGCGCCAGCCCTTCAGCGTCAACGAGCTGGCCCAGACGGCCGCGGCGGAGGCGATCCTGCACGGCGACGACGTCGCCGAGCGGGTCGAGCGAACCATCGTCGAGCGCATCTTCGTGGAGGAGGGGCTGCGCGAGCTCGGGTTCGATCCCCCCGGCTCCCAGGCCAACTTCTCCTGGGTCCCGCTCGCCGACGGCGACGAGGCCGAGGTGATCCAGAGCCTCGGCCGGGCTGGGATCGTGGTCCGCGGCGGCGAGCCGCTCGGCGGCCCCGGGCACATGCGCGTCACCTACGGCACCCGCGCCGAGAACCAGCGCTTCCTCGACGCCCTGGCGGCGGCAATCTGAGCTGCGCAATTTGCGCAATCCGCCGGGGCGTGCTACAAACCTCGGTTGATGAACCGCGCGACCACGCTGGCTTCCTCGATCGCCCCGCAAGGGCAGCGCCGGCGTGCCTGGTTCTGGTATTCGCGATTTAGCTAGGCGTCCGGCCCGGCCGTTTCGGCCTACCTAAGCTCCAGACCCCCGCCGGACGCCGTACTAGCTCCCGTACGCCAACTCTTGAACGAGAGGAACCAGGACGGATGACGATCATGATGCATGAATGGGAGAACCCGCAATGATCGCGGGAATGGAGAGCCAGCGCATGAGGGACGCGGTTCGGGATCGCCGCATCGAGCGAGTCGTCGAGCTCCTCCCGCCGGTGACGCTCCTCGACGAGCTCCCGCTGGGCGATGAGCGCGCCGCGGCGGTGGTCCGCGGCCGCGACGAGGTCACCGCGGTGCTCGACCGCGACGACGATCGCCTGCTCGTCGTCGCCGGCCCGTGCAGCGTCCACGACCCCGAGGCCGCTATGGAGTACGCCAATCGCCTCGCCGCCGCCACCGCGGACCTCGGAGACGACCTGCTGGTCGCGATGCGGGTCTACTTCGAGAAGCCACGCACGACCGTCGGCTGGAAGGGGCTCATCAACGACCCCCACCTCGACGGCTCCGGCGACGTCAACTCTGGCCTGCGGATCGCCCGCGAGCTCCTGCTCAACGTCCTCGACGTCGGCCTGCTGGTCGGCTGCGAGTTCCTCGATCCGATCACGCCGCAGTACATCGCCGATGCCGTCGCCTGGGGGGCGATCGGCGCGCGCACGAGCGAGAGCCAGACCCACCGCCAGCTCGGCTCCGGCCTCTCCATGCCGATCGGGTTCAAGAACCGAACCGACGGCAACGTGCAAGTCGCGGTCGACGCCGTTCGCGCCGCGGGGGGCCAGCACGCGTTCGCAGGCATCGATGACGCGGGGGCTCCGGCGATCCTCTACACAGCGGGGAACCGCGATGGCCACGTGATCCTCCGCGGCGGGGACGACGGGCCCAACTACGGCGCCGCCGAGGTCGAGAGCGCGATCCAGCTGCTTCGCGCATCGGGCTTGCGCGAGCGGTTGGTGATCGACGCCTCCCACGGCAACAGCGGCAAGGACCCCGACCGCCAGGTGACCGCGGCGGACGAGATCGCCGGGCAGGTTTCGGCCGGCAACCGCGCGATCGTCGGCGTCATGCTCGAGTCGTTCATCGTCGCCGGCCGCCAGGACCTCGGTTCCGGCCGCCCGCTCACCTACGGCAAGTCGATCACCGATGCCTGTCTCGACTGGGAGCGAACCGCGGTGATCCTCGACCGGCTCGCCGGCGCGGTGGAGGCTCGCCGCCGGGGATGAGGCTCGCCGTGCTCGGGGTCGGGCTGATCGGCGGCTCGATCGGCCTGGCGGCGAAGCGGCGGCTGAACGCGGAGGTCAGCGGCTTCGATCCTGACCCGGGCGCCCGAGAGCGCGCGCTGGAGCGGCAGACGGTCGACCGAGTAAGCGACTCGATCGCGGGGGCGGCCGATGGCGCCGAGGTGATCTTCTGCGCCGCGCCCGTTGGGGCGCTTCCGGAGCTGGTCTCGGAGGCGCTCTCGTCTAGTGGCGAGGACGCGGTGGTCACCGACGTGGGCTCCACCAAGGGCGCCCTGGTGGCGAAGGTGCGGGGGCCGGCGGAGGAGCGCTTCATCGGCGGACACCCGCTGGCCGGCGCCGAGACCGCGGGGGTCGAGAACGCGCGCGCCGACCTGTTCGAGGGCGCGCGCTGGTACCTGACGCCGACCGAGCGCTCCAGCGGCGTCCTGTACGACCGGCTCCAGAGGACGGTCTCCGACCTGGGCGCCCGTCCCCAGGCGATCGACGCCGAGAGCCACGACCGGCTGATGGCGACCGTCAGCCACCTGCCGCACGTGATCGCCAACGTGCTGGTCGAGCAGGCGGCGGCGGCGGCGGCCGAGGAGTCCGAGCGCCTGCCCGAGTTCGGGCCGAGCTTCCGGGACACGACCCGGGTCGCGGGGGCCAACCCCACGATCTGGGGCGACATCTTCGCGACCAACCGCGAGGCGGTGGCGCGGGAGGTCGAGGGGGTCTCCGAGCGGCTGCGCGAGGCGGCCGAGCTGATCCGGTCGGGCGACGAGGGGCGGGTGGAGGCCTGGCACGGCGCGGCCCGCGAGCACCGCCGCCGCCTGCTGGAGGCCGATCTGGTCGGAGGCGAGCTCTACGAGCTGCGGCTGGTGGTCGAAAACCGGCCGGGGACCGTCGCCGAGCTCGCCCTGGCGCTTGGCCATGCCGGCGTCAACATCGAGGACATGGCCCTCGACCCCGCGCCCGACATGCGCACGGGTGCGGTCTCGCTGTGGGTTGCCGGCGAGGACGAGGCCGAGCGGGCCGCCGAGATCGTGCGGGGGCTGGGCCACAACGCATCCGTCAGGCGGTGACGCGGTTCGCCCCCTCCGGGCCGTTGCGCGGCGCGTTGCGGCCGCCGCCCGACAAGTCGATCAGCCACCGCGCGGCGCTGATCGGGGCGATGGGGGAGGGGGCGACGATGATCGAGGGCTACCTCGACGCGGCGGACACGCGGGCGACCCTGAACGCCATTCGGGCGCTCGGCGCGGAGCTCGAGGAGCACCGTCCGTCGGACGCCGCTGGTGCCAGCGATCTGCGGGTGCGGGGTGTCGGGCTGCGCGGCCCGGGGGAGCGATTCGCCTCGGGCGGCGAGGCGGTGGCGATCGAGGTGGAGAACGCCGGCACCCTGCTTCGCATCCTGCCCGGCTGGCTGGCGGGGCAGGGCGGCGGGGCCTGGACGCTCGACGGAGACGAGTCGATCCGGCGCCGCCCGGTGGACCGGGTCGCCGAGCCTTTGCGGCTGATGGGGGCCAAGGTCGAGTGCCGCGACGACCGCCTGCCGCCGCTTCGCGTGAAGGGGTCGGCGCTCCGCGGCGTCGCCTACGAGCTTCCGGTGGCGAGCGCCCAGGTCAAGTCGTGCCTGCTGATCGCCGGCCTGCTCGCCGAGGGCGAGACCCAGGTGGTCGAGCCCGCCATGACCCGCGACCACACGGAGCGGCTGCTGGCGGCGGCCGGAGCCGAGGTCGAGGTCACGGAGCTGCGGGTCGTGGCGGCGCAGCACAGCGGCCCAGTGCGGCGGATCTCCGTGCGCCCCGCGGAGCGGCTGGAGCGTGGAGCGGATAGCGGTGCCCGGCGACTTCTCCTCGGCCGCCTTCCCGCTCGTCGCCGCGGCGCTCGTGCCCGGGAGCAACGTTCGGCTCGAGCGGGTCGGCCTCAACCCCACCCGGGTCGGCCTGCTGGGCGTCCTGAACCGGATGGGGGCGGCGGTCGAGGTGGAGGAGGACCTGACGCGGGGCGGCCCCGAGCCCCAGGGGGCGATCGTCGCCCGCCATGGGCCGCTCGCCGCCACGCGCGTCCACGGCGACGAGGTGCCGCTGGCGATCGACGAGCTGCCGCTGGTGGCGCTCGCGGGCTGCTTCGCGGAGGGCAGGACGGTGGTCAGCGGGGCGGGGGAGCTGCGCCACAAGGAGTCGGACCGGATCGCGGCCGTCGTGGAGGGGCTTCGCGGGATCGGGGCGGAGATCGAGGCGCTCGAGGACGGATTCGCCGTGCGCGGCACCGGCGGCCTTCGCGGCGGAACCCTGGACGCCCACGGCGACCATCGGATGGCGATGATGGGCGCGGTCGCCGGGCTCGCCTCGCGCGACGGGGTGGAGGTGGTGGGTATGGAGGCGGCCACGGTCAGCTATCCGCGGTTCGAGGCGGATTTGCGCTCGCTGCTCGCCTGATACGACCTACTGCACCTGGCGGCTGGGATGGCCGACGCCGGGCCACGGCGACAGGATCAGCAAGAGTCGTGCGTCCTCGGTCGCCCTGACCTCGCGCCGCTCGTTCGGGTCGAACTCGGCGAGCAGTCCCGGCCCGCCGCTGGTCGCGTCGCCGCCCGGCCCGTCGATCTCGATTGCGCCCGAGACGACCAGGAGCCAGGCCCTCTCATATACCTGGTGCTCGCCGAGCTGCTCGCCGGCCGGAAGGTGGATGACGATGGCGCGCCCCTCCACCTCAGAGTCCAGGACGGCCGGGCTGTGCGGTTGGACGTCCAGCGTCGAGATGTCCCAGCTCCGCATTCGCTCAACTCTATCCTCACCCGCATGGTCATCGCCATCGACGGCCCGGCCGGTGCGGGCAAATCGACTGTCGCCCGGGCCGTCGCCCGCGCCCTGGGGCTCACCTACCTCGACTCGGGGGCGATGTACCGGTGCGTCGCCCTGGCGGCGCTGCGCTGCCGGCGCCGGCCTCGACGACGGGGCCGCCCTGGGCCGCCTGGTCGGCGGCCTGCGCTTGGCGCTGGAGGACGGACGCGTATCGCTTGACGGCGAGGACGTGACCGAGGCCATCCGCGCCGCCGAGGTCTCGGCCGCCGCCTCGCGCGTCTCGGTGCATCCCGAGGTCCGGGCGGCGATGGTCGAGCGCCAGCGGGCGATGATCGCCGGCGGCGACTACGTCGCCGAGGGCCGCGACATCGGCACGGTGGTCAGCCCGGACGCGACGCTCAAGGTCTTCCTGACCGCGAGCGACGTTGAGCGAGCCCGGCGGCGCGCCGCCGAGACCGGCGAGCCGCTGGCCGACGTGCGAGCGGCGCAGGCATCCAGGGATGCCCGCGACCGCGACCGCGAGCACGGCGCCCTGCGCGCCGCGGATGACGCCGTGGAGATCGACACCACCGGGCTGAGCGCCGACCAGGTCGCGGCCCGGATCGCGGAGCTCGCCACCCAGCGGGGAGTGGGGGGATCGTGACCGCCGGCCGCGTTCCGCAGATCGCCGTGGTCGGCTTCCCCAATGTCGGCAAGTCCACGCTCGCCAATCGGCTGGCGGGCGGCCGGGATGCCGTCGTCCACCCCGACGCCGGCGTGACCCGCGATCGCAAGGCGCTCGAGTGCGAGTGGAACGGCCGCCGCCTGCGACTCGTCGACACCGGCGGGGTGGACCTCGCGGCCGAGGATTCGCTGTCGGCGGCGGTTCAGCGCCAGGCGCGCGAGGCGATCGCCGAGGCGGACGCCGTGGCGCTGGTGGTGGACGCCCGCGCCGGCCTGCGACAGGGTGACGCCGAGGTCGCCGAGATCCTGCGCCGCGGGGAGGTGCCCGTGGTCGTGGTCGCCAACAAGATCGACGAGCCCGGCGACGCCTACCTGGCGGCGGAGTTCCACCGGCTCGGCCTCGGGAACCCGCATCCCGTCTCGGCCACCCACGGCCACGGGACGGGCGACCTGCTGGACCGGCTCGTGGAGCTGGTCAAGGGTGGCGAGGCCCGGGCTAGCGACGAAGTCGCGGTAGCCGAGCATCCCGGCGGAGTTATTCACGTCGCCGTCATCGGGAGGCCCAACGTCGGCAAGTCCTCGCTCGTCAACGCCTTCCTCGGCACCGAGCGGGTGGTCGTCTCCGAGATCGCGGGCACGACTCGCGACGCGATCGACACAGAGCTCGAGTTCGACGGCCGCCGCCTCGTCCTGGTGGACACGGCGGGCCTGCGACGCCGCACCAGGGTCGCCGGCACGGTCGCCTACTACGCGCAGCTTCGCTCCGAGCGGGCGGCCGGGCGCGCCGACGTGGCGCTGGTCGTCTGCGACGCCTCGGAGGGCGTTACCTCCGAGGACCTGAGGGTCGCCGAGCTGGCGATGCGATCCGGGTGCGCCACGCTGGTGGCCTTGAACAAGTGGGACGTGGGCGAGACCGATCTCGAGCACGCCACGGCGAGGCTGGAGAAGCGCCTCCGCCTCCGGCCGCCGGTCGTCACCTGCTCGGCGCTCACCGGGCGCAACCTGCCGAAGCTGCTGGAGCGCTCGATCGAGCTCGCCGACCGCCGCGCCTCGCGCATCCCGACCCCCGAGCTGAACCGCTTCGTACAGGACCTGCTCGCCGCCCGGCCGCCGCCCGTCAAGCGCGGGCGCCGCCTGCGCCTGTACTACGCGGCGCAGGTGGGGCGCCGGCCGCCCCGCTTCGCGATCCAGGTCAACGATCGCCGCCTGATCACGCGCGAGTGGGCATTCCACCTGGAGAACCGCCTCCGCGATGCCTACGAGCTCCAGGGCGTTCCCCTGGTGATCGACTTCGTCCCCCGCTCGGGCCGGCGGCGGAGGACCCGATCCGGACTGGCGACACAGCCGCAATAGGTAGGTATAAGAGCCGCCCATGCGAATCCCTCGCCCTCGACTGCCGCGACCACGCCTGCCTCGCCCGAAGCGGCCGGAATGGCTCCGCCGCCGCCGCCGGGCAAGCTGGCCGCTCTTGCGGCCATCCCGATTCGCACCGGTCAAGGAGCGGCTGCGGGACGCGCGGTTCGCGGTCGAGGACGCCGCCTTCGCGGCCGGGCGCGTGGCCAGACGGGTTCCGGGGGCGGTCCAGCGGGGGTCTCGGGGGTTCTGGTCCGGCCTCTCGAACGAAGCCCGGCTCCGCCTCGCGCTGGCGGGGGGCGCCGTCGTGGCGCTGGCCCTCGTCTGGTCCTTGGTCGTGCCGGCGCTTCCCTGTGAGGCTCCGGGCGGTGACAGGTGTCCCCCCGCCGACGACGCGATCCAGCTCATTTCCGAGGACGCGCTTGCCTATGTGCACCTGAACGTCGACCCCGACACCGAGCAATACGAGGAGGCCGCCCAGGTCCTCGAGCGCGTTCCCGGGATCACGAAGCAGGCGACCGCCCTGACGCTGTCCCAGCTGCCGGGGCCGAACGGGGCACCGCCCGACTTCGAGCGCGACATCGAGCCCTGGTTCGGCGGCGAGGCGGCGCTGGCGATCGTGCCCGCGGACGGTGGCGTGGATGAGCAGGTCCAGCTGCTGGAGGCAAGCGACGACGCGGCTGCGCGCGAGTTCGCCGATTCGATCGCGGCCGGCAGCGCAGGCTCGGCGACCTACCGAGGCCAAAAGATGAGCGTCGATCGCCGTGGGCTGGCGACCGCGCTGGTCGACGGCTTCCTCGTAATCGGAACCCAGGGCGGCGTGCGGAAGGCGATCGACGCCGCCAGCGGCGCGAAGGGCACCGGTTCCCTGGCTGACGATGGAAAGGCGAGCGCGGCCCGCGACGCTCTCCCCGACAAGCGCCTCGCCGACGCCTATCTGTCCGCCGACGGCATCGCGGAGCTCGTCGCCGGCCCAGCCGGGCCGCTGGCCACGCTCAGCACGCTCGTCAACCCGGACGCCAGCGAGGGCGTCGCGGTGGCGCTGGTTGCGGACGACGACGGGCTGGAGCTTGCCGTGCGCTCCGAGCTCGCGCCGCGCAGGGCCAAGCGGCACCCCGGCTTCTTCTCGGCCTTCCCTTCCTTCGAGCCCGACCTGGCCGGCACCTTGCCCGGTGAGACGCTCGGCTACCTGGGCTTCGGCGACCCCGGGAAGACGCTGAGCTCGCTGCTGAAGCAGGCGAGGGCCACCGAGCCCGGGCTGGCGGCGGCGGTCGGCGACCTGCTCGAGCGGGTGAGGACGCTGGGCGAGGTCGATCTCGAGCAGGACCTCCTGCCCTCGCTGGGCGGCGAGGCCGCCATCGCGCTGCAGCCGGCCCCACGCGGCTCGCAGGTCCCGTTCCTCGAGCTGATCGCCGACGACGTCGACCCTGATCGGGCCGGCGAGGCCCTGGCCCGCCTGGTGGGCCCGATCACCCAGGCGCTCAACCCCTCCAGCGAGGCGTTCCAGGCGCCCGTGGTCAGCGAGCGGGAGGTCGACGGCCTGACCGCGCACAGCGTGCGGGTCTCGCCCACGGCCGAGCTCACCTACGCGCTCGACGGGTCGACCCTGGTGATCGCCACCGACCCCGCGGCGGTCAAGCAGCTCGCGACTGACGAGGGCGGCCTGGGCGGGGAGGAGCTCTTCGGCCGGGCAACCGACGGGCTTGGAGGCGATCTCTCGGTGCTCGGCTACCTGGACCTCGGAGGCCTGATCGCGCTCGGCGAGAGCGCCGGGCTCAGCGAGGACCCGGCCTACATCACCTTCGCCTCCGAGATCCAGGCGCTGCGGGCCCTGGGCGTGGCGATCCGGTCCAGCCCCGAGGAGCTGTCGACCGACGCTCGCCTGATCGTTGGAGGTGGCGGTGGCAGCCCCCGAACGATCGACGCCCCGGAGGGCGTGCCGCCCGCCGACTAACGCCCGCCGCCGGGCCTGCCTTTCGGTACAGTCGCGTCCGTGCGGGAGTTCCTGTTCACCTCCGAGTCGGTCACCGAGGGCCACCCGGACAAGATCTGCGATCAGATCTCCGACGGCGTCCTGGACGCCGTCTTGACCGGCGACCCGCAGGCGCGGGTGGCCTGCGAATGCCTGGTCAACACGGGCCTCGTGGTGGTGGCCGGCGAGATCAGCACCGAGATCTACGTCGACATCCCGCGGGTCGCCCGGGCGACCCTGCGACGGATCGGCTACGACCGGGCCAAGTACGGATTCGACGCTGACACCTGCTCGGTGGTCACCGCGATCGACGAGCAATCGCCTGACATCGCCCAGGGAGTGGACGTCGCGTACGAGGCGCGGACCGATCCCAATGACGAGGACGAGCTGGATCGGATCGGCGCCGGCGACCAGGGAATGATGTTCGGCTACGCGACGCGCGAGACGCGGGCGCTGATGCCGATGCCGATCCAGATCGCGCACACGATCGCCCATCGCCTGTCCGAGGTTCGCAAGGCCGAGGTGATCCCCTATCTGCGCCCGGACGGCAAGACCCAGGTGACCATCCGCTACGAGAACGATCGGCCGGTGGAGATCGTGAAGGTGCTGATCTCCGCCCAGCACAAGCCGGACATCGACGGCGAGACGCTGATCAAGCCCGACCTGTGGGAGCACGTCGTGGAGCCGGTCCTGCACGAGGAATACAAGGAGCTGTTCACCGACAAGGAGCTCTACGAGAGCTTCATGGTCAACCCCACCGGCAAGTTCGAGATCGGCGGCCCGCAGGGCGACTGCGGCCTCACCGGCCGCAAGGTGATCGTCGACACCTACGGCGGCGTCGGCCGGCACGGCGGCGGCTGCTTCTCCGGCAAGGACCCCTCCAAGGTGGACCGCTCCGGCGCCTACGCCGCCCGCCATGTGGCCAAGAACGTGGTCGCCGCCGGGCTCGCCGATCGGTGCGAGGTCCAGGTCGCATACGCGATCGGCGTCGCCCACCCCGTCTCCCTGATGGTCGAGGCCTTCGGCACCGGAAAGCTCCCCGACCCCGAGCTGGTCCGGGTGGTCAACGAGGTGTTCGACCTGCGGCCCGGCGCCATCGTCCGTGACCTCGACCTGCGGCGGCCCATCTTCCAGAAGACCGCCGCGTACGGCCACTTCGGCCGCACCGATCACGACTTCACCTGGGAGCGCACCGACCGCGTCGATGCGCTCCGCGCCGCGGCCGGCCTCGAGGGCGCCGGGGCGCAGGCCGGCGCCACGGCCGACGTCTCCTAGCGGGGCTCCGTCTGAGAGGTGGGCTCGTCCCCGAGCCCCGAGGCCGGGGCGGCGGCGTGCGTGGCGCGATCCACCTGCTCGACCACCTCGTCGGGGTTCGCGACGCCGGCGAAGATGAAGTTGTAGTCGTCGCCGGCGGCGGTGTCGAAGTCCACGTCGCCGACCTGCAGCATGCGCTGAATCAGCGACTGGTTGTAGTTGACGTTCTGCACCCGCTCCAGCCGCGTCTCCTGGATCTCGCGGGCGATGATTCCCCGCTTGATGTGGAGGCGTCGGGTGGTGATCGTGTAGTGGGTAGTGATCCGCTTGATGAACCCGGCCAGGACGATGACCGCAACCCCGATCACCGCCACCAGGCCGACCATGCCGGAGTCGGTCTCGCCCGTGATCCCGGTGACGATCGCGACCCCGAAGGCGGCGATCAGGACCAGCAGAAGCCCCTTGACGTAGAAGGCGATGATCGAGCGCCACGAGGGATGCCCGTCGAACATCACCTGCTCCCCGGGTGCCAGCTTGGGCGCCACGACGCAAGCTTAGTGCGGCGGCGAGCACTCAGACCCTGCGGCGTCCGCCGCCGCGCCTAGGTTCTCTTGCGCATGGCGATCGCGAAGGTTGAGCCGCTGACCACCGCCCGGGCGCTGCGGGGGCCGTTCGACTACCGCCTGCCGGAGCGGCTGGGCGAGGTCGGCGTCGGCAGCGTCCTGCTGGTCCCGTTCGGCCGCCGGCGGGTGATCGGGGTCGTGGTCGACGTCGCCGAGTCGAGCGAGCTGCCACCCGAACGGCTCGCCGAGCCGATCGAGGCCCTGGCGGCGGGGGCGACGCCCGAGCTCGTCCGGCTCGGCATCCGGGTGGCCCGCGAGTACTGCTCGACCCCGGCCCGTGGGCTGGAGCTCGTGCTGCCGCCCACCGTGGGCCGGGCTGGGCGGGGGGCGGGGCCGAGGCTCGAGACGCTCGCCGCCGCCACCGCGGCCGGCCGGGGGGCGCTTGGCGACGGCACCCGGCTGGGGCCGCGGCAGCGCCGCGCGCTCGAGAGGCTGGCGGGGGAGGGCGCGCCGGACGGCACCGAGCTCTCGGCGCGCCGGCTCGAGGCCGACGACGGGATCGACAGGGCGACGCTGGGCCGCCTGGAGGCGCGGGGGCTCGTCAGGCTCCGCCACGAGCAACGCCTGCGGCGCCCGCGGGTGGTGGAGGTCGGCGCCCCGTCGAGCCGGCCGCCGCTGTCGGCCGAGCAGGGCGCGGCGGTCGAGGCGATCGTCGCGGCGATGGACGGCGGCGCCGGCCGCGAGCACCTGCTGCACGGGGTCACGGGCTCGGGCAAGACCGAGGTCTACCTGGCGGCCACCGAGGCGGCGCTGGCGCGGGAGAAGGGCGCGATCGTGCTCGTGCCGGAGATCGGGCTGACGCCCCAGGCGATCTCGCGGTTCGCGGCGCGGTTCGGCGACCGCGTGGCGCTGCTCCATTCGCGGCTGACGCCGGGGGAGCGCCGCGACGAGTGGCAGCGCCTGCATTCGGGCCAGGCGCGGATCTGCGTCGGCCCGCGCTCGGCGGTCTTCGCCCCGGTGAGCGACCTGGGCCTGATGGTGGTCGACGAGGAGCACGACGCCTCCTACAAGCAGGAGGGCGATCCGCGCTACGACGCGCGCGAGGTGGCCCGCCACCGGGCGAGCGAAGCGGGGGCGGCGCTGCTCGCCGGCAGCGCCACGCCCCGGCCGGAGAGCTGGCTGGGCTTGCGGCGGCTCGAGCTGACGCACCGGGCCGACGGCCGCGAGCTGCCGCCGGTCGAGATCGTGGACCTGCGTGGCGGCTCGCCCCGCTCGGGCCCCTTTCACCCGCGCACGCTGGAGGCGCTCGCCGGCCTTCGCGACGTCAGCGGCAAGGCCATCGTCCTGCTGAACCGGCGTGGCTGGTCGCCGTTCGTTTGCTGCCGAGCCTGCGGGCACGCATTCCGGTGCGATCGCTGCGAGGTCTCGCTGGTCCTCCACAAGGGTGAGCAGCGCCTTCAGTGTCACCACTGCGGCCACGCCGCGCCGGTCTCGGAGTCGTGCCCCGAGTGCGGCTCGGTGGCCCTCGCCCGCCACGGCGTGGGCACCGAGCGCCTGGCCACCGTGCTCGACCAGGCGGTGGCGCCCCTGCCCGTGTTCCGCCTCGACTCCGACAGCGCCGCCCACCCGGGTGGCCATGCCGAGATCCTGCGCCGCTTCCAGGAGGCGGAGTCGGGCGTCCTGGTGGGCACCCAGATGGTCGCCAAGGGACACGACTTCCCCGATGTGGTGCTGAGCGTGGTGCTCGACGCCGACGCGACGCTTCGCTTCCCCGACTTCCGTGCCGAGGAGCGCACCTTCGCGCTCGTGGCCCAGCTTGCCGGGCGCAGCGGGCGCGGGGAGCGTGGCGGCCGGGTGCTGGTCCAGACCCTGGCGCCCGAGGCCGCAGCGATCCGCCACGCGGCGGAACACGACGCGCCCGGCTTCCTCGCCGGCGAGCTGGAGCGCCGCCGAGCGCTTCGCTATCCGCCCTTCTCGCACTTGATCCGGATCGAGCTGACGTCGGACGAGGCCGGGCGCGTGCAGGAGGTCTCCGAACGGGCTCGCCGAGCGTTGGCGGACGGCCTGCCCGCCGGCGCCGAGCTCCTGGGGCCGGCTCCCCGCTTCCGACTTCGCGGCCGCCACCGCCGTCAGCTGCTGATCAAGGCCGAGCACAGGGCGGAGGCCGTGACCGCCGTCCGCGAGGCGGTCGAGGGCCTCGCCGGGGGACGGCAGCTGCGGGGCACCGCGGTGAGCGTCGACGTCGACCCGCAGTGAGGGGCCGTCCCGGCTCGGCTGACCTACACTCGCGCCAATGAGCGATTCCCCTGACCCGACCGCCCTCCGGGAGGAGCAGCCGCTCAGCCCTGAGGGCCCCGGCGACGACGCCGTCGCCGAGCTCGACCCCGGAGACGCGCGAGCGCCGGGCGGCAGCGCTTGCCCAGGTTCGGACCTTCGGGGATCCGGTGCTGAAGTCGCGGGCCTCGGAGCTGACGAGCTTCGGGCCGGAGCTCGAGCGCGAGGCCGGGCAGATGGTCTCGATCATGCGCGACGCGCTTGGCGTGGGCCTGGCGGCGACCCAGCTCGGGATCATGCACCGCCTGCTGGTGGTGCAGGCGGGGCTCGACGCCACCCCGACCGCGATCGTCAACCCGGAGCTGGAATGGGTCTCCGGCGAGCTGGCGATCGCCCAGGAGGGCTGCCTGAGCCTGCCCGGGATCGTGGTCGACGTCGAGCGCCCGCTGCACGCGCGGGTGCGGGGCCGCGATGTGCGCGGTGAGCCACTCCTGGTCGAGGCCTCCGGCCTGGAGGCCCGCGTCCTCCAGCACGAGATCGATCACCTGGACGGGGTGCTGATCCTCGACCGAACGGAGCGCGACCAGCGAAAGGGAGCGTTGCGGGCGCTGCGTGAGGAGACCACTTACAGCCCCGAGCCGGACGAGGTCCCCTCGGAATCGGCCGACGACGTGTGAGAACGGCCTACCTGGGGACCTCCGAGTTCGCGGTTGCGGTGCTGCGCCGCCTGGATGCCTCGCCGCACCGGCCGGTCCTGGTCGTCACTCCCCCGGACAGCCCTCGGGGGCGGGGACGCAAGCGCGCCCCGCCGCCGGCCGCCGCGGCCGCCCGCGAGCTCGGCATCGAGCTTTGCCAGACCGCCCGGGTCAGCGACGCGGAGCCGGTGGAGCGAATCCGCGCCAGCGAGGCCCAGGTCGGGGTCGTGTGCGCGTTCGGACAGCTGATCCGCGAGCCGCTGCTGACCGAGCTGGAGATGCTGAACGTGCATCCGTCGCTGATCCCGCGGTGGCGTGGCGCGGCCCCGATCGAGCGCGCGATCATGGCGGGCGACGCGGAGACCGGCGTGACGATCATGCGAGTCGAGGCGGGGCTCGACTCCGGCGCGGTGGCGCTCGCCGAGCGGACGCCCATCGAGCCCTCCGACGACTACGGAGCCCTTTCGGCCCGCCTCGCCGAGCTCGCGGGCGAGGTGCTCGTGCGGGCGCTGGACCTGCGCGCCGCCGGGCGGCTCGACTTCACGGACCAGGACGACTCCCTGGCCACCTATGCCGACAAGATCTCGCCCGCCGAGCGCCGCCTGGACCCGGCGCGCCCGTCCGCCGTACTGGAGCGCACGGTGCGCGCGCTCAACCCGCACGTTGGCGCCTACCTGGAGCTGGACGGCGGGCAGCGGCTCGGCGTTCGGGCGGCCTCGGCCGAGAGCGGGTCGCTTCCGGCGGGGCAGCTGGCCGCCGATGGCGGCGCGCTGCGGCTCGGGTGCGGCGAGGGCGTGCTGCGGCTGGACGTCGTTCAGCCCCCCGGGAAGCGCCCGATGCCCGCCGATGCCTACCTGCGCGGCCATCCGCCGCCGCGGGTGGCGGCGTGACCTCGCAGGCGGCTACGATCCGCTGGCCGTGGCCCGGAGCTCCAAAGAGGGAGGGATGACGCTTCAGCGCCCGGTCTGTCCCGGCTGCGGCGAGCCCTGGCTGCGCCCCACCCAGCTGCCGGGGCGCTTCCGCTGCGTCTACTGCCTGCGGCGCTACGAGCTGGTCTCGGCATGCCCGGACTGCGGTGAGCACCAGACGCTCGCGCGCATGAGCGCCACCGAGGACATGCTTTGCCAGCACTGCGGCGGCTCAATGCTGAGGTCGATCTGATCGAGGCCCGGGAGCTGTTCACGGGCAAGCGGGTGGCGCCGTCGATCCTGTCGGCCGACTTCTCCAGGCTGGGCGCGCAGATCGACGAGGTGATGGCCGCTGGCGCTCGGCTGATCCACGTTGACGTGATGGACGGCCACTTCGTCCCGCCGATCACGATCGGGCCGCTGGTGGCGGGCTCGATCGCCGACCGGGTCCACGACGGTGGCGGCGCGCTGGACGTGCACCTGATGATCGAGCGTCCCGCCGACCAGGTGGCCGAGTTCGCGCGGGCGGGCGCCGACTGCATCAGCTTCCACTTCGAGGCCGATGCTCACGCCCATCGCACCCTCGGGGCGATCCGCGAGGCCGGTTGCCTGGCCGGCTTGGCGCTCAACCCGGGGACGCCCGCCGAGTCGGTGACGGAGCTGACCGCGGCCGCCGACCTGGTCCTGTGCATGTCCGTCAACCCGGGCTGGGGAGGCCAGCCGTTCATCGCCTCGGCGCCGGACAAGGTCTCGAGGCTGCGCGGCCTGGCGCCGGCTCCGGTGATCGAGGTGGATGGCGGCATGGACGCGGAGACCGTGGGTGGCGTCGCCCAGGCGGGCGCGAGCCTGTTCGTGGCCGGGTCCGCGGTGTTCGGGGATCCGGAGCCGGCGGAGGCCTACCGGCGGATTGCCGAAGCGGCCGGCGCGGAATAACTCCGCCGCCTCCTCGTCTCCCGCCCAAAATCACTGGCCCTCGGCCTTCGGCTCGGGCATTCTACGTCTGCTCCCGACTCCGGGGGCGGCGGGTTAGGGCGCCGGCCTTACCCGGCAGGTCTACACGTTGCTACCGCGACTTCGTCGCTAGCCCGATTCAACCAGCTTCAGTCTGCTGCCGCTAGGCGGGCCTCGATCTCCTGCGGCGAGTCGGGCTGGACCACGTCCTCCGGGCGCGCCCGCGGGCGGCGGTACAGCACGTAGAGCAGCGCGCAGAGCAGCGCTGCCGCGCCGGCGAACCCGACCTCCACGCGACGGAACTCGTCCATCACCGGCAGCAGGGTCCAGCCGATGAAGGCCAGCGCGCAGCCAACCCAGCACGCGGCGGCGCGGCGAACCTGGCCCTGTGCCAGCGCCGCCTGGTTGAGGGTCACCGAGGCGAGGTAGAAGCCCATGCCCGCGGTGACGATCTCCAGGCCGACGCGGTCGTAGTCGAACTTGTCGCCGAAGGCGAGCTGCATCAGCTCGGGGCCGGCGATCAAGACGACCAGCCCGACCGTGGCCGCGAAGGCGCAGATCGCGGCGATCGTCAGCCGAACCGAGAGCCGGAAGGCCTCCGCATCGCCCGCGTCGGCGCTGGAGCGCAGACGCGTCAGGTGGGGGAGGAGGCTGGTGGCCACCGCCTGGAAGAGGACCAGCGGGGCGCGCGCGATCATCAACACGTTGAAGATGAAGCCCGCCGCCGCGGCGCCCTCCGTCGCCTGGACCACCAGCGGCCCGGCGTTCAGGAGGGTCTGCTCCGAAACCATGATCAGGAGCACGGCGGCGGCGAAGCCGCCGCCCGCGGCGAGCGTGAACTCGGGCTGACTCGATGCCGATGCCGGCGGCGCCGGCGCCGGCGGTTCCGCTCGGCTCCTGGCCACCGCGCGGCCGGCAAAGGCGAGCGGAACGACCGTCAGGCTCAGCACGGGGGCGGCGACGATCCCCAGGGCGACCGCGGTCTGGCCGCTGGCGATGCCGACCGCGACCGCGAGCGCAAACGAGACCCGGGCCGTGGACTCGGCGAGCAGCAGCAGGGCGTAGAAAGTGAAGCGCCGAGTTCCGGCCAGAAAGCCGCGGGCGAAGAAGCTCGCGCTGAAGGCGAGCGCCGCGCCGACCATGATCCAGTACAGGGTCTCGTTGCCCGACAGGAGCTCGTCCTGGAGGGGCTCCCGGAGGGCGAGGGCACAGATGGCGAAGGCGACGGCCAGGCCGAGCTGGATCGTCGCCGCGACCCGCAGCGGCTGGCGGATCGGCTGCTCGTTCGCCTGGCGCTCGGCGATCGTCCGCGAGAGCAGCTGCTCGACCGGGCGAAAGAGGGTCGAGATGGTGACGAAGACGGCCGACCACAGGACGACCAGCTCGCCGTAGGCCACCTTGCCCAGGGTGTGCGAGGCGAGCGAGAAGTAGACGTAGGTGAGAAGGCCGGCCGAGCCGATCCCGATCGACAGCAATCCGGCGGCGCGGCCGAAGCGCCTCGCCTCCGCCTCCGCTACCTCGCGCGCCATCGGTCGGGCACCTTAAGCGCAGCCACCCCCTGACGCGCGCGCGAGGGCGTACAATCCAGTTGACTGACCAGTCAATCAGGAGAGGCGCGGCCTACCATCAGGCAGATGCCCAACGTCGTCACAGCAGAGGATCGGCTCCACCTCCGAAGGGCGCTGGAGCTGGCCGAGGGCGGCCGCGGCAAGGTCAGCCCCAACCCCCTCGTCGGCGCCGTGCTGGTGCGCGACGGCGAGCCGATCGGCGAGGGGTTCCACGCCCGGCTGGGCGGGCCCCACGCCGAGGTCGCGGCCCTGGACGACTGCCGCGCCAGGGGAGACGACCCGTTGGGGGCGACCCTGTACGTGACCCTGGAGCCCTGCGCCCACCAGGGGCGCCAGCCGCCCTGCACAGGCGCCATCCTCTCGGCGGGGATCGCGCGCGTCGTGATCGCCTCGGAGGACCCGAGCGAGAAGGCGAGCGGCCGCGGCCCGGGGATCCTTCGCGACGAGGGCATCGAGGTCGAGCTGGCCAACGGCCCCGAGGCGGCCGCCGCGCGGCTTCTGAATCAGGCCTTTCGAAAGCACACCCGCACGGGCCGCCCGCTCGTGCTCTTGAAGTCGGCCCTCAGCCTCGACGGCCGGGTGGCGAGCGCGGGCGGCGACTCGAGGTGGATCTCCGGCGAGGACAGCCGCGCCCTCGCTCACCGCTGGCGGGCCGAGTGCGACGCCGTCTGCGTCGGGATCGGCACCGCGCTGGCCGACGACCCGCTGCTCACCGCGAGGGCGCCCACAGTGGGGGCCGATTCCCGCCAACCCACCCGGGTCGTGTTCGACTCCGGGGCCCGCCTGCCGCTGGGCTCCCGGCTGATCGGCTCGATCGACCAGGCCCCGCTGGTCGTGATCGTCTCCCCCGCCGCGCCCGGCGAGCGGGTGGAGGCGCTCCGGAAGGCCGGCGCCGAGCTGATCGTCTGCGACGGGAAGCCGCCCGCCCGCGTCGTCGCCGCGCTCGCCGAGTTTGGCCGCCGCGGGATCATCTCGTTGCTGCTGGAGGGCGGCCCTACCCTGTCCGGCTCGTTCCTCGATGCCGGCGAGATCGACGAGCTGCGGCTCTTCATCGCCCCCCTCGTGCTGGGGGGCGCGGACGCGAGGCCGCTGGCCGCGGGTGAGGGCGCCGCCCGGATCGCCGACGCAACGCCGGCCCTCGCCATGGAAGCGGAGCGCTCGGGCGAGGACCTCCTGGTCCGCGCCCGCCTTCGGGAGTGGTGAGGGGATGTTCACGGGCATCGTGCGCGAGATGGGCACCGTCGAGGAGATCCGGCGGAGCGACCAGGGCGCGCGCCTGCGGGTCGGGGCCGGGCTCGCCGCGGAGCTCGGCGCGGGCGACTCGGTGTCGGTCAGCGGCGCCTGCCTGACGGTGGTCTCCGCCTCCGACGGGGCCTTCGAGGCCGACGTGGCGAACCAGACGCTGTCGGTGACCACCCTCGGGAGGCTCGAGCCCGGCGGCCTCGTCAACCTCGAGCCGCCGCTGCGAGCGGGAGATCCCCTCGGCGGTCACCTCGTTCAGGGACACGTGGACGGGACCGGCGAGGTGAGGGCGGTGCGGGGGGACGGCTTCGCCCGGCGCCTGCGGCTCGCGGCGCCGCCCGAGCTCGGCCGGTTCGTCGTCGAGCGAGGCTCGGTGACCGTGGACGGCGTCAGCCTCACGGTGGCCGCCCTGGCCGACGACGGCTTCGAGGTCTCGCTGATCCCCGAGACGCTGGAGCGGACCACGCTCGGCGAGCTGGCCGGCGGCGACCGGGTCAATCTGGAGGTGGACGTGATCGCGCGCTACGCGGAGCGGCTCGTGCAAGGCTTTGGGGAGGAAAGGAGATAGATGGCTGAGAGCGCGTTCGCGTCCATCGAGGAGGCGATCGAGGAGATCCGAAGCGGCCGGATGGTGGTCGTCTGCGACGACGAGCACCGCGAGAACGAGGGCGACCTGACCCTCGCCGCCCAGTTCGCGACCCCCGAGGCGATCAACTTCATGGCCATGCACGGGCGCGGGCTGATCTGCCTGGCGATGACGCCGGAGCGCTGCGACGAGCTGGGGCTCGACCTGATGGCGGCCAAGAACGAGTCGGCGTTCCACACCAACTTCACGGTGTCGGTCGAGGCGGCGGAGGGGGTGACCACCGGGATCTCCGCCCACGACCGCGCTCACACGATTCAGGTCGCCATCGACCCCACGACGAAGCCGGAGGGGCTCGTCCAGCCCGGGCACGTCTTCCCGCTCAAGGCGAAGCACGGCGGCGTGCTGGAGCGAGCCGGCCAGACCGAGGCGGCGGTCGATCTGGCCCGCCTGGCGGGCCTGATCCCGTCCGGGGTGATCTGCGAGATCATGAACGAGGACGGGACGATGGCCCGGGTGTCCGACCTGATCCCGTACTGCGGGCGCCACGGGTTGAAGATGATCACGGTCGCCGACCTGATCGCCTACCGGCGGCGGACCGAGAAGCTGGTGGAGCGGGTCGTCTCGACCCGCCTGCCGACCGCCTTCGGGGAGTTCGCCGCGGTCGGCTACCGCTCGCTGGTCGACGAAAAGCACCACCTGGCGATGGTCAAGGGCGACGTTCGCGGCAAGGACGACGTGCTGGTGCGCGTCCACTCCGAGTGCCTGACGGGGGACGTCTTCCACTCGCTTCGCTGCGATTGCGGCGAGCAGCTCGAGGCGGCGCTGGGGATGATCGCGAACGAGGGGAGCGGTGTTCTCCTGTACCTCTCCCAGGAGGGGCGGGGTATCGGCCTGCTGAACAAGCTCCGCGCCTACAGGCTGCAGGAGGACGGGTTCGACACGGTGGACGCGAACCTGAGGCTTGGGCTGCCAGCCGATTTGCGCGACTACGGGATCGGGGCGCAGATCCTCGTCGACCTGGGGCTGACCAGCATCCGCATCCTGACCAACAACCCGAGAAAGATTCACGGCCTGGAGGGATACGGGCTCTCGGTCGCCGACCAGGTCCCGATTCAGGCGGTCCCGAACCGGCACAACGAGGAATACCTGCGCACGAAGCGCGAGCGCCTCGGCCACACCCTTCACCATCAGGGCCTGCCGCTCGACGAGGAGATGATCCACGAGGAGCATCGCAGCGAGGTCGAGCGCGAGGCACTGGGGGCGAAGGAGTCCGAGTCCGAGGATGGGTGAGGAGTTCTCGGCCGCCGAGCGCGAGCGGCTGGGTCGCAGCGAGTTCGCAGTCTGCGTGGGGACCTTCTACGAGGAGCTCGCCGAGCGGCTCGTCAACGGCGCCGTCGAGGGCTTCTCCACCGGCGGGGTCAGCGCGGCGTCGGTGCACACCTTCGAGACCCCCGGCGCCTTCGAGCTGCCCCTGGCCGCCAAGTGGTGCGCGGAGTCGGGCCGCTTCGCCGGCGTCGCCTGCCTGGGGGTGGTGATTCGCGGCGAGACCGACCACTACGACTACGTCTGCTCGGAGGCGGCGCGCGGGATCCAGCAGGTTCAGCTCGGGACCGGGGTTCCCTGCGCCTTCGGGGTGATCACCTGCGAGACGATGGATCAGGCGCTGGCGCGCTCCGGCGGGGACAAGCGCGATCAGGGCCGAAACGCCGCCGTCGCCGTGATGCGGATGGCGCTGGTTCGGGAAGCCCTCGGGTAGCTCCCCGCTACCATCCGGCGCCCCATGGCCAAGGTGTGCTTCAGCTGCGGCAAGGGCCCGGCGTTCGGGAACTCGCGCAGCCACTCGATGGTCGCCACCCGGCGGCGCTTCGACCCGAACCTCCAGAAGGTCCGGATCCAGGACGGGGCCCGAACCCGCCGGGTCTACGTGTGCACCCGGTGCCTGAAGTCGAACAAGGTCACAAAGCCGCCTGACGACTAGACTCGCCGGGGCTAGCGACGAAGTCGCGGTAGAAGCGAGTCGATGCCCCACTACGAACGCGCCCGAGCCCGGCGGCAGCGGAGCCGAAGGCGAGCAGCCGCCGGTTGATGATGGTGGACACCTCGATCGAGCGCTTTCGCCGGGTCGTCGAAGCCGCCTACTCCCACCTCGAGCAACGCCGCCAGGAGGTCAATGACCTGAACGTGTTCCCGGTCGCCGATGGCGACACCGGGGACAACATGGCGCTGACCATGCGCGCCGTGATGAGCGAGCTCGACGGCCTCGACGGGCAGCCCATCGACAAGCGCGCTCGCGAGCAGATCGTCCACGCCGTCGCCCGGGCGGCCCTGATGGGGGCCCGCGGCAACTCGGGCGTGATCTTGAGCCAGATCGTCCGCGGCGCGGCGGAGGAGCTGGCCAGCCGCCCCGGGGAGCTGGTGGACCCGGTGCTCGTGGCCGCGGCCTTCGCGAGCGCCGCCGACGCCGCCTATGAATCCGTGCGTGACCCCGCCGAGGGGACGATGCTGACCGTGATCCGCGAGATGGCCCACGCGGCCTCACAGCACCTGGCGCACATGGACCGCCAGCGCCTCTCCTCCCAGGCGGGCGACGCCGAGCAGGACGAGCTCCTGGCCGAGGTGCTCGCGGTGGCAGCCAGGGCGGGCCAGGAGGCCGTCGAGCGAACCCCCGAGCAGCTCGACGTGCTTGCGGAGGCCGGCGTGGTGGACGCGGGCGCGCACGGGCTGGTGTTGATCCTGGCGGGGATCGTCGCCGGGCTCCGCGGCGAGGCCGACGCGGCCCCGGAGGTCGCGTATCACGAGCCGCCAAGGCAGACGCGCCCGCATCACTTCGACAGCCGCTTTCGCTACTGCACGAACTTCATCGTCACCGGGCAGGGGCTCAAGTCGCGCTCCTTCGTCAAGCGCCTGGAGGAGATCGGTGACTCGGTGCTGGTGGTCGGTGATCAGGCCACCCTGAAGGTGCACGTCCACACCGACGAGCCCGAGGTGGCCGTGGCCGTGTTCGAGCAGGCCGGCGACGTGCAGCGGCTCGACGTCGGCGACATGCGCGAGCAGATCGAGGCACGCGAGCGCCGCCTCACCCCGGTGCTCACCGGGGTCGTCGCAGTGGCCGCGGGCGACGGGATGAAGACGCTCTTCACGGCGCTCGGCGCTCACGTCGTCGACGGCGGAGCGACTCTGAACCCCTCCACCTACGAGATCCTCGCGGGGATCCACGACGTGTACGCCGAGGAGGTGCTGGTCCTTCCCAACTCGCCGAACGTGATCCTGGCCGCACAGGAGGCCGCGAAGCTGTCCGAGAAGCGCGCCCGCGTGGTCGCCTCGCTGTCCCAGCAGGCGGCGCTGGCGGCGCTGGTCGAGCTCGACCCCGAGCGCGACGCGGCCGGCAACGCGGAGCGGCTGGAGTCCGCGCTGGCGGAGATCAAGTGGGGGGCGGTCGCGCCGGCCGCGCGACCGGACGCGAAGGGCCGGTTCGTGCGTGGCGACGCCGTCGGGTTCGCGGGCGAGGAGGTGGTCGCCTGGGGAGGGGCGGGCTCCACGTTGTCGGCGACGGTCGAGCGCCTCGTCGACGGGGTCGAGATCGTCATCGTGATCGAGGGGGAGGGCGCTCCTATTCCCCTCGACCAGCTGCCGCTCGAGCTCGCGGACGGGGTGGAGCTGGAGCTCCACCGGGGCGGCCAGCCGCACTACTGGTGGCTCATTGCTGCGCAATGAGGCAGAAATCCGGCGAAAGCCTCGGCTTCGCCTACGCGTCGGCTGCGCCGGACGACGGTCGCCTTGGCTCGGCGGGCTAGGGCACGGCCTGACGCGGCAGGCCTCTTCGCATCGACCGGGACTTCGTCCCTAGCCCAAGCGGATGAGCGCGCTGTTGGACGAGGTGCTCGAGGCTCATGGGGGGCTCGAGCGCTGGCGGGCGGCGCGCACCATTCGAGCCCGGGTGCGCTCGGGTGGGCTGCTGATCCGCACTCGGGTGCCCGGTAACCGCTTCGCCGACTACCACGCCACCGTCGACGTGGGTGAGCCGCGCGCGGTGCTGGAGCCCTTTCCCGAGGACGGGCAGCGCGGGGTCTTCGAGCGGGGGCGGGTGCGGATCGAGACCGACGCCGGCGACGTGGTCGCTTCCCGGGACGATCCGCGGCCGGCCTTCTTCGGTCGCGCGGGGCTGCGCCGCAACCTGCGCTGGGACGCCCTCGACTCGACCTACTTCGCGGGCTACGCGCTCTGGAACTACCTCACCGCGCCGCTGCTGCTCACCCGCGACGGCGTGCAGGTGAGCGAGGGCGATGCCTGGGAGGAGGAGGGGGAGAGCTGGCGGCGTCTCGAGGCCGGCTTCCCCGAGGGTCTCGACACGCACTCGCGCCGGCAGAGCTTCTACTTCGACGCGCAGGGCCGCCTACGCCGCCACGACTACGTCGCTGAGGTGGTCGGGGGATGGGCCAGGGCGGCGCATCACTGCGCGGAGCACGCGCAGGCGGGCGGGCTCGTGTTCCCGACCCGCCGCTGGGTCCGCCCGATCCGCCCGGGCAACCGGTCGCTGCCCTTCCCGACCCTGGTCTGGCTCGAGATCTCGGAGCTTCAGGTCGCGGGCGAGGGCACGGGTTAGTCGATCTCGACCACCGCTTCGACCTCCACCGGAACGTCGAAGGGGAGCTCCGCCGCCCCGATCGCCGAACGGGCGTGATGCCCGGCCTCGCCCCAGAGCTCGAGGATCAGCTCCGAGAAGCCGTTGATCACGGCCGGGGTCTTGCTGAAGCCGGGGGAGCAGTTGACCAGGCCGAGCGCCTTGACCCAGCCGGTGACGCGGTCGAGCTCCCCCAGCTCTCGCTTCAGCGAGGCGAGGATCGCGAGGGCGGTGAGGCGGGCCGCCTCGTAGCCCTGCTCGACCGTGAGCTCGTCGCCGACCTTGCCCCGCACCAGGACCTCGGCGCCGTCGGTTGGAAGGTGGCCGGAGACGTAGCCGACGCCGCCGCTCACCCTGACCAGGTCGAACTTGAACTCGACCCCCGGGGGAGCGGCGAACGGTATCGGCAACGCCAGCCCCAGCTCCGAGAGTCTCTCCTCGATCCGGCCCACGGCGGCGAAACATAGTTGGCTAAGGTCTGGCCGGAAACGAGGTCCGAAAGGGGGAGCAGTGACGGCCACGAACCTGGAGCCGCTCGAGGCTCGATTCGAAGGACAGCTCGTCGGCCCGGACGATCAGGGCTACGACGAGCTGCGGCGGGTGTTCAACGGGATGATCGACCGCCGCCCAGCGGTGATCGCGCGGTGCGAGGGCGCCGGCGACGTGGCCGCCGCGGTCGATTTCGCGCGCTCCGAGGGGCTGCCCCTGTCCGTGTACTGCGGGGGTCACAGCGTCACCGGCCACGCGGTCTGCGAGGGGGGCGTGTGCGTCGATCTGCGTCCCATGAACCGGGTCGAGGTCGATCCCGAAGCGCGGCTCGCGCGGGTGCAGGGTGGAGCGCTCTGGAGCGACATCGACCCCGCGACCCAGGAGCACGGCCTCGCGATGACCGGCGGCCGGAACTCGACCACGGGCGTCGGCGGCCTCGCACTGGGCAGCGGCTCGGGTTGGTTGGAACGCAAGCTGGGCCTCACCTGCGACAGCCTGCGCTCGGTGGAGATCGTCACCGCGGACGGCGCCACGCTGATGGCCTCGGAGTCCGAGAACGCCGAGCTGTTCTGGGGCACCCGGGGCGGTGGCGGGAACTTCGGCGTGGTCACCGAGTTCGAGTTCGAGCTGCAACCGATCGGGCCAACGCTGCTCGGTGGGATGCTGATGTACCCGGCCCCGATGGCCGGCGCGGTGCTCCGTCACTTCCGTGACTTCATCGCCGAGGCGCCCGACGAGGTCTGCGCCGGCTGCGCGCTGATCTCGGCGCCGCCCGAGGAGTTCGTTCCCGAGCCGGTCCGCGGCCAGCCGGTGCTGGGCATAGTGCTCTGCTACGCGGGGCCGCTCGAAGAGGCCGAGGACGCCCTGAAGCCGCTGCGGGAGTTCGGCCCGCCCGCCATGGACATGGTGCAGCCGATCCCCTACGTCGCGGTGCAGCAGCTCATCGATCCACCAAACCAGCCGGGCCGGCGCAACTACTGGACGGCGAACTTCCTGGCCGAGCTTCCCGACGAGGCCATCGACCTGCTCTGCGAGTACCACCTGTCGAGGCCGTCGCCGCTCAGCCAGGTCCTCGTGCTCCCCGGCGGCGGCGCGATCTCGCGGGTGCCGGACGACGCGATGGCCTTCGGCCAGCGGGGCGCTCCGTTCAACCTTCACATCATCTCGATGTGGCTGGATGCCGCGGATGACGACGCCAACATCGACTGGACGCGGGAGTTCGGCGACCGAATCAAGCCGTATACGACCGGCCGCGCCTACCTCAACTTCATCGGCGAGGAGGGGGAGGACCGGGTCCGCGCCGCGTTCGGCCCGGAGACCTACGCGCGGCTTCAGGCCCTCAAGGATCGCTACGACCCGACCAACCTGTTCCGGCTCAACCAGAACATCAAGCCGACCGGGCAGGTGAGCGACCCGGAACTGGCCGCGGCGCGGGCCTGAGGCGCCGAGCGAGCCGCACGGGTTCCGGCCTCGCGCCGCCGTAGCCTTGAGGCGATGAGCGGTGCGGCGGCCCCTCCTCGGGACTCCCCAAGCGCGGCGGAGCCCGCCGCCCCGGTCGCGTTCGCGACCACGGAGCGCCAGGACCGCGAGCGGCTTGCCTCGGTGCCGCTTCGCTCCGCGCCCCGCCCGAGCGTGCTCAGTGCCTCGCTGACCACGCTTCGCGGCGCCGGCCCCCGGCTCGCGGCGGCGGCGGCGGAGCTGGGCATCGAGAAGCTGGGGGACCTGCTGGAGTGGGTTCCCCACTCCTACCGCGAGCGAGACGAGCCGCGGCCGCTTGGGGAGCTGAAGCTGGGCGAGCATGCGACCGTATTGGTGGAGGTGCGCTCGGCCAGGCTCCGGCCGACCCGCCGGCGCGGGCTGACGATCGTCGAGGCGACCGTCGCGGACGCATCGGGGCCGGGCAAGGCGGTGTGGTTCAACCAGCCGTGGCTCGCCGAGCGGCTGCGCGAGGGGACGCGGATGCTGCTGTACGGAAAGCTCGATCGCTCGGGGCTCCGGGTGGAAGCGCACGAGTTCGCGGAGGGCGACGGTGCCACGGGGATCCACACAACCGGGCTCGTCCCGGTGCATCCGGCTTCGGAGCGGCTTCGGGCGCAGCGCATCCGCGACTGGGCCTGGCAGGCCCAGTCGCTCGCCCGGCACGCGCTCGAGCCGCTCCCCGCCGAGCTTCGGGCGCGCCGCCGGCTGGCCGGCGCCGGCGACGCCCTGGCGACGGCGCACTTCCCCCCGAGCCTGGCCGATGCGGAGCTTGCCCGAGACCGCCTGGCCTTCGAGGAGCTCTTCCTGCACCAGGCCGCGCTCGTCGCGCGCCGCCGCGGACGCGAGGCAAGTCGCCCGGGCATCCCCCTCGGCGAGCCCGGCGAGCCCCTCGGGCGCTGGCTGGCATCGCTGCCGTTCGAGCTCACGGGCGATCAGCGACGCGCGATGGCCGAGATCGACGCCGACCTTGGGTCCGAACGCCCCATGCAGCGCCTGCTCATGGGGGAGGTGGGGTCCGGCAAGACGGTCCTCGCCGCGTACGCGATGCTTCGCGCGGCCGAGGCCGGCTTCCAGGCGGCGCTGATGGCGCCAACGGAGACGCTCGCCGAGCAGCACGCGGCAACGCTCGACCGGCTGCTGGCCAATCAGCAGGTCCCCTTCACCCTGCTGACCAGCGCGACGGCGGCGGCGCGGCGCCGCGAGGCGCTTGGGCGGCTCGCCTCCGGGGAGCTGGGGATGGTGGTGGGGACTCACGCGCTGATCGAGGCCGATGTCGCCTTCGACCGGCTGGCGGTCTGCGTGGTGGACGAGCAGCATCGCTTCGGCGTCCGCCAGCGCACCGCGCTCGACGCCAAGGGCCCGCGGGGGGCGGCGCCGCACGTCCTTCACATGACCGCCACGCCGATCCCGCGAACCCTGTCGCTGACCGCCTACGGCGATCTCGACGCCACCGTCCTTCGCGAGCTCCCGGCGGGGCGCAAGCCGGTCGAGACCTGGGTGGTGGGGGAGGAGAAACGGGCCGGCGCCTACGAGTTCATCCGTGAGCGGCTGCGCGAGGGCCGCCAGGCGTACGTCGTCTGTCCGCTGGTCGAGGGCTCTGAAAAGCTCGAGGCCAAGGCCGCTGCCGAGGAGGCCGACCGCCTGCGCGCCGGCGAGTTCGCCGACTTCGAGGTCGGCCTGCTGCACGGGCAGATGCCGCCGCGCGAGAAGCAGGCGGCGATGGAGCGGTTTGCTGCCGGGCGGACGAACGTGCTGGTGGCGACGAGCGTGATCGAGGTGGGGATCGACGTCGCCAACGCCACCGTGATCGTGGTCGAGGGCGCGGAGCGCTACGGCCTCTCCCAGCTACATCAGCTTCGGGGCCGCGTGGGGCGTGGCGAGCACGCCTCGCACTGCATCCTGTTCGCCGACCCGGGCTCGGAGTTGGCCCGCCGGCGCCTGGCGGCGATCGAGGCCGAGCGCGATGGCTTCAAGCTGGCGGAGGTCGACCTGGCGCTGCGCGGCGAGGGGGAGATCCTCGGCACCCGGCAGCACGGCCTGCCGCGCTTTCGCGTTGCGGAGCTTCCCGAGGACGTCGCGGTGCTCACCGAGGCGCGGCGTGAGCTGATCGAGCTGCTCGACCGCCACGGGTCGCTCGATGCGCCCGAGCTGGGGCTCTTGCTCCAGGCTGCCCGGGAGCGCTTCGGCGACGAGCGCGCCGAGCCGATCGCCGCGTAGTGGGGTGAGAGGCCCCACCAGATGAGGGTCGTCGCGGGCGCGCTCAAGGGACGCCGCCTGGCGGCGCCGCCGCGGCGCTCGGCGGCCGTCCGGCCGACCGCGGACCGCGTGCGCGAGGCGCTGTTCGCAATCCTGGGGGAGGTCGGCGGGGCGAGCGTTCTCGACCTCTACTGCGGCACGGGGGCGCTGGGCATCGAGGCCCTCTCCCGGGGCGCCGACCGCGCGACCTTGGTCGACACCCGGGTCTCCCTTCCCCGGCGGAACGTGCGCGAGCTCGATCTGGAGGCCCGCGCCGAGGTGGTTCGCTCCGATGCCCTGCGCTACCTGCGGCGCTCCCGCCGGCGCTTCGACCTGATCTTCTGCGATCCGCCCTATAGACTCGCCGACCGTCTTGAGGGGGAACTCGACTCGCTCATCCCCGGAAGGCTCGCCGAGGGCGGGCGCTTGATCTGCGAGAGCGCCGCGCGCCGGCCGCTCGAGCTGTCCCTGCCGCTCGAGGCCGAGCGACGCTACGGCGACACCCTGATCCGGATCCACCGGCCGGGGGCGGGCCGATGACCGACGGGCGCGTGGCGATCTGCCCGGGCACTTACGATCCGGTCACCTACGGGCACCTGGACATCATCAGCAGGGCCGCGAGGGTCTTCGAGAGGGTCGTCGTGGGCGTCGTGAATCAGCCGATCCGCAAGCAGACGACGGTGTTCACGGTCGAGGAGCGCAAGGGGTTCATCGAGCAGGCAATCGCGGACAACGGCCTGGGCAATGTCGAGATCGCCGCGTTCTCGGTGCTGCTCGTCGACTTTGCCCGGGAGCACGGCGCGGGCGCGATCGTCAAGGGCCTGCGGGCGATCTCGGACTTCGAGTACGAGTTCGAGATGAACCAGCTGAACCGCAACCTGGCCCCGGAGATCGAGTCCCTCTACATCCTCGCCTCGCCCGCCTACAGCTTCATCCGGTCGAGCGGGGTGAAGGAGATAGCCACCTTCGGCGGCGACGTCTCGGACCTGGTCCCACCCCCGGTCGCCGAGGCGTTGGTCGAGCGCCTCAAGCGGTAGGGAGGAGGGCTTCACCCGCGGGCGGGAGCTTGCAATTCGGGGTCGAAAATACGACTGTGCGCCCGCATTTCCGCCGCTCCGCGTAAGCTTTCACGATTCTCATGGACGTTTTGGTACTGATCGACAAGCTCGATGACCTGATCCACAACGCGCGGCCGGTGCCGCTCACCGATCAGGTGCGCGTGGACCGCGAGGAGATCTACGACCTCCTCGATCAGATGCGCGCCACGATTCCCGAGGAGATCAAGCAGGCGCGCTGGATCGTCAAGGAGCGCCAGGAGATGCTCGCCGAGGCCAAGCGCGAGGCTGAGCGCGTGGTCAAGGAGGCCCGCGACCAGCAGGCCCGCCTGATCTCCGAGGAGGAGGTCTACAAGCAGGCGGAGCGCGCCGCCGAGGAGATCATCGAGGACGCCCGGGAGACCGAGCGCTCCATCCGCCTTGGCGCCGAGGACTACGCCGACGAGATCCTCTCCACGCTCGAGGTCAACCTCGAGAAGTTCCTCGCCGCCGTCCGCCGCGGCCGCGACCGCCTCGCAGGGCGCGAGGAAGAGCCGGCCGAGGTCGGCTAAACGATCCGCAAGGCGTCACTCGGGGACGTCCCGCGCCTTGCCGACGCGCTCGCGCGCGCTTTCCAAGTCGACCCCGGGTGGTCGCACCTCTTACCGCGGGTGCGCGACCGGACTCGCCGTCTGAGGCTCTTCTACGAGACCGAGCTGCGCGCGGTCGCGCTCTCGCATGGGCTCGTCTGGACCACGGACGAGGTGGCCGGCGGGGCGATCTGGGCGCCCCCGGATGCCTGGAGGGTGCCGCTCACCGCGAGCCTGCGGGAGGCGCCGGAGATGGTGAGGGTGTTCGGGACGCGGCTGCCGCTCGCCTTTCGCGCCAGGGTGCGGATGGAGGGCAGGCATCCGCGCAAGCCGCCCCACTGGTACCTGGCGATCATGGGCGTCGCCCCCGAGTCGCAGGGGAGGGGGATCGGCTCCAAGCTCATGCACCCGGCGCTCGAGACTCTCGACGCGGAGGGCACGCCCGCCTACCTGGAGGCGAGCACCGTGCGCAGTCGCGCCCTGTACGAGCGGCACGGGTTCGAGGTCACGGGCGAATTCAACTTCCCCTCCGGCGGCCCGCCCCTGTGGCAGATGTGGCGCGAGCCGGGGTCTTGACAGGCGCGCCTCAGAGGCTGGTTTCGTGGCTCCCGGCGCGGCCCGCGTCGGTCTTCTCGTAGAAGCGCTCCAGGAGCTCCTTCGTCTCCTCCGGGTCGGCGCAGGTGTAGGCGTTCCACGCTTCGGTGCGCAGCTGGAAGTCGAGCGGCTGGCCGATCACGTCGAGGATCGTCTGTTTGGCCGAGCGCACCGCGGCTTGGGAATTGCGGAGGATCTGCCTGGCCACCAGCTCCGCCTCCTCCATCAGCGTCGCGTGCGGGACGACCTTGCTCACCATGTTGCACTGGAGGGCGCGCTCGGCGTCGATCGGCTCCGCCGTGAGCAGCATCTGCATGGCGACGCCGACGCCGCAGGTGTTGACCAGCCTCACCAGGCCGCCGTCACCGTGGTGAAAGCCGCGCCGCGCCTCGAAGGAGCCGAACATGGCGCGCTCCGAGGCGATCCGGATGTCGCACGCCATCGCCGTCTCCATGCCGCCGGCCAGCGCCCAGCCGTTGATCGCCCCGATGATCGGCTTTTCGATCCGGTGCAGGCCGCGGGTGAAGCCGTTCAGCCCCAGCTCGGCGATCTCTCGCAGGCGGCTGGGGCTCGCCTCCTCGATGATCTGCGGGATATAGGTCTTCAGGTCGGCGCCGGCGCAGAAGGCCTCGTCTCCAGCGCCGGTGAGGATCGCGACGTCCACCGAGTCGTCGTCCCGGAAGTCGACCCAGGCCTCGATCATCAGCCGGTGGACGTCCGGGTCGATCGCGTTGCGGGCCTCGGGGCGGTTGATCGTCAGGTAGGCGATCCGGTCGCGCTTTTCGTAGAGCAGCTTGGACATGGAGGTCTCCTCCTCGGTTGCGGGGCGGGCGGATCGTACGGAGCGGGCGCTACCCTTTAAGGCAACAGGCGAGTGCCGCCGTCGTCGAGGCGGCCTCGAAAGAGCCCGCCCTAGCGCGGGCTCTTTTGTTCGTAGACGGCGCGGATCACCGCCAGGTCGTCCGCCTCCCAGACGATCTCGCCGCCGCACCACTCGGCCAGGTCCACCGCGCGCGAGGGCAGGTCGACCCCCTCCTCCAGCGGCGCCACCTGGCGTTCGGCGATCACCACGTCTCCCATCACCATCGCCCGCGACTGCTCTCGCACTCGGCGAAACAGGTCTCGCTTTTGCTCCTCGTCGAGGTGGTGGACGGAGAGCACCGCGACCACCAGGTCCCAGGGCCCGTCGGGCAGCGGGTCCTCCATTCGCGCCAGGCGCACCTCGATCCCCAGCTCGCGCGCCTTGAAGACCATCTCCGGCTGAGAGTCCAGCCCGGTCAGCTCGGCATCCGGGTAGCGGGCCAGGAGCCGGCGCGCGGTCTCGCCGGTGCCCACCCCGAGCTCGAGCACCCGCCGGGGCGGGACAGGGATCGCCTCGATCGTGCGCTCCTGGAGCTCGTCGTAGCGCGGCACCTCGGCCCGGATCCGGTCGAGATAGAGGTCGGGATTCAGGTGGAATTGCGCGCTCACGCTAATCTCGATTCGAGAGATGCAGGCGGCATATCACAGCATCGATCTGGCGCGTTTCGCGCTGCGGCCCGGCGAGGGCCGCCGCCTCGATCTGGTGACCGATCCGGGGGAGCTGGAGCTCGGCGGCGAGCGCTACACGGCTGCGGGCGACTCCGTGGACGCCCGCCTCGACCTGTCGCGGACCGCGGCGGGCTACGCGGTCCGGATGCGGTTCACCGCCCAGGTCTCGGGGCCGTGCATGCGCTGCCTCGAGGACGCCGAGGTCACGGTCGAGGTCGACGCGCGCGAGGTCGATCAACCCGGGACCCAGGACGAGGAGCTGCGCAGCCCCTACATCGAGCAGGACGAGCTCGATGTCGGCTCATGGGCCCACGACGCCCTGGCGCTCGCGCTGCCCCTACAGCCCCTCTGCCGGTCCGACTGCCGGGGACTGTGCCCGGTCTGCGGCGCCTCGCTCAACGACGCCGATCCGGAGCAGCACCGGCACGAGACGGAGCCCGACCCCCGCTGGGCAAAACTGCGCGAGCTCGGATCGGGCTAGCGACGACAGTCGCGGCTAGCCTACGGAGGTGTCTGGCGGGTCAGGTTGGCGCCCTGACCCGGCAGGTCCACACGTGCGTACCGCGACTTCGTCGCCGGAGCCTAGCCAGGCGGCGGCGGGCTCCGCCGCGATCAACGGCACCCCGATCACCTTGAGGCGCCTGGTCAGCGCCGTGAAGGCGAACGTGTTGACCTGCTCGGAGGTGTAGCCGAGCAGCTCCCAGTCGTTCGGGTCCATGCCCGGCGGCACCAGCACGCCGCTCGCGATCGGAAGCAGCTCGTGGAGCGTGGCGCGCACGCGGTCGGCCATCGCTCCGTCCTTCGCGCAGGCCTGCTTCAGGTACCAGGTGCCGTAGGCGACGTGGCGGTGCTCGTCGCGGGCGACGTTCTTGAAGCCCTCCAGGAAGCCGGCCATCTTGCCGGTCTTCTCCCAGTAATCGGTGATCGTCCACTGGCCCGTGAGCGCCAGCGTGCCCTCGATCACCATGTGGTAGGCGGTTATGTAGTCGACCTTCGCCTCGATGTTGGCCGGATCGGCGATCAGCCGCTTCTCCGCGTCAACCAGCGCCTCGTCGAACAGCGTCACGAAGTCGTCGTTGACGTCCTCGCGCACTCTCGCCAGACGCTCCGAGATGCCCGCGTCGGCCATTCCGACGACCTCGCGGTAGAAGCGGTCGAAGAACTGCATGTGCCGCGCCTCGTCGACCTGCTGCGTGGTCAGGAACGCCTCCTCCTGCTCGTCCTCGTAGGCCATCACGAGCCCCGAGAACTGGGTGGTCACCCGCTCCTCGCCGAGGAAGAACGCCGACATGCCCCACACGAACCACTCGCGCTCCTCGTCGGTGAGGCTGGCCCAGTCGTCCTTGTCCTGGGAGAAGTCGATCTGGTGCGAGAGCCACTGCTGGCGCTCCCACAGCTCATAGAGCTGCTGGGGACCGAGCAGCTGCACCTTGTCCAGCTTCGACTCGTCGCTGATCGTCGCGACGTCTCCCTGCTGTGTGAGGTCGAGGAGGGTGGAGGCCATGGCTGTTCCTTCCCGGTTTGGTGGCGGACGCGCCGGGCGCCTGGGCGCCCATGCACGGGACTGACGGCAGGCTAGCACCGCTGGCTGACACCGTGTCAGGGAGTTCGTGCCCCAAGCGCCGACGGCTAAGATGCGCGCGTGGCGGTGTTGTCGAAGGACGAGGAGGCCGCCGAGCGGCGGCGGGAGGCAGAGGCGGAATTCGTGGCCGCCACCGAGTCGCTCCTCGCCCAGGGGGGCTCGTACGCGGATCTCTCGGTGGAGCAGATCTCGGCCGCCGCGGGGCGCTCGCGCACCGCCTTCTACGTCTACTTCCGCGACAAGCGCGAGCTCCTGATGAGGGCGACCGAGACGGTCGTCGCCCAGCTATACGGCGAAGCCGACCAATGGTGGTCGGGGGCCGACGGGCGGCGGGGGCTGCGCGAGGCGCTCACTGACGTCCTCGGGACCTATCGCGAGCACGGCGCCCTGCTGCGCGCGGTGGTCGAGGCCTCGACCTACGACCGGCAGGTCGCCGACTTCTGGCGCGCCGTGGTCGGGCGGTTCATCAAGGCGACCGAGCTGCGGCTCATAGAGGAGGGAGAGGATCCAGGCCGGGCCGCCGGCAAGGCCTTCGTTCTCGCCTGGATGACGGAGCGGGTCCTGTACGAGCAGGTGGCGGTTGGTGGGAGGCTTGACGACCCGACGATCATCGAGGCCCTGGTAGAGGTCTGGGAGCGCAGCGTCTACGGCCCGGACTAGGTGCTCCCCGCCACGCCGCCGCTACCATCCTCGCTTCGCATGGCCGTCCCGAAGAAGAGGACCTCGCGCGCGCGACGCGACAAGCGCCGCGCCACCCACGGGGTGAGCGCGCCGCGCCTGAACGAGTGCCCGCGCTGCCACAGCCCCCGCCTGCCGCATCGGGTCTGCCCCGTGTGCGGGACCTATGCGGGGCGCGAGGTGATCGAGCACGAGATAGCGGAGGCGGCTCCCACGCAGACCGCGGAGGCCGAGGAGTAGGCAGTTGACGACGGTCGCCCTCGACGGTCGCGGCGCCGAGCGAGGGCCCGAGGCAATCGTCGCCGGCGCCCGCGCCGCCGCGGCCGACGGAATCCGGCTGCGGGTGTTCGGCGATCCCGCCGCCTTGGCCGCCGTGGAGGGGATCGAGGGCGCGGAGCTGGTGCCCGCCGGCGAGGAGATAACGAACGCCGACGAGCCCGTTGCAGCCGTGCGTTCCAGGCCGGGAGCCTCGGTCGTCCTCGCCGCCAGGGACGTTGCCGAGGGACGCTCCCAGGCGATGGCGAGCGCCGGCTCCACCGGCGCGACGATGACCGCCGCCCTGTTCGCGTTGCGGCGCCTTCACGGCGTGCGCCGTCCCGCGCTTGCTCTCCAGCTGCTCGTCCCGGGCCGCACCGGGCCGCCGACCCTGATCCTCGACGTGGGCGCAAACGCCGACGCCAGAGCCCACGACCTGGTGCAGTTCGCCTACCTGGGCGCCGCCTTCAGCGAGGCCGTGCTCGGGGTGGCGCGACCGCGGGTGGCGTTGCTGTCGGTAGGCGAAGAGGCGAGCAAGGGCTCTGCGGAGGTGGTGGAGGCGAACGCCAGGCTGGCCGGTGCCGGGGGGCTCGACTTCACCGGGAACGTGGAGGGGCGAGACCTGCTCGCGGGGGCGGCCGACGTGATCGTCACCGACGGGTTCACCGGCAACGTCGTCTTGAAGGCGATCGAGGGGACGGCGAAGGCGGTTGCGGAGGCGGTGCGCGCCGCGGCGCGCTCCGGGCCGCTGGCGGCCGCCGGCGGGCTTCTGCTTCGCCCCTCGCTCGGCGGGCTTCGCCGCCGGCTCGATCCCGACACGACCGGCGGCGCGGTGCTGCTCGGCCTGCGCGGGGTTGCCGTGGTGGGGCACGGCAGCTCGGGGCCCGAGGGCGTCGCCAATGCGGTGCGGCTGGCCGCGCGCACGTCCGGCCAGAGCGCCGTCGAGCGCACCGCCAAGCTGCTGGAGCGGGCCGGGATGACCCGCGCCGAGCTGCGGGAGACCCCGGTGGGGGCCGGGTTGCGTGATAGGAAGGGGCCGTGAGCAACGATGGCTTGAGCCGCGAGGACGTGCTGGCCAAGGCGCGGGAACACCTGTCGAGCGAGCTCGAGGTGCCGCTCGAGAAGATCGACGGGTCCACCCGCTTTCGCGAGGACCTCGACGCCGACTCGCTCGACCTCTACGAGCTGGTCCTGGAGCTCGAGGACACCTACGGGGTGAGCGTCTCCGAGGAGGAGGCGGCGAAAATCGAGACCGTGGGCCAAGCCGTGGACTTCGTCGTCCAGCGGCTCGGCGTGGGCGCCTAGCGTCAGACGTGCCGCTCGGGATTCGCAGGCGCGGCCAGGGGCGCCGGCGGGGCGCGGTCGGGGGCCCCGAACGCCTCGCCGCGCTGATCGAGGCGCTGCCCGACGATCTGCGACGCAGGGCGATCACGCACTCCTCCTGGGTCGATCACCGGGTGGACTCCTACGGCCGGCTTGCCTTTCTCGGGGACGGCGTCCTCGGGGTTGCGGTGGCCGATCACCTGTTTCGGCGCTTCCCGCGCGCGGACATCGGCAGGCTGACCAAGGTTCACGGCCAGGCGGTGAGCGGACGCGCCTGCAGCGAGGTGGCCGAGGCGCTCGGCCTGCCGGCCAGGCTGCGCGAGGCGGCGCCGGCCGACCCCGACGGCATCGCCCCGGAGGGGCTCCTGGCCTCGGAGCGTGCGCTGGCCTCGGTATGCGAGGCGATGATCGGCGCCTGCTACCTGCACCATGGCTTCGAGGCGACCGCCCAGGCGACGGTGGAGGCCTTCTCCGAGCAGATCGAGCTGGCGTCCGAGACCCTGCTGGACTTCAAGTCCGCCCTCCAGGAGCTGCTCGCCCGGGAGGGCGCCCGCGTAACCTACGAGGTCGTCCAGGAGGTGGGCCCTCCGCACGACCGTCGCTTCGAGGTCGTCGCGCTCCGCGACGCTGAAGTGATCGGCAGGGGCGAGGGCCGCAGCAAGAAGGCCGCCGAGCAGGCCGCCGCAGCCGAGGCGCTGGAGCGCCGAGAGCGGTAGGAAGCCGGCTCGAGGCGACGAAAGGGAAGCCGTCCGATCCGACAGCGAGCCTACCCGGGCCCCGCGCAGCCGATTCCATGCACCTGAGCTCGATCACGATCAAGGGCTTCAAGTCCTTCCCCGAGCGCACCCGGCTCGTGTTCTCGCCCGGCGTCAGCGTGATCGTCGGCCCCAACGGCTGCGGCAAGTCGAACATCACGGACGCCGTGCTGTGGGCGCTCGGGGAGCAGAGTCCGCTCGCGGTTCGCGGCCAGACCATGCAGGACATGGTCTTCGCGGGCGGCGAGCAGTCCTCGCCGCGCCGCCACGCCGAGGTCGAGGTCGTGCTGGACAACTCGGATGGCGCGGCGGCGGGGAGTGAGTTCTCGGAGATCTCGATCAAGCGGCGGCTGGACCGCAATGGCGATGGCGAGTACCGGCTGAACGGGGCGCGCTGCCGGCTGGTCGACGTGATCGAGGTTCTGGCCGACGCGAACCTCGGCCGCGAGATGCACTCGGTGATCAGCCAGGGCCGGGTGGAGGAGATCGTCCACTCGAAGCCCCGCGATCGGCGTCTCTTGGTGGAGGAGGCGGCTGGGCTCGGCAAGCACCGCAAGCGCCGCCGGCGAGCGCAGCTGAAGCTCGAGCGCACCCAGGAGAACCTCGACCGAGCGCTCGACGTCGAGCGCGAAGCCCGAAGCCGGCTCCGCCCTCTGAAGCGCCAGGCGCAGGCGGCCGAGATCCAGGCCCGCCTCGAGCGGGAGGACGGCGAGTTGCGCGCCCGGCTGGTGGCGGACGAGCTCCGCGCGCATTCGAGCGAGCTCGACGGCGCCGAGCGCGAGGCTGCGGAGACCCGCGAGGCACGCCAAGCCATCGAGGCGGAGCAGGCGAAGGTGAACCGCCGCCGCAGCGAGATCGAGGAGCGCCTGGCTGAGCGCGACCGCGATCGAACCCAGGTCTGGGGCCGGCTGACGGCTCTGCGAGCCTCGCACGAGCGACTCAGCGTCCGCGCGGAAGCGCTATCCCTGCGCCGGGGTGAGCTCGCAGGCGAGCTCGAGCGGCGGCGGGCCGCGCTGGGCGCGCTGGCCGACGAGGCCCCGCCGAGCGGCGCCGACACGGGCGACGACCCGGTTGACTCCGGGCTGGGGCGGATCTCCTCCGCGCTCGAGGTGGCCGGCGGGGCCCTGGAGCGGGCGCGAGCGGCCGACAGCGTGACCGTGCGAGCGACCGAGGTCGCCAGGATCCGCGAGGCGTCCGAGCGCGCCGCGCAGGGCGCGCGGCGGGTCGAGGAGCACCTGGGCGAAAGCCGGCAGGACTCGCTGGAGAGCCGCGTCCGGGCGGCGACGGGGCTCCTGGAGCGGCTCGACGAGCTGCTCGAGGCAACTGCCGAGGCGCGCGCCGCGGTCAGCGAGCGCGCCGCCGGCCTCGAGCGGCGGATGCTCAGCCAGCAAGACACCGACGACGTGACCGCGCAGCTCCGCGCCTGCTCGGAGGAGGATGCCGGGCTTCAAGCCAGGCTGCACGCGATGGGCGATTCGGTGACCGGGGCCGAGGTCAGGGCGACGCATCTGCGAGATCGGCGCGACGAGGCGGCGGCGGAGCTGGAGCGAATCGCCTCCCGGCTGGGTCGGGAGATCGAGTCCGCGGGCGAGGCGCTCGACGCGGAGGAGCGGGACCAGCTGGAGCGAAAGCTCGAGCGCCTGGCGCGTCGCCGCGAGGCGCTGGGCCCGGTGAACCCGCTCGCCGAGCAGGAGTACTCCGAGGCCCTCGCTCACGTTGGCCGGCTCGAGGAGCAGCGGCAGGACCTGGAGTCGGCGCTGGGCGATCTCCAGGGCCTGATCCGCGACACCGACCGCAAGATCCGCGTCGCCTTCGAGGAGACGTTCGAAGCGACCGAGCGAAACTTCCATGAGCTGATCGAGCACCTCTTCCCCGGCGGCCGCGGCCGCCTGCGGCTGGTCGGCGAGCACGGCCCTCGGCTGGTGCTTGGTGGCGCCGCGGATGAGGCGGCTCAGGGTGGCGAGCCCGAAGCAGACCCTGCGGCGCCCGGAGTCGCAGACGAGGACGCCGCAGGCATTGATGAGGAGGCGGGCGGCAGTGGTGTCGAGATCGAGGTGACGCCCGCGGGCAAGGCCACCCGTCGCCTGTCGCTGCTCTCCGGCGGCGAGAAGGCGCTGGTGGCGCTGGCGTTCGTGTTCGCCGTCTTCCTCGCCCGCCCCTCGCCCTTCTACATCCTGGACGAGGTGGAGGCGGCGCTCGACGACGCGAACATCGACCGCTTCCTGCAGCTCGTGCGGCGCTTCTCCGGCCGGGCGCAGTTCGTGATCGTGACCCACCAGAAACGGACCATGGACGCCGCCGACGTGCTCTACGGCGTCAGCATGGGCGCCGGCGGCGCCACCAAGGTCATCTCCCGGCGCCTCTCCCACGCGGAGGAGGAAGAGGGCTCGGACGCCGAGGCCGCCGAGGCGGCCTGAGGCGCACTAAGGTGGCGCGCCGTGGCCACCTCCTGGCGTCGCCTCCGCGAGAGCCTGTCCAAGAGCCGCCGGGCGCTTCAGGCAGAGCTCAGCTCGAGCCTCTTTGAGCGGCTCGACGACGAGGCCTGGGAGCGGATCGAGGAGGCGCTGATCCTCGCCGACGTGGGGGCGAAGACCACCGCCGACGTCGTGCGGCGGCTCGAGGCCGAGGTGAATGCGGGTGGGGTGGGGGACGCCGAGGCCGCGCGCGAGCGGCTGGTCGACCTGCTCGCCGAGGTCGCCGACGTGGACGGCGCTGGGATCGATCTGTCAAGCCGCCCCGCGGTGATCATGGTGGTCGGCGTCAACGGCACCGGCAAGACCACCACGATCGGCAAGCTCGCCTGGCATCTGCGAACCGAGCTGGGCCTGTCGGTGATGGTCGCGGCCGCCGACACCTACCGCGCCGCCGCGATCGAACAACTCGAAACCTGGGCGGAGCGCGCCGGCGCCGAGATCATCCGAGGGTCGGAGGGGGGCGATCCGGGCGCGGTCCTGTTCGACGCGATCGCCGCGGCCCAGTCGCGGGGCGTCGACGTGCTGATCGCCGACACCGCCGGCCGCCTGCACACGCACGCGAACCTGATGGCCGAGCTGGCCAAGGTGCGGCGGGTGGCGGCGAAGCGGCTGGAGGGCGCGCCTCACGAGTGCCTGATCGTGATCGACGCCACCACCGGCCAGAACGGCCTGCGACAGGCGCAGGTCTTCGCCGAGGCCGTCGAGCTGACCGGCGTCGTGCTGACCAAGCTCGACGGCACGGCCAAGGGCGGCATCGCCCTGGGGATCGCCTCCGAGCTGGGCCTGCCGGTGAAGCTGATCGGGATCGGCGAGGGGCTCGAGGACCTGCGGCCGTTCGACGCCCGCGAGTTCGCCGCCGCGCTGCTGGGCGAGTGAGGCGGCCGGGCTGGGCCGCGTAAGCTGGCTTCATGTTCGATCAGCTGTCAGACCGCCTTCAGGAGACCCTCTCCGGCGTTCGCTCGCGAGGCAAGCTGACCGATTCGGACGTGGACCGGGCGATGCGCGAGATCCGCCTCGCGCTCCTCGAGGCCGACGTGAACTTCAAGGTCGTCAAGCAGTTCACGTCCAAGGTCAAGGAGCGCTGCCTGGGCGCGGGCGTCCTCGACAGCCTCCACCCTGGCCAGCAGGTGGTGAAGATCGTGAACGAGGAGCTGGCCGCGCTGATGGGAGGCGCCAGCCGCGATCTCGCCCTCGCCGCGTCGGGCCCAACCGTGATCCTGATGGCAGGGCTTCAGGGCTCGGGCAAGACCACGGCGTGCGCGAAGCTCGCCAAGCACCTCGCCAAGGACGGAAAGCGTGCCGCCCTGGTCGCCTGCGACACACAGCGCCCGGCGGCGGTCGAGCAGCTCGTCACGGTGGGCAAGCGAGCCGGCGCCAAGGTCTACGAGCAGGGCACGGAGCGCGATCCGGTGGAGATCGCCGAGTGGGCGCTGGGTGAGGCCCGCGCCGCCGGCGAGGACGTGCTGATCGTCGACACCGCGGGGCGCCTGCACGTCGACGAGGAGCTGATGGAGGAGCTGGCGGCGATCCGCAAGCGCACCAAGCCCCACGACGTCCTCCTGGTGCTCGACGCGATGACCGGCCAGGACGCGGTCAACGTCGCCGAGGCGTTCGCCGAGCGGGTCGAGTTCGACGGCGTGCTGCTGACGAAGCTCGACGGGGACGCCCGCGGCGGCGCGGCGCTGTCGGTGAAGGCGGTGACCGGCAAGCCGATCCTGTACGCGTCGACCGGCGAGAAGCTCGACGAGCTGGAGCGCTTCCACCCGGAGCGAATGGCGAGCCGGATCCTGGGCATGGGTGACGTGCTGTCGCTGATCGAGAAGGCCGAGGAGGTCTCGGACGCCCAGCAGGCCGAGGACCTGGAGCGCAAGATCCGCAGCCGGCAGTTCACCCTGGAGGACTTCCTTCAGCAGCTGCGGCAGGTGAGGCGAATGGGGCCGCTCTCGAACGTGCTCGGGCTGATGCCCGGCATGGGCAAGGCGATGAAGCAGATGCGCCAGGTGAACATGGACGAGCGCGAGCTCGATCGAATCGAGGCGATCATCCTCTCGATGACGCCTGCCGAGCGCGCGCGACCGGATCTGATCGACGGCTCGCGGCGCAAGCGGATCGCCCGGGGCTCGGGGACGACCGTGCAGGCGGTGAACCAGCTCGTCAAGCAGTTCGCGCAGATGCGCAAGGTGATGGCGCAGCTCGCCAAGGGCAAGCTGCCCGATCCGCAGCAGCTGATGCGTGGCATGTAACCTGGTCCGCCGCGCATGGCCGTACGAATCAGACTCAGAAGGGTTGGGGCGAGAAAGAACCCGATCTGGCGGATCGTCGTCGCCGACCGCCGCTCGCCGCGCGATGGCCGGACGATCGAGACGATCGGCCATTACAACCCGCAGACGGACCCATCGACGATCGTGGTCGATGAGGAGCGCGCCCGGCACTGGATCACGCACGGCGCCCAGCCGACGCGCACGGTCGCCGGGCTGCTGCGTACCAAGGGCATCGAGGCGACGGGCTCATAGGCCATGCGTGAGCTGGTCGAGTTCCTCGCCCGGGCGCTGGTCGAGGACCCGGACTCCGTGCGGGTCGAGGAGGTGGAGGATGCCGGTGACCTCGTCCTCGAGGTCACCGTAGGCGGGGACGACCTGGGCCGGCTGATCGGCAAGGGGGGCCGCGTGGCCAACGCGATCCGCACGGTGGCCAAGGCCGCCTCGACGCGCGCGGAGCGGCGGGTCCTGGTCGAGTTCATTGAGGCTTGACGTCTTCACGCTCTTCCCCGACTGGTTCGAGTGGTTCGGGGGGCAACGGCACGTGCGCAACGCGCTCGAGCGCGGCGCCGAGATCCGGTTCTTCGACTACCGCGACACCACGCCGCTCGGCGGCGGCCAGGTCGACGACTCGCCCTACGGCGGCGGGGCCGGCATGGTGCTGCGGGTGGACGCCGTCGACGCGGCGCTGAACGCGGCCTACGGGGAAAACCGCGAGGGCAAGCGCATCGTCCTGCTCGCCCCGTCGGGCCGCCAGCTCGACGACGCGCTCGCCGGCGAGCTGGCGGCGGAGCCCGAGCTGGCGCTGCTGTGCGGGCGCTACGAGGGGGTCGACGAGCGCGTCTCCGAGCATCTGGCCACCGACGTTCTGTCGGTGGGGCCGTATGTGCTCTCCGGCGGCGAGCTGGCGGCGATGGTGGTCGCCGACGTGGTGATCCGCAAGCTCCCCGGCGCGCTCGGCCACGCCGACAGCGCGGTCGAGGAGTCGTTCTCGGAGGCGCTCGGGGGGGCGCCGGAGTATCCGCACTACACGCGCCCGGCCTCGTATCGCGGCTGGCAGGTGCCCGAGGTGCTGCTCTCGGGCGACCACGAGCGAGTGCGGCAATGGCGGCTTGAGCAGAGCCGCCGGCGGGCCGCCATCCGGTCTGGCGGCTAGCGGCTCTCCGCTACTATTCCCCGGCCTCGCGGGCCTTCGCTGATCGGAGGCCCGTTGTGCGCAAACCGTCAGGCGTCGTCTCCGGCCTCACCCGGGCGGCAAGAGCCCCGGCGCCGCCCTCGAGGAGCCCATGAGCACGATCATCGAGAGCATCGAGCAGCGTCAGCTGAGGCGGATGCCCCGGTTCACGCCTGGCGACCGGGTGCGCGTGCACTTCCAGGTCGTCGAGGGCAGCCGGCGGCGGACCCAGGTGTTCGAGGGCGTCGTGATCGCGCGGCGTGGCGCGGGCGCCAGGGAGACGTTCACGGTGCGCAAGCAGTCGTTCGGCGTCGGCGTCGAGCGCACCTTCCCCGTCCACTCGCCGAAGATCGAACAGCTCGAGGTGGTGGCAAGGGGCGACGTTCGTCGAGCCAAGCTCTACTACCTCCGGGGCCGAGTGGGCAAGCGCGCCCGCGTGGCCGAGCGGCGCTGGGGCATCGAGGATGACCTCGTGATCACGGCCACCGAGGACGAGGCCGTCGATTCGGAGGGCGTCGCCCAGAACGAGGCTGAGTCGATCCCGGGGGCTGAAGAGGGCGACGGCGAGGAGGAGGCCGCGGAGGCCTCACAGCCCGAGGAGGAGCTGGCTGCGGGCGCGGAGTCCCAAGAGCCCGAGGCCACCGAGGAATCCGAGGCGGACGCCGAGGGTTCCGAGGATGAAAAAAGCTGATCCCCAGGCCCACAACGGGGCGCGGCGCTCTCCTGGAGCTGGTCGTGATCGTCGCCCTGGCGATCGGCCTGGCGCTTCTGATCCAGGCCTTCGTCGTCAAGCCGTACCAGATCCCGTCGCCGTCGATGGAGCCCACGCTCGACGTCGGCGAGCGAGTGCTGGTCAACCGGGTCGGCTACCACCTCGGCGATCCGCAGATCGGCGACATCGTCGTCTTCCATCCCCCCGTGGGGGCGGAGAACGGGCCGAGATGTGGAGTCAACCAGGGCCCCGGGGAGCCGTGTCCGGAGCCGACGAAGGAGCGCTCGGACACCAACTTCATCAAGCGGATCGTCGCCGAGCCCGGCGACACGCTCAGGGTCCATAACGGGCACCCGGTGGTCAACGGGGTGGAGGCCGAGGAGGACTTCATCACGCCCTGCGGGGGGAGCGGAAACGGGTGCAATTACAAGCAGGAGATCACCATTCCACCCGACCACTACTTCATGATGGGCGACAACCGTGGGTCGAGCGACGACAGCCGCTTCTGGGGCCCCGTCCCCCGAGACTGGATCATCGGCGAGGCCTTCTTCACCTACTGGCCGGTCGACCGGATCGGCCTCCTCTAACGGCAGCGGCGGCCGGGCGAAGGCGCGCCGCCGCCGCCGCGCCGCGCGCCTGTTCCGGTTCGACCGCGAGCTCGGTGCGCGCTACGTGGCCGGCGCGGACGAGGCGGGACGTGGCTCGTTGGCCGGGCCGCTGGTGGCCGCCGCGGTTCTGATCGACTACGGCACCCTCAGCCGCCGCGACCGGCGCGCCCTCGGCGAGCTCGACGACTCGAAGGTGCGCAGCCCCGAGGATCGCGAGGCCCTCTACCCGCTGGTGGTGCTCGCGGCGGCGCGCGTCGCGGTCACCGTCCGTTGCGCCCGCGGGATCGACGCCCGGGGCCTGCACGTCACCAACCTGGCGGCGCTGGCGCGCAGCCTGGAGCGCGTGGCCGTGCCCGGGGCTGCCTGCCTTGTGGACGGGTTCTCGGTGCCGAGCTCGGTTGCCCACCAGGCGGTGATCGAGGGCGACGCGCGGAGCGCCGCGATCGCCGCCGCGTCGGTGGTCGCGAAGGTCACCCGGGACCGCTACATGTGCAGCGTCGCACCCTCCTATCCGCAGTTCGGCTTCGCGGGCAACGTCGGGTACTCCACCCCCGAGCATCGCGCGGCGATCATGGAGCACGGGCCGTCGGCCCTTCACCGCCGCTCCTTCCAGTCGATCGCGTACAGCCAGCTCGAGCTGGGCTAGAACGCCCCCCGCAGGTGCTCCCACTCGACCGCCTGGCCGCGGGAGTCGAGGCGCAGGCCGACCACGTCGAAGCGAAGCGTGCGGTGCGGCGGAACCGACCCATCGTGCTCGCGGAGCCAGGCGAGCGCCAGCGCGCGCAGCTTGTGCCGCTTGCGGCGGCCGACCGCCATCGCGGGGCGCTCCGGGCCCGCGAGCGAGGTCGCCCGCAGCGCCTTGACCTCGACGAACACGAGCGCTCGCCCGTCGAGCGCGATCAGGTCGATCTCGCCGCGCACCGAGGAGGTCCTGACGTTGCGGGCGACGACCCGCATCCCTCGGCGCTCGAGCGAGTCGGCGACCAGCGCCTCGGCGGCACGGCCCAGTCGCTGGCGGGCGTCCGACATCACCGCTGACCGTAGGCCGATCGCCCGCGCGCCTGGCTCGCAAGATGCGCCAACTCCGTGACGCTCGCTTGACCATTGGCGCGCCCCGCGCGATCCGATGGCACGTAGCTTCGGCGCGTGCTCGCCAGCGCCCGCACGTTCGCGCTCTCGGGGATCGAGGCGCGGGAGGTTCAGGTCGAGGTCGATGTCGCAAGCGGCGGGCTGCCGAGCTTCTCCTTGGTGGGGCTTCCCGATCCGGCGGTCAGGGAATCGCGCGAGCGGGTGCGCTCGGCCCTCGTCAACTCGGGCTTCGAGTTCCCGATGCGGCGGATCACCGCCAACCTCGCGCCCGCCGACCTGCGCAAGGCGGGCCCCGGCTTCGACCTGGCGATCGCGGCCGCGCTGCTGGCGGCCTCCGGGCAGTTAGAGCCGGAGCGGCTGCGGCGCGTGGCGCTCGCCGGCGAGCTGGCCCTCGACGGCTCGATCCGGCCCGTGCCCGGGGTCCTGGCCATGGCGGAGGCCGCGCGGAAGCTGGAGGCGGAGGCGATCGCGGTCCCGGCGCCCAACGCAGGGGAGGCCGCCCTCGCGGGCGAGCCGAGGGTCGTGCCGCTGGTCAACCTCAAGCAGCTCGGTCTCTTGGGCACCGAGGACGAGCCGCTCGCTCCCCGACGCCCGGCATGGACGGCGAACGGCGCCGCGCCCGCGGCTCCGGACCTCGCCGATCTGCGGGGGCAGCCGTACCTCCGCTACGCCCTGGAGGTGGCGGCTGCCGGCGGCCATAGCCTGCTGATCATCGGCCCGCCCGGGGCCGGCAAGTCGCTCGCCGCGCGCCGCCTGCCGTCGATCATGCCCCCGCTCGGCCGCTCCGAGGCGATGGAGGTGCTCCGGATCGCGAGCGCCTGCGGCCGTTCCCCCCGCCCGGAAGCTCCGCCAATCCGCCCCTTCAGGGCGCCCCACCACACGATCTCCACCGCCGGGCTGGTGGGCGGCGGCTCGCCGCCCCGGGCCGGCGAGGTGACGCTGTCCCACCGCGGGGTGCTGTTCCTCGACGAGCTGGGGGAGTTCTCGCGCGAGGCGCTGGAGGCGCTGCGCCAGCCCCTGGAGGAGGGCCGGGTCACGATCGTCCGCGCCCGTCATGCGGTCGAGCTGCCGTGCCGTTTCATGCTCGTCGCCGCGTCCAACCCGTGTCCCTGCGGCCGTGGTGAGCAGTCGGGAGAGTGCGACTGCCAACCGGCGTCGACGCGCCGCTACCGCGCCAAGCTCAGCGGGGCCCTCGCCGACCGGATCGACATCGCGATCTCGGTCGAGCGCCCCAGCGCCGAGGAGATGGGCGCGGCGCCCAGCTCCGATTCGGCGAGCGTTCGACGAGCGGGTGATCGCGGCTCGCGAGCGCCAGGAGCGCAGGCTCGGATCAGGGCGCTGCAACGCCGACATGAGCCTGGCGGAGCTGCGCGGCTCCTCCGCGATGACGGCGGACGCGACGGTGATGCTCGCCTCCGGCCACACCCAGCTGGGCCTCAGCGGCAGGGGCCACGACCGGGTGTTGAGGCTCTCGCGCACGATCGCGGACCTCGACGGATCGGGGCGAGTCTCGGATGAGCACGTGGCCAGGGCGCTGACCCTCAGGCGAAGGGGCCTCGAATGAGCGACGAGCCGGGCGGAGTCTGGGCGATCCGCCGGGGCGAGCCCGGCTATCCGGCGCGCCCTTCTGGACCTGGGCGCCGGCGCCCCCGACAGGCTCTTCGGCTGCGGCGACCGAGCGGTGATCGAGGGCCACGAGCTTGGGCACACGGTGACCATCGTCGGGTCGCGCCGGGCGAGCTCATACGGCCTGGGGGTCGCGGAGGAGCTTGGCCGGCTGCTCGCGGCCGCCGGCCTGGTGGTGGTCAGCGGAATGGCCCGAGGGATCGACGCCGCCGCCCATCGCGGCGCGCTCGCGGGGGGTGGCGATCACCCTGGCGGTGCTGGGGGGCGGGGCGGACGTGGTCTATCCGGCCGGCGAGCGCCGCCTCTATGGCGACATCCTGGCGAGCGGGGCGGCGATCTCCGAGGCGCCGCCAGGGCAGCGCCCCGAGCCCGGGGCGTTCCCGAAGCGCAACCGGCTGATGGCGGCCCTGGGGACGATCACGGTGGTGGTCGAGGCCGCGCAGCCATCCGGCTCCTTGATCACCGCCCAGCGGGCGCTGGACCTCGGTCGTCAGGTCGGCGCGATCCCCGGCCCCGTCACGTCACGGGCATCGGAGGGGACCAACGGCCTGATCGTCGACGGGGCGGAGCTGATCCGAGGCGCCCAGGACGTCCTCGACCGGCTGCTCGGGGTCGGGATCGAGAGGGTTCGCCGCTGCGGGCCCGCGCTGGAGCCGGACCTGGCGCGCGTGGCCGAGGCGGTGGAGCTGGGGAGCGGCACCTGCGACGCCGTGGCGGTCGCCCTGGGCGCGCCGCCGCAGGAGGCGGCGATCGCCCTCGCCCGGCTCGAGCTGCTCGGCTACGTGCGGGCGGACGCCGCGGGGCGATACGTGCGGAGCACCCTGCTTCCGCCGGGCGGCGAGGAGACGGCGCAGTAATACCCTGACCCGATGAGCCAAAGCGGTGACGTTCGTACCTGCCTTTCGATCGCCGGCTCGGACTCCGGAGGCGGGGCTGGGATCCAGGCGGACCTGAAGGCGTTTGCGCGCTGCGGCGTGCACGGGATGACCGCGATCACCGCGATCACAGCCCAGAACACCGTTGGCGTCGAGATGGTCACCCCCGTGCCGCGAGAGATGATCGTCGCCCAGGTGCGCGCGGTCGCCGGCGACATCGGGGTCGACGGGGTGAAGGTAGGGATGCTCGGCGACGAGCCGACGATCGACGCGGTGATCGAGGCGCTCGACCTCGTGCGCGGCGCTCCCACCGTGGTCGACCCGGTGATGGTCTCGCAGAGCGGCGCCGTGCTGCTCGACCCGAACGCGAAGGCGAGCTTGATCGAGCGCGTCCTGCCGCGAGCGACGGTGGTGACGCCCAACCTGCCGGAGGCGCGCGAGCTCGCCGGGCTCGGAGAGGCGGCCAGCGCCCGAACAGCTCGCGGAGGCGATTCAGGCGCTGGGGCCGGAGGCCGTGATCGTCACCGGAGGCCATTCCGAGGAGGTCGCCGACGTGCTCTTCGACGGCTCGGGCACCCTGCGCATCGAGGGCCCGCGGTACCCGGAGGGCGCCTCGCACGGATCGGGCTGCACGCACTCCTCGGCGCTGGCGGCCTTTCTGGCCCGCGGCACGGAGCTGGCGGACGCCGCGCGCTGGGCGCGAGAGATCGCCGCCGAGGCGGTTGGCAACGGACTCGGCGGGACTCGGCGCCGGCGCCGGGCCCGTGGACGTGCTCGGGCTCGCTCGGCGCCGATAGCCCGCTGGCATAATCCGATTCATGAAGCTCGTGCGCATGAAGCCCGGGCACGGCGATGTGCTCCTGGCCGAGGGCGACCCCAAGGTCGCCGAGGACGAGGAGCGCCTGATCGAGGAGTTTCGCCGCCAGCTGGACCTGGGAATGTGGGCGGCGGTCCCAACCGCCGACGGCCCGCGACACGAGGCCACCATGGTGCGCGACTTCTCCGAGATCCCAGGGGACACCGAGCGGGTTGTGTTCTTCCCGCCGGCCGCCGGCGGTTGACGCTCGGGCTCGCCACCTCGCTGATCGTGCTCGGCGCGCTGGCCGCGGTGGGCTTCGGCCCCACCCTGGCCGAGCGATGGCATCGGCACCGAGCGCGCCGCGCCGCGGATCCGCCGCCGCCCACGTACGACCCCGGTCGCGAGCGCCGGGCCGAGGTGCGGGCGCGCGAGCTCCTGGGCTCGGTCGTCTCGGCGGAGGAGCACGCGATGTACGCCGAGCTCGGCTTCATCGCCGTCACCGGCGGCAACGGCCGGCAGGGCTACGGGTACCTGCTCTACCCGCACCGCCCGATCGTCGCCTACGACACCCGCTCCGGCGAGCTCTTGAACGAGTACTGCGTGGGCTTTCCGGATCGCTCCGAGCCGTCGTCCGGCCAGCGGCTTCCCGACGCCGACGACGTTCTGGCCAAGTGGATGTCGCTGCGGGCCGGGGAGCGGGAGTTGATCTCGGTGGCCAACATGCACGTGCCCGGGCGCCAGCTCGACCCGGCCCAGGTGGGGCGCGACCTGATCCGGCTCGGCGAGTGGCGGGCGCGGCGCGCCGCCGCCGCCGCCAAATGAGCCTCCCGCGCCCACGCTCGAGCGCCGTGTTCGACGGCCCCGACCGGGCCGCCGCGCGCGCCTACATGAAGGGGATCGGCTTCGACGACGAGGCGCTCCGCCGGCCCACCGTCGGGATCGCCAACACCTGGACTGACGCGATGCCATGCAATTTCCACCTTCGCGGCCTCGCCGAGCGCGTCAAAGAGGGGGTCCGTGCCGCCGGCGGCACGCCGATGGAGTTCAACACGGTCGCGATCTCGGACGGGATCACCATGGGCACCAGGGGAATGAAGACTTCGTTGGTCAGCCGCGAGGTGATCGCCGACTCGATCGAGCTTGCCGTGCGCGGGTACCAGTTCGACGCCGTGGTCGCCCTCTCGGGATGCGACAAGACCATCCCCGGTTGCGTGATGGCCCTGGCGCGGCTCGACGTGCCCTCGCTGATGCTGTACGGCGGCTCGATCGCGCCTGGTCGCTTCCGAGGCAGGGACGTGACGATCGGCGACGTCTTCGAGGCGATCGGCGCTCAGGCGGCGGGTGAGATCTCTGCCGAGGAGCTGAAGGAGCTCGAGGACTGCGCGAGCCCGGGCCCCGGCGCCTGCGCCGGGCAGTTCACCGCCAACACGATGGCCTGCGCGTTCGAGGCGCTGGGGATCTCGCCCGCCGGTTCGGCGATGGTTCCCGCCGCGGACTCGAGCAAGGAGGAGGTCGCGGAGCGGATCGGCGAGCTGGTGATGCGGGTGCTCGCCGACGACCTGCGCCCGAGTCGAGTGATCACCCGCGAGTCGCTGGAGAACGCGATCGCCTGCGTCTGCGCCTCCGGTGGGTCGACCAACGGCGTGCTTCACCTGCTCGCGGTCGCGCGGGAAGCGGAGATCGAGCTCGCGATCGACGACTTCGAGGAGATCTCCAGGCGAACTCCGCTGCTCGCCGACCTTAAGCCCGGCGGGCGCTTCGTCGCCACCGACCTCTACCGTGCCGGCGGCGTGCCGCTGATCCTCAACCGCCTCGCCGAGGCGGGCTTGCTGCACGCCGATGTACCCACGGTCAGCGGCCGGACGATCGGCGAGGAGGCCAGCGACGCCGAGGAGACCGAGGGCCAGGAGGTGGTGAGAGCGCTGTCCAACCCGCTGAAGCCCCAGGGGGGCCTGGCGATTCTCCGGGGCAATCTCGCGCCCGAGGGGGCGGTGGTCAAGCTCGCTGGCACCGAGCGCGGGGGCCAGACCGGCGCGGCGCGCGTGTTCGAGTCCGAGGAGGATTGCTTCCGGGTGGTCAAGGAGCAGGGGATCCGATCCGGTGACGTGGTGGTGATCCGTAACGAGGGACCCGCCGGAGGGCCGGGGATGCGCGAGATGCTTCAGGTGACGGCGGCGATCGTCGGCGAGGGGCTCGGGGAGGAGGTGGCGCTGATCACCGATGGGCGCTTCTCGGGAGCGACCCGCGGGCTGATGGTCGGCCACATTGCGCCCGAGGCAGTCAAGGGCGGACCGATCGCGGCGCTTCGCGATGGCGACGAGGTGACGATCGACATCGAGGGCCGCCGGCTCGACGTCGCCCTGCCGGACGACGAGATCGTCGAGCGGATCGCCGATTACCGTCCCCCGGCGCCCCACTACACCAACGGCGTCATGGCGAAGTACGCGCGCAGCGTCTCCTCGGCCTCGCAGGGCGCCGTCACCAGCTAGCCGGCCAGAAAGGCCTCCAGCAGGCGGTTGAAGCGCACCGGCCGCTCGAGCTGCGGCAGGTGGCCGGTGTCGTCGAAGATCACCGTTTGCGAGTTCCGCAGGCGCTGGCCGAAGCCGACCGCGTCCCCCGGCGGCACCACGCGGTCGTTTCGGCCCCAGACGATCAGCGTCGGCACCTCGACCTCGGTCAGCTGGTCGAGGATGTCGTAGCCGACCAGGCCCTGGATGGCGGGCAGGAAGCCGGGCCTGCCGGCGCCGTTTTGGAACAGCTCCAGCAGCATCTCGCGACGGAGCGCCTCGGGGTGCTGGACCAGTCCTTTGAAGGTCGCCCAGCGGACGCGCGGCCTCCGCATGCCTCGCTCCTGGAGCTTCAGCAGGAGCGGGGCGGCGGCCGTCGCCATCCGCGCGGCCGTCTCGGCGGGCTGGCGGCGCATCCGCACGTGGGAGACCCCGGCGGCGGACACCAGGACGAGCTTCTCGAACCGGCCGGGCTCCGCGGACGCGGCCTCGGCCGAGATGAAGCCGCCCATCGAGTTCCCGACCACGGCGCAGTCGCGCACCCCCAGCGCCTCGCAGAAGTCGTGCAGCAGACGCCCGTAGCGCTCGATCGAGATCTCCCATTCCGGCATCGGCGAGTGGCCGAACCCGGGCAGGTCGAGGGCCAGAACCCGGTGCTCGCGGGCGAAGTGGGGGATGTTCTCGAGCCAGTTCTGCCACGAGCCGGAGAGGCCGTGGACGAAGACGACCGGGATCCCGTCGCCGGAGCCGAGCTCCACGTAGTTGACCCGGGCTCCCTCGACCTCGACCTGGCGCACGTGTGGACGCCAGTCGACCTCGAGCCACTCGGGGTCCGGGTTGCCATAGGGATCAGGGCCCTCCGCCGGGGTCGGGTCCGGGAGCTGGCCGATGGGGGAGGCGAAGGGGAAGTACTCCTCCAGGAGCTGCCCGACCAGCGTCGTGCCCGGCGCCTCGCGGCTGGAGGCGCTCACGCGTACCCCGCCCGCTCGAGGATCGGGATCTCGTGGATCTGGGGCGGCTGGAGGTGGTCCCAGAGGATGCCGCGGGGGCGGTCGAACGTCCGCTCGACCTCGATCACGGCCCGTGGCGTCGCGATCAGGTCGACGGGCAGGTCGTGCTCCGTGGTCCTCAGGTGCTCGCGAAGGATCTGGATCGGATGCACCGTGGTGGCGACGTAGGTGTGATCGTCGATCTTCCCGGCATCGATCAGGAGCCCGTACTCGAGGTCGGAGAAGCCGCCCCCCTTGCCGACCCGCGCCCCGCTCAGGTTGACGGCCACGGAGCCGCAGAGAACGAAGTTCACCTTCGGCATCTCCTCGAGCGCGACGACCCGCCCGTGGCGCAGCGCCCCCTTGATCGTCGCCGCCTCGCGCACCTGTGCCTTCGTGAGGCGCTTCGGATCGAGCAGGCGGAACGGGTGTTTGTCGCGCAGCCTGGGCACCGCCATCACGAGCTGCTTTCCCTGTTCGAGTGCGAGGCGCCGGACGTGCGTCTGGGGCGAGTCCGGGTTCGCCTTGATTACCTGCGCGCGCTTCCAAAGGCGGTGCGCCGCCAGCTTCTGCGCGGCCAGCTTGGCGCCGGCGAAGTTCGGGATCCGCCCCTCGGCGCCCGGAAACCGGGAGACCCCCTCCCGGTCCATCGCCCGCCACACGGCGCGTCTCACCTGGTCCTTGGAGCGCACCAGGGAAACATATTCGCCGCCCCCGGGGCCCGCGCCGCAGGATGAGAGAATGACGCGATGGCCGACGAGCAGCGCACCTCCCTGGGCGCCCCAATCCCCGTGCCGGCGGAGGATGGGGAGGAGCAGCCCGAAGCGTCCGCCCTGCCGATCTCGGTCCCTGAGCGCGACGCCACCGAGACCATGCGGGGGCTGCTGCCGGCGATCGAGCCCGAGCGGCGCCTCAACGACTGGGGCCGCTCCGAGCGGATCGAGGGAATCTTCGACCGCACCCTGCTCGAGTTCTTCTACCGCTACTGGTTCAGGGTCGAGGTGGAGGGGATCGAGAACGTTCCCTCGGACAGAGGTGCGCTCCTGGTTTCAAACCACGCCGGCGCCCTGCCGCCGGACGCGGCGATGATCGCCAAGGCGATTCGCGAGGAGCACCCGACCCCGCGGCCCCTGTACCTGACCGTCGAGCACTTCTTCAAGGGCTACCCGGGCTTCTCGATGCTGATCCCGAAGATCGGCGGCGTGGCGGCGCACCCCGCGAACGTTCACCGACTGCTCTGCGACGAGCGCCAGCTCGTGCTCGTCTTCCCCGAGGGCCGCAAGGGCACCGAGAAGCTCTACCGCGATCGGTACCGGTTGCGGCGCTTCGGCCGGGGCGGGTTCGTGGAGGCGGCGATGCGTGCGGAGGCGCAGCTGGTCCCCACCTGCGTGGTGGGGGCGGAGGAGGCGATGCCCGTGTTCGGCCAGGTGGACGTCCTGCGGCGGCTCACGGGGCTGATCTACTTCCCGATCACGCCCACGTTTCCCTGGCTCGGCCCGCTGGGGATGCTCGGCTACCTGCCGGCTAAGTTCAGGATCCGCTTCCTGGAGCCCATCGACACCGTCGAGCTGGGGGGAGCCGAGGCGGTCGAGGACAAAGCGCTGGTCCAGACCCTGGCCCAGGAGATCCGCGCCCGGATCCAGGAGAGCCTCCACGAGATGCTGGCGACGAGGAAATCGGTTTGGCTCGGGTGAGCGCGAGCCGAGAGCTGAGTGGGGCACTCGCCGGGCTGGCGGCGCCGAGGGACGAGCAGACGCGCCGCGTGCTCGTCACCGGCCTCTCCACCTACTGGGGCAGCCGCCTGGCGCAGGCGTTGGAGAGCTTCGAGCACATCGAGGCCATCATCGGCGTCGACAGCCAGGCCCCCACGCGCGAGCTCGAGCGCACCGAGTTCGTGAAGGTCTCCAACCAGCACTCCCTGCTTCAGCGCATCGTCCGAGCGGCGGAGATCGACACCGTCATCGACACCCGGCTGGTGGTCAACTCGCTCATGGCGTCGCCACGGGCCGCCCACGAGAACAACGTGATCGGCACCATGAACATCCTCGCCGCCTGCACCGGCTCCGATTCGCCGGTGCGCAAGTTCGTCTTCAAGAGCTCGTGCCACTACTACGGGTCCGAGCAGGACGACCCGGCTTTCTTCACCGAGGAGATGCGGCGGTCGCACGCCCCGCACTCGGCCTTGGAGCGCGACATGGTCGAGGCCGAGCAGGCCGTGAGCGAGTTCGCCCAGCGGAACCCCGACGTCACGGTGACCGTCCTGCGCTGCGCCAACGTGCTGGGGCCCGACGTCGACACCGCGTTCACGCGCATGTTCCGGCTGCCGCTGGTGCTGATGGTCCTCGGCTTCGACCCCCGGCTCCAGTTCGTTCACGAGGACGACGTCGTGCACGCCCTCGAGCACTCGGCCTTCCACGTCATGCCAGGCGTCTACAACGTGGCCGCCGACGGGGTGTTGGCGCTGTCCGAGATCATCGGCCTGCTCGGCAAGCGCCCCCTGCCGGTCCTGCCGCCCTGGGGCACGGGCCTGGTCGCCGGGCCGCTTCGCCGGCTGGGCATCCGGACCCCGGACGAGGTCGTGAACCAGCTTCGCTTCGGGCGCGGGGTCGACAACCGGCGCCTGAAGGCCACCGGCTTCCGCTACGGCTACACGACCCGCGAGACCGTGCTCAACCTGGGGGAGCACCTTCGGCTCGCTCCGGTGATCCGGGGCGTGGAGCAGACCTACACCTACGAGCGCGAGGTCGAGGAGTTCCTGCGCTGGAGCCCTTACGTGCGGCGCGAGCGTTCCGGGGAGCGGCGGGGCGTCGCCGCGGACCGCGATCCACTGGGAATCTGAGCGCGCAAGCGAGGTTGCGCGGTCCGACGTGCGCCGAATCCGGGTGACCCCCTCCCTACACTAGTTCGGCTCGCGGGACCTCCAACATTTTGGCCGGATGCGACCTTTTCACCACCTCGGACGCAGAGTCCAGATAGCCCTCGCGGCCGCCGCAGGCGCGCTGCTCCTGCTGGCCGTGGGCGCGTACGCGGTCGACCGCGCGAACTCGGACCAGATCGCGGACGGGGTGAGGGTCGCCGACGTCGAGGTGGGCGGGCTGTCGACGGAGCAGGCGCGCAAGCGGCTCCATGCCCGGTTGGGGGAGCCGCTGGAGGAGACGGTCACCGTGACCTTCGAGGGCACGAAGTACAAGCTCAGCCCCGACCGGCTCGAGCTGCACGCCGACGTCGACGGCATGGTGGACGCCGCGCTCGACGCGAGCCGCTCCGGCGGCCTGCCGACGCGGGTTTGGCGCTACGCGACCGGCGGCTCGGTGGATCGAGAGATCGCCCCTCAGATCGCCTACTCGGCGCAGGCTCTGGACGGCTTCCTCAGCGAGGTCACCGAGGAGATCAACCGACCCCCGAGCGACGCCACGGTCGCTCCCTCGCCGACCTCGCTGAACGCGGTGCCCGCCCAGGACGGGGTGACGGTGCGGGTCGACGATCTGAGCTCGCGCCTGCGGTCGGCGATCGAGAGCCCCGACGACCGCACGGTGTCCGTCCCGGCCGACCGGGTAAAGCCCGAGGTCACCACCGATGAGCTCGCCGGCGAGTATCCGGCCTACCTCACCATCGACCGCGCCGCCTTCAAGCTGCGGCTCTGGAAGAACCTGAAGCTGGCCCGCACCTACACGATCGCCGTCGGCGCCGCGGGCTACGAGACCTCCACGGGCGTCTACAACATCGAGAGCAAGCAGGTTGACCCCACCTGGTACGTGCCCGACTCGGACTGGGCCGGCGACCTGGCCGGCGAGGTGGTGCCACCCGGCCCCGACAACCCGCTCCAGGCAAGGTGGATGGGGTTCTTTGCGGGCGCCGGGATCCACGGCACCAACGACGTCGGCTCGCTCGGCAGCGCCGCCTCCCACGGCTGCATCCGGATGGCCGTTTCGGACGTGATCGAGCTCTACGACCTCGTCCCCCTCGGCACCCCCATTTACATCGGCAACTAGGGCGGCTGCAAAGCGCCTCCGGCGCGCGGGTCCTGGCCTTACACTTGGCCGGTGAAGCCGATCCGGGGAGGCCTGCTTTCGGCAGTTGGGGTCGCTCTCTTGCTACTCGCACTCTCTCCAGCGATCTCCAGGGCGACATACCCGGGCGCCAACGGGCGGATCGCCTTCGCCGGCCGCGCCGGCGGGACGCAGAACTACAACATTTTCACCGTGCTCCCGAGCGGCTTCGGGTTGCAGCAACTGACCCACGACAGGCCCGGCGAGCATGATCCCTCATGGTCGGCTGACGGCCAGCGCCTCGTTTACATCGACGGTGCAGGGGCCCTCGGCGGGCAGGTATTCACGATGAGCGCCGACGGAGAAAACCGGAGACGGGTTGTTCACGACAACGGCGAAGACAGCTCGCCGAGCTTCTCGCCGAACGGGCGCCGGATCGTCTACTCAATGGACAACCTGCCAGTCGCGGACCGAGACACCCCCCGCAGGCTGTCGATCTTCAAGATTCGCACCGACGGGACGGAAAGGCGCCGACTGGTGACCGGCTACGTGAGCACACCCATCTTCTCGCCCAAAGGCAGCCGAATCGCCTTCCAAGGCACTCCCGAGGGCAGACGCTGGGACGGCATCTGGACCATCCGCCCAGACGGCTCGCACCTGCGCCGGCTCACCTATCCCGAAAGTGCCGGCTGGGACTACGACGAGACCCTCGATTGGAGCCCTAACGGGCGCCGCATCCTCTTTCGGCGCTGCGAGGAGTTCGCGAGCCCCGATGTGGACTGCTCCGAATGGGTGATGCGGCCAGACGGCTCTCACAAGCATGCCGTGGAGGGCACCGGCTTCGACACCGTCTACTCCCCCTCCGGGCGCCGGTTTGCCTTCTTTGCGGGTGAGACCGACGACGGCAACTGCACCGACATCTACACGACCTTTGTCTCGGGGTCCGAGCCCCACGCCGTCACCCACAACTGCGAGGACTTTTACAACGGTGGTCCTGGTGGCGACGCGTATTCTCCGAGCTGGCAGCCGATACCCCAGCCTTGACGAGATAGGAGCCTGCAAGCCGTCCCTCGCCGGCAGGCTTGCAATCGCGGCTGCCGAATCAACCGTCCGTGGCAGACGAATCCGTGGAGCAGGAGATCAGCCCCGACTGGGAGGCGGCGCTTCACCAGTTCCAGCGAGAGCTGAAGACGCGCGGCTCCTCGCCGCACACCCTGCGAGCCTACGGCGCCGACCTGGCGGAGCTGGCGGAGTGGGCCACGGCGCGGGACATGGCGCCCGGCGGGCTGGCTTACCGGGACCTGCGGGCCTATGCGGCGGCGCTGTCCGAGCGCGGCTTGGCCCGTTCGAGCGTGGCACGCAAGCTCGCCGCCGTTCGCAGCTTCCACGACCACTTGGTGCGAACGGGCGGCGCCACGCAGAACCCCGCGGAGCTCCTGCCGAGCCCCAAGCGCAGCTCGCGCCTGCCCCGGGTGCTCGGGCCGCAGCAGGTGGCGGCGCTGCTCGACCGCATTCCGGCAACGGGACCGCTCGAGGTCCGCGACCGGGCCCTGTTCGAGCTCGCATACGCCTGTGGGTTGCGTGCCGAGGAGATCACGAAGCTCGACCTCGACGCCCCCGACTTCGACTCCGAGTCGCTCCGCGTGGACGGCAAGGGCGCCAAAACCCGCATCGCCCCGATGGGGGAGCCGGCTCAGCGCGCGCTGGACCGCTATCTGCGCACGGCGCGGCCCCTGCTCGCCGTCGATCGCGCCGAGCGCGCCCTGTTCCTGTCGCGACGGGGGCGCAGGCTGTCGCCCTCCGACGTGCGCCGCCGGCTGGAGCGGTGGGTCCGCGAGGCGGCCGTGGCCGGCCACGTGTCCCCGCACACCCTGCGGCACTCGTTCGCGACCCATTTGCTCGAGGGAGGCGCGGACCTGCGCTCGATCCAGGAGCTCCTGGGACACTCGAGCGTCTCGACCACCCAGGTGTACACGCGGGTCGAGCCGCAGCGATTGCGCTCAGAATACGAACGGTCACACCCGCGCGCCTGAGCGGCGAAGGATAAGTTGGGGGCCGGTACATGGAGACGAACGTCAAAGCCGTCGAGCTGAAGGATCTGTGGCGGCGCTACAAGCAGGACAACGACGAGCGCGCGCGAGAGCGGCTGGTGGTCGCCTACTCGCCGCTGGTCAAGTTCATCGCCGGGCGGATGGCCTCGGGGCTTCCCTCCCATGTCGAGGAGGCGGACCTCATCTCCTACGGGCTGCTCGGCCTGATCGGGGCGATCGAGCGCTTCGACCCGGCTCGGGAGATCAAGTTCGAGACCTTCGCGGTGGCTCGGGTCAAGGGCGCGATCATCGACGAGCTGCGCTCGCTCGACTGGGTGCCCCGATCCGTGCGCGCCCGGGCGCGGGACGTGGAGAGGGCCCACGCCAAGCTCGAGGGCGAGCTGCAGCGCGCGCCCACCGACGAGGAGATGGCCGCCAAGCTCGAGATGACCGTCGAGGAGTTCCAGGAGTCGCTGCTGGCGATCGCCAACTCGTCGGTGCTGGCGCTCGACGACCTGTGGACGTTCGCCGACCCCGAGGGGGGCGGCGGGCAGATCTCCGTCCTGGACACCCTCCACGACCCCGGCGCGATCGACCCGGAGGCCGAGGCTCAGGCGTCCGAGCTCAAGGATCGCCTGGCCGATGCGATCGAGTCGCTCCCGGAGCGCGAGCGACTCGTGATCGCCCTCTACTACTACGAGAACCTGACGCTGCGCGAGATCGGGGAGGTGCTGGGGGTGACCGAGTCGCGCGTCTCCCAGCTCCACACCAAGGCCGTGCTTGCGCTGCGCTCGCGCTTCGCCACGCGCTCTGACGAGATCTGAGGAAGGCGGTGGCATATATTGCGTCGGGATGGCGCCTAGGCCAGCCGACCGGATCCGCAACGTCGCCCTGATCGGCCACCGCGGAAGCGGAAAGACCAGCCTCTGCGAGGCGCTGCTGTTCGAGGCCGGGGTGGTCAACCGGCTGGGCCGGGTCGAGGACGGCACGACCGTCTCCGACTTCGAGCCCGACGAGCAGGAGCGGGGGATGTCGATCGGGGCGAGCGTGGCCTCGTTCGAGTACGGGGATCGCAAGATCAACCTGATCGACACCCCCGGAGAGCCGAGCTTCGTCGCCGACACGCTCGCGGGCCTGCGCGTCGTCGACGCCGCGGTGGTGGTGGTCAACGCGGTGATGGGCGTCGAGGTCCACACCGAGCGGCTCTGGAGCCGCGCCGCCGACGATCGCCTGGCCCGCCTGGTGTTCGTCAACATGCTCGACCGCGAGCGGGCCGACTTCTTTCGGGCGCTCGACTCCCTGAAGGAGGCGTTCGGCGGCCACGTGGTGGCCACCGAGATCCCGATCGGCTCCGAGCACGAGGTGCGTGGGGTCGTTGACCTGATCGACATGAAGGCGTTCGAGTACTCGGGGGAGGGGAGGGGCAACGCGACCGAGTCAGAGATCCCCGACGACCTGCGAGCCCAAGCCGAGGAGTACCGCGAGAAGCTGATGGACGAGGTGGCGGAGAACTCGGACGAGCTCATGGAGCGCTACCTGGAGGGTGAGGAGATCTCCCACGAGGAGATCGTCACGGCACTCAAGCAGGGCGTCACGGAGGGGCACCTGTTCCCGGTCACCTGCGGGGTGGCGACCAAGAACCTCGGCACCAACCGCCTGCTGGAGGCGCTGGTGGAGGACGTTCCCTCGCCGGCTATGCGGGGCGGGATCAAGGCCCTGGATGGTGACGGCGAGGAGATCGAGATCGAGCCGGACACGGAAGGTCAGCCCGTCGCCTACGTGTTCAAGACCACCGCCGACCCCTACACCGGGCGGATCAACCTGCTGCGCGTCTACTCCGGCGTCCTCAGCTCGGACTCGCAGATCTTCAACGTCACCCGCAAGGAGAAGGAGCGGATCGGCCAGCTCGCCTCGCCCTGCGGCAAGGAGACCTCCACAGTCGACGAGCTTGGCGCCGGCGACATCGGCGCGGTTGCCAAGCTGCGCGAGACGCGTGCCGGGGACGTGCTGGCCGCCAAGGACGCCAGCATCTCGTTCCCGCCGCTCGAACTGCCGGCGCCGGTGATGGCGTTCGCCTTCGAGCCCAAGTCGAAGGGCGACGAGGACAAGGCGGCGGCCGCCGTCCGCCGGCTCACCGAGGAGGACCCCACGCTCGACGTGCATCGCGACCCGGATACCGGCGAGCAGATCATCGCCGGGCTCACCCAGGTCCACGTCGAGGTGATCGTCGACCGGATGAAGCGGCGCTACGGGGCGGAGATCGAGTTGAAGCCGCCGAAGGTCCCGTACCTGGAGACGATCCGCAAGCCCGCCAAGGCGCACGGCCGCTACAAGAAGCAGACCGGCGGGCGCGGGCAGTTCGGTGACTGCCACATCGAGATCGAGCCGGCGGAGGTCGGCGCCGGGTTCGAGTTCGTCAACGCGATCAAGGGCGGCGTGATCCCCTCCGGCTTCATCCCCGCGGTCGAGAAGGGAATCGCGGAGGCGATGCAGCGCGGGGTGCTCGCCGGCTACCCGATGAAGGATCTCCGGGTGCGCCTCTACGACGGTCAGCACCACTCCGTCGACTCCTCCGAGATGGCGTTCAAGATCGCCGGCTCGATGGCCTTCAAACAGGCGTCGGCCGAGGCGGAGCCGTATCTGCTCGAGCCGATCGTCAAGGTGACGATCGCGGTCCCCGAGGACTCGGTTGGGGACGTGGTCGGCGACCTCAACTCCCGACGTGGCCGCCCGCTTGGCATGGAGCCCAAGGGGTCGATGACCGAGATTCAGGCCGAGGCCCCGATGGCCGAGGTGCTCGACTACGCGCCGGACCTGCGGGCGATCACGGGAGGCCGCGGCGACTACACGATGGAGTTCGAGCGCTATGAGGAGGTGCCCGCGCACATCGCCCAGAAGGTGATCGCCGAGGCACAGGCCGTGGACGAGGAGCAGGTCAAGGCCTGAACAACTCCGTCGGCATGGAATCCAACTGGCGTCCCTGCCGGATTCCAAGCCGCCGGGCTGTGGCAATAGGGCGCCCGCGTCGCTCCGTGCGCGTTGCTACGTTGAGCGCGTGCCGCATCAGCCCGACCCGTTTCCCAACTGCGCCGTCTGCGGGCGGACCCTGCTCAAGGGCGAGCAGGCACACGAGTACGCGAACCCACAGGGCCAGAGCTTGGGTGTCTGCGTGCTGTGCCGCTCCCGCGCCGAGGCGTCCGGCTGGATTCCGGCCGACCAGGTCGGCGCCGCCACCTACGCGCCGGCGCGGCGCGCACGGCGCGGGGATGCGCTTCGGAAGCGCCTCGAGCGAGCGGCGTCGCGCGCCCGCTCGAGCGCGCGGGGCAGCCGGGACGCCCCCGCCACGGACGCGGCCGTCGCTGAAGATGCGGCGCCCCGGCAGGCCGCCGAGCCCCGACCGGCGCCGCCGAAGGAAGGCGCGCCGAGGCCCCGAGCGACGCCTCAGCAGTCCCGCCGGCCGGCGGGGGATGGGGAGCCCACGAAGACTCGCCCGCGACGCGGGCCCGAGGCGATCATGCGTCGCGCCGTGGAGCGGTTCAACGGCAGCGATGAGCGGCGCAAGGTCGCCGGCCTGATCCGCTCGCTGGGGGAGCCGCGCGCGGCGGTGAGCCCCGACGCGGCCCGCCAGATGGCGCTGGTCACCGTCGCGTGGGAGCTCTCCTGGTACCAGTGGGAGGTGGGTTTGGACGGCCACGGCGAATCCGTGCGTGAGGTCGCCAAGGGCGACGAGGTATCCGAGCTCGCCGAGGACGCCCAGGCCTGGAACGCGGCCGTCGCGGAGGACGGCACGCTGCGCCTGAGCGCGACCTCCGCCGGCCGCAAGGCGTCCGGCAAGCAGGCTTGAGCGCGCCGCGACTGGTCGTCAACGTCGACGGGGGCGCGCGTGGCAATCCCGGCCCCGCGGCGATCGCAGCCGTCGTCGCCACGGCCGACGGCGAGGTCCTCGAGGACCGCTCCGAGACGATCGGCCCGGCGACCAACAACGTCGCCGAGTACCGGGCGCTGCTGCTCGGGATCGAGCGAGCCCGGGCGCTCGGAGCCCGAGAGATCGAGTTGATCGGCGATTCGGAGCTGGTCGTTCGTCAGGTGCGTGGCGAGTACCGAGTCAAGGACGTCGCCCTGCGAGAGCTGCACGCCCAAGTCCGCGATGCGCTCGAGGAGTTTGAGCGCTGGTCGATCCGCAACGTTCCGCGGGATCAGAACGAACGCGCCGATCGCCTCGTCAACGAGGCCCTCGACGCCCGCCCCCCTGGCTAGAATCCCTGCCTGCGCGGCTGTAGCTCAGTTGGCTAGAGCGTCTGCTTGCCATGCAGAAGGTCGTGGGTTCGAATCCCATCAGCCGCTCTCTTCAGATTCCGGTTGCTTGCAGGGAATCTGCGATCCAGTCAACGCAGCCTTTTTGCTCGTTGGATCGCGGCAAGCGGCTCTCAGTGCCCAATAGTGCCCATTGGCGAGGTCTTCGTCACTCCTTTGGCGAGATACTGCGCGGGCGATGTCGCAGGAGAGGCCCCGCCCAATCGCTGCCGGACTAGGACGAGTTCATCCGCCTGATGGGGCCACGAAAGTGTGACTGCGTCGGCCTGTCGCCGACGGTCGGCAACTGAAAGCGAGGAGGAGCTGACATGACCGAGAACACGAACCAGCCCCGGACACTGGAGCCAATCGCGGTTGCCAGGGACGAAGGAGAGGCGCGCTGGTGGCTCGGTGGCCTGGCCGTGATCAAGGTCACGGCGGCAGACACCGGGGGACACTTGACGGTTGTGGAGGTCACGGACCCCCCTGGTGTCGAAGCGCCGCTGCACGTTCATCACCGCGAGGACGAGGCCTTCTGGGTCCTGGAGGGCGAGGTCACCTTCGAGGTCGGTGGCACGACGATCGAGGCGGGTCCGGGCGACTTCGTCTTGGGTCCGCGCGACATTCCGCACCGCTACACGGTCGGCGACACGGGCTCGCGGATGCTGTTCATCCTCACCCCAGGAGGTTTCGAGGACCTGGTCAGGGCAACGAGCGACCCGGCCCGTAGCCGCACACTTCCCCCGGCCGACCATCCGATGCCCGACGAGGAACAGATGCTGGCCGCACAGGCCTCTGCGGGCTGCGCGCCGGTGGGCTGAACCGAGCCAGGCCACAGCGAGATACTGCGCGGGCGATGTCGCAGGAGAACGAGCGAGCAATCACTGCAGACAGGGACGGCGTGATTCGTCACTGGGGACGGGAGGCGGAGAACCTCTTTGGCTACACCTCGGAGGAAGCGCTCGGCCGCAAGGTCGATGTGATCATTCCGCCCGTGCTTCATGCAAGGCATTGGCGGGGCTTCGACAAGGCAGTGAACAGCGGGCAACTGAAACGTCCCGGTAGGACGCTCAAGGTTCCAGCGGTGCACAAGAGCGGCACCGTAGTCCCGATCTCGGGGTCGCTGGCGCTCACCCGAGCCAATGACGGGACCGTGGACGCAGTCACGCTGACGTTGTTTGGACAGGGACCCGGGTGGACTGCAGCCGCATGGCGGGCGGTTCTCGCTCCGCTCAAAGTGGGGCAATTGGTGCGCGGACGAACGCGGCGTTCGGAGTAGGCGATGTCGCAGGAGAACGTGGAGATCGTGCGGGCGGCGTTCGAGGCTGTGAACCACCGCGGTTTTGACGAGGCGCTGGCGTATGTCCATCCCGAAGTCGAGTTCGAACCGCCCGATGAGGCGTTGGAGCGGCCCAGCAGCTTCAAGGGCCACGACGCTCTCAGGGAACGGTGGATGACCCTCATGGAGCCGTTTGAGGGTCTGCGGCTTGAGCCAGTGGAGTTCATCGACGTGGATGACGAGACGGTGATCACGGTCTTTCGTATAGGGGTACGGGGCAAAGCGAGCGAGGTGCCCGTGGAGGCCGAGCCCGCCTACGTGCTTGCGATCCGCGACGGGAAGATCGCCCGGATGCGGGCGTACCTGCAAAAAGAGCAGGCACTCCAAGCCACAGGGCTGTCCATCTAACCTGCCCAGCATGCGTCGCGCACGCGCATTCGCCACCCGAACGATCCGCGCGATGAAGATTCTGGCTCGGGACAGCCGGATTCCTAAGCCCCTGCGATGGATCTCAGGCCTTGCGCTCCTGCCGATTCCAGGACCTGTCGATGAGGTGATCCTGATCATCATCGCGCCGATTCTGTGGGTCTTCTACCGCGAGCCGTTGCGCGAGGCCTGGCTGCGGGAGTAGGCGATGTCGCAGGAGACCCTTGAGTTGGCTGATCAGGTCATGGAGGCGCTGGGCAGGCGCGACCTCGCCACTCTCCTGGCCTCCGCCGATCCCGAGGTCGAGTGGCATTCTTTCTTCGCCCCGCTGGGCGAGGGAGGCGTCTATCGTGGCCACGACGGAACGCGCAGGTACATGCGCGATCTCGAAGAGGCGTGGGAAATCGTCCGAGCCGACACGGACGATGCCATCGCTACGGGCGACGTGGCGGTATTCGTGGGTCGCATCCACTACCGGGGCAAGGGCAGCGGAATCGAGACGGAGACGGCAGCGGGCTGGATGCTCAAGTTCCGTCAGCGAAAGCTGATCCGCTTCCGGGCGTTCCGAAACCCCGAGAACGCCCTCGAAGTCGTCGGGCTGTCGGAGTAGGCCGTGTCGCAGGAGAACCTTGATTTCGTCCGCAGCGGCCATGAAGCCTTTCGGGACGATGGCGAGGAGGCGATCTTCGAGTACTTGGACGCCGACATCGATCTGACCCCGGTTGCGGAACTGCTCGATGCCGAGACCTTCCACGGCCACGAGGGCGTTCGCCGCTACTTTCGGTCGATGCGCGAAGCCTTCGGCGACTTCGGTTGGGAGCCACAGGAGTTCGTGGATCAGGGTGACCACGTCCTCGTGGCCACGCGGTTCTTCGCTGAGGGACGCGGCAGTGGCGTCCCCGTGGAAGCGATGGTCTACAACGTCTGGACCGTCCGGCAGGGCAAGGCTGTGCGAGTACGCGGGTACTTGAACCGAGCGCAAGCCCTTGAAGCCGCAGGTCTTCAGGAGTAGGCGATGTCGCAGGAGAACGTGGAGATCGTGCGTCGCTCGTTGGAGGCAGGCGACCGGCGATCCGCGCTCGCAGATAGCCATCCGGACGTGGAATGGATTGTGGCGAAGGAGCATCCGAATTCCCGAACCCTCCACGGCCACGACGAGGTCCTCCGTTACCTCGATGAGTGGGACGAGATGCTCGAGGACATCCGGTTCGACGCGACGGACTACCGGCAGGCGGGAGAGCGGGTAGTGGCGATAGGGAAAGTCCGAGGCAGGGGCAAGGGCGGTGGTACTCCGGTCGAGGTATCCCTCGCGCTGGTCTACGCCTTCGAGGACAACAGGGTCACTCGCGTCGAGGAATATCTCGACCTCAACGAGGCCCTCGAAGCCGTAGGGCTTTCGGAGTAGGCGATGTCGCAGGAGAACGTCGTTCGCGGAGGTCCGTATCCGGTCTCCCTTCCGAGTGAGGGGGCGAGTCAGCGCCGGATTCTGGAAGAGCGCCTCTTCGTCAGGTTTCCAGCTCTCGCCCGGCTCTCCACCGACGCCTGGATGCGATTGCCGCCCCGATCTCGACTTCGGCGGTACTTGCTGACCCGTTTCGTCAGTCGCGCATGCGCCGCTGCCAATCGCCGTGACTGGGACCTGGTGGTGTGCGGCGTTGATCCCACTATCGAATACCACCCCAGAAACGACCAGATGCCTCCCGACTTGGACTCGGTGTTCTACGGCCGCGATGGCTACATGACGGTCTGGCGAGCGATGGCCGAGGCATTCGACGACCTCCGGCTCGTCCCCGAGGAGGTTCTCGACTTGGGGGACACACTTCTCACCACGGCTGTGGTGAGCGGAACCGGATCGGGCAGCGGCGTGCCCGTCAGCGCCCAGGTGTTTCAGGTGGCCAGGCTGCGGCGAGGGCTGGTGGTCTGGCAGCGGGACTTCGCGGATCGCTCGGAAGCCCTCGAAGCCGCCGGGCTGTCGGAGTAGGCGATGTCGCGGGAAAACGTGGGATGATCGTGGCGACCGAAAATGCGGAGGGACGACTATGGGTGACGCATCCCGCAAGCTGAGTCCGCAGAAGAGTTCGACAGGCTTCGGAGGGATCAAGCAGGTCAGCGTCGCCGTGTCGATCGGTTTCCCGCTTTTGGTGATCGGGGTACTGATGCTGGGAATCCTCGTCGTCTCCTGGGTCGGGACGGCGACCTTCCTGTTCATCCTCGCGGGCGGCTTGGTCGCGGTCGGAGTCCTGGCAGCGGCCTCCCGTCGAATCCTCTGAGTCGGGTTGAAGCCGCCGGGCTGCGGGAGTAGGGCGCTCACAACATCCACCCCGCGTTTCGTTCCTGGGAACGTGGGTAGCCGAATAGGTGAGTCCCGCCCTTAACCCATGACGGGGGCTCGGGCGGGCCGTCTGGCAGGGCGGCCTGGCGGCCCGCTTCGTTTGCCCCGTTTTGCAGCTCGGGCTGCGGGAGTAGGCGCTCGGCATTGGGCACCGGACGGCTCCTGGTGCCCAAACCCACCAGATTGATCCTGAATCCTGGCGAATCCCGCCTCGTGCGCTCGACACCGAATACACCTTCGTCGGTGAGCCCACCTCCGAGCGCTTGGCCGTCTTCGACGTTTCCGAGGGGGATGCGCTTTCCACCGGCCACCAAACATGGAAGGGCTTCAAGCGGGAGCCGGTCGAGTCCGACGAGGCGGACTTCGCCGAGAACACCGCCGACACCTACTACGTCTGGACCGACCTCGTCTGCGTCAACCGTGCGCGGTTCGACGAGTTCCAACGCGCGCTGCACTTTCTCTAAGGCCCGCGATAGCGAGATACTGCGCGGGCGATGTCGCAGGAGCCCCGCCCTGGCCGACCTTCCCCTCACCGCCCAAACAACCCGGGGGGGCTACTGTTTGGCCCGTGACCGATCCCCCCGAGCCACTGTTCGGCTCGCGCGAGAAGCGCATCGCCTACAACGAGGACTGGTGCCGGGACCTCAACGAACGCAAGGCGAAGGCGGAGTGGATTGAGAGCGGCAACCCGGTAGCCGGTTTCCGATGTGAGTGCTGGCAGCTGGACTGCGCTGAGCGCATGGCGCTGTCTGGAAAGGAGTGGCGGGAGGTCCGCTCCCGACCGAACCGCTTTGCGGTGGCGCCCGGCCACGTCGCCCCCGAGCTCGAAGAGGTGGTTGCGGAGTATCCGCACTTCTGGATCATCGAGAAGCGCGGTGAGGCAGGGGACGTGGCCGAGAAATTGGCGTAACAGCCGCCGTAAGGGACCGGGCGGGCCCTCGAAGCCGCCGGGATCAAGGAGTAGGCGATGTCGCAGGAGAACGTGGAGATCGTGCGGGCCGCCTTCGAGGCGATCACAGGGGAGACATGGATGCCGCGCTCAAGGATGCGGCTCCAGGCTTCGAGTTCGACTTCTCGCGGGCGGTCGGTCCGGTGCATGGCGTGTTTGGCCGCGATGAGATGCCCGGCGTTTTTGAGGAGGTCGACGAGCCCTGGGAGTCCGTTCGCAGAGAGGCAGATGAGTTCATCGAAGCTGGCGAGCGCGTTGTGACGCCCATGACGAGTTACCACCGGGGCGCGCGACGGGATCGAACTGCGGGCTCGCCTCGCCATGGTCTGGACGATCCACAACGGGGCGGTCACCCGCGCCACCTTTTACCAGGAGCTCGAAGAGGCCCTCGAAGCCGCCGGGCTGCGGGAGTAGGGCCTCGCGCTCACCGCATTGGGCACCGGACGGTTCCTGGTGCCCAAACCAGCCAAAAGGATCCCCATTCCCCGGGAACCCCGCCCCGTACGCTTAGCGCCAGAACCGCTTCACCAAGCCAGAAACCCCTGAGCAAGCGCACGCGGCGGCAGGCTTGCCATGCAGAAGGTCGTGGGTTCGAATCCCATCAGCCGCTCCTTTTCTGGACCTACAGCAGATCACGGCAGCGCATGAAACCTCGCGTCAGTGGCGTCGAACCGGCGAGGAGTGGTAGCTCGACCGGTAGCAGAGCCGGGTGAGGGCTGAGGCGTCCACCGGTCGCTGCCGCTTTTCGCGCTTTTACGAGAACGCGACGCGCGTCGGCCGACACTCCCGTTCGTCGTCCAATCCGGTAGCGCGCGGAACTTGCGCGTGGATGCCTCCCTTCGTGCGAAAGCGACAACGTGATGCCCCGTTTCGTGGGCTCGGTGATACTGGCGTCGATGGCTGAGGTCGTGCGAACGCCAATTGGCCCCAATGCGCGCCTGCCGACGCGGCGGACGATCGAGGAGCGACTCATGGTCCGCTGGCCGGGTGCGTGGGCGGCGCTTTCACGGGCGCTCAACCGCCTGCCGCCGAGATCGCGCCTGCGACGCTCGCTGTTGCGCCGTAACGCGCTATCGGGTTGGGGGGCATGGGTCCGCGGGGACCTCGATCTGTGCGTCGTGCGCTTTGCGCCCGACTGGCACTACGACGCTCCACCGGAGTGGCTCGTCGCGGGCATGCCCAGCGTTTACCGGGGCCACACGGGCCTTCGTGAATGGTTCGCAGAGCTGCGCGAGGCCTGGGAAATCCTCGACCACACGCCGCTCGAGGTCGTCGACGCCGGCGACGTGATCGCCTTTCTCTGCAAGATCAGGCTGCGCGGCCGGACTAGCGGTATCGAGCTCGACTCACGCCTCGGCCAGGTCTTCTGGATCGAAGGTGGGTTGATCGTGCGCGAGCGTGACTTCTCCGACTGGGACGAGGCGCTGCGTGCGCTCGACGTTCCCACGAGAGCAGAAGTTGGCGGGGAGCAGCGCCGGATCACCTCCCCGTAACGTGAACATGTCTGTCGCTTTGCGCGACGAGCGAGCGTCTCCCGACCGTCGCCGCAGACGCCCGACATGAGCCTCGCTCGAGTGCTTGTGGCCGTTGGGGTGGGCTTGGCGCTCGCCGATGCGTCGGTCGTGACGCTCGCTCTCCCGGAGCTGATCCTCCAGCTCGACACGACCGTCGAGGGGGTCGCCGCCGTGCTCGGCGTCTACACGCTGGTGCTCGCGGCGGCTTTGATCCCGGCCGAGCGAGTGCGACGACTAGTGGGCTCCACGCGGCTCGGTGCCTGGGGCTTCATTCTCTTTGCCGCGGCCGGGGCGGGGTGCGGCCTGGTCGACTCGTTGACACCGCTCCTCGTCCTGCGCGGAGCGCAGGCACTCGGCGCGGCCGCCGGGCTTGTGGCCGGGTTCGCGTTCCTCACCGCCGAAGAGCGCGGCAGGGAGCGTCTGTGGACAGCGGCCGCGGTGCTTGGGGCCGCGGTTGGCCCCGCCCTGGGTGGGATTCTCACCGAGCTCTTCGACTGGCGCGCGATCTTCCTCGTCCAGGCTCCCGTCGGCATCCTCTCCGCGGCGGCATTGCTCGCGACCGGTGCGAGACGACCGATCGCGCCGCCGCGCGCCGCGGGACGGGAGCGACCGGCTGCGCGTGAGCGCATCGAGCTCGGGGCGGCCATCGCGCTCGCGCTGGTCTCGGCCGCGCTGAGCGCGGTCCTGTTCCTGCTCGTGCTCCTGCTCGTGTCGGGGTGGTCGCTGTCGCCGCTCGAGGCGGCGTTCGTGGTCGCGATTGTTCCCGCCGCGGCACTGGTTGGGATGCGGATTCGGGGCGACCCGCGCGCTCTCGCGACCGCAGGCTGCGCCCTGGTGGGTGCTGGGGTCGTCACGCTGGCATTCCTTCCATCGGCGTCGGTCGCGTGGACCGTGCTCCCGCAGGTCCTGGCGGGCCTCGGCATGGGCCTCGCTCTCACCTCGCTCGTCGGCCCCCTGCTCCCCGAGCAGACCCCGGCACAGACTGCCTCGCTGCTCGCGATCCGTCACGGCGGAATCACGCTCGCGCTCTTGCTGCTGGCGCCGATCACGGCCACACAGATCGACGACTCGGTCGCCGACACCCGTGAGCGTGGCGCGGCGCTCGTCCTCGACGCCGAGCTCGGGCCACTCGACAAGATCGAGCTTGCGAGTGCGGTCACGGCCGACCTCGACCCGGTTGACCCGCGCCAAACGCTACGCAGCTCGCTCGAGGCGGCGGCGGCGAGCGTAGGCGACGATCCCGGGGCGGCCGCCGTTTACGACGATCTGACGCGGCGCGTCGACCAGACGCTCGTGGCCGGCATCAACGAGGCGTTCGCGGTCGCGTTCCTCGTCACCGGGGCGCTGGCCCTGCTCGGCGCGCTCGCCGTCTTCCCTTGGCGCGGTGGACGCGCGACCGGCGTCTCGCTCGTGGTGACGGGCTCGGCGCTGGCGCTGGCGGCCGGCCAGGCCGCCCTCGCCATGAGCGCCGAGCCGGAGCCGGTGGCCATCGTCGATCCTTGCGAGGGACGCGATCTACCGGGGACGGGTGGCATCGAGGGCATCGTTCAGGACGTCGCGCTGGTGGGGCTCGACCGCGCAGCGTGTGAGTTCGGGTCCTCGCGAGAGGAGCTCGCAATCGCCCTGGTTGACGAGGACGCCGCCTCCACCTACGAGGCAGAGCACGGGGTCGACCCGCGCTCGATCGAGGACCTTGCCCGCAGCGCGTTGGGGTTCTAGGGGCTGGCCGATGGATTGATCAGCGCCCACCAGCGATGAACCGCAAGGCCACCTGGTCGAGGAAGTCATCGTTCCCGCGCAGGGTGATCGCGTCGATCAGCTCGAGGCCCGCCTGCCGGGCCTCATCCTCCACCCTGGCCTGGGTGAGATCGGCGTAGCTCCTCTCGGTAGTGCTCTCCTCACCGTCGACCCGACGCGACCAGACGATCCGGAGCGATCGCTCACCGTTGTGGCTGTACCAGTAGCTGTCCACTGGCTCGGTCTCGAAGGTGCGCCCGTCGGTTTCCCGCACCTGCGGGAAGAGCGGAGCGCCCTCCTCAGCCCAGGCCTGCTCGAGGTCAGGGTGGAAGGTCATCCAAAACGACGAGCCCTCCGGCGGCGCCAAGTGCCGGGCGCCGGACGCCATGATTGCTACCCGGTCGGCTCGAGTCTCGAACATCTGCACGAAGACCTGCGGGGCGATCACGAGGTCGAAACGACGCCCCAGGTCCATGCGGGAGCGGGCATCCGCGCAGATCGGAAAGACCTCCCCGATCCCAGCCGCTCGGGCCAACCGCACGATCTCGTCGAGCAGCTCCTGCTCGCTATCGAGGGCCCAGACGTCCACCCCGAGCGCCCGTAGTCGGACGGCCACGCGCCCAGCGCCGGCGCCCAGCTCGAGCACCGTCTTGGCGCCGAATGTGGGTGCGGGTGAACCTCTGAGTCGGTCCGCGCTGCAGAGGCCCGCCCAGAGGTCGAGATCAGCCGTGTACTCGGCGTTCTCGATCTCACACCAGGCGACCTTCTCCCCCGTCGTCCAAGCTAACCCCTCGCGAGCAGGGGCTCTGGCCGGTGGTGGGCCCTCGTTAGAGCTGCGCATGTGACGGCTGCTCGCCGCGCGCAGCGGCAGCGGGCTGCACCCGGACGACGACGGCCGCGAGCCATTCGGCGACGGCGGCCTCCACCGCCTTGAGGTCGCTCTTCAGCCCATGATCGCCGGCGACCCCGACGACCTTGCGGTCGGGCCCCTCCGGCGGAAAGCCGAAGCGGTCGCGCTCGCCCTGGACGACGAGAGTCGGCACGCCGGCGGCCTCGAGCTCGGGCAGGCGACTCGGCGATGGACCCTTGGCGGCGCGCCGCTGCGGGGGCTGGAGCGGAAAGGCGAGGCAGAGGACGGCGACGGCGCTGCTCTGCCCGGCGGTGCGGCAGGCAACGCGGGCGCCGGCTGAGCGCCCGCCGACGATCAGCGGCAGCCCTGCAAGCTCTTGCGCGCGCAGGCGGTCGACGACCGCGATCCACGCCTCGTCGAGTCGGGGCGCGGGCGGCGAGGAGCGCCGACCGGCGACCAGATAGGGCTGTTCGACCAGCGCCACTGTGACCCCCTCGGCGAGCGCGGCCTGGGTCGTCGCGACGAGGTCTGGCGCGGCGACCCCTCCCCCGGCCCCGTGACCGAGGACGAGTGCCGCTCGCGGCTCCTTCGCCGGATGGAGGTGAACGCGTGCCGGACCATGAGGTGTCTCAACCTCGACCGTTTTCATCGCGTGGATCCTCCCACCCCCGACTAGCCGCGCGCGTGTCGCTCCGCAGCCTTCAGCTTCGTTCGCAGTTTCGCCGCGTCGCGCTTCGCCTCGGCGAGCTTCGCCTTCTCCCGGCGCAGCGCCTCGGCGGTCGCCTCGACCCGGCTAGCGAGGTGCCGCTGGCGCTCTGTCGCTGCGCCGACTTCGCCCTCGAGCTGCGTGAGCTCGCGCCGCGCCTGAACCGCCTCGCGCTTCCTCTGCGTCCTCGCGGTCTTTGCCTTTCGCCGCGGCGACGGCGCGAACGCGGAGACACCGAGCGTCGCCGCCAACCGCTCGCGCTCGACCCGGCCCCGGACGACGCGGTCGCGAAGCTCGGGGTCGCCGCCGGCGGCCCGAAGCGTCTCGACCACCAGCTCGAGCGCGCGCGGGCTCACCGGGCCCTCGGCCCCCTGTGCAACCTGCTCGGCGGCATCGGCGACGGCGGCCGTCGCGTCGCGCTCGCGCGTGGCGGCGGCGCGCCACTCGCCAGCCGCCCCCTCGTCGCCTTCGAGCGCCCGGTCCTGCGCCTCGGCGACGGCGCGGCTCGCTTCGGCGAACTCGTCGAGCAGCTCGGGTGAGTCGAACGCGACGCGGTTGATCAGCCAGGCGGCGGCGGACGGGCGGCGGAGCGCCTTCACCCGCTCTGCCTCGTCGCGATGGCCCCCCGCGCGAAGCTCCTTGGCGAGTGCGTTGCGCCCGGCGACGAAGCGGTCGGGGGGCTCGCGGTAGAGCTCGTCCAGACGATCGTCGATTGCAACTCGGCTGCTCACGGCTTGTCTCGAGAGTAGCCCCCGTCGCCCTCAGGCGGAGGCGAGTTCGCGCGCGGCGCCGTTCTTTTGACGTGATCAGGATCTCGCGGGCACGGCGATCGTGCGGATGCGGCCGCCGCCTGGTCAATCCGGCGCGCTCGAGCAGTAGCTCTCGGTTGCTGGCCGGCTCCTGCTTGCACGCGAAAGCGGTGGCGACGGTCACCCGCGCACCGGAACTGGTGAGAATGCGCGCATGACGGTCGACGTCTGGATGCAACACCCCACGCTGCGGTTCCTGCGACATGAGATGTTCGAGTCGCTTCGGCGCTGGACGGGGCAGGAGGTCCCAGCCGAGGAGCTCTCGATCGACCTCACGATCGCCGCGATGGATGCCGCTGGGATCTCGTTCGGCCTGCTCAGCGCCTGGCACGCTCCGGACGGCCCGTTGATCGCCAATGGCGAGGTCGCCGACTGGGTCGCGAAGCACCCGAATCGCTTCGCGGGCCTCGCGGCCGTGAACCTGGCCAAACCGATGGATGGCGTTCGAGAGCTACGGCGCTGCGTCGAGGAGCTCGGATTCATCGGGTTACGCGTGATTCCCTGGCTGTGGGAGGCGCCGCCCACCGATCGCCGCTACTACCCGCTGTATGCGGCCTGCGTCGAGCTCGGGGTGCCGTTCTGCACGCAGGTGGGCCACACCGGCCCGATGCGTCCCTCAGAGACCGGCAGACCGATCCCCTACATCGACCGGGTGGCGCTCGACTTCCCCGAGCTAGTGATCGTCTGCGGGCACATCGGCTATCCCTGGACCGAGGAGATGGTGGCGGTCGCCCGAAAGCACGAGAACGTCTTCATCGACACCTCGGCCTACACCGCGAAGCGCTATCCGCCGGAACTGGTGCGCTACATGACCAGCCAGGGCGGCAGGCGCAAGGTCATGTTCGGGAGCAACTATCCGATGATCGCGCCGGAGGCGGCCCTGGCGGATCTCGACGCGCTCCAGCTCGATGATGAAACAGGGGAGCTCTTCTTGGCCGGCAATGCGCGCCGCGTGTTCGGTCTGGATGCGGTCGCCCACTAAACGAACCGGAGCGGATACTGCTGCCCAGAACATCATCCGCCCATTGGCTCCTAGGATGTGCCCGGCTCAAGATGGCGCCAACGCAGGAAGGATCCGTGAGACCGACCGACTTGCACTCCCCTCATCTGAAGATCGCAGCCGCTGCCTTCGCGGCGGCCATTTTCATCCTCGGGGTCACCGCTTGCGGCGGCTCCGACGACTCCTCGGAACGGCTCTGATAGCTGGCGAGTCGGCTTGGAGGCGCCGCTATCCGGTGATTTGCAAACCCTCGGTGAGGGGATGCTGAACGGTGCCGAGCTGGCCGCCGATCAGATCAACGCCGACGGCGGCCTCGAGGGCAAGGACATCCAGATCGTCCCGATCGACGACGGAGGTGATCCCAAGATCGGCGTCCCAGCGGCGGAGAAGGCGATCGACGAGGGCCTCGACGGCGTGGTCGGTCCCTACAACTCCGGCGTCGGGATCGAGACGCTGCCGATCTACGAAGACGCCGGTCTGGTTCCGATCCGCCTCACATCTGACAACGACACTGCCGGCTTTGGCTTCACGCTGCAGCCGATGAGCTCCCAGATCGCTCCGACGACGTCGGGAGCGCTCACCGACTGGATCGGCGCTTCGACGGTCGCGATCGCCTACGACCCGACTCAGAACTACACGGACGAGGTCGCGCGCGCGGTCAGGGCCCAGCTCGAGTCTGACGGTGTCGAGGTGACGGCCTTCGAGCAGGTCCAACCCGGCGGGGAGAACTACTCGGGGGTGGTGAAAAAGCTCGCCGCCGGCAAACCCGACGCGATCTACGCCGCGGTCTACTACCCCGAGGGCGCCCTGATCGCCAAGGCGACGTCAACGGAAGAGTCGGATCCGGTCTGCCTGCTCGATTACGCGAGCTATGACACTGGCTACGTGGAGAGCGCGGGCAAGGCCGATGCCGGAAACTGCTACGTGGTCGGGGTGCCGGCACCCCAAGACTTCAGGGGCTCAGACACCTACGTCTCCGAGTACCAAGATCAGTTCGGCGAAGCGCCTGGCACGTGGGGCCCCTACACCTACGACTCGCTGAACATCCTCGCGTACGGGGTCGAGCAGGCTGGCGGGTTCGACGCGGACGCGCTGACCGCCGCGCTCAACGAGGTGCGCGGCCAGCAGGGCTGGACCGGCTCGGTTACGTTGAAGCCCGGGAGCGGCAACCGTGAGCCGTCCACGGTGACCATTGACAAGGTGGACGCCGATGGCATCTTCAGCGTCGATCCGGCCTGGGCCGAGACCGTCGGCGCGCCGTATTAATGCCTTGGGTGGTTCGTCGGGCTCGTGGGCAAGATCACGCGAGCGTGTAGGCGCGAGGCGACGAACGCTCAGCCCCTTCTCCCAGTAGGCTGACGCCGCGCGGGTCACATGGCGGTCGACCTGGTCATCGACATCGAGAACACGCCCGGGGCGTTGGCGCGGGTGGCGACCGCGATCAGCGATGCCGGCGTGAACCTCGCTGCCGCCACATGCGTCGGTTCGGGCGAGCGGGCCGAGCTCCACATCCTCGTCCCTCACGCCGAGGCGGCGAAGCATGCCTTGGCGATCTCGCAGGTCGGGGTCAACCGCGAGCGCGAAGTGGTCGTCGTTGAGGTCGAGGACCGCCCGGGCGTGCTTGCGGACCTCACTCGCAAGATCGCCGGGGCTGGAGTGAACCTGGATCTCGTCTATGTCGCCACACGAAATCGCGTCGTGTTCGGGGCAGCCGACCTCCCCGCTCTGCAAGCCGCGATCGACACGCCGAAGGCTCACCCGTAGAGCTCCGGCGGCCGGTGCGCCAGTCGTTGGTGCCGTACAACTCCGGACATGGCCACATCGGAAGCCGTGATCGTCGACGCGGGTGGGCGCGATCTGCGCGTTTCCAGCCCCGATCGCGTGATCTTCCCGGCGACCAAGCGCTCAAGCGCGTTCACCAAGCTCGACGTCGTCAAGTACTACCTCTCCGTTGGCGATGGCATCATGCGCGCGCTCGAGCGGCGGCCGACGACGCTCGAGCGCTGGCCCAAGGGGGTGCACCCGGGCATCGTCGTCTCGACGCGTGAGAAGGGCGGCGGCGACGCCTTCTTTCAGAAGCGTATTCCGCGAGGAGCTCCGGACTACGTGCAAACTGCGCGGATCCAGTTCCCGTCGGGACGACATGCGGATGAGATCTGTCCCACGGAGGTTGCCGTCGTCGGTTGGGCGGCTCAAATGGGCACGATCACGTTTCACCCGTGGCCCGTTCGCAGCGACGACGTCGACCATCCAGACGAGTTGCGCATCGACCTGGATCCACAGCCGGGCAGGGACTTCGCCGACGCCCAGCGCGTCGCCGCTGAGGCCCGCGTACTGCTGGACGAGCTTGGCTATACAGGTTTCCCCAAGACCTCGGGAGGCCGAGGTGTTCACATATATGTCCGGATCGAGCGCCGCTGGACGTTCACGGACGTACGCCACGCCGCGATCGCCTTCGGACGTGAGCTCGAGCAGCGCCTACCAGGCCAGGTCACGACCAACTGGTGGAAGGAAGAGCGCGGCGAGCGCATCTTCATCGACTACAACCAGAACGCGCGCGATCGCACGATTGCCTCGGCCTACAGCGTCCGGCCGAAGTCGGGTGCGCCCGTCTCCGCACCAGTGACGTGGGACGAGCTCGCAGAGGTCTCGCCCGAGGACTTCACGGTCGCAACCATGCCGGCGCGCTTTGCGGAGGTCGGCGATCACCACGCCGCAATCGACGAGACCGCCCACTCGCTGCAACCGCTGCTGGACATGTACGAGAACGACGCCGCCGAGGGACGCGGCGACATGCCCTACCCACCCGACTATCCGAAGATGCCAGGAGAGCCAAAGCGCGTTCAGCCCTCGCGCGATCGCGACCGACCGCGGTGAGGGTTCTGCGGCCTTTACCCCGATTGCGGCAGCTTTGCCCGGCCGCGCGTCGTCACCGGAGCGGAGGGCGGCGGCACGACCGGTCCGATGTCCCCATCCGGCGCCTCGTCCAGGTCGACGATCACCGGCGCGTGGTCGCTCGGCCCGCGTCCCTTGCGGGCCTGCCGGTCCACCCAGGCCGCCCGGACACGCCCAGCGACCATCTCGCTGGCCAATACGAGATCGATCCGCATCCCAAGGTCCTGGTGGAACATTCCCGCCCGGTAGTCCCAGTAGGTGAACACCCGCTCGTTCGGCCAGCGGTCGCGCACGACGTCACGAAGCCCGAGCCCCTGCAGCTCCGCGAGGGCAACCCGCTCGGGCGGGGTCACGTGGGTCTGCCCGAGGTAGGCCTCGGGATCGAACACATCGTCGTCGGTCGGTGCGATGTTCATGTCGCCACATACGATGGTCGCCTCCGGGCCGGCGGCCACCGCCTCCCGTAGCGAAGCCAGCCAAGCGAGCTTGTACCGGTAGTGCTCCGAGCCGGGCGTGCGCCCGTTCGGTACGTACACCGACACCACCCGGATCCCGCCGCAGGTCGCGGAGATCGCGCGCGACTCCGGGTGCGGGAAGCCGGGGGCGTCGGCGAGTCCCGGCACCACGTCATCCAGGCCCGCACGCGAGAGGATCGCGACTCCATTCCACGTCGCTTCCCCGTGAACTGCGACCGCATACTCGCGGTCGTGGAGCTCGTTGCCGAGCAGGTCGAGGAAGGCATCGTCGGTGAGCTTCGTCTCCTGCATGCAGACCACGTCGGGCCGCCGCTCATCCAGCCAAGGCAGCAGACGCGGCACGCGTTGCGTCACCGAGTTGACGTTCCACGTCGCGATTCGCACGACCCCACGGTACCGGCGCCGCCGACGGCGCTGGTCGTCGCCGAGCTCGCGCTCGTTCTCGCGCTAAGAGACAGCGACCGGACTCGGTTCCGAGGCTGCTCCTCCGCATGGGAACGCAGAAGTGGTCGCCACCACTCTCTGGCGTTGTCCGACTACCATTGGACAGACTAGGGTGGTTGGCATGGCGTTAGGATCGCCGCCGTGCGATACGTGTGTAGGCGGGGGAGCGTTGGGGCTGACTACGTCAAGAAGCTGCTTCAGGGGATTGACTCTGGACGTACGAGCTTGATGAGATCGTCGTTGTCGATCGTCAAGCGCTGGTGTCAAGCTCGCGGAAACCGAGCCGGCCGTGCTCGAAGTCAGCGACTGGCGGGGCTTCGCTCCGCGCGTGTGGGCGGACCGGACAGCTGGGCAGAGGACATTTGGATTCCTGCTCCGATAGCTCCACATCTCGCGACTGGGTGATCGATCAAATTGAGGAGCTAACCGGGCTAGAGGTAGCGTCGAGCGGGCGCGGATCAATTTGCTGAACTTCTTATGCGCGGCGGACAGACGGACGGATCTCTGAGATGCGCCTGGCCGCTGTCCGCTTGGTTACATCGACCGCCAGCGCATTGCCGTGGCGCGGTGGGAGATGAAGACACCTCACCGAGCTGGTCACCAAGATGACTAACGCTTGATCTTGATCGCGTAGCGATGTTCTTCTGTCGCACATTGCGATCCAGCCAGCACGATGTTGGCGGTATCCCTTCGCAACGATCCGCGCGAGACGACCGAGTCTGTCGGCGCGCGAAGGAAGGTGCAGATCAAATCGGAGTCGCGACGTTCTCGTCCTGTCACGGGGTTCTCACACGCCTCACGATCAAGCAGCTCGCTTGCAATGAGCGACGACGACGCACCGATTGTTGAGCTCAAGGCCTGGACCGGCCCTGGAATGCTGAAGACTCCGACGCAACCTCAAGGCAGATGTCGCGGCGCACTCGCTTCTCGACCACTCCAAACGCTCAGTGCGCTGTCGCGTGACACCGGGATTCCAGTCGGTGCTCTAGCCCGTTACGTACTTTCGCGCTGGGCCACCACAGGTAGCGGAGGCTTGCTCGAGATCGGCCCGACAATGGTTCATCGTTTATGGGCACCAGTTGCAGAGGCCGAATCGATCAACGACGACTCGCGCGCTAGCGGCGTACACAGCTGCGGGAGATGCTGTACTGGTTGCGGTTCACTCTCGAGCAACACGATGCTATCCGGAGCAGAGACCTGAGCCCATCGAGGGAACTTCGCTTTCCGGTGCGAAACGCCGCGGCCGCAGTGACCCGAGGAACTCTAAGCCCAAACCAGAACGTCAAGCCTGCTTCGAACGGCGGACGCTAGGAAAAGTGGGATGCACCAGGCGAGGCAGCATAGACTTGGCCGCCCCCACGAGGCGACGCTCCGAGTTAGCTGCCGACTCGCTTTCGACTTCGCGTGAGACGAGGCGCGGAGTCACACCGGCTGGGCTGGTGGGCGGCATCAGTCGGGCGTCACCTGATACCAGCCCTGTATCCCCGATCTCGCAAGAATCTGATAGCAGAGCCTGGTAGCAACGAGCTCGAAACACCGCATGAACAAGCCACTTGGCGGGGGTTTTCAACGCATCAGCCGCTTCTCGCGGAGTCTCACTTGTAGCCAACGCCAGAGGCCGGGGGGATATAAAACCTCTCCGGTGGTAGGGTCGTTGAGAAGCCCGGCAGGGGGAGAGGAGTGGCAGCGACCATGAGGGCGCGAAGGCCTCAATCAGCATCAGCCTCGTCGCTGCCGTGCTGGCCAGCGTTATCTTCTCAGCGGGCGCCCAAGCCGCTCCCGGGGGACCTCGACCTGACCTTCTCCGGGGACGGCAAGCAGACGGCCGACTTCCCGTTTGGGGTCAGCACGGCGGCAGCCACCACTCTCCAGCCGGACGGAAAGATCGTCGTGGTTGGCAGCGTGCTTCGCTCCACCAATGGCGACACAAGCACTGGAACTTCGCGGTCGCGCGGTTCAGGCCCGATGGAATGCTCGACACGAGCTTCTCCGGCGACGGGAAGACGACGACCGGCTTCGGTTCCGATTCCGATTCTCAGGCCACGGCGGTGGCGCTCCAGAGCCGACGGCAAGATCGTCGTAGTCGGCATGGACGGCTTCGGGAGTCCGTTCGGCAGTAACTACGACTTCGCGATCGCCCGCTACAACCCCGACGGCACGCTCGACACGAGCTTCTCCGGAGACGGGAAGCAGACGGCCCAACTCGGGAACAGTGACGTGGCGAACGGGGTCGCCGTTCAGGGCAATGGCAAGATCGTCGTGGTCGGCGCCAACTGCAATGGCGTTTACCCCGACATCACTTGCGACTTCGGGCTCGCTCGGTTGGACTCGGACGGATCGCTCGACACGAGCTTCTCCGGCGACGGCAGGCAGACCACTGACTTCGGTTCCGCCCGCGACCAGGCGAAGGGAGTGGCGCTTCAAGACGGCAAGATCATGGCCGTCGGGCAGGGGGGTCCCTCTCCGGGCGACTTCGCGCTCGCCCGCTACAGCCCCAACGGCACGCTCGACACGAGCTTCTCCGGGGACGGGAAGCAGACGACTGATTTCGGCGGCAGTGATCGGGCGAACGCCGTGGTGGTCCAAGCGGATAGCAAGATCGTCGCCGGCGGCTCGGGCGGGCCGGGCGGCGCATTCGCCCGCTACAACCCGAATGGCTCGCTCGACCTGAGCTTCTCCGGCGACGGCAAGAAGACGACCGACTTTCTCGCGGTCAACGACCTGGCGCTCCAAGGCGACGGCAAGATCGTGGCGGTCGGCGGAAGTGTCGGCGGAAGTGATGAAGATTTTGCAGCCGTCCGCTACCACCCTGACGGCACGCCCGACCTCGCCTTCTCCGGCGATGGTAGGCAGACGACGGATTTCGGGGGGCGCTTCGAGGCGGCGACCGGCGTGGCGCTCCAAGGGGATGGAAAGATCGTCGCGGTGGGAGATGCCGGAGGCCACGACGACGCGTTCGGCCTGGTCCGGTACAACCCGAACGGGACCCTCGACCCGAGCTTCTCCGGCGACGGCAAGCAGAGGACGGGGTTCGGTGGCTATCAGGATGGGGCGGCGGCGGTCGCGGTCCAGGGCGACGGCAAGATCGTCGCGGTCGGCCACGCCGGGGGCGTCTACACCGACTTCGCGCTTGCCCGCTACAACCCCGACGGTTCGCGCGACCCGAGCTTCTCCGCCGATGGCAAGCAGACGACCGACTTCGGGGGGGACGACAAGGCCCGGGCGGTCGCCATTCAGCAAAACGGCAAGATCATCGTGGTCGGCGAAGGCAGCCCGGCCATCGGCGCTGTGTTCCACCTTTGCCCTCGCTCGCTACAACCCCAACGGCTCGCTCGACACGAGTTTCTCCGGCGACGGCAAGCAGACGACTGCATTTGGGGGCGTTGCAGCCGGGCGACCGGGGTGGCGATTCAGGCGAACGGCAAGATCGTCGTGGTCGGCATCGCCTGCTCCGACGGCTGCGGCTTTGCCGCTGCCCGCTACAACCCCAACGGATCGCTGGACACGAGTTTCTCCGGCGATGGCAAGCAGACCACCGACTTCGGGGATAGCTCCGTCGGGGCGACCGGCGTGGCGCTGCAGGGCGACGGCAAGATCGTCGCGGTCGGTAGTGGGGGCTCCTCGGCGGGCGACTTCGCGATCGTCCGCTACAACCTCAACGGCTCGCTCGACACGAGTTTCTCCGGCGACGGCAAGCAGACCACCGACTTCGGGGGCGGTGACGGGGCGAGCGGGGTGGCACTACAGAACGGCAAAATCGTCGCGCTTGGCGGGACGGCCACCAACTTAGGGGGCGCCGTTGCTCTAGCCCGCTACAACCCCAACGGCTCACTCGACACCAGTTTCTCCGGAGACGGCAAGCAGACGACCGACTTCGGTGGCGCGGGGAACGGGCTTGCGGTAGCGCAACGGCAAGATCGTCGTGGTCGGCGGCGGAGGCAACGTCTTCGCGCTGGCCCGCTACAACCCCGATGGCTCGCTCGACCTGAGCTTCTCCGGCGACGGCAAGCAGACGACCGACGTCGGTTCGTTCATCAGATCGGAGGGGCCTACGGGGTGGCGCTCCAGGGCGACGGGAGGATCGTCGCGGTCGGGACGGGGCGTGGCCCGACCCAGACGGACGATTTCGCACTCGCTCGCTATCTCGGGGGCACCTAAGCAGGGCACACCGCGGAGCGGCATTCTCGAGAGGGCCTGGTGCGATATTAGCCGCCGAAACCATGGTCCATGCAGAAGGTCGTGACGCGCTTCAAATCATCATCAGACGCCGGAGTCTTCGAGGCGACCCTTTGCGCGGCTGGCGGGAGATTCGCAAACGAACGCTCCGCATTGAGCGCAACGTTCAGCTTCCCCGTGTGCAGCTACTAAACTCGGCGCACGGAATGCTCGCGGGACTTCCCGATGTGGTGCGCCGCTATTTCGAGCTCGACCCACGCGACGTCGACGGGTTCGTCGCACTGTTCGGCGATGACGGCGACCGTCATGGATGAGGGCGAGACCTTTCAGGGGCTGGGCGAGATCCGCGCGTGGCGAACTGGACCGGCGATCAAGTACACCTACACGACCGAGGTCCTCGACCAAGAGGGCCGGAGCGGCGGCCGGTATCTGGTGACGGCGCGGCTGACGGGGGATTTCCCCGGCGAGACCGTGGACCTCAGATGCGACTTCGCGGTCACGAGCGACCTGATCAGCCGTCTTGTGATCGCGCCCTAACGCCCGAGGCCGCGGAGGCTCGAATTCTTGCTCAGCGGAGTGCCGGCAAGGCGCCGCCGCCTCCGCGCATGCAGGCGCAAACCGGCTGCTTTCGCTTACCCTCGCATCGAATGACCCGCGCTGATCCATCATCGAGCTTCCAGGCCATCGAGAACCTCATTGCGACCTATGCCGAGCGGGTGGACGACGGCGATTTCGCGGGGGTCGCCGAGCTGCTAGCGGACGCCACCTTCACGGGCGGCGCCGGTTCGGTAAGCGGTCGAGACGCGGTCGAGAAGATGCTCCGGGAGAGCCTGATCGTGTACGACGACGGCACGCCACGCACCAAGCACGTCACTACCAATGTCGTCATCGAAGTCGACGAGGAGGCGGGCATGGCGGTCTCGCGTTCGTACTTCACCGTGCTCCAGGCGCTGCCTGACTTGGCGCTGCAACCGATCGTTAGCGGTCGCTATCAGGACCGCTTCGAGCGCCGCGAGGGGCACTGGCGCTTCGTGGAGAGGCATGTCCGAACCGATCTCGTCGGTGACGCGAGCCGCCACCTGCACCGCCCTTCCACCGACCGGTAGTCATCCGCTCACGGAGGCCGTGCAGCTGGGTCAAGGAGAGGAGGATTAGCGACTGCACCGACTTCTGTCCTGAAAGCCGGCTTCACGCGAAGGGAGTAGCGGCGGGCGCTCCTTGGGTGGTACGAGCTGAGGCCACCACGCAATCGGAGGGGTGTAGGGTCGCCGAGACACGTTAAGGGGGCGATAGGAGGAGTCATGGCAGCCAAGGAAGACGCTGAAGAGACACGGATGACAGACAGCACGCCGGACACCATCGTCCTCGTTCACGGTTTCTGGGTTACGCCCCGAAGCTGGGAGCAGTGGATCGAGCGCTATGAGGCGGCCGGATACAAGGTTCTCGCGCCGGCCTACCCCGGCTTCGAGGTCGAAGTCGAGGCGCTGAACGACGATCCTTCGCCGATTGAGGCTGTGACTGTCCCCGAGATCATCGGCCGGTTCGAGCAGGTGATCGGCGAGCTCGATTCTCCCCCGATCATCATCGGCCACTCCGCGGGCGGTGCGTTCACCCAGATCCTTCTCGACCACGGACATGGAGCCGCGGGAGTAGCACTCAATTCCGCTCCGACCGAAGGCGTGCGTGCGGTCCCACCCGCTCAGCTCAAGGCGACCCTGCCGGTGCTGAAAAATCCAGCGAACCACCACAAGGCCGTCGGCTTCACCTTCGATCAGTGGCGCTACGCCTTCACGAATACCTTCCCGGAGGATGAGGCCCGGCGACTCTACGAGCGCTACCACATCCCAGCCTCAGGCAGGATCTTCTGGGACAGCATCCTGGCGAACCTGCAGCCGGGTCACCAGGAAACGTGGGTGGACTATCACAACGACAGCCGGGTGCCGCTGCTGTTCCTCTCAGGCAGTGAGGACCATCTCATGCCGCCGAAGGTCCAGCAGTCAAACGCCAAGCACTACAAGTCCGACACGATCACCGAGATCAAGGAGTACGAGGGCATGGCGCACTTGATGCCGGCCCAGGAGGGCTGGGAGGAGGTGGCCGACCACGCCCTGCAGTGGGCAGTCGAGCACGCCACCGTCCCCAGCCAGGCGTGACCGAGGTCCGGCTTACGCACATCGGCGGTCCGACGGTTCTCCTAGAGATCCTCGGTTGGCGGCTACTCACGGACCCGACCTTCGACCCCCCCGGCCGTCGCTATCGGTTCGGCTGGGGCACAGGCTCAACCAAGCTCGTCGGGCCCGCTATCCCGACCGAGGAGGTCGGCCCGCTCGACGCGATCCTGCTCAGCCACGATCAGCATGGGGACAACCTTGATCAGGCTGGCCGTGTGCTGCTCGACGAAGCCAATGCGGTTGTCACAACGGAACGCGGAGCCAAGCGGCTCGGGGGTAAGGCCGACGGTCTCGACGCTTGGGAAACCACGTCTCTGGAAGCCCCCGGGCGGCCGCGTATCGAGATAACGGCAACCCCATGCCGCCACGGTCCGCCGCTGAGTCGGCCGCTCGCCGGCCCGGTAGTCGGCTTCGCCCTGCGAGTTGAAGGAGACGGTGAACCCATGATTTGGATCTCGGGCGACACCGTCCTCTACTCCGGAGTCCGTCAGGTCGCAGAGCGCCTCGACGTCGACCTAGTGCTGCTGCACCTCGGGGACGTGCAGTTCCCGGTCACCGGGCCCCTCCGCTACTCGATGACGGCCAAGGAGGCGGTTGAGCTCTGCGCACTGATCGAACCGCAAGTTGCGATTCCGGTCCACTACGAGGGCTGGAAGCACTTCCATGAGGGACGCGGATCGATCGAGCGCGAGTTCGCGAAGGCGCCAGAGGATCTTCGCCGGCGCACTCAGTGGCTCGAGCTTGGCGCCCCAAGATCGTTCGATCTCGCTTCGCCGAGGCGACCGAGCGCGGGCCAACCGGGTCCATTGCCGGTCGGGAGCCGATCGCAGCAGTGGCGTCAGAGCTGAAACTTATTCAAAGGATGCGTTGGAGGACGAGCATCTTCCGACTGGAGACCAGATGCGCCAAGTCATCAGCCAAGCCCTCGACCCGTTGCTCCGCCTGTTGCTGCCAGCGCTCGATGTTGACGATCTCCGCGATCAGCACGTAATCGGCTGATTCACCCGCCTGTCCGGGCACATCCGTCGGCCGCGTCAATCGCCAATCCCGCATCGTGTCCAGCGAGCCACCGACGATGTCCCGATCGCTGGCCATCAGACGCTCGAAGTCCTCGGCTAGCTCCGGCGAGCGCAGGGAAAACCACATGAGTAGTGTCGCCTGCGCGGCCGCCATCGACGTAGCGTAACTCTGTAGAGCAAAGTTTGTGAGCCTCGAAATGGCCGCTAAGGCGGAGAGAGGGGGCTGAAGCCTCGCTTCTGCTTTCGCGTGAGGGCAACAGCGGGGTCGCGCGGGTCGCATGACTGGGCGGCGACCCGCAGGACGGCCACGCGTTACCAGTTCCGTTCGCCGTGAATGCGCCAGAAACTGGTAGCACCGCTGGTAGCCGCACCTGAGCAGGCCGCATGAATAAGCCAGATGGCGGGGATTTCGCACACATCAGCCGCTCTTTTCCGGACCTCCGACGCCGTAGCGATGATTTTCACCGTCGCCGCGTGTCATAGGTGGTGGATGCGGGTACCGTCCATCCGGTCGCCCGTGGGTGGCGTAGGCACAACCGAGGAGATGACAATGCCCGAGCACAAAATGGGGACCCGCGAGGAATGGCAGGCAGCACGCGACGAGCTGACGAAGCTCGAGGCCCAGCACGCCGAGCTGAACGAGGAGATCAAGCGGAAGCGGCTCGAGCTCCCTTGGGTCCCGGTCGAGAAGGAGTACGAGTTCGACACCGAGGACGGGAAGAAGTCCTTGGCCGAGCTCTTCGACGGCCGCTCGCAGCTCCTCGCCTACAACATCATGTACGGGCCCGACTACTCGATCGGCGCCTGCCCCGGATGCACGAGCCTAGGCGATGAGTTCTCCGGCGGGCTGATCCACATGAACAAGCGGGACGTGACGTTCCTGTGCTTCTCGCGCGCGCCGATCGATCGGCTCGCCGCCTACAAGCAGCGGATGGGCTGGCAATTCCCCTATGTCTCGACCTACGACACCGACTTCCCATGGGACTTCGGGCTCGCGCTGACCGAGGAGCAGGCGAACGAGATCCCCGAGGTGAGGGAGATGATCGACAACCCGCCCGAGTGGCTTCAGGAATGGGGCGAGCAGGTCGGGGCGGAGCTCAAGGACGGCCTGCGCGAGGGCCCGGGCTACATCGCGTTCGCTCGCGACAACGGGACCGTCTACCACACGTACACCGTGATGGCGCCCGATCCGTTCGTTCAGCCCCACTTCACCATGCTGCTCGAACGGACCCCGAAGCCCCAGCCCGAGGAGCCGCGCTCGTGGCGCAAGGACGAGTACCCGGACTGAGCGGCGTGTCCTCGCTGCGGACCGCCCACGCGCATCGCCCGGACCAGCCCGCCTTGCTCGTGGGGCTGCTGGCGCTCGCGGTGGTGGCCTGGCTGGTCACCGGTGACCGGATGGGGAGCATGGAGTCGATGCCCGGGATGGCGCTCGGGGGCCTCGGCTTCTACGTCACGGTCTGGGTGGTGATGATGGCGGCGATGATGTTCCCGTCGGTGGCTCCGACGGTGCTGATGTACGACCGCCTTCGAGCGGAGAACCTCGGTCGCGGGGACCGAGCCCCGGTTGACGCGACCGCCCTGTTCGTCTGCGGCTACCTCCTGGTGTGGACCGCGGCGGGCCTCGTCGCCTACGCTCTGTACGAGCTCGTCCGTGCCCTCGATCCGGCGTTCCTGGCCTGGGACGATGCGGGTCGGTACGTCACCGCCGGCGTGATCGTGGCCGCGGCCGCATACCAGCTGACGCCAGCCAAGGAGACCTGCTTGGCCGCTTGCCGCAACCCGACGATGGTCCTCGCCGAGCGCTGGCGGGACGGCCGGGCAGGCGCGATCGAGCTGGGCATCCGATATGGCGCCTGGTGCCTCGGCTGCTGCTGGGCGCTGATGGCCGCGCTGTTCGCCGTGGGCGTCATGAGCCTTGGCTGGATGGCAGTGATCGCGGCGTTCATCGCGGCAGAGAGGCTGCTGCCGTGGCCGACCGCGGCCCGGAGGGGTGTGGCCTTGTCGCTGCTCGTGCTTGGGCTGGGCGTGGCGTCCTTCCCGGCTGACGTCCCGGGGTTCGCCGAGCCGGACGGCGGAATGCACGGGGGCAGCGGCCATGGCGAGTCCATGCAGATGATGCGCTGAACCGGCGGCGGCGCCGGGCTCAGCTCAAGGGCGCGCCTCGAGCACGAGGTTGAACGGCGTTTCGGTCGCACGCCTGACGCTGGAGAATCCGCCCTCCTTGATCACCTCCGCCAACCTCGCTTCGCCGGCCTGTGCCCCCAAGGCCAGCCCGACCTCTTGGTCGAGGGATGCGGGAGTGCAGATCACCGTCGAGGCACCGTAGAAGACGCGACCGACCGGGTTGAGGTTCTCCTCGACGGCGTCGTTGGCGTAGGGCTCGACGATCATCCAGGTGCCGTCGGGCGCCAGCGTTTCGTGGACGTGCGCCGAGGCGCCGACTGGGTCGCCCATGTCGTGCAGGCAGTCGAAGACGGTCACCAAGTCGTAGCCGTCGCCGGGGTAGTCGGCGGCCGCGGCGGTTTCGAACTTGACGCGTCCGCCGACTCCCGCGCTCTCGGCGCGCTGGCGCGCCTGCTCGATCGAGCCGTCGTGGTAGTCGAAGCCCGTGAACTGGGAGTTCGGGAACGCCTCGGCCATGATCACGGTCGAGGCTCCGTGCCCGCAGCCGATGTCGGCCACTTTTGCTCCGGCCTCGAGCTTCGCCTTGACGCCGTCGAGTGCGGGAATCCACTCTTCAACGAGATGGGCCCGGTATCCAGGCTTGAAGAAGCGCTCGGTCCCGTGGAAGAGGCGGGGATCGTGCTCGTGCCAGCCCATGCCGTCGCCGCTCTTGAAAGCCTCGAGGATCTTCTGCTCGTCCGCGTACAGCGAAGCGATCGAGTCATAGACACCGAGTATGTAGACGGGGCTTTCCTCGTCGGCCAGAGCCATCGCCTGCTCGTCGGGAAGCGTGTAGCGGTCGCTGGCGGCATCGAACTCGACGTATCCGCCCGCGGCCTGATTACGCAGCCACTCCCTGACCGAGCGCTCGGCGACGCCCGCGCGATCGGCGACCTCCTGCGAGCTCAACGGGCCCGCATGTGCCATCGCCTTGTAGAGCCCGAGCTTCTCGCCGATCACCATCAGCGGGGCGCTGATGATCGCCCCCATATCGGTAACGGCCTGACCCATGAAGGCTTCGAGCTTTGCCTCGTCGATGCCGGTCGCGTTCATGTCCCCTCCAGAGTTCGAAATGGACGGCAGTTCATCCGATGAGCCGAGCCGACCCTACCACTGCGTTCCCGCCGTCCAGCCTGCCACGTCCGGCGCCCACGCCATTGGCTTCAGCCAGGCGGCGGCTGGCTGATGTGGCAGCTCGATTCTGCCGTCGCCCAATAGCCGCAGGCGACGTCCACTGTCGCTTCGCGTGAAGGAGGAGCGGAGCTGCGGGTGCGCAGCTTCAGTAAGACCACGGGGAGTTGGCTCCCTCCGATGGTAGGGTCGTTACATACGCCACGGCAGGGGGGAGAGGAGTGGCAGCGACCATGAGGGTGCGAAGGCCCCTAATCAGCACCAGCCTCATCGCTACCGTGCTGGCCAGCGCCATCCTTTCGGCGGGCGCCCAGGCCGCGCCAGGGGACCTCGACTCGACGTTCTCCGGCGACGGGAAGCAGACGACCGACATGCTTCTCGGTCTCAGCAGGGCGGCAGCGACAGCGATCCAGCCCGACGGAAAGATCGTGGCGGTCGGCCACGATTTCGCTCACGGGGGCATCAGTGCGGTCGCCCGCTACAACCCGACTGGAGCGCCAGACACAAGCTTCTCCGGCGACGGGAAGCTGACGAATCAAGTCGGGGGCGGCGCGGCAGTCGCCCTCCAGGCCGATGGAAAGATCGTCGTGGTCGGGGGGTTTGCGATCAGCCGCTACAACCCCAATGGGACCCTCGATCCCACTTTCTCCGGCGATGGCAACCAGACGATCACGAACCTTCCCATAGCAGGCGGTGTTGCGATTCAGGACGACGGGAAGATCGTCGTGGTCGGCGGAACGAGTGGCGGGGGCCAGGCCCATGACTTCGCCCTCGCCCGCTACAACCCGAACGGCTCGCTTGATGTGAGCTTCTCCGGCGACGGCAAGCAGAGAACTGATCTCGGCGGAGCGGATGGGGCGGATGCGGTAGTGCTCCAGGACGATGGCAAGATCGTGGTGGCTGGGGCCTACGGTGGCGGCGGCCTCTTCGCGCTCGCCCGTTACAACCCGAATGGCTCGCTCGACACAAGCTTCTCCGGTGACGGCACGACCGTAACCGCGTACGGGTCCGGCGGCGCCAGGGGCGTGGCCCTCCAGGACGACGGCAAGATCGTCGTGGCCGGGGGAACTGGCGGCTTGCCCGCCGCAAGGGACTTCGCGCTCGCCCGCTACAACACCAACGGCGCGCTCGACACGGGCTTCTCCGGGGACGGCATGCTGCGCACCGACATCGCGGACGTCGACGCGGCGACCGGGGTCGCGGTCCAGGGCGACGGCAAGATAGTCGCAGTCGGACGCGCCGATGTCCTCTCGGTCGATCACCCGGACACCGCCATCAGCGGCGACTTCGCCCTCGCCCGCTACAACCCCAACGGGTCGCTCGACCCGACCTTCTCCGGAAATGGCAAGCAGACGACCGACTTCTTCGGCACCCACTTCGACTCGGCGGCGGGCGTGGCACTCCAGGGCGATGGCAGGATCGTCGCGGTTGGGCGGGCACAGCGCGGCGGGGGCGAGGACTTCGGGCTCGCCCGCTACAACCTCGACGGCTCGCTTGACACCGGCTTCTCCGGGGACGGTAGGCAGACGACCAACTTCGGGGGGATCGGCGATCGTGCAAACGCCGTGGCGATCCAGGATGACGGGAAGGTCATCGCGGTCGGACAGGCTGCGGTCAGCGACTTCGCCCTGGCCCGCTACAACCCCAACGGCACGCTCGACACCAGCTTCTCCGGCGACGGCCGCCAGACGACCGACTTCGGCACGTCCGATGAGGCAAGGGCGGTCGCGATTCAGGACGACGGCAAGATCGTCGTGGTGGGGCAAGGTGGGCCACTCTTTGCCGGGACGCATTTTGCCCTCGCCCGGTACAACCCGAACGGCTCGCTCGACACGAGCTTCTCCGGCGACGGCGTGCAGACCACCGACCTCGCGGGCGACTACGCGAACGCGGTCGCGATCCAGCCGGACGGCAAGATCGTCGTGGTCGGTACCTACTTCCCGGGCTTCGCGGTGGCCCGCTACAACCCGAACGGCTCGCTCGACACGACCTTCTCGGGGGATGGCCTGCAGCGGACGTTCGACGCGGGCTTTGAATCCGCATTCGGGGTGGGCCTTCAGGCAAACGGCAAAATCGTCGCGGTCGGGTTCCGCTATGCGGGTACCTTTGGCGACTACGACTTCGCGCTCGCCCGCTACAACCCGGGCGGGGGGCTCGATACGAGCTTCTCTGCCGATGGCTTGCAGACGACCAATTTCGGTGGGAACGACCGGGCGGCCGGGGTCGCGCTCCAGGGCGACAGCAAGATCGTGGCGGTCGGGCAGGCGGATGGCGATGGCGCCAAGAACCTCGCCCTCGCCCGCTACAACCCGAACGGCTCGCTCGACATAACCTTTTCCGGTGATGGCAAGCAGACGACCGACTTCGGGGGCGTCGACGGTGCGAATGCGGTGGCACTCCAGCCAAATGGCAGGATCGTGGCTGCCGGCTTCGCCGGTGCGACTGGGTTCGACTTCGCCCTCGCCCGCTACACCCCGAACGGCTCGCTCGACACGAGCTTCTCCGGCGACGGCAAGCAGACGACCAACGTCGGGGTAGCTGACTCAGACGGAATCCATGGCGGGGCAACCGGGCTGGCGCTACAGGGTGACGGGAAGATGGTCCTGGTCGGGCTCGGTCGCGGCCCAAGCCAGACCGAGGATTTCGCGCTCGCTCGCTATCTCGGCGGCTGAGCACGCCCGGTTCTGGCCGTAAAGTCTTGCTGTTGGTCGACTCGCGGCAAGTGGCCCGGCTTCGGATCCCGGCGTCGCTCGGGAATCGATGAAACGCAGCGCATGGGTCGTGCTGGGCGTGATCGCCCTGTTTGGATACCTCCCGTCGGCCGTTGGGGCCCAATCGCCGAACGTGCTGCTGGTCGTCACTGACGATCAGCCGTACGGCATGTCGAGGCACTTGCCGTTCCTCAGTGGTCGCACCGACTTCACCGAGTTCTCCGAGACGCACGCGAACACGTCGATGTGCTGTCCGGCGCGAGCAACTTTGCTGACCGGGCTCTACTCGCATCACACCCAGGTCGAGGACAACTACCAAGGGTGGAGGTTCGACGCGAGCAGCACCCTCGCGACCTGGCTCGACTCGGCGGGGTACGAGACGGGGCTGTTTGGCAAGTACCTCAACCGCTACCCGTGGAACCGCGGGGAGAGCTACATCCCGCCCGGGTGGGACGAGTGGGCCGCCTACAGCGGGGGCGCCGAGTACTACCGCTACACGCTGAACGAGAACGGGACGCCCGTGCACTACGGGAGCGCTGCCGCCGATTACGCCACGGATGTATTACGCGACAAGGCGCTCCAGTTCGTCGACCAGGCAGCGGAGCCCTTCTTCGCGTACTTCGCTCCCTACGGCGCCCACCTGCCGTTTACCCCAGCTCCGCGGCACAGCGGGATCTCGGACGACCTGGCAGTCGCCTTGCCGCCTAACTTCAACCAGGTGAGCGCCGGGGCGTCGCTTTGGTGGCGAAAGCGCGAGCGCATGACCCAGAGGAGCGCCATCGGCGCCTTTCGCGACCAGGTCGATGCCCTCCTCAGCGTGGACGAGGCATTCCGGGCGCTCATGGGCAAGCTGGCGGAGCGTGGAGTGGCGGATCGCACGCTTGTCGTGTTCCTCAGCGACAACGGCTACTCCTATGGCTCCCATCGATGGGGCGGGGGCGCCCCACTGGCCAAGGGATGCGCGTACGAGGAGTGCGGGCATATTCCGCTTCACGTTCGTTTGCCCGGCGGCAGCCCACTCGCGCGGATTTCTACGCCGGTGAGCAATGTTGACGTGGCGCCGACGATCGCCGCGCTCGCCGGCGTTGGCGGGGCGACGGACGGTCGAAGCCTGGTGCCGCTGCTGACGGGCGAGCGGACCTCGCTTCACCGGCCGATTCTCCTGCGCGGCCACCGCCCGGGCGGGAAGCTCGGATACCCGCCGAGCTACTGGGGCATTCGCACCGAACGCTGGAAATACATCGTGGAGCACGATCGAGGCCGGGTTGGCCGTGACCTGTTCGATCTGCGCCGCGATCCATACGAGTTGCGCGACCTGGCGGGGCGCCGCGAGCTTCGCGACACCCGGGCGCGCCTGAGGCAGAAGATGAGGGCCCTGCGCGCAGGCTCCTGATCCGCTCCTGCAAAGCCCCCGCCTCCCTGCGCCCGTTAGCGGGATACTGAGCAACGCGATGTCCCAGGAGAACGTGGAGCTCTTTCGCAGGGGCATGGAAGCCTTCCTGCGGCACGACATCGAGCCGCTCCTGGAGATCTCCGACCCCGAGATCGAGTGGTTTCCCTTCTCGGCGCAGGTCGAGGGCGATGTGGCCTACCGGGGACACGAAGGGGTGAAGAGGTGGTGGGCGAACCTGAACGCCACCTTCGAGGAGTTCGAGGCGACGATCCACGAGGTTCGGGACGAGGGCGACGTCGTCATGGCGCTCGGCCATCTTCGCGCCCAGTTTCGGAGCGGCATCACCTTGGACACCGAGGTCGGCTGGGTGGTCCGCTTCCGCGATGGTCTCGCCGTGTGGGGTCGCGCCTACCAGAGCCACGCCGAGGCCCTCGTGGCCGCCGGCTTTTCGGGGTAGGCGTCCTCAGACGCCGCTCTCGGCCAGGAACTCGGCCACCTCTGTGGCGCTGCGCTGCGGCTCGTCCGCGTACACGAAGTGGCCCGCCCCCTCGATCACGACCAGCTTTGCATCCGGGATCTCGCGCTTGAAGCGGTGTGCGCCGGCGACGGGGGCGAAGGGATCGCTCTCGCCCCAGAGCAGGAGCGTCGGAACGCCCAGCTCCGCGAGCCTGCCCTGGTAGGGCCGGAGCTTCTCGAAGTCGCCGGAGCGATAGAGGTCGAGGATCCCCTGCCTGCCGGCCTCGGTCTGGAACACCTTCCAGTATTCGCTCGCGGCCGCCTCGTCCATGCCCTGCGAGATCGCGGCCATCATCTGGCCGAAGCCCTCGCGAGTCATCGCCGCCAGCAACTTCTCGCCCTCCCCCTCGGTTCGCAACGCCTTCGCCATGCCGGACCACTTCCCGTCAGGGAAGAAGCCCGTGTTGGAGAGCACCAGGGCGCCGACCGCCTCAGGGTGCTCGCACGCCCAGCGCAAGCCGATCAGGCCGCCCCAGTCGTGGAGCACGAGCGCCAGCCGCTCGAGGCCGAGCCCCAGCCGGAAGCGCTCGACCGCCTCGACCTGGCGCTCCCAGGTGCCCGGCGGGTCCGGAGGGGAGTCGCCAAAGCCCGGGCAGGTCAGGGGCTAGGACGCGCCGCCCCGACTGGTCCAGGGCGGCGATCACGTGCCGCCACATGAACGAGGTCTCCGGAAAGCCGTGCACGCAGAGCGCAGGGACCAGGTTGGACTGCTCGGCGGGCAGGGCCTCTCGGTAGGCGATTCCGTCGACGGATGCCGGCTCGACCTCGGCCACGAGAGCGGACCCTATCGGGGGGCGCCGGCCCCGGCGTAGGCGCCATGGCGCTCGCTACGCTAGCCCTCGACGGCGCCTTGGCGGAGTGGCTACGCAGCGGCCTGCAAAGCCGTTTACACCGGTTCGATTCCGGTAGGCGCCTTCGCTTGATCAAGCGGGATTCGGCCCTTCGGGGCCGGCGCGGCGGGCATCAATCGGGCATCAATTCGTTGGGGGGGCGCCATGAATCCGGGCGCCCCTCGAACCCTGGCCAAGGGCGATCTCGACCTGATTGCCGCCCGGTGGCGAATGTCGAGCTACTTCCAGCGGATGCGCCACACCCGCCGCTGCTCGCGCTGCGGCGCCTGGCTGGCCGTCGATCAGCCCTCGCCCGATACCTGCTCGCCCTGCCAAGAGGTCGAGAGCCGCGACGCAACGGAGGTCAGCCGTGACCGAGGAGCTGGTGCCTTGTGATATCTGCGCCCGCTGGGTCGCAGGCGGGGGGATGCTCAAGATGGGATATGCCGATGGTCCCGAAGTCGAAGGGCCGATGCAGTCGTCTGTGCGAACTTCGTGGCGACGTGTGGGGGGGAGCCCTGTTGCGGGGTCCACGGTCGCGGCTGCCCCGACGACGGAGTCGCTCCCAATGCAGGGGACAAGCGGTGCCCGAAGTGCCAGGAGCGGTTCAAAGAGCTGCACCGAGGACGGTAAGATGGCTTCAGTAAATAAAGCGACCCGCCGAGGCACCGCCACATAACGCCGTGCCGCGAGGCGACGCGAGACCCCGCCGACGCAAGCGCGCCCGCCTTGGGTCTTCGCCTTCACCCCAGACGCACAGGTCGCGTCAAAACCCAAAAGAGGGGTGAAGTACCTATGAACGTAAAAGCAAGGCGCGCTCAGGCGCGCGAGATCGTCAAGCAAACTGGGCGGATCTGGGACGTGGCCGACGCCGAAGGCCGCGACCTGACCGACGAGGAGCGAGCCGAGGTCGAGGCAAAGCTCGGCGCGGTGGAGAGTCTCGGCAAGTCCATCGACACCTGGGAGGAGCTGAATCGGCCAGACAGTCGGCTCAGTGACGTTGCGGTCGCGGACCCCATGTCCACCTTTGGCCGCGGCGCTCCGGGCGACGTGTTCGTCAAGAGCCAGGGCTACCAGAAGATTCGCGGACCCCGCGAGCCGCTCCTCGCGCTGGTCCTCGGGGCCGGTGGAGGTCAAGGCGACCCTGCTAGAGGGAACCCTGTCCAGCCCGGGTACGGGCGGGGCGCTGGTGCAGACGGACGTTCGCCCCGGCGTCGTGCCGATCCTGTTCCAGTCGCTGACGGTGGCCGACGTGATCCCGAGCGCCCCGACCAACTAGAACAAGGTCAGGGTGCTGGTCAGGAGACGGTCGCCAGCGCCGGGTCAATCGGAGTGGTCGCGGAGGGTGCTGAGAAGCCCGAGGCGAGCTTGGAGTTCGATGAGGTTGACGAGCCGGTGAAGAAGATCGCCTCGTTCCTGCCGGTCACCGACGAGCTGCTCTCCGACGCGCCCATCGATTCAGACCTACCTGAACAGCCGCCTGTCCCTGTTCGTTCGCACGGAGGAGGAGGCGCAGCTCCTAAACGGGGCTGGGAACAACCTCAACTTCCTCGGGTTGCTTGGGCGGGTGCCTGCCGCCAACCGGTTCGTAGTCTCGACCGCCGATGCGCCGAACTCGGCGGATCACATCTACGAGGCGCTGACGGTTGCGAGGCAGTCATTCCTCGAGCCGGACGCGATCATCCTCAACCCGGCCGATTGGGCCGAGCTGCGGCTGCTCAAGGACACCACCGAGAATTACATCGGTGGCTCTCCGTTCGGCATCGGCTCGCCCGAGCCGGGGGAAACCCTGTGGGGCAAGAGGGTCGTCGTCACGACCAGGCAATCGAGGAGAACCTGGCGCTGGTCGGTGCCTTCGGGACCGCCGCCCAGCTTTCCGGCGCGGTGGGCTGACGGTCGAAGCCTCGAACTCGCACGAGGATTTCTTCCAGCGCGACCTTGTGGCCATCCGAGCGGAGACTCGCTTGGCCCTGGCCGTGCATCGGCCCCAGGCGTTTGCGACCGCTGATCTGGGAGTGGCCTAGCTGACCCTCTCCCGATCAGCGACAGCACGGATCGGATGCCCGGACGGCGTTGGTGTCTGTTCACGCCGTCCGGGCTCCGGTTTGCACGAAAGGAAGGACACGATGAGCGAAGTCGAGCAGCGCGAACCGCTGACCGGGGAGGAGCTAGAGGTCATGTTCGTGGCCTGGACGCTGGCGGCTCGGGGCCAGAGCGTATCGTACCGACGGACGAATACATGGCCCGCCGCCGAGTCGATGGAGGCCAAGGGCTGGCTCTCGGCTCACACGCTCGACAACGGCGACGCCGCGTATGAGTTCACGCCGGAGGGTGAAGCGGCGCTCGAGACTCTCTGCTGATGACCGGTGGCCGCGCCGCCGAGACGAACTGAGGGGATGACGCTTGGCCTACTCCGGCAGCCCTGCGGCTTCGAGGGCCGCGTGACGGTTAAAGAACACGTCGATCTGGGCAATGAGCCCGGTTTCGATTGTGAAGATGACGAAAACGGGGATCGTCAGCTCGATGGCCGCTTCCCTTCGCGGTAATCGCACGGTCCTGATAGCAGCGTAGACGAGGTCGTTCTTTCCTTCGCGGATCTCGGTCACCGTAGATCTCGAAGGCCTCGGTCGATGTCGAGGAGCTCGTCCCAAGAGGGCGGCCATTTGCTCTCGCCCGCGAGCGCTGCCCAAGTCCCCCGCGTTCCAGACGATGCCGGGATCGAGGAAGCCGAACGCCTCCTCAACCTCAGGCGCACCCGCCTCTACCTCCTCGGCCATCGAGCGGGGGGTCCGCCAGTAAGACCCTATCGCTCGTTCGAATGCCGCGAGTGTGCTCCGCACGAGCTCCACGTTCTCCTGCGACATCGCCCGCGCAGTATCTCGATATCAACCGAGCTATCCTCCCTCCAGGTGTGCCGGGAAGCCTGGTCGGCGTTCGTCGTCGACCAAGGAGGTTCCGGTGACATCTACGGGGACACGGCAGCTACTGGGCCATCTGCCCGCCGATTTCACGTGGCGACCCGCGCTGAGGCTGTGTGTGTTGGTGAGCCGCACTCGCCTGGACGCTCAACTCGCCGCTGGCGTAGATCCAGGTCGCACCGCCAGGCTGGAGTTGAGGGCGCGACAGCTTCTCCGTCCCAGTTACAGGCAGCGGCTGGCTGCTGGAATCGACCAGAGGTTGATGGATGCGCTGCGCGGCCCGTATTGGTCACCCGCCATCCCTGTCGCCCGCGAGCAGGTCGCGGCGGCGAGCGAGAACCTGCTCGCTTTGGCCCAGATACTCCGCGCCCCCGAGAGGGTCGACCCACGAGGCGTGGCGATGGTCAGGCAGCTGCTCTGCGACGGCGGCTCACCGCTTTACGTTGGGACGTTTCCCGGCGCCCTCGAGCACCGGACACAGGTTGCGCTCAACTGCCTCGTGGACAGCCTTGGGCAAATGCTCCCGGGGGAGAACCCCTTTTGGCCTCAATCCCCTGAGGACCGCCGAGGTGGCTGGCGGCGTGCGCCGCGCAACTAAAGGGGTACGCGAGGGTCCAGGTCCCCGATGCCAGCTACCGCACACCGCCGAGCGGCAGGCTGCGCGGCGCCGGATATGCGCCTCATGAGGGTTTCCGATGAGTGAGAAACGCGATCCCGGCACCGATATGGTCGAGGCGATCCGCACCGGCTACACGATGGCGTCGAGCTTGACGAGCGTGAGGAGGCGCTCCTCGACCTGGCCGCAAGGCAGGCGCGGGACGTTGCGGCGGCTGAGGCCGATATCGCCGGCCGCGGCTACCTCGTCGAGGGCTCGCGTGGTCAGATGGTCCTCAACCCCTCGATTGCCGAGGTCGCGGCAGAGACGCCTGGCGCTCGGGAAGCTGCTCGCGGCATCTGGACCTCCCCGAGAGCGTCCGGGATGCCGTCAGGGGCGCCAGGCGCCGCCGCGAGGACACGGAGGAGGAGAGCCTCGTGACGAGGATCATCCGGCGCACCACCGTACCGCCGAGGGGGTCGGACATCGACCTCGCGCTGATCGGCCTGATCTGCACGGAGGAGTTCACCGAGGAGCAGCTTCGCTTGGCGTGGAGTGCCTACGGCGAGGAGTTGATGGCCGAACCTCAGCATCGGCCACAGCCTTCCTGGGACGCGTCCGTGGGCTTGCTGGAGGTTCGAGCTTGGCGAGGAGCCACCAGACGAACCGGCGATCCGACTGGCCGAGCTGGGGCTCTTACGCGACGACGAGGTCGCCGCAATCGCCGAACGGGCCGACGAGGCGCGGATGCGAGTCGGGACCCGGCGCGAGCACTACGGTCCCGACTGCCATCCCGACCGCGACGCCGTGGAGCTGGGCGGGGCCGTCAAACGGGCGCTATCAGCCCGGCAGCTAATCGGCTCGCCGCTCGTGAAGCCTCGGCTCGCGCTCCGGGTCCGCCCCCCGCTGAGCCCCCGAGCTGTGTTCGCCTGACTGTCTAGGCTGAGGGGGTGTCACAACCAGCGACCGCCTTAGACGGACTCCTTGCAGGAAAGCGGGATCTGACCGTCGAGGAGGTCGATCCCCCCGGCGAGTGTGGCAAGTGGCCGTGCGAGGTCGTTTGGCCCGACGAAGCGGGTGAGCGGCGCCTCTATCGCTTCGAGTCGGTGTCAGATCCAGGTGTCCCGGAATACAAGTTCGTCCCGCCCGAGCGCGATTCTTTCGCTACCCCGGCTGAGAGCTCCCGAAAGCGCGGCGAATACCGAATCGGATAAAGACCTCGGGACACGCGCAGCCCGCGCTGCGCAAAAACGGGACTGGTGTTACGTTTCACGGACCGGCAAACGAGGAATCTATGGAGGGAGAGCAAGATGAAACGAGCACTCCTGGGGGCCAGCGCGATTGCCGCCCTGCTGGGCTTTGCAGGCGCCGCCTACGCCGTCGTCCACGTGATTCCACCGGGCGACTACAACAAAGGCTGCCACCCGAACGGCAGGGCTCTGCAAGGTGACGCTGCCGCCGACACTATTCGCGGTACTTCCCGACGAGACCTGCTGCGCGGAGGCGGCGGCGCTGACGTGATAACCGGCCTCGGCGCTCGCGACTGCCTCTTCGGCGGCGCGGCCGCCGACGCGATCAACGGGGGCAAGGGCGCCGACAAGATCAAGGGCGGCTCGGCCGCCGACGCGCTCAAGGGCACCCGAGGCAGGGATAAGATCCGTGGCAACGGGGGCCCGGACGCGATCAACGGGGGCAAGAGAAAGGATGTGCTTCGCGGGGGCAGTGGCGACGACGCGATCACCGACCATCGCGGCCGCAATCGGATCTCCTGCGGGAGCGGGGTCGACACGGTCGTGACCAACCAGCGGTCAGTGGTCAGGAACGACTGCGAGAACGGTAACCCGTAGGCTAGGGGCCGATGCCAAAGAAGGCAGCACCGCGCTTCGCGTGCGGTGGGCGTCGAGTTGAGCGGTTGCTGCGATGACCTCGTGGCCACGGGATCAAGCGCATCACCCCGACGCCGCCACAAGCCTGGGCACGGTGCGGGCTGCCCGCGAGTCTCACGGATCAGACGATTGCCGGAGCCTCAATCATTCAGCGATACGCTCCTGCAGCGGATGCCTCGCTGGTTGGCGTACATCCTCCTCGCGGTCACCGTAGCCGCTGCGGTGGTGGTCGTCGCGTCTGGCAGCGGGACGCTGACGCTCATCGCCCTCGTGGTGGTGGCCTTGGTCTGGACCTTCACCATGCGGCGGTTGCGCAGTACTGCGAAGTAGCTGCTCACGGGCCCCTTAGACGAAGTCCGATTCCGACCGCTGGCGCGGCCACGGATCGGCACCGCCGCCGAACACGTCTCAGGCGATGACCGTTACCGCCCCGATGTGCTCGCCGTGGAGCTTCACGAGGCAGTTACAGCGGTGCTGCAAGCGCGAAGCTAAGCGCCCTTACTCCCGCAGCCCAGCGGCTTCGAGGGATGTCTCAGTACCACCTGCCCCGAGCGAAGCCTCCGAAGGCGATCAGCCCAATCAGCACGATGATCAGCCCGATTATGAGGCTCCAGAACAGGGCCACCACGATCCCGATGATGACGAGGATGCCTCCGAGGGAGATACCACCAATGCCGCCGCCGCGACGTTCCGGTGTAGCCATTCTTGCCTCCGGTCTAGGACTTCTTGGCCACTGCGTTGGCCGTCTCGGTCACGTCCTGAACGCCGTTCGCGACTCGGCTCACCCGCTGGCCGATTTGATCGGCGCGCTTTGCCGAGTCCCCTATCGCCTCGGTGATCTTCTTGGCGTCCACTTTGAGTCCGTTGCGTTTTGGCAGCGGTATCCCGAGCACCTTGCGGCGGCGTCGCGAGCGCGCGGTCAGCACGGCGGCCCCGGCCACTCCGGCCAGCGCCGCGCCACCGGTAAGCAGCGGCGTCTTCGCCTTCTTCGCGAAGGTCGCGACTCCGTGGGCAGCGGTCTGGGTGCCGGACGTGACCGCTTCTTTGACGGCCTCGGCCCCGCCGCTCCCATTCGATGAGGGCCGGGAACGGTTTGCACTCCGAGTGCGGCTAGCGTTGGACCGGCTTTGCGACGTCTTACTTGAGCGAGCCCGGGACTTCGAAGATGCCCGCGGTCGCGATGCGCTTGCTTTCGTCTGGGCCATGGTGGCCTCCTTTGGTCGGATTCCTTCCCATGCATTTCGATTACCCACGAATTGCGGGCGTAATCGGCGCGAGCGCTGTTCTACCCATGAGCCCTCGGGGAGCCCCAAAGTGGCCCCGAGAACAAGGCTCCCCCCGAGGACGAGTTGATCGAGCAGCTGCCCAGAGCGGCGGGAGCCGGGACGATGGAGAGCGTCGAAGACGAGCTCAGCTGCCCGTGCGAAGTCGCCCTGGTTGAAGGCCTGGTAGACGCGACGCACGATCTCAACGTTCTCCTGCGACATCGCCCGCGCAGTATCTCGCTACTCCCGCAGCCTGGCAGCTTCGAGGGCCCGCCCGGTCCCTTACGGCGGCTGTTACGCCAATTTCTCGGCCACGTCCCCTGCCTCACCGCGCTTCTCGATGATCCAGAAGTGCGGATACTCCGCAACCACCTCTTCGAGGTCGGGGGCGACGTGGCCGGGCGCCACCGCAAAGCGGTTCGGTCGGGAGCGGACCTCCCGCCACTCCTTTCCAGACAGCGCCATGCGCTCAGCGCAGTCCAGCTGCCAGCACTCACATCGGAAACCGGCTACCGGGTTGCCGCTCTCAATCCACTCCGCCTTCGCCTTGCGTTCGTTGAGGTCCCGGCACCAGTCCTCGTTGTAGGCGAGGCGCTTCTCGCGCGAGCCGAACAGTGGCTCGGGGGGATCGGTCACGGGCCAAACAGTAGCCCCCCGGGTTGTTTGGGCGGTGAGGGGAAGGTCGGCCAGGGCGGGGCTCCTGCGACATCGCCCGCGCAGTATCTCGCGTCGAGGGGGAGGGACGAAATCAGGAGGCGCGTTTCCCACCGACCGCCGGGCGGCACGCTGCGCGCGCACCGAAAACACAAAGGAGTAACCAGTGACGGAAACAAGACGCCGGCCACATGAGGTCCATGGTTCGTCTCAATGACCACGAGCTCGCGCGTCTCGACGAGTTGCGCTCAGGCGTAACCGGGCGGGCGGTCTATCTGCGCGGTCTCCTGCGTGAGCCACCGACCGACCGAGACGTTGCCGACCGGACCGAGGCCGCTGGCGATCCTGTCCCAGCTCGCGCGGGCGGGCAGGGTCACGGCCGCCATCGCGCTCGAGCGGGCGCTTCGAGACGAGGACCACGGGGACATCGACAATGACCTCGCTCGGCTGCTCAGCGATTGAGCTCCTCGAGGGGCTTGAGGATGCTCAAAGCGGGCTCCGTGACCTTGAGGAGGCGGTCGAGCGGATGAAGAACCCGCCGAATGACCTGATCGAGGCCGTGGACCGTATCCGGCGTGCGCTCGTCGATCTCTGACGGCGCGCCTTACTCCCGCAGCCCAGCGGCCAGGTTGCATTTTCTCGTAATCACGAGCATTAGCAGGGCAAGCCCTACCGTGTGAAACGTCACCGAACGGGTAACGAGCAGGCAGATTCAACCAGCCCCAGAAAGGGAGAAGGCATGGCAACAGTAATGGAGTCCCCCACGAACGAGGCATCGAGCCAATCTGGAACGACCATCATGGGCGCGATCGAAATGATCGAGGAGCGATTGGCAGCTCAAGCCAAAGTGCAGCAGCGATTGCTCGATTTCGCACAGGAGCTGAAGGCTTCTATTGGCCTCGCCCATGAGCGTATCTCCGGGGTATCCGAGGGACTCGTGAGAGTAGGAGAGGTCATTGGCGACCCACCATCTTCGAATCCCTCTTCGAATTGAGCAGGCGTTCGCGATACGACCCGACCGAAACGTGCCGATTTGTAGGGACTAGACCCCCAGCGGTTCTCAGCGGCTAGGCAGGGGTGTAGATTCGCCTCGACGACAAGCGGGGTTCGCGCTTACCTTGCCCGATGCGGCCTCGTGGAGTTGCACGAGGCCGTCACAGCGGCGCTGCAACCGCGAAGGTGAGCAGGCCTTACTCCCGTAGCCCGGCGGCTTCGAGGGCCTGCTTACGGTCGCCGTAGTCCTTGAAATGGAGCAGCCGACCGTCGCGGACGGTGGCTACCGCTGCGGTGGTGACCTCGGTCTCAATTCCGCTGCCGCGTCCTCTGAGTCGGACCGTGCCACAGCCGACGACCTTGTCCCCGACGGCCCGCACGTCGCTGAGGGAGACCACGAACACGTCGAAGCTCTCCTGGGTGTCCTCGAGATACCGTCGCAGCCCCTCCGGCCCGTGGAAGGACCCCTCGGTGCCCGCCCGCAGGGGGATGAACTCCAACTCTTCGTGTGCATGCCCGAGCAGCCAGTTCAGATCGCTCCGATTGACCGCTTCGGCCAGATCACGCACGAAGTCCACGTTCTCCTGCGACATCGCTTACTCCTCGATCCTGGCGGCTTGGAGGGCTTCCGTTGGGTCAAGGTAGATGCGCATGCGAACGATTTGTCCACCTTCCAGTTCGTAAATGGTGGCGAGACGCACTTCGACCGGCACGCCGCTCTCTTTGCCGGTGCCGGATTGACGGAAGACCCCGACCACCCGGTCGTTCCCGGCGTCGATCAATCGCTCAAGCTGATTCGACCACCCCTCGAAGTCCTCGGTCCAGTTGCGCATGAACTCGATGAATCCTTCGCGCCCCCGATAGCTCCGAGACCCAGGGAAGCCGCGCCCAGGTATCCACTCCGCGTCGGCGGCAACCATCCCGGTATCGAACGCTGCAGCGGGATCGTCCCTCTCCAACCCTTGCTGGAAGGCTTCCAATACCTCTCGCACGACCTCCACGTTCTCCTGCGACATCGCCTACTCCGAAAGCCCGGCGGCTTCGAGGGCCTCGGTCCGTTCGGTGAACGCTTGTCGCCTGCGAATCTTCCCGTCCTCGAGGCGGTACACCGCAAAGATGCGCATCTCAACCTCAGCGCCGCTACTGCGACCACGGCCCCGAATCAATTCGGTTACGACCAGCAGGTCACCTTCATCTTGGAGAACCTCACCGAGCGACACCTCGAACTCCTCCCACGCCGACCGCATGACATCCATCCACTCCCTAATCGCCTGCGCCCCCCGGTAGGTGTTCTCGACACCTGGAAAGGCACCCGTAGCTCCCCATTCCACATCAGGGGTCGAGAGGGAAATCACAACGGACGCATCGCCACGGTTGAAGCCTTCGTGCCCGCGCTTCAGGATCTCCACGTTCTCCTGCGACATCGCCGGCGCAGTATCTCGCGAGGGCTGCCCAGCGACCCTTCAGCGGTGGTCGTGCTTGACCACCGCTTGACGCTTCCTGCCCTGGTTTGGGGCATCGTCACTGCCGCATCCGCTCGTAAACCAGAAGTATTTGTGGTGATTGCGGAACGCAGCCGGGAGATCTCGTCGCTTCACCACGTAAACAATCGTTCTCCGGGCATCGGTGAAGTGATATTCGACCTTGGGATTATCGGGATCTACCAGCATCCAGGCCCGCTCGAAATCACCTTCGCCGCCACGCCTCTCGAACATCCAGACACCTGGGGCAGACGCCTGATCGGGGATGCGTCCCCGCACCGTCACGGCATGCCGCGCTCTTCGGCCCCTCCTGACTACCTGGGCGGTGGCCTCACGAATGTCGCACTCCGCAGCCACGTTTGGATTGCGCTGGTCTCTGACGACCGTCTTCTTCGTATGTCCCAGAACGACTGCGGTCACGGCCAGGCTGCTGGCCAACGCCAGCGCCGCCATCAGGCCCACGAGGACAGGCTTGCCTCTCATCCCCCTACTCCCTCCGTCGATTGACCGGAGGATATCCGTCAAGCGCGCCGAGGCGGAGGGTCGAGGTCACGGAGGCGCGTTTCCCACCGACCGCTCTACGCCGGCCTTCGCTACGGCGAGCTGCGCGCCCTGCGTTGGGGACGGGTCGACAGCGCCACCGGCACGATCCGGGTCGAGGAATCCTGGGACGACCGCAAGGGCTCGATCGAGCCGAAGACCCGCCACTCCAAGCGCACGGTGCCGATGCCCGCGGTCCTACGTGACGAGCTCCTTGAGCACCTGATGCGATACCAGGATCATCCGGGCGACGACGACCTCGTTTTGGGGTCGAGCCCAATCGTCCCTTCACGGCGACCGTGATCTACCGTCGCGCCGACCGCGCTCAGGCGGCAGCGGGGCTCTCAGAGTGTCTGCGGCTGCATCAGGCGCGCCATACCTATGCCTCGTTCATGATCGCCGCTGGCGTCAACGCGAAGGCCCTGGCGTCCTACATGGGACATAGCTCAATCACGGTGACAATCGACCTCTACGGCCACCTGATGCCGGGGTCGGAGGCCGAGGCGGCGGGACTCCTCGACGGCTACCTGGCGACGCAACTGGAGCAGGCTACGGAGCGCGTTCGGGGCGCCGAAGTGGGGGCGACAGACGCGGGACTGGGGAACCCAATGGGGAATGAGACCGCGGATTTGGCTTGACCATGCGGTTTCCGACCCCATGTCCTGGGCCTGCAAAGCCGTTTACACCGGTTCGATTCCGGTAGGCGCCTCTAGAGAAAGCCCCGCTCAGGCGTGGTTTTCTCGCGCTTGAGCGGGTATCGAAACTGAAGCGTGTCGCGAATGTGTCGCGAGCCAACTCGGTCAGAGGCTCCCGATAGTGGGGTTGCATCACCGGTGCTATCGCGACCTCCGTCGTGCCGCCATCTCGTAGAGGAGGCCGTCGTTCTCGTTCGGGTGCCCCTTGTTGTCGACGTGCCTGTCGACGATCCAGTAGTTCATGCGGGATGGCCTGTCCTTACGTTTGGAGGTTGGCGCCATCGTGACGTCCGCAACGACCGAGCGGTTTGTCGGGATCGCCGATAGCTTGAGCCTCCGCCGTAGGTCACCGGCCCTGCTGAGCTTGTAGATCGTGTTGGTCCTCCAATCGACCGCGAGGAGCTTGTTGTGGCCGCGGCGGTCGAGTCCCAAGCCCTCGCAGTCCCGGGCGCCGTACCGGGCGAGGTCGAAGTGGCTGACGACTCGCCCGGTGCCCGGATTCACAGCGTAGACCTCGCGACCCATGCCGTCGCAGACGTACACACGACCGGTCCCCGGGTCGTACTCGACTCCCTCGGGATCGTTGCTGCCGAAGGCCTGGGTGCTGAAGTTCGACACAGTGTCGTCGCGGGTGCCGTGGACGCCGTCGGGCCCCGGACGCACGCGCGAGATCCTGTCCTTGTCGTCGTTCGAGACAAACAGGGCGCCGCTTCGTGGGTTGAATCCGAGGTCCGCGGGCTCCCTGTTGCCGGGCAGCACGGTGCCGCTGCCGAATCCCGAGCCCCTGCGTCTCGCCGTGAACAGGTTGGAGCCCCGGTAGCGCCGCGTCTCGTCGACCTCTGAGTCGCCGATTAGAAGCCGGTTTCGGCCCGGCCTGTAGATGATGCCTGAGGGGTCGGGGCTCGACGGCGTGAACGCCGAGGTGCGGATCGTCTGGACGAGTCTCAGGCGCGTGGCCGCCGATGCCGGAAGCGCAGGCCAAAGCAGCGCGCCGGATGCCGCCAGCAGCACCACGCACAAGAGGCGCCGGATGCCGGTGGATGACACCTGGGGCGCGAGGTTCGGCGAACCCGCCCGCTGTTTCCTAGCGGTGATGCCACGAGGATAGGTTTCGCTATCCAGGTTTGCGCCGGTGAAAGGAGGCGCATAGCCCTCGCACGCACTATCTGTCTCCGTCAATCAAGCCTGCGCCGTGAACCGCGTGTAGCCGGGTCATCGAGGCACTTCACGGGCAACCCTTGACCCGCCCGCGTCGGAGTGAGAGGGTTAGCTTTCCGGCGGTCGCCTGACCCGCCGACCAGTCCTAACGGACTCGCCGACGCACCTGGCCTTCGCCTAACCCGATCTGAGTGAGGTTCCCCATGCGTCAAAGGCTTGTCTCTCAGTTCACTCCAAGGCCTTTGAGGGTGGTCGTCGTCGGAGTGATGGCCAGTCTCGTCTTCTCGGCGGCGGCCATGGCCGCCGCGGGCGACCTCGACCCGACGTTCTCCGGAGACGGCAAGCAGAGAACCGACTTCGGCGCCGGAGATCCAGCGCAGCAGAGGCGGTCGTGCGCCAGGCGGACGGCAAGATCGTCGCGGTGGGATGGGCCGACAATAACTTCCTGGTCGCGCGCTACAACCTGGACGGCTCGCTCGATTCGAGCTTCTCCGCCGACGGCAGGAGGCAGACCAACTTCAGCGGCCTCGACTTGCGCCACTGACGTGGCGCTTCAGGGCAACAAGATCGTCGTCGTCGGTTTCAGCTGTGCCAACCCACGCACCGGCGACTTCGCACTCGCCCGCTACAACCCGGACGGCTCGCTCGACCCGAACTTCTCCGGCGACGGCAAGCGGACGACCGCCTTCGGGTCCTTCGGCGACGCGGGGGCGTTCGGGGTGGCGCTCCAGAGCGACGGCAAGATCGTCGCGGTCGGCATCACCAACATCCACGGCTCCCACACGAGGGATTTCGCGCTCGCCCGCTACAACCTGAACGGCTCGCTCGACACGAGCTTCTCCGGCGACGGCAAGCAGACGGCCGATTCTTCGGGGATTTCGCCAGGGCGAGCGGGGTGGCGATCCAGGCGGACGGCAAGATCGTCGCGGTCGGCAGGCCTGCTGACTCCGACCGGGGCCTTCGCGCTCGCCCGCTTCAACCCGAACGGCTCGCTGGATACGAGCTTCTCCGCCGACGGCTTGCAGACGACCGACTTCGGGGTTGGCGCCGGCGGAGCAAGGGTGGCGATTCAGGGCGACGACAAGATCGTCGCGGTCGGGCAGAACGGCGACCCGCGACTTCGCGCTCGCCCGCTACAACCCCGACGGGACGCTCGACCCGAGCTTCTCCGGCGACGGCTTGCAGACGACCGACTTTCTTCGGCGGCCGGCGACATGGCGAACGACGTGGCGATCCAGGCGAACGGCAGGATCGTCGCGGTCGGCTTCGCAGGCGGCGGCGCCACCGGCAGCGACTTCGCGCTCGCCCGCTACAACTCGAACGGCACGCTCGACACGAGCTTCTCCGGCGACGGCAGGAGGCGGACCAACATCGGCGGCACCGACGGCGCGAACGGGGTGGCGCTCCAGGGCGACGGCAGGATCGTCGCGGTCGGCAAGCGGCAACGGGGAGTTCGCGCTGGCCCGCTATCTGGGGGGCTGACCAAGGCGCCGGCTGACGGAGAGGCACCCGTCGGAGGGGTGTCGTAGCGCGTGCTGATCGCGAGATACTGCGCGGGCGATGTCGCAGGAGAACGTGGAGATCGCTCTCGGACGCAAATGGAGCGGAACTTCGCAATATGCTCAACCCTGTGAATGAGAGCGGCATAGGGCGTTGGGATCTCCTAGCGGTGTTCGCACTCGTCGCGAGTCCCGTGTCGTTGATGATCGGCGACCCGGTTCATTCGGTTTGGATCGTTGGAATCGCCGCCATGCTGTTCGGCCTATTTGCATTCCGCTCGGCGTTGCGGCGCTAACGCGCGCGTGCGCTTCTGAAATCACGCGAAGGCCCCCTCGCAGCCGCCGGACTGCGGGAGTGGCTCTCTCACCGTTTGCCACCTTCTTGAGCAACTTCGGAGCAACCAAAGCGTTGGGACGTAAGGGGGGCGATTCTTTAAGCGGGACTCGTACAGGACTGAATCGCCCCCTCTACCATCTCTCTCCGCTTGTCCGGTGTTTTTCGGGACCTCGAAGCTGCCGGACTGCCGGACTAGCCGCCCGTCCCGAAACCAGGTAAGCCTCGCGGCCAGCCACCGCAACTGTGAGACGAGGTCGCGGTTCGAGCTACAAGGGCGCGAGAACTTTGTTGACTGGTCCCGGGGGAGGGATGGATGAGTCAGGAGCCAAACGGCAACGGTGGAGGCGACCTCGGCGAGGCGATCGCGAAGGCGCGCTTGGCCGACTACAAGGAAATGCTCGACGTGACCGTCCGTGCGATCGAGGCTGGGGGCGAGGAAGCCGGTCCTCTCGTGCTCCATGCAGAACTCGACAAGCTGGCGGAGAGCCGACTGAAAAACATCCTTGCCGTCGTGATCGTCGACCAGGCGTTGGAGATCGTTCGGACTCGGAGGGATTAGGTCAGGGTCGGCCCCAGAAGGCGGTGATCGTGTCGCTGGCGGCGAGCTCGCGCTCGGTGCCGCCCGATTCCGTTCCAGACGCTCAACTTCAGTCGTGGCACAGAACAGCGCACCGAGGGTCAAGGTTCGCGGACTGGCCGAGATGGCGAAGTGTGGCGCGAGACCCTGTCCGGATGGGGCGACTTCCGGGTGGGCAAGATCGACCGCCTCGTCGAGAAGGGCGACCAGGTCATCGTCTTTAACCGGCTGACGAATCGGGCCGGTGGCCTCGAAGCCGCCGGGCGCGGGAATAGGCGATGTCACAGGAGAACGTGGAGGCCTCTCGCCGCGCGTGGGTGCGGTTCCTCGGTGGTTCGGCGGTCCTCGATGCGGGTCGGCGTCGGCCTCGCGGATGGCAGCGTAGTATCCGAGAACGGCACTTTTCCAGGTTTCCTTGAGGAGGAGAGTGAAGATGCCCCGAGGCCGTCGTTTTCCCGGTCGTGCTGGACGGGTCGCACTCGCGGTCGCGTGCGCCGCTTTCGCCGTCATGGGTACCTCGGCGCAGGCGGCCCATGCCACCAACACGCCTCTTCGGTACGTCGCGCTGGGCGACTCCTACAGCGCCGCCTCCGGTGTCCTTCCGCCGGACCCCACTGCGCCCCCTCAGTGCCTGCGCTCGATTCGAAACTACCCCCACGTCATCGCCGGGAAGCTCGGCGCGCAGCTCACCGATGTGACCTGCGGAGCGGCTGAGACCGGTGACTTCTTCACCTCGCAGTACTTCCGCGTCCCGCCGCAGCTCGACGCAGTCACCAGGAGCAAGCAGCTCGTCACCATGACCATCGGCGGCAACGACAGCGGTGTCTTCATCGACACCATCGTCAGCTGCGGCACTGCCGGCCTGTCGACCGGCGGCCAGGGCAGCCCATGCAAGGACCGTTATGGCTCCTCGTTTCAGGACACGATCCGCAATACGACATACCCCTCGCTTGTGAAGGCGCTTCGGGCGGTCCGGGCCAAAGCCCCAACGGCGAAGGTCGCGATCTTGGGCTATCCCTGGATCATGCCGGCGACCGGTGGCTGCTTCGCCAAGATGCCGATCGCCAAGGGCGACGTTCCCTACGTGCGCGGCATCCAGTGGACGCTCAACGATGCCGTCCGCCGGGCGGCCGTCGCAACCGGGGCGACCTACGTGAACTTCAATGTGGTCTCCAACGGCCATGACGCCTGCCAACCCATCGGAGTCCGCTGGATCGAGCCAGTGCTGCAGGGCACGAATGCGGTGATCGTTCACCCGAACGCACTTGGCGAGCGCCAGATGGCGGTCCAGGTCATGAAGGTGCTTCGCCTGGGCTAAAGCTCGACGGCTGAGTAGGGCGCTCACAACATGCACCCGCGTTTGCGTTTCTGGGGCCGTGGGTTGCCGAATGAGTGAGTCCCGCCTTAACCATGACGGGGCTCTGGCCGGCCTCTCCAGCCGCGCCCGCCCGGAGTTGGCCCACCCCCTCTACGCGGCGCGCGCCACTTCCGCGGATGCGCCGCGGTGGCGCCTGTACATCTCCGCGACCCACTCGCCGCCTGGCCGTGAGGAAAGCTCATCGCGCAGTTCGAGGACCGGGCGGGCGATCGTCTGCGGCGCGTAGGGCCGCTCCGGCGGCGCGAGCACGGGCGTAAACAGCGCCGCAGCGGTGAGATCCGCGACGGTGAACCCGTCGCCGACCAGATACCCGCCCGGCTGGAGCTCGGCCTCCAGGCGATCCATTGCGGCGACGACCTCCGCCCGCGCCCGCTTGGCCGTCTCGTCGTTGATGCCGAAGTCGCGGCGGACACCCCAGCGGGCGATCGGCGCGGTCGCTCGCAGCATCCGCGCTCGCCTTGGGCTTGGGCGCGTGAAGAGTGCCGCGATCACGGCGTCCGTGTCCGGCAGGGTGTGATGCCAGACGAACCGGCGAAGGGCGGGCGCAAGATTCTCGTCGAACCAGTCCTCGAGCTCCAGGGCCCGTGCGCGGTCGAGGGGATCGCCAGGGTAGAGCGGCGGCTGCGGCGTGTGTTCCTCGAGGGCGGCGATGATCACCGTCGAGTCGCCGACGCGCGTGCCGTTCAGCTCGAGCACCGGCAGCCTTCGCTGCGCGGCGCGGGTCAGAAGCGCCGCGCGGATGCCGTGCAGGCCTGGCACCGGCACCCGTCGCTCATGGGGGATGCGCTTGTAGTCCAGCGCCCAGCGCGCCTTCTCGTTGTAGTGCGAGAGCTCGATGTGCCAGAGGACGACCCTCATGCCTCACCGCCCAGTATGACCTGGTTCGAGTGGTGCAATGCCCCTGGCCGCAGCGGTAGCCCCGGCGGCGGCCTACCCGCCGCCGCTACGCAGAATTCCCCGATCTACTTGCATCCTGCATCGCTGCGGTCGTATGGTCCTCGTAACAGCGGGCACAGTCCGTGCCTGCTCTCGCCTGGGGAGGTCAGATGTCTGCACGGATTCGCGGCCACATACGTTCGAATGTCGTCGGTTACGTTGCCCTGTTCTTCGCGCTCAGCACCGGCAGCGCTGTCGCCCTCAGCGGCTCGAACACGGTCTTCACCGACGACATCGTCGACAACCACGTGAGGAGCGAAGACGTGCGAGACGACACCCTCGCCGGAGGGGGCCTCGCCGCGGTGGACCTCAGACCCGGTTCCGTCGGCACCTCGGAGGTCGCGGACGAAAGCCTCGGTGCGGGAGACCTGGCCGCGGGCTCGGTCGGCAGCTCCGAGGTGGCGGCAGACAGCCTCGCGGCGGGAGACCTGGCCGCGGGCTCCGTCGGCAGCTCCGAGGTGGCGGCAGACAGCCTCGCGGCGGGAGACCTGGCCGCGGGCTCCGTCGGCAGCTCCGAGGTGGCGGCAGACAGCCTCGGGTCCGGGGACCTTGCTGCGGGCTCCGTCGGCGCCTCGGAGGTCGTGGACAACTCCCTCACCGGAAGCGACATCGTGGAGGCGAGCCTCGGCTCGGTGGGGAGTGCCAATTTCGCGGGTGACGCCGCTCTGCTCGACGGCTCGGACTCGTCGGAGTTCCTGTCCACGACGCTTGGAGGAACGGTGAATGGCCTCCTCGGCTTGAACACCGCGGCCGGCGCTGACCTGGAGCTCGGCGAGGCCACGCTGTTCAGGAACAGTGGCACTAACGAGACATTCACCATGAACAACCCAGGAGCTGGAGACCTCAACCTGTTCGTCGGAGGACAGATCACCGCCAGCGGCTACATCAACTTCCCCACGGTCAGCGGTTCTGAGCCGCCGAGCACGGACTGTGATGACGCGGGGGAGGCGGGTCGTGCCATCGTCAGGACCGATGGGACGACCAATCTCTACATCTGCAGGGGGGCGACAGGCTGGATCGGGAAGTAATCTGATTAAGCGTCCACAGCCGGGCGCTGCTGGAGGCTAGCCCGTAAGCTCCGGCCGCTGGTGGACTTCGAGCTGAGCGACGAGCAGCGCCTGTTGCGCGAAACCGTGCGCGAGTTCGCGCGCCAGGAGGTGGCCCCCGTTGCCGCCGAGCTGGACCGCGAGAAGCGCTTTCCCTACGAGCTCGTGGCAAAGCTGGGCGAGCTGGGATTGATGGGGATCCCATTTCCGCAGGAGTACGGGGGCGGTGGGGCCGACTCCCTTTCCTACGCGCTGGCGATCGAGGAGCTGGCGCGCGTCGATGCCTCGCTTGCGATCACGATCTCGGCCCATAGCTCTCTCGGGACGATGCCGATCCATCTCTGGGGGACCGATGAGCAGAAGTCCAAGTGGCTCCCCGAGCTATGCAGCGGGCGCAAGCTGGCAGCGTTCGGGCTCACGGAGCCAGAGGCCGGTTCCGATGCAGGCAACACCCGCACCGTCGCGACCTTGAACGACGGCGAGTGGGTCATCAGCGGCGCCAAGCAGTTCATCACCAACGCCGGCACCGACATCACCGGCTGCGTCACGATCACCGCGGTGACCAATCAGTCGGGGGACCGGCGCGAGATCTCCAACATCATCGTCCCGAACGGCACACCCGGCTACGAGGTCGGTGAGCCGTATCGCAAGATGGGTTGGAATGCTTCCGACACACGCCCACTCAGCTTCCAGGATTGCCGGGTTCCGGAGTCCAGCCTCCTAGGCAAGCGGGGTGGGGGTTTCCGGCAGTTCATGCACGCGCTCGAGGGTGGCCGGGTCGGCGTCGCCGCGCTCGGTGTTGGTCTCGCGCAGGGCGCATTGGATGAGGCGATGGCCTATGCGAAGGAGCGGCGCACCTGGGGCAAGCCCCTCTCCAAGTATCAGCTCATCCAGGCGAAGATCGCCGACATCTCCGCCCAAATCGAGGCCGTCCGGCTCCTCACCTACAGGGCCGCCGTGCAAAAGGATCGGGGAGAGATGTTCGCGCTTACGGCGGCGCAGGCAAAGCTGCTCAGTGGTCGCCTCGCGGTACGGGCGACCGAGGAGGCGGTCCAGATCCACGGTGGCTACGGGTACATCGAGGAGTATCCGGTGTGCCGCTACTACCGCGATGCGAAGATCCTCACGATCGGTGAGGGCACCGACGAGGTCCAGCAGATGGTGATCGCGCGTCATCTGGGCTGTTAGGAATGCGCTCGGCGGTCACGTGTAGAACACCTCACCGTCGAGTCTGGTCAACAGGGAGGAGTTGGTTGCCAGCACCGCCGCCAGCTCTGGATTGTTGGTGTGGAGAATGGGTCGTCGGGCAAGCCCGAATACGGCGAACCGCTGGCTGAGTGGTTCCATCAGGTGCGGCTCCCCTCGTCCGGTGAGCACCGCGCTGCCCTGCGCCTTGGCGTGATCGACGAGCTCCGCGAGAACCGCGCCTACCTCGCGCTCGATCGCCGCGAGATGCAGCACGCGGCTCGCGCCACCAGGCCGAGGAACATAGGCATACCAACCGATGGGACGCTCACCGCGGCGCACAAGGCGGCGCACCGCAGGGCCCCAGAAGGACTCCACCTGCGAGAACAGGTGGTCGAGGTGCTCTTCGTCATAGTCGACCACGAGCCGCATGCGGTTGGTCAGCGCAGGCAGGTGTTCGACGATCACCGCCGAGGTGGCGGGTTCGCCGGCCACGTCGGGGGGGGTCGCGGGGTGTTCGCCCGGCAAGAATCGCCTGCCAATGGCCTGGAACGGCAGTGCGCCGACGGGGACGAGCGCCCGCCCGACGGGCCGCCGCCGGGCGACGGCCTGCAGTACGGCGCGCAGCCACCGGCCGCGTCGCAGGACGAGCATCCAGTCGCAGGTACGCGCATAGTCGACGTAGCCGCCGAGGGTGCGCCAGATCGCCATCACCGCGTCGGTCGCGCTATCCGAAAAGGACACGTCCTGCGGGCCGCGAAGGATGCGCCCGAGAAGATGAAAGCCGGCGGCGCCGGCGCGGCTGTCGGGGGCCACGACGACGTGGGTGGCACAGACACCGCGGATCGGCTGACCGTCGAACCGCATCCGCCTCGCGTGCGCACCGATGAAGCCGATGACCTCACCGCTCTCGTCAACCGCGACCAGTGAAGCGAGGTCCTCATCGGCCCACGGGTGGTCGAGCATGACGCCCGCCAATACGCTTTCGTGGAGCCTCCAGTTCGGAAGATGGGCTCGTAGGAGGTCGGCGACCGCGGGCAGATCGGCCTTCTGGAGCGGGCGAATGTCGGTCATGCGCAAGCGACACTACAACTACAGCGGGGACGCGAGCCACTATGGACGTTGATGCCGGCGCTCCAGGGGGCGGAGCTTTCGACGCCGCCGACTGCCTCGCTCGCCTCGCGCGGGGCACGCGGGATGCTGTCCGTGGCCTGGGCCGGCGGGGCGCGGTCGTCGCCGTTTCCGGCGGCGTGGACTCGGGTGTGGTGGCGGGCATCTGCGTCCGCGCCCTCGGACCTGAGCGCGTTCTTTGCCTGCGGCTCCCGGAGCGTGACATCGGCAGTGCCTCCTCGGACCTCGGCCTCGAGCTCGCCCGTGCGCTCGGGGCGCGCACCGAGGAGGAGCCGATCACGGGCGCCCTGGAGGCGCTCGGCTGCTATCGGCGTCGCGATGAGGCGATCCGCAAGCTCTTTCCAGACTACGAGCCGACCTGGCAGCACAAGCTGGTGCGCTCCCCTCCGTCAGGTGGAGTCATCGTCTTCTCGCTCGTCGTCCAGCGCCCGGACGGGCGCGAGGAGCGGCGACGCATGCCCGCGGACGCTTACCTAGAGCTGATCTCGGCCACGAACATGAAGCAGCGGGTGCGCAAGCTGCTTGAGTACACATGGGCCGATCGGCTCGGCTACGCGGTGATCGGGACCCCCAACATGCTGGAATACGACCAGGGATTCTTCGTGAAGGGTGGGGACGGGCTTGCCGACGTGAAGCCGATCGCGCGGCTCTACAAGGGCCAGGTCTACCTGTTGGCCCGCGAGCTCCAGCTGCCGGACGCGATCGCCACGCGGGCACCGACCACCGAGACGTTCAGCATGCCCCAGACCCAGGAGGAGTTCTACTTTGGCCACCCGTACGAGCGCATGGACCTGCTGATGTGGGGACAGGCTGAGCAGGTCGAGCCAGCCGAGCTTGCCGCTCGTGCTGGGCTGAAGCCAGAAGAGGTGGAGACCGCTTACCGGGAGATCGAGCGCCGGCGGGTGGCCACCGAGTACCTGCACGCCCCCGCGACGATCGTCGACCCTGCTGACTGACCATGTGCGGCGTGGCAGGCATCGTGCGGCCGGAAGCCGCGACGGCGGTCGACGAGCGGGCGCTGCTGCGAATGGCCGGCGCCATCCGCCACCGCGGCCCGGATGGCTTCGGGCTCGCCCTCGACGCCGGCGCCGGCCTGGTCTCGACCCGGCTGTCCATCTTCGACCTGCCCCGTGGCTGGCAGCCGCTCGAGTCCGGTCCCGGAGGCAGCCTGCTGGTCTACAACGGCGAGGTGTACAACCACCCGGAGTTGCGGTCCGAGCTGAGCGGGCGCGGGGAGAGCTTCTCGACAACCTGCGACACCGAGGTCGTGCTGCGGATGCTGGAGCGGGAGGGCGTCGCGTCGCTCGACCGGTTCAACGGGCAGTTCGCGTTCGCCTGGTGGCAGCCGGGCCCGCGGCGCTTGACACTGGTCCGGGATCGCTTCGGCGTGCGCCCGCTCTTCTACGCGCTGGGGGACGACGGCACCCTGGTCTTCGGCTCCGAGGCCAAGGCGCTCTTCGCCTCCGGGGAGGTGACCCCAGCACCCGATCTCGCAGGAATCGACGAGGTGTTCACGCTCTGGGGCCCACGGCCTCCGCGCACGGTGTTTCGCGGCGTCAGGCAGGTGCTGCCCGGCGGGCTGGTTGTTTGGGAACGCGGAAGGATCCTCGAGGAGCGCCGATGGTGGGCCCCGGAGTACGGGCAAGACGCAAGCGATGGCGCCGATCTCGACGATCTCTTGCGCGACAGCGTCCGGCTACGGTTGCGAGCCGACGTTCCGGTTGGCACCTATCTCTCCGGTGGCCTCGACTCGAGCCTGATCACCGCCCTTGCCCAGGCGGAGACCGATCACGAGCTCCGGACGTTCTCGATCGCGTTTGCCGACCCGCGCTACGACGAGCGCTCCCATCAGGAGGAGGTGGCGCGCGCAATCGGTACCCGCCACCACGTGGTCAACGCAGGACCCGCCGAGATAGCCGACGCGTTCCCGGATGTCGTCCGGCACGCCGAGATGCCGCTGGTGCGCACGGCGCCGGTGCCGCTCTTCCTGCTGGCCAGGGAGGTGCGCGCGCGCGGGATCACCGTGGTCGCAACGGGAGAGGGGGCGGATGAGCTGTTTTGGGGCTATGAGCTGTTCAAGGAGGTCGCGCTCCGAGAGCTGCATGAGCATCAGCCGGAACGTGCAGTCGAGCTCCTGGAGCAGCTCTACTCCTATCTCGGCCCGGCGGTTGCCCGCCGCGGGCCGGCCTGGCGCCGCTTCCTGCTGGAGACCGGAGCCGACGACGAGGAGCTGGGCTCTCATCTCACCCGCGCGGAGGCAACGTCCACCGTGAAGGCCTTCTATCGGCCGGAGATCGCGGCCCAGCTCTCCGAGGGCGCCTCGCTCGACCGCCTCCGAGCCGAGCTACCGCCCGCCTTCGGAAGGTGGAGCCGGCTGGAGCGCGCCGCCTGGCTCGAAATCGCGACCCTGCTCGATCCATACCTTCTGTCGGCGCAGGGCGATCGTGTTGCCATGGCGCATGGCGTCGAAGGCCGGTTTCCGTTCCTCGACCATCGCGTTTTCGCGCACTCCGCACGCCTGCCGCCGGAGGAGAAGCTCGAAGGCATGCGTGAGAAGGTCGCCCTCCGCCGGCTGGCGGCAAAGGTGCTGCCGGCCACGATCGCCGAGCGGGGCAAGCAGCCATACCGTGCCCCCGAGATAGACCCCTTCTTCGCTCCGGGGGCACCGAGCTGGGTCGAGGAGCTGCTCTCCCCACGGGCGCTGACCGAGACGGGGATCTGGGACGAGGGACGGGTGGGCGGCTTGCTGCGTCGCTGCCGCGCCGGCCGAGCGACCGGCATGCGCGAGTCGATGGCGCTGATCGGCGTCCTCTCCACCCAGCTCTGGCATCGGGAGTTCGTCGTCAGGGGGACCGGTCACTATCCCGCGGAGACCGAGCCGCCGCGGATCCGAATCGACCGCAGCGTTCAATCAGCGACCAAGGAGGTTGTATGACAGAGGCCACCGGTGACGTACGAGGGGAGATGCGCTCGTACATCGAGGAGAACTTCCTCTACCTGCATCCGAACGTCGAGCTCAAGGACGGCGACGACTTCTTGACCCTGGGGGTGGTCGACTCGCTGGGCTTCGTCGAGTTGGTGGAGGAGGTCCAGTCGCGCTACGGCTTGGAGGTCCAAGACGTTGAGATCACCGAGGAGAACTTCGGCTCGATCGATGCCATAACGGGCTACGTCGAGCGCAAGCGAACTACGGGATGAGCGCCCGCCCCCTCGGCGAGGACCTTCGCGCCGCCGCCGTCCGCGATCCCGACCGGGTGGCCCTGGTCGGCGGTGAACGGGCGCTGTCGTACGGCGAGCTCGACCGCTTGGCGGACGGACTCGCGGCCGGCCTCCGCGAGCTGGGCGTCGAACGGGGCGATCGCGTCGCAATCGTGCTCCCGAACGGCGTGGAGGCGGCGATCGCGATCTACGGCGTTTTGCGTGCCGGCGCGGCCTTCTCGCCGCTCAATCCGACGATCAAGCGCGAGAAGCTCGGGCACGTGCTCGCCGACTCGGAGGCCAGCGTGGTCCTCTGCGACGACGATCGGGCCGAGACGGTGGGTGCGGCGGTGGCCTCCGCGGGCGAGATCCCGGTCGTCACGGACGTTGAGGCGCTGGCTGGCGCCGACGGCAAACCGCCGCCGCGCCCCGTCAGCGTCGATCTCGCCGCGGTCATCTACACCTCGGGATCGACCGGCGATCCGAAGGGGGTCACGCTGACCCACGCCAACATGACCTTTGCCGCCGAGTCGATCATCGAATACCTCGAGATGCAGCCGTCTGACGTCGTGCTGTGCGTGTTGCCCTTGTCATTCGATTACGGCCTCTACCAGCTCCTGATGTGCACGCGCCTTGGGGCCACCCTGGTCCTGGAGCCGAACTTCGCGTTCCCGGGGCGGGTCGTGCAGCTGCTCGAGAGCCAGAAGGTCACGGGCTTGCCGGGGGTTCCAACCGTCTTTCAGGTGCTGCTCTCGCTGCGCGGCCTCGCTGATCGTGAGCTGCCTGACCTGCGTTTTTTGACCAACACCGGCGCGGCGTTGCCAGAGCCCACCGTGGCGGCGATCCGCCGCACCTTCCCCAACGCGCGGCTCTACTCGATGTACGGGCTAACGGAGTGCAAGCGCGCGACCTATCTGCCCTCGGATCAGCTGGACGCCCGTCCGGGCTCCGTTGGGATCCCGATTCCCGGCACGGAGGCGTGGGTCGAGGACGAGGAGGGCAACGTGGCGGAGCCCGGCGAGGTCGGCGAGCTGATGATCCGCGGCGCACACGTGATGCAGGGTTACTGGGGCGATCCGGAGGCGACGGCGGAGCGCCTGCGGCCGGGGCGCTGGCCGTGGGAGCGCGTGCTGGCGAGTGGCGACCTCTTCCGCTCCGACGAGGACGGCTACCTGTACTTCGCTGGCCGCAGGGACGACTTGATCAAGTCGGGTGGAGAGAAGGTCTTTCCCCGCGAGATCGAGGACGTGCTGCACGCGGTGTCCGGCGTACGCGAGGCGGCGGTGGTCGGAGTTCCCGACCAGCTCCTGGGCCATGCCGTCCACGCACATGTCTCGCCCCAGGTCGGTGTGGGGCTCGAGGAGGTGGCGCTTCGCGCCCACTGTGCCGATCACCTCGAGGATCACATGGTGCCGCGGCGGATCGTGATCCACGAGGAGCTCCCCCGGACGAGCAACGGCAAGATAGACAAGCTGACGCTCGCCGGCCTGTAGCCGCTCTCATGGCCAAGAGAGAGCTGGCATGGACGACTGGAGGGAAGACGCTGAGGCTGTCTGCCTCGGTGTGGCGTGGGAAGAAGGCGTGGCTGCCGTTGTTCCGCTTGGCCATCGTTCGTCTCCATGGCGAGGTTCCCGTAGGGCGCGTCTCCATCTCAAACCCGCGTTTGAGCGGGCTGATGCCCAATACGTGGCAGGCAACGGAATGTTCGAGCTCCGATGGCCTGCGCGGAAGGGTGTATCTGTTCCTGCGGCTTCGAGTACGAGTCTTGCGGCGCATGCCCTCGGCCGGGGCCGATCAAGGGGCCTGAAACCGAACTCGCGGCACCACCGGGATGACGGTGTCGATCGTCATGCTTTGGGTCGATGCTGCTCGCTCTCGCGATCGCAGGCCTCTTCCTGCTTCCGTCGCCGTGGGGCGTCGTCGCTCTGGGTGCCGCCGTCGCGGTGGAGGTGCTCGAGCTTCTGTTCTGGAAGAGGTTCTTGCGCCGCTACCGGCTGCGGGTAGGGCCGGAGGCGCTGCTTGGGATGCGGGCGGAGGTGGTTCAGCCCTGCTCTCCGGTCGGGCTCGTGCGGGTTCGCGGCGAGCTGTGGAGCGCTCACGCGAGCTCCCCGGCCGACTCGGGTCAGACCGTCGTCGTGTCGGGGATCGATGGGCTCACGCTGCGGGTGGACCCCAGCGCTTGAGCGTCAGGGCCGGTCCGGCAACGGAAAAGGGCCCCGCGAAGGGGCCCTTGGTTTCCGAAGGACGTGCCGCCAGCGAAACCCGCCGCTGGCCCGTCGGTCCTTGTCTGCCTAACTTAACACCTAACTTCGCCGCAAGTTGCACTGGACCTCCGGCGCCCTTCGAAGATCCGGACCTCGCTCATTTGCAGCCATGTTCCGGAACGGTCAACGCCGCAACGGCCGCTGCTGCCATGTGGACAACGGCCTTCGCCGCGCTCTATTGGCCGCTCAGTCGCATCTCGTAGAGCAGGCCGTCGTTCTCATTGCGGTTCTGTTTGTTGTCGACGTGCCGGTCCACGATCCAGTAGCTCAGGGCGAGCGGGCTGTCGTTGGGATTGGAGGTGGGCGCCATGGTGACACCGGCCACCAGTGAGTTGGCCGTCCTGATCGCGGACAGCCGGAGCTTGCGCAGCAGGGCACCGCCCAGGCCGAGCTCGTAGATCGTGTCGGTCCTCCAATCGACCGCGAGCAGCGTGTTGGGACCCCGAGGGTCCAGCCCCAGGCCCTCGCAGTCGCGGGCTCCGTACCGGGCGAGGTCGAAGTGGCTCCTGCGTACGCCGCTGACTGGGTTGACGCGATGAATCTCGCGACCGAGGCCGTCGCAGACGAACAGGCCACCGGTTGCCGGGTCGTATTCGACTCCCTCGGGATCGGCGCTGCCGAACGCCGAGGTGCTGAAGTTCGACACGGCATCGTCGGCGGTGCCGTGGACGCCGTCGGGCCCCGGGACCACGCGCGAGATCCTGTCCTTGTCGTCGTTCGTGGTGTAGAGCGTGCCGTTACGCGGGTTCAGTGCGATGCCCGAAGGCTCCTTGTTGCCGGGGAGCAGGGTGCCGCTGCCGAATCCGAAGCCCGTGCGGGTCGCCGTGAACAGGTTGAAGCCCGCGTAGCGCGGCGTCTCGTCGACCTCGGAGTCGCTGATCAGGAGCCGGTTGTAGCCCGGCCTGTAGGCGATCCCCGAGGGGTCGGGGCTCGACGGCGCGAACGCGGAGGTACGGATCGTCTTAACGAGCCTCAGCTGGGCCGCCGAAGCCGGGGACGCGGGCCAAAGAAGCGCGCCGAACGCCGCCAGCATGAGGGCGCACACGAGGCGCCGGATGCCTGCCGGCGAAGACTGCAGCCTTAGCTTGGGTGAGCCCGCCTGATGTTTCCCTGTGCCTGTGATGCCACGAACATACGGTCTCTCGGCCAGGTTTGCGCCGGTAACCCTTCACCCCGATCCATCTGCCCGCTCTAGGTGTCGTCGTCCTGCGCCATGGCCGCACCGCGGCGCCCACGAAGCCGATCGCCCACCCTGCGCGAGCGCACGTAGACGGCCCGCAGCGACGGCAGGACCAGACGCCGCCCGCCGTAGCGGACAAGGGAGGCGGGACGGCGGCGATAGGCGCGTAACACGCTCGTGTCGCGGGACTCGGTGGCGAAGCGCTGCTTCCAGCGAAGCATCGGGCCGAGGAGCTCCTGCGCGACGATCTCTTGCTGGAAGCAGCGCTCGATCATCTCCAGGCGGAGAACATTCCCCGGGGCGAAGTAGGCGAAGCGTTCGTCATAGCTCGTCTTCAGCGTGAACAGGCGCGCGTTGTGGACGATCCCGAGGCAGAAGGCGACCAGCGCGCCATCGACTCTGAGCTCGGAGAGCCGTAGGCCTCCCAATTGCTGATAGCGCTCGAACAACGACCGCCAGAACCCGGTCATGCGCTCCGACGAGAGGATGGCGGTCTTGGAGCGCCCCTTCCATCCCGCCGCCTCCAGCGCGAAGCTCTCGGCGAGCACCTCCTCCAGTTCGTCGACCGGCTCGACCACCCTCAGCTCGACCTTCCCCTCGCGCTCCAACCGCCGCCGGGCCTTGCCCACCTGACGCCGGGCGTTGCCGCTCAGGCCCTGGCTGTAGGCGTCGAACGTGCCGCTGGTGTCGATGATCGGACAGCTCTCGCGGAACACCTCGTGCAACAGCCAACCTTGGGCTCGCAGCGTCTCGCGGAGTCGCTCGGTGGCCGGATCGTCGGCCGGGACGCCCGGCAGGGTGATCCGAGTCCACGGCCCATCGGTGACCGCCCGAAGAATCGGGTCCAGGTCCTGGGTCGATCGCGTCACGGGCCCGTAGAGATCGGTTTGCTCGTCGGCCATCGCCGATAGGTGACCGCCCCGCAGGCCGAGCGCCATGCCTCCGACGAGCTGGGACCCGTCCCAGCTCACGTGCACCCGCATCTCCGCCCCCTGGCCGAACGCCCGCCACCAGCAGTCCAGCCAGTCCCAGGCAAGAAACAGGTTGTCCGTGGCGAGCCGATTCCAGGGATCGCGAAGCTCGGCGAACCGGCGGGCATCGGTTACCAACTCCTCCCGCCGATCCACCGTCCCGTCTTCCACGGCGGCTAACCGATCCATGACTGAGGGGGTAGGGCGATCGGGCGATTATGATCGAGTCCGCTCGGGCGCTTAGCTCAGTAGGGAGAGCGCCAGCTCGACAAGCTGGAGGTCGCTGGTTCGAGCCCAGCAGCGCCCATGCTCATTGACCACGCCGGACCCGGCGGGTCACCGCTGGGAGGAGGAAGAAGTGGGCGTGCAGCGGTTCGAGGCAAGTGCGGAGATCTTCAACGGAGTACGCGTCGTGGCTGTGCGTGGCGAGCTCGACATCGCCACCAGCCCCCAGGTTCGGGAGCTGCTCGCCGACGTGGCGAAGGACGAGGACCTGCCGTTGGTGATCGATCTGAGCCGGTGCGACTTCATCGACTCCACCGGCCTGGCCGCGCTGCTGCACGGAGCAAAGCCAGCTCAAAACGGAGAGACTCGGGTGGCCATCGTCAGTCCGGCGGGGGACGTGCGCAGGATGCTCGAGCTGACCGCGATCGACCAGTCGATCCCGGTGTTCGGGGATCTCGAGCAAGCGGCGGCCGCGGTTCTGGAAACGGGCCCATGACCCGGTGAGCGGCGAGACCGAGCTGCTGCGCCGCTACTCCGAGACGGCCGACCCGGCGCTGAAGGAGGAGCTGGTTCAGCGCTTCCTGCCCCTGGCGAGGTCGCTGGCGCTGCGCTACCGGGGATCCAGTGAGGACATCGAGGACCTGATCCAGGTCGCCAGCCTGGGGCTGGTCAAGGCCCTGGACGGGTTCGACTTGGAGCGCGGCAGGTCGTTCATGGCCTATGCGGCGCCGACGATCCTGGGCGAGCTTCGCCGCCACTTCCGCGACCGGGTCTGGGAGGTGCGCCTGCCGCGGGGGCTCCAGGAACGCACCATGGCGGTCAGCGAGGCCGCCGGGGCGCTCAGCGACGAGCTCGGAGCCAGCCCCACCGTGTCCCAGATCGCCGAGCGCCTGGGATGGGCCGAGGACGAGGTCTCAGAGGCCCTGCAGGCCGAGGAGGCGCGTCGCACCCTGTCGCTGGAGGTGCCGCGAAGCAAGGGGGACGCGGGGTCCACCACGATCTTGGAGACGCTGGGTGAGACCGAGCCTGGCTACGACGCGGTCGAGGCTCAGTTCGCCGTCGAGGACGCTCCGCTCGAGGAGCGCGAGCGCCGCGTCTTGCAGCTTCGCTTCGGGCAGGACCTGAACCAGTACGAGATCGGCAGCCTTCTCGGGATCTCCCAGATGCAGGTCTCGCGGATCATGCGCCGGGCGCTCCGCAAGCTCTTGGCGGCGGTGCAGGCGGAGCCCGTCGACGAGGCGGAGGCCGACCGTCCCACCTGACCCCAGGCGCGCGTGGATCGGCTCTCGCCGGTGTATCGTCACGTTGATCTGAGATGTCCCTGCTCGAGGTATCCACGGAGCAGCACCCCGGGCAGACGCGACTCGTCCTGGCCGGCGAGCTGGACATCGCCAGCGCCGACGACCTGGAGAAGCAGCTGGCCGCGGCCGAGGTCGACTCGCCGGCCACCCTGGTGCTCGACCTGCGTGGCGTCGACTTCATCGATTCCACTGGGATTCGGATGCTGGTGGCCGCCGATGAGCGCGCCCGCTCGCAAGGCCGGCGCCTGGCGGTCGTGCAGGGCCCGAACGCCGTCGCGCGCATTCTGGCCGTGACCCAGCTCGACCAGCACTTGGAGATCGTGGACGACCCGGACGCGTTGGACGGCTGACCGCCGCCGCCTCAGCGCGTGCCGAGAACGAGGCAGAGCAACTCCCGGTCGCCGGAGCTCTCCACCCGGTGATCCTCCGTGAGTCGCTCGAGCACGGGCGGCAGATCCTCCAGCGCCGAGGCCTGGATCACCCGCGTCGCCCCGCCTTCCTTGAGCGGCCCCACGCGGACGACCAGCTGCCCGTTGGGGCGATCGATGCCGAGCTGGATCCTGTCGCCGACGATCGCCCGCGGCGCGTGCGCCGCCACGGCGTCTGTGACCAGCTCGGCCTCGGAGATGCCCTCCAGCGAGAACTCCGCCCTCGCCGCGAGCATCGCGATCACCCGGCCCAGCACCGGTGCCGCCAAGGGGCCGGACGAGACGGTGATCGACAGCTCACCGGCAGGTGGGGGGGCTTCGGGGATGCCCCCATGGTGGTCGTCGGACAACCCGTCCGGGCCGCCCTCGAAGGCGAAGCGCATCCGGACCTCCGTGCCGTCTCCCATGCCGCCGAGGAACTCGACGCGGTCGGTCAGCGCGTGGATCAGCGATAGCCCCAGGCCCTGAACCTCACGGTCCGCCTCCGGTACGTTCGGCCGAATGCCCACTCCCTCATCGCGGACGATCACCTCGAGCCCGTCGGGCTGGATGCTCATGTAGACGTCCATCGGCCCCTCCGCGCCCTCGTACGCGTGGACCACGACGTTGTTGCAGGCCTCGCTGACGGCGGCGTTGATGTCGAGCAGACGCGCGTCTCCCAGCTCGAGGACGTCGACCACCCCGCCCAGCGCGCGGCGGACCAGCGCCACGTTTTCCGCTCGGTTGGGCAGCACCAGATGAAGCTCGGTCTCGGCGCTCGTCTGGGTGTGCTGCTCCATGCTGGGAGTCGTGAGGGTTCTCATTACGCGGTCCGGGCTGCGGGCCTGGAAGTGCTCTCATATCCGATCTACCCTTCCGCGCCTCCCCCAAACCAATCTCGGTCGCGGGCCGTGGGGCTAGGCGCGACCGTCCGGCAGCTCTTTCCAGCCCTTACGCCCGCCTCGCAACAGGTCCTGCAGGAGCCAGCCCAGGACTCGGGCGTCTCGCCGAGCGCCCGGAATCCGGTAGGGAAGCGTGGCGTGGCCGTAGGGCACGTATGTCCGCACCGGCGCCGAGAGCTCGTCGGCCGCGCGTGCCGCCGGCATGGCCGGCAGCCCGAACAGCAGCTCGAGCTCGCAAGGGGTGCCGGCGGCCCGCAGCCGCCCCAGCGCCGCGCGGGCGAGGGCCTCATCGTGGGTGGCCACGCCAACCCGGCGGGCGCGTCCCGCCAGCCGCTCGACGATCGCCAAGAAGCCGGCGCGCGGGTCCTGGCCCGGCGTCTCGAGGTCGGGCCACTGCCCTTTCACCACTCGCACCCCGAGCCCGAGCTCGACCGCGGCGTCGGCATCGCCAAGGCTGCGGCGCCATCCCGCGGGGAGGGTGATCCCGAGCTCGTCGTCGAGCTGTGTGGCCTCGGCGACCAACGCCAGCGTCCGCTCGGCCGACTCCGGGGCGAGTGAGTCGAAATGCACCCGTATTCCCGCGGAGCGGGTTCGCTGCAGGAGCTCGGCGACCAGCTCGGGCGAGAATCCCAGCGCCGGCGCCTTGATCGACAGGTAGGAGTCGAGGCCGCTTCGCGACAGGGCCTCGACCGCCGCCAGGTGGTTGTCTGCCACCTGACGGGGCTCATCCGCGGCTTGGTTCCAGAACCCGACGGCGCTCGCCCGTCCGCGTGCTCCGAGCTCGCGGCACGCCAGCAGGGCATCGTCGATCCGCGGTCCGGCGACGTAGGCCGAAACGGCCCGCCGGTAAAGGGGCGCGAGGCAGGATCGCAGCGCCGCCTTCGGCCCTGCTTTCACGACCTGCTTCGGACTACGTCCTTCAGCCGCCGCCCGGCGGCGGCCGCTGCGTCGCTCGCCAGCATGCCCACGCCGGACCTCTCGAAGGGGTATGCGTCCAGGCGAACGCAGGGACGTGCAGTTCGGGTCCAGGGTCGAGTCCACGACTCCGCATCACCGAGGAACTCGTAAGAGCGCAAGCCCCGCGTCGCCGCGTGCCGGATCGTCTCCAGCAAAAGCAGCGAGCCCGGGGAGCAGCGTGAGAATCGCTCGTCGTAGCCCACCTTGAGCAGCCAGAATCGATCGTCAGTCTCAACCGCGAGCTGCATGGCCGCGGCTCGGCCGTCGATCCGCATGAAAGTCAGCCGCAGGATGCCCTTCGACGAGGCCGCCAGCGCATAGCGTCGATAGAACGCCCTGCGCGTAGCGTCATGGGCGAGGGCCGTACGGGCCCTCCCCTTCCAGCCGGCGGCCTCGACGCCAAAGGTCTGCTCGAGCAGCGGATCGAGCTCCGAGGGCGAGGGGGCGAGCGTCTCGTAGCTCACCTCGCCGAGCCGCGCCGCCCTTCGCTGGGCGCGCCGAAGGTCGGACCGCCGGCGGGAGCTGAGCGTCTGCTCGGGCTCGGTGTGTTCCTCGCTGAGGTGGATGTAGGGACAAGCGCCTGCCTCGCGATTGAGGACGAGCCCGCGCTTTCGGTACGCGTCGTCGATGCCCGCGAGGGCCAGCGAGCAGGCGGGGAAGCGCTTCAGGCTCAGCGGCCCTGGCAGCGTCGCGATGGCCTGAACGAGGGCGGCCGCCGCGTGGGCATCCGCGTACAGGAAGTCCATCGGCTCGCGGAGCTCGTGGACGCCGAGCAGCTCCAGCGGCGCCAAGGGGCGCCGCCGTTTGGCGAGTGGCGCGATGGCGATGGGTCGGTCGCGCGGACCAAGGACCAACACCTCGAGGTCGTAGCGATCGTCGAGCGCCTCGGCACAGGCCCGCGCCCAGATGTACTGCCCGATCGGGCTGCCGGACCTGCCGGCGAGGCGGTCCCAGCTGCCGGCAAGCGAGTCGAGCTGGTCAAGCTCGACGATCTGGTGCTCCTGGAGCTCGGCAGCATCCTTGACGCCCGCGGCCACGCTCTTAGTGATAGCGCTTTCGACCGCGACAGGGCGCAGTAGCGCCCTTGCCAGGCGCGCTGAGCGCGGCGGGGTCGCCCCCGCTGTCTATGCTCGCCCGCGATGCTGGCGACGTACGGGTCGCTCCTGGTCATCCTCGCCGCCACGTGCCTCGTCGGTCAGGCGCTGTTCGCGCTCTGCGGCAGGCGCGAGTGGTCGTGGCTCGCGCCGGCGGTTGGCCTCGCCCTGCTCAGCGCGGTCGCCTGGGGAACGGTCCGGCTCCCCGGCGAGGGGCTCGCGTCGCTGATCGCGATTGCGGCACTGGCGGCTGGGTCGCTGTTCCTCCTCCATGGCCGGCTTGCAAGGCTGGGGCGCCCGGCGTCGATTGGGATCGCCGTGGCGCTGGCGGCGACGCTGGTGGCATCGGTGCCGTTCTTGGTCGAGGGCCGCTTCGGGATCCTCGGCACCGGGCTCAACCCGGACATGTCGCAGCATCTGTTCGCCGCCGACCGGCTGGCTCAGGGAGAGGGGGGGAGGCTGCTCGACCAGGGCTACCCGATGGGGCCGCACGCCTTGGTGGTCGCGGTCTCCGAGGCAACCGGAGCCAGCCTCGTCCACGCCTTCGGTGGGCTGACGCTGGCGATCGGGGTGATCGCCGCGCTCGGAGCCCTGGCCATGCTGGGGCGGTTGGCCATCTGGCGGCAGGTGTTGGGCGCGCTGCTCGTGGCGTTCCCGTACCTGGCGGCCTCGTACTTGATCCAGGGGGCTTTCAAGGAGACCATGGAGGCGCTATTCGTGCTCGGCTTCGCGATCGGCCTGCACGAGCTGGCACGGGGGGCGCTGGCCGCGGACTCCGGCTACGGAGCGGGGGTGAGCCGGGCACTCGCCGCGATCCCGCTTGCGGCGCTGGCGGCCGGGGCCGCCTACTCCTACAGCTTCGCGGGGCTCCTGTGGCCGCTGGGCGCCGCGGGCCTGTGGGCTCTTGCGGAGCTTGCGCTCGCGGCGCGGCGCGACTCCCCGGTAGCGCCCCGGGCGCTCGTCCGGCGGGCGGCCCCGGCGACGGCGGTGGCCGTCGCCGCCCTGGCGATCGCGGTTGCGCCGGAAATTGGGCGAATGATCGAGTTCGCAAGCTTCGAGACCTTCGACCCAGCAGGCCCTGGGCTCGGCAACCTCTTCAACCCCATCTCCCCGCTCGAGGCGCTCGGCATCTGGCCGTCGGGCGACTTTCGTCTTGACCCGGGGGATGGCGCCATGCCGGCTGCCGGCTTCTATCTCGGTGAAGCGCTCGCCCTGGCGGCGCTGGCGTACGGGCTCGCCTGGTGGCTTGGCCGCGGAGAGCGCGCCGTCCCCGCGGCACTGGCGGCGGCGGCGATTCTGTTCGCGTATGCCCACTTCGCCGGCACGCCGTATCAGGCAGCCAAGGCAATCGTGATTGCCTCGCCGCTCGCCACGCTGATCGCAGCCCGGGCCCTGCTCAGCCCCGAGCCGCTGATCGAGCTCGGCGGGCTGCGGGGCGCGATCGCCAGGAGGCGAAGCGGGGTCGCCGGCACCCTCGTTCGCCGCCAGCACCAGCTGCGGCTTGCCCTGGCGGCGGCCTTCCTGGGCGCCGCCGCGGCGTCCAGCGCCCTGGCACTCGCAAACGGGCCGGTCGGGCCGGCCACCTACTCGCCCGCGCTCACGGAGCTCCGGCCGACCCTCGGCCGGAGCTCGACCCTGGCCTTGGCGCCTCAGCACATGCTCTCCTCCGAACACGGCCGCGACTACCTCGTCTGGGAGTTGCGCGGCGGACGGGTCTGCGTCGAGGCCGCCGGCACGCGCCCCTCGTCCGGGCGCCCCCCGGCCGGGATCTCGCAGGTGATCACCGTGGGCTCCTCGCCAGAGCCGCCGTTCGCCGGCCTGCGGCTCGCTCGACGCGCCGGGCCCTACGTGCTGTGGCGAACCCAGCCGGCTCCGCGAGGCCACGGGCCGTGTCCGCTGATTTCGGTCGGCGGGCGGGCGGACCCGGATGCCTAGCACTCGAGCGGTCGTTACCGCGCCACGAACCTCGCGTGCCCGCGGAACACCCGCCTCGAGACACCGCGACGATAGGCGCGCTTGGCCCGCGACGACGAGTCTACGTGCAGGTCGGACACCGCTCCGCCAGCGTTACGCCACCGCTCGTGCCAGTAGGAGAGGGCCCGGATGCGCGGCCAGCGACGGGCGGCGACGTCGCGGATCGCGCGCCGGATCCAGCGGGCCTTGTGCCGCGGCTCACCCCAGTCCTCCGCTGCTCCGTACTCGAGCACCGCGATCGGCTTGGTTCGCGATAGCCCCGCGAGGCTCTCGTAGGAGCGGTCGAGTCGCCGCCGGAAGCTGACCCATGGTTGCCGCGGCTCCAAGGGCCCGTAGTCGCTGACCCCGATCCAATCGACATAGGCGTCGCCCGGGTAGTAGCCGGCGATCCTGTTCCAGGGCTTCTTGGGCCAGCCACCAACGTCGACGTGGAAGAACCAGGTGATGTCGTTGGCGCCCTCGGCGCGACAGACGTCGACGATGCGGCGATACGCGTCGCGAAAGCTCTCCGGCCCGTCGGCCAGCTCCGGGTTGCCGTAGCCGTTGGTCCGGCCGCCGCCGTTCCAGCGCCCGTTCCAGGGAAACCAGTCGCCGTTGACCTCGGTGCCGAACTCGGCCAGCAGTGGAATCCCAGCGTCGCGAGCTCGACCGCACCATTCGATCAGCTCCGAGTCCCAGGCGCCGCCGGCGATCGAGCGCATCTTGAAGTGCGGGTCGGGGCCGTCTCCGAAGCCCGAGCGGGCCATGATGCGGATGAACGGCACCCGTCCGGCGCGCTCGATCTGCCGCACGTGCCTGGCCGGGAAGCGGACCCGGCCGCGGAACCAGTTGTTCGAGAAGTAGGCCCAGGCGATCCGCCGCTTGGCCAGGCGCTCGAAGGAGCGGATGCGAGCAGCGCTGACGCGGCTCTCCGGCCCGCCGAAGTCGGGAAATGCGGCGTGGTAGACGCGCCCCTTGGCGGGGGCGCCGAGCACCAGGTCCGAAGCGCCCTGGCCGCTTCCCGCGGGGCTCGGCAGCAGCACCGCGCTGGAGGCGACGGCGAGCACGGTCAACGCCACGATCAGCCCGGCCCGAGCGTTCATCCCCTCATAAGTAGCATGGCCGGCGATGTCGAAACTGACCGTGAAACTGCCCGACGAGTCCGCCCTGGAGCTGGAGCAGGGCGCAACCGGCGCCGACGCCGCCGCGGCGATCGGGCCGCGACTGGCCCGGGATGCGCTGGCCGTCAGGGTGAACGGCCAGGTTCGTGATCTCGCGGCGCCGCTCACCGATGGCGAGCGAATCGAGATCCTCACCCCGGGTCGGCCCGAGGCCCTCGAGGTCCTTCGCCACGACTGCGCGCATGTGCTCGCCACCGCGGTGCTCGACCTTTGGCCCGGCACCAAGGTCTCGATCGGGCCCCCGATCGAGAACGGCTTCTACTACGACTTCGAGTTCCCGGATGGGTTTCGGCCCTCCGAGGGGGACCTGGAGCGAATCGAGGAGCGGATGGCGGCTCACATCGAGGCCGACGAGGCCTTCGAGCGCAGCGAGGTGCCGGCAGGCGAGGCGATCGAGCGATTCCGGGGGGAGCAGCAGCCATACAAGGTCGAGCTGATCGAGGACCTGGTGCGCGACGAGGGGGTGGAGCGGGTCTCTCTGTACCGAAACGGGCCTTTCGTGGACCTGTGCCGCGGCCCTCACGGCCCGTCGACCGGCCGGATCGAGGCCTTCAAGCTGAGCTCGATCGCTGGGGCCTATTGGCGCGGCGACGAGAGTCGGCAGATGCTCACGCGGATCTACGGCACCGCCTTCTTCTCCGGGCGGGAGCTCGCCGAGCACCTGGAGCGGCTGGAGCAGGCGCGGGCCCGCGACCATCGCCGGCTGGGCCCCCAACTGGGCCTCTTCATGCTCTCGGGTGAGGCGCCCGGGATGCCATTCTGGTTGCCGCAGGGGACGGTGCTGCTGCGCCTGATCGAGGGCGAGGTTCGAGCTCAGCTCGAGCGCCGTGGCTACCTCGAGATCAAAACCCCGCAGGTCCTCGACGAGGAGCTTTGGCGCCGCTCGGGCCACTGGGACAACTACCGCGAGAACATGTTCTTCACCTCGGTGGAGGATCGTCGGTTCGCGTTGCGCCCGATGAACTGTCCCGGCGCTTGCCTCGTGTACGCGTCGGAGCGGCGCTCCTATCGCGACCTGCCGCTTCGCCTGGCCGAGTTCGGCCTGGTCTCCCGCAACGAGCGCGAGGGGGTGCTGCACGGGCTCCTGCGGGTGCGGGCGTTCACCCAGGACGACGCCCACGTCTACTGCGCGCCGGAGCAGATCACCGACGAGGTGGACTCGATCTGCCAGGCGATCGACGAGCTGTATGCCCGCTTCGGCTTCGACCAGATGCGGGTCGAGCTCTCGACTCGCCCCGACAAGTCCATCGGCACCGACGAGCAATGGCAGCGGGCCGAGGGCGCCCTGCGCGAGGCGCTCGAGCGCCAGGGGCGGGACTACGAGGTGAGCCCCGGCGAGGGGACCTTCTACGGCCCCAAGATCGACTTCCACATCACCGACGCCCTCGGCCGTTCCTGGCAGTGCGGCACCTGCCAGCTCGACTTCCAGATGCCCGAGCGCTTCGATCTCAGCTACCAGGGGGCCGACAACGCCGAGCACCGCCCGGCGATGATCCACCGAGCGCTGCTGGGCTCGATGGAGCGGTTCGCCGGCATCATGGTGGAGCACCACGCGGGACGGTTCCCGGTCTGGCTGGCGCCGGTCCAGGCCGGAATCCTGCCGGTGGCGGATCGCCACCTGGCCTACGCCCGCGAGGTCGGGGCGAAGCTGGCCGAGGCGGGCGTGCGCGTACGGGTGGACGAGCGCTCGGAGTCGGTCGGAAAGAAGGTTCACGACGCCGAGGCGGCCAAGCTCCCCTACATGCTGGTGGTGGGCGACAGAGAGCAGGACGCGGGCGCCGTGTCCGTCCGCTCCCACGACGAGGGCGACCTCGGCGGGATGTCGGTCGAGGCGCTCACGAACCGGGTGCGGGCCGACGCGTAGCTCGAAACCCTCCATCTCCCCGTCTATACTGGCCGCCGATGAAGGGCACGACTCGCCGCCGATGAGGGGCACGACCAACCGCCGCTGAGCACGCGTGTCCCTGCTCCCTTGCCGTCTCGTCTCTCAAACCCGGTCAGAGCGTCGCTAGCTTGACGAGCTCCATGAAGTCGACCTAGTGGCGAACCCGCGTTTCGACCGGTCGCCTCCCGAGCGAGACCCGACGCGGATCAACGAGCGGATCCGCGTTTCCGAGGTTCGCCTGATCGACGAGGACGGAAGCCAGGTGGGGATCATCCCCACCCAGGAGGCACTCGCCCTCGCCTCCGAGCGCGACCTGGACCTCGTGGAGGTGGCACCGGACGCGAAGCCCCCCGTCGCCCGCCTGCTGGACTACTCGAAATACAAGTACGAGCAGGAGCAGAAGGCGAAGGCGGCCCGCAAGCACCAGCAGCAGGTCAACGTGCGGGAGATCAAGCTGCGGCCCAAGATCGCCACTCACGACTACGAGACCAAGCGGGGCCATGTGGAGCGCTTCCTGCGCCAGCAGGACAAGGTCAAGGTGACGATCATGTTCCGGGGCCGCGAGCAGGCGCATCCCGAGCGCGGCCGCGCCCTGTTGCAGCGCCTCTACGACGACATCGAGGAGCTGGCGACGATCGAGCAGGAGCCCGAGCAGGAGGGGCGGAACATGAGCATGTTGCTTGCCCCGGTCAGGGCGAGGGGCGGCGACGCCGAGCGCCCCGCCGCCTGAGCCGGCCCCCCGCGGTCGCGGACTGGCCACCAGCTCGTCTGCTTCAATTGCCGTCCGATGCCGAAGATGAAGACCCATTCCGGCACCAAGAAGCGGTTTCGCAAGACCGCCAAGGGCAAGCTGCGCGGCCGGCGCGCCTACTCGAGCCACATACTCGAGAAGAAGTCGCCGAAGCGCAAGCGGCGCATGGCGGTGCCGACCGAGGTTGCGCCTTCCGATCGCAAGCGGGTACGGACCCTGCTGGCGGGAAGGGGGCGCTGAGATGAGCCGGACGACGAACGCCGTCGCCAGGCGCAGGCGGCGCAAGAAGGTGCTCACCCAGGCCAAGGGCTATTGGGGACGCAAGCACTCGAGCTACCGGCTCGCCAACGAGCAGGTGATGCGCTCGGGCCGCTACGCCTACCGCGATCGGCGCGCGCGCAAGCGCGAGTTCCGCCGCCTGTGGATCGTGCGGATCAACGCCGCCGCGCGGCGCGAGGGAATGAGCTACTCGGAGCTGATCCACGGCCTGGGCAAGGCCGGGGTAGAGGTCAACCGCAAGATGCTCGCCGAGATCGCCGTCCACGACCCGGACGCGTTTCGCCGATTTGCCGAGCTAGCCCGGGAGGCCACCGCGACCTAGAAACGCGACGGCTCATACCCACCGACTCCCGGGCGGCCCACGATGTGGACCGCCCTTTCTTTGTGTCGAATGACCGATGCCGAAGGACGAATTGATCACGAGCCCTGACAACGAGAAGCTGAAGCGGATCCGAAAGCTCCGCTCCCGCCGCGAGCGCGATCGCACCGGCCTGTTCGTGGTCGAGGGCGAGGACCTGGTGGCGGCGGCCGAGGCCGCCGGCGCCGAGCCCGAGCTGCTCTTGGTCGCGGGAGAGGACGTCGAGCCGCGGTTGCTGGCCGCGGTGAGCACGCTGGGCTCCGGCACCCGGGTGATCGGCGTCTATCGCCAGGCCACCTCGTCCCCGGGCGGGCGGCTCTCCGTCTACCTCCACGGGGTGGCCGACCCGGGCAACATCGGCGCCATCCTGCGCGCCGCGCACGCGCTCTGTGACGGCCCGGTCGTGCTCGGGCCGGGCTGCGCCGACCCCTATTCGCCGAAGGCCGTGCGGGCCAGCATGGGCTCGGTCTTTGCCCGTCCTCCCGCCAGGGCGGAGCTTGCCGCGCTGGCCGGGACGAAGCTGGCGCTGGACGGCGGCGCGCCGACCCCGCTCGTCGACCTGGAGCTCCGACCGCCGGTCGTCATCTGCCTCGGTGGCGAGCGCGAGGGCCTGCCGGCGGAGCTCGTCTCAGCGGCCGACGCCCGCGCCCGGATCCCGATGCGGCCCGACGGCCCGGACTCGCTAAATGTGGCGATGGCCGCCACCGTGGCGCTGTACGAGCTTGGCCATAGGATGGCCGGTCATGCCTGACGTCCAGGGAAGAATCGCGGAGCTTCGCCGCGATGCCGAGGCGGCGATCGGCGCCGCGTCGGACGTCGCCGAGCTGGAGGAGCTGCGGGTTCGCTACCTGGGCCGGAAGGCCGAGCTGACAAGTGTCCTGCGGGGAATCGCCGGGCTGCCGGTGGAGCAGCGGGGCGCCGTCGGCACGGACGCAAACGAGGCCAGGGAGTCGCTGGAGGAGCTGCTAGCGAGCCGGCGGGCGGAGCTCGAGGCAGCCGAGCTCGCGGACGGCCTCACATCCGACACGATTGACGTGACGCTGCCCGGCACCCCGGCGGTGCCGGTTGGTTCGCGCAACCTGCTGATCCGAACCCTGCGCGAGATCGAGGACGTCTTCGTCGGGCTTGGCTACCGGGTCATGGAGGGCCCCGAGGTCGAGCTTGACTACTACAACTTCACGGCCCTGAACCACCCGCCCGGGCACCCGGCGCGACTGGCGCAGGACACCTTCTACGTCGCCCCGGACAGCCTTGAATGCGAGCCGGCGCCAGGGCCCGAGGATGTGGTCCTTCGCACCCATACCTCGCCCATGCAGGTGAGGGCGATGGAGGAGCAGGGGCCGCCGATCTTCATCGTCGTCCCCGGGCGCTGCTACCGCAGCGACCCATTCGACGCCACCCACAGCCCCGTCTTCCACCAGGTGGAGGGCCTCGCGGTGGCGGAGAACATCACCCTCGCTGACCTCAAAGGGACCCTCGACGAGCTCGCGAGGGCGCTGTTCGGCCCCGAGCGCTCCACCCGGTTCCGTCCCGGCTTCTTCCCGTTCACGGAGCCAAGTGTGGAAGTGGATGTCTCCTGCTTCCGGTGCGGGGGCTCCGGGCAGCTGTCCGACGGGGCGCGGGACTCCGTCTGCAAGGGCACCGGCTGGATCGAGATCCTCGGCTCGGGGATGGTGGACCCGAACGTGTTCGGCTTCGTGGAGGCCAACGGCTACGACCCGGACGGGATTCAGGGTTTCGCGTTCGGAATGGGGATCGAGCGGATCGCGATGCTGAAGCACGGCGTCCCCGACCTGCGCAAGTTCTTCGAGAACGACGTCCGAGTGCTGGAGCAATTCCATTGAGAGTCCCGTACTCATGGCTTCGCGAGCACTGTGATCCCGAGCTGAGCGCCGAGGAGCTGGGCGAGCTCCTGGCGCTGCGGACGACCGAGGTGGAACGGATCTCCTACCTGGGGCCTCCCTCCACGGAAAACTTCGTGGTCGGAAGGGTCGCCCGGGTCGAGCCCCACCCCGACGCCGATCGGCTGACCGTCTGCCAGGTGGAAACGGGCGACACCACGCGCACGATCGTCTGTGGCGCCCCCAACGTCGCCGCCGGGCAGACCGTGGCCGTGGCCCTCCCGGGGGCGGTGATGCCCGGAGGCGAGGAGCTCGGACGCGCCGAGCTCCGCGGGGTCACCTCCGACGGGATGATCCTCTCCGAGGCCGAGCTACAGATCGGCGAGGACGCGGAGGGAATAATCGTGCTGTCGGGCGCCCATCCCACCAGCAACCCCGCCGCCCCCGGAGTCGAAGACGAGGAGGCGGCGGGCCTGATTCCTGGTACCCCGCTCGCCGAGGTCGCTGCCGATCGCGGAGCCCGTGCTCGAGCTCGAGGTCGCCTCGAACCGCGTCGACTGCCTTGGCGTCTACGGGGTGGCGCGGGAGGTGCACGCCTTCAGCGGCGCTCCACTGGCCGAGGCGCCGTGGGAAAGAGACGCGGAGGCCACCGGCGAGGGCGAGGCCGCGGACTACGCCTCGGTGACCGTCGAGGTCCCGGAGCTCTGCCCGCGCTTCACCGCGCGCGTCTTCACCGACGTGACGATCGGCCCCTCGCCGCTGTGGCTGAGGGCACGGCTGGTTGCGGCCGGCCAGCGGCCGATCAACAACGTCGTCGACATCACCAACTACGTGATGCTGCTCACCGCCCAGCCGCTGCACGCGTTCGACCTCGACCGGGTCCCGGACGGCGCGTTGATCATTCGCACCGCGGGCGACGGTGAGCGCATGACCACGCTCGACGGGGTGGAGCGCACCTTCGACGCCGACGCGGTGCTGGTCTGCGATCGCGACGGGCCCTCAGGGATCGCCGGGATCATGGGTGGCCAGGCGTCGGAGGTCTCCGAGTCGACCACCCGCGTCCTGCTGGAGGTGGCGACCTGGAATGGGGTCAACATCCTGCGCACCTCCCGAAAGCTCGGCCTGCGGTCGGAGGCGTCCAACCGGTTCGAGAAGCAGCTTCATCCGGAGCTCGCGATTCGCGCTCAGCGCGTCGCGTCACAGCTGATGGTGGAGCTCTGCGGAGCGCGACTCGTGCCCGGGACGATCGACCCCGCCGCGGAGATCCCGCCGCCGCGCCGCGCCCGGCTGCGTGCGCAGCGAGCGGAATCGCTGCTCGGGATGCGAATCGAGCCGGAGCTCTGCGCCACCTACCTGGAGCGCCTCGGCTTCGGGGTCGAGCGCGAGGGCGACGACCTGGTCGCCGAGGTGCCCGTCCACCGCCATTACGACGTCACCCGGGAGGTCGACCTGGTGGAGGAGGTGGGCCGCATTCACGGCTATGACGAGCACCTTCCAGCCACCCTGCCGCAGGCGAGAGGCCAAGGCGGGCGATTGACGCGGGAACAGGCCCTGCGCCGCCGCGCCGAGGACGTGATGCGGGACCTGGGCTTCGACGCCGTGGTGAACCTGAGCCTCGCCGATCCGGGCCTTCCGGGACGGCTGCTCCTGGGGAAGGGTGATCCCCGGGGGGCGCCGATCCGCGTCTCGAATCCGCTCTCGCTGGAGCAGTCGGAGCTGCGGACCACGCTGCTCTCCTCCCTGCTCGACGCGGCGCGGTACAACGCGGCCCGCGGCGCCGAGCGCGTCGCCGTGTTCGAGTCGGGGCGCGCGTACCTGGCAAGGGGGCAATCGGAGGCGGGCGGCGTGCTCGGCGGCGAGTTCGCGGGCGCACGCAGGCCACCCGCGTTCGAGCCACACTGCATCGCGGCCCTCGCCTTAGGCCCCCTCGCAGGCCCGAGCTGGGGGACGGAGGACCGTTCGGCCGACTTCTTCGGGCTCAAGGGCGTCCTGGAGGCGCTGGCGGCTCAGCTCGGGACGGAGCTCGCGGTCGAGCCCGGGGCGCAGCCCTTCCTGCATCCCGGGCGGGCGGCCAGCGTGCGGCTCGGCGGCGTGGAAGCGGGATGGCTCGGCGAGGTCCACCCGGTCGTCTGCCGCCAGTGGGACCTCGATGCGGCTGTTGGGTTCCAAATCGCGCTCGCTGAGCTGGTCGCGGCATCGTCCTTCGGACTGGAGCGCTACCAGGACGTCACCGAATACCCGGCCGTTCTTCAGGACCTGGCGGTCGCGGTCGAGGAGGGGGTGGCGGCGGCCAAGGTGCGGGAGGCCGTGGCGGCGGGCGGCGGAGAGCTGCTTCACAGCGCGACGGTCTTCGACCTCTATCGCGGCGAGCAGGTGGGCGAGGGGCGAAAGAGCCTCGCGCTGCGGCTCGAGTTCCGGGCTCCGGATCGCACCCTCACCGACGCCGAGGTCTCCGAGCGCCGCGAGGCGATCAAGGCGGCGCTCGCGGAGATCGGCGGGTCGCTCCGTGAGTGAGGTGCGCGTGTTGGTCGCCGGCGCGTCGGGCTATGCCGGTGCGCTCGCCGCGGCGCTCGTGTGGAGGCACCCGCGCCTCGAGCTCACCGCTGCCACCTCGCGGGGCGAGGCCGGCACGCGGCTCGATCGGCTCTATCCGCGCCACCGCGTCCCGGTCGAGTTGGCGCAGCTCGACCTCGACCAAGCGGCCACGTGCGACGCCGCTCTGGTCGCTTATCCGCATGGCGCCGCCGCGGAGCTCGTCGGCGAGCTCCGCGGAGCCGGCCTGCCGGTGGTGGACATCTCCGCCGACTTTCGCCTTCACGACCTGTCCGTCTACGAGCGCACCTATGGCGACCACGGGGCCCCGGGGCTCGTGCGCGAGGCCGTCTACGGGCTGACGGAGCTGCACCGCGATGCGATCCGCGAGGCGAAGCTGGTCGCCAACCCGGGTTGCTACCCGACGGCGGCCCTGCTCGCCGTCGCCCCGCTGGCCGAGGCGGGGCTGGCGGACGACGTCGTGATCAGCGCCGCGTCGGGTATCTCGGGGGCCGGACGGGGCGGAGGGGAGCGCCTGGCGTTCGTCACCGTGGATGAGAACTTCAGCCCCTACGCGGTCGAGGGCCACCGCCACACGCCCGAGATCGCTCAGGAGCTCGGGGAGCTGGGCAGCAAAGCCGCCGTGTCCTTCGTTCCCCACCTCCTGCCGCTCGACCAGGGCCTGCTGGCGAGCTGCTACGTCGGGCTGTCCCGGAGCGTGGGGGAGGGCGAGCTCCGATCCGTGTACGAGGAGCGCTACGCGGACGAGCCGTTCGTGGAGCTGGTCGACGAACCGCCCGGGGTTCGCGACGTCCGCGACACAAACCTGTGCCGGGTCCACGTGTCGCTCGACACGGCCGGCCGGGCGCTTGCATTCGCCGCCATCGACAACCTCTGGAAGGGGGCAGCCGGGCAGGCGATCCAGAACCTGAACCTGATGCTGGGGTTTCCCGAGACCGAGGGGCTCCAATGACCTTCTTTCGTTCACGCTGGGTGGACGCGCCGGCAGGGACGGAGGAGCTCGACCCCGCCGGGCTGGCGCCGGAATTCAGAGCAGCGGGCGTCGCCTGCGGCCTCAAGCAGGGCGGCAGCACGGATCTGGGCCTCGTGGCCTGCGACGCCGAGGCGGTTGGCTCGGCACTGCTCTTGACACGTAACGCCGCCGCTGCCGCCCCCGTGCGGGTGTGCAGGGAGCAGTGCGATCACACCGGGGTCCGGGCCGCGGTGGTCAACTCGGGGACCGCGAACGCCGCCGTCGGAGAGCGTGGCTACCGCGACGCCGTGGCGATGCGCGACGCCGCGGCGGAGGCGCTGGGGCTCGATGCCCGCTCCGTGGCGATCGCCGAAACCGGCAAGATCGGCGTCCCGCTTTTGATGGATGCCGTTCGGCGCGGCGTCACCGAGGCGGCGGGCGCCCTGTCCGCCCACGGCGGCGAGGATTTCGCATCGGCGATCATGACCACCGATCGCGGCCCGAAGCGCTGCACGGTTCGAGCCGGCGGCGTCACCATCTCGGCCCAGGCCAAGGGGGCTGGGATGATCGAGCCGCGCTTCGCGACCATGCTGTGCTTCGTCCAGACCGACGCCCAGGTACCCGACCCCGACGCCACCCTGCGCGTCGCGGTCGCGGGCTCGTTCGAGCGGATCACCGTCGACGGACAGATGAGCACCAACGACACGGTGCTGCTCCAGGCGACTGGGGCCGCCGGCCAACCCTTGCCCGATGGGCTTCTAGACGCCGTCCTGCTCCAGCTCGCGCTCGAGATCGTGGCCGACGGCGAGGGGGCGACGCGGGTGGGCCGGATTGAGGTCATCGGAGGGGCCTCGCGCGAGGAGGCGGAGCGGGTGGCGCGTGCGATCGCCAACTCGCCGCTCGTCAAGACCGCCCTCTATGGCCGGGACCCCAACTGGGGCCGAATCGCCCAGGCGGCTGGAATGGCGTTGGCGGGCGAGGAGCTCGGTGAGCTCGGCCCCGACGCGATCGAGGCCACGGAGCTTGGCTCGAGCGCCGACGAGGCCGAGATCGGGCTCCGCCTCGATCGCGGCGACGGTGGGGCGCAGGTCTACTTCTCCGACCTCACGCATGGCTACGTGGAGCTGAACTCGGAGTACTCGACGTGAGCGAGCGGCGAGCGGCGAGCGGCGAGCGGCCCGAGCCCGGGGGCAACGTCCGCACCCTGCTCGAGGCGCTCCCGTACATCCGGGACTTCCACGGCCGCACCGTGGTGATCAAGTACGGCGGCGCCGCGATGCGTGACGAGGAGCTGCGCGAGGGCTTCGCGACGGACGTCGTGTTGCTCAAGTACGTGGGCCTGAACCCGGTGATCGTCCACGGCGGGGGCCCGGACATCACCAGCTACCTGGAGCGGCTGGGAATGGAGGTCCGGTTCGTCGAGGGGATGCGCGTCTCCGATCCCGAGACGGTGGAGGTGGCGAAGATGGTCCTGCTCGGCAAGGTGAACTCGGACATCGTCAGCCGGTTGAACCGGCACGGGCAGCCGGCGGTGGGCCTGTCGGGCGAGGACGGGACGCTGTTCGAGGTTCGCCCGCATCCCAACGCCGACCAGGTCGGCTTCGTCGGCCAGGTCGAACGGGTGGACGTGGACGTCCTCAACCACATCGCCGAGGACTACATCCCGGTGGTCGCCTCCGCCGGCACGGACCGGGACGGCAACTCCTACAACGTCAACGCCGACGAGGCCGCGGGCAAGGTCGCCGCGGCCCTGCGCGCCTACAAGGCGATCTTCCTCACGGACGTTTCCGGCTGGCTCGCCGATCCCGAGGACCCCGGCTCGCTGGTCTCGCGAGCCACGGTGAGCGAGGTGGCCGCCGCGCTGGAGAAGATCGAGGGCGGCATGCGGCCCAAGCTCGGTGCCTGCGTCGAGGCGATCCGCGGAGGGGTGCAGTCCGCGCACATCATCGACGGCTCCAAGCCCCACTCCCTGCTGCTGGAGCTGTTCACGGATGCGGGGATCGGCACGATGGTCACGGCGTGAATAACTCCGCCCTCGGGAATCACTCCGCCGGAAGCCTCGGGAATCACTCCGCCGGAAGCCTCGGGAGTCACTCCGCCGGACTAGCCTCGCCTTCGGCTGCGTTGCCGGCGGGTTTGCGAGCTCAGGCGTGTGGGCGGCGGGCTTCACCGTTGCTACCGCGACTTCGTCGCTTGTCCCGGCCCGCCACCATGACGCTCTCTGAGCTTCAGGCGTTGGAGGCGCGGTATGTGATGCCGACCTATGCCCGGGCGCCCGTCGAGTTCGTGCGCGGCTCGGGCGCGCGGCTGTGGGACGTCGACGGCAAGGAGTACCTGGACTTCTTCTCCGGGCTCTCGGTTCACAACGCCGGCCACTGCCATCCGCGGATCGTCGCGGCGGTCTCGGGCCAGGCGGAGCGGCTGGGGGGCGTCTCCAACCTCTACTACTCGGAGCCGGCGATGCGGCTCTGCGAGCGGCTCGTCGAGTCCAGCCTGGGCGGCCGCGCCTTTCTTTGCAACTCGGGCGCGGAGGCGAACGAGTGCGCGATCAAGCTGGTTCGAAAGCAAGCGCACCAGCGCGGGATCGCCTCCCCCGAGATCGTCGTCCTCGATCACGCCTTCCACGGCCGTACGCTCGCCACGCTGGCGGCGACGCCCAAGCTCGCTCGCGACGACCTGTTCGGGCCGCTGCCGGCGGGCTTCGTCCCCGTGTCCCGCGACGATCCCGGCGCGCTCCGCGACGCGGTGGGCGAAGCCACCGCCGCCGTGATGATCGAGCCGATCCAGGGCGAGGCGGGGATCTTTCCGATCGCCGACGAGGTGCTCATGGCGGCGAGGGAGGCGTGCGACGCGGCTGGTGCTCTACTGGTGCTCGACGAGATCCAATCCGGGATGGGCAGGACCGGGTCGCTGTGGGCATACGAGCAGCTTCCGGTTCGTCCGGACGTGATCACCGCGGCGAAGGCGCTCGGCGGCGGGCTCCCGGTGGGCGCCTGCGTGACCACGCCGGCGCTGGACGGGGTGCTGGAGAGGGGCGACCACGGCTCCACCTTCGCCGGCGCCCCGATCGCGGCCGCCGCGGCGCTCGCGGCCCTCGAGGTGATCGACGATCCGGCGTTGCTTCGCCGCGTCCGGGGGTTGGGCGCCCGCCTCATGGAGGCTCTGGCGGCGCTCGATGGCGTCGCCACGGTCCGCGGCCGGGGCCTGATGATCGGCGCCTCGCTGAACGAGGGCGTCGACGCCGGGGCGGTGGCCGCTCGCGCCCTCGACGCCGGCCTGGTGATCAACGTTCCCGCCCCGGGAATGCTTCGCTTCCTGCCGCCGCTGATCATCGGGGAGGCGGAGGTCGACGAGGCCGCCGGGACCATGGCGCGCGCTCTCGGCTGAGCCGCGCCGGTCGGCGAGGATGTGGCTCACGCCGGTCGGCGAGGACATAGGCTTGCGGCCGTGCGCGCGTCGATCTTGGCGCTGGATGATCTTTCGCCCCGGGACATCGAAGGATGGAGGACGCTCGCTGCCCAGGCCGCCGAGCCGAACCCCTTCTTCGAGCCGGAGTACGTGCTTCCCGCCGCGGAGCTCATCGGCGGTCGTCGAGTGGCGCTGCTGGTCGTCAGGGCATCCGCCGGCTGGGCGGCTTGCCTCCCGATCCACCGACCGCGCCGCTGGCACCGCGTTCCCGCGCGCGGGATAGCCACTTGGCAGCATCGGTACTGCTTCCTTGGCACGCCGCTGGTGCGTGCGGACGGCATCGAGTCGGCCGTGGGCGAGATGACGAGGGAGCTGATGCGCCAGCGCACGGCGGCCTTCGTCGGTTTCGACTCGCTCAGCGACGAGGGGCCGGTGCGCGAGGCCCTGCGGGCTTCCGTCGAGGAGGAGGGCGGGGAGGAGCTGCGGGTTGACGTGCATGAACGCGCCGCCCTGCGCCGCCGGGCGACCTCGCAGGGCTACCCGAACCTGAAGGCGAAGCGCAGGCACGAGCTGGCACGGAAGCGCCGGCGGCTCGAGGAGGAGCTCGGCGGCGGGCTCGAGACGTTGGATCGAGCGCAGGAGCGCGAGGCCGTCGACCAGTTCCTGGAGTTGGAAGCGTCCGGCTGGAAGGGACGGGGCGGCACGGCCCTGGCCTCGGTGGAGCTCGATGCCCATTTCTTCCGCACGGTGTGCCGATCCTTTCGGGGGCTCGGGCGCCTCCACCTGCTCTCGCTCGAAGCGAATGGCGAGCGGGTCGCGATGGCCTGCAACGCGCGCGCTGGGGAGGGCATCTTCTGCCTCAAGATCGCCTTCGACGAGCGCTGGCGACGCTACTCTCCCGGCGCTCAGCTGATGCTCGATCATCGGCCGTGGTTCCACCGAGAGGGCGGCGCGGCCTGGATGGACTCGTGTGTTGAGCCAGGCGACGAGCTCGTGAGTCGGTTGTGGCCGGACCGCAGGCGGATCGTCACCCTGGCGCTTCCGGGGAAGTCACCAGCGGGTCATCTGGCACGAACGGCGATCACGGCCGCGGTACGCCTGCGCGGTGGGAGGGCGGGCGTTCAGCGCGTCCCAGCGCGGCATCGGGCCCGAGCCTAAGCAAAAACCCTAGGAACCCGCCGCAACTCTGGCGGCGCTTGGGCGTTTCTACCTATACGCAGTACCCGAATTTACGTACCCAGGCATGAGTTCTCCCTTGACATTGGGTGGTGTGGACCAGGCTCGGACGGCCCCGCGGCGGCCAGCGCCGCCGGCGGTGGTGCGCAGGGCGCGGCCCTCGCACGGCAATCGCCGCCCGGCCTCGGTCCATCGAATCGAGTGGATCGACGATCCGGCGCGGTTCGCGGCGCTACGGGAGCAGTGGGACTGGCTGGCCGTGAGGCAGCCGTCACCGTTCGCGCGGCACGCCTGGTACTCGGCATGGTGGAACGCCTTCGGATCCGGGGGGGAGCTCAAGGTTTGCGCGGTCTGGCGCGCCCAGCGCCTGGTGGCCGCGCTTCCGCTGTGGCGACGGGGGGGAGCGCTGCGGGCAATGGCGAACGTGCACACGCCGGTCTTCGAGGTGCCCGCGTGCGACCACAAGGCTCGCGAAGCGGCGTTCACCGCGGCGCTCGATGCGGCGCCGGGGGCGCTCGAGATCGAGGCGCTTGCCTCGACGGACTCGGTCCTTCCCGCCCTGGATAGGGACTCCCGCGAGGAACGGCGCGTGGCGCTGGTGGAGTCGCTCCACACGTCGCCGATCATCGACCTGAGCGCCGACTTCGCCGCTTACAAGAGACTTCATCCGTCGCGCTTTCGCAAGCTGGCCAAGCTCGACCGCAGGATGCGGCGCGACCACGAGGCGAGTGTCGTCCTGCTCGAGGCCCCCAAGGACCTCGAGGGAGAGCTCGACCTCGCCTTCGAGCTCGAGGCCGCCGGGTGGAAGGGTGAAGCTGGAACAGCGATCGACTCAGCCAAGGAGACGGCCCTCTTCTACCGGTCGGTGGCCAGCGCATACCACCGGCTCGGCGAGCTTCGGCTGTCCACGATCGTTCTGGACGGCGAGCTGGCAGCCTTCGACCTCTGCTTGCTGCACTCAAGCCGCGTCTGGACCCTGAAGACCTCGTACAACGACAGCTACCGTCGCCTTTCGCCTGGAAACGTGCTGTTGCTGTTGGAGATCGAGCGCTCCTTCGAGCTGGGCCTGGAAGCGGTGGAGCTGCTCGGAGGGTTCGAGGATTACAAAGTGCCCTTCGCGACCAGCAAGCGCGACCACCTTCGATTTCGCGCCTACCGGCGGCGTCCGGGCCCCTTGGCTCGATTCGCGTACCGGCGCTGGGCCCGGCCGGCGCTCCTGCACGGCTACAGGCAAGTCGCCGGTATCGCCCACTAGACTCGCCCGCCAGTGCACGAGGATCCGACCCGCCACATGGGCCAGCCCGAGCAGCCTGCGGGCTCTTCGCCACCCCCGGCGGGCGGCATGAGCCGCGGCGCCAAGTGGGCGATCGCCTTGCTGGTCGCGGTGGTGCTCGGCCTGGTCGCGGCGCTGGCCGTGATCGCGGCCGACGGCGGCGGGGACGAGACCACGACGGTCACGAGCACGGCGCCCACGACGGAGCCGACGACCACCACCACGGAGCCGACGACCACCACCACGGAGCCGACGACCACGACGACCTCTCCCACCACGACCGCCACGACCACTACCGACACGACCACGACCACTCAGACCGGGAACGGTGGCGGCGGCGGCACGGGAGCCCCCTAGAGCCTTTGCGCGATGCCCTCGCCCGAGGGACCTCCGCCACCACCGGACCCGCGTCGCGTGCTCTCGGAGCGCGCGTCGCTCCCCACGCCGCCCGCCGAGTCGCCCACGCCGCCGGCTGAGACCGGGGGGAGGCGGCTCAAGATCGCGCTCGCCCTGCTCGCCGCGCTGGCCCTGGGGCTGGGCGCGGCGGTCGCCGTGATCGTCGCCGAGGGGCCGCGGGAGGTGGTCAAGACGAGCACGCGGACCACCACCAGCACCGAGCGCGTGCAGCCCACCACGACCACGACGTTGGTCACCCCGCCGCCGACGACCACCACGACGACCGAGACCACCAGGACGACGACCGAGACCAGCACGACGACGGTGACGCAGGACGGCCCTCCGGAGGGCGGGGGCTCCGACTAGCGACGCGGCCGGGGGCCGGGATCCCCGTCAGTCGATCGGCTCTGCCGCCGCCCGCTCGATGTAGGGAGCCATGCGATCGGCCACGCGGTCCCAGCCGCGCTCCGTGAGCATCTCCGCATGGCCGCGGCGCCCCATCAGCGCCGCTCGCTCCGGATCGCCGAGTACCGAGACCAGCGCGTCAGCGAGAGGCTCGGACTCGCCGACGGGAACGAGCAGCCCGTTGACGCCGTGATCGATCGTCTCCCGGAAGCTGCCGCGGTCGGTTCCGATACAGGGCAGCCCATGACCCATCGCGTCCATAAGGGCCGTACCTAGGGGCTCGAACAGGGAGGGGAGCACGAAGAGCGTCGCCCGCTCATACAGGCCGGCGAGCTCGTTTCGGTCGGAGACGAAGCCGTACCAGCGGATCCCTGGCTGCTCAGCGACAGCCGGCCGGCGCTTTGGACCGACCACCCACAGCTCGGCGCCGGGGAGGCGCTCCCGCACGGAGCTCCATGCTCGGAGCAGATCGGGGCCTCCCTTGCGCTCGAAGTCGATCCCCACGAAAAGCGCCACCTGCCCGTCGTAGCGCTTTCCATCGAGCGAGCTGACCAGGATGTTCGAGCCGCTGCCCACCCGGACCACGCGCTCCGGCTCGCAGCCATAGTCCTCGATCAGGGCCTCCCGCAAGAAATCGGTCTTCGCGAACACGTAGCGGGCCGCCCGGCAGGTCGCCTGCTCCAGCTGGATGCGCCTGGCCCGGTCTCGGCGGCCGAGCGGCGCCCAGGCCGGGTAGTAGCGCGCGGTGAGGACGTGGATGTTGTCCGTGTACACCGCGAACCGCCTGTTCTGAGACAGCTCACCCGGGGAGAACAGGGTCTGCACGAGCAGGGCCAGGTCGTATCGGCCGTCCCACGCCCGGAGCCCGGCCTCAGCGACCTCCGTCAGTCGCCGGAAGTTCCAAGGGCTCAACCCCGCCCGCGCGCGCCATGCGTCGCGGTTCGGGCGCACGTAGCGAAGCCTGATCGCGTACTCATCCAGCCGGGGCAGATGTGGCTCTACCGTCCCCGCGATCTCGTAGCGGTCGTCGAGCACGGTGTACAGGCCCGAATTGCGCGACGTCCGGTGACGAAAGTCCTCGACGAAGGCGCCGACGAGCAGGATACGAGCGTGTTTCGACCCCTCGGTCATGTTGAGCGCCTGCCATCCCGACCGCCGTCGATAGGTCCGCCGCGATCGGCTCGATCATTTTATTTGTCCTCCGGCCGGCCGGTACCATCATGCGATGCGGAAGGGCATCAAGCGCGTCTTGGCTCCGGTCGGCCGCCCGGTTCTGCGCCGTCTGCGCGCTGGGGGCTGGATCGGATCGCAATGGCGACCGCCGCCCTCGCCGCGCGATTGGGTCCTCGGCCCCCCGGACTTCGTCGGAGTGGGCGTGCAGCGCGCCGGGACGACCTGGTGGTATCGGCTGCTCTGTGACCATCCCAGCATCCAGCGCACGCGCGGGAAGGAGGCTCACTTCTTTGACGGCTATTTCGGACGCGAGTTCTCCGACTTGGACGCGGAGGCCTACCACCGGCTCTTTCCCCGGCCCAGGGGATCCCTGATCGGTGAGTGGTCACCGAGGTACCTGCACGACTTCTGGACGCCGGCTCTGCTGCGCAGGGCGGCGCCTGAAGCCAAGATCCTCGTTCTGCTGAGGGACCCTCTGCAGCGGTACCAATCCGGGCTCAGACACGAGCTCGCCGCGGTCAATCGCGCCGTGCGGCGGGGGCGGCGTCCCCATTTTGGGGCCATGAGCGCCAACGAGTCACTCAGTCGCAGCCTCTACAGCCGTCAGCTCGAGACGTTGCTGGAGCAGTTCGACCGAGACCAGGTCCTGGTGCTCCAATTCGAGCGCTGCGTTCAGGATCCGGCCGCCGAGCTGCGCCGAACCTATGGGTTCCTGGGCGTGGATCCGGTGGACCACGTGCCCGAGGCGCTCAGCGAGCGCGTGGGAGGGGCACACCCCCGGTTGGAGCTCACCGGCGAGGTCACGGACGCCGCGCGGCAGCTGATCCGGCGCGATGCGACCATGCTGAAGGCCCTGGTGCCCGAGATCGACCTGGACCTGTGGCCATCGTGCCGGGGGCACGACCAGGCCTCCGATCGTCGCTCGCAGGAGACGGTTCCTCGGTCCAGCGCCTCTCCCGCCGCGGTAACGAACGAATAGCGTCTTGACCTTCAAGCGGGGGCACTTCCCCTATCGCTGGACTGGGCTCGAATCGGCGGCCGCCAACAGATGAATCGCGACGCCCGCAACAGCGAGTCCTCCCAGCAGGGCGACACGATCAGCCGCAACGCGGTATTCGCCTTCGCGGCGCAGATGAGCACCGCGGCGTTCACGGCCGTGCTGATCGTGTTCCTGACTCGACAGCTCGGGCCCGCCGGGTACGGTACGTTCGCGCTGGCCATCGGCATCACGGGGGTGGTGCTGCGGCCGGCGGCCGGGGGGACGTCCCAGGCGGCCGCCCGGTTCATCGCCGAGCGGCACGGCGATTTGCCTGCGATCACCGGCGTTCTCGGCATGGCGTTGAGGACGAGGCTGCTGACGGCGTCGGCGATCGCCGTCGCATTGTTCGCCCTGGCCGGGCCGATCTCTGACGTCTACAACACGCCGGAGCTGGCGTGGCCGCTGAGGGGCGCGGCGATCGCGTTCTTCGGACAGAGCATGATGAACTTCTCGCGCAGCGCATTCACCGCCCTACGACGCACCTCCCGGACCTTCGGCCTGGTGATCTCCGAGTCGGCCGTGGAGTTCAGCGCGTCGGTCTCGCTCGTCCTGATCAGTGGCGGCGCGACAGCGGCCGCCTTCGGGAGGGCGGTGGGGTACGTCTTCGGCGCCGTCTTGGGCATCGCTCTGCTCGGCAGGCTTATGAGCCGGTCTCCGCTCTTCAACACTGGCCGGAGCCCCGTCAGGCGACGGGAATTCATGAACTACGCCGGGGTCATGCTGATCGCCGGCGGGGCGAGCTCGCTGTTCAGTTACCTCGACACCCTCCTGATTGGCGCCTTCCTCACCACCACCGCCGTCGGCATCTACAGCGCCCCGCTGCGCCTGACCGCGTTGGTCGGCTATCCCGCCCTGGCCCTGGCTCAGGGAGTGGCCCCGCGGATGGCCCGGCATCCCGATGAGCGCCCCAGGGTCGCCGTTCTCGAGCGCGCCATCGGCTACATCGTGATCCTCCAAGCCGCGGTCGTGGCGTTCCTCCTCCTGTGGGCCGATCCCATCGTGCGTCTGGTCCTGGGACCGGAGTTCGCGGAGTCCGCGGAGGTGATCAGGGCCCTGACGCCGTTCATCCTGCTCACCAGCGTCACCTCCCTGCTGACCTCCCCGCTCAACTACGCGGGCGAGGGAAGGCGGCGGATCCCGATTGTGTTCGCGGCCCTGATCGTGAACGCGGCGATCGACGTGGTCCTGATCCCGGAGATCGGCGTCCTCGGCGCTGCGATCGGAACGGACGTTGCCTATGCCATCTACGGGGGCGCCCATCTGTGGCTGTGTCACCGTCTGCTCGACCTACCGCTGAAGCCGCTCGCGACAACCGCCGTCCGCGCGGCCCTCGCCGCCGGCGTGATGGCCGGGGTCCTCGCGCTGGTCGGCACCGACAGCCTCTCGGCGCTCGACTGGCTCGTGGGCCCGCCCCTCGCGGGGCTTGCCTTCGTTGCCACCCTGCTCGCTACCCGGGAGCTCTCGCTCGGCGAGATCCGGACGCTCGTCCGATTGCCCCTCAAGGCCCTTCGCAATGGCTGACGCGTCAACTACCCTGATCGCCTCATGTCGGTGCTGATCACAGGCGTGGCGGGCTTCATCGGCTCGCATCTGGCGGAGCGGCTGGTCGGCTCCGAGGTGAGCGTGGTTGGGACGGATGGGTTCACGACCTACTACGACCCGGCGGTAAAGCGGAGGAACCTCGAGGGCCTGTCCCGATCCGAGCGCTTCCGCCTCGTCGAGGGCAACCTCCGCGAGCTCGAGCTGGACGATCTGCTCGCCGGAGTGGACGTCGTCTACCACCTGGCGGGCCAGCCTGGGGTCCGGCGAAGCTGGGGTCGAGAGTTCGAGATCTATCTCAATGAGAACCTGCTCGCGACCCAATTGCTGCTGGAGGCCGTCCGTGACACCGGCGTGCGCCGATTTGTCTTCGCGTCGTCCTCGTCCGTGTACGGCGATGCCGAAAGGCTTCCAACGCACGAGTCCGACACGCCGCGACCGGTTTCCCCCTACGGCGTCACCAAGCTCGCCGGCGAGCACCTCTGCCACCTGTACTTCTCGCGCTTCGACGTACCCACCGTGGCGCTTCGTTACTTCACGGTCTTTGGGCCGCGCCAGCGACCGGACATGGCGTTCGCCCGGTTCATCCAAGCTGCGACGGAGGACGGCGAGATCGAGGTCTTCGGCGATGGGCTCCAGAGCCGCGACTTCACCTATGTCGACGACGCGGTCAGCGCGACCATCGCGGCGGCCGATGGGGGACGTCCCGGCGAGGCGTACAACGTCGCAGGAGGCGCTCAGGCCACGGTCCTCGAGGTGATCGAGCTCCTCGGCGAGCTCCTCGGCAGGGGCCTGCCGGTGCGGCACCTTCCGCCTGTGCCGGGGGACGCTCGCCACACGGGCGGGGACACGCGCAAGGCGCGTGGCGATCTCTCCTACGTTCCGCGAACGGGGCTGAGGGAGGGGCTGTCCGAGCAGGTCGCTGCAAGGACCTCGGTGGGGCAGGGAGCGGGGCCCGGTTGAGATGAGAAGGGCGATCACGGCGTACATGGAGCGCAGCTCCCACGGCTTCCGCCGGCGCATCCCGGGGCTGGTGCGGTTGGCGTATCGGCCGGGCCGGGAGCCGATCCCGATCGATCACCTGGTCAGCCCCTTGAGGTACGACATCGTCGTACGGCAGCGGTACTTAGAGGTTCTTCGAGAGCGGCGCGCGCTCGCGGAGGAGGATTTCGAGGCTTTCATGGAGCTCTCGCGACAGCAGCCTTACTACACATGGTTGACGCGGGTCGTCATCCCCAGCGGCAACCACCCGGAGATGATCGGTGACGAGGAGCGTGTCAATGCGAGGTTCGAGCGCCGTGTTCGAAGGTCTCTTGCGCTCCACGACGCCTTCGAGGCGACGGGTTACGACAGGCGACGACCGATCATTCTGCGAACCGGAGAGGAGATCGGACCTACCTCGACCGGCAAGCGACTGGCCCGGCGAATATACGCGGGCGACGGCTGCCATCGGCTTGCCTGGCTGCGCATGTCGGGGGTTGAGGTGCTCGAGCCGGGCATGTACAGGCTGCACGTAGCGCGGCGCTTCACTCCTCGCGACGAAACGGCGCAGCTCCTCGACGCGACGCCGATCAGCCGACCCGACTACTTCTCGTTTCTCTCGCTCTCCTACGCGGATCGGGACTTGCCCAGCGAGGAGGCGCTCCTCGACCACGTCCGTTCGGTTGACCCCCACAGCCTGCCCGAGCTCGAGCGGGTGATCGCAATCGACACACCCCGACTGTCGGCCACGTCCCAGGCCCGCGCATGAGGCGGCGCCCTCACGGCTGATGCAGCTTCTCTTCTCTGGCGCCATACCCAGCCGAGAGGAGGTCCGCGGCGTCACCGCGGTGCTGGGCATCCTCGACGTTGAGACCGGCGAGATCCTTCATCTGTGCGAGTACAAGACGGCGCCTGAGCTCATGGCGGCGAAGAAGAATCAGTTCACTGGCTATTTCATGAACGACGGCCAGATCTATGCCTGCTCAAACACCGAGATCGTTCGATTCGACGACTGGCCGCCGTCCGAGCCCGCGGGCAGGATCACGATCCCCGGGTTCAACGACCTCCATCACTGCATACCGTGGGATGGCGGGCTCGCCGTCGCGAACACGGGGCTGGAGACGGTGGACCACGTTTCCCTGGAGGGGGACCTGATCCAGAGGTGGGATCTGCTGGATGGGTACCCGGAAGCGCGGCGCATCGACCCCGATCTCGATTACCGGCGGATCCCCGACACGCAACCACATCGCATACACCCGAATCACCTCTGGGTGCGCCATGGCGAGCTGTGGGTGACGGGACTGAAGCACCCGGGCGTGGTGCGCGTCACGGGAAATCGCCGCAAGATCGCCTTCGAGACCGGAAGGCCGCACGACGGCCCGCACGACGGCCGTTACATCAGAGGTCTGCTCGTGTTCACCACCGTGAGGGGGTTCGTGGTGCAGGTGGACCCTGATTCGCTCGAGGTCGTCGCGAGCCACGACCTGGAGCCGATGACGCCCGGCATCCAGACCCTCGGATGGTGTCGGGGCCTATGCGAGGATCCGCGCGATCCGAGCCGCCTCTTTGTCGCGTTCACGATCCTTCGGTTCTCGCCTTGGCGGGAGTACGGGTTCCGGCTCAAGCACGGGCACAAGAAGGCGCCGAGCCGGATCGTCCTCTACGACCTCGAGCGGGGAGAGCTGCTCGACAGCTTCCTGATGACCAAGAGTCAGAGCCTGGTCCTCTTTCAGCTCGACGTCCTCCCCCAGCACCTCTGGGTTTAGGTCGTCGCTGGCAGTTGGCGCCGCGAAACGACATCGCGATCCACGCCCCGTTTGCGTTCCCCTTCTACGAGGATCGGGCGGCCCGCGGCGAGGGGGCTCCTCGCGGCGGCGGCGGCGCCGAGCTCCAGACCAGTCTGCTGGCAGAGGCGCTTGCTCGAAGAGGCCTCCGGGTCGCTCATATCATCTACCAGCGCGAGCGCCCGGCAGAGGTGGCGCTCGGGTCCCTGGAGCTCATCGAGCGCAAGCGATGGGAGGCCCCGAGAGGCGTCCAGCGAACGGCCCTGGAGACGCTTCGGGTGTGGCGCTCCTTGGCCGACGCCGACGCCCGCCTCTACCTGTTCCGTGGCGGCGGCGGCGCCCACCTGGCGGTCGGGGCGGCGTTCTGCGCCCTCCACCGGCGGCGGCTGGTCTTCTCGGCGTCGAACGACTTCGACTTCATTCGCCGCACTGACCGCGGCCGCTTCGGCCAGGCCGTGTATCGCGCCGCTCTGCGGCGTGCTCGATGCGTGGTCGTGCAGACCGCCCAACAGCTGGAGCTTGCCCGCCGGAGCCTCGGGACCGGCGCCCCCGTGGAGCTGATCCCCAGCTTCGCCGAAATCACCAGGGACCCCGCCGACAACCGAGGCGTCCGAGCCTTCGGCTCGGACCACCGGTCGCCTTCGGCTCCCTATGAGGAGTCGGCGGGCATTGTTTCGCCGCCGGAGCCCGAGGGATTCCTGTGGGCGGCGCGCCTGGTCCCGTACAAGCTCCCGCTGCGGTACGTCGAGCTGGCTCGAGCCGTTCCGGAGGCCCGTTTCCGGATGATCGCGCCAACCACGGTCGAGACCACGGACGAGCTCTCGCAGCAGGTGACGGAGGCGGCGGACGAGCTTCCGAATTTGGAGCTCCTGCCGCCCCAGTGGCGTGAGACGGTGCTCGAGATGATTCGCCGCTCGGTGGCGGTAGTGGTCACCTCGCGGACCGAGGGAATGCCCAACGTCTTTCTCGAGGCCTGGTCGCAAGGCGTACCCGTGATCTCGCTTCACTTCGACCCCGACGGCAAGATCTCGAGCAGGGGGCTGGGGCTGTTCGCTGACGGTTCATGGGATCGCTTCGTAGAGGCCGCCCGGACGTTGTGGCGCGACCCTCGACTGCGCCGCGACATCGGCGACAGAGCCCGAGCGTACGTCGCCGCGGAGCACTCGTTTGAAGCCGTCGGCAGGCGATGGGCCGAGGCGCTTCGCGACGCTCTCAGCTGACGCGCGCTGGCGAAGCTGCGCCGCGCGGGCCCCGCTTCACATCAAACATCCGTCCACGGAGCTGTCGAGAGAAACGGCCATTGCTGAACACCACAGGCGTCGGTGCCGACGAAAGGGTCAATGCCGGCGACGAGAGTCCTCACGCCCGTCGCGATCGCGGTCCTCGCGATCGCGGTCCTCGCGATCGCGGCTTCGGCACCGGCTCGATCGGCAGGGGACACCAGCATCCGCGGCGACGCTCGCGCATCTCACGCAAGGGCCCAATCTCCCGCCATCCGTTGGAGCAGGCCCAAAGACGGACGCACCGTCTCGGGCCGGCTGAGTAAGAGGGCCCGAAACTGCATTGTCTCGGCAAGGCCTCGCCGTCGCATCGATCACGTGAGCTTCTACGTCGACGGCACCCGTCTGAACACGGATCACTCCGCGCCCTTTTCCTGTGTCTGGGATACCAGTACGGCCGCCGAGGATAGGTCACATACCCTAAGGGCGGTCGCCTACGCGAAGCCAGGCCGCCGGATTTCGAGATCTGGCCTTCGCGCCGCGAGATCCGTTGACGTTCGCGTCCATCATGCTCCCAGGGTCTCTTGGAGAACTCGAAGGGACGGAGACACAGTCTCTGGCCAGCTGAATGAAAGCGGAGGGAACTGCGTCGCCTCGGCGAGCGATGGCTCGGGAATCGACCGCGTCAGCTTCTATCTGGATGGCGCGCGGCTCAACACAGACCGGGCCGCGCCGTATTCCTGCGTCTGGGATACCACCAGAGCGGCCGAGGGCAGCTCACACGCCCTAAGGGCGGTTGCCCACGACAGCATCGGGAGCAGCGCCTCGGCATCGGTTGGCGTCACCGTTGACAACGGCGGCATCGCCGGCGGCGTGGGAGCGATCCCGCATACCGGCGGGGTTGTCCGGCAGGACCTCGCAGCCGACTCCAACTTCAGGGCGCTCTGGGACCACATCAACGCGGGGCCGGATAGCCGGGTCGAACACCACGCGACCGGCGGCGATCCGCATCCGTTGGTGAACGGGGTGGTAAATCCCTCCTGGCGGCGGATCAACCATCTGAGCGGTGATGAGGAAGAGGGGCGAATCCGCCAGCAGCTCGGGGCCAACTCGACCAGCGACGCAGACACGTTCAAGGCTTATCAGCGGGGCGAGCGGTGGATCACCTATTGGTCGATGCGGATTGACTCAGTGGATATTCCCTCGGACACGGCGTCCCAGGTATGGGAGATGTATCCGGAGGGTCCCAAGGGTTCGGGACCGCCCCCCATCGCCTTCGCCTGGCGGCAAAACAATGTCCTGAGGCTCAATATGCGGGAAGACGACGGGGATAAGGCGGTGCTGTGGTCGGACACGGTTCCCGTCGATACCTGGCTTCGCTTTGCCATCGACGTCAAGTACGACACCGCCGACAAGTCCGTTGTCCAGCTCTGGGGGGACCTGAGCGATACGGGTGACCTCTCGCTGAAGCCGCTCACCGGACTCCTCACGCCGAGTGGTCCCGTACTCCCGTCCGGGCACAGCGCCTCCGCGCTCATCGCCGGGATCTACGGCGACGACACGATCCCGCCCCACCACATCGACTTCGCCAACTGGCAGGTCGCCAGGTGGGTACCGTAGAAGCGCCTCGCCGAGGCGTTCGCCCCGCGGACAGGCGGTAGACCGCGCAATGCCTGGCAGTATGCTCCGGGCATGGAGGTCGGCGGGTTCAGGGTCAGGCTGCTGATTGGCGTCCTGGCGGCGGCGGCCGTGGTCGGGGCCGTCGCGGTTGCGACCGATACCGACTCGTCTCCCAGCGTCTCATGGCTTACACCTAGAGACGGAGATGGCATCTCTGGCCCGCTGGATGAGCGAACGCAAAACTGTACCGTCTCGGCGGAGCCCAGCTCGGTCATCGACCACGTAAGCTTCTATCTGGATGGCGTACTGCTCAACACAGAGCATGAGCCCCCATATTCCTGCGTCTGGGATACCACTACCGCCGCCGAAGACAGCCGACACACGCTCAAGGCGGTCGCCCACGATGAGAGTGGTAATAGCGTTTCGGCATCCGTTCGCGTTGTCGTTCGCAAGGGTGGTGGTGGCGACGACGGAGCTATCCCTCATACCGGTGCAGTCGTCAAGCAGGACCTCGCACCCGACTCGGACTTCATGCGGTTGTGGCATCAGCTCAACCCCGAGAAGCCGTCGCAGGTGGAGTGGCACACGAGCGGGGGCGACCCCCACCCGCTCGTCGACGGATCGACGAACGGCTCCTGGCGGCGTCTGATCATCCACGACGGCGACCGAGGGTCCGGCGATCCGCCCAGCAGAGAGCGCCTCCATCTCGGGGCTAACTCGACCAGCGATTCGAATACGTTCAAGGCGTACCTGGAAGGGGAACGCTGGATTACGTACTGGTCTATGCGGATTCCGCCGGTGGACCTCCCGCCGGGGGAGGGCGCCCAGGTGTGGCAGATGTATCAGCAGGGGGGCGACGGGCCGCCGATAATTGCCTTTGGCCACCCAAGTGAGGATAGGCTCCAACTCATCGTTCGCCGGGGACCGGAGAAGGTGACACTATGGAACGGTCAGGCTCCTGTCGACACCTGGCTGAGGTTCGCCATAGACATCCAATACACGAGGAGTCCGGAGAACGCCAAGATTCAGCTCTGGGGCGATCTAGGGGATACAGGCGACCTCTCGCTGAAGAAGCTGACGCCGGTCATCTCCGGCTACCCCACGCTCGCCACTGGTGCGAACGCGCTAATTGCCGGGATCTACGGAGACGCCGCCATCCCGGAACACCACATCGACTTCGCCAACTGGCAGGTCGCCAGGTGGACGCCCTAGCTAGACTCGCACGTTCGCGAGCCTGAACCCGGCCGAGGTTGGAGATAGTGACAGATCAACGCTCGATGACCGACGATGACCGAAAGCAGCGCGAAGCGTTGTTTCACGATCAGGCGTATACGGACCACGCCCGCGAGAGACTGTGGTCTTCGTACTACTTGATCGTCGATAGCTCTCGTCGTTTCTACGAGGACTACGTAAAGTCGCGCAGCCAAGGTGCGGACATACTCGAGTACGGCTCGGGGCTCGCGAGTATGGCATTCCTTCTCGCGGATCACGGCGCCGCAAGCGTGACGGGAATTGACATCTCTCCCGTGGCAATCGAGGCCGGAAACAAGCGGGCGCAGGCGGACGGTTACCGACAGGTGTCATTCCGGGTGATGGATGCGGAAGCGATGGATTTCGACTCGGACGCGTTTGACCTCGTCTGTGGTACCAGCGTCATCCATCACCTCGACCTTCGGAGCTGTTTCACGGAGGTCGGCCGCGTGCTGCGACCGGCGGGAAGCGCGATCTTCGTCGAGCCTTTGGGCCACAATCCGCTGATCAACCTCTACCGACGCCGCACCCCAGAGCTTCGCACCCCAGACGAGCATCCACTGCTCATGCGCGACCTGGAGCTCGCCTCGGAGTTCTTCCACCGGGTCGGCTGTCGTTTCTTCCACCTGGCCTCGCTCGCCGCCGTTCCGTTCCGCGGCCGGTCCGGTTTCGCGAGCCTGGTGCGAGCACTCGATCGCTTCGATCGTGCCCTGTTTCGTGTCGCCCCGCCTGCGCGCAGGTATGCCTGGATGGCCGTGATCGAGCTATCGGAGCCGAAGGCCAAGCGGTAGAGGACGCATTACCAAGGGGCAGGCGCCTACCACAGGGCAGGTATGCGCCATGGCGCAGGTCGGACGACGAGAGCGTATGCTCGGCTGGTCATCAGCGCTGGGGGACATTCGGCGGGGTTTCACAACTTTGCGCGGCAGGCATCGTCTGGCGGCATGCGCTTCGCATGCGCGCTCCTGCTGGCGGTGCTGGGCGCGCTGCTCTGGCCCGCGTCCCCGGCTTCGGCGGCCGAGGTGGTGCGGCCCACGCTCGTCCAAACGATCCAAACCTCCGCCTACTCGCCGCCGAGCCCCGACCCCTCGGGCATCGTCTACATGCCGGCGCAAGACCGGTTGTTGATCGCCGACTCCGAGGTCAACGAGTCGGGGCTCTACCGGGGCTCCAACCTGTTCACGGCGACACGCACGGGCTCCGGGTTCGGCAGTGGCACCCTGCTGGCTCGCGGGAACCTGGCGGAGACGAGCGCGGAACCCGCGGGCATCGGGTTCAACCCGAGTGACCGCACGCTCTACGTCTCGGACGACGACAGGGACAGGGTCTCGGTCGTGCGGCCGGGGCCCGACGGCGTCCACGGCACCGCCGACGACATCGTGTCGAGGTTCAGCACCTCGTCCTTCGGCAGCGGCGATCCCGAGGACGTCGAGTACGACCCCGCATCCGGTCACCTGTTCATCTGCGACGGCGCCGGGATCGAGATCTACGACGTGAACCCGGTCAACGGCGCTTTCGGCGACGGAAACGACGTTGTGACCCACTTCGACCTCGCCCGCTACGGAGCCCGCGATTGCGAGGGCCTGGGGCTGGACGCGAGCCGCAACGCGCTCCTCGCCCAAGACTGGAGGACCGACGCGGTCTACGAGCTCAGCATGGGCGGCGCGCACCTGCGGACGCTCGACCTATCGGCAATCCCGACCTCCAACTCGGTCGTGGCAGACGTGACGATGGCGCCCAGCTCCAACCCGAACGACAGCCCGTCCGCGTTCAACTACTGGCTCGTGGATCGGCACGTCGACAACCAGGCCCGGACCCCGCCCCCGGTCGACGGCCTCCTCTATGAGATGTCGCTGGGTGCGTCTCCGGCTCAGCGCACGCTTACGGTCCAGACCCAGGGCGCCGGCACCGGCACGGTCACGGGCCCGGGGATCAGCTGCCCCGGCGACTGCACCGAGACCTACGCCAACGGCCAGCAGGTCATCCTGACCGCCACGCCGGCCGCCGGCTCGAGCTTCGGCGGCTGGAGCGGCGCCTGCTCCGGAAGCGGTCCCTGCCAGCTGACCATGGACGCCGACAAGCAGGCCACCGCCACGTTCAATCTCAACCCCGCGTCCCCGCGCACGCTTACGGTCCAGACCCAGGGCGCCGGCACCGGCACGGTCACGGGCCCGGGGATCAGCTGCCCCGGAGACTGCACCGAGACCTACGCCAACGGCCAGCAGGTCATCCTGACCGCCACGCCGGCCGCCGGCTCGAGCTTCGGCGGCTGGAGCGGCGCCTGCTCCGGAAGCGGTCCCTGCCAGCTGACCATGGACGCCGACAAGCAGGCCACCGCCACGTTCAATTCATCGCCTGATCCGCCGCCGATCTTCAGCCTGCCGATCCGCGCCGGGACGGACGACGCCGACGAGACCCAGAGCGGAACCGTGCGCCGGGCCAACGGTGACCTGAACCTGGGGTCCGGGTCCGGGGGCGCAGCGACGACGGCGGCGCTCAGGTTCACGGGGGTCCAGATCCCCAACGGGGCGACGATCACAAACGCCGAGGTGCAGTTCACGGCTGATGAGGCCGGGGGCAACACCACGAATCTCGTGATCAGGGCGGAGCGTGCGGACAACTCGGCGCAGATCGGGACAGCCGCGTTCAACATCTCCTCGCGTCCTCGCACGACGGCCTCGGTCCCATGGCCTGTGCCCGCGTGGAGCGTGGGCGCCAACGGCTCGGGGCAGCTGACGCCGAACCTGGCGACGGTGCTCCAGGAGGTCGTCAGCCGCCCAGGCTGGGCGGCCGGCAACGCGCTCACGGTGATCATCACCGGATCCGGCAGGCGGGCGGCGGAGTCGTTCGAGGGCGGAGCGCCGCCGGTCCTGCGCGTAGCGTTTGTCGGGCTCTGACTTGGATTAAGCAGGTCTCGACGCCGGCGTCGGCCGGGCGGCCAACGCCGGGCGCGCGGTGAGCGGCCCTGAACGCGAGGATGCGGGTGGGCCGCGAACGATCGCGCTGATTGGCGATGTCTGCGCCCAGCTGGCGGCGGAGCGCGTCTCCTGGTGCCACTTCAAGAGCAACACCTTTCTCGATCGCTCGCGAACCGGCCAGAACGACCTGGACCTGCTGATCGCGCGAGCGGACGAGGATCGCTTTTCGGCGGTCATGCATCGCCTCGGCTTCAAGCTGGCCCGGCGCCGGAAGCGGGGCCTCCCCGGGGTCCTCGACTACTACGGGCACGACCGCGAGACCGGCCGCGTGGTCCATGTACACGCCCACTACCAGCTGGTCGTCGGGGACGACCTCACGAAGAGCTACCGGGTGCCGCTCGAAGAGGCTTTCCTGGGCTCGGCGCGGCCCGACGGCGAGTTTCTCGTCCCACCTCCCGAGCTCGAGCTCATCCTGCTCGTCATCCGCCTGGCCCTGAAGCACCTGACCTGGGACGCGGTGGTGACGCGCCGGTCGAGGATCCCGGCTTCGGCGCGCTCGGAGCTCGCCGACCTGGAGGGTCGCGCGGAGGCCGGCGAGGTCGAGCGCCGGCTCGAAGAAGCGCTGCCGTTCGTCAGCGTGCAGACCTTCGACGCATGCCGGCTGGCGCTCGCGCCCGAGGCCGGGAAGATCGCCGGGATCCGCGCCGGCGGGCGCCTGCTGGCCGATCTCGCGCCCTTCGCCCGGCGGTCCCGTGCCGCCGACGTCGGCCTCAAGCTCTGGCACCGCTGCGCCGGGATCGCCGCGCGGCTGGCGTCGCGACCGGCGCCGCCCAAGCAGCCGGCCGCGGGGGGCGCGATCATCGCCATCGTGGGCGCTGACGGCGCCGGCAAGTCGACCGCCGTCGAGGAGCTCGGCAAACGCCTGGGCGGGACCTTCGGCGTGGTCCGTGCGCACATCGGCAGGCCGCCAAAGTCGTGGACGACGCGGGTCCTCCGAAGCATGGCGCGGGCACGATCCGCCTACCTCGTGCTCGCCCGCCGCCTCGGTCGATCGACGCCCTCGCGCGCGACGCAGCACGCGGTTCTGGCGCTCGCCGTGGCACGGGACCGCGATCGCGCCGTCCGGCGCATCCGCCGGATCGCGACGAATGGGGGCCTGGTGTTGTGCGACCGCTTCCCGCTTCGTGAGCTGAAGCTGATGGACGGGCCCCGAGTTGAGCGGGTCAGGGATCCGGATCGCTGGCGTCGGTTGACGGACTGGCTCGCCGCCCGCGAGCGCCGCTACTACCAGGCGATCACGCCCCCCGACGTGCTGATCGTCCTTCGCGTCGATCCCGAGATCGCGGTGACGCGCCAGCCGACCGAGCCGGCCGACTCGATCCGCTCGCGCTGGCGCGAGGTGTGGTCGATCGACTGGGACGCGGTGCCCGCGCACGTCGTGGACGCGGGCCAGCCGCGGGAGGCCGTGCTGTCCCGCCTCGAGTCGCTGATCTGGTCCGAGATCTGACCTGGGTTGATGTCAGCGGCGGACGCGCCGCGCCGCGTGCAGGACGCTCCATGCGGGAGTTGTCCTCGCCTTGCGGGCGAGGGGTGAGATCTTCCACCGGAAACGGCGAGCATCGTCGGGGCGGGTGACGACGATTCGAGGCCAGTCCAGGGTCCCGGCAGGCCGCGTCAGCCTCGCTGGGAGGGTTCCGGCGGACTCGTAGCCCGCCCGTCGGGCCGCCTCGACGACGCGAGGGTCGTGGTCGCCGTAGGGATAGGCGAGAGAGGGACAGGGCGCCGCCAGGTGACGCTCGATCTCCTGACGCGATCTGAGCAGCTCATCGTCGAGCGCGGGGTCGTCGAGCTCGGGCAAGCGCGGGTGTGAGTGGGTGTGTGACCCGATCTCCCAGCCGGCCTCCGCCAGGTGCCCCAGCTCCTGCCAGGACATCGGCATCAGCTCGCTTGAGTGCTCGGTGTCGCGCCAGTGGTCGATGCCCGGCCAAGCCATGGGCTCCTCGCTGCCCACGAAGGCGGTGGGTGCGAACACCGTGGCCTTGAATCCCGCCCGCGAGATGATCGGAAACGCGAGCTCGAACACCGAGCGGTAGGCATCGTCGAACGTGATCGCCAGCGTCTTCGGCGCCGGCGCCCGCATGACGGCCTCGTTGAAGGTGACGCCCACAAAGCCCCGGTCGGCGAGCATGCGAATGTGCGCCTCCAGGTGCCGGGGCGCGAGCGACAGCGAGGCGGGCCAGCGCTCGCTGACCGCGTGGTATCCGAGGGCCAGTACGTCCGTCAAGGCCCGGCCGGGCCCTCGCGGGAGCGCGCGATGGCCAGCAGCGCGGGTGCGAGTCCGAGCAAGAGCCAGATTTCCTTGTTGCCCAGCCTCGATCCGAAGAAGTTGGCCGCCAGAACGCCCGCCAGGGCAACGAACAGGGCACGAGCGACGACCTCCATCCGAGCATCTCCCTGGTCAGCGAACGAGCGCGCAGCCTTGAGCGCCGCATAGAGGCAGAACCCAGCCACGAGCACGAACAGAACCAGGCCGACCAGGCCGAGCTCCGCCCACAGCTGGATGTAGGTGTTGTGAGCGACCGTGGGCGTGCCGATGATGTAGTCGGTTCGCTCGATCGTCCCGGGCTGGAGAAGGTAGTGCACCGAGGAAACCGCGAAATTGCCTGCACCGACGCCCTGGAGGGGTTCCTCCTCGATCATCCGCCAAGCGACCGTCCATAGATCAAGTCGGCCCGTGCCGCTGCCCACACTCGAGACATGGGATCTGGTCTCCTCCGAGGCGACGTAGCTGAAGTACCCGACCCCGGCGATGAGCACGGCCGCGGCGACGAAGAGGAGGCGGCCGCGCCACCGGGCGCCCACGACGAGGAACGCGGCCAGGGCGACGGCCAGGGCGACGAGGCCTCCCCGCGAGCCAGTGAGAAAGATGCCGGCGGTGCACAGGCCCACTGCGCCCAGCGCTCCCAGCCGGGCGAGCGGCAAGTCCTTTAAGGCCACCGCGAGGCCGAAGCTCAGCACGAGCGCCGCCACGAGGATGGAGGCCAGCTCGTTGGGATTGATTATCGAGCTTGAAAGGCGTGATGCGGTCGCCGGGTCGGATGGAGCAAAGAGCAACCCGTAGAGGGCGTTGATCGATGCTCCGGCGACGAACGCGCCCACGAACCCGATCGCCTGGGTGGGTGTGCGAATGGCCGTGAAGATGATCAGGAACAGCAGCGCGTTGAGCGCCAGCCGCGAGAACGTCGTCAGCGCCACCCCGGAGTCCTCCGCCCATAGCTGGCTGACCGCGGCCCAGCTCAAGAACAGCACCAGCACGTAGGTGAGGCCCGGGCGCGCCGACATGAAGTCCGACCGCGTCTCATGCCTGGTTGCCAAGGTCGCCACCCAGGAGATCGCCAGCAAGAGCCCCGCGATCTTTGCGAAGCTCAGCCCGGGCCCGGCCACGGTCGGCACCTGGGCGGCGAAGGTGAGCAGGGTGAACAGGACCAGGCCGACGTACAGGTCGCCGAGCACGAGGAGCACGAATCCGAGGCTCAGCGCCGCCGCGATCGCAAAGCGCGGATCGATGCCGGCCAGCAGGCCGACCGCGGCGGTGACCGCACCGAAGCTGGCCGACAGCCCCCATCTGCCGAGACGCGACTCTGCTGGCACGGTCGGATTCTCGCAGCCGGACGCCCCCCGCGGGGAGGTGCATGGACGGCTGGTTATCCTCGCCCAATGGCGCGCTCCGCGACCAGGGAGGCTGACGGTGGGACCGCCGAGGTGATCACCGACCCCGAGCGCCTCGGCGAGATCGAGGCGGATTGGCGGTCCCTGGCGGAGCGGCGGGGAAACGCGTTCCTGACCCCCGAGTGGTACTTCGCCTGGCTCCGGAACTATGGGACCGGGGCCGATCCGGCGGTGATAGCCGTGCGCGCCCCGGCTGGTGACCTCCGGGGCATCATGCCGCTGGCCCGGGATCGCAGCGCGCGGTCGCGCTCGCTGAGATTTGGCGGTGCCAATCTCGCCGATCACCTCCATCCGGTCGCCGCGCGCCTCGAGGATGAGGACGTGGCCGCGGCTGCCGGCGCGCGGCTTGGCGCCGAGATCTCCGGCTGGAGCGCGATCGTTCTCGACAACGTGGACGCCGATGCCCGCTGGTGGCGGGCGATGATGGCCGCCGCCCCGGCGTCGCTGGCGGCGATCTCCTACCGTCAGACGAGCCTGCCGCAGATTCAACTGCCGACGACCTGGGAGGCACTACCTGGCTGGTCGCAGCCGCAACTTCCGCAGCCAGCTCGGCAGGAAGCTGCGAGCGCTCGAGCGCGACCACCAGGTCCGCTTCCGTCGCACGCAGGCCGCCTCGGAGCTGGGGGGCGACCTGGAGACGTTCTTCCGGTTGCACGACGCGCGCTGGGATGCTCGTGGAGGATCGAGCTCCGCGAGCGAGCGGGTCCGGGCGTTCCACGCGGATTTCACCGTGGCAGCGCTCGAGCGAGGGTGGCTGCGCCTCTGGATGATGGAGGTCGACGGGGACTCGGTCGCGGCCTGGTACGGGTGGCGGCTGGGCGAGCGCTACTCGTACTACCTGGCCGGCTTCGAGCCGCGCTGGGCGGACGCCAGCGTCGGGCTCTTGCTTCTCGCCCACACCGTGCACGAGGCAATCGACGAGGGCGCCTCCGAGTACGACTTGCTGCTCGGCGAGGAGGCCTACAAGCAACGTTTCGCCACCGCCGCGCGCCCGGTTGAGACGGTGATCCTGGCCCGGTCCTTTCACCCGATGCGTTTGCTGGCCGGTGCCGAGGCGGCTTTGTGGCGGGCCCACCAGCGGCTGCCGCCGCGGATGCGCGAGCGGTCCCGGTCGGTCGCCGGGGGCCTCAGGAGGCTGCTTCCGTCGTTCCGTCGGCGCTAGCCGTCGGATTCGGCAAGAAGCCGCCCGCAGTGCGCCCGGCCCGTTGACTCGGTCGCCCGAGTCGAGCATCCTTCGTGGCATACTCGTGGAGCTCTCGCAAGCAGGGATCGAATAAGTGCCGCAGCCTCCCCGGAAGCTTCGCGTCCTCTTTGTGACCGAGGATGACCCGATCTACGTCATACGCTTCTTCGACACCTTTCTCGTCGAGTACCCACGGCAGGAATTCGAGCTCGTCGGCATGACGATCGTCGCACCGTTTCGCGAGTCGCTCGCTGCGACGGCGCGGCGGGTGCTCTCGCTCTACGGCTTGGCTGCGTCGTTTCGTCTCGCGGTCAAGTACGCCGGCGCCAGGCTGCGACGCCGATCGATAGCGACGCTCGCGAAGCGCCAGGGCGTGCCTCTCGTGTCGACCAGCTCCGTCAACGACCCCGGTTACCTCGCTCGTGTCCGGGAGCTCGATCCCGACGTGATCGTGTCCGTGGCGGCCCCCGAGATCTTCCGTGACGAGATCCTGTCAACGCCTCGCCTCGGGTGCGTCAACCTGCACTCGGGGAGGCTGCCGAAGTTTCGCGGCATGATGCCGACGTTCTGGCAGATGCTGGGCGGCGAGCCTCGGGCCACGGTCACGGTGCACGAGATGGCGCGCGAAGTCGACGCCGGCCGGATTCTCGGGACGGCGGAGTGCGCCATACACGAGCGTGACACCGTCGACCGGGTCATGGTCGAGGCCAAGATCGTGGGCGCGCGCCTCATGATCGGCGTGCTTGGCAAGATCGCGAGCGGCACGGCCGTTCCCCGCCCGCTCGACATGTCAGAAGCCTCGTACTACTCGTTTCCCACGCGGCAAGACGCAAGGGAGCTCCTCGGGCGTGGCCACAGACTTCTCTAACGAAGGCCAACGCTCCGGCCAGCCGGCCGCGGTGATGTCCATCGACGTCGAGGACTGGTTCCACGTCGAGAACTTGAGCCCGGCAATAGCGCGAGAGACCTGGGGCGAGCGGCAGCTTCGCGTGGAGCGCAACATGGACCGAATGCTCGAGCTGATGGCCGAGGCCCCGGGCCGCGCGCGCGCCACCTGCTTCGTCCTGGGCTGGGTGGCGGAGAGGTGTCCTGCGCTGATCCGCCGCATCGCTGCCGCGGGCCACGAGATTGCATCGCATGGCCACGCCCATGAGCTGGTTGGCTCGCTCACCCGTGCGGCGGTTCCGGGCCGACGTAGAGCGCTCGAAGGCGCTGCTCGAGGATCTGGTCGGGGCTGAGGTGCGCGGCTATCGCGCCCCCAGCTTCTCGATCACCGAGTGGGCCATTCCAGAGCTGCGCGAAGCCGGGTTTCGCTACGACTCGTCCGTCTTCGCGACCGTCGCCCACGATCGCTACGGAGGTATCCCCGGAGTGGGCCCGGACGAGCCCATCGTCGAGCTTGCCCCGGGTTTCCACGAGGTCGCCGTCTCCTGTCTCACGGTTGCCTCGCGGGGGCTTCCTTGGGGTGGTGGAGGCTACTTCCGCCTCATGCCGTATTCGCTCTTCCGGCGCGGGGTCGGCCGGATTCTCGGCACGGGACGTCCCTACGTCTTCTACATCCATCCGTGGGAGATCGATCCCGACCAGCCGCGTGTCGGCGGCCTTCCCCCCTCGTACCGGTTCCGGCACTACGTCGGGCTGAGACGCTGCGAGCGGCGCTTCCAGGCGCTCTTGGCCGATTTCCGCTGGTCGGCCATCTCCGAGGTTCTCGACGGGCGAGACTCACCGGTGCCGGTGCCGTGAGTGCGCCGTCGCGGCCGCGCGTTTCCGTGATCGTCCCTGCCCGGAACGAGGCGGACTACATCGGTCCCTGCGTCCGATCGATCGTCACGCAGCAGGTCTCGGGCGGCCTCGAGGTGATCGTCGCCGATGGGCGCTCCTCGGACGAGACGGCGCGTCTGGCGCGGGAGGCGGGCGCGGTCGTGGTCGACAACCCACGGCAGATCACGCCGACCGGCCTGAACGCGGCGCTCGCCGCGGCGCAGGGCGAGGTGGTCGTGCGCTTCGATGCCCACGCGGTGATGCCGCCTGGCTACGTCGAGGCCTCCATCCAGGCGCTCGAGGAGGAGCCTGGCGCGGCCGGTGCCGGGGGCTGGCGGCAGGTCGATGCGAACGGGCCCTGGGGCCGCGCGATCGGGGCCGCGCTCGCCTCTCGCTTCGGGATCGGGAATCCGCGCCTTTGGCGCCGGCCGCGACCCGGTGAGGGCCGGGTGGACGTCGATACGTTCAACCTCGGCTCGTGGCGGGCCGAGGACCTTCGCGCGCAGGGCGGCTGGAGCGAGCGCTTCGTCCGGAATCAGGACTTCGAGCTCAACTACCGGCTCCGCCGCGCCGGAGGGCGGATCGTGTTCGACCCCGCCATTTGGTCGATCTACCACCCGCGGGAATCGTTGCGTGCGATCGCCCGCCAGTACTGGGGCTTCGGCCGCTTCAAGACGCTGATGATCACGACCTACCCGCGCTCGCTCGAGCCGCGGCAGCTTGGGCCGATCGGATTGCTCGCCGCGGCCGTCGCTGCCGCCACACCCTCGAGGCTCGCGGGCCCCGCTCGCGCGGCAATCGCCCTGTACTGCGGGGTGTTGACGATCGTCGCGGCGCGGGCGGGTGGCGGGTGGCGGACGTTCCCCGTCCTGGCGACCGTTCACGCCTCCTGGGGGGCGGGATTCCTCGCCGGGCTTGCCGCCCGGCTCACGGCGAGCGGGCCGGCGAAGCCGGACTCCTAAGGGGCCGCCTAGCGTTCCAGCGGTTGCCGCTCGGCCGCGGCTTGGCGCTCTCGCTGTTGAGGAGGCGCTGGCCGCGGCTGGTGCCCGGCGTAGTAGTGATAGTCAGAGCGGCTGGGCCTCGGGGTTCCGACCACCGCGAACCCGGCCGGCCTGATCCCGTGCTCGGCGAGCAGCTCGCCCAGGTGGGCGAGCTTGCCGAGGTTGGTCCTGCCCACCCCGGCGACCAGCACGACGTCGTCGACGTAGTCCACCAGCGGCAGGGCGTCGATCACGTCGGTGAGGGGAGGGGAGTCGATGATCACGAAATCTGCCAACCGCCGCGCCTCCACAACCAGCTCCCGGGCGGCCGGCAGCGCGAAGAGGTCGCTGATCCAGCCTCCCTCGTAGTCGGCCAGCAAGATGCCGAGGTTCGAGCCGAAGGTGGGCGTGGTCACGAGCGCCTCCTGAAGCGCGACGCTCTCGACCAGGACGCTTGCGACCCCGTACTTGGACTGGAGGTTGAGCGCGGCGCCGATCCCGGGCCGCCGCAGATCGGCCTCGATCAGGATCACGTTGTGGCCGGCGGTGGCCAACGACGAGGACAGGTTGACCGCGGTCGTCGTCTTGCCCTCGGAGGGAGAGGATCCGGTGACCAGGATCGCGTGGGACTCTGAGCCCGAGGCCCGGCGCGAGACGGCCAGGGTCCCTCGGAGCGTTCGGTAGGCCTCCGAGGTGGCCGGCGAGAGCTCCAGCGGCCCCAGCGGCTTCTCCGTCCGGCTGCGGGACTCACGCGGGATCCGGGCCAGGATCGGGAGCCGGTAGAGCCGCCTCAGCTGCTCCTCGCGACGCAAGCGGGGATCAAGGACCTGGAAGGCGAACGCCACACCGATCCCAAGCACCAGGCCGGCGACCAGCCCGCCGGCGATGCTGAGCGTCGGACGCGGCGAGGCCTGGCGCGTCGGGGGGTTGGCCTCGGTCTCCACGCTCATGCTCGGACTGGGCCCGCTTCGCAGCTGCTCCATCAGCCCGATCTGGACACGGATCGCGGTCGGGGCGGCGCCCTGCCTGAGGCGCGCTTCGAGCCGCGGAAGCCTGTCGTCGATCGCGGTGTGGAGCTCCTCGGTCAGCTCGGCGACCGCCTCCGTCGCAAAGGCGTTGGCGAGGTCGGCGGCCTCGTCGGGCGAGCCCGCCTCCGCCCTGACGGCGACGATGTTGCTCGAGGCGACGGGTTCCGCCGTCACCTTCCCGAGGAGCTTCTCGGGGCTCAGGGAGGAGTTGAGCGACTGCTTGACGCGCTCGGCGACGTCCACGTTTTCCACCAGGCGCGAGGCCGTCGCCACGTCACGGGTGGGATCGGACGACTCCGGGATCAACCCCGGCAAGCTGATCGGGACCGCATCGGTGCTGGACACGGGAGTGATCAGCAGGTCCGCCTCGGCCTCATACACCTTGTCCGCGGTGACCACGTAGACGATCGCGATCCCCGTGGTGATCACGACCGCGGCGACCACGATCCAAATCCGCTCGCGCAGGGTCTGCAGGTACCGCCTGAGGCCCGCCTCCTCCTCGGACGGCTGGATCCAGTCGGCGGCGCGCGCACGGCGCTGCTGAGGGCTTAGCCCGTCCTCCATGGGCCAGGCATTGTTGCATTGGCGGCGGGCGTGAACTCCGCTTGGCGCACGAGATCTCATCTACGCTCGCCGCGTGCGGCTGGCCGTATATACGGACTGGACGCCTACCGGGACCGGGTAGGGGCGTCGCGAGGAATTCGGCGAGCGTGACTTCGGCTTGAGGTGTTCCTGGCGGAGTTGTCGCCGGCGAGAAGAGCCGAGCCTGCAGCGACTGGTCCGTGGCGAAAGCTCCGCGAACGGCGGGGCCCGCGACGGCGGATTGGCCCTGGGGTCGAGCGGTGCGGCTTCCCTACGGTAGCCCGGATCCCGCCAATGTCGGCGGCCAGGACCGGCAATCCAGCCGCCATCGCCTCCAAGAGGGTCTGTGGCAGCCCCTCGGTCCACGAGGTGTGCAGAAGCCGTGGCTGGTGCGGTAGAGCGTCGCCAGCTCCTCGCCGAACGGCACGTAGCTAAGAGCTCGGCCCGACCATCCTGGCCTGGCGGCCTGGGCTCGGCCGGCGCTCGGCCAGGTCGCCCCTCCACAGAGAAGGAGCCGCCACGTCGGCCGTCGCGGTTGAGCCAGGCGAGCGCGTCGGCCAGCACGGCGGGTTCTTCTCCACTCGAGGCGGCCGACGCTCAGGGCCTGCAGCTCGCCGCGATAGTCGCGCTCCAAGGCCGTGTCCGCCGGCACGATGTCGGATTCGTCCACAAGTGAGACGACGATCTCGAGCAGCCGCGGAGCGCTGCCGTATCTCTCGGCCAGCTCGGGCCCCACCACGACGATCGGGAATCTCCGGGCAAGGGCTCTGAACGCCGCCTCCAGGAGGCGTGAGGCCGCGTGAAGCGCCCGGCGGCGAGGATGGCGGCTGCGCATGTAGGCCACGGTGTCCTGACGCACGCCGAGCACGACGCGCCGACGCCGCGCCGCGGCGATCAGGGCGAAGAGGATCGCCGTGGGATGGGGCCCGAACAGCCATACCGTGTCGACCTCGGCGAGGGTTCTCCAGAAGCGATGCAGCCAGCGGATGTTGAGCAGCGAGGCGGGATGAGCAAGGCTCTCGTAGTAGGGCAACGGGACGAAGGAGATCTCGGGCGGGATCAGATAGCGAGCCTCATCTCCAGCCCCCTCTGGTCTCAGCCCCCCGATCAGGATCATGCGGTCGACCTGCGCAGCGAGACGCACCACGAAAGGGCGAAGGAGCTTGCGCGTAGAGCTGGCCCTCGGCGCGGCCGTAGGCGTAGACGGTGTAGACGGCGAGTCGGATCGGGGCAGGTTAGATGCTCGGGATCCCGGTCAGGCCGGCACGGGCTCGCCGACCAGGTGCGCGGGCGGGCTTGCCCCGAACATCTCCAGGATCGTGGGCGCCACCGAAACCAGCTGGACTTCTCCTCGACCAGGCTGTGCTGGCGCGACGGGTGCGGATCGACATCATCCCGTCGGGGTGGTGTTCGCCGCTCTTCACGAAATCGATCTGGTAGAGCAGGTCGAAGAAGGGGATGCTGCGCCCGTTTCCATCAAGCTGGAGGGCCGCATCGGGCTCGAGCTGCTGCCAGACCCTGCAGCCACACTTGATTTGCGCTCCGGTTCGCTCAGCGCCCAGCGCCGGCTGTCCGTCGAGCTGAACCTCGGCGAGCTTGGCCTCGGCGGCGCGCGCGGCGTCCTCGCTCTCGAACTCGAGCAGGAAGTCCTCGGCCATGATCGGCATCACCTTCACCGGCTGCTCAATTCCAATCGCCTCGACGAAGGCCTCGAAGTCATGCGGCCGGTAAACGACCTTTCCTCCGATCTCCTCGTAGGTCAGGCACGGCTGCTGGCTGAGGGCGGTCAGGAAGACCAGCGTGACGTCGTCGCCCGCAAGCTTCATCAGCTGGCCGCAGATCCTGTCCATCTGCTGGTACCCGTACAGAATCGCGTCCTCGTACACCTCCTGTTCGCCGGGCTCCGGCTGGATCTTGAAGTGCTCGGGCTCCATGTTCCGCCAGTAGAGGTGCTGGTAGTGGGCCGTGCTGTTCAAGAAGAAGGTCGAGAAGTCGGGTCGCGCGCGCTTCCAGTGCGATCGGAAGAGATCGAGCTGGAGCCGATCGAGCAGGACCGCTCGCTTCCAGCGGGTGTCGGAGGCCCGCTCGCCCGCAAGCTGACGCACGATGGCGGCAACGGTCGCCGGCGAGAGCCCGTTTTGAGCCATGAACCTCAGGAACTCGAGCTGCTCGCGCCGGGAGAGTGGCATCTCCTCACGCGTGTGCTCCTGGACGTTCGCGCTCACGAAACGGTGGTAGGGCTCGAGGACGTCGCGCGGGTAGGGCTCCACGTCTCACCGACCATGGATCCGGCAATACCCAGCCGTTGATCGGCGCCTCGTAGCCGATGTTCATAGAGCCGCACACCCACACCGTCTTCCCTTCCTCTGACAGCAGATCCCAGAGGCTCTTGTGCGCGAGCCGGTGGCCGTCGCCGAGATGCTCGATTCCGTGCTCCTCGTAGGGGATGCCCGAGTGGACCGCGATCCATTGGATCCAGGGCTCGAGGTGGACGGCGTCATCGGCCTCGGTCTCGTAGACCGTCGACTGGTTGTAGAAGCGCTCGAAGTTCGGCAGCTTGCCGGCTGCGATGAACTTCTTCATGAGCTGCGGGGACAGCTCGTTGAACTCCATCAGGATCAAGCGCATGAGATCAACAATGATTCAGGTGTGGTCTGCTTCCCGCCGCGGCGCGCGCCACGCGCTTCGCGCGAGTATAGGCCGCGCGCTGGCCGCGATCAAGGGTCGTTCCACCTCCGGCCGGAGAGCGCGAAGAAGCTGACCTTCCTGAGTCGCGCGAACGCGGCGATCCGCTGGGCGGCGCTATATAGCGGGTGGCAGGCGGTGAGCACAAGTCGCTCGTAACCGGCCTCGTGGATGATGCCGACCGCCGAGTCGTCCACCACCCTGGTCTTCTGGACCCGGTAGGCGAAGTTGGCGTAGGGCATCTCGATCTCGATCTCGTCGCCGCGCTTCAGCTGGTCGAGATGGCGAAACGGAGCCAGGTAGGTGGTGCGGTGTCCGGCGATCGCCAGCGTGCCGCCCTGGCCGGGGAACCGCGTTTCCGGATAGTGGCCCGGGCCCTTCTGGAGGCTGGCGGTGTCCGTGCCCTCGACGGCGACCACGTCGAGGTCGATGCTCGGGATCCGGAGCCGGCCGATCGCCTCGCCCGTGGGGGCCCGCTCCGCGAACCGGCCGGCGAGGACCTCGACCTTCTTGCGGATCCCGTCCACGCGCTCGATCACGCGCAGGTCGGCCCCGGCCGGGAACTTGTCCTCGAGCTCGGCCAGCTCGTCCTCGGCCTGGCCCTGCTGGATCGAGCCGTAGACGGTCGACACGGGCTCCTTCCAGGCCAGGGTCGCGGCCACGTCGGCGAGAACCACCAGGCCGGCGGTGATCAGCGCCACGGACAGGATGCGAAGCGCTCGCCCCACGGCGGCAATGATGGCGGACGGAGCGCTGGGAGTGACGCGTCTCCGTCGCGCCGGGGCGTGCGAGACTTCGCGCCCGTGAGCGACCCTCCCGCGCAGCGGACCGCCTCCTACGAGGCCGACCCCGAGCAGGTGGAGCGCGTCCTGCTGCTCTATTCCGGCGGGCTGGACACCTCGGTGATGCTGCGCTGGATCCAGGAGCGCTACGGGGCCGAGATCGTCACCCTCACCGTCAACCTCGGCCAGCCCGGGGAGGACTGGGACGTGGTGGTGGGCAAGGCGCGCGACCTCGGGGCGCTCGACGCCGTGGTGGTCGACGCTCGCGAGGAGTTCGCAAGCGAATACGTGTTGCCCGCGATCAAGGCCAACGCCCTCTATGGCGGTGGTTACCCGCTGTTCACGGCGCTCGGGCGGCCGCTGATCGCAAAGCTCGCGGTCGCCGAGGCCCGTCGCGCCGGCTGCGACACGGTGGCCCACGGCTGCACGGGAAAGGGAAACGACCAGGTCCGGATCGAGGCGACCGTGGCGACGCTCGACCCCGAGCTCGGTGTGATCGCGCCCGTGCGCGAGTGGCGCATGGGACGCGAGCAGGAGATCGCCTACGCCCGCGAGCACGGGATCCCGGTCAAGGGCGGCACCGAGGCACCGCCCTATTCGATCGACGACAACCTCTGGGGGCGGTCCTCGGAGGGGGGCGCGATCGAGGACCTCGACTCACCGCCCCAGGCCGACGTCTTCAAGCTCGTGGCTCGGCCCGAGGACGCCCCCGATCAGCCCGAGCTCGTCCGGGTCGGCTTCGAGCGCGGCCGCCCCGTGTCACTGGACGGCCAGCCCCTGGGGCTGGTGGAGCTGCTCGAGCGCGCCGCGGAGCTCGGGCGGCGGCATGGAGTCGGGATCGTCGACCAGATCGAGGACCGCGTGGTCGGGCTCAAGGTTCGGGATCTCTACGAGGTGCCGGCGGCGGCGATCGTGCTCATGGCCCACCGCGAGCTCGAGAGGCTGGTCTCGACCATCCACCAGAACACGTTCAAGCGGGCACTCGAGGACAAGTGGGCGTACCTGTGTTATGCCGGGCTGTGGCACGAGCCGCTGCGCTCGGATCTCGACGCCTACATGGACTCGGCGAACGAGCTGGTCACCGGGGAGGTCACGGTACGGCTCTACAAGGGCTCCGCGACCCCGGTTGCGCGCAGCTCGCCCCACGCGCTCTACGATCGAGCGCTCGCCTCCTTCGGCGAGTCGGGGGGAGAGTTCAGCCAGGCGGCGAGCCCCGGGTTCATCGAGTTGTTCACGCTTCAGAGCCGGATGGCCTACCGGATTCGGGCCCGGGCCTCCGAAGAGCGAGAGCCGAAGGAAGGGGGGTGATGGCAGCGATCTACGAGTTGATCGGTCGCCTGGTCGTGCGGTTCGTGCGGGTTCGTTACCGGCGCCAGATCCGGATCGCGCTCGGCGTCGGCGTGGCGGGAATCGTGGCCGGCGCGTATCTGGCGGCGACCCGCGAGCCCCCCGAGGGCTAGTAGGCGGTCCGCTGGGCGGATGAGGATCACTTGCGTGGGCGGGGGCCCCGCGGGCCTCTACTTCGCGATCTTGATGAAGCTGCGGGACCCCGGCCACGAGGTCGAGGTGTTGGAGCGGGATTCCGCTGGGCTGACGTACGGCTGGGGAGTGACGCTCTGGGGAGACCTGCTCCGCCGGCTCCACGACCGCGACCCCCAAAGCGCGCGCGAGATCACGGAGAGCTCATTCCGCTGGCAGGACCAGGTCGTGCACGTCCAGGGCGGGGAGCCGGTTCACCTGGGCGGGGCCGCGGGCTTCAGCATCAGCCGCCAGCGCCTGCTCGACATCCTGGCCGAGCGGGCGATCGGTCTCGGGGTTCAGGTCCGGTTCCAGCGCGGGCTCGAGGCCCCCTCGGAACTCCCTGACAGCGATTTGGTCGTTGCCTGCGACGGCGTCAACAGCCGGCTGCGGCGGCTTCACGAGGGTCGGTTCCAAACACGGGTCGAGGTGGGTCGAAACAAGTACATATGGCTCGGAACCAGCAAGGTGTTCGGCACCTTCACCTACGCGTTCGTCGAGACGCCCGCAGGGTGGATCTGGTTCTACGCCTACGGCTTCGACGGCGAGACCAGCACCTGCATCGTCGAGTGCTCTCCTGAAACCTGGACCGGTCTCGGCTTCGAGGAGTTGGGCACGGACGACAGCGTCGCGCTTCTCGAGCGAGCCTTCGAGCAATGCCTGGACGGTCATCCGCTGATGGTCCAAGGCAAGGAGCCGGAGGGGACGCCGTGGCTCAATTTCCGGACCGTCACGAACCGGAGGTGGGACCACGACAACCTCGTGCTGATGGGCGACGCGGCCCACACCACGCATTTCTCGATCGGCTCGGGCACGAGATTGGCGATCGAGGATGCGATCGGGCTGGCCGCGGAGCTGGATCAGCACGACGATGCTCGGCCGGCCCTGGGCGCGTACGCAAAGGAGCGTCAGCACGCCCTGGCCCGGCCGCGCCGCAGGGCGCGCAACAGCGCCCGGTGGTTCGAGAACATCCCCCGCTACATCGAGCTCGAGGCACAGCAATTCGCGACCTTGCTGGCTCGCCGCGACCGCTTCTCCTGGCCGCTTGCCCGGCTGCCTGCGCGGGGGCATTGGAGGGCCTACCGGGTCGCCAGGAAGGTCCGCCGGCCGGCCCGCTGAGGCGGCGGCTGAGCTCCAAGCCCACCGGAGCGCGGGCGCGCGGAGCGCGCCGAGCGGGGCGCGCCCTGCAAGATGCCGTGCAGGCGAGCCCTCGCCCAGGCTGGCTTCATAACTTCCTAACAATTCGCTAGGATGCCGCGCTTGATACCGCCGAGCTTCCCGGTCTCTCCGGGAGGGCGGGGGAACCACTGAGGGGGCCCACGCGGGCCGCCTCGGGGCGAGTCGCGGCGACCGCCGCCGTGTAGCGCCAGTCCTTCGGCGCGAGCCCGTCAGCTAACCCCGCAGGCAGTGAAGGATGGAGCGCAGCCACCTGACAAGAGCCGCAAGCTCGCGTGCACCCGCGCGACGCCGCCGCTTGGGCATGGCGGCGCTGGCCCTGGGCGTGGCGATCGCGCTGCCGACCGCTGGAGCGGTGGCCCAGAGCGTCGACGAGCTGAACGCCCAGATCTCCTCGGCGCAATCGCAGGCACAGAGCCTTGGGGCCGAGATCGACGCCAGCGCCTCGCAGCTCGCCGCGGCCCGCTCCGAGGCCGCCGCTGCCGCAGCGCGAGAGGCCGAGCTGTCCGCGGTGCTGGCGCAGGGGCAGGAGCGCGAGGCCCAGCTTCAGATGCGGGTCACCGAGACCGCAGCGCAGCTTGCCGAGGCTCGAGCGCGCCTGCGCCGCGCCCTGGGTGCGCTCGCGGCCCGCCTCGTGTCGATCTACAAGAGTGACGCGCCGAACGCGACCTTGCTGCTCCTGGACTCGAGGGGGTTCGACGACCTGGCCAATCGCGCCGAGCTTCTCGGCCGGATCGAGGACGCTGACGCGGCGCTCGCGGCCCGCGTGCGCCAGCTCCGCAGCCTGGTCTCGGCCCAGCTCGCCGAGGTCAAGCGGGCTCGCGACGAGGCGGCGGCATTCAATCAGCGGATTGGCGTCGCCCGCGATGCGATCGCCGGCGTTCGCGCCACGGCAGAGGCACGGGCGGCGCAGCTCGAGCAAGCCCGCGCCGAGCAGGCGGCGGCGCTCGAGAGCCTTCAGTCCCAGGTGGCGAGCTGGGAGGCTCAGGTCCAGCAGGCGCAGCAGGTCTCCGCCGCGCAGGCACAGCAGACCGTTTCCGGCTGGTTCGGGGACTGGGCGATCCCGCAGGCGATCGTGATGTGCGAGTCGGGCGGGAACTTCGGCGCCGTGAACCCGTCGTCGGGCGCTGGCGGCGCCTACCAGATCCTGCCCTCGACCTGGCGCCTCTACGGCGGCCAGGGCGCACCGCAGGACGCCTCGCCCGGGGAGCAGAGCGCGATCGCGTCACAGATCTGGGCCGACTCCGGGCCGAGCGCCTGGGTCTGCGCTCAGTAGAGCCGGGCTTCCACGCGCCCAAGACCGCTGGGCTCCGGATAGATACGGTCGACTGCAGTTCCGTCGGCGTCCGGCCACCCTACTTAGCCCGAAGGCGCTTCGAGCGTGCTTCCGCCGGGCGTTCGGGCGACCGCGGCCCCCGGCAGCACGTCCTCCGGCGCGGCCGCGAGGTCATCGGCGGGCTCGCCCCTCCAGTCCGCCCTCGAGAGCGCCACGGTGGCGACGGCCAGGACCGCCAACACGCCGGCCCCCGCGACGACGAAGCTCGCGCGAGGGTTGAAGAGCGCCGCCACCGCGCCCCCGATCACGAATCCCACCCCCGGCATCGCGGTGCCGAGGGACTCCAGCAGCGAGATCACGCGAGCCTGGTAGTCGGCGCGGGTCAGCTGCTGGACGGCGGTGATCAGGGCGACCCACTGGATGCCGTTGCCGGCCCCTCCCACGGCCGATGCGACGCAGGCGGCGAAGAGGGTGGGGGCGGCGCCGGTGGCCAGGTAGGCGCAGCCGATCGCCAGGGTGCTCGCCGGCAGCAGGATCCGAAGCTCGGTGTGCCGCAGGGCCGCGAACGCCAGCCCGCCGACGACCATGCCGCCTCCCCAGCTCGCCAGCAGGGCGCCATAGCCGGCGTCACCCGCGTCCAGGGTCTCCTTTGCGAACACCACCTCGATCGGGATCACGATCGCGAAGAAGAGGAACGCCATCGCCTGCGCCGCCAGCAGCAGCCGGAGCTGGCGGTGGGACCTGACGTAGCTCAGCCCCCTCCGCAGCCGCAGGGCCCAGCCGGCGGCCTCCGACTTGGCGCGGGGCAGGCTGGGGGCGGTCGCGAGCAAAAGCGCCACGGCCCCGAACGAGGCGGCGTCAGCGAACAGCGCCGTCTCTGGCCCTGCGGTGGCCACGATCACACCCGCCAGAGCCGGTCCGGCCGCCGCGCTGACCGTGAACTCGATGTTGAGCAGCGCGTTTCCCTCGCGCAGTAGCCCGTGCGGCGTCAAGACGGTCGCCGCCGCCGCCCTGGTCAGAGTGCGTCCGCAGGCAGCGAGCATGCCGGCGAGCGTCGCCAACGCGATCACGGGCAGCAGGGAGAAGTCCGTGGACAGCAACGCGAGGCCTGCGAACGCCGCCGCCTGCACGAGGCTCAGGGCGGGCAGGCTGACGCGGCTGTGAAGCGACTCCAGGCGGGCGACCAAAGGCGGCGTCGTAAGCGCCGGCGCGAACTGAAGCCCCAGGAACAGCGCCGCGGTCGCTAACGGGCTCCCCGTCTGGTCGTAGACGAGCAAAGCCAGCGCGATCTCTCCCAGCCAATCGCCCAGCTCGTCGACGAAGCGAGCCAGGGCCAGGCGGCGGAAAGCCGGCAGGCGTAGCGGGCGAAGGGCGGGGCGCACGAGCGCCTACCTTAGAACCCGGTACTGACAGCTAGAACCAGGTAATGACAGGTTTTGGTCGGGTTAGAGCGAGGTACTGGCAAGTTTCCGCCGTTTTCGCTAACGTTTCCCAGGCATCGGCCTCTCAGATGGGGGCCCTTCTTTCAAGGAAGAAAGGAACGGTCATGGGTTTCTCGCGTCGGTAGGCACCACTAGAGATCACTAGCACCGCGCCGCGGCTCCACGGAAGCGTGGCCCTAGCAGGGGCCCGTCCGTGATCGCGGCGCCCGCTTTTGGCGAGGCGTTGAGCTCTTGGCGAGACGAGGAGGGAGGAGGGCTTAGGCCCGGAGCCGGGGCCCGGCGGTGGTGCCGGCTGTCGCGTACTCGTGGATCCGCCGGTCGAGCGCGAGCTCCGTCTCGAAATCGGCGTCCTCCCCGTGACGGTAGGGCAGGTCCTTGTCGTCCAGGAGCTTGGCCAGGATCTCGACGAGGTTCGGGTCGAGCTGGGTGCCGGCCGAGCGGCGCAGCTCGGTGATTGCCTCGTAGGCGCTCACCGGTTGCCGGTAGGAGTCGCGCGCGGTGAGCACGTCGTAGGTGTCGGCGACCGCGATCACCTTCGACAGCATCGGGATCTCGTCGTCGCGGAGGCTCCGCGGGTATCCCAGGCCGTCGAGCCGCTCGTGGTGGGCCAGGATGATGTCGCCGACGGGCTGGTAGCCGTCGATCTGGGAGACGATGCGGGCCCCCTCGTACGGGTGCTTGCGGATCTCCACCCAGTCGGCCTCGGTGAGCTCCACGTTCCCCTTCAGGATCCGGTCGGGGAGGATGAATTTGCCGATGTCGTGCAGCAGGCCCGCCGTGTGGGCGAGCTCCTGCTCCTCCTCGGAGAGGCCCGCGGCGGCGGCGATCTCGCGCGAGTAGCGGGCGACGGCGGCGCTGTGGCGCGCGGTCATCCGGTCGCGCAGGTCGAGCGTCCGCAGCAGGGCGCTCAGCAATGCGACCTGGAAGCCGGCCAGCTGCTTGGCCCGCAGCTCCAGCTCGTCGGCCCGTTGCTGGGAGACCAGGAGCGCCCCGACCAGATACTGGAAGACGATCACGACGACGGCGAACATGGCGATGGTCGGAAGGCCGAACTCGACGTAGAGGAAGGCGACGCCGACGGCCAGCAGCGCGGATGCGAGCTCGGAGGGGAGTAGGGGGGCGAGCCCTCGGCGAGCCGCGGACCAAAGCGAGGTTCCGTCCACGTAGCTGGAGTAGCCCGCGATCAGCGTGAAGTTGATTGCCAGGGCCACGGTGAAGAGCCCGAACGCGAACAGGTAGAAGAGCCCGTCCCTCGGGCCGATCCCGGCCCCATCCAGAGCCGCCGTGAATGCGAGCCCCGAGAGCAGCGGGAACCACGCGTAGGTCACCAGGTTGATGAGCAGGGCGGAGGGGGCGTAGCGGAAACGCAGGTACCCCGCGCCCATCGTGGCGACCCCGATCACCGCCGCCGGTGTCTCCCCCAGGAAGATCGTGGCGGTGACGATGGTCAGGAAGCTCGAGGAGATCACCATCCGGCTGGCGGGGGTGTCCACCGCCGTCAGCTCGCCCGCGACGGAGGTGGCCAGCAGGATGGCGAACAGCGCCAGGTCCCAGTTCGAGTCGCCGTTGAGCCAAATGGCGACCGGGAGAGCCGCGGCCAGCGCGGCCAGCTCGAGGGCTATGACCCTCTTGCTAGGGCGTCCTGGCATACGGGTGGTCTAGCCGCGCATCGCGGCGACGGACTGGCCGTTCGCCGACGGCTCGCGCATCGAGCGGATGAACCGGTCGAGGTCCGCGGTCGAGAAGCGGCGCTGCCCGCCAGGTGTCCGGTAGACGGGAACCAGCCCCTGGTTCGACCAGCTGCGCAGCGAGGCGGCGCTCACGCCCAAATAGGCGGCCGCCTGGCCAACGTTCAGTAGTCGCATCTGTCCTCCCATCAGTGTTCAGGTCGTCAGAGTCAAGGGGTAAATCGCATAAAGGGCGCGTTTGGTGCGGTTTCTGGCTAAGTTTTTCGCAGTTTGCACAACTTTTTGCAAGTTTCGGGCCGGCGAGGCGCCCGACCTGCCCCCTCGTGGCGGTCGCTCGCGGACTCGTATGCGCCGCTTGCAGGGCTTTCCGCCGCCATCGCGAGTTTCGGGGGACCCGCCTGGCTACACTCGCAGGCCAGGTGGTGGTGGACCGGGAGCGAGAAGAGGCCGCCGCGGGCGCCCCGGCGGACCCGGAGTCGCCGGCCGTGGGCGAGGAGTGGGCGGGAGGCGAAGCGGAAGCCGGCCAAGCGGACCCGATCCTGGGCGCGACCCTGGACACGCTGAAGCGGGCCGCGGAAGGGGTCGAGATCGAGCGGCGGGTCGCCGAGACCCTGCAGCGAAGCCTCCTGCCCCGGCTGCCGGTCGTGCCCGGCCTGCGGCTCGCGGCCCGCTATCGGCCCGGGAGCACGGAGACGAGCATCGGGGGCGACTGGTACGACGCGATCCCCCTGAGAGGCGGGAAGGTCGGGGTCGCGATCGGGGACGTGGTCGGTCGCGGCGTGAAGGCGGCGGCTCGGATGGCCCACCTGCAAAGCGCCTTGCGCGCCTATGCGCTGGAGGCGCTCAGGCCCGAGTTGGTGCTGGAGCGCATGAACGGCTTCGTGCTCGAGGGGGAGCAGGGCGGCATGGTTACGCTGCTCTATGCGATCGTCGACCCGGACGGCCACAGCGTGCAGGTGGCCAGCGCAGGTCATCCGCCGCCGCTCGTGCTCGATCCGGAGGGGCGGGCGACCTTCGTGGAGGCGCCGGCCGGCAGCCCGCTGGGGGTGGCGCGCTACGCCGCGTACGAGGAGAGCGTGACCACGCTCGACCCCTGGTCGGCCGTGCTGCTCTACACCGACGGCTTGGTCGAGGGCCCCGAGTTGCCGCTGGGCCAGGGCCTGGAAGGCCTCCGCGGTTCCATGGAGGGGGGCCCGCGCGAGCCGGAGGAGCTCTGCACCGCGGTGCTCGATTCGCTCGACGTGCGGGTGGGCACGAGCGACGACCTGGCGCTGCTCGCGCTTCAGCTGACGCCGCCCGGCAAGACGCTCGCCCTGTCTTTCCCGGCCCGGCCCTCCTCGCTTGCCTCGATGCGGCGGGCGGTGGCGCAATGGCTGCGCCTGGCCGAGGCCGGGGAGGACGAGATCTACGAGATCCTCGTCGCCTGCGGCGAGGCCTGCGCGAACACGGTCGCCCATGCCCATCCCGCCCTCTCGGACTCGTCGTTTGAGGTTCATGGCGCACGAGAGGGCTCGGAGGTTGAGATCGCGATTCGCGACACCGGGCGCTGGCGGTCCCCCGGCGATGAAGCCCGAGGCCGCGGCCTCTCGGTGATGCGGGAGCTGATGGATGAAGTGGAGATAGAGCCCTCCGAAGAGGGCACCACCGTCACTCTGCGCCGACGGCTGCGCGGTAAGGGCCCGGCATGAGAGATCCGCTGGCGGAGTTGAACTTCGAAACGGCGGGCAACGTGGTTGTCGGGCGCGTCGCGGGCGAGATCGAGAGCGTCAACGCTCAGGAGATGAGCGCCGCGCTCGCCGCTCGGCTGACGAGTGAGGTCGCCGGCCTGGTCATCGACCTGTCGCAGGTGACCTACCTCGACAGCGCTGGAATCGAGCTGCTCTTCGACTTGGCGCGAAGACTGCGAACGCACCGTCAGCGGCTGCGACTCGTGCTGCCGGTGGATGCGCCGATGCGTCGCGTCCTGGAGTTGTGCGACATCGATCGAGCGGCCCCGATCGACCCGACCGTGGCGGCCGCGCTCGAGGGCTTCGGAGAGCCGGCGAGCTAGCTCGAGTGGCCGGTCAGGGGGCGCCGGCGGCCGACCACGAGGCGCGGAAGCGCTCCAGCGTCTCCTTCAGCCGGCCTGGGGAATCGCCGCTCGTCGAGACCAGGATCTCGCCGACCCGGTTCGCAAACGCCTGGAGCAGCAGCAGCTCCCCTCGCCCGGTGAGCCTGCTCGGCCGCGTCGTCAGGCAGATCACCCCGACGAGCCTGCCCGACGGGATCATCGGGGCGTAGATGGTCGTCCGGCCGCGGGCGTCGCCCTGAGAGCCCGAGCCGTGGACCAGTTGCGCCCGGCGCTCCAGCGCTGCCCGCCCAAGCGTTCCCTGACCAAGCGAGACCCGCTCGGGATGAGGGTGGTCGCCGTTCTCGTCGCTGTCGCTCTGGATCGCGGCGCGGCGCAGGGACAGCCCGTCCTCCTCGGCGAGGAAGACCGTGCCACCGTCGACGTCGTACAGGGAGACCAGTCCCGCAAGCAGGGTCGCCAGGGTCGCGTCGGACTTCCCGGCCGCGAGGTCTGCCCTGGCACGCGTCCGCCCAGGGCGGGTCGTCGTCAGCCCGGATCCCGGGTCCCCAGGCGCCGCCGTGGGGTTCGCGGACGCCTCTGTCTGGTCACCGATCTCATTGCGCTGGAAGGCGAGCGCGACCGCCTGCGCACGGCTGGATGCGCCCAGCTTGGACATCGCGTTGCGGATGTGCGTACGCACGGTCTCAGGCGAGAGCACCAACGCCTCGGCTATCTGGGCCCCGCTGTCCCCGCCCGCGATCAGCCCGAGGATCTGCCGTTCCCGAACTGAGAGAGGCGCGCCCTGGCCGTCGCCGCGAGCGGGTCGGTTCCTGTCTTCGGTCAACTGTCCTCCGTCTCGCGGCCTGCCGTCCTGCTCAAGCGGGGAAGCTTAGCTTCCGGGGCGGCTAACACTAACCGCATTGGGGTAACGCTGCCACACAATTCTAGGTAATTGGACCCCCCGCCGTTGACTACGGCCACCCCTTTGGGGAATCCTGAACACGTCCCGAAAATCCAGGTGGGGTGGATCCCAGGCAGGGGTTGCCCCCGTCCCCTCTTTACCCGTAATCGCATGGCAGTATGGATTGCGGGTCTCCGAGGGGGTAACAGCGTCGTCATTGACGGCAGGAGAAAACAGCATGTTGAATCGACTCGTAGGCCAGCGTCCACGGCCTCGGTGGGGACTGTGGACTGCCTTGGCGCTCGCCATCGTCGCGCTCGCGGTTCCGGGCGCTGCCATGGCAGGCTCCCCCACCGATTCCGAGTACGACACGACCAACCACCAGATTGCGGCTGCCGGCGGCGGCGGCGGGCCTTCGGAGCCCTCCGGCCCCTCGGGCGGTGGCGATGACGCCGTCATCAGTGGCCTTCCGTTCACTGGGTTCGATGTCGGAATCCTCGCACTCGCGTCGGTCGCCCTGTTGGGTTCCGGCTTGACGCTGCGACGGCTGTCCGATCCGTCCAGGCGGTCTTCCTCCTAGAGCGGGGGAAAGGGAGGAGGAGGCGAGAGCGAGCCGCGGAGCGAGCGGAGGACGGACAGATGCTCGATACAGCCAACCACACACGGGTTGTCGTCCCCGTCGCGCTCCGCGCGCTCGAGGCCCAGCGACTGGTCAACCTGATCGCCTTCAAGGTCAACCCGGCCTTGGCGGCGGGGCTGATCGCGTACGCGCACATCGGTGACCTGGGGTCCTCGGTCCTGGTCGCGGCGACGATGCTGGGCGCGTTGCAGCTCCTGGAGCAGTCCACGCTGCCGCTGGGGTTGATGCCCGCGGCGCGGCTGGGGCTGGGGCTGTGCGCGCCCGTGCTGGGTGCGCTCGCCGCCGCGGCGCTCGCCCTGGCTGTGGGCCAGGAGCTCGCGCTCGCGGATCTCCAGGCCCCCGTGGCGGGCGCCTGGCTGGTCATGGCCCTTGGGGCCTGGGTGGCGACCCGATTCGACGAGGACCGGCGGGCTCGGGTCGCCGTGATCGGCTCGCCGGGGTTCGCGTCCGATCTGGCGGAGGAGCTCAACGCGGCCGGCATCCGCGCCTACGAGGTGGTCGGCTGGTTCGGGCGGGAGGCTCCTGGGCCGGACACGCCAGGCGTGCTCACCGGCCGTCTTCACTACCTCGGCAACCTCGGCGACGTGCGCATGGCTGTCCTGGACCGGCGGATCGAGCTGCTCGTCTGCGGGCGCGCGGAGCCCGTCGACGCCAACCGCAGCGCTGACCCGGACGGCGACCCATACGCGCTGATCGCTGATACGTGCCTCGATCTCCCGGTGCGGATGCTCGACGCCAATCAGCTCTACGAGGACCTGCTGGGGCACGTGCCGCTCGGGACCACGGACTCGGCTTGGTTCCGCTACATCATGCATCCGCGCTTCCGGCCGACGTCGCCGCTCTGGAAGCGGTGCTTCGACCTGGCCAACGCGACCTGGATGGCCGTCTTCGTGCTGCCGCTGATCGGCATCGCCGGCGTGGCGATCAAGCTGGCCGACGGCGGGCCGGTGTTCTACCGGCAGCGCCGCGTCGGCGAGCGCGGTAAGGAGTTCGAGATCGTCAAGCTGCGGACGATGGTGCCGGACGCGGAGCTGGGCGGGCCCCAATGGTGTGAGCCCGGCGACGAGCGGGTGACGCGCCTCGGCCGGTTCCTGCGCCGGACTCACATCGACGAGCTGCCTCAGCTGTGGAACGTAGTGCGAGGCGAGATGACGCTGGTCGGCCCGCGGCCCGAGCGCCCCGAGATCTGCGCCGAGCTGGAGAACCGGTTCCCACACTACATCCGGCGGCACCTCGTCAAGCCGGGCATCACGGGCTGGGCCCAGCTTCGCTGCGGCTACGCCGGCTCGGAGCTGGGCACCGCGTGGAAGCTCTGCCACGACCTCTTCTACATCAAGCGCCGCTCGATTCTGGCCGACTGGCTGATCATCGTCGAGACGGTGTTCCAAGCCGGGCGGGACGCCCATCGGGCGCTTCGCGCTCCGCGGCACCGGTTCATCGTGGGTGAGGCCCGTGAGTAGCGTTAGCCCGGAGCTCACCGGCGCCATCGGCCCGACCACAGTTCCGGCCCAGCTCGCGATTCTGGTCGTCGACGACCAGCGGCGCTGCCTGGAGGCCAATCTGGCCGCCTGCCGGCTGCTCGGCCTGCCCCGACGGGCCGCGCTCGGCCGGGCGGTTGACGACTTCCTGATCCCGGGCATGCGCAAGCGCCTCGACCACGTCTGGCGCGCCTTCCGCGAGGGAGGAGGGCACGCCGGCCCGTTCGAGCTCAGCTCCCAATCCGCCGAGGTGCACGAGGTCAACCTCAGCGTGGTGGCCAACGTACTGCCCGGCCGCCACCTGTTGATCCTCTCGGCAGCGGAGTCCGTATCCGAGGAGGCGGAGGCGACGCGGCCGGCCCATCCCGAGGTACCGGCCCGCCCCGGCCGGGTCAACAGCACCGGCCGCTTTGGCCGCGGGGGGCCCACCCCGCGCGAGCGCGAGGTGCTCACGCTGCTGGCCGCGGGCGCCACCGACGAGCAGATTGCCGAGATGCTCGAGCTCTCCCCGGCGACCGTGCAGACGCACGTCCGCAACGCCAAGGCCAAGCTTGGGGCGCGGACGAGGGCCCAGGCCGTGGCCATGGCGCTCCAGCACGGGATGATCACCGCCAGCTGAGCACCTCGGCCATACCTCGGCCGAGCCGGCAGACCCGAACGGAACCGGCGCCGGGACATGGCAGGTAGGGGAGCAGGCCCACAGTGATCGCGGGCCACCGATGGTCGAATTCCGTCCCACATAGCGACGAAAATCGACCATCGCTGGATCGTTCCCCGGTGGGTCTCTACTTGCCCTCTCAACGCTTGCGCTACGAGCGTTTCCCGGGCAGACTCCCGAGCGCTGCGCTCAGTCGCGGCCGCCGCGTTCCCGCGTCGCGAACCTTCTCTGGAGCGCCAAGACCTCGGGGTCGTAGGGATTCAGCCGCTTTGCGATCGCCAGCTCGCCGCGGGCCAGTCGAGGCGAGCTCCGGGCATAGAGCTCCGCCAGGTTGTAGTGCGCCGCCCACTCATCGGGCCGCTTCGTCGCCGCCCGGCGGAAGGCGTCGATGGCCTGGGCGCGGTCCCCGTTGGCGCGGGCGATGGCGCCCTCGGCGAGCACCGGATAGACGCTCAGCGGGTTCAGCGCCTGCGCCCGATCCAGGTCGTCGTAGGCCCGCGAGGCGTCGGTCCGCCACCCGTCGTACGCGTCATTCACGTAACGGTCGCTCAGGAAGGGCGGAACCGATGAGATCGCGAGCACGATGACGCCCGCTGCCAGCAAGCGCCGGCCGCGCGCCGCGGGGGCGCCGCCGGCGGCCGCAAGGGTCGGCGCGCAGGCCGAGCCGAGCAGGGCGAAGGCCGGGGCTGTGAGGGCCGGGTAGGGCCAGAACCAGTCGAGCGAGGCATGGGCGAGCCAGTAGGCGCCCGCCGTCAGGGCGATGATCGACACTAGCGCGGGCTCGGGCCCCAGCCGGCGCGCCCGCATCGCCCCCACGGCCGCGGCCCCGATCGCGCCGGCGAACAGGAGCAGCCCTGGCACGCCGAGCTCGGACAGGTTCTCGAGCTCCACGCTATGCGCATCGCGAACCGAGGAAGGGCTGTTCCGTTCACGCTCGCGCAGATAGCTGTCGAGGAAGCCGCCGCCACCCACACCGAGCACGGGATGCTCCCGCGCGTCGATGAGCGCCACCCGCCAGATCGCGGGCCGCCGGGTGGCGGCGTTCAGGGACGAGAAACGGCTCGACTGGGCGCTCAGGTCGGCGTCGTGCCCGCTGACGAGCTGGGAGATCCGCGTATCGGTCCAGTCGACGGGGTTGCCGACCGTCACGAAGAACGCGATCGAGCCGGCGAGCACCGCCGCCACCAACCCGGCGAGCGTGGCACGATTGGCGACCTCGCCGCGCCGCGGCGAGGCGGGAAGGGCTCTCCCGAGCAGGGCGGTCGCGGCGCCGATCACCAACGAGCCGGCGCAGGTGAACGCGACCGCGCGCCCCGCGCCGCGAAACTCGTCCAGCGCCAATCGCGGCCGGCCGCTGGCGCCTCCGGCGTTGTAGAGATCAGACAGGGCGGGAAGGATGAGCAGCGCCGGGAGGACGGCGAGCGCCAGCCAGCCGAGCCGGCGGGCCCGGTCCTCGGAGAAGAGGAGGTAGACACACAGCGCCGCCGCGCCGCCCACCACGGATCCCCTGCTCTGGCTCAGCATGGCCAGCTCAAGGCAGAGCGTCGCGGTCGCCAGCGCGGCGGCCCGCACGGGCCAGGCCGTGGACCGGTGTGAGGCCAACCCCAGCGCCGGCCAGAGGGCGATCGCGAAGAAGGCGGCGTTCGCGTTCCGGTAGCCCAACGGGAACTCGAGCGTTCCCTCAAAGAGGTAGCGCCCGACCTGGTCTGAGGTGAGCATGCCCACAACGGCGACGATGCCCGCGAACGCCCCAGCGATGGCGAGCGGCGCCAGTGCCAGGTGCGAGCGGCCGGCCAGCAGGGTGCAGAGCCAGATCCCGAGGCCGAAGGCGAGCGCGTAGGTGAGGATGCGTTGGCCGTCTTCGATCGCGACGTCCGGAAGCGGGCTCCAGAGCGCCGACAGCGCCGCCCAGGCGCCGAGCGCGGTGAGCGAGGCGAGCGCGACGGTCGCCGGCTGCGACGGTCGCAGGCTGGCGCGCCAGGGGGCGGCCCAGGCAAGCAGGGCCGTGGTGGCGCAGAGCAGGATCGTCCCCGGGAGCAGGACCGTTTCGAAGAACGCGCCGTCCTTCGCCGCCCACCACGACCAGACGATCGCGAGCACCAGGAGCAGGACCAGGGCCGCCGGCTCGATCCGCCGGCTCGCGGCCGAGGCGGCCTGGCTGTTGGCGGGCGCGGCAGGGGCTTGCGGGCCGGCCGGCATCAGGGGCAAGCTACTGGTCGAGGGTGCCGGACGAGCAGGGGCTAGCTGTAGGAATCCGTGGTCCGGCGCAGGCCCACTTGAAGGGAGGTGCGGGGCCGCCAGCCCAGCTCATCGACGGCGCGCGCGCTGTCGATCGCGATTCGCTGGACCTCCCCGGGTCGCGGCGGAGCCATCTCGGGATGGAACTCCCGGTTGCAGGCGTCCGCCAGCTGCCGGCCCAGCTCGAGCACGCTGGTCTCCACGCCGGTGCCGATGTTGTAGGTGCCCTGCGCGTCCGACTTCGCCCCCGCCAGGAACGCCTCGACCACGTCGCCCACGTATACGTAGTCTCGCGTCTGGCGGCCGTCGCCGAACACCCTCGGGGTGCCGCCGTCGAGCAGCGCCCCGCAGAAGATCGCCACAACGCCGGCCTCCCCGAGCGGGTCCTGCCGCGATCCGTAGACGTTGCCCAGCCGCAGGGAAACCGTGGAGAGGCCGTAGAGGCGGCTGTAGAGCGCCAGATACCCCTCGGCTGCGTACTTGCTCTGGCCGTAGGGCGCGTCCGGCCTGCATTCCGCCTGCTCGTCGAGCGGGAGGGAACGTCCGGCGCCCTCGCCGTAGACCGCGCCCCCGGTCGAGGCGAGGAGCAGGCGCCGTGCCTGCGTGCGCCGCGCTGCCTCGAGCAGGTTCAGGGTCCCGGCGACGTTGACGCCGAGGTCGAAGACCGGCTCGGAGACGGAGCGGCGCACGTCGATCTGGGCGGCGAGGTGGAAGACGATCTCGGGGCGATGGGCCTCGAAGGCTTCGGTGACGGCGGCCGCATCCGTGATCTCGGCCTCCAGCAGCAGGGCCCCCTTGTCGATGGCCTGGTCGAGGTTCTCGCGCCGGCCGGTCGACAGGTCGTCGATCACGACCACCCGGTCGCCTCGCCCCACCAGGGCGTCGACCAGGTGGGAGCCGATGAACCCCGCCCCGCCGGTTACCAGAGCCTCCATTGAAGGGCCAGCTTAGAACGCCGACACGGGCTCCGTCGGTGAGGGGCAGCGGTCGAGGCGAACTGGTACCTGACTTGGCTGCCGTGAGTCACCGGAATTTGCGGGAACGCCGGGCGGTGGCATCTGGGCCGATTGAAATGATCCCTTCGTGAGCGGGTCAGCGGTCCACCTGCACGTCCACAGCGAGTACTCGCTGCTCGACGGCGCCTGCAAGATCGACCGCATGGCGGCGCGAGCGGCCGAGCTCGGGATGCCCGCACTCGGGCTCACGGACCACGGCGTCATGAACGGCGCCGTCGAGCACTACAAGGCCTGCAAGGCGAGCGGCATCAAGCCGATCATCGGCCTGGAGGCTTATCTGGTCGATGACCGTCGTCGCGCCCAGGAGCGCGTCGAGCGCAACCATCTCACCTTGCTCGCGGCCTCGGAGGCAGGCTTCCGAAACCTCGTCAAGCTCACCTCGGCGGGGTTCCTGGAGGGGTTCGGTCGGGGCAAGCCGAGCCTCGACATGGAGCTCATGGACCGCCACTCGGATGGCGTGATCGCTCTCACCGGCTGCCTTCAGTCGCGCTTTTGCCGGCGGCTCGTCGAGGAGCGGCCGGCGGACGCTCGGGCCCACCTGGACGAGCTGCTCGGCGTCTTCGGGCCCGAGAACGTCTACTTCGAGATCCAGGCGAACGGGCTGGCGGAGCAGGAGAAGGCAAACGAGGGCGTCGTCCGAATGGCGAAAGAGCTCGGCCGGCCGCTGGTTGCGACCGCCGACGTCCACTACCTGCGCCGCGAGGACTATTCGAACCACGCGGCGCTTCTGTGCGTGCAGACCAAGTCCACGATCGAGCAGCCGAAGCTGCGCTTCGAGACCAACGAGTTCTTCCTCAAGAGCCCCGGCGAGATGAGCGAGTCGTTCGCGCGCTGGCCCGAGGCGGTGCCGATGACGCTCGAGATCGCCGAGCGCTGCGAGGTGGAGATCGAGCTCGGGCAGCTCCTCCTGCCGCGCTTTCCCACCCCCGATGGACGAGGAGCCGACCGCGATGCTGCGACGGCTCGCCACCGAGGGCCTGCGCCGTCGCTATGGCGATCCGGCCCCTGCGGAGGTTCGCGAGCGGCTCGAGTTCGAGCTCTCGGTGATCGCGGAGATGGGCTTCGACTCCTACTTCCTGATCGTCTGGGACTTCGTCAAGTACGCCAAGGACAACGGCGTCGCCGTCGGCCCCGGACGCGGCTCCGCTGCGGGCTCGATCGTCGCCTACTGCCTCAACATCACGGACCTCGACCCGCTCGCCAACGAGCTGCTCTTCGAGCGTTTCCTCAACCCGGCGCGCAAGTCGATGCCGGACATCGACATCGACTTCTCGGTCCGCGGTCGCGAGCGCGTGATTCGCTACGTGGCCGAGAAGTACGGGCGCGAGTCGGTGGCGCAGATCATCACCTTCGGAAAGATGGCGCCCCGCGCGGCCACTCGCGATGCGGCCCGGGTGCTCGGCTTCGACTACGCAACCGGCGACCGGATCGCCAAGCAGATCCCCGAGCCTGTGCTCGGTCGGAATCCGAGCTTCGAGCACTGCCTCGCCGACGGGGAGGAGCTGAAGCGCACCTACGACTCCGATCCGGAGGCGCGGCGCATCCTCGACGTGGCGCAGGGACTCGAGGGGATCGTCCGCAACAACTCGATTCACGCCGCTGCCGTGGTGATCGCGGACCGGCCGCTGGCCGAGATCGTCCCGCTCCAGCTGGCGGATGATCGCGGTGGCGGCGGCGACCGCGACGCGAACGGACTCGGGCCCCAGAACGGTGGCCGAGCCGAGCGCTCTTACAAGATCGTGACCCAGTACTCGATGGGGCCAATCGAGGAGATGGGCCTCTTGAAGATGGACTTCCTGGGGCTCCGCAACCTCGACGTGATCGAGGATGCGGTCGAGATCATCGAGCGCTCTCGAGATGTGGAGATCGACATCGAGGCGATCCCCCTCGACGACGCAAACACCTTCGAGATGCTCTCCAGGGGGGACTCGATCGGCGTCTTCCAGCTCGAGTCCGACGGCATGCGCGACGCGCTGCGCCGGGTCCGCCCGACCGACTTCAACGACATCGTCGCGCTGGTCTCGCTGTATCGGCCGGGCGCTATGCGGTTCATCGACGACTACGCGAACGGCAAGCTCAACCCCAGCTCGGTCCGGTACGCCGATCCGCGCCTGCGCCCGATCACCGAATCCACCTATGGCTGCTGCATCTACCAGGAGCAGCTGATGGAGATCGCTAAGCGGATGGCCGGGTTCAGCCCCGCCGAGGCGGACGACCTGCGGAAGGCGGTGGGGAAGAAGAAGCGTGACCTGATGGCGCGGATGAGGGACCAGTTCCTGGCCGGGCTCGCCGACTCGGGGACCGATCGCCGGGTTGCCCAGGATCTGTGGTCGCTGATGGAGGCCGCGGCCGACTACAGCTTCAACCGCAGCCACGCGGCCTGCTACGCGCTGATCGCCTACCGGACCGCCTTCCTGCGGGCGAACTATCCGGCCGAGTACATGGCCGCCGTGATCTCCTCGGTGATGTCGACGAAGGACAAGGTGCCGTTCTTCGTCAATCGCTGCGATGAGATGGGGATCGACGTGCTGCCCCCCGACGTCAACTCGTCCGACCACGGATTCGTGGTCAGCGGCAAGTCGATCCGCTTCGGGCTCGACGCCGTCAAGAACGTCGGCCACCAGGCGGTCCAGGCGATCCTCGGGGCACGCGAGAACGGCGCCCCGTTCTCGTCGATTTGGGACTTCTGCGACCGGGTGGACGCCCGAGCGGTCAACAAGCGGGCGATCGAGTGCCTGATCAAGTGCGGGGCGCTCGACTCGACCGGCGACACCCGCAGGGGGATGCTCGAGGTGCTCTCGCAAGCGCAGGCAAGCGCCTCGAAGTCGCAGGAGGATGCGCGGCGCGGGCAGGGCTCGATCTTCGACCTCGGCGGCGAGCCGGCCGACAGCACGGGATCGCCGGCCGCCGGGGATGGCGGCGAGCAGCGGCCGCCGGTTCCAAGCGACGAGTTCGACCAGCGCGAGCTGCTGCGGCTGGAGAAGGAGACCCTGGGGACGTTCCTCTCCTCGCACCCGCTGGCCGAGGTTCGCGACGCGCTTCGCGAGCGGGTGGACTGCTCGCTCGACGAGGTGGCCCGCAAGGAGGACGGCGCCTTCCTGACGGTGGGCGGGATCGTCAGCGAGCGCAAGCGCGTTCGCACGCGCAGCGGCGCCTATGTCATGTTCGCGACCCTCGACGACCTGGAGGGGCGCGTCGAGCTGTTCGTCCGCGACGCGGCCTCGGAGGCGGCGGATCGGATCGACCTCGATCGCGTGGTCCTGGTGCGAGGTCGCGTCGATCAGAAGGGCCGGGGGGAGACGAGCCTCGTGGTCACCGAGGCGGAGCCGTTCGAGCCCGGTGAGGACGAGGTGGCGGCGGCGCGGGCGAAGGCGAAGGCTCGCCGGCCCGATCGGATCCTGCTGCGGGTCAGCGCCGCCGAGTTCGGCGCCCAGCTCGTGGAGGAGCTGAAGTCCGTCTTCCAGAGCTTCCCGGGCGACTGCGAGGTGGTCCTCGAGATGGAGACCCGCGAGGGGACCCGGCGGCTGCGCTTTGGCCGCGAGTACTGCGTGACCCCGTCCCAGGCCCTCCGCGCCGAGCTCGACCATCTGCTCGGCCCCCGGGCCATAGCCGCGTGAATAACTCCGCCGGAAGCCTCGCCTCCGGCTACGTTTCCGGCGGGCGAGGGCGCGGACCTTACCCGGCAGGTCCACACGCGGCTACCGCGACTTCGTCGCTAGCCCGGGCCGGGCGGGACTAGACTTCCGGCATGCCACTCAAGCAACGAGAGGGGGAGGGTGTCCAGGCGGGCGAGTGTCGCCAGTGCCGCACCTTCTGCGACCGCCTGGTTGACCCTCGCGGCTGCCTCCAGATTCGCTGCCCCTATCTGTACAGCTACGTCGATCCGCTGGGCGGGCGTCACTACATGGGCTGCATGCGCAAGGTCTTTCGCGCCGAGATCGACCTCGCGAAGTTCGAGGCGGCGGAGCGCACCGGTGGCTACGGCGGCATCAAGATGACCGGCGAGCCGCTGCCTCAATGCCAGTACCGGGTGGAGCCCGCCTACGAGCACGTCGGCCCAGCCCACGAGTGCGTCAACCCGGGCTTCTTCGATTGCGGCGCAGGCGAGCCACGCGCGTTCGATCTCCGGGACGCCCTGGCCTAGCCCTCGGCGCGGCTGGCTAGCCCTCTCCTTGCGCAGGCGCTTGGCGAGCCTGACCTCCTTGCGATCCGGGCCCCGCCCGTCGGGCCCAGGGGTCTCGATCAGCGCCGGCAGCTCCTCGAACCTGGGCTCGGAGAGGAAGGGGCGAAGCCCCTTTCGCCCCAGCTCCCCCTCGCCGAGGTTCGCGTGCCGGTCGCGGTTGGAGCCCAGCGGCACCTTGGAGTCGTTGACGTGCAGGCAGCGCAGCCGGTCGAGCCCCACCTTGGCGTGGAAGTCGTCCACCACCTCGGCGAGCGCCCCGACCGAGCGGATCTCGAACCCCGACGCCAGCAGGTGGCAGCAGTCGAGGCAGGCGCCCAGGCGCCTGCCGCCTCCGGCGGCGTCGATCAGCTCCGCGAGCTCGTCGAAGTTACGGCCCAGCGGGCCCTGCGTGCCGGCGGTGTTCTCGAGTAGCAGAGGAGAGCGCTCCGAGCTTTCGAGCGCCTCGCGGATCGCCTTGCCGGCGCGCCTCACCGAAGGCCCGTGCGGCTCGCCCTTGCGCGCCCCGGCATGGAGCACGACCCCGGCTGCGCCGATTCCATCGGCGATCCTCAGGGCGTGCTTGAGGGAGGTCAGCGACTTGCGCCGGATCTCCCGTTCCTTGCTGGCGCAGTTGATCAGGTAGACGGCGTGGATGACGACGGCCTGGACCGGCGAGTCGGCGATCGCCTCGCGGAACGCCTCGAAGTCGTCCTCGGCGTATGAGGTGGGCCGCCACATCCGGGGGCTCTGGTGGAAGATCTGGATCGCGTCGCAGTCGCGCTCGACCCCCCGCTGGACGGCGTTCGCCAGCCCGCCCGCCGTGGAGACGTGGGCGCCGATCAGCACGGGCGACCCCGTTTCGTGCGGGGGCCGCGATCTACCCGGTTTGAGGTAAATCTACTCGGGATCACTACCCGAAAACAGGGTAGGCAGCGATTGTGCCAGGCAGGATCGTGCGTTTAGTGTTCGACGCGAGCCTCCAAGGACGGAGGCGAGGCCAGGCAGGGTGTCTAGCAGGGCGGGGATTGCAGCAACTGTGACTGTGGCAGGCAGGACGTACGCACAGCGTGGCAGGGGGCCCGGCGGTGCCGAGCGCGCACGCCGCAGGCGCTGGAACGCGCGCCGGATCCGCTGGAATCGGTGGGCCGGGCCGATGCTGTCCATCGTCGTCGTGCTGCTCCTGTGTGCGCCCGCCGGCGCGTACACGTCACGCACGGTGGACTATCGCGACCTCGGGTCGATGTACCGGTCCCTGGAGGCGATCGGGGCGGGCGAGATGTGGAACGACGGCTGGACCGGCAAGGGAGTCGACGTCGCGCTGATCGACACCGGGGTCGTCCCCGTGGATGGCCTCAGCGCGAAGGGCAAGGTCGTCAACGGCCCCGACCTCTCCTGGGAGTCGCAGGCCTCGAGCCTCCGCTACCTCGACACCTACGGGCACGGCACCCACATGGCGGGCATCATCGCTGGCCGCGAGAGGGCGGTCGAGCGCCCTGTTGAGAAGGGGGAGGAGCACTTCGTCGGCGTCGCCCCCGAGGCGCGCCTGGTCAACGTCAAGGTGGCCGACTCGCACGGTGCCACGGACGTGTCGCAGGTGATCGCGGCGATCGACTGGGTGGTCGAGAACCGCCGCACCGGCGGTCTCAACATCCGCGTCCTGAACCTCTCCTACGGGACCGACGGGCTCCAGGCGGCAAGCCTCGATCCCCTGTCGCACGCCGTCGAGACGGCTTGGCGCAAGGGGATCGTCGTGGTCGTCTCGGCGGGAAACGGCGGCTACGGCACCGCTCGCCTCAACAACCCGGCGATCAATCCGTACGTGATCGCCGTCGGCGCGGCCGATCCGAACGGAACCTACAGCGCTTACGACGACGTCGTCCCTGCGTGGTCGAGTCGCGGCGACGGGCGGGCCCCCGACGTCGTGGCTCCGGGCAAGTCGATCGTCAGCCTGCGAGACCCCGGTTCCCTCGTGGACCTCAACTATCCGGGGGCCCGCTGCTATGGGACGCGCTTCTTCCGCGGCAGCGGGACGTCCCAGGCGGCGGCGTTCGTGTCGGGGCCGCCGCGCTCTTGATCTCCCAGCGCCCGTCGATCAAGCCCGATCAGGTCAAGGCGTTGCTGAAGAAGACGGCCAGGCCGCTCAAGGGCGCCGATCCCAGCGCGCAGGGCGCCGGGCTGATCAACCTGAAGGCCGCCCGCGACACAAGGACGCCCTCGACCAGCCAGAGCTGGACGCCCAGCAACGGGACTGGCTCGCTCGACGCGGCGCGGGGCTCTGTCCGCCTCGTCTCGGACGGGGCCGAGCTGCGGGGCGAGCAGGACATCTTCGGCACGCCCTTCTCCTCGTCCACCTGGGCCTCTGCCGCCAGCGCGGAGACCGCCTGGAGCGGGCGGGGACTGGATGGGCAAGCCCTGGACGGGCAGCGGCTTCACCGGCGCGAGCTGGGCCTCACCGACGTGGGCATCGACTCCCTGGTCCCGCAGCTCTTGGCGCGGCGATGCTTGGACGTCGGACGGTTGGACGAGGTCGAGCTGGCGCGACGGCAGCTGGAGCGGCGACGGCTGGGCGCGCAGCTCGTGGCGGATGGAGGGGTGGTCCGGGAACGTGTGGTCGAGCGTGGGCTGGAACTAGCGCGAGATGCGTCGCGTCCTCCTGCTCAATGGGTTGCTCACGGTCGCGGCCGGGGCGCTCTTCGTTCTCGGACCGATGCGGCTGGAGCAGCTGCCCGCTCCAGTCGAGCTGCCATGGCCGCTGATCGCGCTCGCCGTCTGCGTATGCGAGGTGATGGCGATCAACCTGCACCTCCGGCGCGAGACGCACGCCGTTTCGCTCGGCGATTTGCCGATAGTCCTCGGCCTCTTCTTCGTGGCGCCGGTCGACCTGGTGCTCGCGGTCCTGATCGGCGACGCGATCGCCCTCGGCCTCGTGCAGCGCCAGCGCGCCGTGAAGCTGTGGTTCAACCTCTCGCGGTTCGCGCTCGAGGTCTCCCTTGCGACGATCGTCTTCGCAGCAATCGTGGAGCCGGCGCATGCGATCGGCCCGCTGGGCTGGCTGGCTGCGGCTGCGGGGTTGTCGGCCGCAGCCGTCCTGGGAGCGCTGCTCGTGCAGCTGGCGATCTACCTGACCGAGGGCAGCTTCGAGCTCCGCGAGCTGGCGTGGGTGACGGTCTTCGCGCTCGGCGCTTCGCTGACCAACGTGGCGCTCGGGATCGCGGGGGTGGTGGTCGTCTGGCGAGACCCGACGGCGGCCCTGCTCCTGATCACGCCGGCCGTCGTGCTGACGATCGCCTACCGCGCCTACCGGCGCGAGCGGCGCAGCCGCGAGCAAAGCCAGCAGCTCGCGCGCGCCACGCGCGCGATCTGCGAGGCGCCTGACGCCGAGCACGCGATCGCCGCGCTGCTTGCTCAGGCCCAGGCGATGTTCGGCGCGCGGAAGGCCGAGCTCGTGTTGCTCTCGCACGAGGAGGCGACGACCGCCCTGCGAGCGAGCCTGGAGCCCGGCCGGCCGATCGCTCGCCCGCGCGCGATCGATCCCTCGAGCGATGCCGTGTGGAACGCGGTCGCAGGCCTCCGCGGAGGCGTGCACCTGCCCGAGGCGGCGAGCCCCAAGGTGCGGGAGAGGCTGCGCGAGGAGGGCATCCAGGAGGCGATCGCCGCCCCGATCGTCCACGCCGCCAGCTTCAAGGGCGGGGTGCTCGTCAGCGATCCCGTCAACGAGCTGAACGGCTTCTCGAGCGACGACGTAGCGCTCGTCCAGCTGCTCGCCGCCCACGCGGGAGCGGCGCTCGAAGTGGACCGGCTGAGCGAGTCCTTCACGGAGCTTCGACGGCTCGAACGCGAGCTCAGGCACCACGCCCTGCACGACGATCTGACGGGCCTCGCCAACCGCGTGCTGTTCATCGAGCGCGTCGAGCACGCGTTGACCCGGCGCTCGCAGGCGCCTCTCGCGGTTCTGTTCATCGACATCGACGACTTCAAGTCGGTGAACGACACGCACGGGCACGCGGTCGGCGATCAGCTGCTGGTCGAAGTGGCGAGCCAGCTCGAGCGATGTCTTCGTCCACACGACACGGGCGCTCGGCTCGGTGGTGACGAGTTCGGCGTCCTGCTCGAGGACGTCGCCGGCGAGGCGGAGGCCGAGCGGGTCGCCGAGCGCATCTCCCGCTCCCTACGCGACCAGCGCTCGAACGGCTCGGGTACCCGGGTCAGCGTCGGCATCGCGATGGCGCGGCCCGGGAGCGCGGACGCGGCGGAGCTCCTGCGCAACGCCGATCTCGCCATGTATGCGGCAAAGGACGGGGGGAAGAACCGCAGGGCTCTCTTCCGGCTCTCGATGTACGAGCAGGCGGCCCTCCGGTACAGCCTTGGCGCGGAGTTGCCGGCGGCCATCCGCGACGACCAGCTCGTCGTCCACTACCAGCCCATCCTGGCGCTCGACGGCCGCCGGATCGCGGGACACGAGGCGCTCGTTCGCTGGCGTCATCCTCACCGTGGTCAGCTGCTGCCGGCCGAGTTCCTGCCGGTGGCCGAGGCCTCAGGCGTGATGCCCGAGGTATTTCGCTTGACGCTGGGCCGGGCCCTTGCGGACTTCTCCGAGCAGCGCTGGCTCGAGCACGGTTTCGTGTGCGTGAACGTCTCCGCGAGCCAGCTCGAGTGCCCGCGCTTCCTCACGGACCTCAAGAGCGCGCTGGCCGAGTCGGGAGTTCCGGAGGATCGCCTGATCCTCGAGATCGTGGAGACCGAGCTGATGGATGGGCTGATCCTCGCCACCACCCGGCTCGAGGCCGTTCGCGGCCTGGGTGTGCGCGTCGCCATCGACGACTTCGGCACCGGGCATTCCTCCCTCGAGCATCTGGTGCGACTGCCGGCGGACATCATCAAGATCCCGCGTTCCCTGACCACCGATACCGCGCGGGACCGAAGGGTGGTGGCGCTCTTGGACGCGGTTCGCTCGATGGCCGACGAGCTCGACCTCATGGTGGTGGCGGAGGGAGTCGAGGAAGAGGACCAGCTACAGAGCCTCACGGACATCGGGATCCCCTACGGACAGGGCTTCCTGCTCGGCCGCCCCGCACCGCTTGCGGGTCAGGCCGCCATCCAGGACTGACAACTCCTCGGAGGCGCCCGCAGGGCTGCGCCCTGCGCCCCCACGGCGTCTTGCCGGCTCAGCCGCTGTGGAAACATGCCCGCCGATCAGCATGACCACTCGCCCTTCGCCGCCTCGCTTTCGCTTCGCCCCCTCGCCCACAGGAGCGCTGCACATCGGCGGCGCCCGCACGGCGCTCTACAACTGGCTTTTGGCCAGGCGCTCGGGCGGCGAGCTCGTGCTGCGGATCGAGGACACCGACCGTGAGCGCTCGGTGCCTGAGAACGTCGGGCAGATCCTGGACGCCCTGCGGTGGCTGGAGCTCGACTGGGACGACGGGCCGTTGAGCCAGTACGAGCGTCGCGAGCGCCACCGCGAGCGGGTGGTCGAGCTGGTCAAGGGCGGTCACGCGTACCCCGACCCGGCCACCGCGGAGGACGTTCGCGCGTGGAAGGAGGCCCACGGAGGCGCGGGTTACCGCGGCGAGCCCAGCGACTCGCCCGGCGCCGCGGTCCGCCTGCGGGTCCCGGACGAGGGGGTGACCGTGGTGGAGGACCTCATCCGCGGAGCGGTCCGGTTCGAGAACCGGACCCAGGACGACTTCGTGATCGCGCGCGGGGACGGCACCCCGCTGTACAACCTCGCGGTCGCGGTGGACGACGCGGACATGGGGATCACCGATGTCGTTCGCGGCGACGACCACCTGTCGAACACCCCGAAGCAGTTGCTGGTCTTGAGCGCTTTCGACGCCGACCCGCCGCGCTACGCGCACCTGCCGCTTCTGCACGGGCCGGACGGGCGCAAGCTGTCGAAGCGACACGGCGCCGCCTCCGTGCAGGAGCTGCGCCAGGGGGGCTACCTACCCGCCGCCGTCCGCAACTACCTGGCGCTGCTCGGTTGGGGCACCGAGGACGATGCGACGATCCTCAGCACCGAGGAGCTGATCGAGCGCTTCTCGATCGAGCGGGTGGGACGCTCGTCGGCGATCTTCGATGAGCGCAAGCTGCGCTGGCTGAACGGCCGCTTCATGCGCGAGCTGCCGTTGGACTCCTATGAGCGGCGACTGGCCGCTCACCTGCGCCTGGGCGAGCAGCCGGACGCGGAGGCCTTCGAGGCCGCGCCGGCGGAGCGCCGGAGACGGGCATGCGAGATCGTCCAGGACAAGGCCCAAACGCTCGACGAGGCATGGCCGCTGATCCGGTTCCTGTTCGCTGGGCCGGCCGACGATGCGGCGGCCTGGGAGCGGGTGATGACGCCGGACGCTCGCCCCGTGCTGTCCGGGGCCCTGGAGGCCTTGCGCTCGGCGGACAGCTTCGACCCCGCCTCGATCGAGGCTGTGCTGAGCCCGGTGGTGGAGCGGTCGGGCCGCAGCGCGAAGGCCGTCTATCAGCCAATCCGGGTGGCGATCACGGGTACCACCGTCTCACCGGGCATCTTCGACTCGCTCGCCGCCCTGGGGCGCGAGGAGTCGCTGGCCAGGATCGAGCGGGCGTTGAACAGGCTCGGGTAAGCCCGAGCGGGGGCGCTCCTCAGGTCGGATTGGGGGGCGATCCGGGCGCCGGGGCTAAACATGGGTGGCCACCCTGCCGATTATGGAAACGGGTAAGGACACCCATGCCTCAGGTAGCTACCAAGCAGCGGCGCCAGCGGGCGCCGCAAAAGCGCGCGCCCGCGCCGCGGAAGGGGGCCACACGCCCCTCGCGGAAGCGCGCGCGGCCGCAAACGCACACCAAGCCACCGAAGGCGAAGCCACAGAAGATGAACGGTGGGATGCCCACGGCAGCCGCGACGCACGAGCGCGGCGGGGGGCAGGGCGGCCGCCGCCTCGCGGCGGCGTTCGACTCCGCCTCCCGATTGCCGGCGCTGGCGGAGTCCTGCCGGCGGCTCCTTCGCGCTTCCGAGCGCGAGGCGACGTCGCCCGGTGAGCTGATCCAGGCGATCGAGTCTGACGTCGCACTCACGATCGCGATCATGCGCGCGGCTGGGGACGCCGCGCGATGCCGGTGGCGGCGCCGGCGGGGTCCGGCAGGCGATCGAAGCGCTGGGCCCACCGGGCGTGCGCGAGGTCATGGCCGCGATCGACACCTACGACCCGCTGGATTCACCGAGCGCTCGAGCGGTCCCGTACGAGCGCTTCCGGCGTCACGCGGTGGCCACGCGTCATGCCGCGGACCGGATCGCAGAGCTGGCGCGCCTCGGCGACCAAGACGAGCTGGCGGTCGCGGCCCTTGTTCACGACATCGGGCGTCTGGTGCTGTCGGAGATGTACGGGCAGTTCGAGAAGCTCGACGACCGCAGGATGGCGCCCGATGCGAGGGTGCGATGCGAGCGTCGCGAGCTCGGGATCGACCACGCCCTGGTGGGCGCGGTCCTGATCAGGCGCTGGGGCTTTCCCCCCGGCGTCGTGACGGCGGTCGAGCGACATCACACCTCGCGGGCCAATGGGCATGCGGCGGCGATCCGGCTCGCCGATCTGATCGTCCACCACGCCCACGGCGAGGCTGCTCCCGTCGACGCGATGGTCGATGCAGCCTCGCGGCTCGGGATCGAGCGCGAGCGACTGGCGCCGCTCCTGTACGAGTTTCCCCACACGGCCCCTGAACGCCGGCGCAGCTCGGACCCCTGCCCGCTGTCCGTGCGAGAGGTCGATGCCTTGCGCGGGCTTGCCGAGGGCAAGGTCTACAAGCAGATCGCCTCCGAGCTGTCGCTCTCGGTGAGCACCATTCGCACCCACCTGCACAACGTCTACCGCAAGATCGATGCGGTCGATCGTGCCCAGGCGGTCCTGATCGCACGCGACCGCGGCTGGATCTAGGAAACCCCGCGGCTGGGGTTACTCGATCAGCGAGCTGCGCAGGGCGATCGCTACCGCGTGTGCGCGGTCGCGGGCGCTGAGTCGCGCCAGGATCGCCTTCGTGTGCGTGCGGACGGTCTCGGCGCTCAGGCCGAGGCGCTCCGCAACCCGCGCGGTCGACTGGCCGTCGGCGTAGAGCTGAAGGATCTCGCGCTGGCGGCGCGTGATCGCGGATCCACGTCGAGGGCGACCCGCCGCCGGGTCGACGAACCGCTCCGCCTCCAGGGCGGCGTCCACCGCCCGGTTCAGCTCCTCCACGGAGGAGCTCTTGACCACGTAGGCGGTGGCGCCCGCCTTGATCGCTTCGGTGGCGGCGTGATGCTGAGCCTCGGGCCCGTGAGCGACGATTCCGAGGCCGGGCTGTGCCTGGCGAAGCGCACGGATCGCGGCCATGCCCGAGAGGTCCCCGCCTCGCTCGCTCCCGTTCGCGAGGCCCAGGTCGACGATCGCGACGTCGAAGTCCCCGATCGAGGTGAGCAGCTCCAGGGCGCTGTCCCCGTTCTCGGCCTCCTCGACCTCGTATCGCTGCCCGAGCACCTCGCGCACCCCCAGGCGCACGGTGGGCTGGGCATCTATGACCATGCAGCGTCGATCGTCGCTCAAGACTCCCTCACTCCGACCATGACCCGCGCCTAAGCCCCGATCAGTGGTCCCCAAGAGTACGAATACCGACCATTCGGGCCGGTGTTCCCATCCTAGCGGCGACCAAACAAGCGGTGTCGGCAGCCGAGCGGAAACAGCGACCTTTTTTCGACGCCGCGGATTCCGATACAAAGGTTCGGATGATCTCGGTGACCTCGAAATCCCGCTATGCGGTGGTGGCCCTCGCCGAGCTGGCCCGCTCGGGGGAGCGACCGGTGCCGATCGCCCAGATCGCCGAGCGGAGGGCGATGCCCGTGCAGTTCCTCGAGCAGCTGTTCACGACCCTGCGCCGCGATGGGCTCCTCCAGAGCCACCGTGGCGTCAAGGGCGGCTACACGCTCGCCCGCCCGGCCCAGGAGATCAACGTGCTCGAGGTCGTCCAGTCCCTCGACGGCAAGTTGGGGGAGGAGGGCAAGGAGGCCGGCGGGATCTGGGAGCAGGGCGTCGAGGCCCTCCGGGACGTCTTCCGCGGAACCACGATCGCCGACATCGCCCGCCGCGAGGCCGAGGAGGCCGGGGCGGGGATGTACCACATTTAGGCCCGGAAAGGGCACCATGCACGCTATGACAGGTCCGCTGACAACCAGGCGGGTGGGAGCGGGGATCGTCGTGGCGGCGCTCGCAGTCGCCTCTGTCACCGGCGCCATCTACGGGCTGCGGGAGGTGATGCCCGTTGCGGCGGCCGGCGTCCTCTACCTGCTGCCGGTTCTGATCGTCTCGAGTCGATGGGGGCTGGCGCTCGGGGTGGGGACCTCGATCGTCAGCGCCGCCGCGTTCAACTTCTTTCACATCCCGCCGACGGGCCGGTTCACGATTGCCGACGAGGAGAACTGGGTCACGCTCGGCGTCTACCTCGCCGTCGCCGCGGTCACCTCAACCCTGGCGGGCGCCGCCCGGGCCCGCGCCGACGAGGCCGAGAAGCGGCGGGGCGAGGCCGACCTGACCGCGGAGATGGCCAGGATCCTTCTCGGCGCCGAGAGCATCGAGACCTCGCTTCAGGTCGTGGGGCAGCGAATCGCCCGCACGTTCGGTCTGCCCTGGGTCGAGGTGAAGCTTGGATGGCAAGACAGCGACGAGCGCCGACGGGCGCTGCCGGTCGTGGTCTCCGGCGAGCGAACCGGAACGGTTCTCGTCCCCAACGAGGCCGACCCCGACGCGATCGACGCGCTCGAAAGCCGGATTGTCCCCAGCCTCGAGACCCTGCTGACCGCCGCACGCGAGCGTGAGGGCCTGGAGGCTCAGGTGATCGAGACTCGTGCGCTCCGCCGCTTGAACGTCGTCAAGACCGCGCTCCTGCGGTCGGTGTCGCACGACCTGCGGTCGCCCCTGACCGCGATTGCCGCGGCCGCGGGAGGGCTCAGCTCACGGAGCCTGAACGACGATGCGCGCGCCGAGCTGATCTCCGTGATCACGACCGAGAGCCAGCGCCTGACCAGGATGGTCGACAATCTCCTCGACCTGTCACGAGTCCAGGCGGGTCAGCTCGAGCCCCAACCCGACTGGTGCTCGGCCGATGAGCTGATCGAGTCCGCGCTCGCGGAAGTCGAGCCCCCGCCGGGCGGGTTCGACGTCTCGATCGAGCCGAGCCTGCCGATGTTCCGAACCGACCCGACCCAGATCGAACGCGCGCTCGCGAACGTAATCGAGAACGCCGTTCGCCACGCCGGCGAGGAGCCGGTGACGGTCGCCGCCGAGCGGATCGGCAGCGATGTCGCGATCCGCGTCTCCGACCGGGGGCCGGGGATCCCGCGCGAGGAGCTCGAGCGAATCTTCGAGCCGTTCCACACCGCGGGCGAAAGGAGCGAGGGCACGGGCCTCGGGCTGGCGATCGCACGTGGGTTCGTCGAGGCGAATGGAGGCAGCCTGAGAGCACAGTCGCTGCCCGGCCAGGGCGCGGCCTTCGCCGTTCGCCTGCCGCTTGACTCCGTTCCGGCGGCGGCGGAGGCCCCGAGCTCGGCCGCCCCGCAATGAGCTCGCGTCAGCGGATCTTGATCTGCGACGACGAGTCGCAGATTCTTCGGGCGCTGCGGGTCATCCTCGGCGACGCCGGTTTCGAGGTTGTCCCGGCGACGACCGTCAACGAGGCGCTGGACGCCGTCGCCGTCCGTCCACCGGACGCGGCGATCGTCGACTTGATCCTGCCTGACGGGGACGGCGTCGACGTCACGCGCTCGATTCGCGAGTGGAGCGGGATGCCGATCCTGGTGCTCTCGGCCGTCGGCGACGAGCGCGAGAAGGTGCGCGCGTTAGAGGCCGGCGCCGACGACTACGTGACCAAGCCCTTCGGACCCGACGAGCTCGTGGCCCGGCTGCGCGCCGCGCTGCGTCGTTCGGAGCCTGGCGAATCCGATCCCGTCATCGAGGTCGGCGGGCTTCGCATCGACCTATCCGCGCGCACCGTCAGCCGCGACGGCGGGGATATACACCTGACGCCCACCGAGTACGGCCTGCTGCGACAACTCGCGCTCAACCGGGGTCGCCTGCTCACCCATCGAGCGCTCCTGCGCGAGGTCTGGGGCCCCGGGTTCCAGGACGACACCCAGGTGCTGCGCGCTCACATCGCCAACCTGCGGCGCAAGATCGAGCCGGGGACAGGGGCGCCGCGCCTGATCCGCACCGATCCCGGTGTCGGTTACAGGCTGGCGTAGCAAGCACCGCCCTTCACACCTTCTGTATCCGGCGGCCCAAGTCTTGATTCTTCCTTTACGCCGGCGGGGGCAAGCTGGGACCGTGCATCGACGCTCTCAGGGGAACTGAGGTGGACGCGCTCGCGATCCTGATCGCCGTTCTCTGCTTCGCGGTCTTCTACCTGCTGATCGAGGGGCTCGACCGCGTATGAGCGGCGCCGAGCTGATGGGCCTGATCGTCTCGGTTCTCCTCGCTGCATACCTGCTCTACGCGCTGCTGCGCGGGGAAAACCTATGAGCTCCCGATGACGGCCAACGGCTGGCTCCAGATCGCGATCTACCTCGCCGTCCTGACCGCGATCACCCCGTTTCTTGGCGCCTACATGGCGCGTGTCTACACCGGCGAGCGTGTCTTCCTGACACCCATCCTCGCCCCCGTCGAGCGGCTTCTCTACCGCCTCCTGCGGGTCAACCCGCACCGAGAGCAGGACTGGAAGTCCTACGCGCGCACCGCGATCGTCTTCAGCGCCCTCTTCTGGCTGGTCCTCTACCTGATCCTGCGCACCCAGGGCGTCCACCCGTGGAACCCGGCGGGATTCGACTCCGGCACGGCCGACCTCAGCTTCAACACCGTCTCGTCGTTCGTCTCGAACACCAACTGGCAGTTCTACGGCGGCGAGACGACCCTTTCCTACTTCTCGCAGATGGGCGGCCTGGCTGTCCAGAACTTCGTCTCGGCGGCGGTCGGAATGGCGGTGCTGATCGCCGTTATCCGCGGCTTCGCCAGCCGCAGCGGCAGTTCGCTCGGCAACTTCTGGCAGGACACGATCCGTTCGCTCGTCTACATCCTGGTGCCGATTTCCTTCGTCGCGGCGCTCGTGCTGGTCTCGCAGGGCGTGATCCAGACCCTCGCGGGGCCGGAGAGCTACACGACGGTCACCGGCCAGGAGCAGACCCTCGCCCTCGGCCCGGCCGCCTCCCAGATCGCGATCAAGCAGCTCGGCACGAACGGCGGCGGCTTCTTCAACGTCAACAGCTCGATGCCGTTTGAGAACCCGACCGCGCTCTCCAACTTCGTCGAACTGCTCTTGATCCTGCTGATCCCGGCGGCGCTCACCGCCACGTTCGGGAGGATGGTCGGCAATCGACGCCAGGGCTGGGCGCTCTATGTGGCGATGCTGACGGCGCTCGTCGTGGCGATCGGCGTCGCCTACGGGGCCGAGCAGAACGGCTCGCCGGCGCAAAAGGACGCCGGGCTCGAGCTGGCCTCGGCCGAGGGCACGACCGGGGGAAACCTGGAAGGCAAGGAGCAGCGCTTCGGGATCGCCGACAGCGCCGAATGGGCCGCGGCTACGACCGCCGCCTCGAACGGCTCGGTCAACTCCTCACACGACTCCTACACCGGAATCGGCGGGCTGGTCCCGCTGGGGTTGATGGCGACCGGGGAGGTGATCTTCGGGGGGGTCGGATCAGGCCTCTACGGGATGCTGCTCTTCGTCTTGCTGGCGGTGTTCATCGCCGGGCTCATGGTCGGGCGGACCCCCGAGTATCTCGGCAAGAAGATCGAGTCGCGCGAGGTGAAACTCGTCCTGATCGGGACGCTGGTCACCCCGCTGCTCGTGCTCGGCACAACGGCGCTGGCGCTGGCGACTGCCTACGGAGATCCGTCGATCTACAACCCCGGCCCGCAGGGATTCTCGGAGACGCTCTACGCGTACACCTCCCAGGGCAACAACAACGGCTCCGCATTCGCCGGCTTCACCGGATACCTCCAGCCCAATGCCCCCGGCAATGTGGGCGCCTACGGGATCACGTTCGCCGACTTGGTGGGAGGCGTGACGATGCTGATCGCGCGCTTCGTGCCGCTGCTGGCGGCGCTCGCGGTCGCGGGCTCGCTCGCCGGTAAGCGCGTCGCGCCGCCCGGGCTCGGCACCTTCCGCACCGACACGCCCACGTTCGTCGTGCTGCTGCTCGGGGTGATCGTGATCGTCGCCGCACTCACCTTCTTCCCCGCCTATCTGCTGGGGCCGATCGTCCAGGGCCTGACTCCGGAGCTGTTCTAGGGGCCGACGATGCAGCGCGACCTGATCAACTCCGCCCTCGCGATCGTTGTCCTCACCGTGCTGCTGGGGATCGCCTACCCGCTCGTCACGACCGGGGTGTCCCAGGTGCTGTTCGGGGATGAAGCCGACGGCTCAAAGGTCGAGGTCAACGGCGAGGTCGTCGGCTCACGTCTGATCGCCCAGCCGTTCAGCCGCGAGGCAAGGAACGACCAGGGCCGCGAACGCGATCCGGCCTACTTCCAGCCCCGCCCCTCGGTGACGGGGTACTCGCCCGACGTCACCTACTTCAACAACCTCGGCCCGAACAACCGCGAGTTGCGCAGCTACTTCGCCAACAAGGCCAAGGCCTACCTGGCGCGCGAGGGCAGCTATACGCCGGGGCTCGAGCTCACCGACGTCCCTGTCGATGCCGTCACCACTTCGGCCTCCGGCGTCGACCCGCACATCTCGCAGGCCAACGCCCGGATCCAGGCCAACCGCGTCGCGGAGGAGCGCGGACTCGACGTCGACGCCGTGCTGGAGCTGGTCGACGAGCACACCGACGGCCGCGCGCTCGGAGTGCTCGGTGAGCCGGGGGTGAACGTGCTCGAACTGAACATCGCGCTCGACGAGGGGGCCTCGTGAGCCGAAGTCAATTGCTCACCGGCACGATCGTGCGGTCGGCACTTCTGGACAGCGTCCGCAAGCTGGACCCGCGCTGGATGGTCCACAACCCGGTCATGTTCGTGGTCGAGATCGGCGCCCTGATCACGACCCTCGGCTGGGCGATTCAAATCGGCGGCGGCGAGCCGCTCGGCGGGGGCGACGAGCCGGCGTGGTTCACCGGTGTGGTCGCCGTGTGGCTCTGGCTCACAGTCCTGTTCGGCAATCTCGCCGAGGCGCTCGCGGAGGGGCGCGGCAAGGCCCAGGCCGCAGCCCTTCGGGCGATGCGCACCGAGACGATCGCGCGGCTTCGGGACGGTGGAGAGAAGCCGGCGAGCGAGCTCGCCAAGGGCGACGTCGTGGTGGTCGAGGCGGGCGAGACCATCCCCGGCGACGGTACGGTGATCGAGGGGATCGCGTCGGTTGACGAGTCCGCCGTCACCGGCGAGTCGGCACCGGTGATCCGCGAGGCCGGCGGCGACCGCTCGGCGGTCACCGGTGGCACTCGTGTGCTCTCGGATCGGATCGTCGTCGAGGTCACCCAGGAGCCCGGGCAGTCGTTCCTCGACCGGATGATCGCTCTCGTGGAGGGTGCCAGCCGCCGCAAGACGCCGAACGAGATCGCGCTGGGCATTCTGCTCGCCGGCCTCACTCTCGTCTTCCTTGTCGTCGTGGCCACCTTGCGCCCCTTCGCGGAGTTCGCGAACACGAACGTCTCCGTCGCGACCCTGGTCGCCCTGCTGGTGGCGCTCATCCCGACCACGATCGGCGCGCTGCTGTCGGCGATCGGAATCGCAGGTATGGACCGGCTCGTGCGCCGCAACGTCCTGGCGCTCTCCGGCCGATCGGTCGAGGCGTCGGGCGACGTCGACGTGCTGCTGCTCGACAAGACAGGGACGATCACGCTCGGCAATCGCCAGGCAACCGAGTTCATCCCAATGCCCGGAGTGACCGAGGTGGAGCTGGCTGAGGCCGCCCAATACGCGTCGCTCGCGGACGAGACGCCCGAGGGACGCTCGATCGTGGTGCTCGCAAAGCAGTACGGGATTCGCGAGCACGAGCTCGCCGCCCACGCGCACTTCATCCCCTTCAGCGCCGAGACGCGGATGAGCGGTGTTGACCTCAATGGCACCCGCATCCGCAAGGGAGCCGGCGACGCGATCCTCGAACTCGTGGCGGCAAGCGGCGGCCAGGCGCCGCCCGAGCTGAGCCAGACGATGGATCGGATCGGTCGAGACGGCGGCACACCGCTGGCGGTCGCCCGCGACGGCCAGGTGCTCGGGGTCATCTACCTCAAGGACGTGATCAAGGAGGGGATGCGCCGCCGCTTCGACCAGCTCCGGGCGATGGGCATCCGAACTGTGATGGTGACCGGTGACAACCCGCTCACGGCGGCGAAGATCGCCGACGAGTCCGGGGTGGACGACTTCCTCGCCCAGGCCACCCCGGAGCGCAAGCTCGATCTGATCCGCGAGCTTCAGACCGAGGGTCGGTTGGTGGCGATGACCGGCGACGGAACCAACGATGCCCCCGCGCTCGCCCAGGCGGACGTCGGGGTGGCGATGAACACCGGCACTCAGGCGGCTCGCGAAGCCGGGAACATGGTCGATCTGGACTCGAATCCGACCAAGCTGATCGAGGTGGTCGAGATCGGCAAGCAGCTCCTGATCACTCGCGGGGCGCTGACGACGTTCTCGGTCGCCAACGACGTTGCGAAGTACTTCGCGATCCTGCCGGCGATCTTCGCCGCGACCTACGCGGCTGCCGCGGGAAGCGATGGGCCGCTCGACAAGCTCAACATCATGGCCCTCGGCACGCCCGAGTCGGCGATCGTCTCCGCGATCATCTTCAACGCGCTGGTGATCCCGGCGCTCGTGCCGCTGGCGCTGCGCGGAGTCCGTTACCGCGCGGTGGGGGCGACGGCGATGCTGCGCAGGAACATGTTGATTTACGGCCTCGGCGGCCTGATCGCACCGTTCGTCGGGATCAAGCTGATCGACCTGCTGGTACACAACGTCCTCGGCGCCTAACTGCGGCGGGGATCGCCGTGGGGGAAAATCGGCCGATGCCTAGGAGTGGGCGTGGCCACTACAAGATCTTCCTTGGGATGGCAGCCGGGGTCGGCAAGACCTACCGGATGCTGCTCGAAGGAAAGGCGGAGAAGGAATCCGGCCGTGACGTGGTGATCGCCTACCTGGAGCCCCACGGGCGGGCCGAGACGGAGGCCCAGGCGGCGGGCCTCGAGCGCCTGCCGACCCGACGGGTGCCCTACCGCGAGGCGACGCTCGAGGAGATGGACCTGCCGGCGATCTTCGTGCGGGCACCGGAGGTCGCGCTGATCGACGAGCTCGCCCACACGAACGCGCCTGGCCTGGAGCACGCGAAACGCTACGAGGACATCGACGACGTGCTCGAGGCCGGGATCGACGTCTTCTCGACCGTCAACGTCCAGCACCTGGAGGCGCTCAACGACCAGGTTGCCGAGCTCACCGGGGTTCGCGTGCGAGAGACGTTCCCCGATACCGTCCTCGCGAGCGCCGATGAGGTCGTCCTCGTCGATCTCACTCCGGAGGCCCTGATCGACCGTCTCCGGGCGGGGAAGATCTACCCGCCCGAGCGGGTCGAAGCCTCGCTCAACAACTTCTTCCGGATCGAGAACCTCGCAACGCTGCGCGAGCTCGCCCTCCGCCAGACCGCGGAGGAGGTCGAGGCGAAGGCGCGGCCGCGTCGCGGGGCGGCGCCCGTTGGAACACGCGATCAGGTGATCGAAGCGGCTCCTCAAGCGGTCGCCGAGCGCGTCCTGGCGCTGGTCACCCCGAGACCGCGCTCCCAGCGCCTCGTCCGTCGCGCCTGGCGGTCGGCGCAGCGGCTTGGGGCAGACCTGGATCTGCTCTACGTCGCCGAGCCGGGGTCCCGCCGATCGGGGGAGGAGCGCGAGCAGCTGGGGGCGCTCGAACGGCTCGCAGCGGTCCTCGGCGCCCGCATGCTGGTCGAGGAAGGTGACGACGTTGCCGACATCGCGGCGAAGGTCGCCGCGGAGCGCGGGACGACCTATGTCTTGATCGGCCAGCCCCCGATTCGCTCGGGCCTCGGTCGTCTCCGCGAATCCCTTCCCGAGCGCCTGATCCGCAGGCTGCCGGGGGTCGACGTACGCATCGTCGCCGACCGGGCGCGCCTCGAGGAGCCGGTGCCGTGAGCTGGCTCGGTCGCAGGCGCCGACAAGCGGGCCGGGGGCCCCGGATCCTCTTCCCCTTTCTTGGCTCGACCCTTTCCGAGCGAAGCCTGGAGGCGACTCTGCGTCTCGCGGCGGCTCAGGACGCCACGCTGGTGCCGATCTACCTGGCGATCGTTCCGAAGGCGCTCTCGCTCGAGGCGCCGCTGGGCAGCGAATGCGAGGGCGCCCTGTCGATGCTCGAGCTGATAGACCAGCGCGCGACCCGGGCCGGGCTCGTGGTGGATGCACGGATCGAGCGGGGGCGGACGTCTCGTCACGCCCTCGAGGCGGTGATCCGCGAGGAGCGCTTCGACACGATCGTGCTGCCGGCGGCCACGAGCTCGTCTGACGGCTTCTCCCCGGAGGAGGTGGCATGGGCCCTCGAGTCCGTGCCAGGTGAGGTTCTGGTGCTTCGCCCGGAGCGCCCTCCGCTGGAGAAGCCCTGACGATGTCGCGCGAGAACCTCGAAGCGGCGGCGGCGCTCTACGAGTTGTACGAGCGAGGGGACATCGGCGCGATGGTCGAGCCGGATGGACCCTGACCTCGAGGTCGACCTCTCCGACCGGCTGCCGGATGAAGGCGTCCTCCACGGCCGCGAGGCGTATCGCGCCTTCTTGGAGAGGTCGTTCGACGTCTGGGCTGAGTTTCGCGTCGAGGTGGAGGAGCTGCTCGACGCCGGGGATGCCGTCGTTGCCCTTGTCAGGTCAACCGCGGTCGGGCAGGGCAGCGGGGCGGAGGTGGAAGAGCGCATCGCGCATGTCGCTTGGATGCGAGGCGGAGCCCCGTATCGCCTCGAAGGTGTTCACGGATCGCGCCCGTGCCCTCGAGGCCGTGGGGCTGAAGCCATGAAGCGCCTGTCGGTGCGGGCCACCCTGCTCGTGGCCGCCGCCCTCGTCGTCTCGCCGGGGAGCGCCCTCGCGGCGACCGCACAGCCGGTCTCTCCCTCGGAGCTCGCCGTGCCCGCGGCCTTCACGGCGACGCCGGGCGGCGGCAGCATCCTCTACGGCGAGCGCTACACGGGCCGCATCATGCGGCTCAACCCGAGCACCGGGACAAGCACGCCGTTCTTCACGGTCCCGAACGTGGCGAGCGCCGGCGAACAGGGACTACTGGGCCTGGCCCTGCATCCGAGCCACCCGAGCGACGGCCGCGTGTGGGCGTTCGTTACCCGCACGGTGTCGGGGACGGCGAGGAACCAGCTCCTGCGGATCCGTGCCGACGGCAGCGGCTTCGCGGTCCTGCGGAACCTCCCGACCGCCAGGTTTCACATCGGCGGCCGGATCATGTTCGGCCCCGAGGGCAAGCTCTACGTCGTCATCGGGGAACACACCATGCCCGCGCTCGCCCAGGACCTGGCCAGCCTGGCCGGGAAGGTGCTGCGGCTGAACGCGGACGGCACGGTGCCCTCCGACAACCCGCTGGCGGGAAGCCCGATCATCGCCTACGGGATCCGCAACTCGTTCGGCTTTACGTTCGATCCGCAGCAGGGCGGGCTTTGGCTGACCGACAACGGCGACGAGTGCAACGACGAGGTCAACCTGGTCGCTCGGCTGAGGCTCAGGAACCACGGCTGGGGGCCGTCGGCAACGTGCGGCTCGCCGCCCCCGGCGCCGCGCAACACCAACCAGGACGGGCCGGCCCCGGTGCAGCCGAAGCTCTTCATCGCCGAATCGCAAGGGATAACCGGAACCGCCTTCTGCAATCTGTGCGGGCTCTCGAGCTATGGCCAGCTCTTCTTCGCCGACTTCAACACCGGCACGATTCGTCGCGCCCGGCCTGACCCCTGCGCGCACGGGCATCGCCTCGCAGGCGCCCTTCTACGTCCATCCCGATCCCCTGTTCTCGGTCGAGGCTCCCCTCGACGGCGGCCCGATCTACTTCAGCACCAGGACCAACATCTTCCGGCTCGGCCCCTGACCCCCGATCACTCGGTGGGCGCGAACGCCGCCCTTCCGGGTACTTTGGCTGCGACGTGGGTGGAGAGCCGCACACAGCAGATGGACGTGCAGCGATCGCGCGCGAGGCGTCAAGCACCGTCGGCAACACGCCGCTCGTCGCTCTGCGGCGAATGGCCGACGGGCTTGGCGCAGAGGTTGTCGCCAAGCTCGAGTACCTGAATCCCGGCGGGTCGGTCAAGGACCGGATCGGGGTCGCGATGATCGACGCAGCCGAGCGGAATGGGCTGATCGAGCCCGGGCGTTCGGTGATCATCGAGCCGACCAGCGGCAACACGGGGATCGCGCTGGCGATGGTGTGCGCGGCGCGCGGCTACGAGCTGGTGCTGACGCTCCCGGAGGGGATGACCCGGGAGCGGACCGCGCTGCTTCGCACCTACGGCGCCGAGGTTCACGAGACGCCATCGCTGGGTGGCATGAACGAGGCGGTGGAGCTCGCGGAGCGGATCATGAGCGAGCGTGGCGCGTTCATGCCCCAGCAGTTCAACAACCCGGCCAACCCCGAGGTCCATCGGCGAACGACCGCTGAGGAGATCTGGCGCGACCTCGACGGCGAGGTCGACGCGCTCGTCTGCGGCGTCGGCACCGGCGGCACGATCACCGGTGTCGGGCAAACGCTCAAGGAGCGCCGTCCCTCCGTTCAGGTGGTTGCGGTGGAGCCGGCGACGTCGGCGGTGCTCTCCGGTGGGCTGCCTGGCCCACACAAGATCCAGGGGATCGGCGCCGGCTTCGTGCCCGAGGTGCTCGACCGCTCGGTGATCGACGAAGTGATCCCGGTTGACGACGAGACCGCGCTTCGGCGGGCGCGGGAGGCGGCCCAACGCGAGGGCCTGCTGGTCGGAATCTCCGCCGGCGCCGCGATCGAGGCGGCATTGGAGCTCGCCGCGCGGCCCGGGCTGTCGGGCGGGCGGGTCGTGGTCATCGTCCCCGACGGCGGCGAGCGCTACATGTCACTGCCGTTCTTCGCCCCGGAATGAATCACTCCGGTGGAAGCCTCGCCTTCGGCTACGTTGCCACCGGGTTAGGGCGCCAGCCTGACCCGGCAGGTCCACACGCGGCTACCGGGACTTCGTCCCTAGCCCCGGCCAACTAAGGCGCCGCCCGAGGACTTCGTCCCTAGCCCCTACGCTGTAGCCGTGTTCGGCCTCGGCACCTTCCAGCGCGTGGTCAAGGAGATCAGGGCCGACGTCGCCTCGGCGCGAGATCGCGACCCTGCGGCGCGCGGAGTCGGCACGGCCGAGATCCTCATGAACTGGGCCGGGGTGCAGGCGATCCTCGTCCATCGCGTGGCCCACGCCCTGCACGAGTCCGACGTGCCGCTGGCGCCGATGGCCCTCTCCTACGCGACCCGGTCGGTGACCGGGGTCGAGATCCATCCGGCCGCCAGGATCGGCGCCGACCTGTTCATCGACCACGGGTCTGGGGTCGTGATCGGCGAGACGGCCGAGATCGGGGACCGGGTGACCCTGTATCAGGGAGTCACCCTGGGCGGCACCGGGTTCGCGCGCGGCAAGCGCCACCCGACGGTCGAGGACGATGTCTCGATCGGCTCCGGCGCCAAGCTGCTCGGCCCGATCACGGTTGGCCACTGCGCGAAGGTCGGCGCCAACACCGTCGTGATCGAGGACGTGCCGCCCAACTCCACCGTGGTCGGCAATCCCGGCCACCCGGTCCGCGTCGAGGGCCGCAAGGTGGAAGGGCCCGACGCCGACTGGATCCACCTGCCGGACCCGGTTGCGGACGCGATCAAGCAGCTGTCGGAGCGGCTCGGCGAGCTCGAGCGGCGGATGGGCGAGCTCGACGGCAAGGCTGCCGAGGGCGAGGTGCGCGAGCTGAATCCCAAGCGCGGGCCCTCCACGGCGGGGGGCTGAGCGCGCCGCGGCCGCAGCTATGCTCGGTTTGGTGGGCACCGAGACCGAGCTGAGGCCGACCGCGCCGGGCGCGAGCCAGGTCGAGCGCCTGCTCGCGGAGCTGAACCCGCCCCAGCGCGAGGCGGTCACGCACGGCGAGGGGCCGCTCCTGGTCCTTGCGGGCGCCGGCTCGGGGAAGACGCGGGTGCTCACCTACCGGATCGCTTACCTGCTGGCGACCGGCCAGGCGCAACCCTCGGAGATCCTGGCGATCACCTTCACGAACAAGGCCGCCGGCGAGATGCGCGAGCGGGTCGAACAGCTGGTCGGCCGTGTGTCGCGGCTGATGTGGGTGATGACCTTCCACTCGGCCTGCGCGCGAATCCTCCGGGCCAATGCCGAGCGCCTGGGCTACAAGCGCGGCTTCACGATCTACGACGGGGCGGACTCGCTGCGGATGGTGAAGCGTTGCCTGGAGGAATTGGACGTCGACCCCAAGCGCTTTCCGCCCCGTGCCGTGCGGGCGCAGATCTCGGGGGCCAAGAGCCAGCTGATCGACCCGGACGAGTACGCCGGGGCCCAGGGTTCCCACTTCGAGCGCACCACCGCCGACGTCTACCGGCTCTACGAGCGGCGGATGCTGGAGGCCAACGCGATGGACTTCGACGACCTGCTCGTGCGGACCGTCAACCTGCTGGAGCTGTTCGAGGACGTGCGCGAGCGCTACCGCCAGGCCTTCCGCTGGGTGCTGGTCGACGAGTACCAGGACACGAACCGGGTTCAGTACCGCCTCCTCCAGCTCCTCGGCACCGAGCAGGGGAATCTGCTCGTTGTGGGGGACGATTTCCAGTCCATCTATGGCTTCCGGCATGCCGACATCCGCAACATCCTCGAGTTCGAGCGCGACTTCCCGGAGACGACGGTGGTCAAGCTGGAGCAGAACTACCGCTCCACGCAGACGATCCTCGACGCCGCCAACGGGGTGATCTCCAACAATCGCGGCCAGAAGCCCAAGCGCCTGTGGACTGACGCGGGCCGCGGCGAGCCCGTGACGATCGTCGAGTTGGACGACGAGCACGCCGAGGCGCGCTGGGTGGCCTCGGAGGTGGAGCGGCTGGCGGCGGACGAGGGCGTGCCGCGCGACGAGATCGCGGTCTTCTACCGGGTCAACGCGCAGAGCCGGGTGCTCGAGGACACGCTGGTGCGCTTCGAGATCCCGTACCAGGTGATCGGGGGCACGAAGTTCTACGAGCGGGCGGAGATCAAGGACGCGATCGCCTACCTGAGCCTGATCACGAACCCCGCCGACGCGGTCTCGTTCGCTCGGATCGTCAACTCGCCGCGTCGCGGGATCGGCCAGACGACCCAGGGGCGGCTGCTGTCGCACGCCAACACCACCGGGCAGGACATCTGGGACGTGTTCACCCAGCCCGAGCAGACGCCCGGCCTGGGCGCGGCGGCGTTGAAGGCGGTCCGCCGCTTCGCCGACACGATGGTGGGCCTGCGTGAGCGCAGGGGGGGCCTGGCCCCCCTCGGCGCCGCCTCCCCCGCCGCCGAAGGGGCCGGCTCGGTGGCTGGGCTGCTCGAGGCTGTGCTCACCGACACCGGCTACCTCGAGGCGCTTCAAGCGGAACGGACCATCGAGGCCGAGGGGCGAGTCGAGAACCTCCAGGAGCTGATCGGCGTCGCCGGCGAGTTCGACGCCAATCGTGAGCTGGAGGGCGAGAGCGAGGCGGGGCCGCTGGAGGAGTTCCTGGCCCAGATCGCGCTGTACACCGACCAGGACGCGCTCAAGGAAGAGGAGAGCGTCTGCACCCTGATGACCCTCCACAACGCCAAGGGGCTCGAATACGAGGCGGTGTTCATGATCGGCTGCGAGGAGGGGGTCTTCCCGCACATGCGGTCGCTCGAGGAGGGCAATCTCGAGGAGGAGCGCCGTCTTTGCTACGTGGGCGTGACGCGGGCAAAGCAGCGGCTGTTCATGACCTTCGCGCGGCGCCGAAGCCTGCACGGCGGTCGCGGGCACAACCTGCGCTCCCGGTTCCTGGGCGAGATCCCGGACGAGCTGGTCGAGCGCCAAGGCACGGCATCGCCCACCGGCTGGGCTGCCGCCGCCGGGCTCGGCACGCCGCTCGGGATCGGTACGCCGGAGCGCCGCCGACCGGAGCCCTCGCCGCTCGCGCTCCAAGTCGGCGACGACATCGTGCACGCCACCCTGGGGGAGGGCGTGGTGACGGCGGTGGAGCCCGACCAGGTGATCGTGGTGCGGTTCGCGGGTGAGGCGACGGAGCGAAAGCTGATGGCGGATTACGCGCCGCTGAAGAAGGTCTGAGACCTGAGGCTCGCCGGGCGTGACCGCGACCGTGATAGACGGCAAGGCCGTCGCGGCGGAGGTCCGCGCGCAGGTGGCGGCTTCCGTGAGGGAGCTCGCTGCTGCGAACGATGGCCGGGCGCCGGGCCTGGCCACCGTGCTCGTCGGTGAAGACCCCGCCTCCGAGGTCTACGTCGCCAACAAGCGCCGCCAGGCTGAGGAGGTGGGGATGCGCTCGGTCCACCACCGGCTGGAGGACTCGATCGGCCAGGGCGAGTTGCTGGCCCTGGTCGGCGAGTTGAACGCCGATCACAAGGTGGATGGGATCCTGGTCCAGCTGCCGCTCCCCGCGCAGATCGACCAGGACGCGGTGATCGCCGCGATCGACGCGGGGAAGGACGTAGACGGGCTGACCGCCTCGAGCGCCGGACTGCTTGCCCAGGGCCGCCCGGGCCTGGTGCCGTGCACGGCGCAGGGCGTGATGGAGCTCCTCCGCCACGCCGGGGTCGAGACGGAGGGCGCGGAGGCGGCGGTGGTCGGCCGCTCGATCCTGGTCGGCAGGCCGCTCGCCAGCCTACTTCTGAACGCGAACGCCACGGTGACCGTTTGCCATTCGCGGACCCCGGACCTGGCCGGCGTCTGCCGCCGCGCCGACATCCTGGTTGCCGCCGTCGGCTCGCCGCGTCTGGTGAAGGGGGACTGGGTGAAGCCCGGGGCCGCGGTGATCGACGTGGGCGTGAATCGCACCGACGACGGCTTGGTCGGCGACGTGGACTTCGAGGCCGTCCTCCAGGTGGCCGGGGCGATCACGCCGGTGCCGGGCGGGGTCGGCCCGATGACCATCGCGATGCTGCTTCAGAACACGGTCTTGGCCGCCAGGGCCTTGTGGGCCTGAGGTTTGGGGAGGATCAATCCGCCTCGGGTTGAATGAAGCACAGGTCATCCACCAGAGGAGACTCCATGGACTTCACCAGACTTACCCAGGGCGAGAAGATCGCGGGCGTTTCAGGCGTCGCGCTGATCCTGATCATGTTCATCTTCGACTGGTTCGGCCTCGAGGTCAGCGTGCGCTGGCTTCGGAGCAGCGAGCGTCCGAGAACGCCTGGGATGCGTACGGCTTTATCGACATCGTGCTTGTTCATCACGGTGGTGGCCGCGATCGGCCTGGCGCTGATCAGCGCCTCGCAGACCGAGGTTGGGCTACCGGTCGCCGCGAGCGCGATGGTCGCCGGCCTCGGGAATCCTCTCCGTGATCCTGATCGTCTATCAGCATCATCAGACCCGCCGGACATCGGCGCGGCGTCGACCTCGGGACGGGGTCGACAAGACCCGCGAAGATCGGCGTCTGGCTCGGCCTGATCGCCGCCATCGGCGTCGCCTACGGCGGCTGGCGCGCGATGCAGGAGGAGGGAACATCCTTCAGCGAGCAGGCGGATCGCTTCGGTACGCCTGACGAGGGCCCGGGCGCGACCCCGCCGCCCCCGCCTTCCTCTCCTCCGTCGTCATCTCCTCCGCCGTCGTCCCCTCCGCCTGGCGGGACTCCGTAGCGAGCGGCTCCGGGACGCGTCCCGGGTAGCAAGGATTGCACCGCGACGGCCGCCTCCGAGCGGCCGTCGCTAGCTAAGGCGATCCGCCAGCTGTCTCGCCACCCGGGACGCCATCGCGATGATGGTCATCATCGGGTTGACGCCGATCGAGCTGGGCAGCAGGCTGCCGTCGGCCACATAGAGGGCCTCGGCGCCGTGGAGGGCGCCGTCGGTGGCGACGACGCCGGCCCCGGGGTCGGCGTCCATTCGCGCCGTGCCCATCGGATGGAACGCCTCGAGGCGCAGCGCTCCGACGGCCGGCGGTGAGGCCTCGAGGTCGGCGATCCGGTCCTTCGGGATGGTCGGGATCCCGGCGATCTGCGGGTAGACCTCCCGGGCGCCGGCGGCGTAGAAGAGCTCGGTCGCGCGGGCGATCCCGAAGGTCAGCCGGGCCGCGTCGTCGTCCGTGAGGCGGTAGGTGATCCGCAGGGAGCCGTCGCGCGACAGCCCCACCCGCCCTGCCGACCGATCCGAGAGGTGGACTCCGGTGGAGGCGATCCGGTCGTAGGCGAGCACCCGCTCGGAGTGCTCTATCCCAGTGCCAGGCAGCCACTGTGCGCCGAAGGCGAGCGGCGTGAAGGTGGCCTCGAGCAGGATCCCGCGATCCTCCCACTCGTTCACCGCGTAGCTCTGCATCACGCCGTCCCAGCCGCGCACCTCCTCGGCGAAGCGGGCGCCCACCCAGCAGGCGGGGTGGATGCGAAGGTTGCGGCCCAGCTGGCCGCTCGGCGAGCTGAAGCCCGATCGCAGCAGGAGCTCCGGCGTCCCGAAGGCGCCACCCGCCAGAACGACGGCGCGCCGGGCGCGGACCTTGAAGGGGCGCGCTCTCCCGTTGGCCGCCGCCACGCAGTCGACCCCCGTAGCACGCCCCCGCTCGAAGATCACCCGCCGAGCCTCCACCTGCGCCCGCACCCGCGCTCCGGCTGCGACCGCCCGCGGCAGGTAGGACACGTGCATGGCCTGCTTGGCGTCCAGGCGGCAGCCGGTCGGGCAGGAGCTGCACTGAAAGCAGGCGCCGGCGTTTCGCCGCAGGGGCTCGTGGCGGACGCCAAGCGCCTCCGCGCCCTCGCGCAGGAGCTGGCCGTTTCGACCCATCCGCTCCGGATCGACGGGGCGCACGTGGAGCATCTCCTCGGCCGCCTCGTACTCGGGGACGAGGTCGTTGGCCCACTCGATCCCGTGCTCGGCGGCCCAGCCGGCGAGCACCTGCGTCCGGCGCCCGGAAGCAGGTGCCCGAGTTGATCACCGTCGTGCCGCCCACGGCCCGGCCGACCGGCGTCGGGATCGCGGGCCGGCCTTCGGCGATCGTCAGCCCTCCGTCGCGGTACAGGGCGGCGAGCGCGGCGAGCGGCTCGTCGGGGTAGGTGCGCCGGTCCATGTACGGGCCGGCCTCCAGCACCACGACCTCGAGCCCGGCCTCGGCCAGGATCGCGGCCGTCACCGCGCCGCCGGCGCCGGAGCCGACGATCGCCACGTCGCACTCCTCGCCGCCCGCCGGCGGGCGCAGGTCGCCGAGGCCGGGGCCGGGGCCGGGGTCGGCGACCGGCGGTCTCGCATCGCATCCGGTAGCCAACCGCCGCCTGCACCCGCGAGTCGTTGCCGTAGCCGAGGCCGGCCAGCACCTTCAGGAAGAGCAGCAGGTCCGCGGCACGCGGCAGGCTCGAATCCTCGAGATTGCGCAGGAAGTCCTGGCGCGCCTCAAGGCTGGCCCGGCTGAATCGCCACGGGAAGGGGAGCCACTCGAGGACCCGCAGGGCGAGCTTGACCTGTCTGACGCTCCGCCTGGGCATGCTCGTCAGGTAGCGGTTGAGCGGCTCCGCCACCTCCACCGCGTCGCTGCGCCGCGAGTGCGGCAATCCGCCCGCGCTGGCGGCCGGGGGAAGCGCCCCGAAGCCCGGCGCCATCGCCTCCGCGAACGCCCGCAGGGTTCGCAGCTCGCCGGGGCCCAGTCCCCGGCCGGGCTGAGCCTGCGGCTCGGCGACCCCCGGCCCCGGCGGGCGCCTTCAGGAGGGAGCGGCGGGCTCTCCGATCCGGCCGGCCACCGACCACAGGAGCAGCGCCACCGCGGCCAGGAAGCCGTCGACGAGGAAGTTGAGCAGGTAGATGAAGACGTCCTGGTCGAAGAGGTAGAAGCCGAGCGCGGCGAGCGAGGAGGCGGTCTTGCCCGCCGCCAGCACCAGGAGCACCGGTCGGTAGCGAACCACGTCCGCCTGGACCACCAGGCAGATGCCCGTGATCACCACCATGTACGCGAAGGCGAGCGCCAGCCAGAACTGCTCCGTGGTCTCGGGCGCGCGCGTGAACTCTCCCAGCGGCAGCCAGTCGCCGAGGTCGGAGATCACGTCGAGGACGCCGTCGGGCGTGGCGATGAACAGGATCCCGACGACCGCGAAGCTCGCGGCGAGCAGGCGCAGGTTGAGGACGACGAATCGCTCCGCCCGCTCTCCAGTCATCGCCATTTGTTTCGCGCCTCGCCCACGGTCAATTCCCCTTGTAGAGCTCGGCGCTCACAGGCGGGGCATCCTACCTGCACATTGTCCGCGTCAGGCACGGCATCGGGCCGCGAACAGGCGTCAGTGAGGGTCAGTCGGGGTCAGTCCCGTACCAATCCCGTAGCCACGCCGTAGCCATGGAGGGCCGATCGCGATGACCGACCCGATCGTCCGCGGCAGCTACCCGACCGAGACCGAGCTAGACCGGATCGAGAGTTCGTGGCGCATGTCGCCGCACTTCCGCCGCCTGCGCCACACCCGTCGCTGCGGGGCCTGGCTGGCCGTCGATCACCCTCACCCGGCGCGGATTGATCCCGGCCTACTCCCGCAGCCCGGCGGCTTCGAGGTCGCTGGCGAGCCAGCTAGCCGGACGGGCGCATACGCGAACCATGGATTAGTTCTCGCAGTTCACGACCGAGCCGGTTCCAGGTCCCTGATCGCAACTGTCGGTGTCGTCGCCACCGTCGAGGTCGTCGTTGCCGAACTGGCCGAGGAGATTGTCATCGTCGTCACCGCCCACGATTCGGTCGGCGCCCCTCTTTCCAACGAGGTAGTCCCGTCCCGCGTCGCCAAAGATCCTGTCGCCGCCTGCATTGCCAAAGATCGCGTCCCCCTTGGCGCCTCCATGGATCGTGTCCGCGTCCAGGCTAGCCACGACGAAGTCCTGACCCGGGTTGCCGCCCCCACCGGGCGTGTCTGCCCAGATGTGGTCCCTGCCGCCACCGCTGTTCAGCGTGTCCTTACCGTCTCCCCCGATCATGTGGTCGGCGCCGCCCCCACCCCACATCTGCTCGCGCTGGCCACCCCCGTTGCCCCGCAGGGCGTCTGCGCCACGACCACCTCTGATGAAGTCCTCGGCGGTTCCGCCGTGGATCTCGTCGTCACCGTGCCCCCCACAGACTCGATCGCGCCCGCCGCGACCCCGGACGACGTCGTTGCCGCCACGGGCAACGATGACGTCGTTCTGGTTGGTCCCCCGGATTCGGTCATCGCCGGACGTGCCCACGATCGTCGCCGGTTGGCCGAGGCAGGTGGGGACGGGCGGTCGACGCCGGACTAGCGCTTGGCACCACCACGAGAAGCCCGCAGAGTGTCGCTCCAGAGATGACCGCCGTCCTGAACAGATTCGCCGTCATCTCCCGCAGTATCGGACCGCCCATTGCCTTCGCCAACCCACCCTAGGGTCAAACACGCCACACCTAGTTGACGATATCCACGTTCTCCTGCGACATCGCCCGCGCAGTATCTCGCGCCGGAGCCGATCTAAGATCTGGAGTTGTGGCCTTGAAGGTGGATCGCAAAAAGGCTTCCGAGCACCCGGCTGCCGGGAAGACCCAGATGACCCCGGTGCCGTCGCTGCCCAAGAGCCCTAAGAAGCCGAAGCGTCCTAAGCGCTAAAGAACGCCTCGATATGGCATAGCACCACCTCCGGGTGCTCCTGCGACATCGCCTACTTCCTTGAGCCCGGCGGCTTCGAGGGCGTCGACACTCTTGGACGCGGCCAACTTATTGGTGAACCCGTAGCCGGCTTTGACCGTAATACCCCAACACCGCCCCCAGCAAGGAAAGCTCAGCAGGGGAGCCAGGATTCGAACCTGGATCGCGGCTTTGGAAACCGCGCGCTTCTACCACCCAAGACTCCCCTTCGCGGCGCTGGAGTGTATTGCGGACGCGTCGACCGCGCCCTTGAACGTCTCCTGCGACATCGCCTACTCCTGAAGCCCTGCGGCTTTGAGGGCATCGGCCGGGTCGGGGAAGTCCTGGACACGGGCGATCTTCCCGTCGCGAAGGTGAACACGTAGCCGAACCGACCCGTCGAGATCTCGGCTGCACTTTCGTTCGGAGTCACCAGGGATTCGAGAATCAGCACCACCTCGTCCCCGGCGTCGAAGGATTCGTGAATCTCCCACCGGAAGCTCGCGAACGGCGCTATCAAATCCGCGATTACCGTCCGGACCTCCTCGATCCCGTGGAGGACCCGGAAGTCCGCCGCATCGCGACCGCTTCGCCACGAGATCTCGAACTCGATTTCGGGATCGAATACCTCTTCGGCCACCTCCGAGGCGGCCTCGAAATCATCCGCCGCGTTCAGGCGCTCGTACAGCGAGCGAACGATCTCCACGTTCTCCTGCGACATCGCCTACTCCTTGAGCCCGGCGGCTTCGAGGGCTTCCTTGCGGTTCACCAGAATGTCGACGCGCACGATCTTTCCGGCGCGGACCGTGTTGACGTACCACACGTCGGTTTCCACCGGCACACCGCTTTAGCGCCGCGAGCACGTTGGCGGGTGCGGACAACGACCTGGGTCTCCGGCGTCGATGTACTCCTCCGGAGTGATAGACCAACTCGTCGAAGCCCTCGGCCCAGTCGAGAAGACGCCTGCAGCAGCCCGTCGCGTCCGTGGTACGACACCGCTGACGGGAGGTGCTGAGACGTGGGTAACCACGTTCGGACTGCATGTCTTCAAGACCGGCAGAAAGATCACTGCGCTCGTAGGCCTCCCAGCCGCGCCGCACGATCTCCACGTTCTCCTGCGACATCGCCCGCGCAGTATCTCGCGCTGGGGCCGTCCTACTCGGCCAAACACTGTCGCCAGGCGGGCCAAACGCGGTCGAGCAGCTCGGCGGCCACGGCCTCAACCTCCTCGCCCTCCTCGAGCGAGAGGTCGAACACCAGCCAGTCACGCTGGAGGTCCACACGGATGGCTCGTGATCGCAACTGCGCCACGGCCTCTTGCGCCTGTCCGGCACAGCTCGGAATCACCCTTCGTCGCCACTGGGATCGCGGCATGCACCCTTCCTATAACCCGGAGCCCGGCCCGTAGCGCGCGAGAAAATTCCGGCACGTCCTGACGACGTGAGCAAGCGTCTCCGAACCGTCGAAAGCGGGATAATGGGGGGTGATCGACGCCCTGAAGATCGCCCCCGACCTTGCCAACCCTTTGGTTGCTCCGAAGCTGCTCGAGCTAGCCGAACGTTCCCGGCTTGGGCCGTAGGCCCCGACGCCGCCGCAAGCTGGGCACGGCTCGGGCCGACCATCGGTCTCGCGGATCGGGCGCTTGCGGGAGCCACCGCACCGGTGCAGATTTGACCGGGAGGCAACCTGCGTCGTCGGCGCTGGCGCGGCGTCATGCGGCCAGGGTGCAAGCCGCCCCGACACGACCCTCGGATGAGGGCGGTAACCGTTCCCAGTCCACTCGACTGGTCGGCTGGCTATGAAGCGGCCCTGCCTCACCTGCGGCACCCTCACCGATGGCTCGTTTTGCGCCCGGCACCGCCGATGCCGTCCGCGTGGCCGGGCGAACAGGAAGCTCCGGGCACGGGTGTTCGCCGCCTACGGACACCGCTGGGCTGACTGCGGTCGCTCGGACGTGCCGCTCGAGGTTCACCACGTCGACGGCGAGCCGACCGACAACAGGATCGCTAACACGATCCCGTTGTGCCGCGATTGCCACCACAAGGCGACGTTCCCCGGCATCTGAGGTCGATCCCGAGCCCTATTGTGGACTTTCCGCCGAAAGGAGAAGGCCATGTCCACTGCTACGCCTCAGCAGGTGCTCGAATCGATCGTCACTGGAATCAACTCCGGGAATCTCGACAGTCTCATGCCGCTCTACGAGAGCGAAGCAGCATTCGCAACTGAGCCCGGCAACCTCGCTCACGGCCCACCCGGCGTCCGCGAAGCCCTGAACGGCTTCATCTCAATGAACGGCGAGCTCGACCTCGAGGTGACACGGGTCCTAGAGGTAGACGACCTCGCCCTCGTGATCGGCGTCTGGTCGTTCAACGGCACGGGACCAGACGGCGAACCGGTACGGCTGGCGGCAAGGAACGCGGACGTCCTGCGTCGTCAGATAGACGGTACCTGGCGCTTCGTGATCGACAACCCGTGGGGAACCGACTGAATAGCCGAGTCGGCCGCCGGTTGTTGCGCCCTGCCTGCGGGCGGGCCCGAAGGTAACTTTGCTGGTAAGAACAGCCCCAAGTGGTGCGCCGACGCCATATCGAGGCGTTCTTTAGCGCTTAGGACGCTTCATCGCCTACTCCTGCCAGTCCGAGGCCAAGAGCACGGATCGACCGGCTCTAGCTCGCGCTGCGCCTGCGTGCCTCTTCGGCGCAAGTAATGACGATCTGATCCAGCTGCTCCTTGTCGAAGCTCAGATAGGTGTCCTGCACCTCGTCGTCAGCCAGGCGCTTCAAACGAGAGATGACGCAGTTGCCGTAATCGGACGGGATTCCCCGTCGGCGGAGCGACCCCGCGATCGCAGCGTTCCACGCCTCCCGATCAAAGGACACGAAGCTTGCCAATCGATCGACCGTCCAGCGACCGCCCAGGGCCACCAAGTCCATCGCAACGGTCTGACCGTCGAGCTCGCTCCCCAGAGACCGCCACCTCGACGCTCGCCGTCCTGCCCTCTACCGAAACATTGGAGACCTCCACCGAGTCGGCGGCGTTCGCGTCCACAAACCTCTCGCAGACCCTGATCGCGGCCTCACCCTTGAATCCATTCCCCTGCTCGAGGGCGCGTTGGGTATCGAACCGCGTGCACTTATCGGGGTCGCCGCTCGTAAAGGACTCGGTGATCACGTGAACGATCCTCTGTTCCGAGGCCCCGCCCACGCTTCGGCCATCGCCGCTGTCACCGCCACCGTCGCCGCCACAGGCGCTGATGGTGAGGGCGATGACAACCCCCAGAAGCAGCCCTGCCGGTCGAGCTTGGGGCACGGCTCTCTCTCGATAGGGACCTGTCACGGAATAGCCCTACTCCCGCAGCCCGGCGGCTTCGAGGGCCTCGTCGTAGGTCATGTAGTTCGTAGCGCGGACAGGCTGCCCGTTCCGGAAGGCGTAGACCTGAGCGAAGTGGATTTCAACCGCCGCCCCGCTGCCCGCGCCCCGGCCCCGCTGGCAGCACTTGACGATCACCTGACCCCCGTGGTCGATCAGCTCCTCGGCCTCAAGCTCCCACCCCTCAAAGGGAAATACCTCGAACCAGTCCTCCTCGAAGAAGGCCTTGATCTCGTCGGGGCCGCGATAGACGCCAAGTCCAGGAATCCCAGTAGGCGAGGCATCCCACACGAACTCTGGCGACCAGGGGACCGCCTCGACTCCACCCCGGTTGAATGCCTCGAAGGCCCGGCGCACGATCTCCACGTTCTCCTGCGACATCGCCTACTCCTTGAGTCCGGCGGCTTCGAGGGCCTCGTCATAGGTCATGTAGTTAGTAGCGCGGACAATCCGCTCGGTAGTAGCCAGAGAGCTGGATAAAGACGACCGGAGTGCGTCCCGACGCGTTGGCCTCGTCGATCTGCGTGGTCTCGCGCTCCGTGATCGTGGCCATCGTCCGGCGGATTCAGCGCTTGGCGGCAGCGGAGCTGCCCAGCTTTTCGAGCTGGGTATGGAGCGCCGGAACAAAGGTGGAGTGCGGCTGGTTCGCCTCGATCATCTCGACTGACTCGCGGTAGTGAGAGGCCATTCCGTCGATCGTGGTACCCATCCGCTTCTCGATCTCATCGCCGAATCTCTCGATTCCCCTGTGCAGCCCGTTGATGTCGGAGAGCTTGTCCGCGGCGAAGATGATGATCGCCCGAGGTCCCGACACCCGGACCTGCTCGCGAAGCGCCGCCTTGCGTTCGGCGAACGACTCGATCGAGCTGTCCTCGGTGAGCGACAGTACGAGTGACGAGACAGCGTCGCCCATCTCGCGTCGCAGGCGCTCCTCTGTAAGCGTCCCGCGCTCGACGGCGTCGTGCAAGAGCCCGGCTGTGACCGACTCCTCGTCGAAGCGAGCGTCGTAAAGGAAGGTCGCGACCTCAACCACATGGTCCAGAAACGGAGCACCATCGGTCGCTCGGTACTGCGACCCATGAGCCGACGCGGCTAGGCGGTACGCGCGCCCAAGCAGCCACGATTCCGCTATCCACGCAGGCGGAGAGGGCGCTTCCGAAGCTCGCCCATCGTGATCGGATTTAGCCATCGGATAGGTCGCGTTCACAGAGGCTGCCCGTTCCGGAGGGTCCAGACCTGAGCGAAGCGCACTTCAACGCCGCCCCGCTGCCCGCGCCCCGGCCCCGCTGGCAGCACTTGGCGAGACTGTTCGGCGAATCCGGCGACCACCGGAAGGCCGCGCACCTCCTCGTGGCTCGCAATCTTCGGACGGGCTTGGCGGCTCGTATAGGAGCCGGCGCAGGTAGACGGCTCGCGCGGTAGTTGACAACCGTGAAAGGCGGAGCTTTCTCGCCGCGAGCCTGTCCGTGAAGCCCGCTTCGAGGCGCTGCGCGATGCCCTCCACCCCGGCACCCTGCGAAGTGAATGTCAAGCCCCCCGGCGACCGAGTCCCAACCGGTCTGCCGGGGGGCCTTTTTTTCCCGCCTTCCCCCCGTTTCCACGTTCGACGTTGTAGCATATTGATGCGCATTATGCAGTGTCGTGTAGAGGTTTGAAACAACGATACAAAATGCATATGGCCCATGGCCACCAACTACCAGGCTCATGTCGGGCCGGTCGGCTAGAACTGCGGGCATGGAGGTCGAGGAAACTCCCCGTCCGTTCCTTCCCTGGCTGGGCCGGGCCTGCCGCCAAGCGCGAGAGGGACAGGGAGGTTGTCCAGGTCCAGATCGCGGCCGCGCTTAAGGTCAACCAGGCGACGATCGCGCGGTTTGAGGATGGCACGGCTTGGCCCCGACGCCCCGAGGAGGTGCTGATGGCCTACGCAGGCGAGCTGAAGATCGACGTTCGCCTGCTCTGGCTTCACGCCTTCGTGCTCTGGCTCGAGAACGAGCCGGTCTTGGACCAGGGGAGTCAGGAGGAGATCCAGGCGGCGCTCAGGCGCCTGGCGCGAGCGGGGGACGCTGGCTGAACGTCCGTCGGGGCGGGGCCGTTATTTAAAGCTTTTCCCCCCGATCTCCACGTTCTCCTGCGACATCGCCTACTCCTTGAGCCCGGCGGCTTCGAGGGCCGTCTCCCGGTCGGGGTGGACCTCCATCCGCACGATCTCTCCGTCGCGCAGCGTGAAGATATTTCCGAGTTCAAGCTGCGCCGCTGCCCCACTGCTCGCACCCCGACCGCGTTGGAGGGACATGAAGACGACCTGATCCCCGTGGTCGGTCAGGTCCGCGATCTCAACCTCCCACTCCTCAAAGGGAAATGCTCTGAACCAGTCCTCCTCGAAGAATGCCTTGATCTCGTCATGGCCGCGATAGACGCCGACCCCAGGGATGCCGGTCGGGGAGAGGTCCAGCACGACGTCTGGCGACCAGAAGCCGCCGCTAATGACTGCCTCGACTCCGCCCTGGTTGAACGCCTCGAAGGCTCGGCGGCACAGCTCCACGTTCTCCTGCGACATCGCCTACTCCCGACAGCCCGGCGGCTTCGAGGGCTTCTTGCCACCGAAGGAAGCCTCGAATTCGGACGAGCTTGCCCGCGCGCATCGCGAAGAGGATGGCGAACTCTTGTTCGAGCTCAACGTGGCTGGTTCCTCCCCTCAGTTGGGCACGCCCCAGCCACACAACCGCGTCCTCCAGATCGCGAAGCTGGCTTTCCTCGACCTGAAACACCTCCCAAGCCTCCCAAGCCGCATCGAACCCGCTGGAGACCTCGTCAACGCCTCGGTAGATGGGGCGCTCCACGGCGGCGGGACCGACGGGCTCCCACTCGATCTCGGGAGCGAAGCTTTGGGCCATGGCCGCCAGGTCCCGCCGGTTGAAAGCCTGAACCACCTGGCGCACGACCTCCACGTTCTCCTCCGACATCGCCTACTCCGAGAGTCCGATCCGCTCCAGAGCCTCCTCTGGATCTCGGAAAGCCCGGAGGCGGATCACCTTTCCGTCGCGGAACTTGAGCATCCAGCCTGCTGCCGTCTCCGTCTCGATTCCGCTGCCCTTGCCCGGGTAGTGGATGCGACCCAAGGAATACCGCTACGTCACCCATTGCGATTGCGTCGTCCGTGTCTGCCCGGACGATTTCCCAAGCCTCGTCGAGGTCGCGCAGGTACTCGCGGGTGCCATCGTGACCACGGTAGACGCCTCCCTCGCCGAGCTGGGCGAAGAACGAATGCCACTCGACCTCGGGATCGGCCGAGGCCAGCAGAGTGGAGAGGTCGCGCCTGCCCAGCGCTTCCAGGACCTGATCAGCCAACTCGAGAGTGTCCTGCGACATTGCCCGCGCAGTATCTCGCGCTGGCGCGTCTACGTTGAGCCAGAAAAACGAAGCGGGCCGTCGGGGAGGGGAGACGACCCGCCTCAGCCCATGTGGGGGAGCCCCGCATTCAGATACTACCCCCGTCGCTGAGGACTGAAACGCGGGTGGATGAAGTGAGCGCCCCACTCCCGCAGCCCGAAACGCCAAACGCGGACCGGCTGCCTCAACAACGGCCCGCGCTCGCGGTAAACATCGACCCCCCTGGGGAGGGTGGGTCTGCCGCGCCTACCCGATCGTCGGCGATGCCAAACAAGCAAAGGGCAGTAAGCGACGCTCTACTCCCGCAGCCCGGCGTCTTCAAGGGCCTTGGGAAATTCGGGGCCACCCCCGAGCATTTCAAGCCAGATGACTTTTCCATCCCGGAACTTCCACGACAACGAGGATCGGGGTGCCAATGCGAGCGTCACTTCCAGGCATCGTCCGAGAAACACGCCCCACGCTGATGATCTCGTCGCCGCGATCCCGCAGTCCATCGATCTCCAAAACGGCACCGGGAAGGCTCTCCCACTGTGTTCGAGCCACAGCGACGATTTCGTCGTGCCCTCGCCTGGTCCCCGGCTCCACGGCTGTGGGGGCATTGACGTACTCCGCCTCAGGATCGGTCAGGGCGAGTATCCCTTCGATGTCCTGGCGGTTCCAAGCATCGATCAGGCGACGCACGATCTCCACGTTCTCCTGCGACATCGCCCACGCAGTATCTCGCGGATAGGGAGGGCGCTACTCCCGCAGCCCGGCGGCTTCGAGGGCCGCATTCCGGTCCGAAAAACCCGCGGCCCTGCACAGTCTTCCCGTCCCGGTATGTCCAGACCTGCCAGAAGTCCCAGCTCGTCTCCGCGCCACTCTGCCTCCCGCGGCCTCGCACCGTGAGCGATGCGAGCACCTGGTCGCCCGCGTCCGTCAGCTCGACCTCGATGTGAGCGTCCTCGAAGGCGTCGCGGAGCCAGCCAATGGCTCGCTTGTACCCCTCAGGCCCGCGTTGATACGTCACGGACTCCGGGGAGCGCCCCGGTAGGGATGTACTCGCAATCCGGGTCCATGTCAGCGACCGCGCCATCAAGGTCGTCCCGGTTGTACGCCTCAAAGGCTCGGCGCAGCGACCCCACGTTCTCCTCCGACATCGCCTACTCCCGCAGCCCGGCGGCTTCGAGGGCCTCGGCTCGCTCTTGGAACATCCGAAGGCGAGTGATATGCCCGTCCTCGACCGTGTATACGAACGCGCCCCTCGCAATCACTTCGATCTCCTCGCGCCCCCGCACGTGGGCGGTGTTCGAGACCACGACCTCGGAGCGCGCCTCCGCGAAGCCGTACAGCTCAACCCGCACATCATCGAAAGTCGACCAGAACATCGTCCCAGAAGGCCTCGCGCTTGGCAGCGATCGCGATAGACCCCCTTGAACGGACTCACGGGATCGCGACCAGTCAACTTCCGACATCGGAGCTGAAACAAGGCCAACCACGCCCTCAGGTCTCGCTCGCGTTCCATGCCTCGATAGCGCCGCACCACCTCCACGTTCTCCTGCGACATCGCCTACTCCGAGAGTTCGGCGGCTTCGAGGGCTTGCTCTTCGTCGAGAAACGCGCGGGCGGTCGCGATCTTCCCGGAGCGGAAGCTGAAGACGATGTAGGCAGTCCATTCGAGCGGCACTCCGCTGCCGATGCCGGTGCCACTTCCCGCCACCTCGACAACCACGGTGTCGCCTGCATCGCGGAACGAGCGAGGCTCGAAGCGGAACCTCTCAACGACGTTTCGACCGTTGGCGAGCCACTCGCGGACTCCCTCGTGCCCGTGATAGGTCCGGCTGTCCGGTAAGTCTGGGAGATCCGAGAACACCACGTCGTCGTGGAAATCGACGATCAAGGCGTCGTCGTCACCGCGGTTGAAGGCTTCGAACCGGCGCGAAGCTTCTCCACGTTCTCCTGCGACATCGCCTACTCCGAGAGTCCGGCGGCTTCGAGGGCCTCGGCCTGATGCGTGTAGTTGCGAATTCGGACGATCATGCCTCCCTGCAGCTCGGCCAGCGTGGTGAACATGAAAGCGGCGGGAGTGCCTGTCTGCTTGCCGCGAACCGTGATCTGCATGGGAATGACGACCTGCTCGGCGGCGTCGATGAACCTCTCCGGCTCGAGCCGGAGACTCTCCCACTCGGCAAATGCGCTCCGCATCCATTGCCGGACGCCTTCATGCCCGTGATAGGTGCCCGCCCCCAAGTAGGTGCTCGTCGTGGTCCACTCGATCTCCGGGTCGAGGTAGCGCATGGTCTCCTCGATCCCACCCCGGTTGAATGCGTCGATCCATGCGCGCATGATCTCGACGTTCTCCAGCAACGTCACCCGCGCAGTATCTCGCGCCGAGGCCCCCTCTATACCTCGGGGTGAGTAACCGATGCCGATCCGCCTCTGTCTAGTCCCTGCCTGCGGGATGGCGCACACGAACCCCTGCAACGGACTGCGGCTGCCGAGCGGCGAGAAGGCGCGCGACCGGATCGCCACGCCAAGCGAGGCGGCGATCCTGATCGCCGCCCTGCCTCCTCGCGATCAGGCAGCTTGGGGCCTGGCCGTCTACGGCGGGCTGAGGATGGGCGAGCTCCTCGCGCTCTGACTGGTCCGCCATCGACCTCGAACTCCAGACGCCTCGCGTCGTGCGGGCCTGGGACCCGAAGGCGCGTGTTTTCCTCGATGCCAAGACCGAGGCCGGACACAACCGCACCGTGCCGATTGTGGACAGGCTGGCTTTGCTGCTCGCCGATCACCGCGTGCTCATGGATCACCCTGAATCCGGCCTCCTATTCCCTAGCAGGTGGGATTCGAGCCGCCCGGCATCGCCCGCGGGCTTCCGCAGCCGAGCCGCCGATGCTTGGAGGGAGGCGGGGTTGCAACCGCTCGGATTCCACGAGGGGCGCCACACCTTCGCTTCGCTGATGATCGCTGCGGGGGTGAACGCGAAGGCGCTCTCGACCTACATGGGCCACGCGAACATCTCGATCACCCTGGACCGCTACGGCCATCTGATGCCGGGCAACGAGGCCGAGGCTCGCGCGTTGCTTGACGCCTATCTCGACCGCGAGGGTGGCTAGCCGTACCCATGGCCGTACCTATGCCGCCCAAAAGTTGCCCGCTACGCAGGGCATTTGCCGCTGTCGGCCCAGGCATCCTACCCGGCCTAGAATCCGCCTCATGATCGATCGGGAGCAAGTGCTGCACGTGGCCCGGCTCGCGCGGCTCGAGCTGACGGACGAGGAGGTCGAGCGGATGTCGGGCGAGCTGACCACGATCCTCGATCACGTCGAGCGCATGAACGAGCTCGACCTGGATGGGGTGGAGCCAACCTCGCACGTGGTCGCGCTGGAGAACGTGCTGCGCGCGGACGAGCCGCGCCCCAGCTGGCCGCGCGAGCGGGTACTGGAGCCGGCGCCCGACCCCGCCGAGGGAGCGTTCCGCGTGCCCTCCCCGCAGGCGTGAGCTTCGAGCTGATCGAGCTGAGCGTCGCCGAGGCTCTGCGGCGGATCGAGGCCGGCGAGCTGGCCGCGGACGAGTACTTCGACGCGTATGCGAATCGCGCGGCGGCCGACGAGCTCGGCGCCTACCTGTGGCGGGCGGAGCCGGGATCGGCCGGCGGCGCCGACGGTGAGCTGCGCGGGGTGCCAATCGCCGTCAAGGACATCTTCTGCACTGAAGGAATCGAAACGACCGCGGGGTCACGGATCCTGGAGGGCTACCGGCCGCCGTACACGGCAACCGCGGTGCGAAGGCTCGCCGACGCCGGCGCCCGCCTGCTGGGCAAGACCAACATGGACGAGTTCGCGATGGGCTCCTCGAACGAGAACTCGGGCTACGCCCCGGTGCTCAACCCGTGGGATCGCGAGCGGGTCCCCGGAGGGTCGTCGGGCGGCTCCGCGGCGGCGGTCGCCGGCCGGGCGGCGCCGTGGGCGATCGGCACCGACACCGGCGGCTCGATTCGCCAACCCGCATCGCTCTGCGGGATCGTCGGCCTGAAGCCGACCTACGGAGCCGTCTCCCGCTACGGGATGATCGCCTTCGCGTCCTCGCTCGACCAGTGCGGGCCACTGACCCGCGACGTCCGCGACGCGGCGCTGCTTCTGGGGGCGACCGAAGGCCGCGACCCGTGCGACTCGACCTCGGTCGGGATCGAGGGCGGGGTCGCGCTGCCCTCGCGCGAGAGCCTCGAGGGGCTGCGCTTCGGGGTGCCACGAGAGCTGTCGGAGGAGGCGGAGGGGATCGAGGCGGGCGTCTCGGAGGTCTTCGAGCGCACCCTGGGCGTGATCCGGGAGCTGGGCGGCGAGGTGGACGAGTGCGAGCTCCCTCATGCGGCCCACGGCCTGTCGGCCTATTACGTGTTGGCGCCGGCCGAGGCCTCGGCGAACCTGGCTCGCTACGACGGGGTGCGGTTCGGCCCGCGCGCGGACGCCGACGGAGACTTGATCGCGATGTACGAGCGTACCCGCGCGCAGGGCTTCGGGGCCGAGGTGAAGCGCCGGATCATGCTCGGCACCTACGCGCTCTCCTCGGGCTACTACGAGGCCTACTACGGGCGCGCGCAGCGTGTTCGCACGAAGATCGCGGACGACTTCCGAGCCGCCTTCGAGCGCTTCGACTACCTGGTCACGCCGACCTCGCCGACCGTTGCCTTCAAGCTCGGGGAGCGGACTGCCAACCCGCTGGCGATGTACATGTCGGACTTCTGCACCGTCCCGATGTCGCTGGCCGGCATCCCCGCCATCTCAATCCCCGCCGGCCTCGCCGAGCCCGACGGCGGCGGACCGCAGCTCCCGGTCGGCTTCCAGATCGCCGCCCCCGCGTTTGGCGAGTCCGGCCTGCTCGATGCCGCCTACGCGCTGGAGCGAGCGATCGCCTTCGACACCAGGCCGCCGGGGGTGGGACCGTGAGCGTGCCGGAGGGCTACGAGGCCGTGATCGGGCTCGAGATCCACGTCCAGCTCTCGACGCGGACGAAGATGTTCTGCGGCTGCGAGCTCTCGTTCGGCGAGCAGCCGAACACCCATACGTGCCCGATCTGTCTTGGGCACCCCGGGACCCTGCCGGTGGCCAACGAGCAGGCGGTCCGCTACGCGCTGCAGATCGCGCTCGCGCTGGGCTGCGAACCGGCCGCGCGCTCGATCTTTCACCGCAAGAACTACTTCTATCCCGACCTGCCGAAGGGCTACCAGATCAGCCAGTACGACATCCCGCTGGCCAGCCGGGGCAGGCTGGGCGACGTACGCGTCCATCGAGTCCACTTGGAGGAGGACGCCGCGAAGCTGATCCACGTCGGCGAGTCCGGGCGGATCCACGGCTCGGCGACCTCGCTGGTCGACTTCAACCGGGGCGGCACGCCACTGGTCGAGATCGTCAGCGAGCCCGACCTGCGCGGCCCGGCCGAGGCGCGCGAGTGGGCGCAGCTCCTGCGAACCACCGTGAAGCAGCTCGGGGTCTCCGACGTGAACATGGAGGAGGGGAGCCTCCGCTGCGACGCCAACGTCTCGGTGCGGCGCGCCGGCGCCGAGGAGCTCGGGACCAAGACGGAGCTCAAGAACATGAACAGCTTTCGCTTCCTGGAGCGGGGGGTGGCCGCCGAGCTGGAGCGCCAGGGATCGCTGCTCGAGGCGGGGGAGCAGATAGAGCAGGAGACCTTTCACTTCGACCCCAAAACGGGGGAGCTGACTCCGCTGCGCTCGAAGGAGTACGCGCACGACTACCGCTACTTCCCGGAGCCCGACCTGGTCCCGCTGGCGCCCACCGAGGAGATGCTGCGCTCAGCGAGCGAGGCGCTTCCCGAGTTGCCCGCCGCACGTCGCGAGCGCTACGAGGCCGAGTTGGGGCTGCCCGAGGTGACCGCCCGCCAGCTCGCCTTCGACGCCGAGCTGGGCGCCTACTTCCAACGCGTTCTTGACGCGGTCAAGGGCGCGGCTGGGGAGGGCTCCGTGCCCGAGCCGAAGACGATCGCCAACTGGGTCACCGGCGAGCTCGTGGGCCGGTTGCGAGAGGCGGGGGATGGGGAGGCGGACCCGGGGAGCTCAAGGGTCTCGCCGGAGGCCCTGGCGGCGCTGGCCGGCATGGTCGAGTCGAAGGAGGTGACGACCGGAGCCGCGCGGCAGGTCCTGGCGACGCTGGTCGCCGAGGGCGGCGACCCGGCGGAGATCGTGGAGCGCGAGGGCCTCGCCCAGATGTCCGACAGCGGCGAGCTCGAGGCGATCGTCGAGCGGGCGATCGAGGCCGAGCCCGGGGCCGTGGAGAAGGTCAGGGCCGGCAACCCGAAGGCGATGGGCCCGCTCGTCGGCGCCGTCATGCGCGAGACCAAGGGCCGCGCCGACGGGGGCGAGGTCACCAGGCTGATCCGAGAGAAGCTGGGGCTCGACTAGCGCCGATCATCACTTGTAACAATCTGTTACAAGGTGCTAGGCTCGTTGTATGGCCTGGAACGTGGTCATCGCCGGCGGCGGCTTCGGCGGCGCGCACACCGCACGCCGGCTCGAGCGCCTGCTTCCCAAGCAGTCCGCTCGGCTGATGCTGGTCAACGACGTCAACTTCCTGCTCTACACGCCGTTTCTTCCGGAGGCCGCGGCTGGCACCTTGGAGCCGCGCCACGTGGTGACGCCGCTTCGGGACATGCTCAAGCGAACGTTCCTGCGACTGGGAGCGGTCACGGCCCACGACCCGGCGGCGCGCACCGTCTCGATTCGCACCCACGGCGGCGAGACGGAGGAGCAGCGGTACGACCAGCTCGTTCTGGCCTTGGGCTCCGTGTCGCGCCTCCTGCCCGTGCCGGGCCTGGAGCATGCGATCGGGTTCAAGAGCCTCGCCGACGCCATCTGGCTGCGAAACCACGTCGTCGAGACGCTCGAGGCCGCCAACGCGAGCGAGGATCCCGAGCGGCGCCGCGAGCTGCTCACGTACGTGTTCGTGGGCGGCGGCTACGCGGGGCTCGAGGCGCTCGCCGAGCTACAGGACTTCGCGGCCGACGCCATGGACTCCTATCCGCGAGCGCGGCTACAGGGAATGCGATGGATCCTGGTCGAGGCGACCGGTCGGGTGTTGCCGGAGATCGACCTGAGACTGGCGGAGTACGCCGCGCGGGAGCTCCGGGGTCGCGGGATTGACATCCGCCTCGGCACTCGCCTCGAGTCCGTGGAGCCGGACGCCGTGACACTCTCGACCGGGGAGCGAGTCCCCACCCGGACGGTGGTGTGGACGACGGGCGTCGCCCCACATCCCAGCCTCGCGGAGTTGAACGTGCCGCTGGACGATCACGGTCGGGCGCGGGTGGACGAGTACATGCGTGTCGAGGGCATGGAGGGGGTGTGGGCGCTCGGCGATTGCGCCGCGGTTCCCGATCCCTCGAACGCGGCCAGGCCCTCGCCGCCGACCGCTCAGCACGCGATCCGCCAGGGCCGAACGGTGGCGCGGAACGTGGCCGCCGAGCTCGGCATCGGCGAGCCGGCCCCGTTTCGCTATCGGGACAAGGGCGCGTTCGTCAACCTGGGGCGCTACAAGGCCGTCGGCCGGCTGGGCCGGTTCACGTTCTCGGGGTTCCCCGCCTGGTGGTTGGCCCGCACCTACCACATGAGCCAGATCCCGGGCACCGCGCGCAAGATCCGCGCCGTCGCGGATTGGACCGTCGGGTTGCCGTTCAGCCGTGACGTCGCCGAGGTCGGCTCGATCGGCCATCCGCGCCCGCTTCGCGTCGAGGAGTACGCGCGGGGCGGCAGCCATCGCCCCGTTTCCTGAGCAAGTCCACCGCTCCACGCTCTGCGCCAGAATCCCAGGCATGGCGGCGCCGTACCTGATCATCGCCCTCTCGTTCGGCGTCGCCACCGGGGTCATCGGGCGCGCCAAGGGCAGCTCGTTCTTCATCTGGCTGATCGTCGGCTCGGTGCTGCCGGTCCTCGGCCTCGTCGCGGTGGTCCTCTACCGGCCCGAGGTCGACGAGCCCGAGCGCCGCTGCCCGCGCTGCGGCAAGGTCCACAAGCTCTACGTCCAGGTCTGCACCAGCTGCGGCGAGGAGCTCTACCTGCCGGACCCCTCCGAGGTCCGGCACCCCGGCGCCGGCCGCCCGAGCTAGCGCAACCAGGTCCTCACGATCGCGTTCGCGAAGCCGAGCCCGTAGCGGACCACGGCCGGCTTCTTGGAGTGGCCGTGCAGGCGCCGGGCGACGGTCACCGGCACCTCCCTGGCCGGGATGCCTCGCCTGAGCGCCTCGATCAGGAACTCGGAGGTGTGGAACTGCTCCTGGCGCAGGACCAGCTGGGGCAGGACGTCTGAACGCACCGCCCGGTAGCCGTTTGAGCAGTCGCTGACCTTGGTGCGGGTGATCAGCGAAACGACCCGGTTGAAGAAGACGATCCCCAGCTCGCGCGCGTAGTGGTTCGGCTCCGCGCTGCCGAGCACGCGCGAGCCGTGGGCCACCGCCACCTCGCCGGAGACGACCGGCTGCACCAGGCGCTCCATCTCGGACGGCAGGTGCTGCCCGTCGGCGTCCAGCGTGACGACGATGGTGGCGCCCGCGTCGGAGAGCAACCGGTAGCCAGTCCGCAGAGCGGCCCCGCCTCCGCGGTTGATCAAGTGGCGGGCGACCGCCGCGCCGTGCTCGGCGGCGATCTCGCCGGTGCCGTCGCGGGAGCCGTCGTCAACCACCAGGACGGCCGTCTCGAGCCCGCAAACCCGCTCCGGAATCCGGTCGAGCACGTAGCCGATGCTGTCGGCCTCGTTGTAGGCGGGCACCAGGACTCCGATCCTGTCGCGGAATCGCTCCGGCTGCCCAGCGTCCGCGAACTGCTCCCAGGCAAGCCCCTCGAGCACCGCTGAGAGCTCGCGGGTGATCCGCGACCCCTGGGAAAGGGCCCGCACCACCAGCACGAACAGGATCAGGATTGCGATCACGGCGACGCCGACGATCCGGGTCCCGTTCTCGCGCTCGAAGGAGAAGGCGCCGAGGACCGCGTCGAGCAGCTCGGTGCCCGCCACGACCGCCAGCCCGAGCGCCACCAGCAGCAGGATCATCACGTCGACGTTGCGCAGCGAGCGTCGCCGGCGGATCGCGAAGGCGGCCAGCCCGGCGGCGATCACCAGCCCGGCGGCGCGCAGCGCCGTCAGTTCGGGGGGGAGGACGTCCGCCAGGGGGGTCACGGGCCGCTACAGGATAGGAGTGACCGGTCCGCTACCCTCGCGCGATCGTGCGAATCCTGCTCCTGGGAGGCGACGGCTATCTCGGCTGGCCGACCGCGATGCGGCTCTCGGCTCGCGGTCACGAGGTCTCCGTTGTCGACAACTTCTCGCGGCGGCGCTGGCACGTCCAGCATTCGACCGGCTCGCTGACCCCGATCGGCTCTCTAGCCGACCGGGTCGAGGCCTGGCACCAGGTGAGCGGCAAGGAGATCCGCACCTTCGTCGGCTCGATCGAGGACGGCGACTTCCTCGACCGCGTGATCGCGGAAACCCTGCCCGAGACGATCGTCCACTACGGCGAGCAGCCCTCCGCGCCGTACTCGATGAAGTCCCGCGCGACCGCGGTGGAGACCCAGTACACGAACGTGATCGGAACCCTGAACCTCCTGTTCTCGATGCGCGATCGGGTGCCCGACTGCCACCTGGTCAAGCTCGGCACGATGGGTGAGTACGGGACCCCGAACATCGACATCGAGGAGGGGTTCATCGAGATCGAGCACAAGGGACGCCGGGACACGCTTCCGTTCCCGAAGATGCCGGGGTCGCTCTACCACCTGTCGAAGGTCCACGACTCGCACAACATCCACTTCGCCTGCCGGATCTGGGGCTTGCGGGCCACCGATCTCAACCAGGGCGTGGTGTACGGGATCGAGACCGAGGAGTCCGCCCAGGACGAGCGCCTGATCACCCGCTTCGACTACGACGAGTACTTCGGCACGGTTCTGAACCGCTTCTGCGTGCAGGCGGTGATCGGTCACCCCCTGACCATTTACGGCGAGGGCGGGCAGACCCGAGGCTTCCTCAACATCCGCGACACGCTCCAGTGCGTCGAGCTCGCTGTCACCCATCCCGCCGAGCTGGGCGAGTTCCGGGTCTTCAACCAGTTCACGGAGCAGTTCTCGGTCTCCGAGCTCTCCGAGCTCGTGAAGCGGAGCGGCGAGGAGCTGGGCTACGGGGTCGAGGTCCGCAGCTTCCCCAACCCGCGGATCGAGGCCGAGCGCCACTACTACAACGCCACCAACACGAAGCTGATCGACCTCGGGCTGAAGCCCCACCACCTGGGTGAGGAGCTGGTCCGCTCCATGCTCCGGATCATCGAGCGGCACAAGGGCCGCGTGATCGAGCGCGCGATCCTGCCGACGACCCGCTGGAAGCCGGGAGAGCTGATGGGCGAGGTCGAAGCCGCCGAGCGGCCCTCCTGAGGACGATGGCGGAGTTCCAGTCGGCGACCGAGTTCCGCGAGGTCATGGACCGGGCGTTCACGCTGATGAGCACCGACCCTCAGATGGGGCCGAAGCTGCGGGACGCTCGGGTGCCGCAGCGCTTCGAGTTCCCGGATCAGGATGCGGTGGTCAACGTCACCTACGACGAGGAGGGCGGCGAGCACAACCTGCGCTGGGAGTGGTCGGACGAGGTGGACTGGGAGCCGAAGGTCGGGATGACAATGAGCTCGGAGGTCGCGAACAAGTACTTCCAGGGCAAGGAGAACGTGCCGCTGGCGCTGGCGAAGCGCCGGATCAAAAGCTCCGGCGACATCAAGTCGGCGCTGAAGCTGATCCCGATCACCAAGCCCGTATTCGCGATGTACCGCGAGATGGTGGAGCGCGACTACCCGCATCTCGTCGTGTAAGGCGCCAGCCACGTTGTTCTACTGTTCATGGCGTGAGGGCAGCGGACGCATTGTGTGAGGCGCTCAAGGCCGAGGGAGTCGAGCACGTCTTCGGCATCCCCGGCGGCGCCAACCTGCCCACCTACGACGCCCTCTACGACGCCGATCTGATTCACATCCAATCGCGCCACGAGCAGGGGGCGGGGCACGCGGCCGAGGGATACGCCAAGGCCTCCGGCCGGGTCGGCGTGGCCTTCGCCACCTCGGGGCCAGGCGCGACCAACCTGGTGACGGCGATCGCCGACGCGATGATGGACTCCGTGCCGACCGTGTTCATCACGGGCCAGGTGCGAACGGAGCTGATCGGCACCGACGGCTTCCAGGAGGCCGACGTCACCGGGATCACGCTGCCGATCGTCAAACACTCATTCCTCGTCACCGATCCGCGCCAGATCCCCACCTACATCCACCAGGCCTTCCATATCGCCTCCACCGGGCGCCCCGGGCCGGTGCTGGTTGACGTCCCCCAGGACCTCTCGCGGGCGGATATCGAGTACGAGCCGGCACAGGGGGCGCCCAACCTGCCCGGCTACAAGCCGCCGACCGAGGGCAACATCAAGCAGATCCGGCTCGCCGCCAAGGCGCTTGCCAACGCCAAGCGCCCGGTGATCTACGGCGGCGGCGGGATCGTCAACGCGAACGCCTCCGAGGAGTTCCGCCGCTTCTGCCTATCGGACCGGCTTCCGGTAACGCTCACCGTCATGGGCCTCGGGGCCTTCCCGGCGCCGCACGAGCAGTGGCTTGGGATGCTCGGCATGCACGGCACCCGGACCGCCAACTACGCGATGGACAACGCCGACCTGATCGTCGCCGTGGGCTCCCGCTTCGACGACCGGATCACCGGCAAGCTCGCCGAGTTCGCGCCGCGGGCCAAGTTCGTCCACATCGACGTCGACCCGGCGGAGATCTCCAAGAACGTCCCAGCCCACATCCCGATCGTCGGCGACGCGGCCGACGTGCTGCCGAAGCTGACCGGCGAGTACGAGCGCCTGGGCGCGGACCCCGGGCGGCTCGACGCGTGGTGGAATCAGATCGGCGCCTGGCAGGAGGAGTACCCGCTCGGCTACGAGGACTCCGAGGACTCGGAGATCAAGCCGCAGCGGATGATCGAGGCCCTCTACCGGGTCACGGAGGGCGACGCGATCATCACCTCCGACGTCGGCCAGCACCAGATGTGGTGCGCCCAGTACTACAACTTCTCGACCCCGCGCCGGTGGATCAACTCGGGCGGCCTCGGCACGATGGGCTTCGGCCTCCCCGCGGCGATCGGCGCCAAGGTGGCGAAGCCCGACGACACCGTGGTCTGCCTGGCTGGGGATGGCAGCCTGGTGATGGTCTGCCAGGAGTTCGCCACCGCCGCCGTTCACGACATCCCGGTGAAGGTCTTCCTGATGAACAACGGCTACATGGGGATGGTCCGCCAGTGGCAGGAGCTGTTTTGGGACGGCCGCTACAAGTCGGTCGAGATGGGCGACAGCCCGGACTGGGTGAAGCTGGCCGAGGCGTTCGGCTGGACCGGGATGCGCTGCACCGACAAGAACGAGGTCGAGGACACGATGCGGGCCGCCCTCGAGACCGACGGACCGGTCCTGCTCGACGTGCAGGTAACGAAGACGGAGAACTGCTATCCGATGATCCCCGCCGGGGCAGCGGCGCGGGACATGGTTGGGTAGGGGCCGTGGAAGCGGGCACGCCGGACCTCATCAAGCTCGAGGACCTCGAGGTCGGCAGCGGCCTCACGGGGCGCAAGCACATCATCTCGCTGCTGGTCGAGAACAAGCCGGGCGTGCTGGCGCGGATCGCGGGGCTGTTCGCGCGCCGCGGGTTCAACATCGACACCCTCGCCGTGGGCCCCACCGAGGACCCCGACATCTCGCGGATCACGCTGACCCTGGACGGCGCGGTGCACCCGATCGACCAGGTCACCAAGCAGCTCCACAAGCTGGTCAACGTGATCAAGATCCGGGACATGGAGCCCGATCAGACGATCTCCAGGGAGATGGCGCTGTTCCGGGTTCAGGCGTCCGTCGAGAGCCGGGCCGAGATCGTCCAGTTCGCGGAGATCTTCAGGGCCAAGATCGTCGACGTTTCTCGCCGTGCTTTGACAATCGAGGTGACCGGGTCCAACGAGAAGATCGACGCCTTCGAGCGCATGGTCCGGCCCCACGGCCTGATCGAGATGGCGCGTACCGGCGAGGTCGCCATCACCCGCTCCCGTCCCGACCAGTAGGGCCGCTTTGCTCGCGGCGACCGCCGCCCTCGAGTCCCTGGAGGCGCTGCTGGCGGAGGCGGGGGGGAGGCGACGGCTGGTCAGCGTCACCGTTCCGGTGGAGCTCGAGGACCCGAGCGGAGCGGTGTTCGCCTCTCGGCTCGCGGGCGATCGCTGGTTCTGCTGGGAGCAGCCGGATCGCGACGGGTTCGCGCTCGCGGCGCTCGGCAGCGCGCACGAGGTGGTGTCGCGTGGCCCGGGGCGCTTCGGCGACCTCATCACCGCCTGCGCGGAGGTGACGCGCGGTCGCGTCGGTGACGAGCCCGATCGGCTGCCGGCGGGCGCCGGGCCGGTCTGGGTAGGCGGGTTCGCGTTCGAGCCCGACGGCGGGCGGACGGCACCGTGGTCCTCATTTCCGCCGGCGCTCATGGTGCTGCCCGAGCTGGCGCTCCACCGGTCCGCGGGCCGGACCCATCTGACGCTATGCGCGCTCGCGGGGCCCGGGGTCGACCCAGGCGCCGTCTTGCGCCGATGCGGAGCCCGGCTGGCCGCGATCGGCGAGGCGTCGCTGCCCCTCGCCGATCCCCATCCGACGGGCGAGAGCCTGATCGCGAGCGTCCTGACTCCGGAGCACTTCGAGAGGGCGGTGGGGCAGGCGGTGGGGCGGATCCACGCCCGCGAGCTGGAGAAGGTGGTGCTCGCGCGCGAGGTCGCAGTGGAATCGCCCCGGGCCCACGAGCCTGCCGCCATCTACGGTGCGCTTCGGGAGCAGTTCGCATCCTGCTTTTGCTTTTGCTGCGGTTCCCCGGAGGCAGCGTTCCTCGGCGCCAGCCCGGAGCTGCTCGTGCGACGCACCGGGGCAGGAGCGGCGACCGTGGCGCTCGCCGGCTCCACTCGGCGCAGCGCCGACCCCGCGGTCGACGATCATCTGGGCGAGCAGCTCTTGCGCTCGGCGAAGGATCGCCGCGAGCACGAGATCGTGGTCCGGCGGATTGAGCGCACCCTCCGCGGTCATGCGGTCTGGGTCGAGGCGGCGCCCGAGCCGGGCCTGGTGAAGGTCGCCAACATCCAGCATCTGGCCACGCCGATCCACGCCCAGCTCTCCGAGCCGCGCTCCGCGGTCGAGCTGGCGGGGCTGCTGCATCCAACGCCGGCGGTGGGCGGCGAGCCTCGCAGCCGAGCGCTCGTCACGATCGCCGAGCTCGAGGAGCTCGACCGCGGCTGGTACGCGGGGCCAGTGGGCTGGATGGACGCCGCCGAGGACGGGGAGTTCTGCGTGGCGATTCGCTCCGCGCTCTTGCGCGATCGCACGGCCCATCTGTTCGCGGGCAACGGGATCGTCGCCGACTCCGATCCCACGGCCGAGCTCGCCGAGACCGAGGTCAAGCTCGGGGCGCTGCTGCCGCTGCTCTCCGGCTAGCGGTGGCGGGCGCCGAGCGCCTCGCCCACCCGCTCCGCGATTCGCCTGTGAAGCTCCACGTTTCGCCGACGGTCAACCGGGATCTCGATCAACGCCGTCCCCAGGCCGGCGGCGTCCGCCAGCCGATCGAGCCGCTCCACGCGCACGTGCGGCAGGTCGTACAGCGCGGCGATCCGCGCTGGATCGAGGCCCAGTGGCGTCCCAAGCAGGGCCTCGAACTCGTCGCGGTCGAGCTGCTCGGCCTGGGGCAGGAACTCGAAGATGCCGCCGCCGTCGTTGTTCAGCACCACGATCCGCACGGGGGCGCTCGCGTGGCGAAGCGCGGCGAGCCCGTTCACGTCGTGGTGAAGGCCCAGGTCGCCGGTGACGATCCAGGTCGGGCGGCCGCTGGCGGCCGCGGCCCCGACGCCGGACGAGATCAGGCCATCGATCCCGTTCGCGCCGCGATTGCAGAGGAACCTCACCCGCGTGGCGGAGGGCGGCACGAACGCCTCCTGGTCGCGGATCGGCATCGAGGAGGCGGTGTAGACGAGATCCCCGTCCTCGTACAGATCCGCCAGGGCGGCATGGGCGCCCGGCTCGGTCGGCTCTTCGAGCGCCTCGAGCTCCGCTTCGATGGCGGCCGCAGCCCGTCGTCCCGCCTCCAGCCAGGCCGACTGCCACTCCCGTGCCCCGCCCGACAGGCGCTCGGCGAGGCCGCCGGCCAGGGACGGGGCGTCGGCGCGCACGACCGTCTCCGCCTGGTTCGAGGGCTCGTTCCAGCCGAACGCCGGATCGACGACGACCTGCCGCAGCTCGGGCAGCGAGCCGAGCCACTGGCGAAGCGCCTTGCTGGTCGGCAGGTCGCCGAACCGGATCATCAGCTCCGGCGCCAGCTCGGAGGGCCGCAGGCCGGCGATCGCGTCGTAGGGCCAAACAACGAGCTGGCGGTCATGGTCCCCGAGGCGAAGCTGGGAGGTCGGCTCGGCGAGCACGGGATACCCCGCTCGCTCCGCCATGGCGATCACCGGCCCAGCGAGCCTGGGGTCGAGCTGACGGCCCGCGACCACCAGACCCCGAGGCGACGCCGAGACGCGCTCCGCGAGCTCGTCCACCAGCGCCTCGTCCGCGAGCGACGGGCCGGAGGCGACCGCGGTCAATGGCCGCTCGCCGCGCCCCTCAAGTGCGAGTGGCGAGGTGGCCGTTAGATCTTCGGGGCGTGGCTCGGGGCCCAGCGGGTCACGCCACGCGACGTTCAGGTGCACGGGGCCCGGGCGCGGCTCCCCGCGGGCGGCGGCGTAGGCGCGGCAGGCGACGGAGCGATAGTGGAGCAGCCCTGAGTCGTCGGCCTCGTGGCTGCCGACCTCGCAGAACCAGCGAACGGCGGACCCGTAGAGCTTCAGCTGATCGATGGTCTGTCCGGCGCCGATCCCGCGCAGCTCGGCTGGACGGTCGGCGGTGAGGACGATCAAAGGGACGCCTGCCTCGTCGGCCTCGCAGACCGCGGGATGCAGGTTGGCCGCCGCGGTGCCCGAGGTACAGAGGACGACTGCGGGCGGCCCGCTGGCCTGGGCGGCGCCGAGCGCGAAGTACCCCGCGGAGCGCTCGTCCACGATCACGGCCACCTCGATCGCCGGCTGGCGCCACAGGGCGAGGGCCAGGGGGGTGGACCGGGAGCCCGGGGCCAGCGCCGCCTCGCGCACCCCGCAGCGGGCCAGCTCCTCGACCAGCGCCGATGCGAGCGCCGTGTTGCGGTTCGTGGGATCCACCGCCGAGAAACGGTACTCGCGCGCTACAGCCGGTGGCGCTCCAGGGCTTGCTCGTCGATCTCGACCCCCACGCCCGGTCCCTCGGGCAGGTGCAGGAAACCCTCGCGCAGCTCGCACGCGACCGAGGCGATCGTGCCGGCGAAGAGCTCCTGCGTGGCGAGGCCGTGCGCGAGCCCGGGGTCCTCTCGATCGCGGTAGAGCGCCCGGGCTGCGTGCGCAGCGGCGGCGATGCCCACTGGTCCGTCGAGAGCGCTGGACAGGTAGACCGGCAGCTCGGCGGCGATGGCCGCCGCCGGGCCGAGCCCGCCGACCTTCGACAGCTTCACGGTGGCGAAGCGGCAGGCGCCCGCGCGCACCGCGCGCTCAGCCTCCTTGGCGCTGGTCACGCTCTCGTCCGCGGCGATCGGGATCGGCGTCGCCGCGGCCACGGCGGCCATCTCCCGCACGGTCGCGGTGGGCTGCTCCACGAGCTCGATCCCGAGCGGCGCGATCTCGTTCAACACGGCTACGGCCTGGTCTGCGCCCCAGGCGCCGTTGGCGTCCACCCGCAGGCGCGCGTCCGGGCCGATCGCTTCGCGGACCGCTCGCGCCCGCACGGCGTCGTCGCCTACCCCGAGCTTCAGCTTGAAGGTCGCGAATCCGCGTTCCCTCCAAGCGGCCGCCTCGCCGGCCAGCTCGTGCGGCGAGCCGGCCGCGAGCGTCGCGTTGCAGCGCACGGGCGCCGAGGTCTCGCCGCGCAGCATCCTCCACAGCGGCGTCCCCGAGATCCGGCCGGCGAGGTCGAAGAGAGCCATCTCCACCGCCGCCTTGGCCGGCGGAGGCAGCCGCCGCCCGGCTGCGACGTGGATCATCGCGTCCACCGCGGCGGCGAGCGGCTGGTCCGAGGCCATCAGCGCCACGTCCAGCTTGGCCAGACGTCTGGTAAGGCGTACCAGCGACCGCTCGACCCGTCCGGGCGTGGCGCCGCCGCGGAGCGAGAGCGGCACCGCCTCGCCCAGGCCGACGACGCCCGCCTCGGTTCGCAGTCGCAGGAGGACCATCTCCCGCCGCTCGAGCGTGCCGCTGGCGGTCACATAGGGGCGCTCGAATGGGAGCGCGTAGGGAATCACCTCGACCGCGGCGATGCGCATGGCTTACGCCGCGATCACCAGGCCGGCCGCGAGCAGAACGCTGAACGCCGCCAGCAGGGCGCCGGTGCCCGCCAGAGCCCTGTTCAGCGAGGGCCCATCGGTCCGCGTCATCACGGCGGCGAGGGGGCGGGGGGCCAGCGGCGCCGAGAGCAGCGCCAACAGGCCCAAGGCCGGGCCGTCCGCGGCGAGCAGGGTGACGGGAATCGTCACGAAGGAGGCGGCGATCAGCAGCGCGTAAAGACGGCGGGTGCGCTCCCGGCCCAGCCGCACAGCGAGGGTCATCTTTCCGGCTCGCCGGTCGGTCTCGATGTCGCGCGCGTTGTTGACGACCAGGATCGCAGTCGCGAGGAAGCCGACGGCGAGCGAGAGGCCGAAGGGAAGCCAGTCGAGCCGCTCGAGCTGGACGTAGTAGGACCCGTTGACGGCGACCAGGCCGAAGAACAGGAACACGAACAGCTCCCCGAGGCCCGCATAGCCGTAGGGACGGGGCCCGCCCGTGTAGAGGACCCCGGCCAGGATCGAGGCGGCGCCGACGAGCAGGATCACCACGCCGGCGACCGTGGCCAGGTAGATGCCCGCGGCCACCGCGACGGCGAAGGCGACCCAGGTCGCCACCAGCACCCGCCGCGGCGCGACCAGCCCCGACGAGGTCACCCGCACCGGCCCCAGCCGGTCGGCCGTGTCGGCGCCCCGCCTGGCGTCGGAGTAGTCGTTGGCGAGGTTGGTCCCGATCTGGATGAAGATGCTGCCGATCAGCGCCGCGATGAAGGCACCGACGCGGATTTCGTCACTGGCCTCAAGCGCGGCGGCTGTCCCCACCAGCACCGGCGCGATCGCGGCTGGCAGCGTGCGCGGCCTGGCGGCCATGACCCAGAACCTCACCGGCGACATGCTCGCAGGGAGCCGAAGGCGACCGATGATCCGAGCTTGCTCGGATTACTCCGCTGTCGCCGGGTCACGCAGGGTTAGGGACGCTTCGGGAACTTCGAGAAGTCGGGCCGGCGGCCCTCGACGTAGGCGTTGCGGCCCTCCTGGCCCTCCTCGGTCATGTAGAAGAGCAGGGTCGCGTCGTGGGAAAGCTGCTGGAGGCCTGTGAGCCCGTCCTCGGCGGCGTTGAAGCTCGCCTTCAGGAGCCGCAGGGCAAGCGGCGACAGGCTGGCCATCTCCCGGCACCAGGCGACGGTCTCGCGCTCCAGCTCGGCGATGGGGACGACGGCGTTGACGAGCCCCATCTGAAGCGCCTCCTCGGCGGTGTAGAGCCGGCATAGGAACCAGATCTCCTTGGCCCGCTTGACGCCCACGTTGCGGGCCAGGAGCGCCGCCCCGAAGCCGCCGTCGAAGCTGCCCACCCGCGGGCCGGTCTGGCCGAAGCGGGCGTTGTCGGCGGCGATCGTCAGGTCGCAGACGAGATGCAGGATGTGGCCCCCGCCCACCGCGTAGCCGGCGACCATCGCCACCACCGGCTTCGGCGTACGGCGGATCTGGACGTGCAGATCGCCCACGTCCAGGCGGCCGACGCCCTGCTGGGCGACCTCGTCGTCGCCGATATAGCCGTCATCCCCGCGGATCCGCTGGTCGCCGCCCGAGCAGAACGCGTCGGTGCCGGCGCCGGTGAAAATGATCGCCGCAACCTCAAGATCGTCCCGGGCGCGGGTGAAGGTGTCGCGCAGCTCGGCGAGCGTCTGGGGGCGGAAGGCGTTCCGGCGCTCCGGCCGGTTGATCGTGATCTTGGCGATCCCCTCGGCCTTCTCGTAGAGGATGTCCTCGAAATCGCCCGCCGTCCGCCACTCCACGGGCGCGTACAGCTCGTCGGCGGACGGTGCGTCCTTGTGGGGAATCGGCACGTAGGGGATTATCCCTGGCAATGATGCTCGACAACTGGCTCGCCCAGCGGGCCCAGACGTGCCCCGACCGCGCGGCGCTGATCGCCGACGGCCGCAGCCTCACCTACGAGGAGCTCGAGGCGCAGGCGACGGCGGGCGCCCGGCGGCTCGCCGCTCACGGCGTGCGGCGCGGCGCCACGGTGACCCTGGAGCTGCCGGTGGGGACCGACTACGTGGTCCTGCTTCACGCGCTGATGAAGCTGGGCGCGATCGCCCAGCCCCTGAACACCCGGCTGGCGCCGGCCGAGCGCCAGGCTGAGCTTGGCCGCGCGGGGCCGGTGCTCACCGTCTCCCAGGCGAGCGACGCGGGCGGACCCGAGGCCGACTTGCCGCTGCTCGGCGAGCACGATCTCGACGCCATCCACTGCCGCGTGATGACCAGCGGCACCTCCGGGCGTCCTCGTCCGATCGAGCTCACCTATGGGAATCACCTCTGGAGCGCGGTCGGCTCCGCCTTCAATCTGGGCGTTGACCCGTCCGACCGCTGGCTCTGCTGCCTGCCGCTCTACCACGTCTCCGGGCTGGAGATCGTGATGCGCTCGGTGATCTACGGGACCAGCGCCGTTGTGCAAGACGGGTTCGCGGTCGACAGCGTGGCCGAGGCGCTGGAGCGTGACGGGGTGACGCTGATGTCGGTCGTCACCACGCAGCTCACCAGGCTGCTGGAGGCCGGGGTCGATCTCTCCTGGCCGCGCGCGATCCTCGTCGGTGGCGGGCCGGTGCCGCTCGAGGTGCTGGAGGAGGCGATCGGCCGCGACGCCGCCGTGGTCCAGACCTACGGTCTCACCGAGACCGCCTCACAGGTGACCACGCTCGCACCCGAGGAGGCGCGACGCAAGCTCGGCTCGGCGGGGCGGCCGCTGCTCACCACGCACCTGCGGATCCAGGACGGCGAGATCCTCGTCCAGGGTCCGGTGGTCGCGCCCGGATGCGCCGACGAGGACGGTTGGCTCCACACTGGCGACTTGGGCCGAATCGACGACGAGGGCTTTCTCTACGTCCAGGACCGGCTCGGCGACCTGATCGTGAGCGGGGGCGAGAACGTGCTGCCCGCCGAGGTCGAGGAGGTCCTCTTGCGCCACCCGGACGTTGCCGACGCCGCCGCCGTGGGGCGCGCCGACGCCGAGTGGCAGGAGGCCGTGGAGGCGGTGGTGGTGCTGCGGGACGGCGCCGCGGCGGGCCCCGTCGAGCTTCGCCGGCACTGCGCCGAGTCGCTGGCCGGCTACAAGGTCCCCAAGCGCTTCGAGTTCGTCTCCGAGCTGCCGCGCACGGACTCGGGCAAGCTGCTCCGCCAGGCACTGCGCTGAAGCCCGTGGATGCCGCCGCCGTCACCGCCTGGCTGGACGCCTACGTCGCCGCCTGGAAGTCGTACGACCGCGAGCAGATCGGCGCCCTCTTCTCAGACGACGTCAAGTACCGCTTTCACCCGTACGACGAGCCGGTGGAGGGCCGCGAGGCCGTGGTCGAATCCTGGCTCGGGGAAGGAGAGCACGAGGGCGCCCCGGGCCGAGACGAAGACGGCACCTATGACGCCACGTATCGGCCCATTGCCGTGGACGGCGACGTGGCCGTGGTCATCGGGAGCAGCACCTACACCAGGGGGCCGGGCGGGCCGATCGGCGAGGTCTACGACAACTGCTTCGTGATTCGCTTCGACGGCGACGGCCGCTGCCGGGAGTTCACCGAGTGGTTCATGAAGCGTCCCGGCGCATAGAGTCTCGGTGATGAGCGCCGCCGACGGGATCTACTACGACGCCGACGCCGACCTCGGGCACCTTCAGGGCAAGACGATCGCGATCCTCGGCTACGGGTCGCAGGGACACGCGCACGCACTCAACCTGAGGGACTCCGGCTGCGATGTGGTGGTCGGCCTGCGCCCCGGGTCGGAGAGCCGTCCGAGCGCCGAGTCCGAGGGGCTGACCGTGCTCGACGTGGGCGAGGCGGCGAGCCGGGGCGACGTGGTGATGATCCTGCTGCCGGACGAGAAGCAGGCCGAGGCCTGGGAGGGCGAGATCCGCGACGGGATCGCGGCGGGCAACCTGCTGATGTTCGCCCACGGCTTCTCGATCCACTTCGGCCAGATCGAGCCGCCTGCCGGGGTTGACGTCGGCATGGTCGCCCCCAAGGGCCCCGGCCACCTGGTGCGGCGCCAGTTCACCGAGGGTCGCGGGGTTCCCTGCCTGATGGCCGTGCACCAGGACGCGACGGGCAACGCCAGGGACCTCGTCCTCGCCTACGCAAGTGGCATCGGCGGCGGCCGCGCCGGGGTGATCGAGACCACGTTCAAGGACGAGTGCGAGACCGATCTGTTCGGGGAGCAGGCGGTGCTCTGCGGCGGCGCGACGGAGCTGGTCCGCGCCGGCTTCGAAACCCTGGTCGAGGCCGGCTACGACCCGCGCCTGGCCTACTTCGAGTGCCTGCACGAGCTGAAGCTGATCGTCGACCTGATGTACGAGAAGGGCATCCAGGGCATGCGGCACTCGATCTCCAACACGGCCGAGTACGGCGACATGACCCGCGGCCCGGAGGTGATCACGGCGCAGACGCGAGAGGCGATGCGCAAGCTCCTCGCCGACATCCAGTCGGGCGATTTCGCGAAGGAGTGGATCGCCGAGAACCGCGCCGGGGCCGAGAACTTCCAGCGACTGCGCGAGGAGGCCGCCGACCATCAGGTCGAGCAGGTGGGCAGGGAGCTTCGCAAGATGATGCCCTGGATCGAGGCCGATCCTGGTTGATAGCCGGACCGCGTGCGATCATGCGCCCGCTTCGTAACCGAAGGGAGAAGCCATGACCGAGACGCCAGAGACACCCGGCACGCCCGAGCCGCCGACGAGCCCGCCGGGAGGGGCCCAGCCGCCGGCACCGCCGCCCCCTCCGCCGCCGACGGAGGCTGCCGCGGAGGATTACCCGCTTCACGCGGACATCGATCACCAGGTCGAGTACAGCCGGTTCATGCCGCTCATCAAGTGGCTGCTCTTGATCCCGCACTTCATCGTGCTGATCTTGCTGGCGATCGGCGCGTTGTTTGCGATCCTGATCTCCTTTTTCGCGGTCATCTTCACCCGCCGCTACCCGCGTGGGCTGTTCGACTACGTGGTCGGCGTCTCTCGCTGGGCCTGGCGAGTGCAGGCCTACCTGTTGCTGATGGTTGACCCGTATCCGCCGTTCTCGCTCCAGGACGACCCGAACTATCCGGCCCGTTTCGAGATCGAGTACCCGGAGGACGGCGTGGATAGGTGGCGCCCGCTCTTCGCCTGGATCCTGGCGATCCCCTATCTGATCATCGCCTCGATCCTGTTCTATCTGGCGGAGATCCTCGCCTTCTTCGCCTTCTTCACGATCCTGTTCGCGAAGAAGTACCCGGAGGGGATGTTCAAGATCGCCCTGGTGGGCCTGCGCTGGCAGGCGCGCGCCAACGCCTACGCGTACTGGATGACCACCAAGTACCCGCCGTTCGTCTGGGCGTAGCGCGAATCTGCGAAACCGAGAGCCGTGGCCAAGTGGCGCTTTCCTCGCGCTATGCGCGAGTACAGCGCCACGCGACGGTGGGGACTGACCGAGCGAGACTTGCTCGTGCTTACACCTACTCGATGCAGATCGCGGTGACCACTATGCGTCGGTTGCCGGCGTTGTCGAAGGCATCTAACACCCCAATCCAACCGTCGTCATCAGCCCCTTCGGGCGTCGGCCGTCGAGCTCGGTGTAGAAGGTCGCCTGCTCGAGCGAGCACCTCCCAGCGCTTCGCGCGGGTGACCGGTGCAGGGCTGGGTTCCGCGTCAACCCAGCCCCTAATGGTTGGAATCTGACACCAGCCCGCGTGATCTCGGACGCTCGCCGGTGTCCTGGAAGTCGACAGGCCAATTCGACTGAACCTTCTGTCTCCCTCGCCCGTACCAAGGCGGATGCAGAAGACGCGTCGAGTTGGCAGCCCCAGACTCCCGTCGGTCGGTTCTTCCGCGTCATGCGGGGGCTACCGGGACCGCGCGGAGGCCCTCGAAGCCGCCGGCCTGCGGACGTAGCGTCCGACTTCTGCTTCGCGCGATTAGGGGCACTGACGGTGCTCGGTGCTGGGTTCGCGCAGAGGGGAAGGGAGCACCAGCCCGGCTTTCGCTAGCGCGTTCGATCTGAGCTGCGCTCGGGCCGGTTCAGGCCGGAGCGGCGATGTATGGTCCGCGGCCGCTGCTTGGAGCGCGCTTGGTAGGGTCGCCCGGAGATGATCTCCACGATCGCTGTGGGCACAGACGGCTCGGAAACGGCCGAGAGTGCCGTCAACGTGGCAGCGGAGATGGCGCGGCGCTTTGACGCGAAGCTCGTATTGGTGAGCGCCTACGGTGACCCGACGCGGGGATCATCCGGCGGTAGGGTCGATGAGTCGGAATTCGCCTGGAATCCCGCCGCCCAGCTTCGAGAGATCCTGGCCCGAACCGAGCGGACCCTCAGGGACGACGGCATCGACTGCGTGACGCGTACCGGCAAGGGAGACCCGGCGAAGGCGCTCGTCAAAATCGCAGAAGACTCCAATGCCGACCTGCTGGTGATTGGCAACAAGGGCATGCACCGCCGGGTTCTCGGCAGCGTGCCGAACTCGGTGACTCACAGGGCGGGCTGCTCGGTCCTAGTGGTCAAGACCACGTAGAGCCCGCGGCCGAGCACCCGCCACCGCAAGGGGATGCCGAAAAGCCCGCTTCCGAAGCTGGCTTCCGCACAGTCGGGACGGCCAGATTTGAACCGCAGCGATTCGCCGAAGCTAGTGCCTGCTGCCGAGCGGAATGGCGCCGAACAAATAATGCAGCGGCAAGGCGAGATACTGCGCGGGCGATGTCGCAGGAGAACGTGGAGGCTTTCAAGCGCGGACTTGAGGCGGGCAACCGCGGAGACATCGAAACCCTGCTGGAGGTGCTCGACCCCGAGGTGGAGTGGCACTCGGCGCTGCACGCGTTGCTGGGGGGAGAGCAGACAGTGTTTCGGGGACACGACGGCGTCCGCGAGATGATCCGAGACCTCAACGAGGCCTTCGGCGAAATCCAGATCGAGGTCTCGGAGATCCGGGACCTGGGAGACCGACTCGTCGCAATCGGGCGCACCCGCACACGTGGCAAGTCAAGCGGCGCCGAGACCGAGACGCCCATCGCCTTCGTGACCGAGGTCAAGAATGGCAAGACGATTTCGCTTCGGGCCTATCTCGATCCCAAGCAGGCCCTCGAAGCCGCCGGGCTTTCGGAGTAGGCGATGTCGCAGGAGAACGTGGAGGTCGTGCGAGAGGTATTGGAAGCCTTCCAGCAAGGGTTGGAGAGGGACGATCCCGGTGCAGCGTTCGATACGGGGATGGTTGCCGCCGACGCGGAGTGGATACCTGGGCGCGGCTTCCCTGGGTCTCGGAGCTATCGGGGGCGCGAAGGATTCATCGAGTTCATGCGCAACTGGACCGAGGACTTCGAGGGGTGGTCGAATCAGCTTGAGCGATTGATCGACGCCGGGAACGACCGGGTGGTCGGGGTCTTCCGTCAATCCGGCACCGGCAAAGAGAGCGGCGTGCCGGTCGAAGTGCGGCTCGCCACCATTTACGAACTGGAAGGTGGACAAATCGTTCGCATGCGCATCTACCTTGACCCGACGGAGGCTCTCGAAGCCGCCGGGCTGCGGGAGTAGGCGATGTCCCAGGAGAACGTGGAGTTGGTGCTCAAGGGTGCGGAGGACTGGAACCGGGGCGATATGGATGCGTGGTTTGGCTTGTTCGCCGACGACGCCGTACTCCGAGCCGCCGAGGGTTGGCCGGAGCGTGACTTTCGCGGAAAGGACGCCGTGCGCTCCTTCTATGAGGGCTTTGCCGAAACAGTGGGCCGCGACTCGGTGATCGAGGATCTGATTGATGGAGGTGACGTCGTGGTCACGCGAGTGCGAGCGCACGTGACCGGCGCGCATTCGGGACTCGAAGGGGATATGCGGTTCAGCCAGGTCACCACGTTCAGAAAGGGCAAGGTCGTGCTGAACGAGTTCTTCTGGGATCACCAGGAGGCCCTCGAAGCCGCCGGGTTGCGGGAGTAGGCGATGTCGCAGGAGACCCTTGAGTTGGCTGATCAGGTCATGGAGGCGCTGGGCAGGCGCGACCTCGCCACTCTGCTGACCTCGGCTGATCCCGAGGTCGAGTGGCATTCTTTCTTCGCCCAGCTGGGCGAGGGAGGCGTCTATCGTGGCCACGACGGAACGCGCAAGTACATGCGCGATCTCGAAGAGGCGTGGGAAATCGTCCGAGCCGACACGGACGATGCCATCGCTACGGGCGACGTGGCGGTATTCGTGGGTCGCATCCACTACCGGGGCAAGGGCAGTGGCATCGAGACGGAGACGGCGGCGGGCTGGATGCTCAAGTTCCGTCACGAAAAGCTGATCCGCTTCCGGGCGTTTCGAAACCCCGAGGATGCCCTCGAACGGATCGGCCAGTCGGAGTAGGCGATGTCGCAAGAGAACGTGGAGATTGCGCGCCGGGCTTGTGAGGCTGCGTGGCGCAGACCGAAACCGGACTTCGACACGCTTAACGCGCTCGCTCACCCTGACCACGAAATGTTCACGGTGCAATCGTTGGTCGAGGGGGGCGGTTACCACGGAGCGCGGGGCTTCCGCGAGTGGCTGGCCAGTTGGGGCGAAATGTTCGGCGAGGCGTGGGAATCCAGCGTCGAGCAGGCCAGGGCCATCGATGACGAGCGGGTGTTCGTAACTGGCTGGATTAAGGCGCGCGGATCGGGCGGCGGCGTGCCCGTCGAACAGCGGTTTTGGGTGGTTATGAGCCTGCGCGACGGCAAGGTGACCCGGAGCGCGGTTTACACGGACCGTGGGCAGGCCCTCGAAGCCGCCGGGCTTTCGGAGTAGGCGATGTCGCAGGAGAACGTGGAGGTTGCGCAACTGCTCTATCCCGGCCCCCTGGATCTGGTCGCTCTGCTCGGGGACCCGAAAGCCTTTGAGGCCGCGCTGGTGGAGTCGCTCGTCCACCCCGACTTTGAGACCGTCCCCGTCCCTGGCCAGGTTCCATTAGCGGTGTTGGCGGCCAGGACACGCACCAGGTGGTCCGCGGGGTAGATGGCTTCGTCACCGCCTTCGGTGACTGGCTAAGCGCCTGGGAGACCTGGGTGATCACTCCAGCGGGCTTCATCGATGTAGATGCGAACCGTGTTCTTGTCATGTTGGACGTTCGGGCGCGGTCCAAGACCCATCAGGTGGAGATGCCGGTGGAGGCCGCCAACCTTCTGACGCTGAGGGACGGAAGGCTGGCGCGGTGGGAGGCTTTCTTCAGCCGTGAGCAAGCCCTCGAAGCTGCTGGCCTGCGGGAGTAGGCAATGTCGGAGGAGAACATGGAGGTCGTGAGGAGGGGCACCGAGGAGTGGCTCCGCGGGAACCTCGAAGCCTGGGTCGAGACGATTGACCCGGAGATCGCGTGGGACATCTCGACCCACCCGCTTCCGGACGTTCCGAACCGGGGCCAGGGCCGTGAGGCGCTCATGACCGACATGCTCGCCACCTACCTGAGCGGTTGGAACGATTACTCCGCCGAGATCAAGGAGGTTTCCGAGGCGGGCGAGCAGGTCATCCTCGTGTTGCATGAGACGGCGACCATGCGGGACACGGGGGTTCGCTTGGAACGAGACCTCGTGCAGCTTTGGACGGTACGACACGGAAGGGGCGCTTTCCTGCGGGTCTTCCGGACGAAGAGCGAGGCCCTCGACGCCGCCGGACTCTCGGAGTAGGCGATGTCGCAGGAGAACGTGGGAATCGTGCGCAACGCCTTCGATGCCTTCACCCGAGGCGATATAGAGGGCGTGTTGCGGCTCTGCGACGAGGACATCCTCATCACCCAGCCCCAGGAGTTGCCTGGCGTGTCGCGGCAACAGCGCGGACACAGCGGGGTGCTGGAAGCCTTCCGCATCTGGCCCGACCAGTGGGACGACTATCAAATAGAGATCCTGCGGATAGCCGACCTCGGTGACTACGTTGTTGTCACCTCCCGAACGGGAGGGCGTGGAAAGCAGAGTGGGGTCGAGGTCGAGATGGATTTCTCGTTCGTCTTCAGCGTCCGGGACGCGAAGATCGTTGAGATGAAGATCTTCACGCGCGAGGATCAGGCTCTCGAAGCCGCCGGGCTTCAGGAGTAGGCGATGTCCGAGGAGAACGTGGAGATCGTGCGGCGGATCATCGAGGAGGGGCCGATCGACCGAGATCCGGAGCAGCTTCTCGACATTTGGGATCCGCGCGGCGACTACTACCCAGTCGAGGAGTTCCCCGAGGCGCGGCCCTGCCATGGCGTCGAGGAGATTGCGCACTTTTTCAGGGACTTCCAACAGGCTTGGCACCACTTCGAGATCACGGTCAAGGCGATAACTCCGGTCCGTGACGACCGCGTCCTGCTGCACACGACCCTCTCGGCCGAAGGGCGAGAGAGCGGCCTCAAGTTGCAGCAGGAGCTGTTCAGCGCTTTTTGGCTCAGGCACGGGCGGGTCTTTCGGCAGGAGGATCACTTCACGCTGCCCGGCGCACTCCACGCCCTCGGCTTCAGCGGGCAGACCCTCGAAGCCGCCGGGCTGCGGGAGTAGGGCTGGATTCCAGCCCCCTGAGTCGTGCGCCAACCCACCGGGCAGCGCAGCTCCGGTGCGTGAGCGCTGAGAAAAAAAACGGTTTCTCTTATAGGAAGCAGCCGGGCGGTCATCGGCTCGGGCGCAGGCGTATTCTCAACCCTCCCCCTGGGGGGGGTGTGAAGCTCCCTGGCGGACTTCAGGGCGTGATGGTGAGCACAGAGCGGCTGGAGCCCATCCCGTGCCCACGGGTCGCCGCCCTGCGAGATCGGGATGATGTGGTCTACCTGGGTGGCCAGGGTGTCGATCCCTTCTCGGGCACAGTGGCGACACAGCGGCTCGTCGGCGAGGACGGCACGTCTGAGAAGCAGCCAGCGCTTCGAGCGGTAGAGGCTGGCACCGCTCCGCTGATAGGCCACGCGTGCTCGGCGTCGGTTGTGGACTTCACACCGACCTCGATACGTGGCCGGTCGGCCGCAGGTGGCTTCGAGACAGAGGCGGGTCGGCATCCACCCCAGGTATAGAGGGGGCCTCGGCGCGAGATACTGCGCGGGCGATGTCGCAGGAGAACGTGGAGACATTCCAAGCCGCGTTGGACGCCTTCAACCGACGCGACAAAACTGCGTGGCTGGCCTTCTACGAGCCGGAGTTCGAAAACCTCCCCCCTCGAAACTGGCCGGAATCTGCCCCAATCCGGGGGCCCGAAGCTGTCTGGGACTTCTATGTCGAAAGCCAGGAGCCGTGGGAAGGGGGCGCGTTTGAGGTTGGCGAGCTCATCGACGCGGACGACAAGGTCGCCGCCGAGGTGCAGGGCCAGATGCGTGGCAAGGCGAGCGGCGCGAGTGTCACGTGGAGCTACTGGCAGGTCGTCACGTACCGCCATGGCAAGGCGCTGCGTGCCGAATGGTTCACCAACCGAGCCGAGGCCCTCGAAGCCGCTGGGCTGTCGGAGTAGGCGATGTCGCAGGAGAACGTGGAGATCGTGCGGCGCTACGTCGAGGTTGTCCAAACAGCCTATGACGCCTACTTCCAACGCCCTTACTCCGTGGCCGACAGCCTGAGGTCGGGCGAGGTCGAACCCGAGATCGCGGATGTGGTGCGCTACTTGCACCCGAACGTCGAGTGGAAGTCGGCCATGATCGGCGTCACCTCTCGCGGTTACGAGGGCACGGCCCGTGGCCTCGATCGGCTCCTTGAGGCCGCCCAGGAATACCGCGTCAACGTCCAGGAGGTCACTGATCTCGGGGCCAACCAGGTCCTCGCGGTGCTGGAGTTGTCGATGAAGGGCAAGGCAAGCGACATCGACATCAACACGACGATCTACTCGATCGTCACCGTGGAAGGCGGGCAGATCATCCGACTGGACGAGTACCTGGAACGCGACGAAGCCCTCGAAGCCGCCGGACTCAAGGAGTAGGCGATGTCGCAGGAGAACGTGAAAGCGGTTAAAGCTGTCTACGACGCCTTTAATAGCCGGGACTGGGACCGCGTTCGTGCTGGAGTGGCACCCGAGATCGAATGGCACCAGTACACCGCGGTCCCTGACAGAACCACGTTTCGCGGCCCCGACGAGATCATCGAGAGGTTCTTGATCCGCCAATGGGTGGCCGACTTCCCCGATTTTGAGGCCGAGATCAGCGAGGTGATCGATGGCGGGGAGACGGTCGTCGTGATTGGCACGGCCAGAGGTCGCGGTCGCGGAAGCGGAGTGGAGGTCCGACTGCGGTTCGCGCATATGTGGCGGCTGCGCGAGGGCAAGGCGTTCGAGGTGCACGATGTGGCTGCGGAACCGCGTCGCTCGGGATGGGGCGGCGACAAGGCCGCCGGACGACGGGTGCGGGAGTAGGCGATGTCGCAGGAGAACGTGGAGATCGTGCGCCGGGGCCTCGCCGAATATGGCCTGTTGTCCCCCACAGGGGCCGAAGAGGCCGCCCGCGCCGGGTTGGTCGCGCCCGATGCCGAGTGGGACTTCTCGGCCGTATACCCGGATGGGCCGGTGCTTCGTGGACTCGAAAGCTGGCGTGCCTTCATGGATTCGTCGCCCTGGGGTCGCTCGTTGAAGGTCGAGCCGGAGCGGTTCTTCGACGTCGACGACGAGCGCGTCTTGGTCTTCATGCGAGTCACCGCCGAGGGCGAGGGCAGCGGACCCCCCGTCGAGATGCGGAACGCGCACGAGTTCACGATCCGAGACGGGGTTTTCGTGCGCTGGAAGGGTTACGCGGACCGAACCGACGCCCTCGAAGCCGTCGGACTCTCGGAGTAGGCGATGTCGCAGGAGAACGTGGAGGCCCTCCGCCTCTTCTTGGATACATGGAGCCGGGAGCCGTGGACCTGGGAGGCATGGCAACGAGGGGAGGTCTGGGACATGTCCTTCCTCGATCCCCAAGTCACTTACGAGGACACGATTTTGCCGGACCATATTGGCGAGGAGTACCGCGGCCATGAGGGAGTGCTTCGAGCAGTGGAAGCCTGGTTCGAGCCTTTGGATTGGGTCCAGATTGAGTTGGACAGAGTCATCGACGCCGATGCCCGCCTCGTCTCCATCCACCGAGCCCGATCGAAGGCGCGTCACACAGGCATTGAGTTCAAGACGCCCCTGACCTATCTCTGGACGTTTCAAAACGGCAAGGTCACTCACTTCCGGGCGTTTATGAGTCCAGGCGAGGCCCTGGAAGCCGCCGGGCTTTCGGAGTAGGCGATGTCGCAGGAGAACGTGAACTCAGACGAGCCGCGGGATCAAGCAGGCCGGGAGACGGATGATTCCGCCGCTGAGATCGCCGCAGCGACTCCTGCAACGAGTTCGCAGCTGGTGACCTTCCCGTCTTCCGGGCGGAGCGCGTAGAGCATCGCGAAGCGTTGATCGACCTCGACGCCGCTTCGCCTGCCCTTCCCCCAAAGGCGCAGATCGACGACGACGCGTCCGTTGCCGACATCAAGTAGCTCGACCGGGTCCAGGCGGAGTCCATCCCAGGTCTCCCGCAGCTCATGCCAACAGCGACGCATTTCCTCGTGCCCTCGCACTGGCGCGACGTCGGTGAAGACGGCGGAAATGTCGAACACTGCGTCCTCCGCGTACGGCTCCAGCATGAGGTCGAACTCGCCTCGGTTCCAGCACTCGAACCGCTCTTCGAGCCGCAACCGATCCACGATTTCAGGAGAGATGGGCTGAGCGATGTCGTCAGCCTACCTCCGTTGACCGAGCCTCACGCAGAGCAATGCCGAGGCGAGATACTGCGCGGGCGATGTCGCAGGAGAACGTGGAGATCGTCAAAGCGGCCCACCCGCCGTCGGGCACTGACCTCATCCATGTGTTCGCAGACGACTCGGGCGCACCCGCTCGCTTGGCGGCAGCGGCATCGCTGTTCCACCCAGAGTTCGAGTTTTCGATACCAACGCTCGGCGTGGGATTCCGGGACGGGAAGGGAGTGCCGGAACTGGCCCAGATGTGGCGCGACTGGCTGGAGCCTTGGGAGGTCTATTGGGCCAAGGTCGAGGACTTCATCGACGCGGGCGACAACCGAGTCCTCGTACTGCTTCGAGATCACGGCCGCCTGCGGGGCAGCACTGAGGAGATCGAGCAGGTCGGCGCTTCCGTGTGGACGGTTCGCGACCGGAAGGTCTCGCGAATCGACTTCTACCCCAACCGTGAGCAGGCCCTCGAAGCCGCCGGGCTGCGGGAGTAGGCGATGTCGCAGGAGAACGTCGAGATCGTGCGCGGAGCCCCAATCAATCTCCCTCCGCTCAGTGAGAGCGCAATCCAGCGCCGCACCATCGATGAACGCTTGTTCGTCCGCGTTCCAGCCCTCTACCGTCTGGTCGTCGAGAGGTTGAACCGACTGTCGCCCGGGTCTCGGGTTCGGCAGACCCTGCTCCCACGCGTCATACGGCGCGGATATGCGGCAGGTAGCCGCCGAGACTTCGAGTTTCTCCTCCAAAGCCTTGATCCGGAGATCGAGTTCCGCCCCAACGGCGGGCTTTGGTCCGCCGACCTTGACAGCGTTCTCCACGGTCATGATGGGTATCGCGAGGCGTGGGAAAGGACGCTCGATGCGTTCGACGACCTCCGGCTGGTGCCCGAGGAGGTCCTCGATTTGGGAGACAACTTCCTCCTCGTCACGGTTCAGTACACGGGGCACGGTTCTGGCAGCGGTGTGCCGGTGAGCCAGCAGGTGTTTCAGCTGCTCGAAACCCGGAGGGGCTTGGTGATCAAGATCGAAGACTTCACTGACCGCTCGGAAGCCATCGAAGCCGCCGGGCTGCGGGAGTAGCAGACGCGTCATAGGATCCCGGCGAGGCAAACGAAAGGACATCTCGATGGCTACGTACGTGATCACCCACGAAGTGGACGATGTTGAGCACTGGCTTAGCTCGCCGAAGCGCGAGGAGGTGTTCGGTCCCATGGGAATCACGGTGCGCACCTTTCGGGACCCAGGCGGATCAAACACGACCGCGGTTATCGCCGAGATCCCCGATATGGAGGCGTTCCAGGACTTCATGAAGAGCGACGAGGCGGCGGATGCCATGAAGCACGACGGCGTCCATCCGGAGACCGTCCTCGTTCTGAGCGAGGGTCAATAGCGGCGCGAAGGGTCTCGAAGCCGCCGGGCTGGGGGAGCAGGCGATGTCGCAGGAGGCCGTGGAGTTGATTCGGCAGAACTTCGCCCGCTTCCAGGCGGGGCACGAGACCTGGAAGGACTTCATCCATCCCGAAATTAAATGGGACTTCAGCGCCTATCCGCTCGCTGACATCCCGATCCGGGGCCGGGGCCGCGAAGAGGTCCTCACAAAGGTGATCGCCACCTACTACAGCGGCTGGGTTGGCTACGAGGCGGAGATCACGGAGATGGTCGAATCGGGGGACGACGTCCTCGTCATCCAGCATGAAACGGTGCGCGTTCGCGGCGAGAGCGACGCGGTCCTGGAGCGGGACGCGTTCCATGTCTGGACGGTCCGCGACCGTTCTTGGGTCGGCTGGCGCGTCTTCCCGAGTCGGGAGGCGGCGCTCGACGCGCTGGGACTCTCGGGATAAGCGATGTCGCGAGAGAACGTAGAGATCGTGCTTGGGGCGTTCGAGAACACGAACGCCCGCGACTTCAAGGCCGTGATGGACGCGTTTACGGACGATGTCGTCCTTGCCCTCCACGGCAAGCTTCGGGGCCTTGGTGGAGCGGGTGCGGTTGGAAAGAAGGCCGTCGGGGAGTGGTTCGGGGAGTGGTTCAAGACGTTTGGCTCCGACTATCGCTTTGAGATCGAGGAATCGCGCGACTGTGGAGACCGCGTGTTCCTCGTCGCGAAGCACCTCGGGCGCGGCAGGGCCAGCGGGGTCCCTGTGACGCAGCGGACGGCTTACGTGTATGGCCTGCGCGAGGGAAAGGTGAGCCGGGTGGAAATCTGGGGCGACCGTGACGAGGCCCTCGAAGCCGCCGGGCTTTCGGAGTAGGCGATCTCGCAGGAGAACCCGGACGTGTTGCGACGCCAGATCGAGGCGTTCCTTAGCGCTTAGGACGCTTCGGCTTCTTAGGGCTCCTGGGCAGCGACGGCACCGGGGTCATCTGCGTCTTCCCGAACGCCGGGTGCTCGGAAGCCTTTTTGTGCTCCACCTTCAGGGCCACAACTCCAGATCGTAGACCGGCTCAGTCATCGTGGCCTCGCCTCCGTGGCAACGGGATGGCAACGGGACTGACCCTGATTGACCCTGAGTGACCTACTCGCCGAGCACCTTGATGACCAGCCGCTTCGCACGGCGGCCGTCGAACTCGGTGTAGAAGACCTGCTGCCAGGGCCCGAGGTCGAGCTGCCCGTCGGTGACCGGCACGATCGCCTGGTGGTGGACGAGCAGGTTCTTGAGGTGGGCGTCGCCGTTGTCCTCGCCGCCGGCGTGGTGACGGTAGTCGCCGGGGTCGGGGGAGAGCTCCCGCGCCACCTCGTTCGCCGGCTCCTGCCAGCTCGGAGGGGCGACCTTGTCGAGCCACTCCAAGGTGTCGGCGTGGAGGCCCGGCTCGTCGTCGTTGACCCAAACGCCGGCGGTGATATGCATGGCGGAGACGAGCGCCATCCCCTCGGCGATCCCCGCCTCGTCCACGGCCGCCTGCACGTCATCGGTGATCCGTACGAAAGCGCGCCGCTCGGGGACCTCGAACGTCTTGTAGACGGTGTGTGACTTCATCCGCGCCGCACGCTAACGGGAAGCGCGCGTGCGCGGCCCCGCGGGGCCGTTATGCGGTTGCGGCTCCGCCGTCGAGCCGGTCAGGTGAATCGCCGCTCTCGCCCGGCAGGGGCGGGCCGGCGCCAGGCGGTCCCTCGAAGCCGGCGCCACGCGGGCTCTCCTCGCCCTCGGGAAGCCGCCCGTCGCGGCCCACGTAGCCGTCCTTGCCGCCGACGACCAGGTAGACGGCGTCCTCGTTGCCCAGGTTGCGCACCTTGCGAACGGTCGCGGCGTCGACGCGGGCGGCAGCGCCGGGCGGGAGCGGATGGCTGGTGCCGTCGCCGAACTCGATCTCGATCCGGCCGCTGTGGCAGAAGTAGAGCTCCTCCTGCTCGTCGTGGAAGTGTCGCCCGGTGTCGTACCCGGGCGGCAGCACGATCGCGTTGACCCCGAAGGCCGTCACCCCGAGCGTGCGGCGAATCTTCCGGAAGCCGTAGGGGTCGCCCATCTGGTCGATGTGGCCGACCGCGTAGCCCTCGCCCTCGATCACGCCCTCACTCACATCACCGATGCTAACGCGGCCCGGGCTAGGGACGTAGTCCCGGCGGATTCGTTGTTCCTCCGCGCCCGTCCGTATCCTGAGCGAATGGTCGAGGGGCCCGACATCTTCGCCAAGCAGTACATCCTGACCGCGGGGCCGACGCCGCTGCCGCCGCGCGTTTCGCAGGTGATGGCGGAGCCGATCCTCTATCACCGCGCCCCGGCGTTCGTGGGGATCTACACGCGGGTGCTGGAGCGCCTGCCGCTCGTCTTCCAGACTGGTAACCAAGTCCTCTGCTTCGCGGGCACGGGGACCGCCGCGATGGAGTCGGCGGTCGCGAACCTGATCGGTCCCGGAGACCCCGCCGTCGTTGCCTCCTGCGGCAAGTTCGGCCAGCGCTGGGCGGAGATCTGCGACGCCTACGGCGCGGACACCCTGCACCTGGAGTTCGAGTGGGGCGAGAGGGTGGATCCGGCGCGGCTCGACGAGGCGCTCGCCGGCCTCGGCCGCCCGGCGCGCGCGGTGTTCACGACCCAGTCGGAGACCTCCACCGGCGTCCTCAACGACATCCGCGCGCTCAACGAGGTGACAACGGCGCATGGCTCGGTCCTCTGCGTGGACGCCGTGTCGGGCCTCGGCGCGGTGGATCTGCCACAGGACGAGTGGGGGGTGGACGTGGTCGTCGCCGGCTCGCAGAAGTCGCTGATGTGCCCGCCCGGACTGGGGTTCGCCTCGGTCTCCGAGCGCGCGATGGCACTCGCCGCCGAGGACCATGGCCGTCCACCCGGCCGCTATTACCTCGACTGGGCGCTCACCGCCGCCGGCCAGAAGGAGGCGCCGCCCAACTCGGCATTCACGCCGGCCGTGACCCTGTTCCGCGCCCTCGACGTGGCGCTCGAGCTGTTGTTCGAAGAGGGCCTCGATCAGGCCTTTGCCCGCCACGCGGTGCTCGCCCGCGCGGCTCGGGCCGGGGTCGAGGCGCTGGGGCTGGAGCGGTTCGGCCCCGACGACGACAACGCGAACGTGGTCACCGTGGCCAGGCTCCCCGACGAGATCGACGGCGCTCAGGTGCCGAAGCTGATGCGCGACCGCTACGGGGTCACGATCGCCGGTGGCCAAGGTCACCTGAAGGGCGGGATCGCGCGCATCGCGCACTGCGGCTACTACGGGGCCTTCGACATCGTGGTCGCCCTCACCGCGCTCGAGATGGCCCTGCGCGACCTGGGCCACGACGCCGAGCCGGGCGCCGGCGCCGCCGCGGCCCAGCGCGTGTTCGCCGCGGCCGGCACCGCCCCGGCGCCCGTCGGCTAGTGACGAGCGGCGGGTCCACTGGTGACTGACGGCAAGCCGAAGGTCCTGGTCAAGGAGAAGATCGCCGAGTCCGGCGTCGAGCTCCTGCGCAACGACTTCGAGGTCGAGTTGGGCCTCGACATGTCCGACGGCGAGCTGGACAAACGAATCGGCGAGTTCGACGGGATCGTGATCCGCTCGCAGACCCGGCTCACCGCGGATTTGATCCAACGCGGCTCGAGGCTGAAGGTGATCGGTCGCGCCGGAACGGGTGTCGACAACGTCGACGTGAGCGCGGCCACCAAGCGCGGCATCGTGGTGGTCAATGCCCCCGAGTCGAACGCGGTGGCGGCCGCCGAGCACACGCTCGCCCTCGCGCTCGCCCTGTGCCGAAACGTTCCCCAGGCGCACTCATCGCTGGTGGGGGGGACTGGGCACGGTCGCGATTCGCCGGCAACGAGCTGTACGGGAAGACACTGGGCGTGATCGGCTTCGGCCGCATCGGCCAGCTGGTCGCCCACCGGGCCCAGGCGTTCGAAATGGAGGTGGTGGCCTTCGACAAGTTCGTCGCCGCAGAGCGCTTCCGCGAGCTGGGCGTTGAGCGCGCCGAGACCAGCGAGGAGCTCTACGCGGAGGCGGACATCGTCACCATCCACCTGCCGAAGACGCCCGACACCATCAATTGGATCGACGCCGAGGCGATCGCGCAGATGAAGGACGGGGTGAGGATCGTCAACTGTGCCCGGGGCGAGCTGGTCGACCTCGAGGCACTCCAGGCGGCGCTCGAATCGGGCAAAGTCGCCGGGGCGGCGCTCGACGTGTTCCCCTCCGAGCCGGTCACGGATCACCCGCTGTTCGGGCGCGACAACGTCGTCGTCACCCCCCACTTGGGCGCGGCCACCGCAGAGGCGCAGGACCGCGCCGGGACGATCACCGCCGACCAGGTGCGCCGCGCGCTCTCCGGCGGCGTTGTGACCAACGCGGTCAACATCGCGGCCGTCCGCCCCGAGGAGATGGAGGCGCTGGCGCCCTTCGTGCCGCTGTGCGAGAAGCTGGGCCGCCTCGCCCAGGGCCTCGGCAACGGCTCGGTCGACCGTATCGCGGCCGAGTTCCGAGGCCGGATCGCCGAGCACGACACCCGGCTGCTCGGCATTGCCGTTCTGGTTGGGATCCTCTCGGGCCACACCGAGGAACAGGTCAACCTCGTCAACGCCCCTGCCCTGGCCGAGGAGCGCGGCATTGAGCTGAGCGAGCTCAAGGACACCGTCTCCGACGAGTTCACGGAGCTGGTCACGGTCCGGATCGAGTCCGGGGACGAGTCGGTACAGGTGGCGGGCACCGCCGTTGGCCCCAGGAACCTTCCTCATCTGGTCCAGGTCTGGGGCGAGAGCTTCTACATGCCGTTCGACGACCACCTGGTCGTGTTCCGCTACAAGGACCAGCCCGGGATGATCGGGCGCATCGGAACGATTTTCGGCCAGCACAGCGTCAACATCGCCTCGGCCGCCGTTGGGGCCGACGAGTCCGGTGATCAGGCCGTCCTGGCGCTGACCACCGACGCGGCGGTCCCCGACGAGCTTCTCGACGAGATCCTGCGGCTGGAGGGCTTTCACGCCGGCCGCGCAGTCGATCTCTGAATAGATTGCGCAGTGCTTCTTGATGTTCGACCATAGGGAGGAGCACCAGCCATGGCCCGCGTAGACGAGCTCGTCGACGGGATCTACAGGATCTGCACTACGGTCCAGCTTCCAGATACGGATTTTCAGTTCAGCCAGTTCCTGATTGACGACGAGCGCCCCGCCCTTATCCATACCGGGATGCACGGGCTATACGAGGGTGTCCGTGACGGCGTTGCGGAAGTGCTCGATCCCGGCAAGCTCGAGTACGTGATGCTCCTCCACTTCGAGGCGGACGAGACTGGCGGCATGGACCGCTTCCTGGAAGGGGCACCAAGCTCGACGCTCGCATGCAGCGCCTTGAGCGTCATCCTGAACCTGAGCGGCTGGAACTATTCCGGCCGTGTCGAAGGCCATACGGAGGGAGAGGTGATCGATCTCGGCAAGCACAAGCTGCGCTTCCTGGAGACGCCCCACGTTCACCACTGGGACTCGATGATGTTGTTTGACGAGACCACCAAGAGCGTGTTTCCGTCGGACCTGTTCATCCAACCCGGTGACCAGCCGCCGATCGTGACCGAGAACCTCGGCAGCATGATGTGCGAGTACTACCGCCAGATCGGGATCTTCGCCCACGATCAGCCGGTCAGGGACGTGGTCGATCGAATCGAGGCCCTCGATCCCGACTGGATCCACGGGATGCACGGCGGGAGCCTCGGGCGGGACGCGATCCCCTACTTCACACGGGCGTTGCGGGAGGAGTCGGTTGGCTATCAGGGCAAGCTGCTCGGCCGAGACGTGTTGCCCAGATAGGAGACGATGAGCCGCCCCGGGTGGGGTGACGAACGTTTGTAGTCATATAGACCACAAACGTGCGACACCTCTGGTCGGACGAGGCGGCCGCAGGGTCGAGCAGGCCGCAGAGTTATAGGGTCGGGGGGATGCGCGCGGTTGTGATCACCCGGCATGGGCCCCCCGAGGTCTTGCAGGTCCAGGAGGTGCCCGATCCGCCGGTGGGGCCCGGCGAGGTGCGGATCGCGGTCAAAGCCGCCGGGATCAACTTCGCTGACACGCTGGCCCGGATCGGCCTCTACCCGGACGCGCCCAAGCTGCCCTGCGTCGTCGGCTACGAGGTCGCCGGCGAGATCGAGTCGGTGGGGGAGGGGGTGGACTCGCACAAGGTCGGCGACCGGGTGGTCGCGGGCACCCGCTTCAACGGCCAGGCGGAGCTGGTCACGGTGGCCGCGGATATGGCGTTCCCGCTGCCCAAGAAGTTGTCGTTCGAAGAGGGCGCCGCGTTCCCCGTCAACTACGCCACCGCCTACGCGGCGCTGGTGATCATGGGCGGCCTGAAGAAGGGCGAGCGGGTGCTGATCCACGCCGCGGCCGGCGGCGTGGGAACCGCGGCGACGCAGGTCGCTCGGGGGATCGGGGCCGAGATCTTCGGCACCGCGTCGGCCTCCAAGCACGACGCGATCCGCGAGCAGGGAGTCGAGCACGCGATCGACTACCGGAGCATGGACTTCGAGCAGGAGGTGCGGAGGATCACCGGCGGGCAGGGGCTGGACGTGGTCATGGATGCCCTCGGCCCGACCTCGTTCCGCAAGGACTACAGGCTGCTGCGGCCCGGGGGGCGGCTGATCATGTACGGGCTCTCCGAGGTGCAGAGCGGCAGCGGCAAGCGCGACATCCCGGCCACCCTGCGGAGCCTCGCCAGGATGCCGCTGGCGACCATGCCGTGGTGGAAGAGCCTGGCCGTGATGAACGAGAACAAAGGCGTCTTCGGCCTCAACATGCTGGCCTGGTGGGATCAGGAGGGCGACTTCGACCGGGCGCTCGAGCCGCTGCTCGAGGGCCTGACCAAGGGCGACCTGAAGCCCGTGGTGGCCGAGGCCTTCCCGTTCGACCGCGCTCCAGACGCGCACCGCATGATCGAGGAGCGGCGCAACGTGGGCAAGGTCGTCCTCGTTCCCTGATCGCTTGCTCGAGCTCGCAAGCATCGGCAGCCTCTATGACCGGGCGATCGTGGACACCGGTCGCCAGCCCGAGTTCCTCTTCTTCGTCGCCTTCCTGGTCACCTTCGGATTCATTCGCACCAGCGCGCACCTGATCCGCGCCCAGGTGAGCTGGTGGCCGGGCAACGTCGAGGTGGGCGGGACCCACATCCACCACCTGGTCTGGGGAATCCTCTTGCTCCTGATCGCCGGCTACCTCGGCGTGGTGATCGCGCCCCCGTCGCCGTGGCACGAGATCTTCACGGTCCTGTTCGGGGTCGGCACCGGCCTTACCCTCGACGAGTTCGCGCTGTGGCTCAACCTCGAGGACGTCTACTGGTCGCAGCAGGGCAGGCGCTCGATCGACGCGGTGATCGTCGCCGCCACGTTCACCGGGATGGTGCTGGTCGGCTTCACCGCATGGGTGGACGTGGCGACCGCGGTCGAGAACGCGGTGTTCGCGTTCGTGGGCGCCTTCGGCGCGCTCACGATCCTGATCGCGGTCGTCAACCTGGCGAAGGAGAAGTTCGGCGTGGCGCTGATCGGCTTGCTCGTGCCGCCCGTCGGGCTCGTGGGGGCGCTTCGGCTCGCCAAGCCGGGCTCCCTGTGGGCGCGCTTCTACCGCGAACGGACGATGGCCCGCGCACGGGCGCGATTCGGGGAGCCGCCGCCGCCGGCTCCCGGGCCTGCCCCTAGTGGATAAGTCAGTCGGCCGCCGGCTCGGGCTGAGCCACCGGCGGCGAGGTCTCGCGCCGCCAGTCGAGCGCCTCGTCGATCAGCACCCCGATGGTGGCGGCGGTTGGGATCGCCAGCAGCGCGCCCAGGATGCCGGCCAGCTGGCCGCCGACCAGGATCGCCACGATCGCCACCGCCGGATGGACGCGGACCGCGTTCTTGTACAGAAGCGGCTGGAGCACCCGGTCCTGGACCTGCTGGTAGACGAGGAAGAAGGCAAGCCAGGCGATCAGCGCGCCCGGGAAGCCGTGGAAGGCGACGACGATCGCGACTAAGAGGCCGCCGACGGTGAAGCCGATCAACGGCACCAGGTCGAGGAAGCCGACGATCACCCCCATCGTCACGGCGAGGTCGACACCGAGCAGCTCGAGCACCAGCCAGGTGAAGACGCCGGCGGCGACCGCCAGCACCAGGTTCACCGAAACGTAGGCCTTGACGACCCCCGCGATCCGGGTCGCGATTCTGCGAGCGCGGGTGGCCGCGCCGGGCTGCATCCGGGACAGAAGGCGCTCCCCCTGCTGGCGACCGTCGAGGAGCAGGAAGAAGCTCAGCGCGAGGATCGTGATCGCGGCCAGCAGGTGCTCGAGGATGCTGACGGTCACGCTCCGGACCTCGCCCGCGGCGTCGCCCAGCTTCGAGGGGATGGAAGACGCCTGCTGGCTGAGGGCCTGGGTGATGTCGTACTTGCGGTTCAGGTCCTGGAACTCCTGGCTTTGGTTCGCCCACTGCCGGAAGTCGTGGACGTAGCCCGGCGCCTTCGAGCCCAGCTCCTCGAACTCGCGGATGATCGGCGGCACCACCTGGAGCACCAGGAAGACGAAGAAGCCGAGCAGGGCGATGTAGACGAGCAGGATCGCCAGCCAGCGCGGGAGCACCTTTCGGCCCCGGACCCGGAGGCTCTCCACCCGATCCACCGCGGGCAGCATGGCGAGCGCCAGGAAGAGCGCCGCGAACACCCACCTGATCTCGGTGCGGACGTGGAGCACCACGATCGCGAGCAGCACCGCAACCGCGATCACGGCGAGCGAGATCGCAACCAGCTTGACTACGGCTCGGGCCTGGATCCCGGCTGCATCCACGGCAGGCGCTCCTGATCAGGAAGGTTCCGCGCGTGCGCTAAAGTCCCTGCCCGATGACTCCTGCCGGCTTCGACCGAGCCCTGGCGCTTCTCCTTTTCCTCCCCCCGCGGGGGGAGTAGCGCTGGGCGGCGCGAGAGCCGCGAGTTCAGAAGGTCATCGGAGTCTCAAGGAGAAGGAGGAAAGGCCAATGAGCGGCCCCGGATCGGTATCCGAGCAGGATCGGGTCCACATCTTCGACACCACGCTGCGGGACGGCGAGCAGTCGCCGGGCATCTCGCTGCACACCCAGGAGAAGGTGGAGATCGCACACCAGCTGGCGCGGCTCGGCGTGGACGTGATCGAGGCGGGCTTCCCGATCACCTCCCCCGGCGACGCTGAGGCGGTGGAGGCGATCGCCCGCAACGTGGAGGGCCCGGTGATCTGCGGGCTCGCCCGAACCCATAAGGCCGACATCGATGCGGCCTGGAGGGCGATCAAGGAGTCCGCGCGCCCCCGCATCCACACCTTCATCTCAACGTCGGACATCCACATCGAGCACCAGCTTCAAACGACGCGTGACGATGTGAAGGGTCAGGCGAGGGCGGCGGTGACGCTCGCCAAGTCCTACACGGAGGACGTCGAGTTCTCGCCGATGGACGCGACCCGCGCCGAGGTCGAGTTCACCGCCGAGGTGTGCGCGATCGCGGTCGCCGAGGGCGCGACCGTGGTCAACATCCCCGACACGGTCGGCTATACGACGCCCGAGGAGTACCGGCGCTACTTCGAGCGCCTCTACGAGCTCGCGCCAGAGCTGCGCGACGTGCGCCTCTCGGTTCACTGCCACGACGACCTGGGGATGGCGGTCGCCAACTCCTACGCGGGCGTCCTGGCCGGAGCGCGCCAGGTGGAGTGCGCCGTGAACGGGATCGGCGAGCGCGCCGGGAACTGTTCGCTGGAGGAGATCGTGATGCTGCTTCGGACTCGGCGCGACGTCCACGGGCTCGACACCGGGGTCAACGCCCGCGAGCTGGCGAGGACCAGCCGCATGGTCTCCCGCTTCACCGGCTACCCGGTGCAGCCGAACAAGGCCGTGGTCGGTCGCAACGCCTTCGCTCATGAGTCCGGCATCCACCAGGACGGGGTGCTGAAGGAGCGCACGACCTACGAGATCATGGACGCGCGCGAGGTGGGGCTGGAGTCGAACTCGATCGTGCTCGGAAAGCACTCCGGGCGGCACGCGCTGCGCGACGCGCTGGCCGAGCTCGGCTTCAAGGTCGAGGGCAACGCGCTCAACCAGGCGTTCGCGCGGTTCAAGGAGGTCGCCGACAAGAAGAAGCAGATCACCGCGCTGGACCTCGAGGCGATCGTCTCCGAGGAGATGCGGGAGTCGGCCGAGCGCTACGTGCTGGAGTCGTTCGAGGTGGCTGCCGGCTCTCATCGGGAGCCGCGAGCCAAGGTGGCCGTCAAGGGCCCCTCGGGCAAGAGCGTGGTCGGCGAGGCCACCGGCGACGGCCCGGTGGACGCGATCTTCGTCGCCATCCAGCAGGCGACCGGGGTGGAGTCGGAGCTACGTTCCTACACGGTCGCTGCTGTCACCGAAGGGGAGGACGCCCTGGGAGAGGTGACCGTGATGCTTCGCGCCCATGGGCGCCTGGCCAGCGGCCAGGGGGTCGCCACCGACATTCTCGAGGCCTCGGCCCGCGCCTACGTCCGGGCGCTGTCGAACGCGCTCGAGGGCGCCGCGGTGCGCGAGGCCGAGGAGGTCGCGGCCGAGGCGGCGGCGGAGCCGGCGACGCCGGGGCCGTAGCCGCCATATAGTGCGGCCGATGGCCGGATCGCTGGAAGGCCGCAGGGCGCTGATCACCGGCGCCTCGTCCGGGATCGGCACGGCGACGGCCGAGGCCATGGCCGGCGAGGGCGCCGCCGTGGCGCTCGGCGCGCGACGCAAAGATCGCCTCGACGAGCTCGCCTCGCGGATCGAGGCCGGCGGCGGCAAGGCGGTGGCGATCGAGGCCGACATCGCCGACGAGGCGCAGGCCAAGTCGCTGGTTGAGACCGCGCACGCGGAGCTCGGCGGCCTCGACACCCTGGTGAACAACGCCGGCGTGATGCTGCTCGGCCCGCTCCAGGGCGCCGACCCGGAGGAGTGGCGAACGATGATCGGGGTCAACTGCCTCGGCCTCCTCTACTGCACCCACTACGCCCTGCCTCTGATGCGCGATGGCGGGGGAGGGGACGTGGTCAACGTATCGTCGGTCGCCGGGCGGGTTGCCGCGCTTGGCTCCGGCGTCTACAACATGACCAAGTGGGGGGTCGTCGGGTACTCGGAGTCGCTGCGCCAGGAGGGCGCCTACATCGGCGTCCGGGTCACCTGCGTCGAGCCGGGCTTCGTCGACACCGAGCTTCAGGGCCACAACGAGAACCCGATCGTGGTCGAGCAGATCGAGAAGATGCGCGAGGCGACCGGCAAGGTGCTCGAGTCCGCGGATATCGCCAACGCCGTCGTTTACGCCGTCTCGCAGCCCAAGCACGTGAGCGTCAACGAGGTGCTCGTGCGCCCCTCGGGCCAGACGCGCTAGGCGCGCTTCCTTTACAAGCGTACGTGATAACGTACGGTCGTCGTGAAGGTGGCGGCGAACGAGCGAGCCAACGGCGAGCGGCCGACGGGCGAGGCCGATTTCGGCGGGGTTGGCGCCCGCGTGAAGTCACTGCGCGAGGCGATGGACCTCTCGCTGCGCGACCTGGCCGAGCGCTCGGGTGTCTCGGCGCCGATGCTGTCGCAGGTCGAGCGCGGGACGACGAGCCCCACGCTCGCCGTCGCAGCGCGCATCGCTGCGGGCCTCGAGTTGAGCCTGTCGCAGCTCCTCCGCCTCGACGAAAACGGCCACGTGGTCGTCGTGCGCCGCGGTGGGGGTCGCAAGCGCAGGCGCGGCGGCCATCGCATCGAGGAGCTGACGCCGCCGCTGCCCGGCCAGCGCGCAGACGTCTCGGTGCACCGGCTGGGCCCGGGGGCGGTCACGGGCGGCGCCGGCGACCCGCCGATCCACGAGCCCGGCAGTCGCGAGACGGCGGTGGTCCTGGCGGGCAGCGCGACCCTGGCCGTGGACGGCGAGCGCCACGAGCTGCGAACGGGCGACAGCGTCACCTTCGACGCCGACCTCCCGCATCACTTCGAGAACAATGGGGAGCAACCGGCGGAGCTCCTCGCCGTGGTGGCGGCCGGCCTTCGCCGAAGCTGACGATGGCGAAGACGCTGTTCGACAAGATCTGGGACTCCCACGAGGTCGCCGACGGGCTGGTCTACGTTGACCTGCACCTGGTCCACGAGGTCACCTCGCCGCAGGCCTTCGACGGGCTGCGGCTCGAAGGCCGAAAGGTGCGCCGGCCCGACAAGACGGTCGCCACCGCGGATCACAACGTGCCCACCGACGGCACCCCCGCGGCGCGCCTGATCGCAGACGAGCTCTCGCGGGTCCAGGTCGAGACCCTGGAGCGGAACTGCGCCGAGTTCGGCATCCCGGTCTACTCGCTGGGCTCCGACCGCCAGGGGATCGTGCACGTCATCGGTCCCGAGCTGGGGCTGACACAGCCGGGGCTGACGATCGTCTGCGGCGACAGCCACACCGCCACCCACGGCGCCTTCGGCGCGCTCGCCGTCGGCATCGGCACGTCCGAGGTGGAGCACGTGCTGGCGACCCAATGCCTGGTCCAGAAGCGCCCGAAGGCGATGCGAATCGAATACTCGGGCGAGCTCGGCTACGGCGTCACCCCCAAGGACCTGATCCTGGCCACGATCGGCCGGCTCGGCACCGGGGGGATGGTCGGCCACGTGGTCGAGTACGCCGGCCCCGCGATCGAGCGGCTGTCGATGGAGGGGCGGATGACGATCTGCAACATGACAATCGAGGGTGGTGGTCGCGCGGGGATGATCGCGCCCGACGACACCACCTATGCCTACCTGGAGGGCAGGCCCGGGCTGCCGCAGGACTTCGACGATGCGGTCGAGCGGTGGCGAGCCCTGCGCACCGACGCGGGCGCGGGCTTCGACCGCGAGGTGAAGCTGGACGCCACGGCCATCTCGCCCATGGTCACCTGGGGCACGACGCCCGGGATGGTGGTCGAGGTCACCGATGAGGTTCCAGACCCGGCGCGGCTCGACGCCCCAGTCGACCGCGAGACGGCGGAGCGAGCGCTCGCATACATGGCTCTCGAGCCCGGGACCCCGATGCGCGAGATCCCGCTCGATCGCGTCTTCATCGGCTCGTGCACGAACTCGCGGATCGAGGACCTGCGCGAGGCCGCGGCGGTCGTCGAGGGCAGGCGGGTCGCGGACTCGGTGCGGGCCATGGTCGTTCCCGGCTCACAGCGGGTCAAGGCGAGCGCCGAGGAGGAGGGGCTCGACCAGGTCTTCCAGGCGGCGGGGTTCGAGTGGCGGACGGCCGGCTGCTCGATGTGCCTGGGAATGAACCCCGACATCCTGGCCGAGGGCGAGCGCTGCGCCTCGACCTCGAACCGTAACTTCGAGGGCCGCCAGGGCAAGGGCGGGCGGACCCATCTCGTCTCGCCCCGGATGGCCGCGGCGGCGGCGGTCGAGGGGCATTTCATCGACATCAGGGAGTGGTCGTGAGAGCGGTAGACGTGATCGCAGGCGGCGTCTCGGTACTCAACCGGGCGGACGTCGACACCGATCAGATCATCCCCAAGCAGTTCCTGAAGCGGGTCGATCGAAGCGGCTTCGGCGAGTTCCTGTTCTACGACTGGGTCCGCTCGGGGGAGATCGAGCTCGAGCCCAACCCGATCCTGGTCGCGGGACGCAACTTCGGCTGCGGCTCCTCGCGCGAGCACGCGCCCTGGGCGCTCCAGGACTTCGGCTTCGAGGCGATCGTCGCGCCGTCGTTCGGTGACATCTTCTACGTCAACTGCACCAAGATCGGGCTCCTGCCGGTGATCCTCGACGAGGCGCATTGCCGGGCGCTGGCTGAGGCCGGCGAGGCACGGGTGGACGTCGACGATCAGACGGTGACCTTCGCCGGCGGCGTGCTCGAGTTCGAGATCGACCCCGACGTCAAGCACCGCCTGCTGCACGGGCTCGACGACATCGGCTTGACGCTTCGCGACGAGGCGGCGATCGGCGCCTTCGAGTCCTCCGGAGGCGCCGACCGCGGCCCGGTGACCACCGCGCTATGAGCGACGCAGAGCCGCCCCAGGGTCGCACGGTCGACTGGGACGCGGCCAGTTACGACAGCATCGCCGACCCGCAGGAGGCCTGGGCCCGCGAGGTGCTCGAGCGGCTCGAGCTTCGCGGCGACGAGACCGTGCTGGACGCCGGCTGCGGCAGTGGCCGGGTGACCCGGCTCTTGGTCGAGCGGCTTCCGCGGGGGAAGGTGGTCGCGGTGGACGGCTCGCCGTCGATGATCGAGATGGTGCGCGACGTGTTGCGGCCCCAGGACCAGGCGCTGCTCGCCAACCTCACCGAGCTGGAGCTGGACGAGCCGGTCGACGCGATCTTCTCCAACGCCACCTTCCATTGGGTGCTCGACCACGACCGGCTCTTTCAGCGACTCCACTCGGCGCTGCGCTCCGGCGGGCAGCTCGAGGCTCAGTGCGGCGGCGAGGGCAACGTGGCCGAGTTCGAGCGGGCGATCGACGCGCTCAGCGGCGACGAGCGCTTCGCGCCATATCTGCGCGGGACCCTGCTCCCGTGGAAGTTCGCAGGGGTCGGGGAGACGGAGGTGCGACTCGAGCGCGCCGGCTTCGAGGCCGTTCGCCTGTGGCTCGAGCGAAAGCGCTTTCAGCCGCGCGAGCCGCGCGACTACCTGCGCGCCTCGGGTCTCGCCTCCCACCTCGACCGCCTCCCCGATGACCTCCACGAGCAGTTCGTGGACGCGGTGGCCGGCTCGATGCCCCGCCCGCTGGTGCTCGACTACGTGCGGCTCAACATCTCGGCGCGACGCCGCGATGGCGGCTGACCCCGGCCCTCATATCACCCTGCTGCCGGGGGATGGGATCGGGCCGGAGATCGTGGCGGCCGCCCGCCGGCTGATGGAGGCGATCGGCGGGTTCGACTTCGAGGAGTGGCTCATCGGTGGAGCCTCCATCGACGCCCACGGCGACGCGCTGACCGACGAGGCGCTGGAGGCGTGCCGTCGCTCCGATGCCGTCCTGCTCGGGGCCGTCGGCGGCCCGAAGTGGGACACCACGGACCCCGGGGCCCCACGGCCCGAGCAGGGACTGCTCGGCCTGCGGCAGGGCCTGGGCCTCTACGCGAACCTTCGCCCGGTGCGTCCCAGCCCCGCGCTGGTCGACGCCAGCCCGCTGCGCGAGGATCGAATTGCCGGCACCGACCTGCTGGTGGTCCGGGAGCTGACCGGCGGGATCTACTTCGGCGACAGCGGACGCGACGGGGACCGCGCGCACGACAACTGCGAGTACTCGGTCGGCGAGATCGAGCGGATCGCGAGGGTCGCCTTCGAGGCGGCGCGCGGCCGAGCGGGCGGCGAGAGGCAGCCGCGCGTGACCTCGGTCGACAAGGCCAACGTGCTCGAGACCTCGCGACTGTGGCGCGAGACGGTTGAGAGCGTCGCGGGCGCCTACCCCGAGGTCGAGCTCGAGCACCTGCTGGTCGACAACGCCGCGATGCAGCTCGTCTCCGCCCCGGCCCGGTTCGACGTCATCCTGACCGAGAACCTGTTCGGCGACATCCTGTCGGACGAGGCAGCGATGCTCACCGGCTCCCTCGGGATGCTGCCCTCCGCCAGCCTGGGAGGGGACGGGCCCGGCATGTTCGAGCCCGTGCACGGCTCGGCGCCGGACATCGCCGGGCAGGGGATCGCCAACCCGCTGGCGACCTTCCTGTCCGTGGCGATGATGCTCCGTCACGGGCTCGACAGACCGGCCGAGGCGGGGGCGATCGAGGCGGCCGTGGAGGCGGTGCTCCAGCGCGGCCTGCGCACCCCGGACCTCGCGGGGGGACCGGCTCCGGAGGCGGAGACCCAGGTCGGGACCGAGGAGATCACCCGGGCGGTGCTTGGAGGAGTTGGGGGCCTAACGCAGTCGCGGCCGATCCTCCCTTGGCCCTCGTTTGATCGGGCATACTTGGCGGTCGGCCGGAGACCCCGATACGGAGGGCAGCGTGGAGAAGTCAGAGTGGATCTGGATGAACGGCGATCTCGTCCGGTGGGACGACGCCAAGGTCCACGTGCTCAGCCACGGCCTTCACTACGGCAGCGGTGTGTTCGAGGGCATCCGTTGCTACGAGACCGAGAGGGGGCCGGCGGTCTTTCGGCACAGGGAGCATCTCGAGCGCCTCGGCAGGTCGGCGGATCTCTACTACCTCGAGCTGCCATACGCGCTCGACGAGCTGCGCGACGCCACCCACGAGCTGATCCGGCGCAACGGCCTGGTGAGCTGCTACATCCGCCCGGTTGCCTTCCGCGGCTATGGCGAGATGGGGCTCTACGCTCCGACGGCGCCTGTGGACGTGGCCATCGCCGTCTGGCCCTGGGGGGCATACCTCGGCGAGGAGGGAAAGCGCGATGGGGTGCGGGCCAAGGTCTCCTCGTGGCGCCGGATCTCCCCTGACGGCTTGATCCCGCACGCGAAGGCCAGCGGCCAGTACCTGAACTCGATCCTCGCCAGGACCGAATCGGCGAAGGCCGGCTACGAGGAGGCGATCCTGCTCGACCAGCGGGGCTTCGTGTGCGAGGGCTCGGGGGAGAACATCTTCGTCGTTCGCGACGGCCAGATCCTCACCCCGCCGCACGGCGCCTCGATTCTTGACGGGATCAACCGCAAGTCAGTCATCCAGATCGCCCGCGATCTCGGCTACACGGTCGTCGAGCGGGACATCGCGCGCGCGGAGCTCTACCTGGCCGAGGAGGTCTTTCTGACCGGCACCGCCGCCGAGCTGGTCCCGGTGCGGGAGATCGACGACCACAACCTGGGCGAGCCCGGCGAGATCACCCGCGTGGTGCAGGCGAAGTTCGACGACGCTCTGCACGGGCGCGCGCAGGAGTACCTCGAGTGGCTGGACGTGGTCGAGCAACCGAGTAGAGTCACTTCCTGATGCGCACTCTGAACGAGGCGATCGGACGAATTAGCGGCGCCGCGGCCGCGTAGCGGCTCGCGGCTCGCGCGGCGTGCGCCGCGCTTCCTCGGCCCCACGGGGCCCCGTCCGTCCCCCGAACCAGAAAGGCATCGAGTTGACACAGGTGAAGCTCTACGACACGACCTTGCGTGACGGCATGCAGGGCCAGGGGATGTCGCTTTCAGCCGCCGAGAAGGTACGCGTGATCGAGGCACTGGACCATCTCGGGGTCCACTACATCGAGGCCGGCTTCCCCAGCTCGAACCCGAAGGAGGCGGAGCTCTTCCGGCCTGCTTGCCGGGGTCGACCTCGGCACGGCGCAGATCTGCGCTTTCGGCATGACCCGCAGGCGCGGGCTCGCCGCCGAGGACGACTCGGCGCTTCAGGAGCTGGTCGAATGCCCGGCGCCGGTGTGCACCCTGGTGGGCAAGACCTGGGCGCTTCACCTCGACAAGGTGACCAAGGCCTCGCCCGACGAGAACCTCGGCATGATCACCGACTCGATCTGCCTGCTGGTCGCGCACGGCAAGCGCGTCGTCTACGACGCCGAGCACTTCTTCGACGCCTGGCGCGAGGACTCCGCCTACGCGCTCGACTGCCTGCGGGCGGCGGTCGCCGCCGGCGCGGAGAACGTGACGCTTTGCGACACCAACGGCTCGAGCCTCCCGGCCCAGGTCGCCGAGGCGACGGCCGCCGTGGTGGAGGCGCTGGGCGACCGCACGGAGGTGGGCATCCACACGCACAACGACGCCGAGTGCGCGGTGGCCAACTCGCTCGCGGCGGTGGACGCAGGGGCGCGCCTGGTCCAGGGGACGATGAACGGCTACGGCGAGCGCTGCGGCAACGCGAACCTGGTCTCGATTCTCCCCGCGCTGCAGCTCAAGATGGGTTACGAATGCGTGACGCCGGATCGCCTGCGGCGGCTCACCGAGACCTCCCATTTCGTCGACGAGCTCTGCAACCTTGCGCCGGACCCCGATCGGCCCTACGTCGGCCGCAACGCCTTCGCCCACAAGGGCGGCATGCACGCGGCTGGGGTGAAGGCCGACGCCCGCACCTTCGAGCACGCGGACCCGGGGCTGGTCGGCAACAGCCGCGACGTCCTGATCTCCGAGCTCTCGGGCAAGGGCTCGGTGATGAGCCGGGCCGAGGGCGCCGGCATCGAGCTCGACGCCGACGCCGCCAAGCGCGCCGTCGAGCGGCTCAAGGAGCGCGAGCACCGCGGCTACCAGTACGAGGCGGCGAACGCCTCCTTCGAGCTGCTGCTGCGGCGCGAGACTGGCGCCTACGAGCCGCTCTTCCGGCTGGAGGGCTTCCGGGTGATCACCGAGAAGCGCGCCGACGGCAAGGTCGAGACGGAGGCGACGATCAAGATCTGGGTCGACGGCCAGCGCCACGTGCGGACCGCCGAGGGCCGAGGGCCGGTGAACGCGCTCGACCGAGCCCTCCGCGACGCGATCACCGACCTCCATCCACACCTGGCCGACATCGAGCTGGTCAACTACAAGGTCAGGATCCTCGATGCGCACCACGGGACGGGAGCGGTGACGCGCGTCTTGCTCGACTCCTCCGACGGGCAGGAGTCCTGGGGGTCGATCGGCGTCTCGGAGAACATCATCGAGGCGTCGTGGGAGGCGCTCGTCGACTCGCTCGAGTACGCGTTCCAGCCGAGGACGACGACGAAGAGCGAGGAGCCGGCGGCCGAGCCCTCCGCCCAGCGGACGCCAGCGCCTTCGTGAGCGACGGCGAGCCGATTCCCCTCGCCCGGGCCGAGCTCGGCGTGCGCGAGGAGGAGCTGGCGCTCGAGGTGCTGCGCTCCGGGCGGCTCTCGCTGGGGCCGATGCTGGAGCGCTTCGAGCGAGACTTCGCCGCCTGGCTGGGGGTCGAGGACGCCGTTGCGGTGTCCTCCGGAACCACCGCGCTCCACCTCGGCGTTCGAGCGCTCGGCTGGGGCGCCGGGGACGCGGTGGTCACGACCCCGCTCAGCTTCGTCGCCTCGGCAAACTGCTTGCTGTACGAGGGGGTCACGCCGGTCTTCTGCGACATCGACCCGGTGACCCTCAACCTCGACCCCTCCGCGGCCCGCGCCGCTGTGACCGACCGCACCGTTGGCCTGCTGCCGGTCCACATCTTCGGCTACCCGGCGGCGCTGCCGGAGCTCGAGGCGGTGGCCACGGAGTCCGGCCTGGGCATGCTCGAGGACGCGTGCCAGGCGGCGGGCGCCGTGGACTCCGAGGGCGTTCAGGTGGGCGGGCGCGGCCACCTGGCGACGTTTGCCTTCTACGCCAACAAGCAGCTGACCATGGGCGAGGGCGGCGTGATCATCCCCTCGGCGCCGCAGATCGGGGCCCGCCTGCGCAGCGAGCGCAATCAGGGCCGAGCCGAGGACATGGGCTGGCTGGCGCACGATCGGCTGGGCTTCAACTACCGGCTCACGGAGCTACAGGCGGCGCTCGGCGTCGCACAGCTCGAGCGGGTGGAGGCGCTGCTCGCCGAGCGGGCTCGCGTCGCCGCTCTATACGGCGAGCGCCTGGCCGCGATCGGCGCCAGCCCGGCCGGCGAGGGCGATCCCGACGGCCTCGTGCTGCCCTGCGCGGACCGCGGCGCCGAACGGCGGAGTTGGTTCGTCTACGTGGTCCAGCTGCCCCAGGGCGCCGATCGCGAGGAGATGACCGCGGCGCTCGCCGAGCAGGCGTGGCCGCCAAGGCCTATCTGCCCTGCATCCACCTGATGCGCCATTACCGTGAGCGGTTCGGGTACAGCGAGGGAGAGTTCCCGGTCGCCGAGCGGGCTTCGGAGCGTTCGCTGGCGCTGCCGATGTTCCCCGCCATGGGGGAGGCGCAGATCGAGCGGGTGACCGGTGCGCTCGCGGCCGCGCTGGGCCTCCGGGCGCCCGCCTGAGCGAGCCGCCCGGCTAGAGCCCGTGGTTGGGCCAATCGGGCTCCCGGCCCTCCTTGAAGGCGCGGGCGCCGATGGCGTGCGAGTCGCGGCGAAGCCACATCGAGATCGTCGCCTCACCTTCGTTGCGGAGCTGCTCCTCGAGCGTCCTGCCGACGTTTCGGACCATCGTCTCCTTGTCGGTGCGGATCGCTCCCTGGGGGAGCGCGGCGATCTCTCGGGCCAGCTCGAGCGCCCGCTCGAGAGCTCCGCCCTCGGGCACGACCTCGTTTGCCAGGCCGATCCGCAGCGCCTCCTGGGCGTCGACCGGGCGGCCGGTGATGATCAGCTCCATCGCCTTCGCGTAGCCCACAGCCAGCGGCAGGCGCACGGTCATGCCGTCGCCGGCGACGATGTTCCAGCGTCGCTCGAGCGCCCCGAACACGGCGTTCTCGGCAACGATGCGGATGTCGGCCAGCAGCGCCGTCTCGAGGCCGGCCGCCACGGCCCAGCCGTTCACCGCCGCGATCACCGGCTTGAACACGTCGACCTTGCGCGTGTAGCCGCAGGCCCCGGGGAGCTCGTAGACGCCGCGGCGGAACTCGTCCCACTCGGGCATCGGCCACTCGGCCGCGTCGGCCAGGTCCCACCCGGCGCAGAAGGCGGTGCCCGCGCCGGTCAGCACGAGGACGAACGTGTCATCGTCGTCGCGAAAGCGGCGCCACGCGTCATGGAGCTCGGCGTTCATCTGCCGGCTGACCGCGTTGCGCTGCTCCGGACGATCCAGGGTCAGGACGGCGACTCGCTCCGCCACCTCGTATTGCAGGGTCTCGTAGCTCACCGCCACTAGACCCGGCCCTCGTCGATCATCCAGCGCACCGTGCTGCGAATGCCCTCCTCCCAGGGCGTGAACTCGATCCCGAGCTCGTCGCGCGCCCTGGAGCTGTCGGCCCGCGCCTGCCAGAGCAGGAAGTGGAGCTGGCCGGCGCCCAGCAGGGGTGGTCGGCGGATCAGCCGCGAGAGGGCTTCGCCCCCGGTCGCCATCGCCCTGGCGAGCGGGACCGGGAGCGTGGGCGGGACCCAGCCTCGGCCGGCCTCGTCGACCGCAGCCGAGAGCAGCTCGCGCATCGGCGCGTAGCCGTCGGCGAGCAGGTAGCGCTCACCGGGCGTGCCATGGTCGAACGCGGACAGGTGGCCGGCGGCGACGTCGTCCACGTGGACGAGGGTCATTCCCCCCGGCGGGAGGGCCGGAAGGCGGCGGCGGATCGCGTCGCGGATCGCCCGGTCGAGCCCCGTTCCCTGCCACGGGCCGGGGCCGTAGACACTCGATGGATTCGCGATCACCAGCTCGATCCCGGCCGCCGCCTCGGCGAGCACCAGTTCCTCGGCGCGCTGCTTGGAGCGCTCGTACGCGGTGCCCTTCGGGTAGTCGGCGACGGCCTTCTCCGAGACCACGCCACCGGTCTCGGCGTGGAAGACGTCGAAGGTGGAGGTGTGAACCACGCGCTTGGCGCCCGCCTCCCTGGCGGCGGCGACCACGTTGCGCGCCCCATCGGCGTTCACCCGGTCGAAGATGCCCCGATCGGCGAACCATTGCTCGAACAGGCCCATGCAGTTGAACACGCCGTCGACGCCCTTGGCCGCCTCGCGGACCGAGTCCGGGTCGGTGACGTCGCCGCGGGCGAGTCCGACCCCGGCCGGAAGCAGATCGCGGGCCTTCGCCGGGTTGCGGACCAGCGCCACGACCTCGTCCTCACGTTCGGACAGCCGCCGGGCCACCGCGTTGCCGACCTTGCCGGTGGCGCCCGTGATCAGGAACCTCATCGGCGCGCCAGCCTACCCGGTTCATACACTGGCCCGCATGCCCCGGTTCCGCGACCCGCCCGACCCGCTGTTCGAGCGCCTCAACGCCTCGATCGGCTTCGACATGCGCCTGGCGCCGTACGACGTGGAGCAGTCGAGGGCGCACGCGCGCGCCCTGCATGGGGCCGGGGTCCTGGACGCCGACGAGCTGGCCCGGATGGAGCAGGGCCTCCAAGCGGTCGCCGAGGAGCTCGATGGCGGCTCCTTCCCGGTGGAGGGGGACGAGGACGTTCACATGGCGATAGAGCGGCGCCTGACCGAGATCGTCGGGCCGCTCGGGGGCAAGCTCCACACCGGTCGCTCGCGCAACGACCAGGTGGCGACCGACGTCGCCCTCTACGTCCGCGACCATGCGAGGGTGGCCAGGGAGCTCGCCGGCTCGCTGATGTCGCGCCTCCTGGAGCTCGCGGAGCGCCACGCCGACTGGCCGATGCCCGGCTACACGCACTTACAGCGAGCTCAACCCATCTACCTGGGGCACCATCTGCTGGCCTACTTCTGGATGTTCAGTCGCGACGCGGGGCGCCTCGCCCAGGCTCGCGACTCGGCCGCCGAGCTGCCACTCGGCTCAGGGGCCCTGGCCGGGCTGAACTGGGACCTCGATCGCGCCGCCGTCGCCCGTGACCTGGGCTTCGACTCGGTGGCGGCCAACTCGATCGACGCTGTCTCCAACCGCGACTTCGTGCTGGACTATCTTGCCGCGGCGTCGATCTGCGCCATGCATCTCTCGCGCCTTGGGGCAGAGATCGTGCTCTGGTCGAGCGACGAGTTCTCCTTCTGCGAGGTGGCCGAGGGCTTTTCCTCGGGCTCCAGCATCATGCCTCAGAAGAAGAACCCCGACGCGGCGGAGCTTCTGCGAGCCAAGGCGCCGCGGATCGCGTCGAGCTTCCTGACCCTGGCGGGGGTGATGCACGGTCTGCCGCTCGCCTACTCGAAGGACCTTCAGGAGGACAAGGAGGCGCTGTTCGACGCGGTCGACAACCTCGAGCTGTGCCTCGAGGCGGCGGAGCGCATGCTCGGGGGGCTGGGCTTCGATCGCGAGCGGCTCGCCGAGGCGGCTGCCGACGAGTTCGCGGCCGCGACCGACGTCGCGGACCTCCTGGTCCGCAAGGGGATGCCGTTTCGGGAGGCGCACGGCGTCGTGGGCGGGCTGGTGCGCGACGCGCTCGAGCAGGGCAAGACGCCCTCCGAGCTGACCCCGGAGGAGCTCCGCGGCCACTCGGAGCTGCTCGACGACTCCTACTACGAGGTTTTGCGCCCCGAGCGATGGCTGGAGTCGAAGGGCTCGGCCGGCGGCACCGCGTCGGGGCGGCTGGCCGAGCAGCTCGCGGCCGCCAGGGCGTGCCTCGACGAAATCCGGCGATGAGCTCGCAGCTGCTCGCCTCGAGGCGGCTCGACGCCGGTTTCTTCGATCGCTCGGTACACGAGGTCGCCCGCGAGCTGATCGGCTGCGAGCTGCTCTTCGACGGGGTCGGCGGGGTGATCGTGGAGTGCGAGAGCTACGAGCGCGACGATCCCGCCTGCCACGCCTACGTCGGCCTGACGGCGCGAACGGAGCCCCTGTTCGGGCCGCCCGGGCACGCCTACGTGTACCTCTCCTATGGCGTCCACCCGCTTCTCAACTTCGTCTGCGAGCCGGAGGGCAGCGCCGCCGCGGTGCTGGTCCGGGCGCTCGAGCCGCGCTGGGGGATCGAGCAGATGTCACGCCGTCGCGGTCGCGACGGTGCGCGCGAGCTGTGCTCGGGGCCGGGAAAGCTGACAGAGGCGCTGGGGATCGGGCTGGAGATGGACCGGGCGTCGCTTACCGAGCCTCCCTTCGAGCTGCGGGGCCGCGATGATGGCTGGCGGGACGTCGCGGTCGCGACCGGCCCCCGAATCGGCATCAGCCGCGCCGCCGAGCTTCCCTGGCGCTTCTGCGCTGTGGGCAGCGAGTACCTCTCGCGGCCGCTTCGCTAGTCGTTAGCCGGGTGAGACGCCCCCGCCTGTGCCACCCGAAGTGCCGCCGCCGGACGGCGACGACTCGGCCGGGGGCGCCTGGCTGTCGCCCTCGGTCTCGGACGGGGCCGGCTCGGTCGGCGCGGGTGCAGGCGCGGGCGCTGTCGGCGGCGGGGTGGCGGTGGTCGCGGTGTCGGTGGTCGATTCCTCGTCGGCGGGCTGGTCCGGAGCCAGCTGCTCGAAGGCCAGGACGACGTCGTGGAATATCAAGGCCGGGATCGTGCCCCCGTCCACGGGCCCGCCGCCGAACTCCGTCTCCATCGGCTTCACGGAGTTGGCGTGGCCGACCCAGACGGCGATCGTGACGTCCTCGGTGGCGCCGACGAACCAGGCGTCCCCGTTGTTCTCAGTCGTGCCGGTCTTGCCCCATTCGACGCTGGCGCCGGTCGAAGCGTTGGTGCCCGTCCCCTGCGAGACCACCGTGGCCAGGATCGACCGGGCCTGAGCGGCAACCTCGGGGGAGATGACCTGCTCGGTCTCGATCCGGTCCTGGCCCGGATCGCCGTCGTTGGTCTCGATCACGTCGCCGCCTTCACCGGGCACCTCGTCGCTCACCTTCTGGATCGCGATCGGGGCGCCGTCCGTTGGGGCCATGGTGCCACTGACCCGCTGGCCGTCGTGGGCGAGGGTCTGGAAGGCGTGCGCCATATTGAGCGGGCTGACGCCCTGCTCGAGGCCCCCGAGGATCATGGCCGGGTTGGTCGAGATCGGCGTTTCGATGCCCATCGCGTGGGCTGTCTCGGCGATGTTCTCGGTGCCGACCTGCAGGCCCAGCTCGGCGTACACCGAGTTGTCGGAGTAGGTGGTCGCGGTGGCGATCGACGCGCTTCCCAGGTAGCTGTCCTCGTAGTTGTTGACCTCGAACAGCTGTGGCGCCTTGACCCCTGGCACCTCGAAGGGGAGCTCCTTCGGCGCCGAGGAGTAGACCGCGTCGGGCGAGATGCCCTGCTCGAGCGCGGTCACCAGCGTGAACGGCTTGAAGGCGGAGCCGGGCTGTCGCTGGCCCTGGGTGGCGAGGTTGAAGGGCTGCTCCCGGTAGTCGTAGCCGCCGACCATGGCCCGAACGCCGCCGGTCACGTTGTCGAGCACCACCACGGCCGAGCTCAGGCCGACCCCCGCGGTGCGGCTGTAGGCGATCTCCTGCGCGTCCTCCTGCAGCGAGAGGTCGAGGGTCGAGCTGACGTGGAGCCCGCCGCCGAACGCCTCTCCGGCGCCGTATTTGTCGACCAGTTGCTGGCGAAGCCAGGAGGTGAAGTAGGGAGCTCTGGAGTCCTCCTCCGGGAGTCTCGATCTCCGACGGAGCGGGCGGGTCCTCTTGTGAGTACCGCTCGGCTTCCTCCGGGGCGATGTAGCCCTGCTCCGCCATCTTCTGGAGCACCAGGTTCCGCCGAGCGGTGGAGGTGTCGGGCGCCACCGTGGGGTCGAAGCCGCTCGGGTTCGAGATCATGCCGGCGAGCATCGCCGCCTCCCAGGGGAGGAGCTGCGAGGCGCAGCGGCTGCCGGGCTCGCCGCAGCCCGGATGGTTCCAGCCGAAGAAGGTGCTGGCCGCCGCCTCGATGCCGTAGGCGCCTCCGCCGAAGTAGATCTCGTTCAGGTACTCGGTGAGGATCTTGTCCTTGTCCCAATTGCGCTCGAGCTGGTAGGCGAGGGCCGCCTCGCGGAGCTTCCCGAACACGGTGCGGCTGCCCTGGGCACGAAGCGCGTTCTTGACGAATTGCTGGGTGATCGTCGACCCGCCCTGGGTGGCGCCCATGCTCAGGATGTCCTGGAATACGGCGCGGCCGATGCCCTCGTAGTCGATGCCTCGGTGCTCGTAGAAGCGCTGGTCCTCGATTGCGACCACGGCCTCCTTCATCACGGGAGCGATGTCCGCCGAGCCGACCAGGATCCGTCCCTGGTTGTTGGTCAGGGTGGCGACCTTCTCGCCGTTGATGTCGTAGACGATCGAGTTCTCGGCGCTCTCGAATTGGGCGCGGCTCTCGAGCTGGGGCAGGTCGCCCGCGAGCGCCATCATGATCCCGAAGATCCAAGAGACGAAGGCGAGCACCGAGAGGCCCATGAAGACGAGCGCGAAGCGCAGCTTCTTCAGCTTCGGGCGCCGGCTGGGAGGCGGTGGCGTGGGCGGCGCCGGCAGCTCGGGGGAGGGCGGTTCGCCGCCGTCGGGGCCGCTGCCCGCCGGGCCCTCGCCGTTGACGCTGCCAAGCGGTGGACGGCCGTCCACGCGCGGGGGCGCCGCCCGGCGGGTTCGCCCGGCGGGGGAGGGGCGTCGGGGCCGTCTGATCCTAGGGGGCATCTAGTCTCGCTGCGATGGTGGCGATCTCGGGAAGTCGCTCGGCGCGAGCGAACGCTGCGGCGGAATCCGCCAAAGTCAACGATTACCCAAGGACCCCGCGCAGGACGCACATCCCGCAGCGCCGGCGCGTCAGTCTAGCATTGGCCTCGTGACGGATTCCGCAGCGGCCAGGCAGGCGTCGCGCCTGAGGGAGGGTGCGGTTGAGGCCCTGCCCGAGGGCCGTCTGGCCGAGCAGCTCGCCGCCGGGCGAGGGCTGCGGGTGAAGCTGGGGATCGACCCCACCGCCCCCGACATCCACTTGGGGCACGTGGTGGTGTTGGACGAGCTTCGCGCCTTTCAGGACGCG
>CAVRKX010000002.1:420000-421397 GCA_963721735.1 uncultured Actinomycetes bacterium
CGGAAGGTTACGCGGAGTTGTTAGCGCTTCGGCGCAAAGCAGCGAAGCTAAGCCCCGGTAAACGGCGGCCGTAACTATAACGGTCCTAAGGTGACTCACATTCGTTGCCCTGTGTGGCAGTAATGCCACACTTAGCATCCGGCTATATGCTGGAAAACCCGTGGATCCGACCGGTAATCGTCCTAGGCTTTATGCCATGGACAGTGACAATCCGATCGGTGCGGAAAACCAGCAGGAAAGGCTGATCAGTGCTGACTGGGTGGTCAGCTTCGTGGATGGAGAAGGATGCTTTTCCATCGGTTTCGTCGACAGCCTGATAGGGCTGGGCGGCGTGGCTATCGGAGCGGCTTCCAGGTGTTCCACCGGTCTGTGGTGACGCAAGGAGCGCGTAGCGTGTCTGCCTCGAGGAGATGAAAAGAGTTCTTCGGGGCTGGTCGCATCTACGTGAACCGGCGACATGAGAACCACAGAGAGCATCTGTGCCAGAACATCGTCGGGCGCAGGTCCGATCTTCTCGGAGACGATCATCCAGTTCTTCAAGGACCACCAGCTGCGCATGTCGAAGCGCAATGACACGAGAAGTTCGCGCAGTGAGATGGCTCGAAGTTCAGCGTGGCGCGCATCTGACGGCTCCTGGACTCATCGCGATAGCAGAGATCGCTGAGACCATGAACCATCAGAAGATCGCGCCACGAGCTGATCGGAATCCTCAGAGGCCATACGCCGGACACGCTCTTGAAAGGGCGATGAGATGGTCCCGTCTGCATGGCGACATGCAGGGACAGCATGAACAAGGACATGTGTTCGGTTCGATTGGTTGACAATCGAGCAAGGTCAGAGCGAAATTTCTTTTCGGGTAAGGAGATTGGATTCTTGCCCCACCGCTCCGCGAGGAGCGGCCGAGAAACGGCTCATATCGGGGAAGCCCTCCCTGCCGCAGTGGCAGCGGGTATCCCGAGGGAAGTCCTAGTGACCCCGTAACGACTCATCCGAAAGGAGAGGCGGATCGCGCCGATGCGATCTGCAATACGCCGGCCCTCAGCAGCAAACGGGAGCCTATGGAGGCGTCGACCGAGCAAGGAGTCGACGCAGTGCCTCCTACTGGCCTCGCTGAGGGAAAGGAAAGTCTCGCCCCGGAAATCAGGGGATCAAGGCGAAGTCCGACCTGCACGAATGGCGTAACGACTTGGACGCTGTCTGGACCAGGGGCTCGGTTAAATTAAAGTCTCGGTGAAGATGCCGAGTACCCGTGGCAAGACGGAAAGAACCCGTGAACCTTCACTGCAACCTGATACTGGAATTTGGGGCATCTCGCTCAGGATAGGTGGGAGGCTTCGAACCGGCGGCTTGGGCTGCCGGGGAGCCGACCTTGAGATACCACCCTTGGTGTTCTGGGT
>CAVRKX010000003.1:0-159302 GCA_963721735.1 uncultured Actinomycetes bacterium
ACAACATCTCGATCAGCCGTCCCTCGGCCTCCGTCCTGCGGGTCTCGGACTTCCCCGCCGGCCCCTACACGGGCTCCGGGGTCCACACCGGGCCGGGGTGCGCCCCAAGCGGCGATTCCACCGTCAACTGCTCGGCCTCCGGGATCACCCTGGTCAAGGTGATGGCCGGCGACCAGGCCGACAAGGTGGCCAACTGGACCACGGTCCGAAGCTGGCTCGACGGCGAGGCCGCAAACGACGTCTTGAGCGGCGGCTCGGCCAAGGACACCCTGATCGGCAAGGGGGGGCCGAGGTGATGAGCGGCATGAACGGAAACGACGAGCTCTACGCCCGCGACCTCAGCTCCGACGCCGCCATCAACTGCGACGGCGGCCCCACCCCGGGCAACGCCGACAAGGCCGACCTCGACCTGCTCCCCAGGGATCCCGACTCCGTGGTCACGAACTGCGAGACCAAGACGCGGCACTGAGAAAGACCCCCGTTAGCGGGCGCTCACCAAACACAAACCTCCGCCTCATCCTCTGTTAGGATGCCGCGAGCTTCCGGCTGAATCCCCGCCACATAGCCGCGGGGATCGGGGGACCCAGTCTCTGGGGCGAATCGCAGGCGACTGCCGCGTAGCGCCATCTCTTTCGGCGCGAGCCCGTCAGCTAACCCCGTAAGCGATCGAAAGAGCGGACATGCGCGAAGGGACCGTCCGGCCACGGGCCGAAACCGAATATCGGAGCCGCGGGCCAAGGGCTGTGCTGCTGGCGCTTTGCCTTGCCTCGTGCCTCGCCGTGGCCTGGTCTGGCCAGCTCACAGGGCCCGGGACCATCGAGCAGGCGAGCGCTGCAACGCCCAAGCGCTTCTTCGGCTTCACTCCGGACTTCGGCGCCGTGGACGACGCCACCCTGACCGCCTATTACAAGCGCCTCAGGAGAGGTGGGGCTCGCTGGGTCCGCTTCGGCATCTACTGGTGGTACATCGAGAGGAACAGGGGCCACCGCACCTGGTACAGCACAGACCGCTTCTTTGCCGCGACGGCGTGCAGTGGTCTGGCGGGACTCCCCATGTTCATCGGAGCGCCTCCATGGGCCTCGGGAAGGTCCAGCACCATCGCTCCACCTAGGCCGACCTATCTGCCCCAGTACAAGGACATGATCCGGCGCGTCATCGCCCGATACGGAATCAGGGGGTCCTACTGGAAGACTCGGCACCGCTGCCCCGGCGGCAACGGTTGGGTCCCGGAGCGGCCCGCACACAAGTGGCAGGTCTGGAACGAGCCGAACGTCATGAGCTACTACGGCGGCCAAGCAGCCACTGCCCAGGGTTACGGGCGGCTTCTGACGGCCGCCGACAAGGCCATCAACACGTCGGCCAACCCACGCGCGAAGACGGTGCTGGGGGGGCTGACGGGCAGCCAGGCACCCGACTTCCTGAGGGCTCTCTACAACGCGTGGCCCCACCTCAACAAGCGCGTCAACATCTTCGACGTGCACGCCTACGCGACCACTCCTCAGAACTCCCTCGACCTGCTGAGGGAGTTCCGTCGCACCGCCAATGCCCACGGCGCGGGATCCAAGCCGATATGGGTCACCGAGGTCGCCTGGTCGAGCTGCTTGCAGAATGGCTATGTGTATCCGGCGAGGTGCCGCAACAACCCCTTGGCCAGGGACGAGGCCGGTCAGCGGGTATCGCTGATTCGCATGTACAAGCGCCTCATCAACAACCGCCGACCGTTGAAGCTGCAGCGGGTTGCCTGGTACTCCTGGAAGGACCCCGAGCTGAGCCGCGGGACCTGTGCCTTCTGCTACGGCACGGGCCTCTTGCGTCGCAACCGCAGCCCGAAGCCGGCTTGGAGCGCCTACGTGAACCTGGCGGGCGGGCGGCCGTGAGCCGGTCGACGACTCCCTAGACGATCGATTCCCAATCCCGGCCGTCGCGGCTCTGCGGAGCCGCCTGGGCTGGTGGACGTTTGACCGCCCGCGGCTCCGGTGGTAGGTTCGCCGCTAAAGCAGGCATTGACGAGGGGAAGGAAGAGGGTGTGAAGAGGGCGCAGGGCCAGCAGGCGCGGGCCGGGTGCCCCAACGCTCCAGCGAGCAATCCATGAGGAGGTTCCTGCTTCTTTTCACGGCGGCGGCCGCACTGGCCACCCCGGCGCCGGCGATGGCCACGGGGGCGCTCGACCAGTCGCAGGACGGCGGGTTTGCCGGATCCAACATGGTTTGGGGGTCGGTGCGAGCGGCGCAGTCCTTCACCGCGGGGATCAGCGGCGACCTCGACCAGGTCGACCTGTTGCTCGCGCGGTCCGGCAGCCCCGGTGACCTCGCGGTCGAGATTCAGACGATGGCCGGTGGCGTCCCGTCGGGCACCGTCCTGGCGAGCGAGACCGTGCCGGCGGCGAGCGTCACGAGCTCGTACACCTGGATCTCCGTGCCGCTCAGCCCCGTGGCGCCCAGCAGCGCCGGCGTCCAGTACGCGATCGTCCTGTCCGCCCCAAGCAGCATCATCGCCATCGACCGCTACGACTGGGCCGTCACGGGGGGAGATCCCTATGCGGCCGGGACTCAGCTCTCCAGCCTGGACGGCGGGGCGAACTGGATCGCAGGGGACCCGAACAACGACTCAAACTTCAAGACCTACGTCGGGGACTCGACCGCGCCCGATACCACGATCGTCTCCGGCCCCGCGGGCGGGACCTACGACCCCACCGCGACGTTCAGCTTCTCCTCCTCGGAGGCCGGCTCGAGCTTCGAGTGCAAGCTCGACGCCGGGGCCTATGCCGCCTGCGGCTCCCCCAACACCACCCCGTACCTCACGAACGGCTTGCACACCTTCTCCGTTCGCGCCACGGACCTGGCAGGCAACCAGGACTCGACGCCGGCCACTCGCACCATCTTCGTCCGGACCGCCTCGGTCCGCATCTCGGGCACGACCCTCCTGGTCACGGCCGCGGTGGGAGCCAAGGACAACCTGGCGATCACCCGTCCCTCCGCCTCGACCCTGCGGGTCACCGACTTCCCAAGCGGCGCCTACACGGGCTCCGGCGTTCGTGCGGGGCCGGGGTGTACCCAGAGCGGCGACTCAAGGGTCAACTGCGGCGCCGCCGGAATCACCCTGATGCAGGTTGCATCCGGGGACCAGACCGACCAGGTGGTCGTCTCGACCAGGATCAGGAGCTCCGTCGACGGCGGCACGGCCGGCGATGTCTTGACCGGCGGCCTTGGCAACGACACCCTGACCGGGGGAGCGGGCGCCGACGTGATGAAGGGGATGGGCGGAAACGACCAGCTCTTCGACCGCGACTTCGCCTCCGACCCGACGATCAACTGCGACGGGGGCCCCGAGCCGGGCGCCGTCGACAAGGCCTACCTCGACCCGCTCCCAAGGGACCCCTCGCCGGCCGGCTGTGAGACGGTGGTACGGCAGTACCCGTACCTGGCGCTGGGAGACTCGCTTTCGGTGGGAACGGGCGCAAGCCCGGCCGCGAACAGCTTCGTCCGGCGTCTCTACTCCGGCTACCAGACGAGCCTGGGGGCGAGCCCGCTCCTCAACAGGGCGCAGAGCGGCGCCACGAGCACCTCGCTGAAGGACGGCGGCCAGCTCTCGCGGGCGATCGCCGATCTAAACACGCCCTCGGACACGAAAGCCCTGACGATCGGGATCGGCGGCAACGACGGCCTGAGCGGCCCGTGCGCAGGGCACTGGCATCAGCCCAGCGTCTGCCCCTTCCGGGCGAACTTCGAGGACATCCTCGGCATTCTGAGGGCGGCGCTCCAGACCGATCTCGGTGCCGAGACCTTCACCACCATGGCCTACTACAACCCCTCCTCCGGAACCGGTGGCGGCCTGGAGGCCTCCCGTCGCCGGATGCTGCTTGGGAACAACCTCGTGGTGGGGTGCGCCGACACCGGGGCGAACCTGGGGCTCAACGACCTCATCTACCAGGAGGCCGGCCAGCTGGGAGTGCCGGTCGCCGATCCCTATCCGGCGTTCAGGCAGCACGGCCAGGCATACATCGCCTCGGATGGCCTCCATCCCAACAACGCGGGGCACGCCGCGATCGCGGAGGCCTTCCGCAACCCCAGCCGGCGGTGCGGGTAGCCCGGCGCGGGCCCCGTAAGCGACCCGTAACCGACGACACCCTGGCTCGTGGCGTCGCCGGATCTGGTCAGGGCACGTTGCCCCAGGCCAGCGCCCAGCCGAAAAGGTCACCCTCCTCGGCCAGGTCGGCAACCCCGGCGCTGTTCTGGTGCCAGATCTGGTTGCCCGTCGGCGAGAGCCCGCTGGCGGCGCCGTAGAGCACGCTGGCGGCGCCGGCGGAGTCGATGGCCCCGACGTCCTCTTCCGGGACGCCCACGGCCAAATCCTCGTGGGCGCTGCCGTTGAGGTCGCCCGCGGCGAGGGACCAGCCGAAGCGGTCGGACGGCTCGGCGGCGTCGAGGACGCCGGCGCTGTTCTGGTGCCAGATCTGGTTGCCGGCCGCCGCGAGCCCGCCGCCGGCGCCGTAGAGCACGTTGGCCGCGCCGGAATCGGCGACGGTGCCGACGTTCTCGTCAGGGACGCCCACGGCCAAGTCGTCGCGGGCGTCGCCGTTCAGGTCCCCCGCCGCCAGGGCGTGGCCGAAGCGGTCGGAGGGCTCGATGGCGTCCAGAACGCCGACGCTGTTCTGATGCCAGACCTGATTGCCGCTCGCCGCGAGCCCGCTCGCGCCGCCGTAGAGCACGTTGGCCGCGCCGGAATCGGCGACGCTGCCGAGGTTCTCCTCCGGGACGCCCACGGCCAGATCCTCGCGGGCGTCGCCGTTCAGGTCGCCCGTCGCCAGGGCGTGGCCGAAGCGGTCGGAGGGCTCGGCGACCTCCAGGACGCCGGTGCTGTTCTGGTCCCAGAACTGGTTGCCGGTTGGCGAGAGCCCGCTCGGCGCCGCCGTAGAGCACGTTGGCCGCGCCGGAATCGGCGATGCTCCCAAGGTTCTCGTAGGGAACGCCCACCACCAGCTCGTCACGCCCGTTGCCGTTGAGATCGCCCGCCGCCAGGGCACTGCCGAAGGCGTCGAGCGGCTCGACGAGATCGAAGATGCCGGGGCTGTCCTGGTGCCAAAACTGGCTTCCCGTTCCCGAGAGCCCGCTGGCGCCGCCATACAGCACGTTGACCGCACCGGCATAGCCGGCGCTTCCCACGGCCTCGTCGGGAGCTCCAACGGCCAGGTCGTCACGCCCGTCGCCGTTCAGGTCGCCGGCGGCAAGGGCAAGGCCGAAGTGGTCGGGCGTCTGGGCGACATCCAGGACGCCGGGGCTGTTTTGGTCCCAAACCTGGTTTCCGGTGGCCGAGAGCCCGCCGGCGCCGCCGTAGAGGACGTTCACCGCGCCGGCGTTGCCGACGCCGCCAACCCCCTCGATGGGTACGCCCACGGCCAAGTCGTCGCTGCCGTCACCGTTGAAGTCGCCCGCGGCGAGGGCATAGCCGAAGCTCTCGAACGCCTCGGACGCCCCGAGGACACCGGGGCTGTTTTGGCGCCAGAACTGGTTTCCCGTCGCCGAGAGCCCGCCCGCGCCACCGTAGAGGACGTTGACCCCACCGGCGGACTCGATGCTCCCGATGTCCTCGTTCGGGGCGCCCATGGCCAGGTCGTCGCGGCCGTCGCCGTTGAAGTCGGCCCGAATGGCGCCCAGCGCGGTAGCCGGCGCGCCAAGCCAAAGGCACGCAAGCCCCGTCACGGCAAAACAGGTGAAGGCTCCCCGGCGCATTCAAATGGCCCTGTGCGACCGTAACTCCGGTGGATCGCGGTGTCAAGCCCGTCGGCCCCGGGCCGGCATCTCCGCCGAGTCGCTCCTCCAGGTCCTCCACGGTGTCGCGGAGGGTCTGCACGAGCTCGGCCAGCTCCTCGTGCTCCGCGCGAACCGCCTCGCGCTCCGCGCGGGCGGCCTCGTGCTCGGCTTTGGCGCTGAGCAGCTCCTGCCGGACGGCACGGGCCGTCGCGCGTTCCTCGCGGCGCGCCCCCTCCATTGCGTTGATCACGATCCCGATCAGGATGTTGATGATCAGGAACCCCGCGACCAGCACATAGCTGACGAAGTAGATCCACGACCAGGGGTGGATCTCCATCCCGGCCCGCATGTAGCGGGGCCACTCCTCGAGCGTCAGCATCACGAATAGGTTCAGCATCGAGTCGCCGAGGTTCCCCCAGCGGCCTGGATCCTCGGCGTGAAAGAGCAGCCATCCCACCATCCCGTACAGGTAGATGAGAAGCACCACGAGCACGGCCATGCTCCCGATCGGCGGCAGGCTGCGAACCATCCCCCGCAGCAGCACCCGCACGTCGGGGAGCACGCTGATGATCCTGACGATCCGCAAGAGGCGGACGAGCCGCAGCAGAGTCGCGTTCTGCCGCAGGCCTGGCACCAACGCGGCCGTGATGACGACGAAGTCGAACACGTTCCACCCGTCGCGGAAGAAATCCTGGGGACGACGTCCGTAGGCGGCGATCCTGATCGCGAGCTCCACCAGGAAGACGCCGAGACAGGCGTCGTTCGCCGCCGCCAGCGCGCCACCGATCCGATCGTCCACGGCGTCGTAGGTCTCGAGCCCGAGCACGATCGCGTTGAAGACGATGACGCCGAAGATGAACGCCTGAAAGCGCCCCGAGTTGGCGACTCTCTCGCACGCCTCGCGTATCGCGCCCATCGCATGCCCCATGAGGCTCGGAAAGGTACGCATGCCGGTCGACGGGCCCGCCAGTGGAGGGGAACAGCGGCGGATTGGCCCGGATCTGCGTCCAGATGGGGGATGATCGCGCCGTGAATCCAGATCCCGAGCGCCTTGGCGGGCTCGCCTGGACGCGGCGGAGCGGTGGCCGTCTGCCGGGGGCGAGCGCCGGCGGCTGCTCGCCGCGATCGCCGAGGGTCAGGCGGAGAACCTGATCGGGCGGGCCAAGCTGGCGCTGGGGCGGTTGCCGGCCGGCGCCCGCGACGTCGACGTGCGCTCATTCGAGCCGCCGGACTCGCGCCTCGCGCGCGACGCCGAGGGGGCCTGCGCCGACAGCCCGTCTCGATCGCCCGGCCTCGTACCGGACCTGGAGTTCGGGCTCGCGCTCGCCGCCGTTGATCGCGACGAGCTCGATCGCGAGCTGTTCTCCTGCGCGGCGTTGCTCCACGACTACGGGCTCGCCGAGTCCGTCCCGGGGCGAGATTTCACGGTGGGCGGCGCCGAGCGCGCGATTGCGTGCGACGGCCGACGCGGAGGGGGCGCGGGAGCTGGCGAGACGATGGCCGAGGCGAACTGCATGCACGCCACGCCTGGCATCCGCGTCGATCGCGACGGACCGCTTGGCTGCTACATCGAGTGGGGCGCGATGCGTCGACGGCGGCGGGCTCCGGATCTGACATGCTCGAATCGGGGACGTTGACCGCCCGCCGCCTCGGTGGTAGGTTCGTGCAAGCCCCGATGGCAGGGGAGAGGAGTGAGGGTGCAGAGGAAGCCGACCCGGCGGACGCGGACAGGGCGGCTGGCGGCTGTCCTGGGCTCCCAGGCGGCGGTGCTCCTGCTACTGGCCGCCGCCGTGGCAGCGCCGGCACGTGCCGCCGCGGGGGACCCCGATCCGACCTTCTCCGCGGACGGCAAGCAGAGAACGGACTTCGGCGCCGGGCCAAGCGCGGCGGCTGCGGCCGTGCGTCAGGCGGACGGCAAGATCGTCGCGGTGGGAGGCGCGGACGGGAACTTCCTGGTGGCGCGCTACAACCTGGACGGCTCCCTCGACCCGAGCTTCTCTGGCGACGGCAGGGAGCAGACCAACTTCACGGGCACCGACGGCGCCACCGACGTGGAGCTTCAGGGCAACAAGATCATCGTCGTCGGTTTCACCAGGGACAACACCGGTGGCGCCACCCGCTTCGCCCTCGCCCGCTACAACCCGGACGGCTCGCTCGACCCGAACTTCTCGGGCGACGGCAAGCAGACGACCGACTTCGGGGGCGGCGACGCGGCGCACGCGGTGGCGCTCCAAGCGAACGGCATGATCGTCGCTGTCGGGCGTCAGCCGCGACCTCACTGATGGGGGCGAGGTCTTCGCGCTCGCCCGCTACAGGCTGAACGGCTCACTCGACCCGAGCTTCTCCGGCGACGGCAAGCAGACCACCGACTTCGGGTCCTACCTCAGCAGTGGCATCGGCGCGAGCGGGGTGGCGCTCCAGGGCGACGGCAAGATCGTCGCGGTCGGCGCCGCCGACTTCGGCACGGCCGGGCGTGACTTCGCGCTCGCGCGCTACAACGCCAATGGATCGCTCGACCCGAGCTTCTCCGGCGACGGCATGCAGACGACCGACTTCGGCGCGTACTTCGACTCCGCGACCGCGGTGGCGCTACAGGGTGACGGCAAGATCGTCGTGGTCGGCATCGACTTCGCCTCCGGTGACTTCGCGCTCGCGCGCTACAACCCGAACGGGTCGCTGGATCCGAGCTTCTCCGGCGACGGCAAGCAGACGACCGACTTCGTGTTCGGGGGAGGCGACCAGGCATTTGACGTGGCGATCCAGGCGAACGGCAGGATCGTCGCGGTCGGCTTCGCGCGCGGCGGCCCCACCGGCGAGGACTTCGCGCTGGCCCGCTACAACACGAACGGCTCGCTGGACGCGAGCTTCTCCGGCGACGGCAGGAAGCGAACCAGCTTCAGTGACAGCGCTTCCGAAGGCGCGAACGGGGTGGCGCTCCAGGGCGACGGCAGGATCGTCGCGGTCGGCGGCGGCAACGGCGAGTTCGCGCTGGCTCGCTATCTCGGAGGCTGAGAGCGCCTCCCGCCCGAATATGGGTGATTCACGAGGATGGCGATACGCCGCGGCGGCATTCTGGATCGCGAACGGCCTGAACCACTTCCGGGCCCCGAAGTTCTACGAGGCGATAGTGCCACCGCCGTTCGAGCCGTGGAGGAGCCAGGTCAACGTGGCCTCGGGCGCCGCCGAGCTGGTCGGCGGGCTCGCGGTGCTGCCCGATCGCACCCGCCCGGCCGCCCGCTGGTGGCTGCTGGCGACGCTCATGGCGGTCTACTGGGCCAACGTCCACATGGCGTTGCGGCCCCAGAAGTTCCCGCGCTTCCAGCCGGCGCTCCTGTACGCGCGACTGCCCGTGCAGGGCGTGTTCGCCTGGCTCACGTGGCGCGGGACGCGATAGTGCGCCGGGCGATAACCTGCTTTCGAGCGGACCTTGACCGGCCGCGGCCCCGGTGGTAGGTTCGCGCGGAAGCCCCAAAGGTAGGGGAAGGAGCGAGCGTGAAGAGACCGCACGTGGGGACGGGGACCGGGCGGCGGCTTGGTGCCCTGGGCTCCCTGGCGGGAGCGCTCCTCGTGCTTGCCGCAGCCGTGGCAGCGCCGGCAAAGGCTGCCCCAGGGGACCTCGACCTGACCTTCTCCGGCGACGGGAGGCAGACGACGGACTTCGGCTCCGGCACCAGTGAAGCGGCGGCGGCGGTGCGCCAGCCGGACGGCAAGATCGTTGTCGTTGGCACCAACCATTCAGCCGAGCTGAACGACGGCTTCGCGCTCGCCCGCTACAACGCCGACGGCTCGCTCGACACCAGCTTCTCCGGCGACGGCATGCAGGCGACCGAGTTCGGCGATGTCGGCGGGGCGAACGGCGTGGCGCTCCAGGCCGACGGCAAGATCGTCGTGGTCGGTGTCGGCGGCACCGGCGACTTCGTGCTGGCCCGCTACAACGCAAACGGCTCGCTCGACACGAGCTTCTCCGGCGACGGCAAGCAGACGACCGACCTGGGGGGCATGTTCAACGGCGACGGGGCAAACGGGGTGGCGATCCAGGCCGACGGCAAGATCGTCGCGGTCGGCGTCGCCGGGGCGGTTACACCCACCGGCGCCAGCGACGACTTCGGGCTCGCCCGCTACAACGCGAATGGCTCACTCGACACGAGCTTCTCCGGGGACGGCAAGACGAGGACCCACTTCGCAGGCGTCGACGCTGCGAGAGGGGTCGCGATCCAGGCGGACGGCAAGATCGTCGCCGTCGGTACCAGCAGGTTCGGCACCTTCGATGCCGACTTCGCCCTCTCCCGCTACAACACCAACGGCTCGCTCGACACGAGCTTCTCCGCCGACGGCAAGCAGAGGACCGACTTCGGGGGCATCGACCAAGACGTTGGGCACGGGGTGGCGCTCCAGGCGGACGGCAAGATCGTCGCGGTTGGCGGCACCGCCGATGGCGACTTCGGGCTCGCCCGCTACAACACCAACGGCTCGCTCGACACGAGCTTCTCCGGGGACGGCAAGGAGACGACCGACTTCGTCGGGGGCTTCGAGCGCTCGAATGGGGTGGCGATTCAGGGTGACGGCAAGATCGTCGCGGTCGGGTTCGCCGGCGCGACCACCGCCACTCGCGACTTCGCGCTCGCCCGCTACAACACCGACGGCTCGCTCGACGCGAGCTTCTCCGGGGACGGCAGGGAGACGACCGACTTTGCGGACGCCGACGAGGCCAACGGGATGGCGCTCCAGCCCGACGGCAAGATCGTCGCGGTCGGCGCCGCGGGCGGGGTCGACTCCTTCGGTACCAACGGCGACCTCGCCCTCGCCCGCTACAACGCCGACGGCTCGCTCGACACGAGCTTCTCCGGGGACGGCGAGCAGACAACCGCCCTCGGGGGCTCCGACTTCGCGACCGGGGTGGCAATCCAGGGCGATGGCAAGGTGGTCGCGGTCGGCTTCACTCATGAGTTCGGGACCGCCGAGGGCTTCGCGCTGGCCCGCTACAACACCGACGGCTCGCTCGACACGAGCTTCTCGGGGGACGGCAGGCAGACGACCGTCTTCGCGGGCTCCGGCGCCGCGAACGGGGTGGCGATCCAGGCCGATGGCAAGATCGTCGTCGTCGGCAGTGCTCCCGGCGGCTTCGCGCTGGCTCGCTACAACACGAACGGGTCGCTCGACACGAGCTTCTCCGGGGACGGCAGGCAGACGACCGGCTTCGCGGGCGCGGCCCACGAAGTGGCGCTTCAAGCGGGCGGCAAGATCGTCGCGGTGGGCGATAGCGGCGGCAACTTCGCCCTCGCCCGCTACAACTCGAACGGCTCGCTCGACACGAGCTTCTCCGGCGACGGCACGCAGACGACCGACTTCGGGTCCCCCTCCGACCGGGCGGCGGACGTGGCCGTTCGGGCGGACGGGAAGATCGTCGCCGCGGGCGAGGGGGGCAGCGGCATGGCGCTCGCCCGCTACAACCCCATCGGCACGCTCGACACGAGCTTCTCCGGGGACGGCAAGCAGACGCTCGCGGGCTTCAGCTCCACGAACGGGATGGTGCTCCAGACGACCGGCAGGATCATCGCGGCCGGGGTTGCTTTCGGGGGCCCGACCGGCGACGACTTCGGGCTCGCTCGCTTCAACGCGAATGGCACGCCCGACACGAGCTTCTCCGGCGACGGCAAGCTGAGGACCGACTTCGGGACCTGCTGCGACGGGGCGTTCGGGGTAGCGCTCCCGGGCAACGGCAAGATCCTCGCGGTCGGGTCCGCCGACGCCCTTGGCGGCTCCAACTTCGCCCTCGCCCGCTACAACTCGAACGGCTCGCTCGACCCGAGCTTCTCCGGGGACGGCAGGCAAGCGACCAACTTCGGGGGCCTCGACGGGGCGAGCGACGTGGCAATCCAAGGCGACGGCAGGATCGTCGCCGTCGGGGTAGGTCGCGGCGCCGAACTGACCAGGGATTTCGCGCTTGCGCGCTATCTGGGGGGCTGAGCAATGGAGAGACCGGAGACCGTGCGCATGTGGAGAGGGCGGCTGGTGGCTGCCTTGAGCTCCCTGGCGGTAGTGCTCCTCCTGGCAGCAGCGGTCGCAGCGTCGGCGCAAGGCGCGGCTGGCGACCCCGACCCGACCTTCTCCGGGGACGGCAGGCAGATATCCGACTTCGGCGCCGGGCCAAGCGCGGCGGAGGCGGTCGTGCGCCAGGGAGACGGCAAGATCGTCGCGGTGGGTGAGGCGGACGGGAACTTCCTGGTGGCGCGCTACAACCTGGACGGCTCGCTGGACGCGAGCTTCTCCGGCGACGGCAGGACGCAGACCAACTTCGGGGCCTCCGACGGCGCCAACGACGTGGTGCTTCAGGGCAACACGATCGTCGTCGTCGGCCACACCATCGAACAGGAAGGTCACTTTGGCGCGTTCGCGCTCGCCCGCTACAACCCGAACGGATCGCTCGAAACGAGCTTCTCCGGGGACGGCAAGCAGACGACTGACTTCGGTGTCGGGTGCTGTGACCAAGCCAACGGGGTGGCGATCCAGGCGAACGGCAGGATCGTCGCGGTCGGCACCCCCGGCGCCGGTTTCGCGCTCGCCCGTTACAACTTCAACGGGTCGCTCGACACGAGCTTCTCCGGCGACGGCAAGCAGACGACCAGCCTCGGGGGCGTGGCAAACGGGGTGGTGCTCCAAAGCGACGGCAGGATCGTCGTAGTCGGCGGCGGCGGGAGCGGCAACTTCGAGCTCGCCCGCTACAACCCCAACGGTTTGCTCGATCCGAGCTTCTCCGGAGACGGCAGGCAGACGACCAACTTCGGGGAGTTCGACCTGGCCAGGGGGGTGGCGCTCCATGGGAACGGCAAGATCGTCGCTGTCGGCGGCGCCGGGGGTGACTTCGGACTCGCCCGCTACAACCCGGGCGGGTCGCTGGACACGAGCTTCTCCGGGGACGGTCGGCAGACGACCGACTTCTTGTTCGGGGCCGGCGACTCGGCGACCGACATGGCGATCCACGCGGACGGCAGGATCGTCGCGGTCGGCCTCGCCAGCGGCGGCGCCACCGGCCAGGACTTCGCGCTGGCCCGCTACAACACGAACGGCTCGCTCGACCCGAGCTTCTCCGGGGACGGCAGGAAGCGAACCAGCTTCGGCGCTTTCGACATCGCGAATGGGGTAGCGCTCCAGGGCGACGGCAGGATCGTGGCCGTCGGCGATGGCAACGGCGAGTTCGCGCTCGCCCGGTATCTGGGAGGCTGAGCCAATGGAGAGAGCGGAGACCGTGCGCATGTGGAAAAGGCGCCTGGTGGCTGCGCTGGGTTCCCTAGCGGTCGTGCTCCTCCTGCTGGCGGCAGCTGTCGCAGCGCCGGCGCAAGCCGCGGCGGGCGATCCCGACCCGACGTTTTCCGGAGACGGCAAGCAAACCTCCGACTTCGGCGCCGGGACCAGCGCGGCGACGGCGGCCGCGCGCCAGGGGGACGGCAAGATCGTCGCGGTGGGAGCGGCCGACGGGAACTTCCTCGTGGCCCGCTACAACCTGGACGGCTCGCTCGACTCGAGCTTCTCCGGTGATGGCAGGGTGCAGACCAACTTCACGGTCGGGGATGGCGCCCGTGACGTGGCGCTTCAGGGCAACAAGATCGTCGTCGTGGGTTTCAGCACGGACAACACCGGCACCACCTACTTCGCGCTCGCCCGCTACAACCCGGACGGCTCGCTCGACCCGAACTTCTCCGGCGACGGCAAGCAGACGACGGCCGTCGGAGCCTTCGGCGAAGGGGGGGCGAACGGGGTGGCGCTCCAGGGCGACGGCAAGATCGTCGTGGCCGGCAGCACCAATGAATTCGGCTCCCACACGAGGTCCTTCGCGCTCGCCCGCTACCGGCTGAACGGCTCGCTCGACCCGAGCTTCTCCGGCGACGGCAGGCAGACGACCGAGTTGGACTTCGGGGACTTCTCCCGGGCGAGAGGGCTGGCAATCCAGGCCGACGGCAAGATCGTCGCGGTCGGCGAAACCTCTTCACCCGACGACTTCGCGCTCGCCCGCTTCAACCCGAACGGTTCGCCGGATATGAGCTTCTCCGGCGACGGCTTGCAGACGACAGACTTCGGCGGGGGCTTCAGCTTCGACGGGGCGAGCGACGCGGCAATCCAGGGCGACGGTAAGGTCGTTGCGGTTGGCGGCGCCGGGGGCGACTTCGGACTCGCCCGCTACAACACGAACGGCTCGCTCGACTCGAGCTTCTCCGGGGACGGCCTGCAGACGACCGACTTCTTGTTCGGGGCCGGCGACTCGGCGAGCGACGTGGCGATCCAGGCGAACGGCAGGATCGTCGTTGCCGGCGGCGCAAGCGGCGGCGCCACCGGCAGCGACTTCGGCCTGGCCCGTTACAACACGAATGGCTCGCTGGACACGAGCTTCTCCGCGGACGGCAGGAAGCGGACCAGCTTCGGCGGCTCCGACAACGCGAACGGCGTGGCGCTCCAGGGCGACGGCAGGATCGTCGCGGTCGGCGCCGGCAACGGCGAGGTCGCGCTGGCTCGTTTTCTAGGCAGCTAGGAGAGGAGCAAGCATGGAGATGCCACACGTGCCGACGCGGATTGGGTGGCTGGTGGCTGCCTTGGGTTACCAGGCGCTCGTGCTCCTCCTCCTGGCCGCAGCGGTGCCAGCGCCGGCGCAAGCCGCGGCGGGCGACCTCGACCCGACCTTCTCCGTAGACGGCAAGCAGAGAACCGACTTCGGCGCCGGGGCCAGCGGGGCGGCCGCGGCCGTCCGCCAGGGGGACGGCAAGATCGTCGCGGTGGGAGTAGCGGACGGGAACTTCCTGGTGGCGCGCTACAACCTGGACGGCTCGCTCGACCCGAGCTTCTCCGGCGACGGCAGGGTGCAGACCAACTTCACGGGCTTTGACCGCGCCTCTGACGTGGCGCTTCAGGGCAACAAGATCGTCGTCGTCGGCCTCACCCAGGACGACGACGGGTTCCCCGGCCACTTCGCGCTCGCCCGCTACAACCCGGACGGTTCGCTCGATACGAACTTCTCCGGCGACGGCAAGCAGACGACCGTCTTCGAGTCCTCCGGCGTAGGGCAGGCGAACGGGGTGGCGCTCCAGGGCGACGGCAGGATCATCGCGGTCGGCTTCACCGGCGGATTCGGCAGCGACTTCGCGCTCGCCCGCTACCGTCTGAACGGCTCGCTAGATACGAGCTTCTCCGGGGACGGCAAGCAGACGACCGACTTCTTCGGGGGCCATGCGTTCGCGTTGGGGGTGGCGATCCAGGCGGACGGCAAGATCGTCGCGGTCGGCGAGGACCAGGGGCCCGACGTCGAGGACTTCCTCGTCGCCCGCTACAACCCCAACGGCTCGCTCGATCCGACCTTCTCCGGCGACGGCTTGCAGAGGACCGATTTCGGGGCCAGCGACGGGGCCAGCGACGCGGCGGTTCAGGGCGACGGCAAGATCGTCGCCGCTGGCTTCGGCGCCGACGACTTCGCCCTCGCCCGCTACAACCCCAACGGCTCGCTCGACCCGAGCTTCTCCGGGGACGGCTTGCAAACGACCGACTTCCTCTTTGGGACCCCCGACCTGGCAAACGACGTCGCGATACAGGCGAACGGCAGGATCGTCGCGGTTGGCGTCGCCGGAGGCGGCGTCGATACCGGCAGGGACTTCGGGCTCGCCCGCTACAACACGAACGGCTCGCTCGACACGAGCTTCTCCGGGGACGGCAGGAAGCGAACCAGCTTCAGCGTCAGCGGTTTCGACGGCGCGAACGGGGTGGCGCTCCAGGGCGACGGCAGGATCGTCGCCGTCGGCGACGGCAACGGGGAGTTCGCGCTGGCTCGTTTTCTAGGCGGCTGAGACTAGTCCTCAAGCCCGGCGGCTTCGAGCGCCTCCTGCCGTGCAAGGAACCCCCGGAGTCGGACGATCTTGCCGTCGCGCACCAGGAAGTGGACGGCGAACTCTTGGTCGAGCTCAACATGGCTGGCGCCTCCCCTCAATTGTGCGCGCCCCAGCCACACGATCGAGTCCCCCAGGTCGCGGAGCTCGCGTTCCTCCAGCTGAAACAGCTCCCAGGTCTCCCAGGAGGCAATGAACCCGCTGGAGACCTCGTCCCGGCCACGATAGATGGGGCTCTCCACTGCCGCGGGGCCCCCGGGCTCCCATTCGATCTCGGGATCGAACCTGTGGATCATGGCCGCCAGGTCCCGCCGGTTGAAGGCTTCAACCACCTGCCTCACGACGTCCACGTTCTCCTGCGACATCGCCTACTCTCGAAACCCTGCGGCTTCGAGGGCTTCCGCACGCTCCCCGAAGTCTTCCTGTTTGGCCACCAATCCACGGTGGAAGGTGAAGACCTGGAAGATGCGGGTCAGATCCTCGAACGCCTCGTCGAAGTCCCTTCGATTCGCGGCCGAGGTTGCTTGCGCCACGACCCGTATGAGGATGAGCCGACCCAGCCGGGAGTGCTTCGGCAGCCGCGACCAGCAAGCGGCGAAGCTCCGGTAAAGCGCCGGAAACCGGACGAAGAGGCGTTCATCGAGGCTTCGATGCTGCCTCCTCATCTTCAGTCCACCGGGCCGAATGCGCAGGCCGACCATGGCGTTCTCGTGCGACATCGCGTTGCTCAGTATCTCGCGATCCCGGCTGCGGCCTTGCGTCGCGTGGAAGGATGGCGCCATGAAGGTGACGATGATGCTGGCCGATGCTGCTCAGGCAGCCGAGGGAAAGCTCTACATCCTTGGCGGAGGCTGGTCGGTGACCGGACCAACGCCGAGTCCCTCGGCAATCGCTCTACTCATCCAAGTGCCCTGGGATCGGACCAACCTGGAGCACAGCGTCCGGTTCGATCTGGTTGATAGCGACGGGAACGCTGTGGAGCTGGAGACCGATGCTGGCGTTGAAGGGCCGGTCACTTTCGAGGGTTCTTTCGAGGTGGGCCGGCCGCCAGGAGTCAAACCGGGAACCTCTATTGACATGCCGCTCGCGATCAACGTTGGCCCGCTGCCACTGCCGCCCGGCGGCAGATACGAGTGGCGGCTATCGATCAACCAGGAGAGCCATGAAGACTGGCGGCTGCCATTCTCAACCCGCTCCGCGGCCCAAACCGGCGCGCAGGACTAGCCACCGCGAGCTCGGTGTGCTGCTCGCCGATGCCGATCTAGGAGCCGGATACGAAGGGCTGCGCATAGGATCGTCGTACCGTGAGACTGCCGCCGCTGCTCCTCGAGCAACCCCGCTTCCTCCAGGTACTGCTCGCCGTCGTCCTTCCGGCTCTTTACGGGGCCCTGACTGGATACTTCCTCGGCGTCTCGGAGGTCACCTACCTCGTCCTTTCCGTGCTCGGTGTTCTTGGTGGTATCGGCGCCGGCTTCGACCACGTCGGAGCATCGGCTGGTGCCAAGCGCGGACTCATTGCCGGCTCGATCTTCGGCGGATCAATCCTGGTCGCGCACGAGATCCACGGCGCGGATGCGACAGCCCACCTACCCGAGCCGGCGATTCTGCTGATACTGATCACCACCATCCTCGCGGTCGGATTCGGGGCGCTGGGGGGCTGGCTCCGTGAGCGGGCGACCCGCCGGCTCGAGCGGAGAGAGGCGCAACGCCCCTATTAACGCGACTGTGCCGGTCCTGCTGAGGGACCGATAGCCGGAGAGAGTTCGGAAGCTTCGCGGTCGGGGGAGTTAGCCGCCCGATGCCGCGGCGCCAACGTGGGCCACTTCGATAAGGGCCCCGAGACCGTCGAAGTCGGACGGGCTGCGGGTGTAGAGAGGGAGGTTGGCGGCGAGCGCGGTCGCGGCGATGAGCAGGTCGAGAGCGCGGCGACCTCGCGCCTTTCGTCCCGCAGCCGCGACTTCGGCGTAGAGGCGGCCGTAGGCGCGAGCGGCGTCCGCATCGAAGGGGATTGCGTCGAAGGTGGCCTCGGCGCGCTGGAGGCGATCCTGACGCCGGGCCCGCTCGGTCCCGTCCTCGGTGGCGTGCGGACCGGCGGCAAGCTCGGCTAGCGTCACCGCGGCGATCGCGACCTCCTGCGGCAAGTCGTCCGATGCGACGCCGTCGAGGTCAATGACGACGGAGGTGTCGATCAGCCCTCGAGTGCGCCGCGCGTCAGCCACGCGGGGCCGGATCCTGATCGGCCAGGCGGTCGACGTCGACCCGGAACCGCTCGGCATCAATCGGTGCGGCGTGGGCGAACGCGGCGAGCACCGCGTCCCTGCTCACGAATCGGTGGTGTTCAAGGGGGGTGAGCTCGCCGACGGCGACGCCGTTGCGCGTCACGACGAAGCGCTCGCCGGCGTCGAGCGCTCGCATCACCTCGCCGCTCTCGTTCCGCAGCTGTCGTTGGGTGATCCTCCGGCCCATCCTCGAAGCGTAGCACGCGTGCGACGGATGCGTCCTTTCAAAGCCGTTTCCACGCAGTAGAGCGATCGGCGACCCCAGCCAGGGCACCATAGGATTGCGACCGTGCCGTTCACGCTCAGGAACCTCAAGGAGGACCTGGAGGACCTCGGGTCCAGGTTCGACGGCGCGCCGGACCTGGAGTTCCGCTTGGCGACCGAGGCGCTCGAGCTTGAGCAATCCGGCCTGGGCTACCAGCGCGTCCCGCCCGGCTATCGCTTTCCGTACGGCCACACGCACAAGAAGCAGGAGGAGGTGTACGTGGTCCTGCGTGGGAGCGGGCGGATGAAGCTCGACGACGAGATCGTCGAGCTCAAGCAATGGGACGCGGTGCGCGTCCCGCCCAGTATGTGGCGAGGCTACGAGGCCGGGCCGGAGGGCCTCGAGATCATCGTCATTGGCGCTCCCAATCTCGGCGAGGCTCCGCGCGAAGACGTCGAGGGCCAGCGCGACTGGTGGGCTGACTAGCGCAGGTAGGTGAACATGAAGCGAGGAGAGGTAACTCACTCAGCCCGAGGGCAGTGCACGCTCCCCCTTCTAGCCAGTAGACCAGCCAGAAGGTTAATGACGGGTTGCGTTTCGAGTGAGCTGGATGCGAACGGTGTGAAGAAACCAGCCCCGGCGGCCATGCTGAGCATGGGCGCGGCTGGTTTCGAACCAGCGACCTCTCGCGTGTCAAGCGGTGGTCCGTCAGGCACGGATGGGCGTCGTTTTGCGCCTCTGGATGTGCGTCGATGTGCGCGGATGTACGCGCTAACGGGCACCAGAGCCGCTCTGGTGCCCGTTAGCGTCAGGGGGCCGAGCCGACCGCTGTTCAGCTAAGTGCCCCGACGGCGACCAACCCGCTTTCGGATTGGAACGTTGACCGCCCGAGGCTCCGGTAGTAGGCTCGCGAGGAAGCCCCGAGGCGGGGATGAGAGGAGTGAGCCCGGAGCGGATGAGCGTGCGAAGGCCCGTAAGGAGCGCCGCCGCCCTCGTCGCTGCCCTAATGATCGGCGTCCTCTTCTCAGCGGGGGCGCAGGCCGCTCCGGGGGACCTCGACCTCACGTTCTCCGGCGACGGCAAGCAGAGGACCGACTTCGGCTTCGGTTCCAGCGGCGCGGCAGCGACCGTGCGCCAGCCGGACGGCAAGATCGTCGCGGTCGGCGCCGTCGTCACCAGTTTTGGCGACGACTTCGCGCTCGCCCGCTACAACCCCAACGGGTCGCTCGACACGAGCTTCTCCGGCGACGGCAGGCAGAGGACGAACTTCGGGGGCGACTCCGACGGGGCGACTGCGGTGGCGCTCCAGACCAACGGCAAGATCGTCGTGGTCGGCGACACCGGCGCCAGCGACGAGAGTATCGGCGACTTCGCGCTCGCCCGCTACAACCCGAACGGGTCGCTCGACACGAGCTTCTCCGGCGACGGCAAGCAGACGACCGACTTCGGGGACTTCGACTTGGCGAACGCGGTGGCGCTCCAGGGCGACGGCAAGATCGTCGCGGTCGGAACCGACTTCAGCGGCTCGGGCGACTTCGCGCTCGCCCGCTACACCCCGAACGGGTCGCTCGACACGAGCTTCTCCGGCGACGGCAGGCAGACGACCGACTTCGTCGGCAACTTCGACGGGGCGACCGGGGTGGCGCTCCAGGCGAACGGCAAGATCGTCGCGGTCGGCGGCGGCGGCACTGCCAGCCGCGACTTCGCACTCGCCCGCTACAACCCGAACGGGACGCTCGACGCGAGCTTCTCCGGCGATGGCAAGCAGACGACCAACTTCGGGGGCTTCGACCAGGCGAGCGGGGTGGCGCTCCAGGGCGACGGCAAGATCGTCGCGGTCGGCCACGGTGGCGCCGGCTTCGGCGCGTTCGCACTCGCCCGCTACAACCCGAACGGGACGCTCGACGCGAGCTTCTCCGGCGACGGCAAGCAGACGACCGACTTCGGGGACTTCGACTTGGCGAACGGGGTGGCGGTCCAGGCGAACGGCAGGATCGTCGCGGTCGGCGGGACCGGCAACGGCTTCGCCGGCGACTTCGCGCTCGCCCGCTTCAACCCGAACGGCTCGCTCGACACGAGCTTCTCCGGTGACGGCAAGCAGACGACCGAGTTCGGGGGCAACGACGAGGCGAACGGGGTGGCGCTCCAGGGCGACGGCAAGATCGTGGCGGTGGGCGGCGGGGGCGCCGGCGCCAGCGGCGGCTTCGCACTCGCCCGCTACAACCCGAACGGGTCGCTCGACGCGAGCTTCTCCGGCGACGGCAAGCAGACGACCAACTTCCCTGGCGGCGACGCGGCTGCCGGCGTGGCGCTCCAGACGGACGGCAAGATCGTCGCGGTGGGCGGCGCCGGCAGCGTCTTCGAGAGTCGCGACTTCGCGCTCGCCCGCTACAACCCGAACGGCTCGCTCGACGCGAGCTTCTCCGGCGACGGCAGGCAGACGACCGAGTTCGGGGACGGCGACCGGGCAAACGCGGTGGCGCTCCAGGGCGACGGCAAGATCGTCGCGGTGGGCCGCGCGGGCGGGGGCGGCTTCGACTTCGCGCTCGCCCGCTACAACCCCAACGGTTCGCTCGACACGAGCTTCTCCGGCGACGGCAAGCAGACGACCGACTTCGGGGGCGCCAGCACTGAGGCGAACGCGGTGGCGCTCCAGGGCGACGGCAAGATCGTCGTGGTCGGCGTCGCCGGTACCGACTTCGCGCTCGCCCGCTACAACCCGAACGGGTCGCTCGACACGAGCTTCTCCGGCGATGGCAGGCAGACGACCGACTTCGGGATGATCACCGACCATGCGAACGCGGTGGCGCTCCAGGGCGACGGCAAGATCGTCGCGGTCGGCGGATTCCCCGCGCTCGGCGTCGGCGACGACTTCTTGCTCGCTCGCTACAACCCCAACGGCTCGCTCGACACGAGCTTCTCCGGCGACGGCAAGCAGACGACCGACTTCGGGGGCTCCGAGGGGGCAAACGGGGTGGCCTTCCAGGACGGCAAGATCGTCGCGGTCGGCGGGGGCGGGGGCGGGGGCGACTTCGCGCTCGCCCGCTACAACCCGAACGGCTCGCTCGACACGAGCTTCTCCGGCGACGGCAAGCAGACGACCGAGTTCGGGGGCAACGACGCGGCGAACGGGGTGGCGCTCCAGGGCGACGGCAAGATCGTCGCGGCGGGCTTCACCGGCGAGTTCGCCACCCCCGGCGACTTCGCGCTCGCCCGTTACAACCCGAACGGGTCGCTCGACATGAGCTTCTCCGGCGACGGCAGGCAGACGACCAACTTCGGGGGCTCCGACGGGGCGCACGGGGTGGCGCTCCAGGGCGACGGCAAGATCGTCGCTGTCGGGGTCGGCCTCGGCGCCGACCTTACCTACGATTTCGCGCTTGCTCGCTATTTAGGGGGCTGAGCCGGTTGAGGTCGGGCGGCGGGGACGCAGCTCCAGGGACGAGTGGTGGAATCAATAGGGGCCTGTTTCAGATCGTTTCCAGCTCGTCCCCAATTGACTACTCACCGTTTGGCCCGAGTAGAAAAACCTCACGGGTAGCGGGCCTTCTCTGATGGGCGCGGCTGGTTTCGAAGCAGCGACCTCTCGCGTGTGAAGGCGGTGGTCCCCCAGGTACGGATGGGCGTTGTTCAGCGCACCTGGATGTGCGCGGATGTGCGCGATGTGCGCGGATGTGCGTGCTAACGGGCACCAGAACGGCTCTGGTGCTCGTTAGCGCGGGGTGCCCCACGGCGACCCGCTTTCGCTCCTCGCGCTAGGGCGCCATACCTGTTTTCAGAGGCGGCGTTGACTGTGCCCCCAGCCTCGGTGGTACGTTCGCGCGGAAGGCGCCCGGAGGTGGGAGGCGAGAGGAGTGAGCCCGGAGAGGATGAGCATGCGAAGGCCCGTAAGGAGCGCCACAGCCCTCGTCGCTGCCATGTGGGTCGCCGCCGTCTTCTCAGCGGGTGCACAGGCGGCCCCGGGGGACCTTGACTTGACCTTCTCCGGGGACGGCAAGCAGAGGACCGACTTCGGGAATACCGACTTCGCGAACGGGGTGGCGATCCAGGCGGACGGCAAGATCGTCGTGGTCGGTATCGGCGGCGCCGGCGACGACTTCGCGCTCGCCCGCTACAACCCGAACGGGTCGCTCGACCCAAGCTTCTCCGGGGACGGCAGGCAGACGACGGACTTCGGGGGCTTCGACGCCGCGAGCGGGGTGGCGATCCAAGCGAACGGCAAGATCGTCGCGGTCGGCCGGGGCCGCGGGGATTTCGCCCTCGCCCGCTACAACCCGAACGGGTCGCTCGACCCGAGCTTTTCGGGTGACGGCAAACGGACGACCGATTTCGGGGCCAACGACGCAGCGTACGGGGTGGCGATCCAAGCGGACGGCAGGATCGTCGCGGTCGGCCGGGGCCGGGGGGATTTCGCCCTCGCCCGCTACAACCCGAACGGGTCGCTCGACCCGAGCTTCTCCGGGGACGGCAAGCAGACGACGGACTTCGGGGGCTTCGACGAGGGAAGGGGGGTGGCGCTCGGGGCGAACGGCAAGATCGTCGCGGTCGGCGACGCCGGCGCCGGCGACTTCGCGCTCGCCCGCTACAACGCGGACGGGTCGCTCGACCCGAGCTTCTCCGCGGACGGCAAGCGCGCCACCGACTTCGGGGGCGACGACGCAGCGTACGGGGTGACGCTCCAGGCGGACGGCAAGATCGTCGCGGTCGGCGGCGGCGGGACCGCGCAGGCGGGGGTGCTCTTGCATGGAAACGGCGAAAGCTTCGCGCTCGCCCGCTACAACCCGAACGGGTCGCTCGACCCGAGCTTTTCCGGGGACGGCAAGCAGACAACCGACTTCGGGGGCTCCGACCGGGCGAGCGGGGTGGAACGTCAGGCGGATGGCAAGATCGTGGTAGTCGGCAACGGCGGCGCCGGCGACGACTTCGCGCTCGCCCGCTACAACCCCAACGGGTTGCTCGACCCGAGCTTCTCCGCGGACGGCAGGCAGACGACGGACTTCGGGGGCGGCGATGCGGCGCACGGGGTGGCGCTTCAGGCGAACGGCAAGATCGTCGCGATCGGGCACGGCCTCGGCAGCGATCAACTCCAGGATTTCGCGCTCACTCGCTATCTGGCGAGCTGAGCCGCGCCCGGGTTGAGGCGCGGCGGGAAACCGCACCCGGCGGGCGGGAACCCCAATTATGGGCGCGGCTGGTTTCGAACCAGCGACCTCTCGCGTGTGAAGCGGCGACTTCTTCGAGGTCTCCAAGTTGCCGAAATCCGCATTGCCAAGCGGAATACGCCGCTGTGCGGGATGGCGATCTGCTACTCGCGGATTACCAGGGATTACGCACGATTACCTGGGATTCGGGCAGAAAGGCGGCCCTCTGCCATGTGGGGTTGGAAGGGATTCAACGCTGCAACCGATCGGGAGAGCGGGGGCTGAGCATTGACGAGACCGCAAGGCGACGGTCGTTTCGACGCAGGAGTCAATGGTGCTCGAATTCCCGCTGACGTAGCTCGATTCGCCGGATCTTGCCGGTCAACGTCTTCGGCAGCTCATCGACGAATTCGATCTTTCGCGGATAAGCGTATGCCGACAGGTGCCCCCGGACGAACGTCTTGATCTCGCCGGCGAGCTGCTCGGACGGCTCCTTCCCTTCGCCCAGGACCACGAACGCCTTGACGACGTGACCGCGCGTCGGGTCGGGCGAGGCGACCGCCGCGGCCTCGCGTACGGCAGGATGCTCGATGCAGGCCGACTCGACCTCAAACGGACCGATCCGGTAACCGGCAGAGATGATCACGTCGTCGGCCCGCCCGGCATACCAGTAGTAGCCGTCGTCGTCCTCCTGCGCGGCATCCTTGGTGTGGAACCACTCGCCGCCAAAGGTCTCCTCGGAGGCCTCCGGGTTTTTCCAATGACCGAGCGGGTAATGCGGGTTCGACCGCGCCCGGAGGCAGATCTCGCCCCTTTCCCCGGGCGCGACCGGCTGCTCATCCTCGTCGAGGATCCTCACCTCCCAGCCGGGCATCGGCCTTCCCATGGAGCCCTCGCGAACCTCCATGAACGGGAAGTTCGCGCACAACGGGTAGGACTCCGTCAGGCCGTAGTAGTCGAGCACCGTGACCCCGTATTGCTCGCGGAACCAGCGGATCGCCTCGGGATTCAGCGGCTCGCCCGCGGAGCAGACGATGCGGAACTTCTGTGGGTAGCGCTCGCCGGCGTCGTCGATCGCCATCATTGCGCGCATCGCGGTGGGCGTGGTGAACACGTTCGTGACCCCGTGCTTCGAGAGCACCTCGAGCTGCTTCGCGGGGTCGAACCCGCCCTCCCGCGCATACACGAACTGGGTGGCGCCGAGGCGCCATGGTCCCAGCAACGGGGCGATTCCAGCCGCCCAAGCCCATTCCCCCATTCCGTGGAAGAGCTCGCCGTCACGAACGTCGTGGCAATAGACGAACTCCTCGTGGGCGAGGATGTAGCGGTGGGCGTGGAGGATCCCCTTCGCGAGCCCAGTGGTCCCGGAGGAGTAATAGAGCTGTGCCGGGTCGTCGGCGGCCGTGTCGACCGTGTCGGCGTAATCGTCGACGCCGGCCAGTAGTCCATCGTCGAGGATCACCACCTCGTCGACGAGGTCATCGGGCATCCGGTCGGCCTGATCGGGCGAGCAGACGATCAGCTTCGGCTGCGAGTCCGCCACCCGATGCCGGATGCCCTCGTCACCGTAGAGCACCGACATCGAAAGGAGGATCGCGCCGAGCTTCCAGGTCCCAAAGAAGATGGCCGCGGTCTCGGGCGAGGCCGGGGCGACGACGGCGATGCGGTCGCCACGCTGGACCCCGCGCGCGCGCAGGACGTTCGCGGCTCGCGCGGCGAGCGACTGCATCTCCCCCCAGGTCGCATGGCGCTCGGTGCCCCGGAAGTCCTCGAACACCATCGCCAGCTTGTCGCGGGGGTGCTTGTCGCAGACGTCCGCTGCGATGTTGTAGCGGGGCGGGACCTCCCATCGGTGACCCGCGCAAGCCTCCTCGTAGGACCTTGCTCTAGTCGTCGTAGTGGCCATTGCTCTCCTCCGGTTGCGCCCCCCTCGAAGTGTCCTACATGGAGCCGAGTTGACAAAGCGAAGGGGCGCGGCTGGTTTCGAACCAGCGACCTCTCGCGTGTGAAGCGGTGCGTTCCTCGCGCGCCCGAGGCCCCGCCTTCGATGAGTTCAATGACCGCACCAGGTCTACCTGGCAGGGGCGCAGCTACCGACCAAAAGGAGACGATCATGAATTGGACGCTCGAAGTTGTGGTGGTCCCGGTCTCGGACGTAGACCGTGCTAAGGCTTTCTATGCCGAGCAGCTCGGCTTCAAGGTGGATCACGACACAAAGGTCAGTGAGGGAAATCGGATCGTTCAGCTCACCCCTCCCGGGTCCAGCTGTTCGATCGTCGTGGGCGAGGGCATCGTCCCGGACATGCCAGCGGGCTCGCTCAAGGGCCTGCAGCTGGTCGTCCCCGACATCCATGCCGCACGTGGTCGGCTCAAAGAGCACGAGGTGGATGTCAGCGAGATCCAGGTCATGGGCGAGAGCCCCAGACGTCAGCCAGACCGACTCGACAATGTCGGATTCGTCTTCTTCAACGATCCGGACGGCAACGGCTGGGCCGTGCAGCAGATATCGGCCCGTCGTTAGTCGGATCGGCCGCTCTACCGCTCGTGGGACGGGCGTCATCAGCCCTCGATGAGCTCGACCTCGGCGCCCGTCGGCGACGGCGCCACGAAGCTCATCGACATCCTCTCGCAGCTTGCCGTGCCGGGGCTCCCAGGGGCTCGCTGAGCGTGCTAGATGGGGCAGGAGCGCGGCTGGCTAACGACTACCTGCTTTCTGCGGAGGGGCTTGACCGCCCACGGCTTCCGGCTATAGGGTCGGTGCAGAGAAGCCGGTGATGGACCGGACAGCCCGAAAGCACGGGGGGATATTGTGCGATCACTCAGGTCCAGGCACGGGCAGCGCGCCAGCCGCACGGAGTGCAATCCCAAGACGGCCCGCAAGAAGCGCTCCGTCATTGGCGCATCCGCCGCGCTCGCGGCAATGTCCGCGCTCGTGGCGCTGATCGGCGCCGCGCCTGCATCCGCCGACTTGAACGGGTGTCAGCCCAGCCAGACGATTTCGAATCGCCTCCCGTCGGATCTCGTCGGCGCTTCGTTTACGACGAGCGTCAACACAGCGACCTACACGTTCGATTCGCTCGTCGACCGCAACCCGGTGGATGGAGTACCGGGGCTGATCGAGTACTGCATCTACCCCGGCTCGCAGCCGCCGGACAGCGTTACGGTGTCGGCCACGGGCGACAACGGCTCTGCCTGGGAGGATCCACCCACATTCGAGAGCTTTTCGTTCGCTCGTCCCGACGGCAACCCGAGCAACATTGGGCTGGACGGCACCACGACGACGATGGGTACCGCTACCTGGAGCGGCGGCGTCCCGCCGAACCAGATCATCGTGCTCCACATCAACGACGCCGCGGAGTGCGATGAGCTCTACGGCGGCAACCCGGGTACCTGTTGGGTCCTGCCCTCCGGCGCCGCGCCCCCTGAGACGCCCGACGTGACGACGGCTCCGCATTTCCAGGATCACTCGCCCGTGCCGATCGACGGGGCCTACCCGAACTTCCAGGCCACGGTGGGCGCGATCGTTCACGACTCGGCCACCGTCGGGGGCACCAGCAACGGGACCCCGACGGGCAGCGTGGAGTTCAGGAAATTCGACAACGGCGACTGCTCCGGGGAGCCGGCGGACACCGAGACGGTGAGTCTGAACAACAGCGGCTTTGCGGATCAGACGGACAACTACGGACCGATCACGCAGCAGACGACGCTGTCGTTCCAGGCGTTCTACACGAGCGATAACACCTCGAAGTGGACCAACGAAAGCAGTGCCTGCGAGAAGCTGACCGTGGTGTGTCAGGTCGCCTTCGCGAGCAAGCGGACCGGCACCGGCGACATCTACCTGATGGAGGGCAGCGCCCAGACGCGGCTGACCACCAGCCCGGCGGTCGACGGCGAACCTGCCTTCTTCCCCGCGGCCGGCAAGATCGCCTTCGCGAGCAACCGCGCCGGCAACTCGGAGATCTACTCGATGAACGCCACCAACACGGCCCGGACCCGGCTGACGACCGACCCGGCGGTGGACACCGAACCATCCTGGTCGCCCGACGGGACGAAGATCGCCTTCGCGAGCAACCGGACCGGCGACGGCGACATCTACGTGATGAACGCCGACGGCACGGGCCAGATGCGGCTCACCACCAATGCGGGCGCCGACCGCTCTCCCGCCTGGTCGCCCGACGGCAATGAGATCGCCTTCGCGAGCAACCGGACCGGCGCCGGCGACATCTACGTGATGAACGCCGACGGCACGGGCCAGAGGCGGCTGACGGCGAACGCCGCCGTCGACGCCGCCCCCGACTGGTCGCCCGACGGGACGAAGATCGCCTTCGCGAGCAAGCGGACCGGCAACGGCGACATCTACCTGATGGACGGGAGCGCCCTGACGCGGCTGACAACCAACCCGGCGGTCGACGGCGAGCCGTCCTTCTCGCAGCACGCGAGGATCGCCGGCAAGATCGACTTCGTGAGCAACCGCAACGGCGACTCGGACATCTACGCGATGAACGCCACCGGTGCCCAGTGGCGGCTGACCACGAACGCGGCCCCCGACAGCTCTCCGGACGCTCCTTAGTCACGCGCATCGTCCGGATCTCGCACCCGATCCGGCGGTCATGCGGATCGATCCCAGCTTCCAGAGCGCGGCCGCGGCGGTCAGCGACCTGCAGCGACGGATGGGCTGGTTTCGCGAGATCGAGCGCGCCATACCAAGGATGGGCGTCGTTCGGCGCATCGGATGCGCGCGGATGTGCGTCGATGTGCGCGCTAAGGGGCACCAGAACCGCCTTGGTGCCCAATCAGTTGCCGGCGCTTGGCGACACGTAGGTGGGACTTGCTTTCGCTGGCTAGAGTCTCGAGCGATGACTGCGCAACCTGGCGGCTTGGCGCTCGATTTGAAATGCCGACTCCCGGTACCTCGCGCGCGCCTTTTCAAGGCTTTGACACGCCCGGATGAGCTGGCGAAATGGTGGGGCCCCCACGGATTCACCTCTCCAAGTATTGATTTCGACACCCGTGTCGGAGGTGGCTATCGGATCACTATGCAACCGCCAGATGGCGAGGTGTTCCATCTCTCAGGAGAGTTCCGTCAGGTCGACCCACCCGACCGACTCGCCTACACCTTTCGCTGGGAGGAGCCCGACCCGGATGATCAGGAGACAATCGTCACACTGACGCTCCGAGACTTGGGCGATGAGACTGAGCTGGTCCTCGCTCAAGGCCCGTTTGCCACCGAGGGGCGGCGCGCGTTGCACGAACAGGGTTGGACGGACAGCTTCGACCGCCTGCAGGCACTGATCTCGGCAGAAGCCTGAGTATCCGGGATGGGCGCGGCTGGTTTCGAACCAGCGACCTCTCGCGTGTGAAGGGGCGAGTGATTCTCCCGCTGGAGGAGTAACCCGCGTGGCCTGCACGGGTCTTCACCCCCTGCGAGGCACCACGGCCGTCGGTTTGAGCGGGTCGAACACGGGCCGCTGACAAGTAGGAGAACCAGGTATACGCAGTTGACGCCAACGATTTGACTGGCATAGGATCGATCAATCCAAGACTGGCCACTTAGGGGGCTGGTCACTTAGGGGGGCCTTGTGGGAGATGCAGCGCCAGTTCGGACCACCGACGGTGCGCGAGGGCGGACTCGACGCAAGTTCGCGCCGATTCTCGTCGTCCTTGCAGCCATCGGGTGTGTTCTCGTCGGAGCTGTAGTCCAAGCACCGGCGGCGGGCCAGGCCTCACTGACTACGGACAAGTCGGACTACACGCCCGGCGAGGTCGTCCATATCTCCGGTACCGGCTTCGTGCCGGGTGACGAGTACGCCGTGCCGGTGAAACGACCGGACGGCAGCATCGTCCTGATCGATCCCGTTGAGCACACCGCGACGCAAGGGTGGGGTGCCGCGACCGCTGACGCCACCGGCAACCTGACCTACGACTACCAGCTCAACGGGGTGGCGGGCGTCTATGAGGCGCGAGCCTATCCGGCCAACTGGTCGGGCGAATGGAGCGAGACGCCGATTGCGAGCGTGACCTTCACGGATGCGTCCGCCAATCTCGACCAGTGCACGAATGGCGGCGTTGGCGACACACCGGAGCCCTGTAAGGGGTCCAATGGTTCCGAGATAGACGGCTTCAAGAACTGGGTGAACGGGAACGTGAATGCCACGAAGGCGCACTGGCGTGAAGGCGAGTTTCTCTCGTACCGCGACACGATCTCAATCGATGTGGCCGGGACACACGTGTTCCAGATCCACTACGACACGGTGCGCAGCGGAAAGCACGCGATCGATTACTTGGGATCGTTTGACGCTACTGAGACCACGTCCTCCACCGGATCGACTTTCCACGCGAATAACAACAATCCGTGTGCCGACAAACTTCCTGCCGCTAACTGCAGCCCGTCGTCTCCGGCTGACTCCTTCCCGGTTCCGGCAGCCACGCTCGTGAACTGCGCCACCTCAACGGGGACGCCGCCTGCTTCCCAGGTTTCCGGATCCTTCAAGATCTTCGGCGCCAACTCGCCCGATATAACCGCCGTCAACTACGTGAATCAGAACGTGGTGTCTGGCACCGGGCAGTGCAGCACGAGCATCGCGATCACGTTCACTACGAGTGGAGCCGGCACAGTGGTGCTGGCTTGGGGTGGGCATATCGCCAGCGAGAGCGATTGGGGCGCCGGAAACTCTGCGTCCTTTATCAGCGGGTCCCCGTACCACATGGCTCAGGACAGTCTCAAGTCGAACGGAGTGAACCAGAACGGCGTGGGATCCCAGGATCTCCCACTTGCCGCCTCGGCGGTTGTGTTTACGCCAAGCATCACGACCGACGTTAAGGACTCGAACGGGAGCTCGGTCACGAATGGCTCGGTCCCGATCGGGACGACGGTCCATGACACGGCGACCCTCTCCGGTGCCTCCAGCAACGCCGGAGGCACCGTCACCTACAAGCGCTTCTCCACCATCGATTGCACGGGTGGCTCGACGGATCAGAACGTCACGGTGACGAACGGAAACGTGCCAAACTCCGCCAACTTCACGCCGACGACTCCCGGCTCCTATAGCTACAGGGCCGTGTACAGCGGGAACAACGGGCCCCCACAGAACCTCGGAGCCACGGCTCCCTGCGAGCCGTTCACGATCACCAAGGCCACCCCGGGGATCACGACCACGGTCAAGGACGCCAACGGGGCCACGGTCGACAACGACGCCAACAAGGCGGCCCTGGGGACGACCGTCCACGACACCGCCACCCTCTCCGGCCAGGTCGGCTCGCTGAGCCTCAACGGGACCGCCACGGTCACCTACAGCTTCTTCAAGACCGGCGACTGCTCGGGGACCGCCTTCTCGACCGAGGACAAGACCGTGGCCGCCAACGGCACCGTCCCCGACTCCTCACCGAACGGGCCCCTGGGAGCCGGCGACTACTCCTACCAGGCGACCTACAACGGCAACGCCAACTACAGCTCCAAGACCGGCGCCTGCGAGCCGTTCACGATCACCAAGGCCAGCCCGGGGATCACGACCACGGTCAAGGACGCCAACGGGGCCACGGTCGACAACGACGCCAACAAGGCGGCCCTGGGGACGACCGTCCACGACACCGCCACCCTCTCCGGCCAGGTCGGCTCGCTGAGCCTCAACGGGACCGCCACGGTCACCTACAGCTTCTTCAAGACCGGCGACTGCTCGGGGACCGCCTTCTCGACCGAGGACAAGACCGTGGCCGCCAACGGCACCGTCCCCGACTCCTCACAGAACGGGCCCCTGGGAGCCGGCGACTACTCCTACCAGGCGACCTACAACGGCAACGCCAACTACAGCTCCAAGACCGGCGCCTGCGAGCCGTTCACGATCACCAAGGCCAGCCCGGGGATCACGACCACGGTCAAGGACGCCAACGGGGCCACGGTCGACAACGACGCCAACAAGGCGGCCCTGGGGACGACCGTCCACGACACCGCCACCCTCTCCGGCCAGGTCGGCTCGCTGAGCCTCAACGGGACCGCCACGGTCACCTACAGCTTCTTCAAGACCGGCGACTGCTCGGGGACCGCCTTCTCGACCGAGGACAAGACCGTGGCCGCCAACGGCACCGTCCCCGACTCCTCACCGAACGGGCCCCTGGGAGCCGGCGACTACTCCTACCAGGCGACCTACAACGGCAACGCCAACTACAGCTCCAAGACCTGCGCCTGCGAGCCGTTCACGATCACCAAGGCCACCCCGGGGATCACGACCACGGTCAAGGACGCCACGGGGCCACGGTCGACAACGACGCCAACAAGGCGGCCCTGGGGACGACCGTCCACGACACCGCCACCCTCTCCGGCCAGGTCGGCTCGCTGAGCCTCAACGGGACCGCCACGGTCACCTACAGCTTCTTCAAGACCGGCGACTGCTCGGGGACCGCGTTCTCGACCGAGGACAAGACCGTGGCCGCCAACGGCACCGTCCCCGACTCCTCACCGAACGGGCCCCTGGGAGCCGGCGACTACTCCTACCAGGCGACCTACAACGGCAACGCCAACTACAGCTCCAAGACCGGCGCCTGCGAGCCGTTCACGATCACCAAGGCCACCCCGGGGATCACGACCACGGTCAAGGACGCCAACGGGGCCACGGTCGACAACGACGCCAACAAGGCGGCCCTGGGGACGACCGTCCACGACACCGCCACCCTCTCCGGCCAGGTCGGCTCGCTGAGCCTCAACGGGACCGCCACGGTCACCTACAGCTTCTTCAAGACCGGCGACTGCTCGGGGACCGCCTTCTCGACCGAGGACAAGACCGTGGCCGCCAACGGCACCGTCCCCGACTCCTCACCGAACGGGCCCCTGGGAGCCGGCGACTACTCCTACCAGGCGACCTACAACGGCAACGCCAACTACAGCTCCAAGACCGGCGCCTGCGAGCCGTTCACGATCACCAAGGCCAGCCCGGGGATCACGACCACGGTCAAGGACGCCAACGGGGCCACGGTCGACAACGACGCCAACAAGGCGGCCCTGGGGACGACCGTCCACGACACCGCCACCCTCTCCGGCCAGGTCGGCTCGCTGAGCCTCGACGGGACCGCCACGGTCACCTACAGCTTCTTCAAGACCGGCGACTGCTCGGGGACCGCGTTCTCGACCGAGGACAAGACCGTGGCCGCCAACGGCACCGTCCCCGACTCCTCACCGAACGGGCCCCTGGGAGCCGGCGACTACTCCTACCAGGCGACCTACAACGGCAACGCCAACTACAGCTCCAAGACCGGCGCCTGCGAGCCGTTCACGATCACCAAGGCCACCCCGGGGATCACGACCACGGTCAAGGACGCCAACGGGGCCACGGTCGACAACGACGCCAACAAGGCGGCCCTGGGGACGACCGTCCACGACACCGCCACCCTCTCCGGCCAGGTCGGCTCGCTGAGCCTCAACGGGACCGCCACGGTCACCTACAGCTTCTTCAAGACCGGCGACTGCTCGGGGACCGCGTTCTCGACCGAGGACAAGACCGTGGCCGCCAACGGCACCGTCCCCGACTCCTCACCGAACGGGCCCCTGGGAGCCGGCGACTACTCCTACCAGGCGACCTACAACGGCAACGCCAACTACAGCTCCAAGACCGGCGCCTGCGAGCCGTTCACGATCACCAAGGCCACCCCGGGGATCACGACCACGGTCAAGGACGCCAACGGGGCCACGGTCGACAACGACGCCAACAAGGCGGCCCTGGGGACGACCGTCCACGACACCGCCACCCTCTCCGGCCAGGTCGGCTCGCTGAGCCTCAACGGGACCGCCACGGTCACCTACAGCTTCTTCAAGACCGGCGACTGCTCGGGGACCGCGTTCTCGACCGAGGACAAGACCGTGGCCGCCAACGGCACCGTCCCCGACTCCTCACCGAACGGGCCCCTGGGAGCCGGCGACTACTCCTACCAGGCGACCTACAACGGCAACGCCAACTACAGCTCCAAGACCGGCGCCTGCGAGCCGTTCACGATCACCAAGGCCACCCCGGGGATCACGACCACGGTCAAGGACGCCAACGGGGCCACGGTCGACAACGACGCCAACAAGGCGGCCCTGGGGACGACCGTCCACGACACCGCCACCCTCTCCGGCCAGGTCGGCTCGCTGAGCCTCAACGGGACCGCCACGGTCACCTACAGCTTCTTCAAGACCGGCGACTGCTCGGGGACCGCCTTCTCGACCGAGGACAAGACCGTGGCCGCCAACGGCACCGTCCCCGACTCCTCACCGAACGGGCCCCTGGGAGCCGGCGACTACTCCTACCAGGCGACCTACAACGGCAACGCCAACTACAGCTCCAAGACCGGCGCCTGCGAGCCGTTCACGATCACCAAGGCCACCCCGGGGATCACGACCACGGTCAAGGACGCCAACGGGGCCACGGTCGACAACGACGCCAACAAGGCGGCCCTGGGGACGACCGTCCACGACACCGCCACCCTCTCCGGCCAGGTCGGCTCGCTGAGCCTCAACGGGACCGCCACGGTCACCTACAGCTTCTTCAAGACCGGCGACTGCTCGGGGACCGCGTTCTCGACCGAGGACAAGACCGTGGCCGCCAACGGCACCGTCCCCGACTCCTCACCGAACGGGCCCCTGGGAGCCGGCGACTACTCCTACCAGGCGACCTACAACGGCAACGCCAACTACAGCTCCAAGACCGGCGCCTGCGAGCCGTTCACGATCACCAAGGCCACCCCGGGGATCACGACCACGGTCAAGGACGCCAACGGGGCCACGGTCGACAACGACGCCAACAAGGCGGCCCTGGGGACGACCGTCCACGACACCGCCACCCTCTCCGGCCAGGTCGGCTCGCTGAGCCTCAACGGGACCGCCACGGTCACCTACAGCTTCTTCAAGACCGGCGACTGCTCGGGGACCGCGTTCTCGACCGAGGACAAGACCGTGGCCGCCAACGGCACCGTCCCCGACTCCTCACCGAACGGGCCCCTGGGAGCCGGCGACTACTCCTACCAGGCGACCTACAACGGCAACGCCAACTACAGCTCCAAGACCGGCGCCTGCGAGCCGTTCACGATCACCAAGGCCACCCCGGGGATCACGACCACGGTCAAGGACGCCAACGGGGCCACGGTCGACAACGACGCCAACAAGGCGGCCCTGGGGACGACCGTCCACGACACCGCCACCCTCTCCGGCCAGGTCGGCTCGCTGAGCCTCAACGGGACCGCCACGGTCACCTACAGCTTCTTCAAGACCGGCGACTGCTCGGGGACCGCGTTCTCGACCGAGGACAAGACCGTGGCCGCCAACGGCACCGTCCCCGACTCCTCACCGAACGGGCCCCTGGGAGCCGGCGACTACTCCTACCAGGCGACCTACAACGGCAACGCCAACTACAGCTCCAAGACCGGCGCCTGCGAGCCGTTCACGATCACCAAGGGCGACACCTTGACTGCGACCCAGATCCACGACTCCGACCACAACGAGGTCCTCTCGGTCGGGCTCGGCTCCACCGTCCACGACCGGGCCGTCGTCTCCGGCAAGGTGGGCTCGATCACGCCGGGCGGCAACGTCAGCTTCACCTTCTATGGGAACGACAAATGCGAGGGCACCGGCAACGCCGCCGGCACCGTGGCGGTCGACTCCTCGGGCGTCGCCCATCCCTCCGATGACCAGGGGCCGCTGGCAGCCGGCGGGTTCTCCTTCAAGGCCACCTACAGCGGCGACGACAACTACAAGGGCTCGACCAGCGACTGCGAGCCCCTGAGCGTGGTGTGTCAGATCGCGTTCGCGAGCATGCGGACGGGTACCGGCGACATCTACCTGATGAACGGGAACACTCAGATGCGGCTAACGACCAGCCCAGCGTTTGACGGTGAACCGGCTCTCTTCTCCCCGAGTGGCAAAGTCGCCTTCGCGAGCAACCGCCCCGGGAACTCGGAGATCTACTCGATGAAAGCCAGCGGCACCGCGCCGACCCGGCTGACGAGCGACCCGGCGGTGGACACGGAACCATCTTGGTCCCCAGACGGGAAGAAGATCGCGTTCGCGAGCAAGCGAACCGGCGACGGCGACATCTACGTGATGAACGCCGACGGCACCGACCAGAGGCGGCTGACTACGAACGCCGCCGCCGATAGCTCTCCGGCCTGGTCACCCGACGGCAGTAAGCTCGCCTTCGCCAGCAGCCGGACTGGCAACGGCGACATCTACGTGATGAACGCCGACGGCACGGATCAGAGACGGCTGACCACCGATGCCGCAGTTGACAGCTCCCCCGACTGGTCGCCCGACGGTTCGAAGATCGCGTTCGCCAGCAAGCGGACCGGCAACGGCGACATCTACGTGATCAACGGCAGCGCCCAGACCCGGCTGACGACTAGCGCGGCGGTGGACAGCGAGCCTTCCTTCTCGCAGCATGCGAAGGTAACCGGGAAGATCGACTTCGTGAGCACTCGCGCCGGCGATCCGGATATCTACGCGCTGAACGCAACCGGCGCCCAGTGGCGGTTGACCATGAACCCCGCCCGCGACAGCTCTCCGGACGCTCCTTAGTCACGCGCTTCGTCCGATCAGGAGGCAGCCGCCGACCCAGGGGTCTGAGGCCGGACACCGTCCTGGCGTCAAAGCGCCTTGTCCAGGCCGATTGCCCCGATGGGCGCGGCTGGTTTCGAACCAGCGACCTCTCGCGTGTGAAGCGGCGCGTTCCTAGAGGTATCCGAGGGCCAGAATCCCGCATTGCAAAGCGGAATGCGCCCCTGGACGGGATGGCGGCCTGCGGCGCGCGGATTACCGGGGATTGAGGCAGAGAGATCGGCATTCTGCCCAACGGAGGTACAGGTCTACATGACCGTCGCGCCGCCCGTCAAGGGCGAGCCAACCTACGGGCCCCTTGCCACCAGGGCGACGATTCGGGTCGCAATGTGACGTCTCACACTCGCTGGTCTGCCGCAAAGGGAGGGATGACGCGCGAAAGCCATTGCTTGGCCGCCGGGACGTGCGCGGAGTCGATTTGGTGGGCGACGTCGGACTCGTGGTAGCTGACCTCGAGTCCGCCGGCCTCGAGCAGGTCGCGGGCCCGGCGGGCAAAGCCGACCTCGATGACTGGGTCGCGGCGGCCGTGGGCGATGAAAACGCGGGCGCTGGTGCGATCGGCGAGATGCGGCTGCCAGCCCTCTACGGTGGGTATGAACCCCGAGAACGCGAGGATGCCCGCCGGCACGGGCCGCTCGCCGGCCAGCCCCATCGAGTAGCACATCACGGACCCCATCGAGAAGCCGCCAAGGACGGTCTGATCGGGGCTGATTCCGGTGCGCTGCCAGAGCTCATCGTGAAAGTCGGCGAGCTTGCCGTACGCCGTGTGGAACGTCTCTGGATCCGGGTAGCCCACACGCGGGACCATGTACCAGTGGTTCCCTGGCCAGCCGCGAAGCGTGAGGGGGCCGCGCGGCGTTGCCACGTGCAGGTGGCGCTGCGGGTCGAGCGCGTCCGCCAGGCTGAGCAGGTCGTGCTCGTCGGTCCCGCGGCCGTGGTGAAGGACCAGCAGGCCGGCGGACTCGCCGGCCGCCGGGCGCTCTTGGTACACGAGCGAATTCACGTGCGCGACGACTTTACGGCGACAGGCGCCCATCTGGGATGGGCGCGGCTGGTTTCGAACCAGCGACCTCTCGCGTGTGAAGCGACAGGGCCAATGTCTTGCCGGGAGCCCAGAAACCGCATCACCATGCGGTATGCACCATCATGGGCAGTGGCGGCTCCGCGCAGTGGATTGCCGTGGATTACGCACGATTACCGGGGATTCAGGCAGAAAGGGCGATTTCTGCCCAAAGGGAGCGCGCATGCATGACCACCCGAGAGTGCCGGCGGGCGCCATGCCTCGCCCGGCTATCGCAAGTGGTCAGGGCCCCAGCTGCCGGGAAGCTCGATCATCGCTCAAGCCTACGACTCATCGGCTGGCGGCCGACACCCGAACGGGCAGAAAGCCGCTTTCGGCGCGTGCCGGACCGGCTTCGTGCCTCACTTGTACAAGCCGTGAGCGAGCCCGGCGGCTCCGCCCGGCCGGTCACTTTTCGCGCCGGCCGGGAGGAGCCGATTCGCTCAGCCGGTAGCCGGGCTGCCGCGAAGCGTCCCCTGCCAGCGCAGGGCAACGGCGGCGCCGAGCGCGGCGCAGCCGAGACTGAGGACGGCGAGCGCCCAGAGCGGCGGCGAGGAGCCGCCATCGCCAGGCCCCGCGGCGGTGCCCGCCGAGGCATCGAGTCGGCGCTCAAGCGCCCGGACCTTCTCATTCAGCCCCTTGATTGCCGCCAGCGAGATCCCGTCAGCGTCGATCGAGGTGATGTGGCGCGAATCCTCGCCGACCCCGAAGGCGCGCCTGAGGTCCTGGGCCATCGGGCCGATGTGGCGGATCGAGGGTTCCTGAGCCCGGTAGCTCCACTCGGAGATCGGCACCGAGGCAAGCTTCCGCAGCACCTCACGCCCCGAGACCGGGGTGATCGCGGTCTTCGAGGCCTCATCCGAGAGGGAGGCCCAGGAGCCGCCGCCGGAAGCCAGGGTCACGCCGGCGGCCGGATTGCCACTGCCGTCGATCGCCGAGACGAACCGAGCCCCGCCGGTCGAGCGGACGCTGAACTCGTTGATCGCCGTGGAGGCAAAGCTGAAGGCGTTCGAGTCCGCCCAGACGAACGCCCCGTCATGGTTGGCCTCTGCTCGCACGCCGGCCGCCAGGCTGTTATTCCCTGCGGCGGTGTTGTCCTGGCCGGACGGAACCGTTGCGGCGAGGCCACTCGCGGTGTTGCCGTCGCCGCCGCCAACGGCCGCACCACTGCCGGTGGCGGAGTTGTCGACACCCCCGCCCACCGTGGCGTTGGACCCGCTGGCAGCGTTGTTGCGACCGCCGCCCACGGTGGTGTCGGTTCCGCTTGCAATGTTCGACTGGCCGCCGCCGACCGTGGCGCGCAGCCCGTTGGCGAGGTTGGCGAGTCCGCCGCCGACCGTGGAGCGCAACGCGGTGGCGGTGTTGCCCTCCCCCCCAGCGACGGTGGCGCTGCTCCCGCTGGCGGTGTTGCCGCCGCCGCCGCCGACGGTGGCGAGCGCCCGGTCGCTGACAGTGCCCGCGCCGTTGCCGGCCTGGTTGTTGGCACCGCCGCCGACCGTGCCCCGATGGTCGGTGACCCGGTTCGCGCTCGTCGGGAGCGACGGCGTGCCGCGGCCCCCGCCCCCGATCACCGCCGAGTGGACCCCGGCCGTGACCGAGTTGTCGGCGATCCCGCCGATCACGTTGGGACTTTGGTTGGTGCCGTCCGACGCGGGCGCGAGCCGCAGGCCGCGGGCATTGTTGACCCGCAGGTTGAGCGCCCGGTTGTCGGTCGTGCCGAGGAAATCGGTGGCCGGGTTGGTGCCCGAGTTGCCCGTGAGCGACCAGTCGCTACCGGTCGCATCGGTGCCGTCAGCGAAGCCGGCGGGGACCCCGTGGAGCACGTTCCAGTGGAGGAAGTTGGAGCCTATGTTCGGGGCGCTGCCATCCGAGGTCGAGAGCTCCGTCTCGGTGAGGTAGCGGTTGTCGTGATCATGCGCCGCCGTTGCGAAGTCGGCCGAGCTTTGGCCGTCGAGCAGGTCAGCGTCGAGGCCCGAACCCGAGCCGTCATCGTTGGCGATCTCGCTAATGGCGGCGCCGTCGGCGATGTCCGCGGCGTTCACGCAGCCAGAGCAACTGACGTCAGAAGCGGTGCCCCCGGTGTCGTCGGTGCCGTCAGCAAAGCCGGCGGGGACCCCGTTGAAGAGGTCCCAATGGAGGAAGTTGTTACCGGAGTTCGGGGCGCTGCCGTCCGAGGTCGAGAGCTCGGATTGGGTGAAGTAGCGCCCGTCGTGGTCGGCCGAGGACTTGTGGGCGTCCAGCTCCGGCTGGGTAGCCGGGTCGAAGCCAAGTTTTGGGGTGGAGACGGCGCCATTGGCGAGCTCGCTGCTGCCGACGGAGTCCGGGGCCAGGTCGACGTCCCCGAGGCCGCCATTGGCCAGGGTGTCGTCTCGCACGTCGACGGATCTCACCCCGTCCGCGTTGCTGATATCCCCGGTCGACACAGCACCGTTGATGATGTCCACGGTGCTGATTGTGTCGGCGCCGCCGGGATGGGTGGCGTACGCCGTGCCGCCGAGGGCGATGAAGAGCGCGACCAACCCGAGGACGTTTGAGCGGATGAACCCGCTGGCTCGGCGTCCCACCGGATGCCCGCCTTCCGTAAACGAGTTCTCTGACGCCATCTTGGGCCTCCCGTTCCGTCGATTGAGCGGAGGCCAGGGGCGTCGGCTAGTCGGCTAGGGCTGGTCGGCGAACCCGGCGACCGCCGGAAGGGGAAGCCTCTCATGTCGGGCAGACAGGGGCAACCTCACACCGACAACAGGGAAATCATCGAGGCGAACGTTCTCCTGCGACATCGCCTACTCCGAGAGCCCGGTGGCCTTGAAAGCCTCTCTCTTGTCACTGAAGATGTCGGCCCGCACGCACGTGCGAAGCGGGCAACCGCATCGAGGTCATCTCGCGCCAAGTCGAGCTGCTCCGGTGTAGCGGCCCGAGCGCCTCGTCTCAGAGAGTCCAAAAACCGAGCTGATAGCAGGCACTTTGCGAATGGGCGCGGCTGGGTTCGAACCAGCGACCTCTCGCGTGTGAAGCGGGAGGGCCAATCTCTTGCTGGGAGCCCAGAAACCGCATCACCATGCGGTATGTACCTCCATGGGCAGTGGCGGCTCCGCGCGGCGGATGCCGTGGATTACGCACGATTACCGGGGATTCGGGCAGAAAGGGCGATTTCTGCCCAAAGGGAGCGCGACCCATTGGGTCAGGATCGCAGCGCGACGTGCTGAGTCATGGTCCGCCAGCGGTGAAAAACCCGACGGAAATGGTCTGGTTGCCGCTTTCCTCGATGGCGAGGATCTCCAGCTCGTAGAGCTTGTCAGGCTCAGGAAGTCGTCGGGCACGTCCAGCCTTCTTACGTCCGGACCGACGTGGACGTCGTATTCGGGCTGGGAGAGGGCGTTTGGATTCGTGTACTCCTCGTCGGTAACGGTCACCTGGTAACCGGCGATCTCGGTCGGCTTGCCGTCCAGGGTCTCGGTCACGGGGCGCCAGCGAACGGTCGTCCCAGAGGCCGGGACCTCGTTCTGATCGGCCTTCTCCTCGTCGACGAGCTTGGGCGCGACAATCTTCGGTGGTGCCGGGATGTCGTGCGTGAGATCAGCGGTTGCCGTCCGTCGATTCCCCTCGAAGTCAACGCCACTGATTCGGTAGTCGCCCTCGGGAAAGTCCGCCTTGAGGTCGGCGATCGAGTACTCACTGTTGGGAGGCTCTCGGGACTCGAAGAAGAACTGGTTGATGCCGAGCTCGCCCAGCTGGTTCGTGGGGTCGACCAGCATGATCTGGGTTCCGTCAGGCATTTGGAGACAGGCTTCTGCCAGGCCTTCCTGGTCGAACATGCCGTGCACGCCGGTGTCCTTGTCGGTGGCGTTGTGCTCGATGTAAAGCCGCGTGTCGCCTTCGAAGCTTTCCCCTCGTCGAAGCAAACCTCCCCCGTGCTCTGCGGGGCCACGGCGGCGCCCTCGGTCGCCCCGGTGGTATCGGAGGCGGCCGTGGTATCCGCCGGGTCGTCGCCGCCACACCCAGCGACAGCGATCCCAAGCGTTGCGGTCGTTGCGAGCAAAGTGATCCTCGGCTTGCTCACGCATTCCTCCTCGGTTATTTGCGTGCTCCGGCGACGCAGTCTTCCCGATTCGAGGTGAAAGGAGGGTGAAGGCAACGGATCGCGGCTGCACGGTGTCCTGACGGCCGCCTCCTCACATGGTTGTTACGCACGACTATTCGTGGATTTGCGCAGAGGGCCGGTTTTTGCCCGAGCACGTGCTGGCCGCCGATGTGGCTTTCAATTCGGTGAAGCGCTACCACTCGAGGGCCGGCGATTGCCGCTCTGCATCGGAAGCGCAGGGGGGCACCGCCCATGGAGCAAGGTGACCGACGGGAGCCTGTTGGCTCGTCTGTGGGCTTGAGGTCGCCCGTTATTCCTCGTCGACCTCGCCACCGACGACATTGAAGCTGCGATCGAGCTGCACGTCGACCTGAGTACCGTCGTCGCGCGTGACCTCTACCTCGTAGTAGCTCTCCTCGTCGCCAACCTCGGTGTCGGTGACCTGACCGCCGCCCGTGTCCTGTAGCGCCGCGGCGCTGGCCTGGCCGAGGGCGCTACCCCCGATCGACTGATCGGGGCCCTCGCTGGCCTCCTGGTTCTCCGCTGGCACGGCGGACTGGGCCGCATTCGCGGGCGGCTGCTCGGAGGAGTTGCTGCTGTCCCCAGCCGCACCGGCTATCGCTGCGCCGCCGATGGCGAGGGCCGCAACGGCCGCCATCGCCGCGCCAACTCCCTTGACCTTGTTTTTCATGTTGCTGCTCCTTTCTGGTCGATTGTTGACCTTCGACGGCAGCATAGGAACGACGGATGAGATAGCGGTGACAGCACTTAGCAGACACTCTTACGGATGGGCGCGGCTGGTTTCGAACCAGCGACCTCTCGCGTGTGAAGCGGCGAGGCCACTGCGGCTGGAAAGCACATCAGCAAGCCACCCTCGCGTCCAACTGGCGATTGCCAATTGGCAGCCGAGGCGGGTTTGGCGGGATGCCCGGACGCAGATGCCCGCGGCCCCTGCGGCTGAGCCTCAAAGCTCGACGATCGCCTTGAAGCCCCCGTAGATCATCCGCGACATGTCCGCCGGCATGTCCTTCGGGTCGTAGTCGGCGAGCCGCGGGTCGGACATCACCTTCTTGTTGACGGCGTCGCGGTGCTTGCGCGACCTGTAGACGATCCAGGAGAAGCCGACGACCTCGTTGCGCTTCGCCTTGACGCTCATCGCGAAATCGGTGACCTTTCCCTTCGGCACATCGTCGCCGATGCACTCGATGTACTCGAGCGCGCCGTGCTCCTTCCAGACCTTCCCGGCCTTACGGGCGACCTTGCGGTACTCCTCGACCTTGTTCTTGGGGACTGCGAAGACGAATCCGTCGACGTAGCGGGCCATCAGAACACTCCTGTAGCTGGTTGGCTTTGGTTGGTCCAACAGTTGAACCGGCGAATGGCATCAGACTATCGGCACCATGCGTTGAGGCTGGCTGCTCAGAAAGGACAAGCGAGGACGAGAAAGTTGTTGGGGAGGACGCGCTCGCCGCGATGCCGGACATTCGCCACGAGGTGCAGGAGGTCGCGCCTGACGGCGACGCCGAGCGGTGCATGGTTCGACCTAATAACCGGAGGAACGTTGTGCGGGCGCGCAACCAAGCCCCCTCGTCGGAGGAGTAACTCTGCGAACGGAGTGGGAGATTCGAACTAAACGGGCAGAAAGCCGATTCGGCGCCGCCCTGGAGCAGCACCTTGCTTGCATCATCCTCCCAAAACCTGCCCAATAGCAGGCGTTTTGCGGATGGGCGCGGCTGGTTTCGAACCAGCGACCTCTCGCGTGTGAAGCGAGCGCTCTCCCACTGAGCTACGCGCCCGGTGGCCTGATGATAGGTCGCCGACCCGCCTCCGGGCGGCCTTGGCGAGGTAGGATGGCCGGTGGACCGTGCTAGGCGGGGAGGTAGCGGTGCCCTGTCACCCGCAATCCGCTCTAGCGGGGCTGAACGCCCGTCTGAGGGTCGCGGCCTTCGGGGTCGGTACGTCGCGGGCGGCGTTGACGGCCAGGTCCCGCGCAATGCGCGCCCGCGAACCAGGTCAGATCCGGAAGGAAGCAGCCTTAAGCGGTAGCGGGCATGTGCCGCGGATCGGCCTGGCTCGAGCCAGCCACGACGCGAACGCCCGGGGACCGCTCTCGAAGGCGGGCCGCACGGTCCTGCCTGCTCAGTGCGCTCTCGGTAGACCCGCGGCGCGAGCTTCACCCGAAGCTTGCGCGGCAGGTGAGGCACCGAGGTGCCTCCGGTGGAGGAGCGTCGCCGGGCCGACGGGGAGATGCCGCCCGTTCTCGGCTTCGCCTCGGTCGAAGGTGGCGGCGGCTCCTCGGGCGGCTCCGGGCACTTGCGCGTGTAGACGACGCGGGCCGGGTCCTCCGGCTTGGTCTCGGAGTGCATCCACGAGAGGTGGAGGTGGTTCTTGCGCCCGTGGTTCGGATCGCCGTTCCAGCCCACCCACCGCCAGGGCGCGATCGGCTGGTCCTGCTCGCGGCTCCGCCTTGCGGGCGAGGGCTCCGATGTCGCTCCAGGTGCCCCCCTTGTCCTTGTTCGGGACGATGTCGGCGGCGAGGCCGATCGGGTGCTCGCCGTTTCGGGCATGGGCCCGGTCGGTGGAGTAGCCGTCGGTGATGAAGATGTGGTAGCGGCGCTTCATCCAGCGGATGTCCGCCAGCAGCCGGCGGTCGATCTCCTCCCCCGGGAAGCCGGGGATGTCCACGAAGCGCCCTCCGCCGACGGTCTTGCAGAGATGGTCGTCGATCACCTTGCTCCGCATCCTGGCGGCCGCCGGGGAGGCGATCGCCCCCGCGAGCAGGGCAGCCAGGGCCAACGCGATCAAGGCGCGCGAGCGACGGCGGCGGATGAGGCCTGGGATGCCTGCCATTGAGTACAGGCGATCGGCACCAGGCGCCGGTCCTGAACCGGTCTCAACGAATGTTCGAGGTGCCCGGGCGGGCCGAACCCGTAGCTAGACTGGCTCCTTCGTGTCCGAGACCTCCCTGTATCGCCGCCACCGCCCGCAGGCCTTCGACGAGGTGGTCGGCCAGGAGCACGTGGTGCGCACGCTGCGAAACGCCGTCGAGCGCGACCGGGTGCACCACGCCTACCTGTTCGTCGGCTCGCGGGGAACGGGCAAGACCTCGGTGGCGAAGATCCTCGCCCGCTCCCTGAACTGCGTCAACGGCCCAACGCTGACGCCCTGCGGGGAGTGCGAGTCCTGCCGCACGATCGCCGCCGGCAGCTCGCTCGACGTGATCGAGATGGACGCCGCCTCCAACCGCTCCGTGGACGACATCCGCGAGCTCCGCGAGCGGGTCGGCTACGCGCCGGCGGCCGGGCGCTGGAAGGTCTACATCCTGGACGAGGCGCACATGCTCACCCGCGAGGCGTGGAACGCCTTCCTCAAGACGCTCGAGGAGCCGCCCCCCAACACCGTCTTCGTGCTCTGCACCACCGAGCCGCACAAGGTGATGCCGACGATCGTCGACCGCTGCCAGCGCTTCGACTTCCAGCGCCCCTCGCTCGAGCAGATCGCCGAGGTCGTGCGCCGGGTGGCGGGCACGGAGTCGATCGAGATCGAGGACGGCGCCGTGGCGGCGATCGCCCGCGCCGCCACCGGGAGCTTCCGGGACGCGCTCGGCACGCTTGACCAGCTGGTCGCCTACGGCGGCAAGCGGGTGGCCACCGATGACGTGCTGGCGGTGCTCGGCGTCGCCGAGGCCGAGCTGATCCTGGCCGCCGCCGACGCGATCGCCGCCGAGGACGGCAAGGCGGCGCTCGAGGCGAGCGAGCGCCTGGCGCGCTCCGGCCGCGACCTGTCGCAGTTCGGCCGCGATCTGCTGGCCCACCTGCGCCAGCTGCTCGTGGTCCGGACGATCGGCGAGCCGCCCGCCACGTTCAGCGTCACCGCCGCCGACCCCGAGCGGCTTCGCGTCCAGGCCGAGGCATTCTCCGACCTGGCCCTGACCCGGGCGATCGACGCGGTCGCCGCGGCTCTGGCGGCGATCAAGGAGGGCGACGAGCCGCGAATGACCCTGGAGCTGGCGATCCTGCGGGCCGCGCGGCCCGAGATCGACCCATCGCGCGCCGCCCTGGCGCAGCGGCTCGAGCGGGTGGAGCGGCTGCTCGAGGGCGGCGGCGTCCAGGCCCCCGCTGAAGGGCCCGAGGACGATCCGGGCCCCGCCGCGGTGGCCACCGAGACGAAACCCGACCGCGGTGCCTGACGGAGGCCGTGGACGTCGAGCGGATCAGCGGCCTGTGGCCGGCGGTGCTCGACCAGGTCCGCGAGTCGGGCTCGGAGCTGCTCTCGACCGTGTTCGCCGCCGCCCGCCCGGTGGCCGTGGACGTCGAGCGGGCGATGCTCGAGGTCGGCTTCCCGGCCAGCGCCGCCTTCAACAAGCGAAAGGCCGAGGCGCAGGAGGCGCGCGAGCGCCTGGCGGAGGCCGTGAAGACGATCGTCGGCGAGCGCCTGCGCCCGGTCTACGTGCTGCTGGAGGGCAAGGACGAGGCTGGGCAGGACGGCGCCGAGTCGTCGCTTAGCGATGAGGAGCTGATCGAGCTCCTTCGGTCCGAGTTCGACGCCGAGGAGTTCGGGGGCGACGACGCCAAGGAGGCCGAGGGATGACCCGGATGCCGAACCCGGGCCGCGGCCCCGGCGGACTGGACCTGAACGCGATGATGAAGCAGGTCCAGCAGCTTCAGGGCGAGATGGCGGAGGCGCAGGAGAAGCTCAAGGACGAGGTCGTCGAGGCGAGCGCCGGCGGCGGCATGGTGAAGGTGAAGATGAGCGGCGACCTGCGGCTGCTCGAGATCGCCATCGATCCCGAGGCGATCGATCCCGAGGACGCCGAGCTGCTCCAGGACATGGTCACGGCCGCCGTCAACGAGGGGATCCGCTCCGCCCAGGAGCTGGCGACCAGCAAGCTGGGCGGCATCGCGGGCGCGGGCGGGCTGGGCGGCCTCGGGCTTCCCGGCGGCTGAGCGCGCCGCCGCGCTCGATACCGTCAGCCGGCGTGCAACCAGCGCCGATCCAGCGACTGATCACCGAGCTCTCCCGGCTACCCGGGGTGGGGCAGCGGACCGCGCAGCGGCTGGCCTTCCACATCCTGCGCGCCGACGATGCGGAGGCTGTCGGCCTGGCCGAGGCGATCCGCGAGGTGAAGGAGAAGGTGGGGCTGTGCGAGGTCTGCTTCAACCTCGCCGAGGGGCCGCGCTGCCGCATCTGCGACGACGCCGGGCGCGACCGCTCGCTGATCTGCGTGGTGGAGGAGCCCTCCGACGTGATCCCGATCGAGCGCACCGGCGAGTACCGCGGCCTCTACCACGTGCTCGGCGGCGCCCTGTCGCCGATCGACGGCGTGGACCCCGAGGACCTGAGGATCGCCGAGCTGGTGCGGCGCGCGGACGACGGCGAGGTGAGCGAGGTTGTGCTCGCCACCAATCCGACCACCACGGGCGAGGCGACCGCGCTCCATGTCGCCGAGCTGCTGCGGGACCGGGTGACGATCACTCGCCTCGCCAGCGGGCTCCCGGTCGGCGCCGACCTCGAGCACGCCGACGAGGTGACGCTGGGGCGCGCCCTGTCGGGGCGCCGCGCCCTCGACGGCTCCCGCTAGGCCTCGGACACCCCGATCCGCGCGTACAGGCGGCGCAGCGGGCGGGGCGCCCACCAGTTCCACTTGCCGAGCAGCTCCATCAGCGAGGGCACGAGCAGGGCCCGAATGATGCTGGCGTCGATCAGCACCGCGAGCGCGGTGCCCAGCCCGTTCTGCTTGATGAAGATGATCTGCGAGGTCGCAAAGGCGCCGATCGCGATCGAGAACAGGAGCGCCGCGGCGGTGACGATCCGCCCCGTGCGCTCGAGGCCGATCGCGACCGACTCCGAGTCGCTCGCGCCCGCGTCGCGGGCTTCCTTGATCCGCGAAAGCAGGAACACCGCGTAGTCGGTCGAGAGCCCGAAGGCGACGGCGAAGAGGAGGATCGGCATCGTCTGCTCGAGCGCTCCCTGGCCTTGGTAATCGAGCAAGCCCTCGAGGTTTCCGTGCTGGAAGACGAGCACGAGGATGCCGAACACGGCGCTCAGGGTGAGAGCGTTCATGACCAGCGCCTTGACCGGCAGCACCACGGAGCCGGTGAACAGGAACAGCACCATGAAGGTGGTGATGACCACGATCGCCAGCGCAATGGGCAGGTGCTCCTCGAGGCTCGACTGAAAGTCAGCGAAATGCGCCGAGGCGCCGGTGACGAGCATCGTCGTCACCCCGGGCGGTTCCGGAAGGTTGCGGAGTCGCCTCACCGTCGACTTGCTCCGCTCGGACATGAAAGGGCTCTTGACGGTTGCCTCGAGGACGGTCCACCCGCCCGAAAGCCGCTGAGGGGGATCGACCGCGGCGACGCCGGGATCGCGCCTGACCTCGGAGGCCACGGCGGCCACCGCCTTCTGCCCACCGCCCTGTACGGCAAGCCGTACCGGCGTGTCGCGGAAGGGCGGGAAGTCGGAGCGCATCACGTCATCGACCTGGCGGGCGCTGGCGCTCTCGGGCAGCACCTGCGCGTCGACCGAGGTGAACTTGATGCTGAGGAAGGGGATCCCGAGGGCGATCAGAAACGTCGCGCTCAGGGTCGCGATCGGGATCGGTCGCCGCATCACGAAGCGCGAGAGCCGGTACCAGAACCCGGATTCGGTCGCTCTCGCGTCGCGCTCGGCGCGGCGCTGGAGAAAGCGTGGCGCGAGCGCGTTGACGCGCGGCCCCAGAATGCTCAGTACCGCGGGGAGGACGGTCAGGGCCACCGCGGCGGCCAGCAGCGCCACCAGCGCCCCGCCGATTCCCATCGAGTAGAGGAAGCGCTGCGGGAAGACGATCAGGGATGCGAGCGCGGCGGCGACCGTGATCGAGGAGAACAGGACCGTGCGCCCCGCCGTCCGCATCGTCGCCCGGAGCGCCTCCCAGCGCTCGGTCCGGCCTCCCACTCCGGCGGAGTCGATGCCTCGCCTCGCGAGCTCCTCCCGGTAACGCGAGACAATGAAGAGGCTGTAGTCGATCGCGAGTCCGAGGCCAAGGCCGGTGGTCAGGTTGAGGGCGAAGATCGAGATCGACCCAAACTCGCTCGCGATCCGCAGCACGAGAAAGGTGCCGATGATCGCGAGGCCGCCGATCAGCAGCGGCAGAAGCGCGGCGACGAGGCTGCGGAAGAAGAGCAGGGACAGCAGGAAGAGGAGGGGGAAGGCGAGCATCTCGGCTCGGCGCAGGTCGGACTCGGTTTGCTTGTTCACCTGCTCCTCGGCGAGCGCCACGCCGCCAACCTCGATCCCGGGCTGCCCCTCCAGGTGGTCGGCGATGCTCGAGGCGGCGTCCTGCCTGGATTTGTCATCGGTCGGCCGCAGGGCGACCGCGATGTAGGTGTGGCTGCCGTCGTTGGAGACGAAGTCGCGAGAGCCCGTGTCGTAGTAGCCGGTCACCTTGGCCACGTCCGCGCGGGCGCGAAGCTGACGCTCGACCCCTTCGATTCGTGAGCGAGTCGCGGGATCGGCGATCGGAGCGTCCTTGACCAGCACGATCACCGCCGGCTCCCGGAAGCCCTGCCCCTGGAGCAGTTCGTCCGCCTTGACGCTTTCGGTGGCCGGGTCGTCGGCGCCATAGGGGTCGAGGTGGCTGGCGACCGAGCCGCCGATCGCGCCGGCGAGGATGAAGAACGCGGCTCCGCCGACCGCCACGAAACGCCGGCGGCGGTAGACGAATCTGGCCAGGGCGTCGAGCATCAGGCGCTCCTCCTCTCGACGGCGGCCCCCTCCTCTTCGAGGGCCTGTCTGGTTCGCTCGCACCAGCCCGCCATCCACTCGTGGAACTCGATCCCGTAACGCAGGACGATGTACGGGAGGCCCTCCGGCGGCCCGGCCGCCTCGACCTCCCTCAACCGCTCGATCGTCCGCTCATGCGAGCGGCGCATCGCCTCGAGCGTCGCGGGGGCGGACTCGCCGCCGCCGCCGGCGTCGGCGAAGAACAGCTTCAGGAGCCCCTCGTCACGGAGCTCGAAGACCTCGGGCTCGGCGTCGAGCCAGGCGCGCAGCTCCCTGCGCCCGGCGGACGTGAGCCGGTAGACGTTGCGCCTCCGGCCGCCCTGCGGGCTGGCCTTGCCCTCGATCAGCCCGGCGGCGACCAGGCGGCGAAGCTCGGGGTAGATCTGGCCGTAGCTGGCCGTCCAGAAGAAGCGGGTCGACTTGTCGACGATCGACTTGATCTCGTAGCCGCTCATCGGCCGCCAGCCGAGCGTCCCCAGGATCACGTACGCGGTGGGAGAGAGGTCCATATATCGGGAAGATATATCGCGCTGGCCGCGGCCCGTCTGTGCGCCGGGTCACAGACGCGTTTCGCTTGCCCTGAGCCGCCGCCGCCGTCCGCGTAATTCTCCATATCCTCACTCGCCCATGCCGGCGACCGACGAGACAGTGGTGATGAAGTTCGGCGGCACCTCCGTCGCCGCGGCGGAGGACATCAAGCGCGCCGCGCGGCGGATCGTCGCCGCCCGCGAGCACGGCAAGCGGGTGGTGGCGGTGCTCTCGGCGCGTGGCAAGACCACCGACGACCTGGTGGGCATGGCCCAGGAGGTGTCCGACACCCCTGCGGCGCGCGAGATGGACATGCTCCTGTCCACCGGCGAGCGGATCTCCTGCGCCCTGTGCGCGATGGCGATCCACGACCTGGGCCACAACGCGATCTCGCTCACGGGGTCGCAGGCCGGGATCGTCACCGACTCCTCGCACACCAAGGCGCGCATCCTCGACGTGCGCGCCGATCGCATCCGCGAGGCGCTGGGCGACGACCGGATCGTGCTGGTTGCCGGCTTCCAGGGCATGTCCGGGGACAGCCGGGACATCACCACGCTCGGGAGGGGCGGCTCCGACACCACCGCCGTGGCGATCGCCGCCGCGCTGAGCGCCGACGTCTGCGAGATCTATACGGACGTGCGCGGGGTGTTCAGCGCCGATCCGCGCTTGGTGCCCGACGCGCGCCTGCTGCGCGTGGTCTCCTTCGAGGAGATGCTCGAGATGGCGGCCTCGGGGGCCAAGGTGCTCCAGCTGCGCTCGGTCGAGTACGCGCGAAACCACGAGATCCCGATCCATTGCCGCAGTTCCTTCGAGGAGGGCCCCGGTACTCTCGTCGTCTCCGAGAGGGAGACGATGGAAAGGCCCTTCGTGACAGCCGTAACCCATGCCGACGAGGCGCGCGTGACCCTGGCCGGGGTGCGCGACGAGCCGGGGGTGGCCGGGCAGATCTTCGGCGCCCTGGCCGGCGCCAACGTGAACGTGGACATGATCATCCAGAACGAGCCCGTGTCCGCCGACCAGAAGGCCGACCTCTCGTTCACGGTCGACCCCGGCGACCTGCGCGCGGCGACCGAGGCCCTGGAAGCGCTGGAGATCTGCGAGCGCCTCGAAACCGACGAGCGGATCGGCAAGGTCTCGATCGTCGGCGCCGGGATGCGCAGCCACCCCGGCGTCGCCGCCAGGGTCTTCCAGACGCTCGGCGAGAACGGGATCAACATCGAGATGATCTCCACCTCGCCGATCAAGATCTCCTGCGTGATCGCCGCGGGCGGTGTCCCGGCGGCGGTCAAGGCCCTGCATGAGGCATTCGAGCTGGGCGATGACGCCGTTCGTCGCGAGGAGCCGACCGGGGTGGAGCACCGGCCGGTCGTCAGGCCCGCCGGCGGCGGGGAGGAGGACCGGGCTCGCGATGGCGCCTGACGGCTACAGGGTCGGCGTCGTCGGGGCCACGGGCGCGGTCGGCTCGACCATGCTCCAGGTGCTGGGCGAGCGCGGCTTCCCCGCGGCCGAGGTGATCCCCTTCGCCTCCGAGCGCTCGGCGGGGCGAAAGCTCGCCGTGAACGGCCGGGAGCTCGAATGCCGGCCGCTGTCGGAGGAGACGATTCAGGGCCTCGACCTGGCCCTGTCCTCGGCGGGCGGCGAGGTCAGCGCGGAGTGGGCGCCGAGGCTGGTGGATGCGGGCGCGGTGGTGGTCGACAACACCAGCTACTGGCGAATGCACGACGAGGTCCCGCTTGTGGTGGCGGAGGTCAACCCGGAGGCGCTCGACTCTCACCGGGGGATCGTCGCCAACCCGAATTGCTCGGCCATGCAGATGGTCGTCGCCCTGGCGCCGATCCACCGCGCCGCGGGCATCGAGCGGATCGTCGTCTCCACTTACCAGCCGGTCTCGGGGACGGGCCGGCGGGCGATGCAGGAGCTTCGCGACCAGGCGCACGCGGTGCTCCACGACTCAGATCCGCCGGCCGCCGAGGTTTACCCGCACCGGATCGCGTTCAACGTCCTGCCCCAGGTGGAGACGTTCAAGGGCGGCGACGACTACACGACCGAGGAGCGCAAGATGATGGCCGAGACGCGGAAGATCCTCGGCGTTGGCGAGCAGGAGCTGCGGATCTCGGCCACCTGCGTGCGGGTTCCCGTGCTCTACGGCGAATCGGAGTCGGTCAACGTGCAGACCCGCGAGCCGTTGTCGCCGGAGCAGTGCCGGGAGATCCTGGCGCGAGCGCCCGGCGTGGTCGTGGTCGATGCGCCCGCCGAGGGCGTCTACCCGCTGGCGAGCGACGCCGCCGGCCGCGACGAGGTCCTGGTGGGCCGCATCCGCCGCGACCCCTCGCACGAGCGCTGCCTCAATCTCTGGGTGGTCGGCGACAACCTCCGCAAGGGCGCGGCGACGAACGCCGTCCAGGTCGCGGAGCTGCTCCACCAGCGCGGGTTGATCCGCCGCACCGAGGCCCCGGCGCCCGCGTAGGCGCCGTTCTCGGACCGGACGTCCATCTACGATCACCGCCCTTGCTAGGCGCCTACGCATCCGTCGCGGTGCTGATCGCCGTTTCGCTCGCGGTCGGCCAGGCGATCCTCTCGCTGTGCGGGCGCCGCGAGTTCAGCTTGCTCGGCGGGCCGGTGGGGCTGGCGGCGATCCTGGTCGTCAGCGGGATCGCGATCAAGCTCCCGGGGCACGGGACGGCGGTGGCGATCGCCCTCTTGGCCCTCCTCGTCCTCTCACTCGCGAGCCTGGCGTGGCGAGGGCGAGTGGCAGGTGGGGAACCGGCGCTCGCCCTTGTCGCAGCGGCGGCTCGCCCTCCTCCTCGCCTCGATCCCCTTCATCGTCAACGGGCGCGTCGGGATCCTCGGCGTCGGGCTGGTCAACGACGACATGGCCTCCCATCTGTTGATCGCGGACTGGCTGAACACGCGAGTGGGAGAGACGCCGGGGCTGATCGAAGGTGGCTACCCGGTGGGGCCGCACGCGCTCGCCGCCGGGCTCAGCGAGGGGCTTGGGACGGGCCTGATCGAGGCGTTCGCGGGCATCACGCTCGCCATCCCCGTGCTCACCGCACTGGTCGCCGTCGAGGTCCTGCGCGACCTGCGGCGGCTTCCCCGGGTGATCGCCGCGGCGCTGGTGGCGCTTCCCTATCTCGCTGCCGCCTACCTGGCGCAGGGCGCGTTCAAGGAGCCGATGGAGGCCCTGTTCCTGGTTGCCTTCGCGCTCCTCTTGCCCGGCGCGACGACCGTTCGCCGCGGCCTGCCGCTGGCCGTGATCGCGGCAGGCGCGGTCTACGCCTACAGCTTCCCGGGCCTCTTCTGGCTCCTCGGCGCGGCGGCGATCTACGCGGCGGTCGCGCTGGCGCGAGGGGAGCGTTCGTTTCAGGTGCGCCCGCCGGTTCTCTCGGGCATCGCGGTGGCGTTCGGCGTGCTCGTGGTGCTGACGGCCCCGGAGCTGGGCCGGATCGTCGACTTCACGAACTTCAGGGCGTTCCGCGACTCGACCATCTCGAGCGGGCTCGGAAACCTGCGCCACCAGCTGTCGCCGCTCGAGGCGCTGGGCATCTGGCCGGCGAGCGACTTTCGGCTTTCGGCGAGCGCGGCCACAACGCCCGCGCCGGCCTTCTACCTCGGCGCCCTGGTGGCCGCCCTCGCCCTGGCGGTCGGGCTGCCGCGCTGGATACGCCGGCACGGTCGGGCGCTTCCCGCGGCGCTGGCCGCGGCGATCGTCATCTACCTGGGGGCACTCGCCTTCGGCACCGTCTACACGAGCGCCAAGGCCCTCGCGATCGCCGCCCCCCTGATCACCCTGATCTCGCTCGGCGGGCTGCTGGGCCGCGAGCGCTCAGACCAGCGGGGTGGTGCGCGCATCTGGCGCCCCGCGCTCGCGCTCGCGCTGGCAGCGGGCATCGCCCTGTCCAGCTTCCCTGTCCTGCGCCAGGCGCCCGTTGCCCCTCAGGACCACGCGGACCAGCTCGCCGAGCTGCGGCCCTTGGTCCAGGGGCACGAGGTGCTGTTCCTCGGTCGCGACAACTTCATCGCCTACGAGCTGCGCGGCTCGCGGCCGTTCACGGCGGTGCGCAACTACTACGACCCGAACTACGTCCGCCCGAACCTGCGGCTGAAGGACGTGTTCCGGAAGTTCGATTTCGACTCGGTCCCGCCCGCGACGCTCGGCCGCTTCCCCTACGTGATCACGACGCGTGCCGCCTACGCGAGCGGGCCGCCCCCCGCATTCGAGCCGCTTCGCGTGACCTCGGACTTCGCGCTCTGGAAGCGGACGGGACCGGTGGGCGAGCGGCGCACGCTGGCCGAGGGGGACCGGCCCGGCGAGCCGCTCGATTGCTCGAGCTCGCAGGGGCGGCGCCTTCGCCGCCGCGGCGGCACGGCAACGGCGTTCGCCGCGCCACCGGTGATCGGCGGCACCTGGTCGCCGAGCCCCACGGTGGAGAGCGGCTCGGAGTCCTCACAGGAGCTGACGCTGCCGCGGGGTCGCTGGCGGATCTCGATCCAGTACGACTCCACCCGGGCGCTTCGGGTCCGCGCGCCGGGCATGGCCGCGACCCTGCCGCCGAACCTCGACTATCGCGGCTCGGTCCCCTTCCATGCCGGCGGCGAGCTCACCGTCCGCCGCCACGGCCCGGTTCGGTTCACGGTCAGCGTCGAGCGACCGCCGCTCGCGGGCCGCCTCCTGGGCGCCTACTCGGTGGCCCATCTCGGGGCGATCGCCGCATCGCCCGCCGCCGGCGATCAATCCGGCGGGCCGCTTCCCGGGCCTGGGCGAGCGCCGCGTCCGACTACGGCGAGCCTGCGGCCGCTACGTGGACTGGTTCCGCCCGCGGGCCGCGCCCTGAAGCGTCTATAAGCCCGGGCATGGATATCGGGTTCGGCGAGGCGATCCTGCTGTTCGGCTCGCTGCTGGCGGTAGCCGCGGCGCTGTCCGGGCTGATGCGAGGCACGGTGCTGTCGATTTCGGTGCTCTCGGTGGCGACTCGGGATCGGCTTGGCGGCGACCGACGTCGTCTCGGTTGACGCCGGCGACCGGACGATCGTCAGCCTGATCGAGCTGGCCCTGATCCTGACCCTGTTCTCTGACGGGCTGTTCGTGGAGCGGGAGCTGCTGCGGGTCCACTGGGGGCCCGTGACGCGGGCGATCGTGCTGGCGATGCCGATCACGCTCGGCCTGCTGGCCCTGATGGCCTCGGGGATCTTTCCCCGAGCTGACCTGGGCCGAGGCGTTCCTGCTCGCGGCGGTGCTCACCCCGACCGACCCGGTCGTCACCTCCACCGTGGTCACCGCTCAGCGCGTGCCCCTCGACCGTTCGCCACACGCTGAATCTGGAGTCGGGGCTGAACGACGGCCTCGCGCTGCCCTTCGTGCTCTTCTTCCTCATCTTCGCCGAGCCGGGCGGCGACGCGGGCAGCGAGGCCGCCAAGGCTCCTCGGCGAGGCCGGCTTCGGCGCCTCGGTGGGCATCGCGCTAGGCGTCATCGGCGGTCGCTTCACCACCACCTGCCCGGGGGCGGGATCACCGCTCGCTACGAGGGGATCTACGCGATCGGCTTCGGCCTCGTTGCCTTCGGGCTGGCAGACGTGACGATCGGCAACGGCCTGATCGCCGCCTTCGTCGCCGGGATCGCGATGGGCGTTGCCGAGCACGAGATCCCGGACGCGTTCGTCGAGTTCGCCGAGAACATCAGCGCGATCTCGCAGGTGCTGACCTTCTTCGTCTTCGGGGCGCTGATCGTGGCCACCGGCTACGACGGGGAGGTCTGGCGGCTCGCCTTGTTCATTGCTGCCTGGCGCTGCTCGTCGTCCGGCCGCTCGCCATCATGATCTCCTTCGTCCGCAGCCGGCTGCCCGGGCCCCAGAAGGCATTCATCGCCTGGTTCGGGCCCAAGGGGGTGGCCTCGATGCTGTTCGCGCTGTTCGTCCTCAATCGGACGTGCGCGTTGCGTCGACGATCTTCGACATCGCCGCCTTCGTGATCCTGTCCTCGATCGTCGCCCACGGCCTGACCGATACGGTCGGCGCGGCGCTGGGTCGAGCGCCGCATGGGCGGCGCAGGGCAGGGCGCTAGCCCGAGCTCGGAGGCGAGCTTTTCGACCACGGCCCGCGCCGTCTCCTCGTCGACGCCCGTGTGGGTGACGTAAAGGCCGACGGCCTCCTCGAGGTGCCCGAGCATCACCGCCTGCTCGACCTCCGGGGGCGGCGTCGGGGCGTCGGGGGTCTGGTCGCTCGCCTCCATCGGCTCAGGCGGGGACCGCATCGGCGAGGCGTCCCTCGACCCACTCGGTCGAGGCGATGTGCTTGCCCATCCCGAGCTGCTTCGGCTCGTACCCCAGCCCCAGCCCGACGAGCTGGGGCAGGTGCAGGACCGCCAGCCCGAGCTCGCGCCCCGTGACCTTGGCCGCCTCCGGCTGCTGCATGTCCAGGTTCAGGTGGCAGAGCGGGCAGGGGGTGACCAAGCAGTCGGCGCCGGCGTCCAGCGCGTCTCCCACGTGGGTGCCCGCCTGGCGCAGGGAGGTGTCGCGGTTCATCGTGATCACGGGGAAGCCGCAGCACTTCCGCGCCCCGTCGTACTCGACCACCTCGCCGCCGAGCGCCTCGATCACCCGCTCCAGATAGAGGTCGCGGTCCGGGTGCTCGTCGTAGCCGATCCGGCTCCTGGGGCGGATCACGTAGCAGCCGTAAAACGGCCCCACCCGCAGGCCAGAGAGCGGCCGAGTCACCTTCGCCCTCAGCTCGTCGAGCCCGTAGTCCTCGACCAGCACCCAGAGGAAGTTCTTGTTCTCGAACCCTTCCTTGTCCTTCGCGTACTCGAGCCCCTCGTCGGCGAGCGCCTCGTTGATGTGGGCGCGGTAGGCGGAGTCGGCGTCGAGGCGCTGCTGGCACTCCGACTGAGCGCCCTGGCAGGTGGAGCAGATGTTCATCATCGACAGCCCGGTGCCCTGGGCCAGGGCGAAGGTGCGCGCGTTGAGGGTGTCGGCGAGCTCCTGGTTGTGCTCGGCGATCACCCCCGCGCCGCAGCAGTTGGCGCGGTCGAGGGTCACCAGCTCGATCCCGAGCCGCTCGGCGACCAGCGCCATCGAGCCGTGCAGCTCGGGGGTGAAGCCGCGGGACACGCAGCCGGGCCAGTAGGCGAGCCGGAGCGGATCCGTCATCGCTCACCCACCTCGTCCGGCTCGGGCTCGATCGCCGCCGCGGGGGTCGGCGCCTCGTCGCCGGGCTCCATCTCCTCCTCGCCGGTGATGTAGAGGTTGAGCTCGGTGCGGTGCTCCTCGGCGTGCGAGTAGAGCCGCTTCACGTGGTCCTGGGCGCCGTCGGGGAGCTTGTGGTGGACGCCTGGGATCAGCTTCGGCAGCGAGCGCATCTTGCCGGTCCTCAGCCCCCGGATCGCGGTGGGGATCGAGCCGAAGAGGCCCTTCAGCGCGCGCGCGCGGGGTATCAGCTTGCCCTTGACCCCCTGCGCGTAGGACTCCTGGAGCAGCAGCGACTCGTCCAGCGTTCCCTTCTTCTCGATGATCTTCGCGAAGGCCGTCTCGTGGCGGCGGCCGTTGTTGACGTCGTCGATCTCGTGGTCGTGTCCGGCGATCCGGCGCAGCCGCATGATCTGGTCCATCGGCGCAACGTCCTTCGGGCACGCATCCACGCACGAGAAGCAGTGCGTGCAGTCGTAGATACCGTGCGGGTCCTGCGCAAGGTCGTATAGCCGCTCCTTGGTTTGTGAATCGCGCGGGTCGCCGACGAACCGATAGGCCTTGGCCAGTGCCGCCGGGCCGATGAAGCCCGGGTCGGCCTCCAGCGACAGGCAGGACGAGACGCAGGCGCCGCACTGGATGCAGCCCACCACCTGGGTGACGTCGATCATCGACTCGGGCGGCACCACGTACTCGCGCTCGGGCGGCTCGCCCTCGGGCAGAAGCCAGGGCGTGACCCGGCGGATCTTCGCCCAGTGCGTGGACTCCATGTCCGTGACCAGGTCCTTGATCACCGGCATGTTCGCCATCGGCTCCACCACTATCGGGCGCGTCCCCTCCTCGCCTCCGTCAGGCCCGGCCCGCCGGTTGGCGCGCTCGTGGGCCTCGCTGATCTGGGTCTTGCAGCCGAGCGTCGACTCCCCATTGATCTTCATCCCGCACGAGCCGCAGATCGCCGCCCGGCAGGAGCAGCGGACGACGAGCGTCCCGTCGGTGCGGTCGCGGACCTGGAGCAACCCGTCGAGCACCGAGAGGTCGGGATCGAGGTCGACCTTGAACTGCTCCCAATAGGGCCCGCCGCCCGTCTCGGGCTGGTACCTCCGAACCTTCAGCGTGTAGTCAGGCATCAGTAAGTCCTCTCAGCCGGCTGCCACTGGGTGATCGTGACGGGCGAGTAGCTGATCTCCGGCGCCTCCGTGTCGCGGGTCATGTCGATGTGCTTCAGCCACTCCTCGTCGTTGCGCTCGGGAAAGTCGGTTCGGTACTGCGCACCGCGGCTCTCGGTACTGTGCAGCGCCGCGATGCAGGTGCACTCCGCGCAGTCCAGCATGAAGCCGAGCTCGAACGCCGCGAGCACGTCCTGGTTGAAGACGGCGCCACGGTCGTCGATGTAGGCGCGTCCTGGCCTCCTCCTGGAGGCGCTTCACCGTCTCGAGCGCCGTCTGGATGCCCTCCCCGCGTGCGAAACACGGCGACGTGGCGGTCCATCGTCTCGCCGAGCTCAGCGCGGAGCTCCGAAACGCGGCGGCCGTTGCCCGGCTCGCGACCCATCAGCGCCGAGATCTGGCGCTCCGCGTCCGCGAGCGCGGCCCGCGACGGCCGGCCGAGCTCGACTTGCTTCGCGCGGGCGGCGGCGTGCTTTCCCGATCGGCGGCCGAAGATCAGCGTGTCGAGCAGGGAGTTCGCGCCCAGCCGGTTGCCGCCGTGTACCGAGACGCAGGCGACCTCGCCGGCGGCGTACAGGCCGGGGATCGAGGTCGCCCCGTCGGTGTCCGTCTTGACGCCACCCATCACGTAGTGGTTGCCGGGCTTGATGTGGATCGGCTCCTGGGTGATGTCCACCCCGGCGAAGTCTCGCCCCACCAGCACGATCTCGCGCAGCGCCTCGTGGATGCGCTTGCGCGGGACGACGGTGATGTCGAGCGCCACCGTGCCGTCGGGGAAGCCGCGGCCCTCGTTGATCTCCGACTGCTCGGCTCGCGAGACGACGTCCCGCGATGCCAGCTCCATCTTGTTCGGGGCGTACCTCTCCATGAACCGCTCGCCCTGTGCGTTCAGCAGCTGGGCGCCCTCGCCGCGGGCGCCCTCCGTGATCAAGAACCCCTTCTTGGCCAGCGTCGTCGGGTGGTACTGGATCATCTCCATGTCCATCAGCGGGGCCCCGGCGCGGTAGGCCATCGCGATCCCGTCGCCGGTGCAGATCAGGGCGTTCGTGGTCGGCTGCCAGACCTGCCCGTTGCCGCCGGTGGCCAGGATCACGTTCTCCGCCTCGAACAGCTCCATCGACCCGTCGGCGACGTTGCGCAGCACCGCGCCCACGCAGTTGCCGTCGTCGTCGAGCACCAGGTCGGTGGTGAAGTACTCCTCGTAGCGGGAGATCAGCTCGGAGTGCTTCATCAGCTGCTCGTAGAGCACGTGCATGATCGCCTGGCCCGTGATGTCGGCCACGTAGTAGGTGCGCGCCTGCGAGGCTCCGCCGAAGGCGCGGGTTCCCAGCCTGCCCTCCTCGTTGCGGTGGAAGGTCACGCCCAGATGCTCGAGGTGGAGGATCTCCTCCGGCGCCTCCCGGCACATGATCTCGATCGCGTCCTGGTCGCCCAGGTAATCCGATCCCTTGACCGTGTCGAAGGCGTGCGACTCCCAGCTGTCCCCCTCCTGGAGCGCGGCGTTGATGCCGCCCTGGGCGGCGTTCGAGTGCGAGCGCACGGGGTGGACCTTGGAGACGATCCCGACCGAGACGCCCTCCTCGGCCGCCGCGAGCGCCGCCCGCTGCCCGGCGAGGCCCGCTCCGATTACGAGTACGTCGTGCTTGGGCACCGGAGATTGATCCTATATGTCGCCGATGGGCGATTTGCGCTGGATGGGCGAGCGCAACTCGACCAGCGGCGGTTTCGGGCCTACGTCGCCGCCGAGCCGGGGGGCGTGCCCCCGCCGGCGCCGCCCAGCGCGTTGCGAAGCGCCCGGCCCACCTGGTCGGCCGTGATCACGCCCCGCAGGCGGCCGTCGGCGTCCACCGCCATCAGCGCGCCGAGCCGGCGCAGGGCGTCGTTGCCGAGCAGCGACTCGAGGGGCTCGTCGTCGCGCACCCGCAGCGTGCCGGTGGAATCCGCCTCGAAGACGTCGCGTACCACCGAGGAGGAGCGGCTCACCTCCGGGACCGCGTCGGCCGCGCCGCGCTCGATCAGGCCGCGAAAGCGCTGCGCCGCGTCCACGACTGGGAACCAGGGCCAGCGATATCGCAGGAAGTACTCGTCGAGGGCGCGCTCGACGCTGGCGTCCTCCGGGATCGCGACCGGCTCCGCGTCCATCACGTCCGCGACCCTGATGCCCTCGATCCTGCTCGCGAACTCGGTCTGCACGACGGCGCCCCGGGCCGACTGCCCGAGGATGAAGCCGATCAGCCCCAGCCAGATCCCGCCGACCACGTCGCCCTGCAAGAACAGCAGGATGCCGACGCCGATGAACAGGTAGGAGAAGGCCTGCCCGAGGCGCCCGGCGGCGCGCGTGGCCCGATTGCGGTCCCCGCTCACCCGCCAGGCAATCGCCCGTGCGATCCGCCCGCCGTCCAGCGGGAAGGCGGGGATCAGGTTGAAGACGAGGACCAGCAGGTTGATGCTGGCCAGCCAGGCGACCACGGCCAGGATCCCGGAAGTATCGGCTCCCTGGTCGAATCGCATCGCCCGCCAGAACTCGTCCGAGCCGGCGGCGGCGATCCCGATTCCGAAGCAGGCGAGCGCGATCGCCAGGGTGACGAGCGGGCCGCCGATCGCCACCTTGAACTCGGTGCCCGGCGAGTCGGAGTCACGCGTCATCCGCGCGACGCCGCCGAACATCCACAGGGTGATGTCGGAGATGCCGATCCCTCGGCGCATGGCGACGAAGGCATGGCCAAGCTCGTGCAGCAGGATCGAGGCGAAGAAGGCGAGCGCGCTGACCAGGGCGAGCAGGTACGGCTCGAGGTCGCTGCTCGAGACGTCGAGCATGCTGCGGTAGTCCGCGGACAGCCAGAGGATGATCAGGAACAGAACGAGGAACCACGAGTAGTCCACCCCGATCCGGATTCCCCTGACCATGAAGAGGGTCAGCGCGCCGCGCCCAGGCATGGGCCCATCTTATGTATGAGGCGGTAGGTTCCGCCGATGGCCACCGGCGCAACGCGAGCCTCGGCCCACGCCCCGGCTCACCTCGACGGGGATTGGCTGCGCCATCTGGTTGAGACGCTGGCGGACATCCACCGTCCCACCGCGTCCCAAGGCGAGCGGGTGGCGGCGGAGTGGGTGGCCGGGCGCCTGCGCGAGCTGGGCGCGGCCAACGCGCGGGTCGAGCCCGAACAGGTGCACGGCACCTTCTGGTGGCCACTCGGCCTGGCCGCCGGCGCGGGCGTCGCCGCGGGGATCGCCGCCCTCCGCGGCCGGCGCGCGCTTGCCGCGACGGCGGCCGCCGTGGTCGGCGCGGCCGCCGCCGACGATCTCCCCCCGGGAGGCCGGCGGCTGCGCTCCCTCTTGCCGCAGCGAACTGCGACCACGGTCGTCGCCGAATGCGGGCCGCCCGATGCCGATCGCACCGTCGTCCTCGTGGCCCATCACGACGCGGCGCACGCCGGCCTGCTCTACCACCCGGCGATCCCCCAGGCGGTGTTCGGCCGCTTTCCGTGGCTGATCGAGCGAGTCGACACCAGCCCACCCTTGATGGCCCCCGTCGTGGCCGTCCCCCTGCTGGTGGGCGCCGGGGCGCTGACCGGCAGCCGCGGCCTCATCAAGGCGGGGACGGGCCTCGCGGCGCTCTCGGTGGCGGCGCTCACCGACATCGCTCTGCGGGACGCGGTCCCCGGGGCGAACGACAACGCGACCGGCGTGGCGGCGCTGCTGGCGATGGCGCGCTCGCTCGCGGAACGACCCACCGAGAGCGTGCGGGTGATGCTGGTCTCCACGTCGGAGGAGGCGCTTTGCGAGGGAATGCATGCCTTCTCGAAGCGCCACTTCGGTGAGCTGCCCCTCGAGAGCACGTTCTTCTTGAACCTCGACACGCTGGGCTCGCCGCACCTGCTCGTGCTTCGCGGCGAGGGGATGATCAGGATGCGCGAGTACCCCGCGCGCTCGCTGGCCCTGCTCGACGGGCTCGCCGACGAGCTGGGTATCCCGCTCTTTCCCAACCTGCGCCTTCGCAATGCCACCGACGGCGTCATCCCGCTCGCCGCCGGATACGAGTGCGCCGCGCTTTGCTCCTGCACCCGCCTCAAGCAGCCGGCCAACTACCACTGGCCCACTGACACGCCGGAGAACGTCGACTACGGCACGCTCTCCGACGCCGTCCGCCTCACGGAGGCGGTCGTCCGCCGCTTGGACGAGCGCTGGCTCTAAGGCCGCTGCCGCAACGAGCCGACGTTCAGATGCTGGGGCTGTGGCGCTCGATGATGCGGCCGAAGTCGGCGCCCGGCGGCAGGGTGCCGAACGCGAGGCCCGCGTCGCCCGCGAGGCGCGAGGCGCAGAACGCGTCGGCGACCGCCGGGTCGCCGTAACGGACCAGCAGCGAGGCCTGGAGCGCCAGGGCCATCCGCTCGACGACGCTGCGGGCGCGAACCTCGATCGCCTCGAGGTCCGCGAGCTCGTTACGCAGCGCGGAGGCTGCGGTGGCGACCCGAGGCTCCGCGCCACCGGCTTCCTCGATCTCCGAGAGGAACGCCTCCACCGACTCGGGGCTGCGCGCCATCCCGCGCAACACGTCGAGGCATTGCACGTTCCCCGACCCCTCCCAGATCGAGGCCAGCGGGGTCTCCCGATAGAGCCGCGGCATGCCCGACTCCTCGACGTATCCGTTGCCGCCCAGGCATTCCAGCGCCTCGACCGCGTGGACCGGGGCGCGCTTGCAGGTCCAGTACTTGAGCACCGGCGTTGCGAGACGCCGAAACTCGACCGCAGCCTGGTCGCCGGCGTGCGCCTGATCGAACGCGCGCGCGATCCGCATCGCGGCGACGGTCGCCGCCTCCGACTCGATCGCCAGATCGGCGAGCACGTTTCGCATCAGCGGCTGCTCGGCGAGCCGCTTGCCGAACGCCTCCCGATGGGTGCAGTGGTGGATTGCAGCCGCGGTGCCCCAGCGCGCGCCGGCGGCCACGCCCAGGACGCAGTCGAGGCGGGTGTGGTTGACCATCTCGATGATCGTCGGGACGCCCCGCCCCTCCTCGCCGACGAGCTGTGCCCAGGCGCCCCGGAACTCGACCTCGGAGGACGCGTTGGAGCGGTTGCCGAGCTTGTCCTTCAGTCGCTGGAGGTGGATGCGGTTGCGCTCCCCGTCGGGCGTGAAGCGCGGGAGCAGGAAGCACGACAGGCCGCCGTCGGCTTGGGCGAGGACGAGGAAGGCGTCGCACATCGGCGCCGAGAAGAACCACTTGTGTCCGGTGATCTCGTACTCGCCGCCCGGCCCGCCGCCGTTCAGGGGCCGGGCGGTGGTGGTGTTGGCGCGAACGTCGGAGCCGCCCTGCTTCTCGGTCATGCCCATCCCGCAAAGCGCCCCCTGCTTGTCCGGAGCGGGAACGAGCCGCTCGCCGTCGTAGGACAGCGACAGAAAGCGCGGCTCCCACTCGGCCGCCAGCTCGGGCTGCGTTCGCAGCGCCGGGATCACCGAGTAGGTCATCGAGATCGGGCAGCCCACCCCCGCCTCGACCTGGGCGAGGAGCATGAACTGCGCGCCGCGCGCGACGTGGGCCCCCGGCTGGGGTGAGCGCCAGGGCGACGCGTGCAGGCCGTGGCCGATCCCGATCCGCAGCAGCTCGTGCCACGCGGGGTGGAACTCGACCTCGTCCACCCGGTTGCCGAAGCGGTCGTGGGTGCGAAGCTTCGGCGGGTTCTGGTTCGCCTCGACCCCCCAGCGGATCGTCTGCGGCAGGCCGCACAGGGCGCCCAGCTCGCGCGCCTCGTCCTCCGCCCAATCGGCTCCCTCGCGGCGCAGCGCCTCGACCAGGGCCGCGTCGTCCGCGAACAGGTTGTAGCCCTCCAGCGGCGGAGGCTGGTTGAAGACCCCGTGGGTCGCGTGAGCCTCGGCGCGTTCGACTGTGGCCACATGCGCATTCTCGCACCAGCCCCCACCGTTTTCAGCAGAGCGCTTGCGGAAGGGGCTTCGCCGCCCGCAGGATCCGCCAGAACCGCATCCCCGCCGCCCCGATAGCATCGCGCCGCCTATGGCCCACACGGTCACCCTGATCCCCGGCGACGGCACCGGCCCCGAGCTTGTCGAGGCCACCCGCCGGGTGCTGGAGGCGACCGGGGTGGAGTTCGAGTGGGACGAGCAGCCCGCGGGCGAGGACGTCTACCGCGAGGAGGGAGACCCGTTTCCCGAGCGGACCCTGGGGTCGATCAAGCGAACCGGGGTCGGGATCAAGGGACCGACCACGACGCCGGTGGGCTCGGGCTTTCGCTCGATCAACGTCCAGCTCCGCAGAGAGCTCGACCTGTACGCCTGCATCCGCCCCTGCAAGCTGTATGAGGGAGTGCGGTCGCACTTCGATCGGGTGGACATCGTGATCGTGCGCGAGAACACGGAGGATCTCTACGCCGGAATCGAGTTCGAGGTCGATTCCGAGGGCGCCGAGAAGCTGCGGGAGTTCGTGGCCTCGCTGGACGCCGGCACCGTCCGCGAGCACTCCGGGATCTCGATCAAGCCGATCTCGGTGTTCGGCAGCGAGCGGATCGTCGAGGCCGCCTTCGACTACGCCAAGCGCAACGGCCGCAAGCGGGTGACCGCCGCGCACAAGGCGAACATCATGAAGTTCTCCGACGGCCTCTTCCTGGACACCGCCCGCCAGGTCGCCGAGCGTCATCCGGAGGTGGAGTTCGAGGACCGGATCATCGACAACCTCTGCAACCAGCTCGTCTCCCGGCCGGAGGAGTACGACGTGATCGTGCTCCCCAACCTGTACGGCGACATCGTCAGCGACCTCGGAGCCGGGATGATCGGCGGGCTCGGGCTGGCGCCGGGCGCCAACATTGGAACGCACGCCGCCATGTTCGAGGCCACCCACGGCTCGGCCCCCAAGTACAAGGGTCAGAACAAGGTCAACCCGACCGCCCTGATGCTGTCCGGGGTGCTGATGCTTCGCCACCTGGACGAGGCCGACGCCGCCGACCGGATGGAGGGTGCGATCGCCGACGTGATCCGAACGGGCGAGCGGGTGACGTATGACCTCAAGCCCAGTCGCGACGACCCCACGGCGGTCGGCACCTCGGAGTTTGCCGACGCCGTGATCGAGGTAATGGGGACAGGCTGATGGCGGATCCCGTCAAGGTCACGGTCACCGGCGCGGCGGGCCAGATCGGCTACGCGATCCTGTTCCGGATCGCCAGCGGCCAGATGCTGGGAGGCGAGACGCCAGTGCACCTGAATCTGCTCGAGATCCCGGACGCTCTCAAGGCCGCGGAGGGCACCGCGATGGAGCTCGATGACTGTGCCTTCCCGCTGCTCGCCGGGCTGGACATCCACGACGACCCACGGGCCGCGTTCGACGGATGCGGCGTCGGGTTGCTGATCGGGGCGCGCCCCCGCACGAAGGGCATGGAGCGCTCCGACCTGCTGGAGGCGAACGGCGGAATCTTCAAGCCGCAGGGAGAGGCGATCAACGAGGGCGCCGCCGACGACGTGAAGGTGCTCGTGGTGGGCAACCCGGCGAACACCAACTGCCTGATCGCCATGTCGAATGCGCCCGACGTGCCCCGCGAGCGCTTCACCGCGATGACCCGTCTGGACCACAACAGGGCGATCGCCCGCCTCGCCGGCAAGCTGGGCGTGCCGGTGACCGAGATCACGAACATGACCATCTGGGGCAACCACTCGACCACGCAGTACCCGGACCTGGTGCACGCGAGGGTGGGAGGGCGGAGCGCCTGGGACGCGGTGGGCGACGAGGAATGGGTGGCGAACGAGTTCATCCCCAGGGTGGCGAAGCGCGGGGCCGAGGTGATCGAGGCGCGGGGGGCATCGAGCGCCGCCTCTGCGGCCGCGGCCGCGGTCGACCACGTCCGCGACTGGGTGCTCGGCACGCCCGAGGGCGACTGGGTCTCGATGTCGGTTCCCTCGGACGGCGCCTACGGCGTCGACGAGGGGCTCGTGTCGGGCTTCCCCTGCACCTGCTCCGGGGGCGAGTGGAGGCTCGTCGAGGGCCTCGAGATCGACGACTTCTCGCGCCAGCGCATCGACAACTCGGTGAACGAGTTGAAGGAGGAGCGCGAGGCGGTCAGGCAGCTCGGCTTGCTCTGAATAAGCGCGCTCCCGGCTAGCCACGAGCACGGCCTGGGCTAGCGACGAAGTCGCGGAAGAGGCGGAGGTGCCTGCCGGGTCAGGTAGGCGCCCAAGCCGCCGCATCCGGCTTGCCGGATGAACGTCCTTCCTAGGCCGAAGGCCGAGGCTTCCGGCGGAGTTATTCAGGCCGCCGTGTAGGAGCGGCCGGACTTCTTCACCCGACCCTCCTTCTGCAGGTCGCCGAGCACGCGGTAGAGGTAGTTCGGCTTGATTCGCATCCTCTTCGCCACCTCACTGGCGGAGATCCCGGGATTCGCCTTGATCAGCCTCACCGCCTGGTCGGCGCGGGTTCCACTCCGGCGCCTCCGCGTTGGGGCGGCCTTGCGCGAGGTTGCGCCCGATCCTCGCGGCCGGCCGGGACCACGACGTCCTTGGCGGCCGTCCGTGAGGCTGGACAGGGCGCGCTGGAGCTTCGAGAGCTCCCCCTCGAGCTCGCGAATCCGGGCCCTCAGCAGCTCTCTGGCTTGATCGACTGCACCGGTAACCATCTTGATTGGTATTTCCTTCCTCTTTTGTGACGGTGTGCGGCGCGCACTGTAACAGTGTGCATCACACTCTGACCTCCGCGGCGGGCGTGTTGATCCTGCGAGGGGTGTTGATCCCGGCCCGGGGCGCGGTGATCCCCGCGGGGGCCGCGTCAACCCCACGGGGGGGCGTGTCAACCGACAGCCGCCGCTGCTACTTGCGCTTGCGCGGCAGAGTGCGGAAGACGACGTCCCAGAGCGGGGAGGAGACGCCGTAGCCGTAGCGGTGGTCCTGGAAGTGGTGGCGCATGTGCTGTTCCCGCAGGCGCTTGCCGAGCTTCGTCTTCGGCGTGTGATGGTGCAGGTGATAGTGCGTGTAGTCGTAGGCGAGGTAGCCGACGATCAGGCCGGCGAAGATCGGATAGGCGGCCGGGGTGCCGAAGATCAAGGTGAACACCCCGAAAAAGAGCGCCGCGAGCGGCAGGCTGGCCGCCGGAGGCATCACCAGCCGCAGACGGTCGTTCGGGTGGTCGTGGTGGACGCCATGGATGATGAAGTGGAGCCGGCTGCCCAGCGGGTGGTCCGGCTCCCAGTGGAACACGAGCCGGTGCAGCCAGTACTCGGTCAGCGTCCAGATCAGCAGGCCGAGCGCGACCAGCAACACGAGCTCGACCGCGCCGTAGCCGCGATCGGCGCCCAGCCACACCCCGGCGACGACCACCGGCACGAAGATGATCGCGGGCACCGAGGGGTGAATCCTCGAGAAGAGGTCGAGGAGGCGGTTCTCGAACAGGGGAGGCGAGGCGCTCAGCCGGGTGGTGCGCTCGTGGGCCATCGGCGCAATTTTAGCCCGCCCGCCTTTCCGCAACTGCCGGGAAACCTGCCGGCCGCCCGATTCTCAAAAAGACGGGGATAGCGCGAATGCGCCCTCCGAGACCCGCGGCGCGGTGGGATCATGCCGCGCTCCAGCAGCAACGCGAGAGGGGTAGGAGTGATTCAGATCGAGCATCAGGCCGGGCAGATGGCTGAGGCCATCGGGCTCGCCAAGCGCCGGGCAACCAAGCGGCGCAAGGGACGCCCGAGCTGCGAGGACTGCTTCTTTCACCGCCAGATGCTCTGCGCGCTCGACCTCGATGAGCCCTGCTCCACCTTCCGGCCGAACAGCGCCGACGGCCTCGTCCCCCCCTCCAGCAGACCCTGCTCCTGCGCGGCCAGCCGGAGGAGCCGGTGGCCAAGACCGCCTGACGGTCGCGCCCGCTCACCCCGGGCAGGCGCTTGCAGGGCCAGCGATTGCGGGCGCCGGGGGTGACGCGGAGATAGAGTTGATCGTCACGATGCGGATCACGGTGCTGGGGAAGTCGCCGTCGTGGGAGGACGCCGGAGGGGCCTGTAGCGGGTACCTGATCGAGGACGGCCCCACCTCGCTGCTGCTTGACTGCGGCAACGGCGTGTTCTCGAAGCTCCGCCTGTTTCGGGACTACACCGAGCTGGACGCGGTCCTCATCTCTCATCTGCACGCCGACCATTTCCTCGACCTCGTCCCCTATGCGTACGCGCTCACCTACGCGCCCCGCCAGCAGCCGGTCCCGGTCGGCGGCTATCCGGGCACCGACAACCCCGCCCGCCCCCGCCTGATCGCTCCGAGCGGCGCTCGCGAGTGCTTCCGCCGGGTGGTCGGTGCCTGGGGCGGGGAGGACCTGATCGAGAACGCCTTCGCGCTCGAGGAGTACGGCGCGGGGTCCACCGTCGAGGTGGGCACCCTGCGGGCCCGCTTCAAGGAGGTCCCGCACTTCACCACCACCTACGCGATCGACTTCAGCTCCACCAACGGCAGCGGGCGGTTCACCTACGGGGCCGACTGCCGCCCGGGGGAGGAGCTGGTGGAGATCGCCCGGGACACCGACCTGTTGATCGTGGAGGCCACCCTGCCCCGCCCCGAGCGCACCGGGATCCGCGGCCACATGACCCCCGCCGAGGCCGGCGATCACGCCCGCCGAGCCGGTGCGGCTCAGGTGGTGCTCACGCACATCTCCGACGAGCTCGACTCCGACTGGGCCCGCGAGGAGGGCTCCAAGGCCTTCGGTGGGCCGGTGGAGATGGCGCGCGAGGGCGCCGTATACGAGATATGAGGAGCTTTAGCTCCGAAACAGGCTGGTCAGGGCGCCGAAGGCGTCCGCAAGTAATTCAAGATATGAGGAGCTTTAGCTCCGAAACAGGCTGGTCAGGGCGCCGAAGGCGTCCGCAAGTAATTCAAGATTTAGCGCAGCGGCGGCTAGGCTAAGGCCATGCCACGAGACCGCGACTTGCTGGTCAACTTCGAGCGTATGCGCCGCGAGATGGACGAGCTGTTCGGCGACGTCTGGGGCGAGCACGGGTGGTTGTCCGGGCGGCCGCAGACCGGCTTCTCGCCGCGCGTGGACGTCTACTACTGCGGCGATCCGCCGAGAGCGGTGGTCAAGGCTGAGCTGGCGGGGGTCAGCCTCGACACCGTCAGCCTTGAGATCGTCGGGCGAGAGCTCGTGATCCGCGGCGAGCGTCCCGTGCAGGAGACCGAGGGCCGGGTCTACCAGCAGGTTGAGATCGAGGCGGGCCCCTTCCGCCGTGTCGTGGAGCTGAACGCCGACGTCGTCGCCGAGGAGGCCAGGGCCACCTACGAGGACGGCGTGCTGCGGGTCGCGCTGCCCCTTCGCTCCAGCGGCCGGGCCAGCCGGCACGTCCCGATCGAGACGAAGGAGTAGGGCGGATGGCCCAGTCGGGTGATGGTGGGCCGACGATCGAGGTGGTCGAGACGCCCGATGTCGAGGCGGCGATCCTGGAGCGCCAGGGCCAGCCGCTGCCCGCGGCGCTGCCGGTGCTCCCCCTCAGGGAGATGGTCCCTTATCCGGATACCCTGACGCCGCTGGCGGTCGGGCAGCAGCGCTCGATCAAGCTCGTCAACGAGGTGCTCTCCGGGGAGCGGACGCTGGTCCTGGTTGCCTCCCGCGACCCGCAGGTGGATGAGCCCGGGCCCGACCAGCTCTACGACGTCGGGGTCGCGGGGATCGTCGCGCGGATGCTCAAGGTCCCGGACGGGACGATCCGAATCCTCGTCCAGGGCACCGAAAGGGTGCGGGTGGGCGACTACGTGACCGACGAGCCCTACCTGGTGGCGCGGATCGAGCCGCTGCCCGACGTGGTCGATCCAACTCCCGAGCTCGAGGCGCTGACCCGCAACGTGCAGCGCACCTTCACGGAGATCATCGAGCAGATCCCCTACCTGCCCGAGGAGCTGCAGCTCGCCGTGACCAACGTCGACGACCCCTCGGCGCTCGCCCACCTGATCGCCGGCGCGCTTCGGATCTCGACCGAGGAGAAGCAGGAGCTGCTGGAGGAGGTCGACGTCGGACGGCGGCTGCGGCGCCTCTCGGAGATCCTGGCCCGCGAGCTGGAGGTGATCCAGCTCGGCACGAAGATCCAGTCGCAGGTCCAGTCGGAGATCGAGAAGGGCCAGCGCGAGTACTACCTGCGCGAGCAGCTGAAGGCGATCCAGCAGGAGCTGGGCGAGGGTGACGAGCAGCAGGCCGAGATCAACGAGCTGAGAGAGAGGATCGAGGCGGCGAACCTTCCCGAGCATGCCCGCAAGCAGGCCGAGCGAGAGCTGGGACGGCTCGAGCGCCTCCCGCCGGCGGCCGCGGAGTACGGCGTCATCCGCACCTACCTGGAGTGGCTCGTGGAGCTGCCGTGGAGCGTCACCACCGAGGACAACCTCGACATCGCTCATGCGCGCGAGGTCCTGGACGCCGACCACTACGACCTCGAGAAGGTCAAGGACCGGATCCTCGAGTACCTGGCGGTGCGCAAGCTGATGCAGGAGTCCGGCGACCGCGCCGGCGGGGGAACGGCCGCAACCGCCCAGGGCCCGATCCTCTGCTTCGTCGGGCCGCCGGGCGTGGGCAAGACGAGCCTCGGCCGGTCGATCTCGCGAGCGCTCGGGCGCGAGTTCGAGCGCATCTCGGTCGGCGGCGTCCGCGACGAGGCGGAGATCCGGGGCCACCGGCGGACCTACATCGGGGCGATGCCGGGGACGATCGTCCGCGCCCTGCGCGACGCCGGCTCGCGCAACCCCGTGTTCATGATCGACGAGATCGACAAGATGGGCGCCGACTTTCGCGGCGACCCGTCGAGCGCCATGCTCGAGGTGCTCGACCCGGCCCAGAACGACAGCTTCCGCGACCACTACCTGGACCTCGAGTTCGACCTCTCCGAGGTGGTGTTCATCACCACGGCGAACACGCTCGACACCGTGCCCCCGGCGCTCACCGACCGGATGGAGGTGATCAGCCTCTCCGGCTACACGCTGGAGGAGAAGCTTCACATCGCGAAGCGCTACCTGGTGCCCCGTCAGATCGAGCAGAACGGCCTCGCGCGCGGCCAGATCTCGTTCAGCGACGCGGCGCTGCGGGTGGTCATCGAGGAGTACACGCGGGAGGCGGGGGTGCGAAACCTGGAGCGCGAGATCGGCAGCGTCTGCCGCAAGGTCGCGCGGGAGGTCGCTGAGGGGAAGGTCAAGGGCAAGACGACGATCTCCGGCAAGCGGGCGCGCGAGCTGCTCGGCAGGCGCCGCTACTTCGCCGAGCAGCGGCGGCGCACCCAAGACCCCGGGGTGGCGACGGGGCTTGCCTGGACGCCGGTCGGGGGCGAGGTGCTGTTCGTCGAGGCCACCGCCGTGCCCGGGGACGGCAAGCTGTTGATCACCGGCCAGCTCGGCGAGGTGATGCGCGAATCGGCCCAGGCGGCGCTGTCGTGGGTGCGCGGCAACGTCGCGCGGCTGGCGCCGGAGCTGGGCGACGACTGGTTCGCGAGCCACGACATCCACGTCCACGTGCCGGCGGGCGCGGTGCCGAAGGACGGCCCCTCCGCCGGGGTGGCGATGGCGGTTGCGCTGGCCTCCCTGGTCTCCGGCAAGCCGGTCAAGGCGGACGTGGCGATGACCGGAGAGGTGACCCTGACCGGCCAGGTTCTGCCCGTGGGCGGGCTGAAGGAGAAGTCGCTGGCGGCCCAGAGCGCGGGGATCAAGCGGATCATCGTCCCGGGGCGCAACGAGGGGGACATCGCCGAGATCCCCGAGCACGAGCGCAAGGGCGTCAAGTTCGTCTACGTGGACCGGATCGACGAGGCTCTCGCGGCGGCGCTATAGCGGCTCCATATCGGGGTATATATGCTCCGAGGACGAGCGAAGCGGACGAGGGAGTTGGCGATGGCAAAGAGCAGCGGCGCGAGAGCACAGCAAGCGCGTGAGGCAGCCCGTTCGGCGGGCTCCAATCCTTATGTGCGGCGTCTGATCGAGGACGAGGAGTTGAGAGGCAACGTTCGCGACGCCTTCGAGGCGGCGCGGCACGCGTATCAGCGGATGTCGAACGGCAAGGGGCCGGTAAAGGCGATCACCGAGGACAAGAAGGTGCAGCGCGACCTGCGTTCCGCCGCCGAGTCGCTTCGCGAGGCGTCGGACCAGATCCGCGGCAAGCGCAAGCGGCGCCGCTGGGGCCGGCTGCTGGTGGTCGCCGTGCTCGGTGCCGCCCTCGCGATCGCGCTAAGCGAGGACCTGCGCAAGACGGTGCTCGACCGGCTGTTCGGTGCCGAGGAGGAGTTCGAGTACAGCTCGACGACCGCGCCCGCCGCCGAGACGGCACGCCTAGTGGCCTGGGCTAGCGACGAAGTCGCGGTAGATACGGAAGGGCCTGCCGGGTCAGGGCTGCACCCTCGCCCGAGGGGCCGGAAACGTAGCCGTAGGCGAGGCTTTCGGCGGAGTATTCCCATGCACAGCGTCCACGTTCTCGTCCGCCCAGCGCCACGTCTTCTCGCTCGACGGGGGCGGTGGGGCATCGGTCGAGGCCCTCGAGAGCTCGGCGGACGGCTTTCGCCGCTACAAGGAGCTGCAGGCGGAGGGCAAGCCGACCGGCATGGTCGCCTTCCCCAACACCTGCCTGATCCGGGCAGACCGCGACTATCTCGTCGACCCGGGCCTAGTGATGCAGGGCGGGCCCGTGTTCGGGGCGCTCGAGGCGCTCGGGGTCGAGGCCGCCGCGATCAAGGACGTCATCCTCACCCACCTGCATTTCGACCACGCCGAGGGGCTCGCCGCCTGGCCCCAGCGCCGCGCCTTCGTCCACCGGCTCGAGACCGAGGCCCCATATGCGCAGATCGTCTCCGGGGTGCTGGAGATGGTCCAGCTCGAGATCCTCGACGGCGAGCAGGGCGAGATCGAGCCCGGCCTTCGGTGGATCCGCACCCCCGGCCACTCCGACGGCCTGATCTCGCTGCTCGTGGACACCGACGACGGCCTGGTCGTGATCGCCTCCGACTGCGTCGGGCCGCTGCCGGAGTACTTCGAGCAGATGGACCTGCCGGACGACTTCGGGCCGGAGCGGGACGAGCTGCTCACCCAGTGGCGGAAGATCCGCGAGCTGGAGCCGGCGATCGTGATCCCGGGCCACAACCCCCCGGTCCGACTGCGCTAGACCCCGGCTTGCACTAGCGACGAAGTCGCGGTGGTGACGCGGGGCCTGCCGGGTAAGGTACGCGCCCAAGCCCGGCGCATCCGGCTTCGCCGGATGACCGGTCGCCTTCGGCTCCCTGGTAGCCGAAGGCGGGGCTGTCGTCGGAGTGTTCAGAAGGGAGATGCCGGTGGAATCGAAGACCGTCGAGGCGGGATTCGGCAACCGAGAGCGCCAGCTGAGCGGCGAAAAGGTCCAGTGGATCGTCGACGCGATGCGTCACTGCGTCGCCGAGCGGGGCATCGCCGGCGCCACGTTCGAGCAGGTGTCGCAGAAGGCGGGCGTCAGCCGCGGGCTCCTCCACTACTACTTCGGGACCAAGGAGCGCCTCCTGATCGAGGTGCTTCGCAACGACGCGGAGACCAGGATCGGGATGCTCGACGAGCCGCTGGCGGCGGCCAAGACCGTGGACGACGTGATCGCCGTGCTCGTCGCCGGCGCGGAGGAGCTGCTGCGGGAGGACCCCGGCTTCTACGTGATCCTCTACGAGCTGTTCACCGCGGGCCGCCAGAACCCGGACATCCAGGCCGAGCTCGCGGAGCTCTATCAGCGCTCCCGCGAGCACGTCGCCAGGGCGCTGCGCCAAAAGGAGGCGGAGGGCGTCCTTTCCCTGCGCTTCGACGCGGAGTCGGCGGTCACCTACATGTTCGCCGCCGCCGACGGCGGCGCCCTCCAGCGCCTCACCGATCCCCCGCGCGACTACTCGGCGACGATCGAGATCGGCGCCCAGGTGGCGCGCTTCCTGCTCACCTCGGAGTGAGCCCCAACGCGTCGAGGCCGCACGGCCTTACGACGTCGAGGCCCCCCGCGGGAAGATCCGCTGCATCTTCCACAGCAGCTTGAGCGAACCGTGCGGCCGCAGCCTGCGGCGCAGCATCGCCCGCCGCGGGTCGCCGCCGTAGGTCGAGACCTCCAGGAAGTCTCGCCATGAGGTGTCCAGGGTCAGGCTCGGCCGCGGGGCCTCGCCCCGGACCGCCTCCGTGGCGCCGTTGTCGATCCTGATGTGCCACGGGTCGGCGTCCGAGAAGCGCCACTGGATCGTCACCGGTCGGCCGTTGACGGCATCGGTCTGAGCCGAGCGCGCGATGACGTCGAAGAGCAGCGCCTGCGTCTCTGGAGACGAGTCGGGGCTGGCCACGGGCTCGCCGACGACGCCCGCGCGCAGCAGGGTGATCGCCCGCTTGGCGCGTTCCACGTGGGGCTGTGTGAGGTCGAACGGGAAGATGTCGGAGGGCATCTCGTCGATCGGGTAGCCGGCCGCCTTCCACTTCGTCTCCACCGAGCGAATGCCGAACGCATAGATGTCCTCGAGCTCGAAGCCCCAGCAACGGGTGTACTCGAGATCCCAGCCCGGCGGCACGAACACCGACATCGACCAGGGCAGCACCTCGCGCAGGATCTCGTCGACGGCCGCCTTGCACTCATCCGTCTCACGGAAGCAGTCCGAGAGCACCTTCACCCCGAAGCCGATGTGGCGCTGCTCGTCCCGCGAGACGTTGTGCATCCCCTCGCTGAACCCGGGCATCGTCCCCGACTTGTTGAAGAAGTCCTCGATGAAGTGCTGTCCCGGCTGGGCGAGCGCGGCCTCGACGACCAGGTGATAGAGGGCGATCGCCTGGGCGAACTTGGGGAGCGAGCGGTCCTTGCGAAGCTCTTCGCCCATGCGGTCGAGGCGGTCGAACACGTTTCGGTAGCCCCACCCGAGCTGCGCCTCCGTGTAGGCCAGCGTCGACCCGATCGTGTCGCCGGCGCCGATCACCTCCTTGAAGAAGCGGTGGAAGAAGACCGCGTGGCGGGCCTCGTCGACCTGCTGCGTGGCGAGGAAGTACTTCTGCTCCTCCAGTCGGCGCGGCGTCGATGTAGGGAGACAGGTTGTCGGTGACCGAGTCCTCCCCGTAGAAGAACATCGAGTAGGTCCACAGCGCCGACTTCCGCTGGATCTCGCTCAGCGCCTCCCAGCCCTTGCGGTCCTCGGTCAGGTCGATCTCGGTCGCCTTCCAGTTCCCGTCCTCCCAGCGCCCGTAGAGATCGTCATACGAGATCTGGTCGACGAAGGAACCCCGGTCGATCCCGTCCTTCTGCGCAACGCTCATCTGTCTCTCCTCCGCTCAGCCGCCGTTCACGCTTCCACCAATCGATGACATGGTTCGAGCATAATGCCCCGCGGAAGCTCGCCAACTGTGCGCGCGTACTAGCCGCGGGCAAGTGGACGGCCATGTCACAGTGCCGATGCCGGAGGCTTCGCGGCACTCTCGCACGGAACTGGTCTGCCGGTAGGGAATGGAGGGCGATCCGAAGGAAGCGGTCCGCCAGATGCTCTTGGTGTGATGCACCGGTCGCGATCGGTTGCCCTTGCCGACACGCTCCGCGGGTGCGCCGGCGCCGAGCCTGCTCCGTGCACGCCAGCGCCGACTTGCCCTGCCCTAAGTGCCCAGCTTCGGGCTCCGCCACGGCTCGGCGAGCTTGGCGGCCAAGCGGTCGGCCAGCCCCTCGGCGGGGACCCGTTCCTGCTCGAGGCTGTCGCGGTCGCGCAGCGTCACGGTGCCGTCCTCCATCGTCTGGCCGTCCACGGTGATCCCCCAGGGTGTGCCGATCTCGTCCTGGCGCCGGTAGCGCCGGCCGATGGATCCGCCCTCGTCGTACTCGGCCGGGACAGCGGCGCGCACCTGCTCGTAGATCTCACGCGCCCTCTCGGGCATCCCGGCCTTGGAGACCAGGGGCAGCACCGCCGCCTTGACCGGCGCCAGGCGCGGGTGAAGGCGAAGCACGGTGCGCTTTCGGCCCTCGACCTCCTCGGTGTCGTAGGCATCGACCAGGAACGCCAGCAGCGAGCGATCAACGCCCAGCGAGGGCTCGATCACGTGCGGGACGTACGCCTCCTCCTTGTCCGGGTCGAAGTACTCGAGCTTCTCGCCCGAGAACTCGGCATGGCGCGAGAGGTCGAAGTCGCCGCGGTTGGCGATCCCCTCGAGCTCCGACCAACCCATCGGGAACAGGTACTCGATGTCGGAGGTCGCCGAGGAGTAGTGCGAGAGCTCGTCGGGCCCGTGCTTGCGGAGGCGCAGGTGGTCAGGGCGGATGCCGAGGTCGGTATGCCAGCGCATCCGGTCCTCCATCCAGCGCTGGTGCCAGTCCTCGGCATCCGCGCCGGGGACGAAGAACTCGATCTCCATCATCTCGAACTCGCGGGTCCGGAAGATGAAGTTGCCCGGGGTGATCTCGTTGCGGAAGGCCTTGCCGATCTGCGCGATCCCGAACGGCGGCTTCTTGCGCGCGAACTGAAGCACGTTCTTGAAGTTGACGAAGATGCCCTGGGCCGTCTCGGGTCGCAGAAAGACCCTGGCGGCGTCGTCGCGGACCGGGCCCATGAAGGTCTCGAACATCAGGTTGAACTGGCGAGGATCGGTGAGGTCGCAGTCGGTGTGCTCGCCCGGATGCACGGATGGCTTTCGCCCGCACTCGGCGTCCTCGAGCTTGTCCGCCCGAAAGCGAAGCTTGCAGGTGCGGCAATCGACCATCGGGTCCGTGAAGCCCTCCAGGTGGCCCGACGCCTCCCAGGTGCGGGGATGCATGAGGATCGCCGCGTCGAGGGCCACCATGTCGTCCCGCTCCTGGACCACGGCGCGCCACCACTGCTGCTTGACGTTGTTCTTGAGCTGGACGCCGTAGTGCCCGTAGTCGTAGGTGGACGCGAGCCCCCCGTAGATCTCCGAGGACTGGAAGATGAAGCCGCGCCGCTTGCACAGGGCGACCACCTCGTCGAGCGACAGCTCGGGGGCGCGGCTGGTCTCGTTCGGCTGCTCCGCGGTGCCGGTCATCGTCTGGCGCAGGCTAACGGCGGCAGGCGACCCAGCGCCGGCCCGAGGCCCTGGCACTCCTGCATTCCGAGTGCCAGGGAGCGCCGGGGCTGGCTGCGATAATCGGTTGGCGATGCCGATCTACGAGTACCGCTGCCCCAACGGGCACCAGTTCGAGGTCTTCCAGGCGATCGCAGACGAGCCGGTGTCCGCCTGCCAGGAGTGCGGCGAGCCGGTCGAGCGGGTCTTCCACCCGGTCGCCGTCCACTTCAAGGGCTCGGGCTTCTACACCACTGACTACGCGCGGAAGACGGGCGCCAAGGCGTCGGAATCGCGCGACGGCAAGGAATCGAAGGACGCCGGCTCGGACTCGAAGCCGGAGAGCTCGGACTCGAAGCCGGAGAAGAAGACCGAGAGAGCGAGCTCGTCCAGCAAGGACGAGTAGGCAGCATCCAGCTCAGCCCGGGGAGCACGCTGGGTCTCTCGGCGGGTCCTGCGCCGAGGAAGCTGCTTCGACCGCGCGGGCGGCACTCCTCCTCGGACGCCGCGAGCTCCCGATGGGGCCAGGCCGCCGGGGCTCGAGGACCTCGCTCTCGGTGCTGAAGCCGAGCGGCCGCGGAGAGCACGAACTGGGGCATCGGTCAGCATTCCCATGCTGGAGACGAAGGCCTTGGGCGCGTTCCAGCCGATGATCGGGCCCTTGATGAAGTTGTAGGGGAGGCGCGCGTGATGCTGGTCATCCGGCCCTTGATCCCGACAGGACGTCCTGCTGGAACTGGGCGCGCTCGAGGTCGTCGATGGGCGGGCACGGATTGCCCTGCGGGTCCGCGGGCAGGTTCGAGCGGGTGCGCGCAGGCTCAGCGCCTGGTCCGCGTTCAGGTCGTGCTCGCCCTGGATCAGGAAGAGGCTGAAGCCGCCGTTCTCAGCTCCGCCCGAGATCTCCGAGCAGACCTTCGGTCGATGTCCACGGTCACACCGCCGATCGCGTCGATGAAGTCGCGAAAGCCGTCGAAGTCGACCACGGCGACCTGGTCGACGTCGATGCCCAGGAACTGCTCGACGGTCTGGACCTTGAGCTTGGCGCCGCCGAACGCGTAGGCGGCGTTGATCTTCTGGGCGTCCTGGCCCGGGATCGCGGCGAAGCGTGTCGCGCGGGATCGACAGCTTGCGGAAGGCGAACCGGCCCGCCCGGACGAGCATGATCGTGTCGGCGCGGTAGGGGGCTGCAGGCCGAGGGCGGGCGTCTGCCCTCTCCGGCGGCGTCGATGCACTTCTTCGGCGTGTCCTCGCCCGTCGCCGCCAAGGCCCGAGGGGCGAACGTCGGTCCCGAGCACGAGGATGGTCTGCGGGAAGCCGAGCATGAACGGGTTGCCGCCGAGCGTGTCGCCCATGTCCGCCAGCTTCCCCTTCTGGATCTGGGAGGAGACCGCAAAGGCAAGCAGGCTGAGCGCGAGCCAGACCAGCGCCGCGATCCCCACCCACTTGAGGGCGCGCCGCCACGGCGGCCGCTCCTTGGCGCGCCGGCCTTCGGCCTCTCCTCGGTCGCCGGGCGCGCCCGGGCCCTTGGCCCTGAGTCGCTCCCGGAGCTTGGCCAGGTCGGGCGACCGCAGCCGGCTCAGGAGGCCGGGGCGCGAGCGATAGACCTTGTAGTCGGGCCGCTCGGGTGGGCCCTGCTCGCCGCCGGCTGGGCCCTGATCCCCGTTGGCTGGCATGAGCGGGTAATACTGCCGCATGGCCCAGATCCCTCCCGCCCGGGACATCGTGCCCAGCTCGGCTGGGTTCCCGGGTTGAGCTCCGTGGAGGCGATCGGGGTCGACCTGGGGGGGACGAAGATGCTCGTGGGGGTGGTGGACTCCGAGCGCCGGGTCGTCTACCGCTCCACGGCGCCCAGCCACGGCCTCCGCCAGGAGGAGCTGCTGGAGACGCTGGAGCGCGAGCTGCGGGCGGCGCGCGAGGCGCGCCCCGACGTGGTGGCCGCCGGGCTGGGGATTCCGTGCACGATCGACCGCCGGCGGGGGGTGGCGATCGTCGCCGTCAACCTGGAGCTCGCCGACGTGCCGATCCGGGAGCTGATGACGGAGCGACTCGGGCTTCCGGTGCTGGTCGACAACGACGCCAACGTCGCCATCCTCGCCGAGCACCGCTTCGGCGCCGCCCGCGGAGCGCGGAACGCGGTGATGCTGACGATCGGCACCGGGATCGGCGGTGGGCTGATCATCGACGGCCGGGTCTATCGGGGCTCGACCGGCGCGGGCGCCGAGCTCGGCCACACGGTGATCGACGCCGACGGCCCGCGCTGCCAGGGCAACTGCCCCAACCGCGGCTGCATCGAGGCGCTGGCCTCCGGCACGGCGATCGCCCGCGAGGGCCTGGCCGCGGCCAGGGCGGCCCCGGACTCCGCGCTGGGACGAGCGCTGGCGCAGGGCGCCGAGCTGGACGGCAAGGAGGTCACCGACGCGGCGCTCGCCGGTGACGAGACCGCTCGAGGCGTGCTCGAGGAGATCGGGAGGCGGCTGGGGGTGGCGTTCTCCAGCTTCGCCAACATCTTCGACCCGGACGTGATCGTGATCGGCGGCGGCGCGAGCAGGGCGGGGGAGCTGCTGGCAGCTCCGGCCCGCGAGGAGCTCGCCTCCCGCGCGCTGCCGCCGATGAGCCGCACGCCGGTGGCGACCGCTGAGCTGGGGCCGGAGGCGGGCATGATCGGCGCCGCGACCATGGCCCTGCTGGAGCCGGAGGGGGGAGGGGTTGGATGGCCGGACGGCTGACCGTCTGCCCGACCCCGATCGGGAACCTCGAGGACCTCAGCCCTCGGGCGCGCCGGACGCTCGCCGAGGCGGACCTGGTGGCGTGCGAGGACACCCGGCGGGCGGGGAGGCTCTACGAGCGGCTCGAGATCCCGCGCCCGCGCCTGGTCTCCAACCACGAGGGGAACGAGGCCGAGCGGGCGACGCAGCTGGCGCAGCAGATCGAGCGCGGGGCCAGGGTGGCGCTGATCTCCGACGCGGGGATGCCGGCGATCTCCGACCCGGGCTACCGGCTGATCCGGACCTGCATCGAGCGCGACCTGGAGGTCGAGGTGCTGCCCGGCCCGTCGGCGGTGACCACCGCCCTGGTCGCCTCCGGGCTTCCCCTGGATCGCTGGCGCTTCGAGGGCTTTCTGCCGCGCCGCGCCGGGGAGCTCGAGCGGGTGCTGCGCTCGGCCGAGACCGTGGTGGCGTTCGAGTCGCCCCGGCGGCTGCCCGACTCGCTGGCGGCGCTCGCGGCGCTTGCCCCGAACCGCCCCGCCGCCGTCTGCCGGGAGCTGACGAAGCTCCACGAGGAGGTGGCGCGCGGCACCCTCGGCGAGCTGGCGCGGCGATTCCGCGACGAGGTCAAGGGCGAGATCGTGGTGGTGTTGGCGCCCACCGCCGCCAGCGCGAGCGCCCCGGACATCGGCTTCGCCGTCGATGCCCTGCGGCGCCTCGTTCAGTCCGGCGCCCGGCCGCGGGCGGCCGCCGGCGTGGTCGCGGCGCTGACGGGGACGCGGGCAAACGACCTCTACAAGGCGCTCACGGGCCGCGAGCCGCGCGAGTAGGGGGCCTGTGGGCGGGTAGCCACTGTGGCGACCAGGTCGTGGCGACCGGGAGTCCGCGCCCAGTTTCGCGGTTACTGCGCCGTTTGCGACGGCGGAGCATTAGGATTCCGTGTGAGGTCAAGACCCTCGTGCTGGGGCGAGTGCCCGGCCAGGGAAGGAGAGAATGGATTTTCGCGGGCGAAAGCCTGACGCTTACCCGGTTTCGGATGAGGAGGGGGCGCGCTAAGCCCCTGGCACGGTGACGCCTGATCGGCAGTCCCTGAATCCCGGGCGCAGCCCATGGCTCGCGCGGGTCGCCGGCGGCGGGGCTCTCATCGCCGGCTTCGTGTTGGTGCTCGTGGTCCTGTTCGGCAGCGGCGACGGCCGCACCTACCACCTGCTGTTCGACAACGGCGGACAGCTCGTCTCCGGCAACGAGGTGCTGCGCGCCGGGCCAGTCGATCGGCACTGTGGACGACGTCACCCTCACCGACAGCGGCCAGGCCGAGGTGACGATCTCGGTCGACGAGCCGCTTCACTGAGGGAACGTCCGCGGTGATCCGCGCCACCTCGCTGTCCGGGATCGCGAACCGCTACGTCTCGATCGCGCCGGGCCCCGACAACGCCCCGGAGATGGAGGACGGAGCGACGGTGTCTGGTGAGAAGACCACCTCGCCCGTCGACCTCGACCAGCTCTTCAACACCTTGGGGCCGCGGACGCGCAAATCGCTTCGGAACGTGATCCAGGGCTCCGCCTCGCTCTACGCCAGTCACCCCGAGGGCTCGCGGAGGACCTACAAGTACTTCGCGCCCGGCCTGTCGACGGCCCGGACGCCTGTTCGCCGAGGTGAACCGCGACAGCCGGGACGCTCAGCCAGTTCCTGGTCCAGGGCTCGCGGGCGCTGGGGGCGATCGCGGAGCGCCGCGACGACCTCTCGGCGCTGACCCAGAACGCGAACGAGTTCCTGGGCGCGATCGCGCGCGAGCAAAGCGCGCTGGAGGCCTCGCTCGAGGCCTTCCCCCCGGCGCTCCGCCAGGCGAACACCACCTTCGTCAACGTCCGCGCGTTCCTCGACGACCTGACGCCGCTGGTCAACGAGTTCAAGCCCGCCACCGAGGACCTGGCTCCGTTCCTGCGCAAGCTGCGCCCGGTCGCCGAGCGGTCGGTCCACGTTTTCCGCGACCTGCGGCTGGCGATCAACCGCAGCGGGCCCACCAACGATCTGACCGACTCCCTGCGCGAGAGCGCCGCGGATCGAGCGCAAGGCGAGCAGGTCGGTGCCGCGGACGATCGCCGGCTTCGACGCCTCCCAGCCGGTGATCGAGTTCGCCCGCCCCTACATGCCCGACCTGATGGGCTTCCTCTCCAAGTTCGCCGAGGTGACGTCCTTCTACGACGCCAACGGCCACTACGCGCGCGTCTCCACCGCGCAGGCGAATCTGTTCCACTACTGCGAGGCGGGCGGACCGAATCCGACCATGCGCGTCCCGGGCGGCTATCGCCGGGCGAGCTCGCGCCCGATCCCGCCCAGCCAGCAGTTCGACGACCTGGAGTTCGGGAACTTCATCCGCTGCCCGGGCGGCGCCACCCAGCCGATCACCGGCTCCAACCCGTTCACGGATGACGGCAGCCTGCTGAGCGGCGGCGAGCCTCCGAACCCGAAGTGCAACCCCTCCGACGTGCCCCCCGGATAATGAGGAGGATCGCCGCCATAGCCGCGCTCCTGGCCACGGCCGTGCTGGCCGTCTTCGGCCAGGCGGCGAGCGGGGACGGGGACGAGTACGAGGTCCGGGCGATCTTCGACAACGGCGGCTTCCTGGTCCCCGGCGAGGAGGTGCGGGTTGCCGGCGCCACGGTCGGCGCGGTGTCGTCCGTCGAGGTGACGCTGCCGGGCGAGCGGGTGCACCGCGACGGCTCGCCGGACCCCGGCAAGGCGGTGGTCGTGATGAAGATCGACGACGCCGGCTTCCAGGACTTCCGCCAGGACGCCAACTGCCTGATCCGCCCGCAGTCGCTCCTGGGCGAGAAGTTCGTCGACTGCCAGCCGACCCTGCCGCGGGCGCCCGGGTCAGAGCCGCCGGACGAGCTGGAGGAGATTCCCGACGGCGAGCCCGGAGCCGGGCAGCGCTTCCTGCCGGTGGAGAACAACGGCAAGGCGGTGGACATCGACCTGATCAACAACATCATGGAGGAGCCCTACGCCGACCGCTTCCGGCTGATCCTGAACGACCTGGGGGCGGGATTCGCCGCCCGGGGCGACGACCTCGCGGCGATCATCAAGCGGGCCAACCCGGCGCTGCGCCAGACCAACCTGGTGCTGGCGGAGCTCGCCCGCCAAAACCAAGCGCTCAGCCGGCTCGCGCGCGACGGCGACACGGTCCTGGCTCCGTGGGCCCGCGAGCGCCGGGCCACAGCCGGGTTCATCAACAACGCACAGGTCGCCGCGGAGGCGACCGCGGAGCGAAGCGCGGACCTGGAGGCCGGCTTCCAGCGCTTCCCCGAGGCGCTCCGTCAGCTGCGCCTGACGATGGCCAAGCTGCGCGCCTTCTCCGACCAGGCAACCCCGGTGTTCGCCGAGTTCCGCGACGGCGGGCCGGCGATCGCCCGCGCGACCAGGGCGCTCGGCCCGTTCGCCGACGCGACCGAGCCGTCGCTGACCAGCCTCGGCACCGCCGCCGAGCAGAGCAGGCAGCCGCTCCTCGACGCCGTTCCGACCCTGCGCGACGCCGTCGACCTGACGGAATCGGCGGCGCCCGGCGCCAGGCGCCTCGCCGACCTGCTCGACAACCTCCGCAGGACCGGCTTCCACGAGCACTTCATGAGCCTGCTCTTCAACACGACGGGCGCCATCAACGGCTACGACCAGTACGGCCACTTCCTCCGCGCCTGGCTGATGCCCAACAACGCCTGCACGCACGCTCAACGCTGTCACCCAATCGAGGGCTGCCCCGCGCACTTCGGCGACAGCCCACGTGACGGCCAAGGCGAGCGCGAGCCGTCGAGGGCCGGGGTCGAGCAGGCGCTGGCGTTGGGGCGCCTTGCGCAGTCGGACCCGGCGGCGTACCGGCAGGCCCTCGACAACCTCCAAGCCCAAGCTGCGGCGCAGGCCTCATCCGGCCGTCCGCCCTCACTCGGCGCCGTGCGCTCCCTGCTCGACACCATGATCGGCAGGCAGCAGCGAGGGACCGGAGGCAGCCGGTGACCCGCCGCCGCGCAGGCGTCATCGCCTCCAGCCCGGTGCTGGTCGGCGCGATCACGACCCTGATCGTGATCCTCGCGGTCTTCCTCGCCTACAACGCGAACAACGGCCTCCCGTTCGTGCCCACCTACAGGCTCTCGGTGCTGGTGCCGAACGCGAACACGCTCGTCAAGGGCAACGACGCGCGCATCGGCGGAGTGCGGGTGGGCATCGTGGAGAAGATCGAGCCCGTTCAGGATGCGGACACCGGCAAGGTTTACGCCAAGGTCGACCTGAAGCTCGACAAGAGCGCCGAGCCCGTGCCCGAGGACTCGACCGTGGTCGTGCGGTCGCGCTCCGCGCTGGGGCTCAAGTACCTGGAGATCAACAAGGGGACCTCGAGCGAGGGCTATGACGAGGGGTCCACCCTGCCGCTTCGGGTCGCCACGCCGGAGCCGGTCGAGATCGACGAGTTCTTCAACATCTTCGACGCGCCCACCGGGCCGCGTCCCGGGCCAACCTGGTCGCCTTCGGCAACGCGCTGGCCGGCCGCGGCCCGGACCTGAACGTGGCCCTCGGCGAGCTGCGGCCCCTGGTCACCCGCCTGGAGCCGGTGGCGCGCAACCTCGCCTCGCCGAAGACCGGAGTCGGGCGCTTCTTCCGGGCGCTGGCCGACAGCGCCTCGGAGGTGGCGCCGGTCGCCGAGGCCCAAGCGCAGATGTTCGTCGCCCTGGAGTCCACCTTCGGCGCCTTCGCCAGGGTGGCGCGTCCCTACATCCAGGAGTCGATCTCGGAGGCGCCGCCCACCTTCGACACCCTGATCCGGACGGCGCCGCCAATCAGGAGCTTCCTGGGGCACAGCGCCACCCTGTTCGCCGAGCTTCGTCCGGGCATCAAGGCGCTGAGCGACAGCTCGCCCACGGTGGCGGCGGCGTTCGAGACCGGCGCCGACGTGCTGCCCGGCGCCCCGGCGCTGAACCGCCAGGTCGCGCTGACGGCGCAGACGCTGGGTGAGTTCGCCACCGACCCCGGCGTGCGGGCAGGCATCAGCTCGCTCGACGCAGCTCTTCGACTTCCTCAACCCGGCGCTCCGGTTCGTGGGCCCCGCGCAGACGGTGTGCAACTACGCGACGCTCCTGGCCCGCAACGCGCAGGACCACCTCGGCATCAGCCCCGACGGGGTCGGCACGGCGCAGCGGTTCATCGTCATGTCGGCCGGACAGAACGTCACAACGGGCCTCAACGCCCCGAACAGCGAGAACGGCCCGTCGGCCGCCCCGGCCAACTCGGTGACGGACTTCCCCGACAACAACTTCCTCCACGCCAACCCGTACCCGAACACCGCCTCTCCGGGGCAGGAGCCGCGGGAGTGCGAGGCGGGCAAGGAGCCATACATCCGCAGACCAGGTGGTGATCGGCAACGCGCCCGGCAACCAGGGGACCGTGACGGAAGGCCAGATTGAGGGACAGGGATGAGCCTGCTGCGCCGAAACCCCCGAGTGCCCCTGAAGCGCGACCCGCAGAACCCGCCGCCCGACGAGCGCATCTTCGGCCGCCACTACCGCGGCCTGAGCCCGGTCGGCATCGGGCTGATCGTGGCGATCCTGTTCGTGGTCGGCTTCTACCTCGGCTTCACCAAGCGCGTTCCGTTCACCAGCCGCGGCTACGAGCTCCACGCCACCTTCGAGAACGCCACCACGCTGAAGCCGAACTCCCTGGTGCGGATCGCGGGCGTCAACGTGGGCAAGGTCAGCTCGGTCGAGGCCGAGGGCAACATGGCGGAAGCCACCTTCAACGTGGAGGAGGACGCGCTGCCGATCCACGAGGACGCCACGATCAAGCTCCGGCCGCGGCTGTTCCTGGAGGGGAACTTCTTCCTCGAGCTGCACCCCGGAAGCCCGAGCGCTCCCGAGATCGACAGCGGGTCGACGATCCCGACGACGCAGACGACGACCGCCGTCCAGATCGACGAGATCCTGACCGCGCTCCAATCGGACACCAGGGCCAACCTGAAGCAGGCCCTGAAGGGGTACGGGGACGCGCTCAACGCCGTGCCCACCGCCTCCGAGGACGCTGTCCAGGACCCCGACGTGCAGGGCCTGACCGGCGCCCAGGCGATCAACGAGACGTTCCGCTACGGCGGCAAGGCGGGCCGCACCAGCGCGATCGTCAACCAGGCGTTCCTGGGCCAACACCCCCATGACCTGTCCGGCCTGATCCGCGCCCAGCGCGACCTGTTCGCGAAGCTCGCCTCCACCGACGGGGCGCTCAGCGACCTGATCACGAACTTCAACGTCACCGCCGGGGCATTCGCCTCCGAGTCCGCCAACCTCTCCGCCTCGATCAGCGAGCTCGCTCCCACGCTCCAGGCGGCGGAGCCCTCGCTGCGCCACCTGAACGACGCGCTGCCGTGGGCCCGCAGGCTGGCGCGCGAGTCGCTGCCGGGCATCCGCGAGCTTCCGGCGACGATCCGCGTCGGCTCCCCGTGGCTGGTGCAGGCGGGCAGGCTGCTGAGGGAGCAGCGAGCTGGGCGGCACCGCGCGGCTGCTGGCCGCGTCGGCGCCGGGCCTCGCCCGGGCCGGCCACGCCTCGCTGGAGCTGTTCCCGGAGGTCGGGTCGTTCAGCCGCTGCGTGTCCGAGAACCTGGTCCCGGCCGGCAACGTCCAGATCGACGGCGCGGGCGGCTACCCGTTCGCCACCGGCCAGCCGAACATCCGCGAGCTCTTCTACGGCGTCGCCCAGCTCGCCGGCGAGAGCCAGGGCTTCGACGGCAACGGGCCGTTCGTTCGCTTCCAGGCCGGCGGCGGGCCTCAGCTCGTGCGGATGCCCAACCCCTTGGGCGGGAGCCCGCCGGCCCGACCATCCCGAACACCGCCCTGTGCGCGCACAACATCGACGCGCCGATCGCCACCCGCCCGCGGCTCCCGGTGTCGACCGAGCCCGGGGCGAGTCACCCCGCCGCCGTTCCGGATGGACGTTCCCTGCCACACCCAGGCGCTGCCCGAGATCAACGACGCCGCCCCCGTTGGACCGCCCGAGCCCGGAGGCGGTGCCATGAGGCGCGCGATCCGAGAGCACCTGCGCGACTTCGTGGCGATTTTCGTGCTGCTCGTCACCGCGATCGTCACCACCGGAATCATCCTGGCGTCCCAGACGACCCTGCTCCCCTCCTGGGTCCCGTTCATCGGGGACGACAAGTTCGAGCTCAAGGCCGAGTTCAGCTCGGCCCAGGCGGTTACCCCGGGGCAGGGGCAGACGGTGACGATCGCCGGGATCAACGTCGGCCAGGTCTCCGGGTCCGAGCTGGACAGCGGTCGCGCCATCGTCACCATGCAGGTCGACCACAAGTACGCCGAGCTCATCCATCCGGACGCCACGCTTCTGCTGCGGCCGCGGACGGGGCTCCAGGACATGACGATCGAGGTCGACCCCGGCACCGACGGCGAGCCGGTGGAGGAGGGCACGACGCTGCCGCTCGCCAGCTCGCAGCCGAACGTCCAGCCGGACCAGATCTTCGCCTCGCTGGACGGCGACACCCGCTCCTTCCTCCAGCTCCTGCTCGAGGCGGCCGGCAAGGGCCTGGAGGGCGACAACGGGCGCAAGCTCGCGGCCGGCCTGAAGCGCTTCTAGCCCTTCGCGCGCGACCTCGCCAAGATCAACGGAGCCCTCGCCGAGCGGCGGGAGAACATCAGGCGGGCGATCACGAACTTCGGGCTCCTGAGCCGGGAGCTCGGCCACCGAGACACCCGCCTCGCCGAGTTCGTCACCTCCTCGAACGACGCCCTGGGCTCGTTCGCGCGCGAGGAGGAATCGATCAGCGAGCTGCTGCGCGAGCTGCCGGGAGCGCTCAGCGAGACTCACCGGGCCCTGGTCAGCGGCGATCGCTTCGCGAAGGTCCTCGGGCCTGGGTCGCGGCGGATGATCCCGGCCGCCCAGGCGCTTGGGCCGGCGCTGGAGCAGGTGCGGCCGCTGTTCCGCAACACGGTCGGCCCGATCCGCGACCAGATCCGCCCCTTCGCGCGCGACGTGCAAAAGCCGCTGAGGCAGGTCAAGCGGCTCGGCGAGCCGCTGGCCGACACCTCGACCCAGCTCGCCAAGAGCTTCGATGAGCTCAACCGGTTCTTCAACGCGCTCGCCTACAACCCGCCCGGCTCGGAGGAGGGCTACCTGTTCTGGGCCTCGTGGCTGAACCACAACACGAACGCGCTCTTCTTCACCCAGGACGCCGGCGGGCCGCTGCGACACGGCATGGTGCTGCTGTCCTGTTACACGTCGTTCGTCGCCGAGTCGGTGACGGCTGGCGACCCGGATCTGGCCACGCTTTCGCAGCTCAGCGGCGTGCCCACCATGGACCGACCTCGACGCCGACGACTCCCCCATGCCACTTTCTATGACACGCTCGAAACAAATGCGCGCTCGTAGGGGCTGCTGATGGAGACCCGCCCGCCCACGATCACCCGCATCCTGGTCGCGATCGGCTTCGCGCTCTCGTGCTTCGCCCTGGCGCTGTTCCTGTGGATCACCTTCGGCGGCCCGCTGCCGCTGAAGCCCGAGGGGTATCGCTTCACCGTCCCATTCGACGAGGCCACGCAGCTCGCGGTGGAGTCCGACGTGCGGATCTCCGGGGTCCCGGTGGGGAAGGTGAAGGTTGTCGAGCTCGCCGACAACGGGCGCGCCGACGCGACGATCGAGCTCGACAGCGCTTACGCGCCGATCCCCACCGACACCCGGGCGATGCTGCGCACCAAGACGCTGCTCGGGGAGACCTTCGTGGAGCTGACCCCCGGGGACGGGCAGGGCGCCGACCCTGGAGGAGGGCGGCAGGCTGCCGGAGGGCCAGGTCGCGGAGTCGGTCCAGCTCGACGAGATCTGGCGCACCTTCGACGCCCGCACGCGTGGCGCCTTCAGGGTCTGGATGCAGGGGACGGCGGCCGGGCTTCGCGGCCGCGGCGACGACCTCTCGGCCGCGATCGCCGCGCTTGGCCCCTTCGCGGAGGAGACGAACCGGCTGCTCGGCGTGCTCGACAGCCAGGGCCAGGCGGTGCGTCAGCTGGTCCACGACGGCGGCACGGTCTTCGAGGCGCTATCGGAGCGCCAGGGACAGCTCAGCGGCCTGATCCGGAACTCCGAGGCGGTCTTCTCGACCACCGCGCGCCGAAACCAGGAGCTGGAGGAGCTCTTCCGGATCCTGCCGACATTCCAGCGCGAGTCGCGCGCCACCCTGGCGCGCCTCAACAGCTTCGCTGACACCGCCGATCCGCTGGTCCAGCAGCTGCGGCCCGCGGCGCGCGAGCTGAGCCCGACCTTGGTGGCGGCCGAGAAGGCGGCGCCCCACCTGAAGGCGTTCTTCGAGGGGCTGCGGGGGGCGATCAACGTCTCGGACACGGGCTTCCCGGCGCTCCGCAGGCTGCTCAGCGACGACTTCACGCCGCTCCTGACGCGGCTCGGCGCCTCGGTTGGCGGCCAGGACCCCTACCTCGCGCACCTGAACTCGATCATCGAGGTGCTCGGCATCTACAGGCACGAGATCACCGCCTTCCTCGCCAACACCGCCGCGGCGGTGCAGGGCGCCCTGGATCTCGAACGAGATCTGGCGCGCCCGCGAGGATGTTGCGCACGACCAGCCCGCTGAACCCGGAGAGCATCGCCTCGTTCGATCAGCGGCTGACCTCGAACCGGGCGAACCCGTACGTCGAGCCGCTCGGGTACAACCGGCTCGCCGACGGCCTCGAGAGCTTCGCCAACACGCCGTGCGACGCCGGGATCACTGCCACGCTGCCGCCCCGCGCCCACGGTGGCCGGCGACCCCAACTTCCAGGCCCACCTGTCCACGAGCCTCTTCAACCCCTTCTTCTCCGACCCAGTCAACCTCTACAACCGGATCAAGTCGTTCGCGTTCGGCCTGCCGGTGACCCCCGCCGCGGCGAGCCCGTCGCCGTGCCGGCCCCGCCGTGCGTCAGGCAGGGCAACTTCAGGTCGGTCGGCAGGTCCCCGGAGTCCACCCCCTTCCTGCACGTACGGCGCCAGCCGTTGCCGTAGGCCTGCGCGCTCCGATCGTCCCTGGTAGTCTTCGTAGGCCCCCGCTTGTCCTGTATAAAGGGGGAAGGCGGAGGGTGATCGATCAGGCGTGACGGAGAGAGTTGCGCCAACGCGCGTGTTCAGCGCGCAACGACAAGGAGGAGATCCATACATGCGTACTAGGAGACGTATCGCGGCACTCGTGGTTTCGGCCGCGGCCCTCGGGGTGGGCTTTATCGCCTTCCCGAGCAGCGCCGCCGCCGCGCCGCCGGTTGTCCCGACCTGTGCCTTCCCGGTCACCCCGGGGAGCGATTCCTGCGGGACGATTCGGACCACCGCGGTCGCCGCCGCCGGCGATCGGAGCGGCGTACGAGAACATCAAGCCTGGGCATTCGGGTTCGCTCGCAGTTCACCCCGGCGACCAGCGAGACGACCAGCGTCAACCTGCGATTCGACGACGACATCGCGCTCAACCTGGCGGGGATCCCGTCCTGTCCCTCGTCGGAGCTGACGGGCAAGAACATCTCCGCGGCGTATGAGCAATGCGGCCCGGGCGCCGACGGCAATCCGCCCAGCGAGGGCAACGCCTTCCTGTCGCCGGCGGGCAACGTCAGCGGGCTCGGGTCGACCGTTCCGCTGCGGCGAACCTGACCGCGTGCACGATGATCTTCAAGGGGGCTACCAACAACAGCCTCACGATCTACGCGCGCGCTCCGGTGGCCACCGACGACCGGGTGCAACAACCCGGCGACCAACACCGGGGGCTCGGCGACGGTCCTGTTCACGGGCGGCCTGACGACATCAGCCCGCGGCCTCGGCCTACACTGGACGCTCAACGTCCCCAACACCCACACCTCGAATCCGGCCCTGGACGACTTCTCCGCGACGGTCACGCGTGGAGCCGCCTTCCGGGCGCGGTGCACAGCTCGGCCCCGCAGCCCCACAAGATGCAGGGGACCTGGGATTACACCGCTGCCGGCGATCCGACCGACACGCACAACGTCGACGCAACGCCTGCCCCCGTAGCGGGAGCGGTTTCCTAGGCTCGAAGATCGGGCCAAGGACGTAGCGAGAGGGGCGGCCAAGTGCCGCCCCTCTCGTGTTTGGAGGGGCGCAGGATTTCCGGGTATTGCATTTCCGGGTAGTCGGGCAGAGGGGTGGTTGGAAGCCGCCCCGAGACAAGGAGGAGATCCATACATGCGGACTAGGAGACGTATCGCGGCACTCGTGGTCTCGGCCGCGGCCCTCGGGGTGGGCTTTATCGCCTTCCCCGGCAGCGCCGCCGCCGCGCCGCCGGTTGTGCCGACCTGTGCCTTCCCGGCCACCCCGGGGAGCGATTCCTGCGGGACGATCGGACCACGGGTCGCCGCCGCCCGGCGATCGGAGCGGCGTACGAGAACATCAAGCCTCGGCGTTCGGGTTCGCTCGCAGTTCACCCCGGCGACCAGCGAGACGACCAGCGTCGAAGCTGCGATTCGACGACGACATCGCGCTCAACCTGGCGGGGATCCCGTCGTGTCCCTCGTCGGAGCTGACGGGCAAGAACATCTCCGAGGCGTATGAGCAATGCGGCCCGGGTGCCGACGGCAATCCGCCCAGCGAGGGCAACGCCTACCTGTCGCCGGCGGGCAACGTCGAGCGGGGTCGGGTCGACGATTCCGCTGCGGGAGCGCTCACCGCGTGCACGATGATCTTCAAGGGGGCTACCAACAACAGCCTCACGATCTACGCGCGCGCTCCGGTGGCCAACCGGCGACCGCGTGCAACAGCCCGGCGACCAACTCCGGGGGCTCGGCGACGGTGCTGTTCACGGGCGGCCTGACGCATCAGCCCGCGGCCTCGGCCTACGACTGGACGCTGACCGTGCCCAACACCCAGACCTCGGATCCGGCCCTGGACGACTTCTACGCGACAGTCTACGCGTGGAACCGCCTTCCGGGCGCGGTGCCCGGCCGGGCGCGTCCCCCCACAAGATGCAGGGGACCTGGGACTACACCGCTGCCGGCGATCCGAACGACACGCATAACTCGACGCATCTGTGCCCGTAGCGGGAGCGGTTTCCTAGGCTCGAAGATCGGGCCAAGGACGTAGCGAGAGGGGCGGCCAAAGTGCCGCCCCTCTCGTGTTTGCGAGGTAAGATTTCCGGGTAGTTTCTGCGGCAGGGATTAGAGGGGTGGTTGGGTAGCTGCCCCGAGACAAGGAGGAGATCCATACATGAGGACTAGGAGACGTATCGCGTTACTTTTGGCTTCGGCCGCGGCCCTCGGGGTGGGCTTGATCGCCCTTCCGGCGAGCGCCGCCGCCGCGCCGCCGGTGGTGCCGACCTGCACCCCGAAGGCCTCGACGGGCAGCGATTCCTGCGTCAGGGCCACGAACACGGCGCTTGACGGGTCGGTTGGTCCGGCGTTCGAGAACATCCGCCTGGGCACTCGCGTTCGCTCGGTGTTCAGTCCGGCGACCAGCGAGTCAACGAACGTGATCGTTCGATACGACGACGACGGCCGGATCAACCTGGCGGGGATCCCGTCGTGTCCCGCGTCGGAGCTGACGGCCAAGAACATCTCCGAGGCGTATGAGCAATGCGGCCCGGGCGCCGACGGCAGTCCGCCCAGCGAGGGCAACGCCTTCCTGTCGGCGGCGGGCAACGTCAGCGGGATCGCGTCGACGATCCCGAACACGGCGGGCGCTCGTCGCGTGCACGATGATCTTCAAGGGAGCCACCAACAGCAGCATCACGCTGTACGCGCGGGCGCCGGTGGCCAACGCCACCACCGGGTGCAACAACCCGGCGACCAACACCGGGGGCTCGACGACGGTGCTGTTCACGGGCAGCATCACGAACCAGCCCGCGGCCTCGCCCTACGGGCCGACGCTCACGGTGCCCAACACCCAGACCGCGAATCCGGCCCTGGACGACTTCTACGCGACCATCCAGCGTGGAGTCCAGGCGCGGTGCCCCGCCGGGGCATCCCCGCTCAAGGTCCAGGCGGTGTTCGACTACACCGCTGCCGGCGATCCGACCGACACGATCTCGCCGCCGTACGCCGGCACGACGGACCCCTGCCCCCCGTAAGGGCACGGGACTCCTAGGCTCGAAGCGGTCGGGCCAAGGACGTATGAGAGGGGCGGCTGGATGCCGCCCCTCTCGTCGTTCGCCACCCGTTTCCGCCGCCCGCCCCGCTTTCCCGACCGCCCGTCCCGCTTTCCGCCGCCCGCGCCGGATAGGTTCTGATCGCCGATGGCCCGTCGCCGCCCCGCGCTCGCCCTACTGGCCGCCGCCCTGGCCCTCGCGGCCGGCGGCTGCGGGTCCGGCAGCTCGACCCCGGATTCGGAGATCGTCAACGCGCTGAACCTGAAGCCGGCCGGCCAGGGATACGAGATCGGCGGCGATCCCTTCTGCGCGGTCGACGAACTGCTCAACGACGGCGACGAGGTCGACGGGGCAAGCGGCGGCGAGGGAGCGAGCTTCCTGATCGCGAGCCCGGACGGAGCGATCGGCATCCTGGCGCGCCGGCCATTCGCCCCGGACTGCACCCAGCAGGCCAAGCGCGACCTGAAGCGCCTCGCCACGAAATCGGATTAGTCGCCTCGCGTTAGGCTTCTTCCGAATGGCGACCAAGCGCGAGCCCCGGCTGGTCTCGCTCGGCTACGGCAAGTTCGCCCGGGCCGACCGGATCTACGCGCTGGTGCCGCTCGAGCCGGGTGAGCGAGGGGAGGGGAGGCGCACCTACGTCCACGTCGACGGGCTCTCGGAGCCGGTCGTTGCCTCGCGCTCCGAGAAGGCGATCCTGGCCGAGATCGAGGCGGCGCTGACGGAGGCGGCCGGGATCCCACGCCGCCGGCGCACCGCGAAGGGGCAGGAGAGCCTGCTGTGACCAGCCTGATCGCCTCGGTCACCGGCCAGGCAACCCGAGGCAGGTCGGGGCCGCAGGACGGCATCGGCCACCTCGCGCGCCGAACATCCCCTCAGGCCGGGCTCAATCTGATCACCGGGATGTCACGGCTTGAGCGCGCCTGGTAGTCGGCGTAGGGCGGATAGATCTCGACCAGCCGGGGCCAGACCTCGGCCTTCTCCTCGGACGACGCCTGGCGAACCGCGACGCGCTGCGTCCGCCCGCCGACCTGGACGGTCGTCTCGGGCATCTCGCGCAGGTTCAGCCACCAGATCGGGTGCTGGTGCGAGCCGCCCTTGGAGGCCACGATCATCAGGTCGTCGCCATCGCGGAGGTAGATCAAGGGGTTGACCCGCTCTCGGCCGCTCTTGCGTCCCACGTGGTGCAGCAGAAGCACGGGCGCGCCCCTGTAGGTCCCGCCAACCCGCCCGCCGCTCGCCCGGTAAAGCGCCACGTGTGCGCTTGTGAACCGGTTCCAGACCCACCAGACGCCGGGTGCGCTCACCTTGCTTACCCCTTGCTCGCGATGGACGCGTGGAAAACGCTACACCCCCTGCCGGTTCGCTTTGGCCATTACCCTTGTCCACCGGGTGGGGCCGATCACGTCATCACGCCGATCCGCCGCCTCGGCGCCGATCCTGGCCGCGGTGGCGACGCTGTGCGCGCTTGCGACGGGCGCCGTCGCGTTCCCGGGGACGGCGGCAGCGCAGGCCGGAGCTCAAAGACCCCCCAACTTCCTGGTCATCCTGGCCGACGACCAGGCCCAGAACACCTTCAAGCGCAAGTACATGCCGCGGACGTTTCGCGGGATCGTCGGACCGGGGACGCGCTTCACGGACGGGATCGCGGCGCCACCCCTGTGCTGCCCGGCCCGCGCCGGGGTGCTGACCGGGCAGTATCCGCACAACCACGGCGTGTTCTCGAACCACCCGGGATACTCGGATCTGAGCGATCCGGGAAACACGCTTCCGGTCTGGCTCGACAGGGCGGGGTACCGCACCGGGTTCGTGGGCAAGTTCCTGAATGGGTACAACGATGTCGCCGGGGTGAGCCCGGCCCCGGGATTCGACCGCTGGTTTCAATTCATCAAGTACCCGGGCTATTACCGCTACGAGGTCAGCGACGAAGGCCGCCGCGTGCGCTACGGCCACCAGCGGCGTGACTACTCGACGGACGTGCTCACCCGCAAGGCGAGACGGTTTCTCGACCGCGGCCCGCGCAGGCGCCGTCCCTTCTTCCTCTGGTTGGCCTACAACGCGCCCCACGGCGTGAGATCGACGTTTTCGCCATGCCGCACCCAGGCGTCGGCGCTCCCGCCCGATCGACGGACCTACCGCGAGGTGAACCACTTCCCCCTGCCTCGCCCCCCCTCGTTCAACGAGAGGAGGGTGGCCGACAAGCCGCAGGCCATCCGGGCTCTGCCAAGGCTCGGCTCCGACGCGATCAGGAGGATCCGCCACATCTGGCATTGCGGCCTCGCCGCGGTCTCGGCACTGGACGACGGTGTCGGCCGGGTGATCGCGAAGCTGCGGCGCCAGCGACAGCTTCGCCGCACCATCATCCTCTACCTCTCCGACAACGGTTACTTCTTCGGCGAGCACCGCAAGCCGAACGGCAAGGGCGCGGTCTACGAGCCGGCCCTCAACGTTCCCTTCGCCGTCCGGGTGCCGAGGGCCTACCGCAACGGTGCCTTGGCGTCGCGCGTCCATTCCGTCGTCTCGATCCAGGACGTGGCGCCCACTTTGCTCGCCTACGCCAGCCGGTTCGGCGATTCGGTCCCGCCGTGCGCGGCACCGGGCGATTGCCGCCGCCTGGACGGCCGCTCGCTGGCGCCGTTGCTGGGCGGCCGCCAGAGCTGGCCGCGCGGACGGGGGGTGCTCGTCGAGCTGGATACGCCTCGCACCTACCAGGCGATCCGCGGCCGGCGACACGTCTACTCCGAGCTCCGCACAGGCGAGCGTGAGCTCTACGACCTTCGCGTCGATCCCTTCGAGCTCCGCAACCGCGCCGGCAGGGCTTCCTACGCGACGGTCGAGCAGGCGCTACGGGCCCGCCTCTCGGAGCTCAGCAGCTGCTCCGGGGTCGAAGGCCGCGACACTCCCACCACGGCGCCCTTCTGCGAGTAGCGCGCCGACCCGGGGCAGGGAGCGCTCAATATCCTGGCGGCGCCCGTGTCGTACTACATCACCACCCCGATCTACTACGTCAACGCCGAGCCCCACCTCGGGCACGCGTACACGACGATCGCCGCCGACGTCCTGGCTCGCCACATGCGCCAGCGGGGCGAGGACGTGTTCCTCTTGACCGGCACGGACGAGCACGGGGAGCCGGTCGCCCAGGCGGCCGAGAAGCTGGGCATCGAGCCACGCGAGCTCGCGGATCGCAACGCGCCCAGGTTCAGGGAGCTGATGCCGAAGATCAACGCCTCGAACGACTTCTTCATCCGCACCACCGATCCGGAGCACGAGGCCAAGGTGCAGGAGATCACCCAGCGCGTCCACGACAACGGCCACGTCTACGAGGGGGTTTACGAGGGCTGGTACTGCCCTCGCTGCGCCGACTTCAAGACCGAGTCGGAGCTGGGAGAGGACAACACCTGCCCGATCCACAAGATCCCGCTCGCGCGCGAGCGCGAGGAGAATTGGTTCTTCCGCCTGTCGTCGTTCCAGGAGCCTCTCGAGCGCCTCTACGCGGAGCGCCCCGACTTCGTGCGCCCCGAGCCCCGATACAACGAGGCCCTGTCGTTCATCAAGGGCGGCCTGGCGGACGTGTCGCTCTCGCGGCCGAAGCTGACCTGGGGAGTGCGGCTGCCATGGGACCAAAGCCAGGTGATGTACGTGTGGTTCGACGCGCTGCTCAACTACGTCACCGCCCTCAGCTACGCGCGTGACGGCGAGGATCTGACCGCGCGCTTCTGGCCGGCCTTCCACCTGATCGGCAAGGACATCCTGAAGTTCCACGCCGTCTACTGGCCCGCCTTCCTGATGGCCGCGGGCTACGAGGTGCCGAAGCGGATGTTCATCCACGGCTACCTGCTGATGGAGGGCCACAAGATGTCGAAGTCGCTCGGGAACGTGCTCGACCCGTTCGAGGTGATCGAGCGGTTCGGCGCCGACCCGCTTCGCTACTACTGTCTGCGCGAGGTCTCCTTCGGTCGCGACGGGTCGGTCTCGGCCGCGGGGTTCGAGGCCCGCTACGAGACCGAGCTCGCGAACGAGTACGGCAACCTCGCCAGCCGCACGCTGGCCATGATCGAGCGCTACCGCGACGGCCGCATTCCCGAGGCGGAGCCGGACCCGATGCTGGCGGGGGGCGAGGACGGCCTCGCCGGGCTGGAGTCCCGCATCGCCGAGCTCTTGGACCAGGTGGAGCTGACCCAGGCGCTGGAGGAGATCTGGGTGCGCGTGCGACGCCTCAACCGCTACGTCGAGGAGACCCGCCCGTGGGACCTGGCGAAGGACCCGGATCAGGGCGAACGGCTTGATGAGGTCCTCTACGGGTTGGCCGAGGGCCTGCGCGTCGTCACCCTGCTGCTCCACGCGTATATGCCGGAGGCCTGCGACCGGATGCTGGCGGCGCTCGGCGAGGAGTGGCGAGCGCCCGCCTCGTTCGGGTCGCGCGGCGGCGGCCAGCCGATCGGGAAGCTCGCGCCGCTGTTCCCGAAGATCGAGCCCGCGGCGGCCTGAAGCTCATCCGAGCGCGAGGTTCGCCGAGTGCCCGCGCTCCTAGACTGCGGCCGTGGTCGACACCCACGCGCACCTGTCCTTCTGCGAGCCCGCGGCGGCCGATCTGGTCGCTGCGGCGCGCCGGGTCGGGGTCCGTCGCATCCTCACCGTGGGCACCGACGAGGCCGCCAACCGCGAGGCGATCGCCGATGCGGAGGCGCATGAGGAGGTGTTCGCCTGCGTCGGGCGGCATCCGAATGCCGCGGCGGGCTTCGACGAGAGGGCGGCTGCCGAGATCGAGGCGCTGGCGGGCCATGAGCGCGTGGTGGCGGTCGGGGAGACTGGCCTCGACTACTACCGCGACCGGGCTCCACGCGCCGAGCAGCGAGCCGCGTTCGAGGCCCAGATCGCGATCGGCCGGCGTACGGGCCTGCCCGTGGTGATCCACGTGCGAGATCCGGCGGGCGGCGACGATGCCCTGTCGGAGGCCTTCGCCACGCTGGCGGCCCAGGCCGAGGGCGTGACCGTGATCCTCCACTGCTGCTCCGCTCCGCCGGAGCGCGTGGGGGAGGCGGCGGAGCGCGGTTGGTATTGCTCCTTCGCCGGCAACGCGACCTATCCGAAGGCCGACGGCCTGCGGGAGTCGGCGCGCCTCGTCCCCGAGGAGCTGCTGCTGGTCGAAACCGACTCGCCCTTCCTGGCGCCGCAGTCGGCGCGCGGCAAGCCCAACCAGCCGGCAAACGTCGTCGAGGTCGCCGAGCTGCTCGCCGCCGAGCGCGGCATCGCCTACGAGGCGCTGGAGCGAATCGTCGAAACGAACGCGGCGAGGGCGTTCCAGTGGTAAGGCTGGATCAGAACTTCCTCGCCGACACCAACCTGCTGGAGGCGATCGTTCGCGACGCCGACCTCGATCCAGGCGACGTGGTGCTCGAGGTCGGGGCGGGGGAGGGCGCGCTCAGCGACCGGGTCGCGCCGCGGGTCGCCCATCTGCACGCGATCGAGCTCGACCGGCGGCTGGCCGAGGAGCTGGAGGCGGTCTCCGCCCGCCACCCGAACGTCTCGCTCGTCTGGGGCGACGCCATGCGGGCCGATCTACGGGGCCTGGAGCCCTCGCCGACGGCCATGGTCTCGAACCTGCCCTACTCGATCGCCACCCCGGTCCTGCTGAGGACGGTCGCCGAGCTGCCCGAGGTGGCGGCGTGGACGGTCATGGTGCAGCGAGAGATCGCCGATCGCCTGCGGGCGGGTGCCGGGCTCGCGAACCTACGGGGCGCCCAGCGTGTTGCTCCAGCTCGCCTGCGAGGTGGAGCTCCTGCGCACGGTGGATCGCGCCGTGTTTCGGCCCAGGCCGCGGGTGGATTCGGCGCTCCTGCGCCTGACGCGCAAAGCCGCGGCACCGCCGCCCGCCCTCGCTCGGCTCGTGCGCGACGCCTTCGCGCATCGCCGCAAGCCGCTCGCGGGCTCGCTCGAGCTGGCCGGCGGGCCGTCGCGGGAGGCGGCACGCGAGGCGCTCCGCGCCCTCGGCATCGACTCCGAGGCTCGGGCCGAGGCGCTCGGGCCTGCCGACTTCGTCCAGCTCGCGGAGCGCTTGGAGGTCCGTTGACTCTCCGCGCCCCGGCCAAGCTCAACCTCTGCCTTTATCTGGGCCCGCGCCGTGAAGCAGATGGCCTGCACGAGATTCGCTCGCTGTTCTGCCCCCTGACGCTCGCCGACCGGATCGTCGTCTCCGACGCCGACGCGGACCACGTGGTCTGCCCCGGCGTCGACGGCCCGAACCTCGCGGAGGAGGCGCTCGCGGCGCTTCGCGCCCGCGGCTGGACGCGCTCGCCGCGAGGGTGGAGATCGAGAAGCGCATTCCCGTGGCGGCCGGGCTGGGTGGTGGCAGCGCCGACGCAGCGGCGCTGTTGCGCCTGGCGCGCGACGAGGTGGACGGGCTCGCCGGGCTGGCCGCCGAGCTCGGGGCGGACGTCCCCTCGCAGCTCGACCCCGCCTTCGCCCTGGTCGGCGGGGCCGGCGAGGCGGTGGAGCCACTGCCCCCACCGGGCGAGTTCGCAGCCGTGCTGCTGCCCGCCGAGGACGGCCTGCGGGCCGCCGACGTCTACGCGGAGGCCGATCGCCTCGGCCTTGGCCGCGACCTCGCCGAGCTGGATGCGATCGCCGGGAAGCTGCGCGGCGTCGCCGCCCGCGGCGCGTCGCCGCTCGACTACCGCGAGCTGCTGGTCAACGACCTGGGCGAGGCGGCGCTCTCCTTGCGGCCCGAGATCGCCGCGGCGCTGGGGGCGTTGAAGGAGGCCGGCGCGCCGGTGGCGCTGGTCGCCGGGTCGGGCCCCACGGCCTGTGGGCTGTTCGATGACATCGTGGCCGCCGACCGGGCAGCCGAGGCGCTGCCGCCGCGCTATGCGAACGCGATCGTGGCGGCGCCCGAGGCGAGCCGATGAGCGCGAACGGCGGCGAGCGACCCAGCGCGAAGGCGAGGCGCTCGCACCTTCCCATGCTGATCGGCGTCGCGGTGGCGATCGGCGTGTTCGTGGCCCTCAGCAGGGCGCTCCCGAACATCGACCTGGAGCAGGCGCTCGAGGACGTCTCGTCGGGGCTGGGCGACTGGACCTACGTCCTGGTGGGCCTGGCGGCTTTCCTGGAGACCGGCGCCTTCATCGGGCTCGTGTTTCCCGGGGAGACGGCGGTGATCCTCGGCGGGGCGGTCGCCGGCCAGGGGGAGACCTCGATCGTGCTGACGATCGGGGTCGTGTGGGCTGCCGCCCTGGCCGGCGATTCGGTGAGCTTTCTTCTGGGGCGCAGGCTGGGCCGCGACTTCCTGATGCGCCACGGGCACAGGGTGCGGATCACCCCAGAGCGCTTCGCGCGGGTCGAGCGGTACTTCGACCGGCACGGTGGAAAGACGATCCTGATCGGGCGCTTCATCGGGCTGGTCCGGGCCCTGGCGCCGTTCGCGGCGGGAAGCTCGGGGATGCGGTACGGCTACTACCTGCCGTTCAGCGTGCTCGGTACGGGGCTCTGGGCGGCCGCCTTCGGGCTGATCGGCTACCTCGCCGCGCAGAGCCTCGACGCGGCGGCCGAAGCCGCCGGCCGGGGCACCTTCTTCTTCGGGATCGCGGTTGGCGTGATCGTGGGGATCGTGGTCGCGGTCCGCTTCCTGCGCGAGCAGGAGAATCGCAGGCGGCTGGTGGCGGGGATGGAGCGCCGCGCGGCGCTCCGCCCTCTGCTTGCGGCGGGTCGCCGGGTGGCCCCTCCCGCGCGCTTCCTGTGGGCGCGGGTGACGCCCGGGCAGCTCGGGCTCCAGTTCACCACCCTGCTCGCGATACTCGCCGTCAGCGTCTACGTGGTGGTCGCCTACACCGTGGTGATCTCGGGAGATCCGGGGCCGACGGCGGGCGACCGCACGGCGTTCGACGTCGCCGGCCACCTGCGCACGGCGTGGGTGACGGACGCCGCCAAGATCGTCACCGCGCTCGGCTCCGCCGCCGTCAACCTGCCGCTGGCGGCGCTTGCGGCGCTCCTGCTCGCGGTGCGGCGGCGCTGGTCCGAGGCGGCCGTGCTTGTGGCCGCGGTGGCGATCATCTACATCGGGGTCGAGGAGCTGAAGAACGAGACCGCGCGCCCGCGGCCATCCCATCCGCTCGCCGACGCCGAGGGCTGGGCCTTTCCCAGCGGGCACGCCGCCCACGCGGTGATCTTCCCCTGGCTGGCGCTCACCCTCGCCGTGCGCTTGCGCCCCGGGATGGCCGGCGGCTCGGCGCTGCTCGTCCTCGGGATCGCGCTGGCGGCGCTGGTGGGGCTGTCTCGCGTATACCTGCGGGTCCACTACCTGAGCGACGTCAGCGCCGGCTGGGCTCTGGGGGTGGCGGCCTTTGCCCTCTGCGGCGCGGTCGCCATGATCGTCACCCACTTACGGCAGAATGCCTCGCGAGATGCCCCGCCTGCTCGGGCTAGGGACTGAGTTCTACCTCTTCGGCGGCGCCGCGGTGATCAGCGTGCTCGCGTTCGCCGCGTTCATCTTCGCCCCCGCGATCGGCTCCTACGGGCGGACCTGGGAGAAGGCGACGGCGGCGGTCCTGTCGTTGTTCGTGCTCGCCGCGCTGCTGCTCCTGGGCGTCGCGCTCGGCGTCCTGATCGTCTACTTCTGGGACGACATCACGCGGATCGTTCCCGGCTTGGACTGAACGGGCCCCCTGATGGCCCCGTCGGATCGGCCGATGCGCCGTGAGCACGACTAGTGGGCCCACTAGAATTTCGGGGTGAGCTCGAAGTCCGCGAGTGCCAATGTCCCTGCAAAGAAGGGCCCTAACGTCCCTGCACAGGAGCCAGATGAGGGGACGCTCGAGGCCCTGTCGGGGGCGATCGAGTCGGGCGCCGGCCTGCCCGCCGTGGCCCGCGCGGCGGGCAAGGCACTCGGCGCCAGCGTCGCGCTCATCGATCGCTCGAGCGCCGTTCTGGCGGTCGCAGCGTCCTCGTCGGCGGAGGAGCGAAAGCTCTTGTCCGAGGCCGAGGCCCATGGCGTAGCGTCGGCCGAGCTGCGCGTGGCGGACTCGGTGGTCGGCGAGCTCCGCTACCGGGCGCGCGGCGGGCCACCCTCGCCGGCCTTGGCGCGGATGGTCTCGACTCTGCTCGCGCTGGAGGTGGAGCGCTCGCGCGCGCCGGACTGGGCCAGCGACGAGGCTGCCGGCGCCTTCGTGCGCGCCGTGATCGCCCGTGAGGTCACCGATCGCGGCGACATCGTGGCCCGGGCGGCCGAGCTGGGAGCGCAGATCGAGGCGGGGGCGGGAGTGGTGATCGCCCGCGCCGCGCCGCGCACCGCCCAGTCCGGCGACTGGCGGGCGCGCGTGCTCACGGTCGCCCTGCGGGCGCTTCGCTCGACCGGAGGCGGCTCGTTGGGAGCGCTCGCCGAGGGCGAGCCGGCCGAGATCGCGGGGATCGTGCCGGCTTCCGAGGACGGCGACCTGGCGCGCGCCGCGCAGGGGCTGGAGCGCGAGCTGTCCGCCTCGCTGCCCGGCTTCGCGGTGACGGTGGCTCGAAGCCGCCCGACTCAGGATCCGGTCGACCTTTACCGGGCCGGCAAGGAGGCGTTGCTTGCCGCGAACGTGGCCGACGCCGAGGGCCTCTCGCTGCTCGCCTTCGAGGACACGGGCGCCTACCGCCTGCTGCTGCCCGCGATGAGCGAGGACCCGGGAGAGCTCGAGCGCTTCTACGAGGAGACCCTGGCGCCGCTCACCGCCTACGACGAGCAGTACGAGACGGATCTGGTGGCGAGCGTGGAGGCTTATCTGGAGAACGACGGCAACGTGGCCCAGACAGCGGCCCAGCTGTTCACCCACCGCCATACCGTGCGCTACCGGCTGGAGCGGGTTCGGGAGCTCAGCGGTCACGACATCTCCTCCAGCGAGGGGCGCGAGAAGCTCAGCCTGGGCCTGAAGGCGATGCGCGTGCTCGGGATCGCCTCGCCGCGCGGCCCCGCCACCGAGCCGGGCACCGAGGCGGGCAGGGTTCGTCGCCCCGCGGAGGACTGAGGGCCTAAGCCCTGCCTCGCGAGCGGGCGTAGGGCTCCAGGCCCTCGATCGCCCGTTTGATCGACCAGTTGTGGTTCCAGCGGAAGAGCGGGCGCAGCACGGGGGTGAGGATGCGGAGCAGCGGCCGGTCGGCGATCACGCGCCAGTCGAAGTGGATGTGTACCCCGCCGTCCGAGGGAGTCAGCGTCCAGATTCCCTTGCCGGTCAGGTCGCCGATCACCTGAACCTCAAACTCCCGCGGGGGCTCGAGGCGAACGATCTCGGAGCGTGTTTTCAGGTGATAGGGCAGCCGGCCCTTGAACTCCTGGCGCGAGACGCAGCCGACCTCGGGCGCGCAGTCCGCCTCGACGGCGATGTAGACAGGCCGCCACCACTCGGGGTATGTGCGAGCGTCGGCGAGGGCGTCGAACACGGCCTTCTGCGGGGCGTCCACGTCCCACTCGTCGATGAACACGTACTCGTCGGCCATTTCGCCTCCTCTACAACCGGATCACGGCTCCGGGTCACACCCACGCGGCGGGCCTAGCCCTTGCCGGAAGCCGAGAGCGTATCGTCAAACTACACATTCACTGGGGAGTGGTCTAATCGGCAAGACCCTGGCCTTTGGAGCCAGTGATCCCGGTTCAAGTCCGGGCTCCCCAGTTCGTTCCGTCCGACGGGTACACGAACATCTGTTCGTATGCGAAATGGGTGGCCCAATATGAGCGAGAGTTCGAGCTGCTCGAGCTTTGGTGGCGATCAGCACTAGGCGTTAGCACTACGCACTTAGCCGTAGTCCACTGCGACGCCGCCCGCGCGGCGTCGCTACGCTGAGGAGCGCGGATGCTGAACAGTTGGAGCAGGGAGCCAAGCAGGGCCCAGGAGTGACGCGCCTCGCGGTCACTCTCACAGCGCTCGCTGCGCTGTTGTTCGCCGCGCCGGCTGCCGGAGCGGTCCGAACGGAGTTCTACGGGATCGCCCAAGGGCAGCTCGACGCCCAGGACCGCGCGGGGATGGCCGACGCCCGCGTCCAGACGGCCCGCTTCATGCTCAAATGGCGGGACGTGGAGCGCGTCCGGGGCTCCTACGACTGGAGCGAGCGGGACTGGCTGATCGGCGGCCTCGCCGACGAGGGGATCCGGGCGGTCCCGTTCGTGTGGGGGTCGCCGCCGTGGGTCGGCAACGGGGCTCCCGGGCGGCCTCCGCTCAATACCAGCGGCGAAAGACTCTCGTGGCAGAACTTCCTGAGGGCGGCCGTGGCGCGCTACGGGCCCGGCGGCAGCTACTGGGCCAACAAGTACCAACAGGACTTCGGACCGGGCGCGACGCCGCTGCCGATCCAGTCCTGGCAGGTCTGGAACGAGCCCAACCTGAAGAAGTACTTCAGCCCGGGAGCAAACGTCCAGCAGTCCGCCCAAAAATACGCGCAGCTGCTTGGCATCTCCAACGACGCGATCAAGGCCAGGGATGCCGCAGGCCCGGGTCGTCCTCGCCGGAATGCCCAGCTACGGGGACGTGACGGCATGGAGATTCCTGGGCCACCTCTACGGGGTGGCCGGGGTCAAGGCGGACTTCGACGCCGCCGCGCTGCATCCATACGGGTGCAACCTGGAGCAGACTCGCGATGCGATCAACAGGTTCAGCGCCTCGATGAAGAGCCACGGCGACCGGGCCACGCCGCTGTGGCTGACCGAGTTCGCCTGGGGGTCGGGCCCCCCAGACCAGTTCTGCAAGAACAAGGGCCCCATGGGGCAACGCAACATGCTGATCAGCTCCTTCAACATGATCCTGCAAAACCGCGAGAACTGGAACGTGCAGCGCCTGTTCTGGTTCCTGTGGCGCGATCCGGAGCCGGGGTCCGTGTACGCGAGCTACTGCAGCATCTGCGGCACCGCCGGGCTGCTGCGCTTCGACCGCACCGGGAAGCCGGCCTACACCACCTTCGGCAAGTACACGGCCGAGACGACGCCGCCCGTGGCGCGGATCATCTCCGGGCCAAGCCAGGGAGGCGTGAGCAGGGACCCGACCCCGAGCTTCACCTTCGGCTCAAACGAGGCCGGCTCGACCTTCCAGTGCCGTTTCGACGCGGCCGCCTTCAAGCCCTGCGCCTCGCCGCTGATCCCGCGCGCGCCGCTCTCGCAAGGTCCCCACACCTTCTACGTCAAGGCGATCGACGCCCCCGGCAACGAGAGCGCCGTCGTCTCGAGGTCGTTCACGGTCGACGCCCGCGCTCCGGCGGCGCCCCTGATCACCGACACTGACCCCAACTCGCCCTCCAACTCCAACGGGCTCAGGGTGAAGGGCACCGCCGAGGCGGGCTCCACAGTGGCGCTCTACAAGACCGCCAGCTGCACCGGCGCCCCGTTGGTCTCCGGGTCGGCCGCCAGCTTCGCGACGCCCGGCATAGGGGTCTTGGTGGCCGGCAACACGACCACCTTCTTCCGCGCCACCGCCCGGGACGCGGCCGGCAACATCTCGCCCTGCTCGGCCGCCCGCGCCTACGTCGAGGACTCGGTGGCGCCGCAGACGACGATCACCGGCGGGCCGGGAAGCTCCACCACCGACAACACCCCCACCTTCACCTTCTCCTCCAGCGAGGCGGGCTCCACCTTCCAGTGTCGCTTCGACTCCGATCCGTTCGCCCCCTGCTCGGGGCCGAGCGCCAGCCACACCCCGTCTTCCCCGCTCGCCCTCGGGCCGCACACCTTCGAGGCACAGGCCACCGACAGGGCGCAGAACACCGATCTGACGCCCGCCAGCCGGCCTTTCGACGTCGTCTTCTGAGAGACGACGGCCAACGGCCGAACGCGAGCCCGCGCGCGGTCAGGTGCGCCGGCTCGGCTCGCACTACGATTCCGAAGGTGAGCGGGCCCACCGTGTTGATCATGGCCGCCGGTGAGGGCACCCGGATGCGCTCGTCGCTGCCGAAGGTGCTCCACCCGATCTGCGGGCGGCCGATGATCGCCTGGCCGGTGCTCGCCGCACGCGAAGCGGGCGCCGGGCGCGTCTGCGTGATCGCCTCGCCCGACCACGACCTCTCACCGGCCCTCCCCGAGGGCACCGAGACCGTGATCCAGCCGCAGCCCGACGGAACCGGCGGCGCGGTGCGCGCGGCGCTAGGCCTCGTCGGCGACTCGGAGACGGTCGTGGTCATGAACGGCGATCACCCGCTGGTCTCGGCCGAGCTGATCACCGGCCTGGTCGACGCTCACCGCGGGGCCGAGGCCGCCGCCACCGTGGTCACGGTCGACCGCGAGGACCCCGCGTCGCTCGGCCGCATCGTCCGCGACGCGAACGGGGATTTCGAGCGCATCGTCGAGACCAAGCACCCCGAGGGAGTGCCGCCTGAGGTGCTGGCGATCCACGAGGTGAACACGAACACGTTCGCGTTCGAGGGCGGGGCGCTCACCGACGGCCTGGGGCGGATCACGACCGAGAACCCGGCCGGCGAGTACTACATCGGCGACGTGCTCACGGCGCTCCGCGATCAGGGCCGGCGGCTGCTGGTTCACAAAGTGGACGACGTGAGCGTCAACATCGGCATCAACACCCGCGTCGAGCTCGCCGTGGTCAGCGCCGAGGCTCGCCGCCGCATCCTCGAGCGCCACATGCTCGCCGGCGTCACCGTCGCCGACCCGGAGGCGACCTGGATCGACGCCGAGGTGGAGATCGAGCCCGATGCCGTGATCGAGCCGGGCACCAGCCTGCGCGGCCACACCCGCGTCGGGCGTGGCAGCGTGGTCGGCCCGCACACCACCCTGATCGACTCGATCCTCGGCGCCGAGGTGACGGCCCCGCACTCCTACCTGGTCCAGTGCGAGGTCGCCGACGGTTGCCAGATTGGCCCCTTCGCCCATCTGCGCCCGAGCGCGACCCTGGGCAAGGGCGCCAAGGCGGGCGCCTTCGTCGAGATCAAGGGCTCGCGGATCGGAGAGGGGGCCAAGGTCCCGCACCTGGCCTACGTCGGCGACGCGGAGGTCGGCGCCGACTCCAACGTCGGGGCTGGAACCGTCACCGTCAACTACGACGGCTTTCGCAAGCACCGGACGAAGATCGGGGAACGTGCGCGAATCGGTTCCGACACGATGCTGATCGCCCCGGTCAGCGTCGGCGATGACGCTTACACTGGAGCTGGCTCCGTGATCTCCGAGGACGTTCCCCCGGGGGCGCTCGGGGTCGAGCGGGCCGAGCAGAGGAACATCGAGGGCTACGCCAAGAAGAGGGCAAGGAAAGCGGAGGCCGAGGAACCATGAGCACGCTGGAGGAGCGCCCCCGGCTGGTCAGCTCGATCCCACAGGACTACACCAAGCGCCTGATGGTGTTCGGCGGCCGCGCCTCGATGGAGCTGGGCGCGAAGATCGCGCGCCGCCTCGACGTTGACGTGGGCGAGGTCGACCTGCGCACCTTCTCCAACGGCGAGGTCTACTGCCGCTACGAGGAGTCGATCCGCGGCGCCGACGTGTTCATCGTCCAGTCCACCTCGGGGAACGAGGCGCACGGCATGACCGCCAACGATGCCCTCGCGGAACTCTTGATGATGATCGACGCCGCCCAGGGCGCCTCGGCACACCGGATCATCGCCGTGATGCCGTGGTACGGCTACGCGCGCCAGGACAAGAAGTCGGCGCCGCGCGAGCCGATCTCGTCCCGTGTGGTCGCCAAGTGCCTCGAGGGAGTCGGCGTCGACCGGGTGCTCACCATGGACCTGCACGCCGGCCAGATCCAGGGCTTCTTCCACGTCCCCGTGGACCACATGACCGCGATGCCGATGCTCACTCAGTGGTTCATCGACCAGGCGTTCACCGAGGAGCTCGTGATCGTCTCGCCCGACGCCGGGCGGGTCAAGATGGCGCGCAACTTCGCGCGCAAGGTCGGCTGCCACTGGGCGGTGATGGAGAAGGAGCGCCCCGCCCAGCAGGTCGCGGAGATCGGCTACGTGGTCGGCGAGGTACACGGCAAGACAGCGGTGCTCGTCGACGACATGATCGACACCGCCGGCACGCTCGGCGCGGCGGCGCGGACGGTGCTCGAGGAGGGCGCCGCTCGCGTGATCGCGGCGGCGACCCACGGCGTCTTCTCCGGCCCCGCCTACGAGCGGCTCGCCTACGAGGAATCGGGGATCGAGCGGATCGTGGTCACCGACACGATCCCGCTGCGCCCGGGCGCCCCGGACAACATCACCGTGCTCTCCACGGCGCAGACCCTCGCCGATTCGATCCGGCGGATCTTCGCCGACGACTCGGTCAGCGAGATCTTCGCCGGCGAGAACCAGCTTTTCTAGCCATCTCCACCCCGGCTCTGCAGGAACCCGGCGGCTTCGAGGGCCTCCTTTTCGTCAGGGAAGAACTCGTGATGGATTGGTGCGGCAGCTGGAGCCGGTGCAGGTTCGCAGCTGGTCGAGGCGGGCCGCGAGCTGGGCCTGTACCAGCGTGTAGGCGGGGTCTGCGTGGCGGCTCTGAAGCTCGAATGGGTCGGTGCTCAGGTCGTAGAGCTCCCTCTCGCCGTTGCTGAACTCAGCGTAGATGTAGCCCTCGGTCCGGATTGCCGCGAAGCCCGGCTGCTCGATCAGCAGCTCGCGTCCCTGCGCGATGCTCGGGTTGTTGGCGACCGGGATCAGCGAACGGCCGTCCATCACCAGTTGGGGGTGCGCGTTCGCGAGGTCGACGAGCGTCGGCGCCAGGTCGGCATTGATCACCAGGGGCCCGCGGTTCACTCCCTGCGGGACCCCCGGGCCGCGCATCAGAAGCGGCACCCGGATCGACTCCTCGTAGATGTGCCGCTTGTCCTTGGAGATCCGGTGTTCGCCGTGGAAGTAGCCGTTGTCGGAGGTGTAGATCAGGACCGTGTTGGCGAGCTCGGCCTCCGCCCTCAGCGCGTCGACGACCTTCTTCACGCCCTCGTCCACCGAGAGCAGAGACTCGAGCCGGCAGCGGTACCGGCGCTGGATCTCGGCGATGTCACCGGCGTCCAAGCTCTGGCGGTTTCGGATTCGGGCCGGCTTGTCGGAAACGTCAGCCTCGTTGAAGTTCGGGGGCCTCGGCACCGGCTCGAAGTCGAGCGCGTGGGCGTGGCGGGGCGCCGGCTTCGCGGAGCCCGTGCAGTTGCCGGGCGGGTTCGGGTTGGGGTCCGGGCCGCCGCCGTGGGCCGCCGTGTAGGTGAGCCAGAGGAAGAACGGCTGCGTTATCGGCGCCCGGCGGTGTACGAGGTCCACGGCCTTGCGGGTCAACACGTCCTGCTTGAAGTCGGCGGGATCCTGACCGTAGTCGACCAGGGCGCCGTTCTCGTTCAGCTTGTAGTTGTAGACCTTCTGTGTATCGCTAACCTGGGACGCCGCGCGCCACTCCGTCCAGCCGGGGGGTGGCGTTCGCGGAATGCTTGAGTAGCCGTTCAGGTACTTGCCGATCATCGCGGTGTAGTAGCCGGCGTTACGAAGCCAGACCGCGAGGTTGTTGCCGCGGTGCAGCTCGTCGAAGCGCGCGAAGCCGCCGTCCGGCGGCTCGTTGTCGAGCACCTTGTGGTTGTGCATGTACTGGCCGGTCAGGAAGGTGGCGCGCGAGGGGCAGCAGAGCGAGTAGTTGACGAAGCTGTTCGTAAAGGTCACCCCGCGGTCCCCGATCAGCGAGACGACGTTGTCCATCACCCTCATCGACTCGACCGTCTGGTCGTCGGACTCGATCACCACCACGTTGGGCCTTACCTGGGCCGCGAGTGCCCGGTCGACGGTTGGCGGCGGCGTTTCGGCGCCGGTGGCCACCAGCACAGCGGTCACGGCCAAGGCGGCGGACACCGATACGAGGAGGGGTTTCCGAAACGGAATGGCAGGCTTCCGTTTATGCCGCCCTTGCCTTCGCATCTCCGTTCGACCATAACATGTGCCCTTGAAGCGAATCGGCCACAAGGGAGCCGACTCGATCCGGCCGGGGAACACCCTCGAGAGCTTCGAGGCGGCGGTGGCGGCAGGCGTCGAGATGATCGAGCTGGACGTGCTTCGCCCGCGCTCGGAGTTCCGCGACGGCGGCGACTGGCGCCAGGCGGCGGCGGGGCCCGTGCCCGGGGGCGCGGCCCCGCTTCTGGTGGCCCACGACTGGGGCGACGCGGCCCGCCGCGAGCCGCTCACCCTCGACCAGGCGCTCGATGCCTTCACCCGCGCGCCCCTCGACCGGGTCGAGATCGACTGCGACCTGAAGATGGCCGGCCGCGAGGACGAGGTGGTCGCGGCGCTGGGCGAGCGCGGCCTGACGGAGCGAGCCTCGATCTCGACCATGGAGGTCTCCAGCCTGCGGGTGCTCCGCCGGCTCGACCCCCGTCTGCGCCTGGGCTGGACGGTGCCCAAGGTGACGCGCGACTGGAACTCGGTCTCGTGGGCCAAGCTGCTTGTGATCGCGGGGCTGATCTCGCTGCGAAGGCGGCTGCCCAGGGAGGTCCGTCGCCAGGCCCCGGAGCTGGGGGTGCGATCGATCTGGGCCTATGACCCGGTGATCACCCCGCGATTGGCCCGCGCCTGCCACGAGGCGGGGCTCGAGCTGATCGCCTGGACCGTGGACGACCCGCGTGAGATGAAGCGGCTCGTCGCCCTGGGGGTCGACGGCATCTGCACCAACGACCCGCGGCTGTTCGAGGGGCTGGACCAGTGACCGGCGGGCCCGCACGCGACGCCGACCGGGTCGAGCCGGGCACGGCGGTGGCCCTGTTCGCGATGGGCCTGGGCGTGATCGTGATCGCCAACGACTTCACGGCGCTGAACGTCGCCCTGCCGGCGATCGAGGAGGACCTCAACGTGGACCTCGGCACCGCGCAGTGGGTCATCAACGCCTACTGCCTGGTGTTCGGGATGGCGATCGTCACCGGCGGGCGGCTCGCCGACCTGTTCGGGCGCCGCCGCGCCTTCTTCGTCGGCAGCGCCCTGTTCGCCGGGTTCTCGCTGCTGGGCGGGGTGGCCCAGGACGCGCCGTGGCTGATCGCCGCCAGGGTGGGCATGGGGATCGGCGGCGCGCTGATCTGGCCGGCGATCCTCGGCATGACCTACGCCGCCCTGCCGGAATCGAAGGCCGGGCTGGCCGGTGGGCTGATCCTGGGCGCCGCGGGCGTGGGCAACGCGATGGGCCCGCTGCTCGGCGGGGTGCTCACCGACGAGCTGAGCTGGCGCTGGATCTTCTTCCTGAACGTCCCGATCGCCGCCTTCGCGGTCCTCGTCACCTGGCTCAAGGTCCATCAGCCGCGTCCGGAGGTGGAGAGCCGGCGGATCGATTACCCGGGCATCGTCACGCTCTCCACCAGCCTGCTGCTGGTGCTGCTCGCCTTCGACCAGGCCGCCGACTGGGGCTTCGGCGACGCCCGCGTGATCGCGATGCTCGCCGTGGCGGTCCTGCTCGTCGCCGGCTTCGCCCTGATCGAGCCGCGAATGAGGGAGGGCGCCCTGGTGCCCGCCGACGTGTTTCGCAACGTCGAGTTTCGCTCCGCCTGCCTGACCGTGCTCCTGATGTCCGCGGTCTTCTTCGCCACAGTGCTGTACGCGCCGCAGTTCATGGAGAAGATCCTCGACTACTCGGCGCTGGAGGCCGGCCTGGGGATGGTGCCCATGCTCGGCACCTTCGCCCTCGTCTCCTTCTTCGCGGGCCCCGTGTACCAGCGGCTGGGCCCAAAGCCGACGATCACGCTGGGCGCCCTCGGCCTCGCGATTGGTCCCTTCCTGCTGTCGATGCTCGACGCCGATTCTGGCTATGGGGCGCTGGTCCCGGGACTGGCGGTGACCGGGGTCGGAGCCGGGTTCTTCTATTCGTCGGTGACCACCGCGGGAGTCACCGCGCTCGATCCCTCCCGCGCCAGCCTGGCCGGCGGGCTGATCTACATGTTCCAGATCGCGGGCGGCGCGATCGGGCTCGCGGTCACGACCACGATCTTCACCCTCACCTCCGAGGACGAGCTGGCCGACAAGGCCGGCTCCGCGGGGACCCAGTTGACCGACCACCAGACCGCCGTCCTGCACGGGGTGCTCGCGGGGACCGACTCCGGGACCGCGGCGCTCCACCAGCTCGGCGCCTCGGCCCAGGCCACGATCACGACGATCGTGCGCGAGTCGTTCGTCACCGGGATCCAGGCGGGCTTCAGGTTCGTCGCGATCGCCGCCGTGCTCGGCTTCTTGATCTCGCTCTTCTTCGTCGGCGGCCGGCTGCTCCCAAGGCGCCGAGGCGAGGTGCAGCCGGGGGGCGAGCGGACCTAGACCTAGGCTCGCTCGGTGAGCCCGGGCACGCGGCGCTCGCCGCGCTCCTCGAAGTAGGCCCACTCGAGCTCGCCCAGCTCGCCCGCGGGCGGGTCGCCGTAGATCCACTCCCGGCTGATCCGGTGCCAGTTTCGCGTTGCCCGCAGCTGCGCCAGCACCGCCAGCACGCCGATTTCCATCCGCCGGCCCATCAGCTCCTCGGCGGGGATGCTCTCGCGGCGCATCAGGTCGTAGTAGGGGGAGCGCGGGTCCGAGGTGGATTCGATCACCTTCATCACCCGTTCCGGCGTCAGCTGGATCTCGCGGTCCTCCATGTACCAGCCGCCGACCACCATCACGTGCTCCATCAGGCGCTCGGCGTCGAGCTTGGAGGGGTTCTTGACGAAGCCCAGGACGTGGAGCGCCTCGCGGAGGGCCGCGGGGTCGCGGCGCGTGGCCGCGTCGATCGCGAGCTGCTCCAGCTCGATCTGCTCGCGGTCGAGCCGCTTTGTCATCCCGAAGTCGAGGAAGGCAACCCGGCCGTCCGGCATCAGGATGTAGTTGCCCGGGTGGGGATCGGCGTTGAATTGCTGTAGGTGGTAGATCGAGCCGAAGCAGAACCGGAAGACGATCTCGCCGAAGCGGTCGCGATCGGCCTGCGGCAGGAGCTTCACGTCCTCGAACCCGAGGCCCTCGACGTACTCGGTGACCAGCACGCGGCGCCGCGAAAGGCGCGTGAGCACGTCGGGGACGTAGATGAACGGGTGGTCGCGGTAGGCGCGGGCGAAGGTCCGCTGGCTCTGCGCCTCGTATTCGTAGTCGAGCTCCTCCATCACCCGAAGGCGCAGCTCCTCGGCGACCGCCTTGGCGTCCAGCCCGGGCGCGATCGCTCGGGCCAGGCGCATGATCATCCCCATGTTGCGGAGGTCCGACTCGAGCGCCTCGGCAACCCCGGGATACTGGATCTTGACCGCGACCGCGCGCCCGTCGTGCAGCTCGGCGCGGTGCACCTGGCCTATCGAGGCGGCGGCGAAGGCCTCCTGCTCGATCTCGGCGAACAGCTCGTCGAGCGGCTCACCGCGGTACTCCTCCTCGAGGACCGCGCCCACCTTCTCCCAGGGCATCGCCGGCGCCGAGGTGCGCAGCTTGGCGAGCTCCTCCTGGTAGAGCTCCGCGTATTCGGGCGGCAGGAACTCGGTGTCGATGAAGGAGGCGAGTTGGCCGAGCTTCATCGCCGCTCCCTTCATCTCGCCCAGGGTCGAGGCCATCCTCACGGCCGTCTCCAGATGGCGCGCCTCGATTTGCCGCTCGGCTTGCTCACCGGAGCGGGCGACGTTCGCCGCCTTGGTGCCGGCGTAGCGGGTCGCCTGCGCGCCCAGCGCCGAGCCCAGCTTCGCCGAGCGGCGGATCCGGCCCTTGGGGATCTTGCCGTCCGCCATGGCATCAGGGTAGCCGCGCGCTGCCGAGATTTCGCCACTCGAGGGGCTGTCTCAGAATCCGCCCAGGCGTGCGCGCGGGGGTTTTGAGGCAGCCGCATATGCTTGCCGGCGTGCCGAGCCGGGGGGCCATTACCTACGCCGGACACGCGACGGTGCTGATCGAGACGGGGGAGGCGAGGCTGCTCACCGACCCGCTGCTCCGCGAGCGCTTGATGGTGGTCCTGCGGCGGCACGGCGGCCTCGGTCGCGGCGCGCTGGGCCGCGTGGACGGGGTGCTGATCTCACACCAGCACCTCGACCACCTCGACCTGGCATCGCTTCGCCAGGTCGGGCGTTCGGTGCCGATCCTCGCTCCGCCGCGGACCGCCGGGCTCCTGGCCAGGCACGGATTCGCGAATGTGACCGAGCTCTCCCCGGGGGAAACGGGGAGGCTGGCCGGGATCCAGGTGCGTGCGGTGGAGGCGCGGCACGTGGGCGGGCGCATCTTCGGGCTCGGCAGGGGCGGGGTCGTCGGATATGTCGTCGAGGGGCCGAGCAGCGTCTACTGGGCGGGCGACACGGCGCTCTTCGATGGGATGCGTGACCTGGCCACCGATCTCGACGTGGCCGTGCTGCCGATCTGGGGATGGGGCCCGAAGCTGGGGCCCGGCCACCTCGATCCCGAGGCGGCGGCGAAGGCGCTCGCGATGCTGCGACCCCGGTTCGCGGTGCCGGTGCACTGGGGAACGCTGGCGCCACTCGGCGCCAAGCGGCTCTGGCCCTGGCTGTTCGAGCGGCCGGCGCGCGAGTTCGTGGAGTGGGCCGGGCGGCTGGCGCCCGAGGTCGAGGTTCGCGTGCTCGCGCCAGGTCAGAGCCTGCGGTTCGACGAGCCCTGATCGGCGTCCAGCTATCCTCCGAGCCGGTCATGGCCGGCGATCGGACAACCCTGAAGGTCGAGCAGCGCAGCGAGTTCGGCTCGCGGCAAAGCCGCCGCCTGCGCCGCTCCGGCCTGGTCCCCGGAGTCGTCTACGGCGACGGCAAGGAGGCGCGCCCATTTCAGGTCCCCGAGCGCCTGGCGCACACGGTGCTGACCCGCGGCGGCGCCCTGATCGACCTGGAGTTCGACGGCTCGGGGTCCACTCCCGTGGTGGTCAAGGAGCAGCAGCGGGACCCGGTGCGTGGCGCGCTGATCCACCTCGACCTGCTCGAGGTGAAGCTCGACGAGGAGATCGAGGCCGAGGTGCCGATCGAGCTGCTCGGCGCCGACAATGCCCCGGGCGTCAAGGAGGGCGGCGTGCTGGAGCACGTCACGCACCAGATCACGATCGAGGCCCTGCCCACGGCGATCCCCGAGAGCATCCCCGCCGACGTCTCCGGGATGTCGATCGGCGACACGCTTCAGCTCAGCGCGCTGATCGCCCCCGAGGGAGTCGAGTTCGCCGTGGACGACCCCGATGAGGTGACGATTGCCACCCTGTCGCCGCCGCGGGTCGAGGAGGAGCCGGAGCCGGAGCTCGAGGAGGAGGCCGAGCTGGTCGGCGAGGAGGGCGAGGTGCCCGAGGGCGAGGAGGCCGCCGAGGGCGAGGCCGCGGAGGGCGAGGCCGCGGCCGAGGGCGGCGAATCCGGCGGAGGGGACTAGCCGCTGTCGCTTCTGCGCCGGCTGCGTCGCGGCGGAGAGAATGGGAAGCCCGCGGTCTCGGCGGGCACAGAGCGGGTGCTGGTGGTGGGCCTCGGCAATCCGGGCTCGCGCTACGCGGCCACCCGCCACAACCTCGGCTTCGAGGCGGCCGCCGAGCTCACCCGGCGCTGGGAGATGCCGAAGGCGAAGGAGCGGTTTCGCGGCCTGATCACCGAGGGCCGCGCGGGCCCCGCGGGGCAACGGGTGGCCGTTCTGATCCCCCAGACGTACATGAACGAGTCGGGGAGCTCCGCCGGCCCTGCCCGCGGGGCCCTGAAGCTGCCGCTGGATCGGATCGTCGTGGTGCACGATGAGATCGACCTGCCGTTCGGCGAGGTGCGCACCAGGCTCGGCGGCGGGCTCGCCGGCCACAACGGGTTGAAGAGCCTCGCGCAGGGACTCGGCGGGCCGGAGTTCTGGCGCGTCCGGGCGGGGGTCGGGCGGCCCGACTCGACCGATCCCGAAGCGGTCTCCGCCTACGTCCTCTCGCGCTTCGCCGAACCCGAGGCCGACGTTCGGGAGCTGGTGAGCCGCGCCGCCGACGAGACGGAGCGCCTGGTGACGGAGCTGGCTCGGGCCGGCGACGAGGAGGCATCGGAGTGACGTCGGTTACCGGCTACGACGTGGACGAGGCGGGCGTCGCCCTGCTGCGCCTCGACCGGCCCGAGTCCCGCAACGCGATCAACATGCAGATGCTCGAGGAGATGCTCGGACACCTGGCCAGTGCTCGCGACGACGACGATGTCCTGGTCCTCGTCCTCTCCTCCACCGATCACATGGGCCTCTCGGCCGGCGCCGATGTCCGCGAGGAGCTCAGCGCCGAGGATCAGGTGCGGCGCATGGAGCTCTTCGCGCGGCTCTACGACGAGCTGACCGGCTTTCCCAAGCCTACGGTCGCCGCCTGCCACGGCTCCTGTGTCGGCGGCGGCGCCGAGATCGCCGTTGCCTGCGACCTACGGGTGGGCGGCTCGAACCTGAGGATGCGCTTTCCGGGCGGGGCACTCGGCGTCCCGGTGGGGCCCGCGCGCCTTGTCACCCTGTGCGGCCTCTCGGTCGCCAAGTTCCTGCTGCTGACCGCCAAGGATGTGAGTGCGGAGGAAGCGCTTCGCTGGGGGCTCGTGCACAGGGTCGCTCCCGCCCCCGCCACCGAGGAGCAGGCACTCAAGCTCGCCGCGACGATCGCCGAGCACCCGCCCGAGGCGGTGGCACGCCTGAAGCGGATGCTGCACGATTGGGATGGGGTGGAGGAGCGCTCGCTCGCGGAGGGCAAGGGGCAGGTGGAGTGGCAGCGCTCCGGCCCCGGCCTTCCGTACGAGGCTTAGACAGCGATCTCGTACCGCAGCTCGACCATCCCGCTGTCGAAGGTGCGCCTCCCAGTCAACTGCATCGGGCCTCCCGGGAGCCGGCGGTCGAACAGCGGCTTGCCCTCGCCCAGAACGACGGGGACCACGGTGATGAGCAGCTCGTCCAGCAGGCCCGCGTCCGCGAACTGCGATGCGACGTTGCCGCCGCCGACGACCCACAGGTTCCGCTCGCCTGCCGCTGCGATCACCTCGTCGTACAGATCCGGGACCTTGGCGTTGACGATCCGAACGTCGACCTCCTCGCCCTCCGGTTTCGGCAGGTCTCGCGTGCTCAGGACCCAGGTGGGCTTGCCCTCGTAGGGCCACTCGTCAAGCTCGTCGAGGATGAACTCGTAGGTCGCTGAGCCCATGATCAGCGCTCCCACGCCTTCGTAGTAGCGGTCGTAGGAGCCCTTGATCGGCTCGACGCCCTCCCCCTCGAAGCTGCCCTGGTACTTGAGCAGCCAGTCGAGGGTGTCGTCGGCCTCCGCGATGTAGCCGTCCAGCGTGCTGGCGCAGTAGTACTGGGTCTTGCTCATAGGAGGCATCCTAGAATCGAATCCGGCCGGGCCTGTGCCCGGTGAACCTTGCCGGACCTTCGCGTCCGGTTTTTGGCCATGCGCGCACGAGGATCCAACCGCCTGAAATGAGCCTGCGCCCCCTGCTTCAGATCGCCACGGACGACGAGCGGTTTCGCTCGCTGGCGAGCGCCGCTCGCGAGGGCCGCTCGGCGCCCGTGCACATATCGGCGTCCATCCAGCCCTTCCTGCTGGCTGCTCTCACGGAGGCGGAGGAGGGGCTCGGCGGCCGCCCGGTGCTGGTGGTGGCGGCCGACGACATCGGGGCGCGCGACCTGGCCCGCGAGCTGCGCGCCTACCTGGCGCCTCGCCCGGTCCGCTACTACCCGTCGCGGGGCACGGGCTACGCGTCCCACGTGGCGCCGCCGCCACATCTCGTCGGCTTGCGGATCGCGGCGCTGGACGCGCTCGCCGACCCCGATCCGACGGTGGTCGTGGCCAGCGCCGTGGCGCTCGCCGAAGCGGTGCCCGACGCTTCGCTTCGCCCGGCGGGATTCACGCTCGAGCGCGGCTCCGAGGTTGACCTGGGCGAGATCGCCGATCGGCTGGTCGAGGCCGGATACGAGCGCATCGACCAGGTTGAGGAGCGCGGGCAGTTCGCGGTCCGCGGCGGGATCCTCGACGTCTTCGGGGCCACCGAGGACCGGGCCGCGCGGCTGGAGCTGTTCGGCGACGAGATCGAGTTGATCCGCTGGTTTTCCACCTTCACCCAGCGCTCCCTCGATGACGCCGAGCGGGTGGAGCTCGCGCCTGCCGCGGAGCTCGCGTCGGAGCACCGGGAGCTGGCGGAGCTGGCCCTCGAGGACGAGGGCGAGCGGCCGGACCTGAGCGAGCTGCTGCCCCTGGAGAGCTTCCGCGCGCCGCTCGAGCTGATTCCCCCGGAGACCGCCGTGATCATCACCGCGGCCGAGGAGATTCAAACGGCGCTCCGCGACCACTGGGACGATGTGACGACCGCGCTCCACGCCGCCGACGCGCGCCGCCTCTACGTCGACGTCGCCGCGCCCCTCACAGAGCGCGCTTCGCTCGAGATCCACGGGATCGCCGCCAACGCCGGCGGAGCGGAGCCGGAGGCCGATGCCTCTCCTTCCAGGCGCAGGCGCCGACCTCCGCCGCTCGCAGCATCGGCGAGGCGGAGTCACAGCTCGAGCGCGAGCTTCGCTCCGGCAATCGCGTGGTCGTTGCGTTCGAGAATCGCGGCGAGGCCGAGCGCGCCCGCTACGGCCTCAACCGGCTCGACGCCCGGTTCCTGGATCACGCACAGGTAGCGCAACCCGACGGCTCCCTGCTGTTCGCCGAGGCCAGGCTCTACGAGGGCTTCGTATCGCGCGAACTGAGGCTGGAGGTGATTCCCTTCCGCCGGCTCGTGCACCGCCGCCGGGCGGCGGCTCCGGCGCCCGCGCGCGGCCGCCTGGCGACCTTCACCGACCTTCGGGTCGGCGACCACGTGGTCCACGAGGACCACGGGATCGCCCGTTTCGCCGGCTTCGAGACGAAGACGGTCGCCGGCGTCACCCGCGACTACCTGGAGCTTTCCTACCGCGGCTCGGATCGCGTCTTCGCCCCCACCGACCAGCTCGCGAAGATCACCCGCTACGTCGGCACCGGGGGCGAGCCGCCACAGCTGTCGGCGCTGGGGTCGGCGCGCTGGGAGGGAGTGAAGGCCAGGGCCCGCCGTGCCGCCCGCGAGCTGGCGGGAGAGCTGCTGAACCTCTACGCGGAGCGCCGCGCTCGCCGGGGTCACGAGTTTCCGCCCGACGGCGAGTGGCAGCTGATGCTCGAGCGCTCCTTCCCGTATCGGGAGACGGCCGACCAGCTCGAGGCGATCGACGCGGTGAAGGGGGACCTGGAGTCCGAGCGCCCCATGGACCGCCTGATCTGCGGCGACGTCGGCTACGGCAAGACCGAGGTGGCGCTGCGCGCAGCCCAGAAGGCCGTTTCTGACGGCAAGCAGGTGATGATGCTCGTGCCGACCACGATCCTGGCGCAGCAGCACCTCGGTACCTTTCGGGAGCGCCTGGCCGAGTTCCCGATCGAGGTCGACATCGTTTCGCGCCTTCGCAGGCCCGCCGCTATCCGGGCGACGCTGGCCGCCTTCGCGGATGGCAAGGTGGACATCCTGATCGGCACCCACCGGCTGCTCTCCCGCGACGTTCGCGCCGCCGACCTGGGGCTGTTGGTGGTCGACGAGGAGCAGCGCTTCGGCGTCCGCCAGAAGGAGCTCCTTCGCCAGCTGAAGCTCAAGGTCGACGTGCTCTCGATGTCGGCGACGCCGATCCCTCGCACCCTGCAGATGAGCCTGGCGGGCGTGCGCGACATCTCGGTGATCGAGACGCCACCCGAGGGGCGCCGGCCGATTCGCACCTACGTCGGTCCCTACGACGAGGAGCTCATTCGCAGGGCGATCCAGCGCGAGTCCGACCGGGGCGGCCAGACGTTCTTCCTCCACAACAGGATCGAGACCCTGCACCGGGTCGCCGAGCGCCTCCGCGCGCTCTGCCCCGGCGTCCGCTTCGCCGAGGCCCACGGCCAGATGGACGAGGCCGAGCTGGAGCAGACCATGCTCGCGTTCCTGCGTGGCGAGGCGGACTGCCTGGTGGCGACGACGATCATCGAGTCGGGCCTCGACATCCCGCAGGCGAACACGCTGATCGTCGAGCGCGCCGACGAGCTGGGCCTGGCGCAGGCCTACCAGATCCGTGGCCGGGTGGGGCGGTCGCGCGAGCGCGCCTACGCCTACCTCCTCTATCCGTCCGAGGAGGGGCTCAGCTCGGAGGCCGCGGCGCGCCTTGCCACGCTGTCGGACCACACCGAGCTGGGCTCCGGGTTCGCGATCTCCATGCGCGACCTCGAGCTTCGCGGCGCCGGCGACCTGCTCGGCGACGAGCAGTCCGGTCACGTGGCGGCGGTTGGCTTCGAGCTCTACGTCTCGCTGCTCGACGACGCCGTGCAGGAGCTTCGCTCCGCCGACGGCGCGGGCGCGGCCGAGGCGCAGGTGCGCCTGGACGTGGATGTGGACGCCTACCTGCCCGTCGACTACATCCCCTTCGAGGCGGCGAAGATCGACGTGCACCGCCGCCTCGCGGGCGCCCGCGAGGCGGGCGAGCTGCGTGCCCTGCGGGACGAGCTCCGCGACCGTTTCGGCCCGCCGCCCGAGCCCGTCGAGAGCCTGTTCGAGCTCCAGCGCGCCCGGATCGAGCTGGGCCGCCTCGGCGCCCGCACGGTCGAGTTCCGCGGCGAGCGGCTATCGGTCACCCCGCTCGAGCTGGACGCGGCCGCGATGGGTCGCCTGCGGGAGCGGATCCCCGAGGCGATGTACGAATCGCGCGTCAAGTCCGTGTCCGTGCGCGTCCCCGACCAGCCCGAGGCGCGCCTGGCGGCCGTGCTCGAGCTGGCGGATGCCGCTGGCCTCGGCGGAGGCCGTAGCCGCCTAACTTAGGGACGCGTTAGGCAGGCTCGTTATGCTGCCGTTCCTCGTGTCCGTGCCCAAGGACAGGCGAGTCGTGGCGGCCATGGTCCTGGCCGCGGTCCTGGCCGTGCTGCTCGTGGTGGTGGCGATCGCCCAGGGGATCGGCAATCCGAGCGTGCCGTCGGGGGCGGTCGCGCTGGTCGAGGACGCGCCTAACGGCGAGATCACCACGGAGGAGTTCGATCGGGCGCTGAAGCAGGCGGCCCGCCAGCAACAGGTAGCCCAGGTTCCGGAGCCCGACAACCCGCAGTACGCGGCCCTTCGCGACGCTGCGATGTCCGACCTGCTGCTCGGGCGCTGGTTGCGCGGCGAGACCTCCGAGCGCGGGATCACGGCCTCCGACAGTGAGATCACGAACCGGCTGGAACAGTTCATCGAGCAGGACTTCGGCGGCCAAAAGGGCTTTGAGCGGTACCTGAAGCAGGCTGCCTTCACCGCCGAGGAGGCGCGCTCCCGAGTTGAGCTTGTGCTGCTGGGCGACCAGCTCCAGACCGCGGTGATCCCTGACGGCGGGAGCGTCTCGGACTCCGAGATCGAGGACTTCTACGAAGCCAACGTGGCGCAGTTCGAGCAGCCTGAGACGCTTGACGTGCGCCGGATCGTCAACAAGGACGAGGCGCAGGTGGAGGAGGCAAAGGCCCAGCTGGAGCAGGACGACTCCCCGGCCAACTGGAAGAAGGTCGCGGCCCGCTTTTCCACCGAGGACGCGACCAAGGACAGGGGCGGCCTGGTCGAGGGCGTGACCATCGGGCAGAGCGAGCCGGTCCTGGAGGAGCAGCTCTTCGCCGCCGATCAGGGAGAGCTCGTCGGCCCGTTCAAGGGGCAAACGGACTACTACCTGATCCAGGTCGTGAAGGTCACCCCCTCGCAGACCACGCCGATCGCCGAGGTCAGCGAGCAGATCCAGCAACAGCTGGTTCAGGGCAAGGAGCAGGAGACCGTCCAGCGGTTCCAGCAGGACTTCACCGAGAAGTGGACGTCGCGGACCTTCTGCGCCGACGGCTATGTGGTCAGCCAATGCGAGAACTTCACGGCCCCCCTCCAGCCGGTCCCGGGCGCCGCTCCGGTGACCCCGCTGGCGGTGGTGCAGCCAGGGACGACAACCGTGTTCCCCGGACAGCCGATCCCGGGTCTGCCGCAGCGGCCGTGTGCGTTCCAGGATCTGAGCCTTGACCCGCCGGAGGTATGCGACTGGCCCAGCGTGCCAGGCGGACAGCCGGGCGTGATCGGCCCCGAGGGGGCGCCCCTGCCCCCGGGCGGCGCGCCGGCGCCCGTTCCCGCCCCGCCGCCGGGTGGATAGCGCAACGCTCGACGCGCTCGGCCGCCTCGACGAGATCACACGCCGGCTGCGCCGCGAGTGCCCCTGGGACCGCGAGCAGGACGAGCGCTCGATCGTCCCGCACACGGTCGAGGAGGCCTACGAGCTGGCCGACGCCGCGGGCAGCGGCGACGACCCCAAGCTGGTGGACGAGCTCGGCGACGTGCTGTTCCAGGTCTACTTCCTCGCGCTGCTGCTCGAGGAGCGCGGCGCGGGAAGCCTCGCCGAGGTCGCCGACGGCACCGTGCGGAAGCTGATTCGCCGCCATCCCCACGTTTTCGGCGAAGCCGAAGCAAAGTCGGCGAGCCAGGTGCTCAAGCACTGGGATCGCATCAAGCTCGAGGAGGAGGGGAGGGGCGCGGGGGAGCCGTTCGCCGACGTGCCCGAGATTCTGCCGGCGCTTCTTTACGCCCGTAAGGTCCAGCGCCGCGCCCAGTCGGCCGGGCTCGCGGGCGCGGAGCCCGAGCCGAGGATCGCCCACCCGGCGACCCGCGAGGCGGCCGAGCGCTGGATCGGCGAGGCGCTGTTCGCGCTCGTCGACCTCGCGCGCCGCCTGCGCGTCGACCCCGAGCTCGCCCTGCGGGCCTCGGCGAAGCGCTTCCGCGAGCGGGTCGCGGACAGGTAACTTCCGCGAGCATCACCGCTGATGGCAGCGATTGAGCGCATCCACGCCCGCCAGATTCTCGACTCGCGGGGAAACCCGACGGTCGAGGTCGAGGTGACGCTCGACTCGGGCGCCTCCGGGCGTGCCGCGGTCCCCTCCGGCGCCTCGACCGGCGAGTTCGAGGCCACGGAGCTGCGCGACGGAGGCGAGGCCTGGGGCGGCAAGGGGGTGGCGAAGGCCGTCTCGAACGTGAATCGAGACATCGCCGACGCGCTGGTGGGCGCCCGCGCCGCCGAGCAGGGGGCGATCGACCGCACCCTGGTCGACCTCGACGGAACCCCGGCCAAGTCCCGGCTCGGCGCCAACGCGATCCTCGGCGTCTCGCTCGCGGTGGCTCGCGCCGCCGCCGTGGAGGCGGGCGAGCCCCTGTACCGCTTCCTCGGCGGCGCCGACGCGACCATCCTGCCGGTGCCGATGATGAACGTGCTCAACGGCGGCGCCCACGCGGACAACAAGGTGGACTTCCAGGAGTTCATGGTCGTCCCCGCCGGCGCGCGGAGCTTCTCGGAGGGGCTGCGGGTGGGCGCCGAGATCTTTCACGCCCTGAAGGGCATCCTGAGGCAGCGGGGCCTGGGGACCACGGTCGGCGACGAGGGCGGGTTCGCGCCGGACCTCGACTCGAACGAGGCGGCGCTGGAGGCCCTGGTGGCCGGCATCGAGGCGGCGGGCTACGAGGCCGCGAAGGACGTCTTCATCGCGCTCGACCCGGCGACCAGCGAGCTGTACGGCGGCGGCGCCTACGTCCTGGAGCACGAGGGCCGAACGCTGTCGCCCACCGAGCTGGCGGACTACTGGGTGGGGATCTGCGACCGCTACCCGGTGGTCTCATTGGAGGACGGCATGGACGAGGAGGACTGGGACGGCTGGAAGGCGCTCACGGAGCGGCTGGGCGAGCGGGTGCAGCTGGTCGGGGACGACCTGTTCGTCACCAATCCCGAGCGCCTGCGGCTCGGCATCGAGCGCGGCGTCGCCAACTCCATCCTGGTGAAGCTGAACCAGATCGGCACCCTGACCGAGACCCTGGAGACGATCGACCTCGCCCATGAGGCCGGCTACACGACGGTGATCTCCCACCGCTCGGGTGAGACCGAGGACACGACGATCGCCGATTTGGCGGTGGCCACCGGCAGCGGCCAGATCAAGACCGGAGCCCCCTCGCGCTCCGACCGGGTGGCCAAGTACAACCAGCTCTTGAGGATCGAGGAGGAGCTCGGCGAACGAGCCTCGTATCGCGGGATCAGCGCCTTTGCAGGAAGGTAGAGCGCGGGCGCCGAACCATGGAGCGTGAGCGCTCGCGCCTATCGGGTCGCACCACGCCGGCGGGCCCGCGGACAGCCGGCGAGCCGCATTCACTGGGACAAGCTCGGCCGCGTCGTCCTGGTGATCGTGCTGTTCGTGATCCTGCTCTCCTACGTGAACCCGGCGGTGAACTTCTTCGATGCCTGGCGAGACTCCCGCGCCCAGCGGAGCGAGCTGGTGGAGCTCCGGCAGGAGCACGAGCGCCTGGCGGCCAAGGCGGCCGCCTTGGAGGACTCCGGCGCCGCCGCGCGCGCGGCACGGAAGCTGGGCATGGTCGCCGAGGGCGAGCGCTCCTACGTGATTCGCGGCCTCGACAAATAACTCCGGCGACTCCCGCGGGAGTCGCCGGGTTTGGGCGCGGGCGGGGCGGCAGGTCCACACGCGTAAGCGAGCCTGGATGGCGAAGCGTTCGCGAAGACGAGGGCGAGACGGCGACCGGAGGGAAGCCGTCCGCACGAGGCCGTGCGCGACTTCGTCGCTAGCCCGAACCACCGTGAGCGGGCTTTTTCACCGCGCCGGCGGGTGAGCGCACGCTCACGGTCGGCGCGTACCTGGGTGGCGCCCTGGAGCTCGTCGTGGTGCTGGCGGCGCTGGCCTTCGGCGCCCACCGGGTGCGTGCCCTGCTGCTGCCGGGCTGGTCGGGGCCCCCCGCGCGGCTGGCCGAGGCGGTGCTGGCGGTGGCGGGCCTGATCTGGGTCTGCGAGGCGCTGGGGACCGTCGGTCTGTTCGAGGAGGGCGTCGTGCTGGGCGCCCTGGTGGCCGCTGGCCTGGCCGCGGGCCTCCTCGCCACCCGGCTGGCCGACGGCCGGCCCCTGCGGCCGGCCGCGGCGCCCCCCGCGCCACCGGCGTGGGGGCTCGCCGGCGTGATCGCCGTGCTCGCCTGCGCCGCGCTCGCCGCCGCCTGGATGGTGCCGACCCTGGGGACCCTCGCCGCGGGCATGGACCGGGCCGACAGCCTCTGGTACCACATGCCGTTCGCGGCGAGGTTCGTGCAGACCGGCTACCTCGGCCACATCTACTTCTTCGACCCGATCTTCCTCGCCTCGTTCTACCCAGCGAACTCCGAGGTGCTGCACGCCGTCCCGATCCTGTTCACGGGCCGCGACAGCGTCTCGCCGGTGCTCAACCTGGGCTGGCTGTCGATGGCCCTGCTCGCGGCCTGGTGCATCGGCCGGCCCTACGGGCTCGGGCCGCAGGCGCTGATCGGCGCCTCGGTGGCGCTCGGCTCGCAGAGCCTGGTGGAGTTCCAGGCCGGCGAGGCGCTCAACGACATCACCGGCGTCGCCTTGATCCTGGCCGCCGCGGCCCTGCTCGTGAACGGGTACGCGGCGGGTGGCGAGGAGCGGGGGCGGCGAACGCCGGAGGGGGTCGCTTCCCCGCTCACCCCTACACCGGGCGCGCAATCGCTCCGGCGGCGCTGGCCGTGGCGGGGATCGCGGCCGGGCTCGCCGCGGGAACGAAGCTCTCCTTCCTGGCGCCGGTCGCCGCCCTCACGGTCGCTGTCATCGCCATCGCCCCCCGGACGGCGCGCCTGCGCGCCGCGGCCCTTTGGGGGATTCCGATGCTGGCCGCGGGCGGCTACTGGTACGCGCGTAACCTGATCGCGGTCGGCAACCCGATCCCGTACGTTGGCTCGCTCGGCCCCATCTCGCTGCCGGCTCCGGCTCGCGACTTCCAGCTTCGGCCCGATTTCGCCGTCGTCCACTACTGGAACGACACCGAGGTGTGGCGGGATTGGTTCGGGCCCGGGCTCGACGACTCCTTCGGGACCCTCTGGCCGCTGACCCTGGCGGCCGTGATCGCCGTCGCCGTGCTGGCGCTCTGGCGGGGGCGCGAGCCGATCCTGCGGGCGCTGGGCGCCTTGGTGGCCGTGACCGCGATCGCCTACGTGTTCACGCCGCTGACCGCCGCTGGCGAGGAGGGGCAGCCGATCTCATTCGTGTGGAACGTTCGCTATCTGGCCCCCGCCGTGGCCGTCGGCCTCGCGATCCTGCCGTGCCTGCCCGCAGCTGCGGGCGACGCCGCGCCGCCGGGCGGCCGTGCTCGCGGGGCTCACGGTGCTGCTCGCGTTCACGGTTGCATCGCTTGTGCAGTGGGAGCAGGGACACACCAAGGGCGCGGTGGCGGCGGCCGTCCTGGTGGTCGCCGGCGCCGCCCTGATCTGGACGCTGCGCTCGCGCGCCATGCTCGGCCCAGCGGCGCCCCGGCGCCTCCGGGCGGCGCTGGCGGCGGCCGCCCTCGGGGCCGCCGTGGCCGCCGGCTACGCCGAGCAGGACCACTACCTCACCCACCGCTACGAGAACACCGGCCAGGTCCAGGATCTCGACGACGCGCTGCGCTGGTCGCGGGACGTGCGCGACGCCAGGATCGCGGTCGCCGGCATCCGCGGCGTCTTCACGCAATACCCCTTCTACGGCACCGACCTCTCGAACCGGGTCCAGTGGCTCGGCCTTCGCGGCCCGCACGACGCCTACCGGCGCATCCCGGACTGCCACGAGTGGCGCCGAGCGATCAACGCGGGCGGCTACACCCACGTCGTCACCACCTTCGACCCCTACCTGCCGGGTGAGATGCGCAACTCGCCGGAGGGGCGCTGGACGCAGTCCGAGCCCGGCGCACGGATCGTCCTGCGGGACGGCCCCGTGAGGGTGTTCGAGCTTCGCGGGCCGCTCGACCCCGCCGGCTGCGTGGGCCAGCGCCCGCTCACGCGGGCCCAGCTCCACAGCGTGCCCAACCTCAGCGGGACGCCGTCGAAGAACTGAGCTAGTGGTCACGTCCGCAAACCACTAGCGTCTTTCAGCCGATGACCGACACTCCTGCCGATCTCGTCTTCATAGGGGGCACCGGCCGCAGCGGGACGACCGTGTTGTCGCATCTGCTCGGCCGCCACTCCCGCTTTTTCGCGGTGCCGATCGAGTGCCGCTTTCACTGCAACCCGAAGGGCCTCGCCGACGTGGTCGGCGGGCGGGCCACGATCGAGGAGTTCCTGGCCAAGCTGCGGACCTATTGGTGGTACCGGGTTCGGGCCGGCTCGCGGGCCCTGGTGCCGGTGGGCGTGGTCGGTCGCGCGCGCGTCGCCGCCAACCGCCTGCGCTGGCGCCTGCGCCCGGGGGTGGGGGGTGCAGCCGAGGGTGCGCGGGCTTCACACAGATTATTGCTCCCGACCGCTTCGAGGAAGCGGTCGGGAGGTTCGAGGCAAGCTGCTCAGGTGACGTGGTCCAGGCGTCCCGAACGCTCTTCTACGACCTGCTGCGGCCGCTTGCCGACCAGGCCGGCAAGCCGGCGCTGGTCGAGATGAGCACCTTCACGATCGCGGCCGCGCCGGAGCTGGCGCGGATCTTCCCCGAGGCGCGGTTCGTCCACAGCGTGCGCGACGGGCGTGACTCCGGCGTCTCCAAGGTCGAGCTGCGCGAGAAGGCACACCATCCAACCGACGCCGGCATCCGGGATCGACTTCTGGGCGGATCGGCTCCGGCAGGCTGAGGAGGGCGTGCGAGGGTTGGCGCCCCACGACCGGGAGCGCCTTCACCTCGTCGGCCTCGACGAGATCGTCTGGGGCGACCGGGAGCGCGCCTACGCCGATCTGCTCGACTTCCTGGGTGTCGCGGACGAGCCGGCGATGAGAGAGTTCTTCGAGGGCGAGATGACCGCCGACGCCGCCCACCGTGGGCGCTGGCGGCTGGGGCTCGACCCGGCCGAGCAGCGCGAGATCACGGCCCGCTACGCCGCGACTCTCGACCGGCTGGAGCGGGAGGGCTACCACTGCGCCCCGCTCCTGCGCCGCAGCTACCACCGCGCCCACGCGTCGCAATCGAGCATCTGACCTTGGCCGAGCATGGCGAGGTCATCTTCGTCGGCGGCGCCGCCTTCAGCGGGACGGGGCTGGTGGCGAGGCTGCTGGACGCCCATCCGCGGCTGGTGGGGCTGCCGATCGCGGCACGCTTTCACAGCGAGGATCGGGGAATGCCCGCCCTCCTCGGCGGCCGCATCGGGCTGGACGGCTTCCTGGGCGAGCTTCGCGGACAGTGGTGGGAGGGCTCAAGCGACGGCCAGCCGGGCCTGGCCGAGGTCGTCGCTCGCCCCCGCCTCGAGGCCGAGATCGAGCGCTTCCGCGGCTCCTTCCACCGCGACCCGCTGGCCGCCTGCCGCGAGCTGTTTCTCTCCCTGCTCGTCGTCCCGGTCGCCGGCGGCGAGCGGACGCTCGTGGAGGCAACGGCGGCGAACATGAAGCAGGCGCAGATGCTCGCGCGGGTATTTCCCGAGGCCCGATTCGTGCACGTCGTTCGCGACGGACGCGACAGCGCCGCTCGGCATCGGGCGATGGACCGACGAGCTTCGCGAGATCGAGCTGGCGATACGCGGGGAGGAGGATGGGGCTCCGTACGCGATGCCCCCCGGAAGCTTCGGCGTCGTCGTCCTCGACCAGCTTGCCGCCGGCGACCGTGAGGCGTCCTACCGGGCGCTGCTCGCGCTCCTGGCCTTGGACGACGATCCGCAGATGCGCTCCTTCCTCGAGCATCGCCTCGGGCCCGAGGAGATCGGGCGCGGACGCTGGCGCGAACACGCCCGCGGCCCGGCCGCCTGGGCGCTCCGACGTCGCTACCGCAGGGCGCTGTCGCAGCTCGAGCGGGAGCGAAACCACGCCGCGCGACCCTTGCTGGAGGCCTATGAGCGGCTCGGCTGAACGAATCCTGTTCGTGACCTCGAACGGCACCGGCCTCGGCCACCTGACGCGCTCGATGGCGATCGCCCGCCGCCTGGACGCCGAGCTCGAGCCGCTCTTCTTCACCCTCTCCGAAGCGGCCTCGGTCGTGCGGCAGCTCGGTTTTGCGGTCGAGTACATGGCCTCTCACGGGAGTCCCGGGGCCGGAACCGATTTCCGCTGGTCGCGCCGCCTCGGCTCCCGCCTTCGGGCGGCGATCGCCGAGGCCGCTCCGCGGGCGCTCGTCTTCGACGGCATCCTTCCCTACGACCCGCTGGTCGCGGCGATGAAGGCGGTGCCCCTGACGGTCTGGTGCCGCCGGGGGCTGTGGAGGCCTGGGGCGAGCGGCGTGCCGCTCACCCGTGCCGGCCGCTTCGACGCGGTGCTCGAGCCGGGCGAGTTCGCGGCCGGCGAGGATCGCGGGCCGACCCGGCGGCGACGCGGCGAGGCGCACGAGGTGGCGCCGATCGTCTTCTGCGACGACGAGGATCTGCTTACCCGCGACGAGGCCGAGCGCGAGCTCGGGCTCGATTCGGGCATGACGACCGTGCTGATCCAGCTCGGACAGGGCGCGGAGGTGGCCCGCGCGCAAGACCGCTGCCTGCGGGCGCTCGCCGGCCGGGAGGGAGTGCAGGTCGCCGTGATGCGCTCGGCGATCGCGGGGCTCCTCGACGTTCCCGAGGGGATCGTGCAACTGCGCGCCACCTATCCGATCAGCCGCTACTACGCCGCCTTCGACGCCGCCGTCTCCGCCGCCGGCTACAACGCCTTCCACGAGCTGATCCGCTTCCGGGTTCCGAGCGTGTTCGTCCCGATGCAGCGCGAAACCGACGACCAGGCGGCCCGGGCGCGTTACGCGGACCGCAGCGGAGTCGGGGTGGCGGTCGACGGCCCGGGCGACCCGGAGCTCGAGCGCCGGTTGGAGGTCCTCCTCGACCCGGATCGGCGCCGGGCGATTCGCGACCACCTCGACGAGCAGCGGCCGGCCAACGGGGCGGCAGACGCGGCGCGGTGGCTGGAGGAGGTCGTCGGTCACCCCACTGCCGCGGCAGCCGGTGGAGCGGCCCGGGGGCCGAGCCGGGGCCGGCGGCCGTCGCCGCCGGGTCTGGGATCGAGGCTTCGCGGCGCCGCCACCTGGGTTGCGAGCCTGCCTCGGACGCTCGCCCGGCTCGGCTCCCAGTCGGTCTCGCTGCCAAGCCTCAGGACCCTGGTCGTGGCCCTCGGCGTCGAGGGCGAGGAGCTCGAGCGGGGGGTGGGCGCCGCGCTCGAAGGGACACCGGATCCGCCCGAGCGCGTGCTCGTCGTCACCGACTCGCTTGCGATCGGCTCCCTGCGGCGCCTTGGGGTCGCGGTCGAGCACGTCCCGGCCGCGAACGAGCGCCAAGCGACGCTCGCGAGCGGCGACTACGGGCTGTTCCTGCGCCGCCGCTTGGGGATGATCCTCGCCCAGCGGCCGCGGTTCCGGCGCGCCCTGGCGGTTGGCGAGGTGCCCGGCGATCTGCTCGCGGCGGCCACGGCCCGGCCCCGCCGCCGCGCTAGCCTTCTCCGCTGATCATGACGGCCCGGGCTGAGTCCGGCGCGTTGCCCAACCTGATCGTGATCGGGTCGCAGAAGTGCGGCACCAGCGGGCTTCACTACTACCTCGGCCTGCATCCCGAGATGTCGATGTCGGTGCCGAAAGAGCTCGACTTCTTCATCGCCGAGCGCAACTACCCGCTCGGCCTCGAGTGGTACCGATCCCAGTTCGACCCGCAGGCCAAGGTGCGCGGCGAATCGTCGCCCAACTACACCGCCTACCCGCAGCACGTCGGCGTCCCGGAGCGCATGCACTCGATCGTCCCCGAGGCCAGGCTCCTCTACGTGGTTCGCGACCCGATCGACCGGATCGCGGCCCACTGGGTCCACAACTACGCGAAACGCCGCGAGAGAGGCGACCTGAGGGAGACCCTGCTCCACCGGAACACGTCCTACCTGATCCGCAGCCACTACTACACCCAGCTGCAGCAGTTCCTTCGCCTCTACCCCCGCGATCAGGTCCTGCTGCTGGAGCAGGAAGAGCTTCGCCACCGGCGGCTCGAGACCCTGCGGCGGGTGTTCGAGTTCGCCGGCGTCGACCCCGCCTTCTCGCATGCCAGCTTCCGCGACGAGCGCCACAGGACCGCCCGCAAGACGCGGCCTACCCCGCTCGCGCTGCCGCTCGAGCGGATCGGGCAGACGCGGCGCGGGCGGCTCATCCCCACGCCTGTTTGGCGAGTGGTCGACAACCTGTTCCCCTTCCGCCGCACGATCAAGGTTCCGGACGTGCGCGAGGCGCTGCCGCCGGAGGCTCTGCGCTCCCTTCGCGAGGACGCCGAGCGACTCCGGGAGCTGACGGGGCGCGAGTTCGCCGGCTGGTCGATCTGGGAGACCTGAAGCCCCGCCGACCCGGCCCCGCGGGGCCGCCGAGTGGCCCAGGTAGGCTGCCGCGATGCTAAGCGTCTACGCGTCGGCGGCCGCGATCCTGCTCGCTTCGCTGGTCGTGGGACGGGCGCTCCTGCACGTGCTCGGGCGCACGGAGACGACCTGGCTGGCGGGCGCGGTGGGCTTCGCGGCGCTGACCGTCGCCGCCCCCCTGCTGATCCGGCTGCCGGGCCGGGCCGCGACCGTGGCGGTGCTGGTCGGTATCGCGGTGGGGGCCTCGCTCTACCGGCTGTGGCGCACCTGGGGAACCCGACCCCGAACGCCTCCCGGCGCGCCCTTGGCGGTGATCGTCGTGGTCGCGGCGGCGGCCTCGCTGCCGTTTGTCTTCAACGAGCGCCCGGGGCCCCTCGGGGAGGGCATCTACACCAACGACCAGGGCGCCCAGCTCTATTGGACCGACTGGCTTCAGAACGGGTTCGGCCCCGAGCCGAAGGCCGTCCAGTTCGGCTACCCGACCGGCCCCCAGGCGGTGGCCGCGACCGCCGCCGAGTCCACCAAGGCGACGCTCCTCGAAGCCTTCAACGGCCTCTTGGTGGCGATCGCCGTGCTCACCGCGCTGACGGCGCTGGCCGCCCTCGACGCGCTGCCCCCCGGCCGCCGGATCGTCGCCGCCTCGCTCGCCGGGCTGCCCTACCTGGGCGCCTCCTTCCTTGCGCAGAGCGCCTTCAAGGAGACGGCGATGGCCCTGCTGGTGCTCGCCTTCGCGGTGGCGCTCACCGAGCTGGGGCGCGAGCGGCCCCCGGGCGACCGGCAGCCTCACCCCCGGCGGGCGATGCTCGTGGCGCTGATCCTCTTCACCGTGGCGAGCGTCTTCGTCTACAGCCTTCCCGGCCTGGTCTGGTTCGCGCTCGCCGTGCCCATCTGGCTGGCCCTCGAGCTCGGCACCGGGAGGCTGCGCATCGACGTCGCAAAGCTTCGCGAAGAGGCCCGCCGCCACCGCAGCGCAATCGTCGCCGCGGCGGTGATCGTGGTCGCCGTGGCGGCGCTCTCCGCGGCCCAGCTGTCCGGGTTCGTGGGCAAGGTCGGCGCGATCCAGGAGTCCGCCGGCCGGCTCAACTCGCCGGTCTTCCCCGGCGAGGCCCTCGGGATCTGGCCGGAGGGCGACTTCCAGGTCGTCAGGGGCGAGGTCGAGGGGGCCTACCTGGCGGTGGCGCTGGGCCTGCTGGCGGCCGCGATCGGCGCGCTGGCGGCGATCCGTCGCCGCGACTTCGGCTTGGTGGCCGTGGGGGCCGCGGCCGTGCTCGTATACGCGGGGGCGCGACCCTTCGCGTCGATCTACGTGGAGGCCAAAGCGCTCGCGGTGATCGCGCCCCTGGTGGTGGTTGCGGCGCTGGGCGCCCTGCTTGCCCCGCAGCTGTCCGGTACCGCCGTGGCGGTGCCGGGTAGCCGCGGCACCGCGTTGACCGCGCCCCGCTACGCGCTCGGTGCGATCGTCGCCGTGGCGCTGGCGGGCTCTACCTTCCTGGCGCTTCGCGCCGCGCCGGTCGGCTTCGACCAGCGCGGCGACGAGCTGGAGGGCATCGCGGGCCTGGTCCGGGGCCGCACGGTCGCCTTCCTCGGCGTGGACCGCTTCGCGGGCTACTGGCTTCGCGGCACGCTGACGCGAAGCCCGGGCGGCTACGTTCCGGCGGACGTCAGGGCCCGTCCGAGGAAGGTCTGGCAGAAGGGGACGGCGATGGACCTCGACACGCTCGCGCCGCGGCGCCTGGACGAGTTCGACTACGCGATCACCACCCGGGCCGCCTATCAGAGCACCCCGCCGCCCAACTTCGAAACGGTGGTCACGACGCCCTCCTACGTCCTCTGGCGGCGCTCCGGGCCGACGCCCCCGCTGAGGGTGATCGAAAAGAGCGGCAGGCCGGGCCGCGTCCTCGACTGCACGAGCGAACGGGGCCGGCGGCTGTCCGGCCGCACGGGCGCCGCAACCGTGCTCCGCGAGCCCGTCGTTGGTGGCCCAGGCGAGTGGAGCGTGGGCTCTCCCTTCGACGCTCCGGAACAGGCGGCCCAGAGCCTCGATCTCGGCCCCGGGCGCTGGCGCCTCTCGCTCCAGTACCACAGCCAGGCGCCGCTCACCGTCTCGGCTGCCGGGTCGAACGTGGAGTTGCCTCCGTCGCTGGACGGCATGTATCTGACCGAGCAGGGACAGGGAGCATTCTGGCCGGCGGGCGAGGTTCGCGTCCGAGGGCGCGCGCCCGTACGGGTCACGGTGGACGCGGCGCGCCCGAGCCGGCTACAGCGCGACCTGGGCGTCCAGAGGAGGGTCTGGCTGGGGAGGCTGGCCGCCAGCCGGCCCGGCGGCGAGCGAATCGCCCTGCAGGACGCCTGCGGGCAGTACGTGGACCACTACACCGTTCGGGGCGGCCAGCCCAGCGGGAGCAACTAGCGGGCGCCGTGGCCGGCTCTCGTAACGTTCCGACGATGACCGATACCGAGGCAACCGAGCTGGAGGGCAGGGCGGAGGGCGCCGCGCGGCCGAGGGCCCACCCGGCGCCGTTCGTGTTCGTCGGCGGCACGGGGCGAAGCGGCACGCACGTCCTCGCGCGGCTGCTGAGCCGCCACCCGCAATTCGCGCTGGTCCCCGTGGAGGTCCGGTTCCACGTCGAGGAGCGCGGCTTTCCGGGGCTGCTCGCCGGCCGCGTCTCGCGTGACGACTTCGTGGCCCGCCTGCGGGGCTTCTGGTGGAAGGGCTTTCAGACGGGGCGCATGCGGGGGATGTTCCGGTTCGTCCCCGAGCAGCGCTTCGAGGAGGCGATCGCCGCCTTCGAGTCGGCCTACGACGGCGACCCCGAGGGCGCTTGCCGCCGGCTCTTTTGCGATCTGCTCTGGTTCCGGGTCACCGACGCCAACGCCAGCCGCCTTGGTCGAGCAGAGCACCGACACGGTCGCCGAGGCCGCGACGCTTGTGCGGTTGTTCGAGGGCGCGAAGTTCATACACGTGGTTCGCGACGGCCGCGACGCCTCCGCCTCGCGCGTGGCCCAGACGCGCGGCATGATCGCCCCGCGCACCCGGCGCCAGGGCCTGGAGTGGTGGGAGCAGCGGATCCGGCGCGTGGACGCCGGGTCGCGCGCGATCCGGCCCGACCGCCTGCTGACCGTCAGCCTCGACGAGCTGCTGATGCTCGGCTCGCGGGCCCTGCGGCCGCTGTGCATCTTCCTCGACGTCTTCCCCCGGCACTCGATGCGGCACTTCTTCCGCCGTCGCATGAGCGCCGAGCACGCCCACAGCGAGCGCTGGCGCGAGGGCCTCTCGGAGCGCCAGGCCCGTGAGCTCGAGGGCCTGTACGACGAGGTGCTCCATCGCCTCGAGGCCGATGGGATCGCGTGCGCGCCGCTCCTGCGCCGGACGCTCGAGCGCTCCCGCGCCGCCGGCGATGGCGGCCCGCCGGCGATGGCCTACCTGGCGGGCGACGGCCGCGAGCTCGAGGTGCGGTGATGAGCTCGGACCTCGTCTTCATCGGCGGCATGGGGCGAAGTGGCACCCACGTCTTGGCCAGGCTCCTTGGCAGGCACCCCCGCTTCGCCGAGGTCCCGATCGAGGCGCGGTTTCACTGCGACCCCCGGGGCATGCCGGACCTGCTCGGGGGCCGCGTGACGCTGGCAAGCTTCCTCGAGAGGCTCCGCGACTTCTGGTGGCACAGGGTGCGGGCGGACGGCCAGCCGCGCGGCCTCTACAACCTCTCCACCCGCGCGCTGTTCGACGTCGCCGTGGAGCGCTTCGAGGACGCTTACGCATCCGACCCGGTGGCGGCCTGCCGGCAGCTCTTCGTGGACCTGCTCTGGCCGCTGGCGGCGCAGGAGGAAAAGCCGGGGTTGGTGGAGATGAGCTCGCACAACGTCAGGGAGGCGCAGGCCCTGCGCCGGCTGTTCGCCGAGGCGCGCTTCGTGCACACCGTGCGCGACGGGCGCGACGCCGCCCAATCCGTGACCGCCAAGGCCTCGGGGCCCGACACCCTCCTGAAGGGGATCGATTGGTGGGCGGGCCGGCTGCGGGCGATCGAGGCGGGAGTGCGGGGGCAGGAGGAGGGCGCGGCCCACGCGCTGTCCGCCTCCGAGCTCTGCGTGGTGGTGCTCGACGACCTGATCTGGGGAGATCGCGAGGCGGCCTACGAGCGCCTGGTCGACTTCCTCGGGATCGATGACGACCCCGGCATGGAGGAGTTCTTCGAGCTCAAGATGCACCCCGCCGCGGAACGTGTGGAGCCCTGGCGGGAGGGCCTGGGGCGATTCGAACGCCGGCGGGTGGAGCGAAAGTACGAGGCCGCGCTGGCCGAGCTCGAGCGTGAGGGAAACCACGTCGCTCGCCCCCTGATCGACGCGTACGAACGCCTTGGCTGACCTGGCCCGCTAGTACCCTGGGCTGAAAAGTGGACGCATCGACATCGACCAAACCGCTTGATCAAGCGATAACGGGCGCCGGCGACGGCGCGGACGCCGGGCGCGGCGCGCTGCCCAACCTGGTGGTGATCGGGGCCCAGAAATGCGGCACCAGCGGCCTTCACTACCAGCTCAGCCTCCACCCGGAGATCTGGATGTCGAAGCCCAAGGAGCTCAACTTCTTCATCGAGGAGCGAAACTGGCCCCTGGGGCAGGAGTGGTACCGGCAGCAGTTCGACGCTCGCGCGAAGGTGCGCGGCGAGTCCTCGCCCAACTACACCGCCTACCCTCAGCACCTGGGCGTGCCCGAGCGCATGCGCTCGGTGCTCCCGGACGCGAAGCTGGTTTACGTGGTGCGGGACCCGCTGGACAGGATCGCGGCCCACTGGGTACACAACTACGCCAAGCGTCGCGAGAAGGGCGACCTCGCAGCCACCCTCACCCACGCCAACGCCTCCTACGTGGCGCGCAGCCAGTACCACATGCAGCTGCAGCGATACCTGGCCCAGTACCCGTTCGAGCAGATCCTGGTGATCGAGCAGGAGGAGCTTCGCTCCGCGCCCCTGGAGACCCTCCGCAGGATCTTCGAGTTCACGGGCGTCGACCCCGGCTTCACCCATCCCCACTTCGGCGTGCAGCGCCACGAGACCTCACGCAAGACGCGCGCCAGCCGGCTCGCCATGCGGCTCGAGCGGCTGAGCGGCACCCGCCCGGGCCGCGTGGTGCCCAAGAACCTCTGGCTGGCGATCGACCAGAAGCTGAGCCGCCGCCCCCCGATCGAGCGCCCGGACGTCCGCGGCGCGGTGGGGCCCGAGGTGCTGCGCGTCCTGCGTGAGGACGCCGAGCAGCTGCGGGAGCTGACCGGGCGCCGGTTCGCGCGCTGGTCGATCTGGGATGCCTGATGGCCGAGCGCGATAGGCGCGAGGCCCGCGGCAACAAGCCCTCGCGCGGGCAAACGAGGCACGAGCACAGCCATCCGGGAGGCACCGGCGCCGTCCTCGGCACCCACCTGGCCCGCTTCTCGAGCGTGCAGGGCATCTCCCTGCTGGCCACCAACCTGCTCCACTACGCCTCGATCCCCATCGTGGCGCGATTCCTGGGCGTGGAGTCGCTGGGCACCTACGCGCTGCTCTTCTTCCTCACCGCGATCGTCACCCAGGTGATCCACATGGCCTCGAAGCCGGGCACGATCATGCGCACCTTCGGGGTCTCCGACGACGAAGACGACGCCGACGACGACGAGGCCGAGGAGGCGGTCTCGACCCGCCCCACGTACACGCTCGGCGTGGGGATCGTCTGGTGCACCTTCCTGGCGGCGGTCGCGATCGGGCTCGCCTTCGCCTTCCGAACCCCGGTGGCGGAGTTCCTGCTCAACGACCCCGACCAGGCGAACGCGGTCCTGTTCGCGACCATCACCGGGGCGGTCTGGGCGATCTTCAAGCTCGGGGAGATCGTCTACTGGTTCGAGAGGCGGCCCTTCGCCTACGCGCTGATCGACGCCTCCCGCCCCACCTTCAACCTGATCGCGATCGTCGCCATCCTCGCAGCCGGCGCCGGGGTGGAGGGGGCGGTGTTGGGGCAGGCGATCGGCACGACGCTCGCGACCGTGCTGTGCATCGTGCTCCTGCGCGGCAGCTACGAGCTCGGCTTCAGCTTCGGCGAGCTCTGGGAGATCCTCAAGCGCGGCTCGAGCCGGGTGCCGATCGCCTCCTCGATGTGGGTGATCCAGAACGCGGACATCTTCCTGCTCTCGCGCTACGTCAGCCACGAGCAGATCGGCCTCTACACGCTGGCATCGCGGACCGGGTTCATGGTCGCGTTCCTGCCGCAGGCGTTCCGGATGGCGCTGCGGCCGATCCGCAAGGCCGCCGTCTTCAAGGCCTTCCGGCAGGAGTACGGCGGCCCCGTCGCCCAGGGGCAGCTGCTCGCCTACTTCGTGCTGATCACGCTCACCGCGGTGCTGGCGATGGTGCTCGCCGGCGAGATCCTGATCCAGATCGGCGGGCCGCAGTTCGAGTCGGCCGCCCCGCTCATACCGCTGACCGCGGCGGCCATGTCGATGCCGGCGCTCTACCGCACCGTCAACAGCGTGGCGAGCTACCCGAACAAGCTGCGCAACTTCGTGATCGCGACGGTCTGCGCCGCGCTCGTCTACGTGGGCCTGGTGATCCTGCTCTTGAGCCAGACGGAGATCGGCATCTACGCCGCCCCGATCTCGATGCTGGTCGCCTTCGCCGTCCCGACCACGCTCATGTTCCTACGCTCCCAGCTGGGCGACAAGCCGATCGAGTTCCCCTACCTGGCGATGCTTCAGGCGACCCTGGTCGCCTCGGGGCTCGCGGTGGCCTACCACTTCGCCCACCCCGACAGCGAATGGGCCCAGCTCCCGGTGATCGCTCTCGTGATGGCGATCTGGATCGCCTCGCTGTTCCTGCTGCGGATCATCCCTTCGTACCACTGGCACCCGATCAGCCACATCGTCCGCTCGGCCATCCGGGGCTCGCCCCTGCGTTTCGACGTGCGGACGGGGCTCGGCTCGCTCGAGCCAGGCGACCGCGGCGCGCTGCGGGCCGCGGTCGTCGACCGCATGCCGGGACAGGCCCTGGTTCCGTCGGCTGGAGAGCACGCGGACGGAGGGCAGGCGGAGGGGCCCAAGGATTCGGGCGCCGACTCCGACGGGTCCTCCGAGGGCGCGCGGCTCGTGCGGCTGCTGCGCCAGGCCGGGAACCGCGGCGGCGTCCCGGTCTCCGACTCGAGCGAGCTCGATGCCGGGATCTCGCTGTTCCTGTTCTCGGACTGGCCGTTCGCGGTGCGGCTGGCGAAGATGCGCGAGTTGCTCTCGTCCGGCGCCAGCGCCCACGACCTGCGAACGCTGGAGGACCTGCGGGACGACCTCGCCCGGGCGCCGGCGAACGCATGGGCGTCCACACCGGGCGACTCGGATGGGCGCCGCGGGGCCCCGCTGGCGGCTAAACGCGCCTGATCACGATCCGGTCCGGCTCGATCGTCACCTCGACCTGCCGGTGTCCGGCCCAGTGCTCGGAGTAGACCGGATCGTCCTCGACCGCCGGATCCAGCCAGAGCCCGAAGCCGTCGTCGGTGCCATGGTCGAAGGTGGCCTGCACGGCCTCCCGCGGGCGTCCCCCTCGGCCGCCCCGTCGCCCGCGGCGCCGCCGCCGGCGCCTGCTGCCCTCGGCGTCGCCGTCCCCGGCCGCGGCCTTCTCCTCCGCCTCCTCCTCCGCCTCGGCTTCCTCATCCTCGGCGTCGGTCTCCTCCTCGAGCGCCGCCCGCTCGATCTCCGCCTCGATCTCGTCGCGCAGCTCGAGATCCCCGGCGTCCTCGTCCTCGGGCGCTAGCTCGTGGCGGCGCCGGAACTCGCGGAGCTCGGAGGCGGGAATGTCGAGCTGGTGCGCGATCCAGGCGTCCGTGCGCCCCTGGCGGACCCAGGCCCGAATCTGGTTGAGCTGTGAGCGAAGCGGTTTGCGGGGCATCGCTGTGACGATCCTCGGCGCGGATGATGCTAACGGACGGTTGGGCGGAGGCCGCAAGTGACGCGCGCGTCAATGGGACCGGGTACGCTGGCGTTGTGCTCGTCCTGACGCGGAAGACCAACCAGAGCATCATGATCGGGGATGCGATCGAGGTCGCCGTGCTGGCGGTCTCGCGCGACAAGATCCGGCTCGGCATCACGGCGCCCCGCGACGTCCCGGTGTTCCGCAAGGAGGTCTACCTCTCCATCCAGGAGGAGCAGATGAGCGCCGACGGGGCCGCCTCGAAGCGGGTCGACCAGGCGCTCGACGATCTCTCCGGCGATAACGCTCAGCCCTAGCTCTAGCTCATCAGCCAGGCCAGCGTCTCGAACATCACCACGGTCACCGTGATCACGGTGAGGGTGAGCGCGATGACGAGAACGCCGAAGGCGACGGTGCCGCGCTGCTCGGTGCGGTGCATGCGGCGGGCCCGGGAGCGGTTCACCGCCCGCTGACGAAGCTGCGTGCGGCGCCGGCGCTCGAGCGCGGCCTCCTGCTCGAAGGCCAGCTCGAACTGGTCGAAGGTCTGTCGCATCCTCATGGCGGTATCCCCAACGAAGCTGTGCTGGTGCCAGTGTGCCGCGCGGCCCGGAAGGAAGGCGGGGGCGGCGGCGGGCGTTTGAAACTACCAGACCGGTTCGCCGCAGCGCCGATCGGGCACGATGTATGTATTGATCGCCACTAACCCATAAGCCGACGGCGAGCGTTGCGTTAGCCGGCGGTCCAATGCAGGATCCCATGCTTTAGTCCCGCCCGTTTCCGGCCAGCGGCTAGCAGCCGCCCCACAGGCCCCGCCCGGCGCGGCCGGCGCGTGCCTCGAGGCGGCGGAGCTCCGGGGCGTGGGCGGTGTTGGGCGCGATCTCCAGGGTTCGCGCGTAGCCCTCGCGGACGAGGGCCGCGTTGACGAACCGGGGCTTCCCCGCCTCCCCGCGAGCCCCGGCCGGCTTGGCCCGAGCCAGCGCGTACACGTAGGCGAGCAGCCGGCCGTAGGCGTCGCGACGCTCGCGGTCGAAAACGAGGCGCACGGTGTGTCCCTCCACCAGCCGGTGGTTCGCGGCGCTCGCCTGGGGCCCGTAGCACTCGACCGGGCTGCCGGGCTTGACCGTCTCCGGCGTGTCGACGCCGATGTAGCGGACATCCTCTTCAGAGCCCTCGATCGAGACCTCGATCGTGTCGCCGTCGACCACCCGGACGCACCCGGGCGCTCACGCCGCGTCCTCCCCGGGAGTCCGGCCCGCCCGACCCGTCCTCCTCGGAGCAGCCACGGCCCGCGAGCAGGACCAGCGCGACGACGGGCAGCGCAATCGCGGCGATGCCGGGCCTGCGCCTCACGTCAGCCACAGACCCCGCGGCGCGGCGGGCTCGCGCCCCGTGGGCCGCGCGCTGAGCCCTACTACGGGATTCGGCGAGACGCTGGAGAGCATGATCTCCTTGATCTGCTCGATGATCTCGAGCGCCGCGCTCCACTCGCGCTGCCACACGTTGCGGCCGTAGATGACGCCCGAGCCGCCCGCCTCGAGCACGAACCGGGTCTGCCCGAGGAGCTTGTCGTCGTCGACCTTCGAGCCGCCCGAGAGCACCACCAGCGAGCGTCCCGCCGAGGCGACGCAGTGGCGGATCGCCTCCTCCTGCGTGAAGTTGCCCTCGTTGTAGGGCGCGGGGCTGTCCTTGTCCTTCTCGGGGTCGATCTTCGGCATGTTCAGCTTCACCACGTCGGCGCCCATCTCCATCGCCATCCGGGCGCCGTAGTCGATCGCGTAGAAGGAGTCGCGGCCGCCCTTCTTCTCGATCGCCGAGCCGCGCGGGTAGGCCCAGACGATCAGCGGCATCCCGAAGCGGTCGCAGTCGCGGCGCACCCCGCCTAGCTGCACCAGGTCCTCGTCCTGGCGCGGCGAGCCGACGTAGAGGGTGTAGCCGACCGCGTCGGCGCCCAGCCGGACCGCGTCCTCGACCGCCGAGTTGCAGGGCGACAGAGCCTCGTCGGAGGGGGGGACGTCCGTCTTGCCGTTCAGCTTCAGGATCAGCGGCACCTGGCCGGCGAAGTCCGGGTAGTACTTGGTGGCGAGGCCGATCTCGCAGGCGATCGCCGAGTAGCCCCCCTCGGCCGCCAGGCGGAACTGGTACTCCGGGTCCTTCGAGGCCGGGTTGGGGAAGAAGTCGCGCGGGCCGTGCTCGATGCCCTGGTCGATGGGCAGGAAGAGCAGCGTGCCGTGGCCCGGGCCGAACTCGAACAGAAGGCGGCGCAGGCGGGTGCGCTTACCGGGCGCGAGCGTCGCCAGAAGAGACTTCTGCTCGGCCTGGGTCCCGACCTCCATGGCGCCCATAATACCCTCGCCCGCTCGTGCTCGAACACCGCTTCAACGGGCCCCCCTTCACGATCGGCGTCGAGGAGGAGCTGATGATCCTCGACGCCGACAGCCTGGGCCTGGCTCAGGAGGTCGAGGCGATACTCGAGGCGGTGCCCACGGAGCTCGAGGGCCAGGTGAAGCCCGAGCTGATGCAGTCGGTGCTCGAGATCGCCACCAAGCCGTGCCAGAGCGTCGCCGAGGCCGCCGCCGAGCTGACCAGGCTCCGCCGGGAGGTCGCCCAGATCGCCGAGCGGCGGGGGCTCCTGCTGGCGGCCTCGGGGACCCACCCGTTCGCGCTCTGGGAGGACCAGGAGATCGTCGATCGCCCCCGCTACCGGGAGCTGGCCGAGCAGCTTCCCTACATCGCCCACCAGGAGCTGATCTTCGGCACCCACGTCCACGTGGCGATCGAGGGCGCCGACCGGGCGATCTACGTCGCGGACGCGATCCGGCGCTACCTGCCGCTGCTGCTCGCCCTGTCCGCGAACTCGCCCTTCTGGCGCGGGAAGCGGACGGGAATGATGTCGTCGCGGACGCCGGTCTTCCGGGCCTTCCCCCGGGTTGGCATCCCGCCCCACTACGGGACCTGGGAGATCTACTCGCACCGGGTCGAGCAGATGATGCGGGGCGGGGCGATCGAGGACTACACCTACATGTGGTGGGACGTGCGGCCCCACCCGAACCTCGGCACCGTCGAGACCCGGGTCTTCGACCAGCAGACGACCCTGGACCACACCGTGGCGCTCGCCGCGCTGACGATTGCGCTCGCCCACCACATGAGCGCCTTCTACGACGACGAGCGGCCGCTGGTCGAGTCGCCGACCGAGCTGATCGACGACAACAAGGTCCGCGCCGCGGTGGGGGGGATGGACGGCCGGCTGATCGACTTTTGGCGCGGCGAGCAGGTGCCCGCCGAGGAGATGGCCCGAGGCCTGCTCGAGATGCTCGCCGACGACGCCGCCGAGCTCGGTTGCACGGAGGAGCTGAAGCTGGTGGAGGACCTGCTCGGTGGCAACACCGGGGCGCACCGCCAGCTCCGCTTCTGGAAGCTCCGCGAGGAGAACCTGGCGCGGCTGGTCAGCGAGATCACCGCGGACACTCGCCCGTAGAGCCCGGGGGTTATTCTCGGCGGGCATGCGGCAGCGCGATCGTGAAGGCGCCGATGGCTGAGACCGAGCTGAGCGTGGTCTGCAAGAACTGCGGCGCCGAGGTGAGCCCCTACGTCACCGAGTGCCCCTACTGCGGCACGCGGATTCGCAAGCGGGCGCCGAAACTGGAGCGCCACGGCGACGAGCTGCAGGCGCGCGAGACGCGGCGCGCCCGCCGCCGCCGCCGCGCGGCCGAGCGCCGGGAACGCGCCTCGCGGCTCTCCTTCCTGGCCACCGAGCGCCCCTACGTGACCCTGGCGGCGGTCCTCGGCCCCGCGGCGCTACTGGTCGTCCAGCGCGCCGCCGACCTCAGCCTCCTCGACCTCGGGGTGATCGACACGGTGGTGGTAAGCACCGATTGGTGGCAGTACCTCGCCGCACCGTTCGTGTACGACGACCTCGGCTACCTGTTCGCGATCGCCCTGGCGATGGCGCTCTTCGTCCCCTACCTGGAGCGACGGCTCGGCGCGGTCGCGACGCTGATCCTGCTGATCGCCTGCGGGGCGCTCGGGGCGCTGGCGGCGCCGGGGCTCGACGAGGCCCTCGGCGACGGCGACACGCTGATGGCCGGCGGCAACGGGATCGCGCTGGGCGCCGTGGGCGCTTGGTGGGCCCTGCGCCGCGCCGACGCCCGCGACGATCCGACCGAGGAGTACGACTGGATCCCGGTGGCGGTCGCCGCCTCGGTGCTCCTGTTGCTTCCCCTGGTGGAGGATCTGGCCAATCCGTGGGCGGGGCTCGTGGGCGGCCTGGTCGGGCTCGCGTGCGGGTTCTCGGCCACGCTCGGGCGACGTTAGTTGGTGGCTCAGTTGATGCCGCGAGCCCGCTGACCATGCCGAGCAAGTTCACCGCCCTGACCCCGGAGCTGTACGCCTACGTGGTGGAGCACGGCGCTCGCCAGGACGAGCTGCTCGGGCGGCTCGCGGCGGAGACGGCTGAGCTGGGCGGGATCGCGATCATGCAGATCTCGCCCGAGCAGGGCGCCTTGATGACCCTGCTGGTGAGAGCGATCGGCGCCCGCCGCGCCCTCGAGCTCGGCACCTTCACGGGCTACTCGGCGATCTGCATCGCCCGCGGCCTGCCCGCCGACGGCGAGCTTGTGAGCTGCGACGTGAACGAGGAGTGGGCGGGCATCGCGCGACGCTACTTCGAGCGGGCCGGGCTCGCGGAGCGGATCGACCTGCGGCTGGGCCCGGCGCTCGACACCCTGCGTGCGATGCCCGCCGACGAGCCCTTCGACTTCGCCTTCATCGACGCCGACAAGGTCGGCTACCTGGACTACTACGAGGAGACGCTCCGCCTGCTTCGCCCCGGCGGCCTGGCGATGATCGACAACGTGCTTCGCGGGGGCCGGGTGGTGGAGCCGGAGCTGGACGACGAGGGCGACAGGGTGGTCCTGGAGCTGAACGAGCGGATCGTCGCGGACGAGCGGGTGGACATGGTGATGCTGGGGGTCTCCGACGGGATTACCCTCGTCCTCAAGAGGTCGGGCTGATGGATCGCGCGGCGGCGCTGCAGCTTCAGCGCGCCAGCCTGGCGACCTTCCTGCGCCTGGTCGGGCGCGGCTCCGACGACGCCGCCCTGTTCGAGCGCGACGGGGTTCTGGCGGCGATCGTGCCGGCCTGCCCGGACCGCTCCGTGATCAACTCGGTCACCTACCGCGACGCCGCATCGCTCGGCGCGGCGCTCACCGAGCTCGCCGCGGCACACGAGCAGGCGGGGGTGCGAGCCTGGACGGTCTGGGTGCCGGAGGACGACCGCGAGGCGGCCGCCGTGCTGGAGGCAGCGGGCCACCGCTTCGATGCGGCGCCCGCGGCGATGGTGCTCGACCTCGCCGGCCTCCCGGAGCCGGACCCGCAGGGGCTCGACTGGGACGGGCGCGCCGGCACGGAGGACGTGGCCCGGATCAACGATCTCGCCTACGGCTACGAGAGGTCCACCTTCGGGGCTGCGATGACCACCCTGCCGGAGGACGTGCCGCTGCGCCTGTACCAGGCGCGGGTCGAAGGCGAGCCGGTCTCGGTCCTCGGCACGATCGACGAGGGCGACGACTGTGGCGTGTACCTGGTCGCCACCCTGAAGGGGCATCGCGGCACGGGCCTGAGCCGCCGCCTGCTTCACCTGGCGCTGGCCGAGGCACGCGAGCGGGGCATGCGCACCTCGAGCCTTCAGGCGTCGAACCTCGGCCGGCCCGTCTACGAGGGGCTCGGCTACGCGACGATCTGCGAGCTTCACATGTGGGAGCGCCGCACGGATTAACACCGCGACTTCGTCGCTAGCCCAGGCCGATATGTTGCTCACGTGCCGCGGGCCTACAGCGACGAGGAGCTCGACGCGGCGATCGAGGCGCTCACCGAGCGAGAGCGCTTTCGCGAGGCGGAGTCGGTGGTCACCGCGGCGGCGCCGAAGCTACAGCGGGTGCTCGCCGAGGCGCTCGAGGCGGGCGGCTGGTTCGGCGACGCCCACGAGGACGAGCTCCGCAAGGCCGCCACTGCGCCCGGCGACGAGGAGCGGCTGACCGCGGTCCGCACCCTGCTCGCCGAGGAGGCGCGGATGGGCATGATGGTCGGCGTCGCCGTTGGCTGGGCGCTGGCCGAGGAACTACACCAACCGGACGAATCGAACCAGGAGGACTGAACCAGATGGAGATCCGATTCCTAGGCCACGCGTGCTTTGAGCTCTCCGAGGGCGACGCCCGGATCCTCGTGGACCCGTTCCTGAAGCCGAACAATCCGGCCTCGCCCGTGACCGCGGACGAGGTCGACCCCACCCATATCCTGATCACCCACGGCCACGCCGACCATATCGCCGACGCGGTCCCAGTAGCGAGGCGCACGGGCGCCCACTGCGTGGCCGTCGTCGAGATCGCCAGCTGGCTCAACGGCAAGGGCCTGGACGCCGTCGCCGACCCCAACCTCGGCGGCACGGTGGAGTTCGATTGGGGCTGGGTGAAGCTCGTCCAGGCCTTTCACACGAGCACCATCGCAGGGTCGGCGGAAACGCCCTTCAGCGCCGAAACGGGCACCGTCATCGGCATGCCCGCAGGCCTCGTCGTCAACCTGAACGGGACCACCGTCTACCACCTCGGCGACACGTGCCTGTTCGGGGACATGAAGCTGATCGCCGAGCGAACGCCGGTGGACGTCGCCCTGGTCCCGATCGGCGGCCACTACACGATGGATCGCCACGACGCCGCCGTCGCCGTCGAGTTGATCGGCGCGGGGACGGTGATCCCGATGCACTACAACACCTTCCCGCCGATCGAGACCGACGCCGAGGCGTTCAAGTCGGAGGTCGAGTCGAAGACCGACTCCCGGGTGGTGATCCTCGAGCCCGGCGAGAGCCACACGGCCTAGCGGCCGGTGGCGCGCCGGCCTACGAGCCGAGCCTGAACCACGCCGAGCGATCGTGCCGGTCGTGCGCCATCAGCGCAATTCCGGCGGCGGTCAGCAGCGCTCCGGTGAGACCGTGGTGCAGGCGCTGCCCGCAGACCCAGACTCGGTGTCGCTCGGCGTCATAGCGGACGAAACCCGCCGCGTAGACCCTGCCCTGCGTATCCCTGGTCCTCCCTGCCATCCAATCCCCCCCTTGCGTCCGATACGCGGTCCCAAACCGGTATCGATTGGGCTCAATTATGCCATTGCCCTGCCGATTTGGTGGCGATTTCCTGGCGCTTTCGAGAACCTGGCCGACTGGCCAGTCAACGGGGTAGGCTTTCTGCGCCGGCAACGAGAGGAGATCGCAGTGGAAGCGCGCACCGAGGGAAAGACCGCCGAGGCCAGGGCCGCACAGACACTGAGCACGATCGCCGAGCAGGAGGGCTTCCTCGAGACCTCAGATCCGGCGCTTCAGGAGTCGACGGACGGCCGCGAGACGAAGCTGCTGTCCTACCAGCAGCTCTACGAGCTCTGGGAGCGCCAGCACTGGGCGACTCAGGACCTCGACTTCAGCCGGGACCGGATCGACTGGAATGAGCGGATCGCGCCCGAGGAGCGGTTCCAGCGCATGTACGGGCTCTCGGCCTTCTTCATCGGCGAGCAGCGCGTCACCGACGAGCTGGGCCCGATCATGCGGGCCTGTCCCACCGAGGAGCAGCGGATCTTCCTCTCCACCCAGATCGCCGACGAGGCTCGCCACGTCCGCTTCTTCAACCGCTTCTACGAGGAGGTCGGGGTGCTCGAGGGGACCGACGATCTCGCCGGGCGGCTGCGCGCCACCGAGCAGCACCTGAACGAGTCGTTCGGGGAGCTCTTCGACGGGATGCTGAAGGGCCGTGTCGACCGTCTGGCCGCGGAGCCCGAGAACACCGAGCTCCTGGTCGAGGCGATCACGCTCTACCACATGATCATCGAGGGGGCGCTGGCGCTCACCGGGCAGCACTTCATCATCGACTACAACGTCGATCAGGACACCCTGCCCGGGTTCGTCGAGGGCTTCCAGAACGTGGCCCGCGACGAGCACCGGCACATCGCCTTCGGCGTCCGCTTCCTCACCGACATGGCGAAGGCGGACGACCGCTACCGCGAGGCCATCCAGAGGACCATGGCCGAGGCGCTGCCGATCGCCGACGCCGTGCTCGACCCGCCCTGGGCCGAGGAGGACGACTGGGACCTCTTCGGCTACTCGCGGGAAGAGACCCACGCCTTCGCCGCCGAGTGCCTCTCGAGGCGGCTGAAGGTGATCGGCCTCGCGGCCTAGAGCCCGGAGCTAGCTGAGCTACTGAGCGGGCGGAAGTTCCGGGAAGGTCCAGCTGCTCGATACCCGGAGCCGGCGGGTCCTCCGCGGGCGGAGGCGCTCCCTCGACCGGGGGCTCCTCGTCCGACCGGAGGCTCGATCGGACCGGGGGCTCGTCAACCGGAGGCTCGTCGACTGGGGGCTCGTCGACCGGAGGCTCGTCAACCGGAGGCGGCTCGTCAATCGGCGGCTCGATCAACCGGGGGCTCGTCGGCCGGAGGCGGCGGGCGGGGGATCGTCCGGGGGCGGAGGCTCCGCGGGCGGAGGATCAACGCCGGCTGGACGTCGGCGCGGCGGCCGGCGGCCGGCTCGGGGGCCGGCTCACGGGACGGGCTCGACGGGCGCGGGCTCGACGGGCGGCGGCTCGACGGGCGGCACCGCCTCGACGATCGGCGGGGCGGGCGGAGGCTCCACCACCGCCGGGATCACGGGCGGGTTGGTGCCCTCGGCGACGAACGCGCCGGGATTTCCGATCGCGGCGGCCGATCACCGCCGGCGCCGGCGAACGCGCGGCATCAAGGTTGATCTCGTCGACGCTCACGGCTCCAGCCGTGATCAAGGCGGCGGTCGCCATGCCCACGGCGGCCTTGGCGCCCAGGGCGCCTCCGAGGCCGGTGGCGGCGGTGCTCGCCGCGCTGACCACGCCGCCGAGCGTCAGGCTCGAGCTTCCGGCCGCCGCGACGCTGCCGGCCGTGCCCGCTACGCCGCCGGCCGTGCCCGCCGCGCCGCCGGCGGAGCCGGCCGTGCCCGCGGTCCCGCGGTCCGCGGTGCCGCCCGCGCTCGAGCTGCCGCCGAGCTTGGCCGGGATCAGCTTCCGCAGCAGCGCCAGCAGTCCGAACGGCGCCAGCGCCGCAAGCGCCTTGGTGCTCGAGCGAAGCTCGCCGCGGTAGCGGGTGCAGGAGGCGCAGTCGCGGACGTGGCGGCGTGTCGCACCCGCCGACCTTGCGGATGCCCTCGGCCGCCTCGGCGAGCTCGAGCCGGACCTCGTCGCAGGTGAGGATGCGCGCCTCGCTCGACTCGGCCAGCGACATCCGCGCCCGGACCAGCAAGGACTTGACGGAGGGAAGAGTGGTGCCCATCGCCTGGGCGATGTCGGTGTAGGAGAGGTCGTCGATCTCGCGCAGGACCAGCGCCGTGCGCTGGGTCTCGGGAAGCTCGTGGACGTCGGCGACGATCGACCGCAGCTCCTCGCGCCGCTGCACCTGCTCCAGGGTGGAGGTGCCGTTCTCGTGCGGGTGGACGTCCATCGAGTCCACACCGTCGGCGGTCGGCTTGCGCAGATGGTTCAGGCAGCGGTTGCGGGCGATGCGGTAGAGCCAGGGCCGCGCGTTGATCGGCCGGCTGTCGGCGAGGATCGCGCCGTGCGCGGCGGCGAACACCTCCTGGAGGACGTCCTCGGCGTCCTGCGGAGAGCCGACCAGGTGCCGGCAGAAGGCCAGGAGGCGCGGCTGGTAGCGGTTGAAGAGGACCTCGAAGGCCCGGTCGTGGCCCTCGCGCATGAGCGCCACCAGCCGCTCGTCCGCCTGCAAGCGCAGCAACGGTGTCCGTCGAGAAAGGACACCGCTGGTACTGGCGCTCGTTGTGAGGGAGGAGGCTTCCATTACGCGCTTTATCGGAAGAACACGCTACAGACCTGAAAGTTCCGTATCAAGTCTGCGAAATCTGAATCGGCGCCTTTCCCCGCACGCCGCTGGACGATTAGCCCACGCCCGAGCGTTCGCGGCGAGTGCCGGGCGAGGGCGGCGAGTGCCGGGGGAGGGATTCGAACCCCCAAGCCCTTGCGGGCAGCCGTTCTTAAGACGGCCGTGTATCCCAGTTCCACCACCCCGGCGGCGGGTTCATAAACCCTACCGGCGCGTTTGCCGCAACTCCGCAGCCACTTCGCCCGCCCCCGCGGCCCACGCGGAGCCGCGGCGAAACGCCAACGGAGCCACGCCTAAACCCTAATCCTCTAGTCGAGGTTTATTATGTGTCCGCGGTGCCCTCAACACACGTACGTGTATAGGATACATCCGCACGCATGGGCGCAAGCGAGGACGACACCATGACCCTCTCGCGCTTCCTGGAGCTCTTCCCGAGCAGCGATGCCTGCTTGGACTACCTCAAGGAACGGTTCCATCCGGACGGAGCGACTTGCCCCAAGTGCGGGAAGCAGACCAAGTTTCACCGCCTGAAGAGCCGCCCCGCCTACTCCTGCCAGTACTGCGGCCACCAGGTCTACCCCACGAGCGGAACGATCTTCGAGAGGTCCACCACGAGCTTGCAGCTCTGGTTCTGGGCGATCTATCTCATCTCGTCCACCCGCGGCAAGATCCCCGCCAGTCAGTTGCAGCGCGAGATCGGCGTCACCTACAAGACGGCCTGGAGAATGTTGCGAGAGATTCGGGCCTTGCTCGGCGAAGCGGCCTAGCTGTGGCTAGGGCGATCCTCGGCCGCGTGCGGAGCGCCCCAGCAGCCGCTTGGCGCGGTTCGTCGAGGCTTTCTCGAGATCGCGGAGGAAGTCGGCCTCGGTATGGGAGGGGTCCTGGTGCTTACGGGTCTTGCCCTTGGGCTTCTTTGGGCGCTTTCGCGCGGGCATCCGAGAGGGACCACCGAGTCAGAGCTGGACCCAGACCGTCTTCGTCTCGAGGTAGGCGTCCAGGTTGGCGTGGCCCTTCTCGCGCCCGATGCCCGATGCCTTGTAGCCGCCGAACGGGGCCGCCGGGTCGCCGCCGCCCCAGGTGTTGACGTAGACGTTGCCGGCCTGGAGCATCGCCGCCAGCTTGTGGGCGTTGGAGACGTCGCGGGTCCACAGTCCGGCGGCCAGCCCGTACTCGGTGTCGTTGGCGCGGCGGGCCACCTCCTCGAGGTCGTCGAACGGCATCGCGACCAACACCGGGCCGAAGATCTCCTCGCGGGCGATCCGCATCGAGTCCTCGACCCCGGTGAACAGGGTGGGGGGGACGAAGTAACCGCCGCCGTTGGCGCCGCCGTCGCTGCCGCCGACGACGAGCTCCGCGCCCTCCTCGACGCCGGAGTCGATGTACCCCTTCACCCGCTCGAGCTGCTCCTCGGAGACCAGGGGGCCGAACTCGGTCTCCGGGTCGAGCCCCGGGCCCACCTTCGCCTCGCGCGCATAGCCGGCGAGCTTCTCGACCACCTCGTCGAAGAGCTGGTGCGCGACGTAGAGGCGCGAGCCGGCGTTGCAGGCCTGGCCGGAGTTGAAGTAGATGCCCAGGTAGGAGCCCGGGATCGCGCGTTCGAGGTCGGCGTCCGGGAGGATGATGTTGGGGCTCTTGCCGCCGAGCTCGAGGGTGAGGCGCTTGAGCGAGCGCCCGCACTTCTCGCCGATCTCGCGCCCCACGACGGTGGAGCCCGTGAAGGCGACCTTGTCCACGCCGGGGCTGTCGACCAGCGCGGCGCCCGTCGTGCCGTCCCCCGTCAGGACGTTGAGCGTCCCCTCCGGGAAGCCCGCCTCGAGCGCCAGCTCGCCGAGCCGAATCGCGGTCAGCGGCGTCTGCTCGGCCGGCTTCAGGACGATCGAGCAGCCCGCGGCGAGGGCCGGGGCGACCTTCCAGATCGCCATCAAGAGCGGGAAGTTCCAGGGGACGATCTGGGCGCACACCCCGACCGGCTCGCGGACCGTGTAGCAGAGCACGTCGCGCGCCGAGACCGGGATCGTCTCGCCCTCGATCTTGGTCGGCCAGCCGGCGTAATAGCGCAGGTGGCTGACGCTGGCGGCGATGTCCCCCCGCGCGCTCCCAAGCGGCTTGCCGTTGTCGAGCGACTCGAGCTCGGCGAGCTGCTCCCCGTTTGCCTTGATCAGCTCCGCCAGCGCGTACATCAGGCCGGCGCGCTTCGAGGGGCTGACCTTCCGCAGCGGCCCGTCGAGCGCCGCGCGGGCCGCCTCGGTGGCGCGGCCGACGTCCTCGGGCCCGGCGAAGGCGACCTCGCAGATCGCCTCGCCCGTTGCCGGGTCGATGGTCTCGAAGGTGCGTCCGTCGGCCGCCTCCAGGCGCTCGCCGCCGACCACCAGGAGCTGCGGCCCCCGCTCGACGAACTCGCGCGCGGCGGGGGAGAGGGACTGGGCGGTGGCCGTGGCCATCGCCCGGATCGTAGACCTACCGCCCGCGCGCGCGCGCCAAGGCTCGGGGCGACCGGCGCGGCGAAGGAGGAGGGAGGCCGCGCCGGCTACCCCAAGCGCTCGATGAGCGCCAGAGCGCCGCCCACCATGGCGGCGGCGATCGGGATGCTCAGGTACCGCCAGGCGTGCCCGTGGAGGGAGAAATGCCCACTCGATACTTGGGCGGAGTCAGGCCTCAGTGGATGTGCGACGCCGACGTCGAAGATTTGGTTGGAATCGAAGGGCTCGCGGCAGCCGTCGCAAACGACGTGGCGCACCACCTTCGCGGGCAGAACCTGAGGAAGCCGCACGCGGGTGGCGGCGCCGCAGGCGTCGTGCCGGCAGCGAACGAGCCGCACCGCTTCGCCGGCGAGCGGCTCGGGGAACCCTCCGTTGTTTTCACCCGCCACATTCCTTCAATCGGATCGGCGCGAGCGAGACTTGAGCGCGGCTGGACGGCGCCTGCCCTGGCACAATCCGTGCATGGCGCTGCCGGTCCTGACTCGCCTCTATCGCCGGCTCGGGCGCTTCTATCCGCTGGTCTTCCTGACCGTCGAGCTGCAGAGCGCGTTCGTGATCGCGGCGGCGACCCTGGGCCTGTTCAGCTTCTACTACGACGCCTCGTTCACCAACTACATCGAGATCCTGGCCGTGGCCATGGTGCTCACGGCGATCGCGGTCGGGATCACGATCGTTCGCACGGTCCCGCTGATGCGCCCGATCAGCGAGTGGATCGGCGGCTCCCGCGACGAACAGCAGGCCATGGAAGCCTGGTCGGCGGCCGTCGGGCTGCCGCTGGGCCTGATTCGCAGGGACGTGGCGGTCCCGATCATCGTCACGATCATCCCCACCTGCATCTGGGCGGTGGTGGCTACCGAGCTCTCCTGGGTGGCTTTCGTCCCCCTGTTCGTCGGCTCGCTGGTCGCGCTCGGCTACTCGGCGATCCTCCACTACCTGATCCTCGAGGCGGGGATGCGTCCGGTGCTGATCGACATCAATCAGTCCCTGCCGATGCCGCGGCTGAGCGCCGCCGCGTCTGCGATCCCCCTGCGGGTACGGATGATGGCCGCGCTGCCTTTGATCAACCTGATCACCGGCCTGGTGGTCGCCGCGTTCACCGCGGGAGGGGGCGGCGGCGCGGCGCTGGGTCTGGACGTCCTGGTCGCGGTCGCGGTGGCGACGACGATCTCGCTCGAGCTCACGGTCCTGTTCTCGAAGTCGATCCTGCGCCCGATCGCCGACCTTCAGCGGGCGACCAAGGCGGTGGCCGAGGGACGCTACGACGTCTCGGTGCCGGTGACCACCGGCGACGAGCTCGGCGAGCTGGCGGCCTCCTTCAACCAGATGGTCGAGGGGCTGGCCGAGCGCGAGCGCCTGCGGGAGGCGTTCGGCACCTACCTCGACAAGTCGGTCGCCGAGTACATCCTCAGCGAGGGGTTCTCGGAGGAGGGCGTCGAGCTCGAGGTCTCGGTGCTGTTCTGCGACGTTCGCGACTTCACGGGGTTCGCCCGGCAGGCGGAGGCGAAGGAGGTGGTGGCGCGGCTCAACGAGCCTGTTCGAGATCGTGGTCCCGATCGTCACCAGGCACGGCGGCCACGTCGACAAGTTCGTCGGCGACGGCCTCTTGGCGGTGTTCGGGGCGCCGGAGAGCTACCCCGACCACGCCGATCGCGCCGTGCGCGCGGCCTGCGAGATCGCGAGCAGGGTGAACTCGGACGAGGGCCCCGGGCTTCGGATCGGCGTCGGGGTGAACACCGGCCGCGTCATCGCCGGCTCGATCGGCGGCGCGGGACGGCTCAACTTCAGCGTCATCGGCGACCCGGTGAACGTCGCGGCCCGGGTCGAGGCGGCCACCCGCGAGCTCGACGAGGACGTCCTGATCACCGAGGCGACCCGGCGCGAGCTGGGCTCGGCGATCGAGGCCGAGCCGCGTGGCGAGCACGAGCTGAAGGGGATCGCGGAGCCGGTGGCGCTGTACGCGCCGCGGATCGCGGAGCCCGCGCCGGCGCCGGCCGGCGAGGAGCCGCTGCCGGTCCCCGCTGACGGCGGGTCGCAGGGCGAGCTCAGCGGCTCGCGGCGCGAGGCCGGGGGCCTCGCGCCGCTCTAGGCCCGCCCGGCGGCCGGTGCCCGACAGCGTGATCACCCAGACCTGGCTGGCCTATGCCTTCGAGCGGCCGCTTGCGGTCGAGCGGGTGCGCGCGGCGCTCGGGCGGGTGGGCGCCCACTACGGCGCCCAGCTCGCCGAGCCGCCGCCGCTTCGCGCCAGCCTGGGCGACACCGACGGCCTGGCGCTGTGGGGCCACGACGACGGCTCGCGCTGGCCGGCGTGGGCGGAGGGGGAGGGGATCGCGGTGGCGGCGACCGCGGCTCCGGCGGGATGGCGGCGGGTGGTGGGGGAGGTGGGCGCGGCCGAGGCGGCGCTGCCGCTCGGCCGCGCGCTCGCCGAGCGCCCCCAGCTCCTCGCCGAGCTGGTGCCGCCGTTCGTGATCGGGGTCCGCGAGGCGTCGGCGGGGCCCGGCGCCGCCAGCGGGCGCTTGACGATCGTCAACGACTTCGCGGGCGCGGGGCGGATCTACGAGAGGCGCCTGGAGCCCACCGACGGCACCCTGGGCGCCGAGGGATGGGTGTGGTCCAACCGCCTGGGCGCGTTGCCGATCTTCGCCGGCGCCGAGCCGGAGCCCGACGAGCGCGGCTGGTCGCTGTTCGCCGCCGCCGGCTGGTTCATCGGCGACGCGACCCCGATCCGCGGGACGACCGAGGTGGCGCCGGGGACGGCGATCCATGTGCGCGCCGGCGCCGGGGGCGCCGGCGCGCACATCCACCACCACGTCACCCGCGCCGCCGGCGAGCTCGCCGGCCGGCACGAGGCCTACTTCCGCGGCGCCGTCGACGAGGCCGCCAACCAGGCGATCGGCCTGGCGCGCGACCTCGCCGAGCTCTTCGCCGAGCCCCCGACGGTCGACCTCTCGGGCGGGCGCGACTCCCGCATCCCGGCGGCCGCCGCCGGCGCCGCCGGGATCGACTGCCGCTTCGCCACCGACGACCAGGAGCCCGGCGAGACCGAGCCCGACGACGACCTTCGCCGGCGCGTCCGCGCCCTCCACCTGGTCCACGACGGAATGGGGGACCCTGAGGAGATCCGCGGCGCGCTGCCGCTTCCCATCCCCGTCGAGCCGACCCGCCCGACGCTCTCCGGCGACGGCGGCGAGATCGCCCGCGGCTTCAATTACCCCTCGCCAGGGGTCCTCTCCGAGATCCGAAACGGCGGCGAGGAGGACCTCCCCGAGCGCCTCGAGCGGAGGCGCGCCAAGAGCACTCCGCCGCCCATCGTGGTGCCTACCGCGCCTACCGCTCGGAGGTCGAGCGCGCCCTCGACGAGGGTCGCCGCCACGGCCTTGCCGGCGCCGGCCTGCTCGACTACTTCTACCTCGTCCACCGGCTCGCCGGCCGCTCCGGCCTCGGCGCCCGCCGCGGGCGCTACTCGGCCTGCGTCACCCCGGCCTTCGTCCGCGCCGCCTTCGACCTCACCCCCGAGCAGCGCCTCGAGGGAAAGCTCCACCACGACCTGATCGCGCGCCTGGTGCCCGCCGAGAGCGAGGTGCCGCAGGTCGAGCCCGACGACGCCGGCCCGGCGCCGGAGGCCCGCCCGGCGCTGATCTGGGAGAGGCCCGGCGACGCCGAGGCGGTCGAGGAGATGATCGCCGGCGGCAAGGCCTGGCCCGAGCTCTTTCGCCGCCGCCCGGTGCGCAAGGCCTGGAAGGAGGCCCGCGCCGGCAAGGGCCACGAGCACTGGGAGGCGGTCTTCAACCGGATCGCCTGGCGCGAGTGCTTCGAGGAGCACCTGCTCGAGCTGGCCCGCGCCGCCACCGCGGATCCCGCCGCGGAGCCCCTCACCCCAGCCTGATGCCGCCGTCCTCGGTGATCGTCCAGTGCGGGTTGTGGGCGACCTCCCACGGGTGGCCCTCGGGATCGATGAAGGCCGAGCTGTAGCCGCCCCAGAAGGTCTCGGCGGGCTCGCGGCCGATCGTGGCGCCGGCGGCGCGAGCCTCCTCCGTGACGGCGTCGACCTCCTCGGCCGAGCCGACGTTCATCGCCAGCGTCACGCCGCCCCAGCCGCCGGCGTCCTCGACGCAGCTGTCCTCGGCGAGCCTGGCGCGGTCCCAGAGCGCCACCACCATGTCGCCCGCCTGGAAGAAGACCACGTCGTCGTCGGGCCCGGCGCCCGTCTCCCACCCGAGCGCCTCGTAGAAGCGGCGAGCGCGGGCGAGGTCGCGGACCCCCAGGGTGACCAGGCTGACTCGCTGTTTCACCCGGCCGATTCCCTATCCCGGCGCCAGAGCCAGGCGACCAGCGCCCCGAGCGCGAGACCGATCTCGGGCGCGAGGGGGACATCGGTGGTCACGCTGACCAGGATGCCGAGCGCCAGCCCGATCACCGCGCCCACCGCGATCGCGACCCCTAGGCTCATGTCGCCTAGGCTATCTTGGCTCCCGATGCCGAGCAGCGATCAATCCCCGATAGACGACGCTCGCGCGCGCGAGCTTCTCAGCCGCGAGCGCGAGCGCATCGAGAGCTCGCTCGCCGACTCCGCGAGAAACCGCGAGAGCGAGGTCGCCGGCCTCGACCAGCACCCGGCCGACGACGCGGAGCGCCTGCAAGGCGACGAGGTCGACGAGGCATTGGATGCGCACCTACGCGAGGATCTGGAGGCCGTCGAGCGGGCCGAACAACGGCTCGAGGAGGGCACCTACGGGCTCTCGATCGAAAGCGGGGAGCCGATCCCCGCCCCGCGGCTGGAGGCGATCCCGTGGGCGGAGCGCACCGCGGAGGAGCAGGAGCGCTACGAGCGCGGAGGCTGACGAGCTCGCCGGGCGGCTACCGCCGAGGAGGCGGGGCTGACCGCGTTCCGCCGGACGCCTTTGATCAGCCAGCCGCGCTCCTCGGGGTTGGCTTCCTAACTCCTGCGCCGCACTACCAGTACCCGCTCGATCGCGGTCCTAACGTCTGCCGGCGTTAAGGGCTAGGGCCGTCCCTCCGCCGCGCTGACCGGGATCCGCTCGGTGTCCAGCCGCGGCAGGGCCCGCTCCAGCCAGTCCGGGATCCACCAGTTGCGTTTGCCGAGCAGTTGCATCACGGCGGGCACGAGCACCATCCGCACCACGGTGGCGTCGAGGAAGATCGCCGTGGCGAGCCCGATCCCGAACAGCTTCAGGAAGACGTCCGGCGCCGTCACGAAGGCGAGGAAGACGACGACCATGATCGCCGCCGCGGCGGTGATCACGCGCGCGGTCTTCGCCAGGCCGTCGGCGACTGCCCGTCGCGTGTCCCCATGCCTCAGGTACTCCTCGCGGATCCGCGAGATCAGGAAGACCTCGTAGTCCATCGACAACCCGAACAGGATCGCGAACATCATCACCGGCATGAACGGCGCGATCGGCACCTCGTGGTCGATTCCGATCAGCCCGCCGACCGCCCCGCCCTGCGCCACCAGCGTCATCACGCCGTAGGCGGCGCCGACCGACAGCAGGTTCATGATCGCGGCCTTCAGCGAGATCAGGGGTGAGTGGAAGGCGACCAGCAGGAGCAGGAAGGAGAGCCCGACGACGGCGGCTATGAACACCGGCATGCGGCCCAGGATGTAGTCGCTCTGGTCCTCGAGCGCCGCGGTCACGCCTCCCACCTCGGCGGTGATTCCGGTGCCCTGGAGCTCCTGCGGAATGACGTTGTCGCGCAGGTGGGTGACCAGATCCTCGGTCTCCTTGTCCTGCGGTGAGCCCTCGGGGATCACGTTGACGATCGCCGCGTCGCCAGCCGGGTTGAACACCGGCGCCGGGACGAAGGCGACTCCGGGCTCGCCGCGAAGGCCAGTCGCGAAGGAGTCGATTTCGGTCTTGGCGCTCGGATCATCGGGGGGCAGGTCGGCGGCGATCACCAGCGGCCCGTTGGTGCCGGGCCCGAACCCCTCGGTGTTCAGGTCGTAGGACTGGCGGGTCATGGTGTCCGGCGGGTCGTTGCCGGCGTCGGGGAAGCCCAGGCGCATGCCGAGCGCGGGGGCCGCCAGGGCGAGCAATACGGCCGTGGCGACGATCGCGGCGGTCCAGGGCCGCCGCTGGACCGCGTGGCTCCAGCGCGCCGCCAGCGACTCGCCGTCTCCCTCCGCCTTCAGATGCCGGCCGAGGAAGGGGATACGCAGGCGGTCAACCTTCGGGCCGAGGTAGGAGAGGAGCGCCGGAAGCAGCGTGACCGCGGCGAGCATCACGACCAGGACGGCGAAGGACGCCGAGAGGGCGACCCCGTACATGTAGGGCAGGCCGGTCAGGGCGAGGCCGAGGACGGCGATCACGACGGTGAAGCCGGCGATGATCACGCTTCGCCCGGCGGTGGTGACGGCCTCGACGACGGCGTCGTGGCGGTCCTTGCCCTCCTTCATCGCCGCCCGGAACCGGGTTAGGACGAGCAACGAGTAGTCGATGCCGACCCCGATCCCGATCAGCCCGGACACCGCCGTGGTCCAGTCGGGGACGTCGACGACGTTGGCGAGCAGCACGATCAGGCCCCCGGACGAGATGCCGAGGCCGACGAGGGCGATCGCGAGGGGCAGCCCGGCGGCGACCACCGAGCCGAAGGCGATCAGCAGCACGATCGTGGCCCCGAGGAGCCCGACCCCCTCCGGGCTGCCCGACTCCTGCGCCTGATAGATCGGATCCCCGCCGAGCTCGATCTCGAGGCCGTCGCCGCTGTGCTCCTCGGCGGCGGCGACCAGCTTCTCGCCGTCCTCCTTGGGCACCTCCCAGCCGTTGACCGTCAACGGGAGAATGGTCGATCCGATCGTGCGGTCCTCCGAGAACCGGATCGGGGTGACGTGCTCGGCGACGTGGTCGACCTGCTCGGCCTCGGCGAAGAAGGCGTTGACGCGCTCGCGGGCGGCGGGGCTGTCGGCGCCGGCCTCGTCCTTCCAGACGACGTTGACCTCCTGGCCGGAGTAGCCGTCGAATCGCTCCTGGGTCAGCTCGCTCGCCGCCTTCGACTCCGAGCCCGGCGTGTGGTAGTCGGCCTCGTATTCCCCGGCCAGCGAGGAGCCCACACCGATGATCACGACCGCCGCCACGATCCACGCAAGGACCATCCGGCCGCGGCGGCGGTAGGCGACGTCGGCGAGGCGAGCGAGAAAACGCGTCATTCGGGAATCCTTACCTCCATGGTTCTTGGACGTTGCTCCTTAGACGGGGCGGGGCCGCGAAACTCATCGCCGGCCGAGCTTCACCCTAGTGACGAACGAGCCTCGGCGAAATCGACATAGCGGGGGCCTTCATTTAGCGGCCGCGTCGCGAGGCCAGTGTGCGCTCGATCACGGTCTTAACATCAGCGGGCGTCAGTTCCGTCACGATTCGCTGCGAACATGTGTTCGTGTCGCGCGAGCCCACGATTCTGCACGCCGACCTGGACGCGTTCTATGCCTCGGTCGAGCAGCGAGACGATCCCCGTCTCCTCGGTCGGCCGGTCATCGTTGGTGCGGGGGTGGTGCTTGCAGCCAGCTACGAGGCCAAGTCCTGCGGCGTTCGGACGGCGATGGGTGGCGCGCAGGCCCGGCGATTGTGTCCACAGGCGGTGGTCGTGCCGCCGCGGATGTCAGCGTACGCCGAGGCGAGCAAGGCGGTGTTCGAGGTGTTCGAGCGCACGACGCCGCTGGTCGAAGGGCTCTCGATCGACGAGGCGTTCCTCGACGTTCGCGGGCTCGAGCGGATCTCGGGCTCCGCGACCGAGATCGCTGCACGGCTGCGGCGGGAGATCCGCGAGCGCGTCGGCCTCCCGATCACGGTCGGGGTGGCCGGCACCAAGTTCCTCGCCAAGGTGGCGAGCGCGGTGGCCAAGCCCGACGGGCTGCTGGTGGTGCCGCCCGGCGGCGAGCTCGGCTTTCTCCAACCGCTCCCGGTGGAACGGCTGTGGGGCGTGGGCCCGGTGACCGCCGGGAAGCTCCGGGAAAGAGGGTTGGAGAGGGTCGGCCAGGTGGCCGGGCTCGGGGAGGCGGCGCTCGTCTCGATTCTGGGCCAGGCGGCCGGTCGCCACCTCCACGCCCTCGCCCACAACCGCGATCCCCGGCGGGTTCGCGGAGGCCGCCGCCGGCGCTCGATGGGGGCCCAGCGCGCCCTCGGGCGCTCGCCGAGATCATGGGAGGACCTGGACGCCGTCCTCGTCGGGCTGGTGGACCGCCTCGCTCGACGGCTGCGGGCAGCCCGGCGGGTCTGCCGCACGGTCACGCTTCGGTTGCGGTTCGGCGACTTTTCTCGAGCGACCCGATCGCACACCGTGCCGGAGGCGACGGCGCAGACCCAGATCATCCTCGCCACCGCGAGGGGGCTGCTCGCCGCGGCCACGCCGATGATCGAGACTCAGGGCATCACCCTCCTCGGGGTGGCGCTCGGCAACCTCGAGGACGACGGCGCGATCCAGCTCGCGTTCCCGCTCGACTACGCGCGCCCGAGCGCTCTTGACGCCGCACTCGACGACATCCGCGATCGGTTCGGATCAGACGCCGTCACCCGCGCCGTGCTGATTGGCCGCGACCAGGGCCTGACCGTCCCGCTGCTCCCAGACTAGGCCTCCGTCCTAACATCCGC
>CAVRKX010000004.1:0-38023 GCA_963721735.1 uncultured Actinomycetes bacterium
GCTTCCGGAGCGGGGCGCCAGCGTGCGACTGGCCACCGTCACCTACTCGCCCAGCGTGATCCTCACGGGCGTCAAGTCGACCTCCTATGCGGCCAACATGGAGGCGACGCGGATCGCCGCGGGCCGCGGCGCCGACGAAGCCGTGCTGGTGAGGCCCGACGGCATCGTGCTCGAGGCGCCAACGTCGACGGTGTTCTGGGCGCCGCCGGAAGCGGGGCTGCGCACGCCCTCGATCGCATCCGGCATCCTCGAGTCGATCACGCGCGCGCAGATCGTGCGCCTGCTCCGCGTCGAGGAGGGCGAGTTCCCGGTGGAGGACCTGCTCGGCGCCCGCGAGGCGTTTCTCGCCTCGACCACCCGGGAGGTGCAGGCGGTGGCGGCAATCGACGATCGCCCGCTCGAGACGCCGGGGCCCCGCACCGTGGAGGCCGAGGAAGCCTTCAAGCAAGCGGTAGAGCAGGCGCTCGGAGCGTCGCAACCCACCGCGTAGGCCGGACGTGGACCTCGACCTCACCGACGAGCAGCGCCTGATCCAGGAGACGGCGCGCGATTTCGCCGACAACGAGATCATCCCGCGCGCCCGCGAGAACGACCGCGCCGCTCGGTTCGACCGGGAGCTGGCCCGGCGGCTCGGCGATATGGGCTACCTGGGCGCTCCGGTGGCGGAGGAGTACGGCGGTCGCGGGCTTGACTACGTCAGCTACGGCTTGATCGTCGAGGAGGTGGGGCGGGCCGACTCGTCCGCCCGCACCGTGGTCTCGGTCCAGACCTCCCTCGTCTGTGGCTCGATCGAGCGCTGGGGATCCGAGGAGCAGAAGCGCCGCTGGCTCCCGCGCCTGTGCTCGGGCGAGGCGCTCGGCTGCTTCGGCCTCTCGGAGCCGGACGCGGGCTCGGACCCTTCCTCCATGCGAACCCGCGCACGGTTCGAGGACGGGCGCTGGCTCATCAGCGGCCAGAAGATGTGGATCTCGCTCGGCAATCACGCCGAGCTGGCGCTGATCTTCGCGCAGACCGACCCGGAGAAGCGCCACCGCGGGATCGCCTGCTTCTGCGTCCCGACCTCCACCGACGGCTACTCCTCGCAGGAGATCCACGGCAAGCTCGGGCTCCGCGCCTCGGACACCGCCTCGATCGCGCTGGACCAGGTCGAGGTCCCGGAGGATGCGCTGCTCGGGGAGGTCGGCGACGGCTTCAAGATCGCGATGACGGCGCTCGACTCGGGTCGCTACTCGGTGGCAGCCGGGTGCGTCGGGATCTGCGAGGGATGCGTCCAGGCCTCGGTGGACTACGCCAAGCAACGCGAGCAGTTCGGGGTCCCGATCGCGAGCTTCCAGCTCGTCCAGGAGATGATCGCGGACATGGTCGTGCGCAGGGACGCGGCGCGCCTGCTGGTGCGCCGGGCCGGGATCCTGAAGGACCAGGGGAAGCCGAACACCTCCGAGACCTCCGTCGCCAAGCTGTATGCGACGGAATCGGCTGTCGAGTGCGCCAACCTCGCGATCCAGGTGCACGGCGGCTCGGGATACGTCGACGACTATCCGGTGGAGCGCTACCTGCGGGACGCGCGCGTCACCACGTTGTACGAGGGGACCTCGCAGATCCAGAAGCTGATCATCGGCCGCGAGGCGACGGGCGTCAACGCGATGACTCCCCCGCGCGTCGAAGCGTGAGCCCGCTGGTCGAGACCAGCGTCGACGAACGGGTGGCGCTGTGCCGGCTGAACCGGCCTGAGGCGCGAAACGCGCTGTCGCCCGAGCTGATGGAGGAGCTCGCCTCGAAGGTCGAGCGATTCGACGCCGACCCGGAGATTCGCTGCCTGGTGATTGCCGGCTCGGACGAGGTGTTCGCGGCCGGGGCCGACATCGGCGCGCTGCGCGAGCGCACCTTCGAGGAGTCGCTGCGCCACCCGGCGCGCACCTTCTGGGGGAGGCTCGCCGCCGCAGGGACGCCGATGATCGCCGCCGTCTCCGGCTTCGCCCTGGGCGGCGGCTGCGAGCTGGCTCTGCTGTGCGACCTGATCGTCGCCTCCGAGACGGCCGAGTTCGGCCAGCCGGAGATCACCCTCGGGATCATCCCCGGCGGTGGCGGCACCCAGCGGCTGGCTCGCGTGATCGGCAAGCAACGGGCGATGGAGCTTGTGCTCACCGGCCGGCGGATCGACGCCGGCGAGGCCGCCCGGCTGGGCATCGTCAACGAGGTCGCCCGCCCCGGCGAGTGGCTCGACCGCGCCCTGGAGCTTGCGCAGAGGATCGCCAGGCGCCCGCCGATCGCCGCCCGGCTCGCCAAGCAGTCCGTGCTGGCCGCCGAGGAGACGACGCTGAGCGCGGGGCTCGAGTACGAACGGCGGCTGTATGAGCTCTCGATGGCGACCGAGGACCGAATCGAGGGGATGGATGCGTTCCTGGAGAAGCGGAAGCCGCGGTTTGAGGGCAGGTGACGGTGGCGAACGTCTTCGAGCCGGAATTCGACCATGAGGAGGACCGGCCGGGATTCACCCACTGGCGGGCGAGAATCGGCTGGCAGGCGAACAGCGAGCGGCTGGGCGCGAGCGTCTACGAGCTGCCGCCGGGCCAGGCGACCTTCCCGTATCACTACCACGCGGCCAACGAGGAGCTGCTGATCGTCCTCTCGGGGCGGCCCAGCCTGCGCTCGCCGAACGGCTGGCGGGAGCTTGTCGCGGGACAGGTGGTCGCCTTTCGGGCGGGAGAGGACGGCGCTCACCAGATCGTCAATCGCGGCTCGGAACGGGCGACCTTCTTCGTGCTCAGCACGATGATCGCCCCCGAGATCACCGAATACCCCGACACCGGCAAGGTTGGCGCCCTCCAGCGGGCGCCGGGCGCCCCCGGGGGTGGCGGCCAGCGCTTCTTCAAGCCGGGCGACCAAGTCGACTACTGGGAGGGCGAGGAGCCGCCCGGGGAGGCTCGGTGACCGACCCGAACGTCTTCCAGCCCGCCTTCGACGAGCACGAGGAGCAACCGGGATTCGCGCACCGTCGCGCCAGGCTCGGGCGGCAGGCCGGTAGCGCGCAGCTCGGCGCGAGCCTGTACGAGCTCGATCCCGGGCAGGCCGTCTGCCCATATCACTGGCACGCGGCCGAGGAGGAGATGCTGATCGTGGTCTCCGGCCGGCCCAGCCTGCGCACATCCGGCGGGTGGTGCGAGCTGGAGGCCGGCGAGGCGGTCGCGTTCGCGACCGGCATCGAAGGCGCGCACCAGGTCGTGAACCGAAGCCCCGAGCCCGTGCGAGTGCTGCTCCTCAGCGAGAGCAAGGATCCCGAGGTGTGCGGCTATCCCGACTCACGCAAGGCCATGGCCGACGCTCGCCTGGGCGCTCCCGGCGAGATCTCGCACATGTGGCGGCTCGAGGACGCGGTCGACTACTACGAGGGCGAGGCGCCGCCCTCGGCCGACGGCGAGGGCTAGCCGCGGCGTGGTGGGGCGGGTAGGCGTCGTCGGCGCCGGGACGATGGGCGCGGGGATCGCCCAGCTTGCGTGCCTGGGGCGGTTCGAGACCTACCTGCACGACCCCGTCACCGGCGCCCTCCACGCCGGCGCGAGCCGGCTTCGCGAGGCCCTGCTCAAGGGAGCCGAGCGGGAACGCTGGAGCGCGGGGGCGGCGGAGGCCGCCGCGTCCAGGCTCCGCGAGGCGACGAGGCTCGAGGACCTGGCCGGGTGCGACCTGGTGATCGAGGCGGCTCCCGAGGACCTGGAGCTGAAGCGCGAGCTGTTCGGGCGACTGGCCGGCATCTGCGGGCCCGAGGCGATCCTGGCCACCAACACGTCCTCGCTGTCGGTGAGCGCGATCGCCGCCGGCCTGGAGCGGCCCGAGCGCGCCTGCGGGATGCACTTCTTCAACCCGCCGGCGCTGATGCGCCTGGTGGAGGTGGTGGCCGGCGATCGAACCTCCGAGCGGACGGTGGCGACCGCCAGCGAGGTCGCCCGCGCGATGGGGCGGGAGCCGATCCGCGCGGCCGACGCGATCGGCTTCGTGGCCAACCGGACGGCTCGCCCGTTCACACTGGAGGCTCTGCGCCTGCTGGGCGAGGGGATCGCGGCGCACGATCAGATCGACCGGATCGTGCGGATCGGCGGCGGCTTTCGCATGGGCCCGTTCGAGCTCATGGACCTGGTCGGCGTGGACGTGAACTTCGAGGTCGCGAAGTCGTTCTGGGAGCAGAGCTCGCACGAGCCCCGCTGGCAACCCCATCCGCTCCAGGAGCGCCTGGTGGCGGCCGGACGGCTGGGCCGCAAGGCGGGGCGTGGCTGGTACGAGTACGAGCCGGGTCCGCACCGGCCCGATGATCCCGTGCCGGCGGCTCCTGATCCGGGTTGGACCCGAAGCGCCGAGGTCGAGGATTCCGTCCACTTCTCGGCCTTGCCCAGCCTCGACACCGCGACCCTGGTCGAACTGGCGCGCACCCCGGCCACGACGCCGCCCGCCGCCGAAGCCGCAGAGACCTACTTTCGCGCCATGGGCAAGCACGTCGAATGGGTGGGCGACGCACCCGGGCTCGTCCTCGGGCGGATCGTCTGCCAGATCGTCAACGAGGCGCATTTCGCCGTCGGCGATGGCGTCGCCACCGCCGAGGACGTGGACGTCGCCATGCGGCTCGGCTTCAACTGGCCGCGCGGGCCTTTCGAGTGGGCGGAGGCGATCGGCCCAGCCCGCGTGGTCAGCGTCCTGGACGCGCTCCGTTCGGAGCTGGACGCCGAGCGCTACCGCGTGGCGCCTCTGCTTCGCCGCGCGGCCGAGGAATAGCTGGCGCCGAGTCCGCAGATGCCTTCTCCGCGTTGGCGGCTGGCGAGATCGGGCCCAATGGCGCCTTTTAGACCGTATGGGTCCAAAACGCGCCACCGGGCACCCCGATGGACGTCTCGCGCAGCGAACGCCGCAGCGTCCTAGCCAGGCTCAGCCTTCGCGCGCCAAAACCGGAGCCGCACCCCTTGCGGCGCTCCCTCGACCGCCAACCACGAGCCCGCCAGGATCAGCGTCAGCCCGGCGATCGTGGCGACGGTGACCCGCTCGCCGAGCAGGAGGGCGCCGTAGACGACCGCGAACCCCGGGGCCAGGTAGGCGACGATGAACGAGCGCGCCGGGCCCACCCGGGCGATCAGGTTGTAGAAGATCGCGAACGCGATCCCCGTTCCGACCACCCCCAGCGCCGCGACCGCCGCCACCGGCCCGAGGTCCGGAGCCGAGCTCGGCGCCGTGGCGAGCGCCGCCGGCAGCAGCCAGACCGTGCTCGCCACCATCACCCAGGCGGCCACCCCGATCGGCGGCGCGTCGCCAAGCCGGTGCTTGACCAGGAAGCCGCCCACCGCATACCCCAGGCCCGCGAGCACGATCGCCAGACCGCCCACCATGGCGGAGCCGGAGCCGCTCAGGTCCAGGCCGAACAGCGCCACCACCCCGGCGATGCCGATCACGATGCCCAGCAGCCGGACGCCCTCGGAGCGCTCCTCGTGGTCGACCCAGATGGCCAGGACGGCGGTGAAGATCGGGGCGGTGGTGACCAGGATCCCGGCCAGCGCCGAGGAGATCTCCTCCTCCCCGAGCGCGATCAACAGGAAGGGCGCGGCCACCTGCACCGCCCCGACCAGCACCACTGTCCCGCTCCGCCCGCGCACGCTCCCGAGCGCCCCGAGCGAGGCCGCCCAGGGCACCAACACGGCCGCAGCCAGCGCGATCCGCGTCCAGGCGACCATCGGCGCGGACAGGTCGCGGAGCCCGATCTTGATCAGCATGTAGCTCGCCCCCCAGATCGAGGCGAGCAGCAACAGCCACGCCCACGAGCGCCTACTCACGTCCCGAGGGTAGCCCGCGAAGCCCCAGCTACCGGGCGGCGGTCGCTACTTGCGCTTGCCGTTACTCGACTCTGGACGCTCCATCACGCCGCAGTTGATGCCGCCATAGACGAAGGTCGGCACGGCAGGCCACTGGCGCTTCCAGCTCGCCATCTCCGAGGACGGGAAGACGTTCAACCAGCGCGGATCGCGCTTGTTGGGGTCGGCCAGGGCCTTCTCCTTGAGCATCGAGTCGTACTGATCGATCGAGTCCTCCAGCGTGTTCGAGTTGAGGATCACCTCGCGCCCGAAGAACTCGGCGGTCTTGCGGACGCCGGGAATCCGCGACAGGTGCGGGTGCCAGGAGTCGGCTGCGACGCCGTTCTCGGACGAGACCCAGACGCCGTCCTCGGTGTTGATGCAGAGCGAGTGGTTGCCGTCGGTGTGGCCCGGCGTCCAGACGAGCGCCACCCCCTTGCCCAACTCGACGTCGCCGTCGACCAGGACGACGTTGTCGGTGATCAGGTCCTTGATCCCATCCTCGACGTACCAGGCCCACTGCATCGGGTGCAGCGAGGCGAAGGTGTCCCACTCCTTGCGCTGGGCGATCAGCTTCGCGTTCGGGAACAGCGGCGGGCGCGGTGCGGCCTCGCCCGGGATCGGCTCCGTGGTGCCGAGCACGAAGCGCAGGTCCTGAACGTGGAGGTGGTCGAAGCTGACGTAGTCGACGTCCTCGGGACGCAGCCCGGCCTTGACCAGCGCCTCGTCGGGGTGGTTCCAGATCGTCGCCAGGACCTTGTAGGAGAGGAACTCCCCGAGCTTCTCGATCTGCTGCGAGTAGTAGGGGGCCTCCGCGGGCCCCTCGGGGACGGTGGGCTCGTAAGCGAGCGTGCGCACCCCCCCGTCGAAGTCCTCGAACTGGACCACCTGGAGGCGGTTGATGATGTTGACGTACGGGTTCGGCGCCCTGGCGGCGCCGCCGAAGGCAAACTTCAGCGGGTAGCCGGCCGAGGCGATGTCCACAGTGCGAACCGCGCGCACCTGGTTATCCGGGGTCGCGAAGCGGGCCCTGAACTCGGCCGCGGCCTCCCGGATCGCCGCCGGCCGGTCGCCACGCGGCCAGGTTTCATTCGCCTGATCGAACTCGTGGAAGGGACGTAGCCCGATACTCTCGATCTTGACCTTGGGGACGTCGACGACGGCCATCCGCACCTTCCTCCTAACTGTCGGGAGTCGAACTCTAGCCGCTGCGCTGACCACCCTCCTGGTCGCGGGCGCCGCGGCCGCTCAGGCCGCCGCCGCCGGCAGCCAGCCTCGGCTGCTGCCCGACCTGGTGACGCTACGGGTGGGCCAGGGCGACCTGTCCATGGATCGGAGCGCGGGGAAGCTTTACCTCCGGCTCACGAACGAGATCGGAAACAGGGGCCGCGGCCCGCTCGAGATCTACCCAAGCTCCACCCCCACCGACTGCGACGGGGACGGGAATCCCAACAACGATCGCGACACCTACCAGCGGATCTTCCTGGACTCGAACGCCGACCACGTGTTCGACCGCGCTCAGGACACCGCCTCGGCCGACCGCCGGTTCGGCTGTCAGCGCTTTCACCCACCGCACGACCACTGGCACCTGCTCGACTTCACCCGCTACAAGCTGGTGCGCCAGAGAACCGGCCGCACGGCGGCTCGCTCGACCAAGATCGGCTTCTGCATCATCGACACCGCCCGCCGGTTCGCGGGCGTGCCCGGCTCGCCGGCGGCGCCCTACTACCCGGCCGGCAGCGCGGACTGCGATCGGGACTCGATCGACGGGCTATCCGTCGGTTGGACCGACACCTACGGCTACTCCCTGCCGGGGCAGGAGGTCAACGTGACCGGACTGCGACGCGGGCGCTACTGCCTGGTCTCCAAGGCCGATCCGTCAAACGTGCCTGCGGGAGTCCGACAACTCGAACAACGCCCGCAGGGCCCCGATCGCCCTGCGCCCGGCAAAGCAGAAGGTCAAGCGCCTACCCGGCCGATGTCGCTGACACCGGCTCGCCCTCCTGGGCCTCGCCGGACCTGCCGGCCCAGTGCGCCTCGGGCGAGGGCGGCGTGTCGCGCAGATACCACTCGGCGTCCAGCGCTCCCATGCAGCCGGTGCCGGCGGCGGTGACCGCCTGGCGGTAGGTGTGGTCGACCAGGTCGCCGACCGCGAAGACGCCGGCTCGGTCGGTGCGGGTGGAGCCATCCTGGGTCAGCACGTAGCCCTGCTCGTCGGTCGCGACCTGGTCGAGCACGAGCTCCGAGCGGGGGGTGTGGCCGATGGCCACGAACGCGCCGCCCACCTCCAGCTCCTCGACCTCACCGGTCTCGGCGTGACGTAGGCGAACGTGGGCGATCCTGCCGTCGTCGCCCGCGACGAACTCCTCGGGAACGTAGGGCGTCTTCAGGCTGATGTTCGGGATGCCCTTGGCGCGCTCCAGCATGATCTTCGAGGCGCGAAACTCGTCGCGGCGGTGGACGATGGCCAGCTCGGAGGCGTACTTGGAGATGAAGATCGAGTCCTCCATCGCGGAGTCGCCGCCACCGATCACGACCACCTTCTCGCCCTTGAAGAAGGCGCCGTCGCAGACGCCGCAGGTGGAGACGCCGCGCCCGCCCAGCTCGATCTCGCCCGGGATGCCGAGCCGCTTCGGCTCCGCGCCCATGGAGAGGATGACCGCCTTCGCCAGGTGCTCCGTATCGCCCACCCAAACGCGGTGGACTCCGCCGTCGGAGAGCTCGATTCGGGTCGCGTCGTCGGTGATGAACCGGGTCCCGAAGCGCTCGGCCTGCGCGCGGAAGCTCTGCATCAGCTCGGGGCCCATGATCCCGTCGGGGAACCCGGGATAGTTCTCCACGTCCGTCGTGTTCTGAAGCTGACCGCCCCACTGGAAGCCCTCGATCAGGAGGGGCTCCAGGTTGGCGCGGGCCGTGTAGACGGCGGCCGTGTAGCCGGCGCAGGCGCCGCCGACGATGATCACGTTCTCAACTCGCTTCTCGTTCACGTTCACTCCGTCTCGCTCGGGGCCCGTCCGTTTCGCATTATACTTTACTTTCTGAAGTAATGGGCGGCCCGGCGCCGGGGAGAGCTCCCGCGATGCCGGGGCTGACCGGGGCCGAGGCCCTTTGCGCCTCCCACCGCGCCACCGTCTTGCGCAGCTGGAGGAAGGCCACGATACCTGGCGGGATCGGCAGCCAAAAGGCGATCAGCCGATAGGTCAGAATGGCCGCGAACACCTCCGCCCCGGGAACGTCGAAGAGCACGAAGGTGCCGATCATCCCCGCGTCCACGGCACCCACCCCCGCCGGGGCGAACGGGAACAGGTTGGCGACCATGCCGATGAAGAACCCCTGAACGACGACCCCGAGCGGGACCTGGGCATCGTAGGCGTGGAACGCGGCCCACAGGATGGCGATGTTGGCTGCCCAGAAGCCCACGGCGCCGAGCACCGCGAGCCCGCCCCGCGACGGGTCGCGGACGAAGCTGATCGCCGTGCGCGTGCCGCTCGCGAGGGTGGCGGGCCCGCTTGCCAGGCGCCGGGCGTAACGCGCGAACCGGTACCCCTGGGCGAAGCCGGCCAAGCGGCGCTCGACGTCCTCGGGAATCAGCGCCAGCAACAGGAAGATCGCTATCGCGGAGCCCGCCAGCGCCGCCGGGACGATCGTCAGGCCCGCCGGGTTGGCCCCGTTGAGAAGGCCGGTGCGCAGCAGGATCCCGTCGAGCACCAGGGCGAACATGTAGACGGCGTACAGCAAGACCAGGAACGCCACCATCCGGCAGGCCGTCTGGCGGCGCGGCATGCCGGCCTTGCGAAGCGCCCAGTAGGTGAGCACGATGCCGCCCGCGCCGCCGGCCGAGAACAGCCGGGTCGCCGCCAGGCCGGCCATCGTGATCTGGTAGGACTCGCGCCACTCCAGGTGCAGGACCCGCTCGCCGACGACGCCGCGAAACAGCGCCACATAGGAGAAGAAGGCGAGCACGTTGAAGGCGAGCGCGACCGCGATCCAGATCGGGTTCGCTTCGTCAAGCTTGCCCAGAACGTCCTGGGTGTCGAAGACCCTGGGCAAGAGGACGTAGATCGCCGCCACGAGCAAAAGGACGACCACCAGGGTCTGGGCGATCCGTTTGGGATCGGCGAAGAAGGAGGGCTCTTGGCCCTCCTCCTCCTCGAGCGCCTCCCGATCGCGATCGACCACCTCTTGGTCGTTCCCCATCCCCGCGAATACTGGCAGGCCGCTCAGCCGTTGGCCACCCGCTCCAGCCGCTGCACCGCGGCGCTGATCCGAAGCGCCAGGGGCTCCACGAGCGGCTCGCCGCGCCGTACCAATGCCACCAGCGTGGCGCCCGCGACCAGGTCGATCGCGTAGTGCTCGCCGAGATACACGAGCCCGAAGCCGAGTGCGAGCGCGTAGCCCCAACCCGCCGCGCCGGCCCCGGGCCCCGACTCGGAGAGCAGGATCGCCGCCAGCACCGAGGTCGCGAAGTGCAGGGAGGGCATTGCCGCCCAGGGGTTTCCGCCGAGGGAGCTGTAGAGCGTCGGCCAGGCGCGGCCCCAGGTCTTCTCGCCGACCTCGACCATCACCCGCCGCAGGCGCGGCGGCGCGGCGCGGCGCCGTAGGCTCGCAGGCGCGGCGCCGTCGACCTCGGCGCCACTCTCACCGAGCTCCTCCGCGAGGTATCCCTGCTCGGCGGCCCACCACGGCGGCGCGGTCGGGACGGCGAAGTAGACGGCGCATCCAAGGTCGAAGGCGGCCGCCATCTGACGAGCGGCTCGCGCGAACCCCTCCTCGCGGTAGGCCAGGATCCAGGCCAACGCCAGGTGGGGCTCCAGGAACCAGGCCCAGTGCACCATCGCCAGCACGCGGTCCAGCGCGGTGACCTCGCCGGGGCGGGAGAAGGCGCGCTGCAGCCGGACGTTGGGGAGCTCGCCGAGGCCGAGCGCCCGATCGACCGGAATCGGATAGCGAACCCGAAGCCGGCGCCGCAGCCGCTCGGGATCGTCGTAGGGCAGCTCGTGAACGATCGTGAACGCCCACATCTGGAGCCCGAACAGAGCCGCGTCTCGCGCCTTCGTGCGCGGAAGCAGCACGGCGAGCGCGAAGGGGCCGGCCGCGGTCGCGGCGACTGTGACAGCCGGTGGGACGCGCAGGCGGCGACGAACCAGGGGCAGGGCCACCGAGCCCGCAAGCGCGAGGCCGGCCGCGGCCCGGACGGCGGTGCGCAGGACCGGGCTCGGCCGGCGACGGCGCCTTCTCCCGGATCGAGAGCTCAGAGCGCGTAACGGAATGGCGGTGCTCCCCCCAGTTCGTCGGCTCCTCTCAGCAAGGCGCGGCGAGTATAAGCTCGGGCCACAATGGCCGGCCAGCGCTTCGAGGGTCGCAAGGCCGCGGTCACCGGAGCCGGCGGCTTCATCGGCAATGCGATCTGCCGCCGGGTGGCGTCGGAGGGCGCCGAGGTGCTGGGGCTGGACGTCGACCCGGCCCGCGCCGGCCTGGTGACGGCCGCAGGCGCGGACTTCGTCCAGGTGGACGTCGCCGACCGCGAGGCGCTTGGCCCGGCGCTCGACCGGGTGGACCTGGTCGTCCACACCGCCGCCCTGGTGCGCGAGTGGGGGCCGATGGACGACTTCGTTCGCGTCAACGTGGCCGGCACCGCGCACCTCCTCGACGCCTGCGCCGAGGCCGGCGCGGACCGGGTCGTTCATCTGAGCTCGGTGGTGGTCTATGGGTACGACAGCCCTCACGAGCAGGATGAGTCCGCCTTTCGCCGCGCCCACGGGAACCCTTACATCGACACCAAGTCGGCCTCCGACCGGCTCGCCTGCCGGCGGGGAGCGGTGGTGATCCGCCCCGGCGACGTCTACGGCCCGGGCTCGGTGCCGTGGACGCTTCGACCGCTTGAAATGGCGCGGGCCGGTCAGCTCGCCGTCCCGGGCCGCGGCGACGGCCTGATGCTCCCCCTCTACATCGACGACCTGGCGGACGCGGTCGTCCTCGCGCTGGCCGGCGGAGAGCCCGGCCAGGCATACGCGGTCTGGGACGACCGCGCCCGGGTGACCTTCGAGGAGCACTTCAACCGGCTGGCGCGCTTCGCCGGTGGCCGCGAAGCGCGGAGGTTGCCCCGCCCGGTGCTCGAGCTGGCGGGAATGGCGGCGGAGGGATGGGCGAAGCTGCGCGGCAAGCCGCCCTCTCTCACGGGGCGCGCGGTGACCTTCATCGACCGTCGGGGCACCGTGTCCGCGGCGAAGGCGCGCGACGAGCTCGGTTGGGAGCCGCGCGTCTCCTACGAGGAGGGGATGCGGCGCACCCAGGAGTGGCTGCGCGCCGAGGGCCTGATCTAGCGTGGCGAAACTGCTTTTTTCCCTCTATATCCCGGTCAAAAGCAGTTTCGTCCCCAGCGGCCCGTGACCCCCATAGAATGCTCGCGCCTTGGCGCCCCGAACAATGCGCCGCCTCGCTCCGGGAGCCGGAGGCGCCTCCTCGGCGAGCCGACCGGGGGCGGCGGGGTTCGTTCTGGTCCCGCTGCTAGTCGTGCTGGCGCTGGCGGTGTTCGCGGCCCCCGCGGAGGCGACGGTCTTCGGCCCGCGGGCCGGGCACTCGCCGAACGCCGACGACATCCGCACGGCGTACTGGATCGCGATCACGATCGCCATGCTGCTGGTGATCGCGGTCCACGTGTTTCTGATCGCCGCGATCTTCCGCTTCCGGGCCGACCGGGGGCGGACTCCCCGGCGCTTCTCGGCGGGGCCCGGCGCCTTGACGCGGCCGATGGCCCCGCTCGCCGTCGTCGCGGCCGGCGTTTTCGTAATGGGCGTCGTGCTGGCGAGCGAGGCGCGGGACGTGCAGCCGACCGGCGCTCGGGGCCTGTCGAGCTCGAGGAACCTGGTCGCCCAGGTGGGCGCGCTCACCGGGCCGGCCGAAACCAGGCCCCTCGCGATCAACGCGATCGGCCAGCAGTGGCTGTGGCGGTTCGAGTATCCGGGCGGGGACCCGGGCAACCGGGTGTTCTCCTACGGCGAGCTCGTGGTGCCCGTGGACACGACGGTCATCCTCCGCCTCACCTCGACCGACGTCATGCACCGGTGGTTCATACCCGCGCTGGGCGGCCAGGTCGACGCGGTCCCCGGCAAGACGTCTGAGACCTGGTTCCGGGCCGACCGCGAGGGCGTGTACTCGGGGCAATCGACCTTCTTCGCGGGGAGCGCATACGCCGTGATGCGCGCCTGGGTGCGGGTGGTCAGCCCCGCCGCCTACGAGGAGTACGTGCAGCGGAAGCGGGAGGAGCTGGCCGCGGCCCAGGAAGACGTCCAGCGGCGGGTCACACCGAGCGCGACAGGTGGACCGCGGCCATGACCCCGCCCACCACCACCCCCGCGACCGTGGCCCCTCCCCGTCCCGAGGTCGTCACCGAGGGGATCCCGCGTCGCCGGGCCGCCTGGATCGAGCGGGCGACCAGCACGGACCACAAGTCGGTGGGGATCCTCTACCTCGGGACCTCGTTGTGCTTCGGCGCCATCGCGGCGATCGAGCTGGTGCTCCTGAGGGTGCAGCTGATCGTTCCCGAGAACACGGCGATCAATCCCGACATCTTCGACCGGGTCCTGTCCGTGTTCGGCGTCACGGCGGTGATCCTGTTCGCGATCCCGCTGGCCCTGGGGCTGCTCGGCTACATCGCCCCACTTCAGATCGGCGCGCGCGGGGTCGCGTTCCCGCGCCTCAACCTGCTCTCGTTCTGGCTCTACGTGGCCGGGGCGACGACGGTCTATGCCAGCTTCCTGTGGAGGCCGGCCGACACCGGCCTGGCGGCGCTGCCACCGCTGTCGGAGCAGACGTTCTCCGAGGCCGCCGGCGTCGACGCCTGGATCGTGGGCTCGGGGCTCGCGATCCTGGGATTCGTCTGCTTCGCGATCAACCTCGTGGTCACGCTTCACAACATGCGCGCGCCCGGGATGGCGTGGCGGCGAGTTCCCCTGCTGTCGTGGGCCGCTGGGCTCAGCGGCTACCTGCTGCTCGCCATCGGCCCGGTGATGCTGGCCGCGCTGACGATGCTGTTCATCGACCGCAACTACGGCGGCGTCTTCTTCGATGCCGGCGAGGGCGGGGCGCCGCTCCTCTACGAGCATCTGGCCTGGTTCTTCTTCACCGGCGCCTACATGCTGATCGTGATCGTGGCCGCCGGCGTGATCTCGGACGTGCTGCCGACCTTCGCCCGCAAGCCGCTGTTCAGCCATCGCGGCGCGATGCTTTCGCTGCTGGCGATCGCCGTGCTGGGGCCGCTGGCCTGGATCCAGAACATGTACACGGCCCCGATCCCTCTCGGCTTCGAGATCTTCGCGATGCTGTTCGCGCTCGCTCTGACGGTGCCGATCGGGCTGTTGATCTTCATCTGGGTGGCGACGCTCTGGGGCGGCACGCTCCATCTGAGGGCGGCGCCGCTATACGCCATCGGCGCGATCAGCTCGATGGCCATCGGGCTTGCCGGCGAGCTCACCTACTCCGTGATCCCGGTCGGCTGGCAGCTCAACAACACCACCGCCGCCCACGGCGACACCTTCGCCGTGCTGGCCGGCGGCGCGGTGCTGGGCGGCTTCGCCGCGCTCCACTACTGGTTCCCGAAGCTCACCGGCCGCCTGCTGGGCGAGGGCTTGGGCAAGGCGGCCCTGGCCGCCATCCTCGCCGGCACCTATGTGTACGTGCTGGCGACCTTCCTCGCCGGGGTCAAGGGGCAGCCGGTGGACGTGTACAAGTTCTTCGAGGGCAACGGGCTGGACGGCTTCAACCTCGTCGCCTCGATCGCCGCCTTCGTGCTCGCCATCGGGGTCCTGCTCCAGCTTGCGAACGTCGCGCACAGCTGGGGGCGCGGCGTGCGCGCGGGGCACGATCCGTGGGGCGGGGCGACGCTCGAATGGTTCTCCCTCTCGCCTCCGCCGGAGCACAACTTCGACGCCGTCCCGGACGTTCGCAGCCCCGAGCCCCTCGACGACATCCGTCGTGCGATCCGCGAGCGGACCGAGCGTTCCCTTCCGGCGGCGCCCCGGTAGCCTGAGCTCGATGAACCGCGTCGCTCCTCGTGGCGAAGCGGACGAGCTAGCTCGCTTCCGCCGCCGGCTGAACGCGACCATGCTCACGACGTTCGCCCTGATCGTCATCGGCGGGGTGGTCCGGGTGAGCGATTCCGGCCTGGGCTGCGGCCCCGCCGGCAGCGGCACCCAGGGCTGGCCGCTCTGCGAAGGGCGGGCCCTGCCGTTCCTGGAGCTGAACGCCCTGATCGAGTTCAGCCACAGGGTCGCGGCAACGATCGTGGCGGTGCTGATCGCGGTACTCGCCCTACAGGCTCTTCGGCGCCTCCGCGGCCATCGCTGGCTGGTGCGCGGCTCGGTCGCCGCCGCCCTCCTGGTCCTCGCCCAGGCGGGCCTGGGCGGCCTGACCGTGGAGCACGGCCTTCACACCGCCCTGGTCGCCGCCCACCTTGGGCTGGCGATGCTGCTGCTGGCCCTGCTGATCGCGCTGCACCGCGTCGCTCGTCCGGCGGACAGCTCGCCGCCCGTGAACGGCCCGCGGGCCCTGCGGGTCACCGCGGCGGTGGCCACGGTGCTGCTGTTCGGGACGATCGTCGCGGGTGGCTATGTCGCCGGGACCGAGGGCGAGGGGACGTCGAACGAGCCGGTTCTCGGCGCTCACCTCGCCTGCGGCGAGCAGTTCCCCACCTGCCTGGACGGGTTCATGCCCTTCCAGTACGGGCGGCTGGTCGACATCCACCTGACCCACAGGCTGTTCATGTACCTGACGGCGATCGCGGTGGTGGCGATGACCGCGGTGGCCCTCCGGCATCGGCCGCGTGACCCCGCCACCCGCGCGGGATTGACTCCGTTCCTGCTCGCGCCGGCGCTGCTCGCCCTTCAGATCCTGCTCGGGGCGCTGAACGTATGGCTCGGCGAGCATCCCGCGCTGATCCTCGCCCACCTGACGCTGGCGACGGTACTGTGGGCAACGGTTGTCCAGGCGGCGGCTTCGCTGCTCCCCGTGCCCGCCGGTGCCCGGCGAGGCCTGGAGGGCTCTGGGGCCACCGAGACCCAGGCGGCAACCGCCTGACCACGATGGAGTCCGCCACCAACACCGGCAAGCTCGCGCAACCGATGGGAGCGCCGCTTGCGGCTCGGCGGCCGCTGGCCGAGGTGCTGCGCGACTACCTCGCGCTCACCAAGCCGCGGATCATCGTCCTGCTCCTGGTCACCACCGTGGCGAGCATGTTCGTCGCCGACCCCTCCGGCCCGGCCCTGGCGACGATCCTCTGGACGATGCTGGGCGGATACCTGGCCGCGGGTGGCGCCGGGGCGATCAACCACTACCTCGAGCGCGACCGCGACGCGCGCATGGCGCGGACCTGCGGCCGCCCCCTGGCGGCCGGGCGGATCGAACCGCGCCGCGGGCTCGCGTTCGGGATCGCACTGGGGTCGCTGGCGATCGCCGAGCTGGCGCTGGCGGTCAACGCGCTCGCCGCGGCCCTGGCGCTCGCCGGGCTGCTGGGCTACGTGTTCGTGTACACGCTGTGGCTGAAGCCGCGCACACCCCAGAACATCGTCATCGGCGGCGCCGCCGGCGCCGTGCCGCCGCTGGTCGGCTGGGCGGCGGCGACCGGGGGGCTGACCCTCGACGCGCTGTATCCGTTCGCGATCGTCTTCCTGTGGACGCCTCCCCACTTCTGGGCGCTGGCCCTGCTGGTCAAGGACGACTACGCCCGCGGCGGCATCCCCATGCTCCCGGTCGCGCGGGGCGAAGCGGCCACGCGCCGCCAGATCCTCACGTACAGCCTGGTTCTGGTGGCGTTCACGACCATGCCGTTCCTGACCGGCCTGTTCGGGGCGCTCTATCTCACCGCGGCGCTGGCGCTCGGCGCCGGCTTCATCGGTCTCGCGCTCCGCCTGGCGCTGCGCCCCTCGCGCAAGGCCGCGATTCACCTCCATCTCGGCTCACTCGCCTACCTGGCCCTGCTGTTCTGCGCCATGGGGGCCGACCGGGTGATCCTCGGCTGAGTAGCCACATAAGCTGACGGCCACGTCAGTGGACCTCTCGATATTCACCGATCCGATGACGCTGGCGGCGTCGTCCCAGCTGACGCCCGCCCGCAGCCAGATGGCGTTCACGCTCGGGTTCCACATCATCCTGGCGTGTCTCGGCGTCGCCTTCCCGGCGATCATGCTGATCGCCAACTACATCGGCCTTCGGCGCAACGACGCCGACGCCCTGGAGCTCGCGCAGCGCTGGTCCAAGGTCACGGCCGTGACCTTCGCTGTGGGCGCCGTCACCGGCACCGTGCTGTCGTTCGAGTTCGGCCTCCTGTGGCCCGAGTTCACGGGGCGCTTCGGCAGCGTGTTCGGGATCCTGTTCGCGATCGAGGGGATCTTCTTCTTCGTGGAGGCGATCTTCATCGCGATCTACATCTACGGCTGGAAGCGTCTCTCGGGCTGGGCGCATTTCTGGACGGGCGTTCCGATCGTGATCGCCGGGCTCGGCGGCGCCTTCTCGGTGGTCGCCGTCAACGCCTGGATGAATCAGCCGCAGGGGTTCACGCTCGTCAACGGGGAGGTCACCGACGTCGAGCCGCTGAAGGTCATCTTCAACCCCGCGGTCCCCTACGAGGTCCCCCACATGATCCTCGCCGCCTACCTGGTCACGGGCTTTCTGGTCGCGTCGGTCTACGCCGTCGGGATGCTGCGGGGACGGCGGGACCGCCACCACCGCCTCGGCCTGCTGATCCCGCTCACCGTGGCGGCGATCGCGACGCCGCTTCAGTTCGCGGTGGGCGACACCGCCGACCCGCGCGATCGCCGACGACCAGCCGGTCAAGTTCGCCGCCATGGAATGCGTGCAGGCGACCCACAGGGACGTGACCGAGTACATCGGCGGAATCTGCACCGAGGACGGCGTCAAGGGCGCGATCGGGATCGACGGCCTGAACTCGTTCCTGGTCGGCTGCGGACACGGACACACGAGGTCACCGGCCTCGACTCGGTCCCGCCCAAGGATCGTCCACCGGCGAACACGCTGCTCCACTTGGCCTTCGATGCGATGGTGGGCATCTGCGTGATGCTGATCGGCTTGGGAGCCTGGCTCGGCCTTGCCTGGTGGCGCCGCCGCGACATCCCGCGCTCGCCCTGGTTCCTGCGCGCCACGGCCGTCTCCGGCGTCGCGGCGATCGTCGCCCTGGAGTGCGGCTGGATCGTCACCGAGGTGGGACGCCAGCCCTGGGTCGTCTACGAGGTGATGCGCACCGAGGAGGCAGTCACCGGCGCCAGCGGCGTCTGGTTCACCTTCGCCGCGGCGCTGGCCCTCTACACCGCGCTGGGGGTGGCGACCGTGCTCATCCTGCGGACGATGGCGCGCCGCTGGCGGGCCGAGGGAATCGGCGAGGCCGAGGTGCCCTACGGCCCGAGCGAGGCGCCGCCACCCCCATCGCCACCCGCTGCCGGGGGGCCCGAATGAGCGCCGCGGACGCCGCCGCGGGCGTGCTGTGGGTCTGCGCGACGCTGTACGCGGTCTTTGGGGGCGCCGACTTCGGGGCGGGCTTCTGGGCGTTGTTCGCCGGCACGGGCGAGCGCGGCGAGCGGGCCCGGGCCTTGGTCGATTGGGCGATCGGCCCGGTCTGGGAGGCGAACCACGTCTGGCTGGTCTTCGCACTGGTGGTGCTCTGGACCGCGTTCTCCGTCGCCTTCTCGTCGGTGATGTCGACGCTGTTCATTCCGCTTAGCCTCGCCGCGCTGGGAATCGTCCTTCGCGGCTCCGGCTTTGCCTTCCACAAGATGGCGCGCCGGCTTCGAAACCGGCAGCTCGCGGAGCGGGCGTTCGGGCTCTCCTCGGTGGTGACGCCCTTCTTCATGGGCACGGTCGTGGGCGCCATCGCATCCGGACGGGTGCCGGTGGGCAACGCGGCGGGGGACGCGGTCACCAGCTGGGTGAATGCGCCCTCACTGCTCACCGGCGCCCTGTTCGTGGCCACCGGCGCCTATCTGTCGGCGGTGTTCCTGGTCAGCGACGCTCGCCGCGCGGGCGATCCGGACCTGGAGCGCTACTTCTCGGCCCGCGCGCTCGGCGCGGGCCTGGCGGCGGGGGCGATCGCGCTCGCCGGGATCCTGGTCTACCGCGCCGAGGCCCGCTTCGTCTACGACGGCCTGACCAGCGAGGGCGTGCCATTGGTGATCGTCTCGGCGGCCTGCGGCATGGCGGTGCTGACGCTGCTGTGGCGGGGTGCGCTGCGGGGAACACGCCCGCTCGCGGTGGGAGCCGTGGCGGCCGTGATCTGGGGCTGGGGGGCGGCGCAGTACCCGTATCTGCTGCCGGAGACCCTCACGATCGAGGAGGGCGCGGCGGCGGACGAGACGCTGACCGCGGTGCTGATCGTGTTCGGGGTCGCCGTCGTGGTGGTCCTGCCGGCGCTCGCATTCCTCTACGCGCTCGCCCAGCGGAGCATGCTCGACGGCGAGGCTGAGCGCGATCGCCCTGGCGGGAGGGTGTGATACAAGAGCGCCGATGGACCGGAGGCTGGCGCAGCGAAACCTGACGGCGGGGCTCCTCGCGGCCGGGCTGGCGCTGTTCTTCTTCGGCCTCAGCTTCCTGATCACCGTCTTCTACCTGAGCTAGTGGTGGCGGTCCCCGGATGAGCAACGATCGCCAGCCACCCGCGCCCTCGGAGTTGGTCTACGTGCCGGCTCCTTCCTGGCTGCCGGTGCTCGCCGCCGCCGGATTGGCCGGATTGCTCGTCGGATTGTTCGCCGGCTCGCCGTACGCGATCGTGGGCGCGATCGTCCTGCTCGCCTCGCTGCGGTCCTGGCTGCGCGGCACCCGGGAGGAGATCGCGCGGCTTCCCCGCGAGCAGCATCTGACCTCTGCCGTGCTGCCGGCGGTGCCGCTGCGGCGCAGCGAGCGCGACTCCTAGCGCCCAGCCGACGCGCTACGCCGCGGTCGCCTCGCTCTCGGGGGGCGTCATCCCGGAGGTCGCGCCCTCGGAAGTCCAGACGCGAACGATGTCCCGCATCGAGAGGATGCCCACGAGCTCACCGCTGTCCACCACCACCAGGTGGCGGATGTGGCGCCTGGCCATCTCCATCGCGGCACGCTCCAGGCTCCAGTCGGGCGCCGCGGCGATCAGCGTGTCGCTCATGTGCTCGCCGACCGACTCCGAGTCGGGGTCCTCGCCCTTGCCGAGCGAGTTGAGGATGTCCCGCTCGCTGATGACCCGCGGCCCGGGGGACTCCTCGTCGATCACCACCGCCGCGCCCACCCCCTTTTCGACCATGCGCGTCGCCGCGTCGCGCAGGGTGTGGCCGGGACCAAGCGTGAGGACCACGTTTGACATGCCTTCGCGAACTTCCATTTCAGCGCGCCCCCTGGGCGATGTGACCACTAGTGCGTATTGAGGCAACCCTAGCCGAAAGCGTCCGCAACGCCAAGTGAGGCCGGCCAGGCGCCGCACGCCGACGATAGGATCCGGCCCAGTGGCGAGACGGATGCCCATGCCCCGGCGAGCCGCGTGCCCCGCGGCCCTCGCGCTCTTCGGGATCGCCCTGCTGACCGCGTCCGGCTGCGGCGTCGCGGAGGGCGGCAACGTCGACCGCGGCCAGCAGCTCTTCACCAGCAAGTGCGCGAGGTGTCATGCGCTCAAGCACTCGGGCGTCAGCGGCGCGCTTCCGGGCCCCGACCTCGACGCGGCCTTCGCCCAGGCGCGCGCATCGGGCATGGACTCCGACACGATCGCGGGGGTGATCAAGGCCCAGGTCGAGAACCCTCGACCGAGCACGGGCAACCCCAGCGTCTCGATGCCGGCCAACCTCGTCACCGGAGAGGACCTCGACGACGTGGCCAGCTACATCGCCAGCGTCGCCGGGGTGCCGGGGATCGAGGGGCCACAGCTGCCCGACGACCCCGGGGCGCCCGTGTTCGCCAACAACCAGTGCGCCGGCTGCCACACGCTGGGCGCCGTCGACGCCTCGGGCACCGCGGGCCCCAGCCTCGACGACGTGATCCCCGGGCAGAGCGCGGCCCAGGTCAAGAGGTCGATCGTCGACCCCAGCGCCGAGCTCACCCAGGGCTACCCGGACATCATGCCCAAGAACTTCGGTCAGACGATCAGCCCGCAGGAGCTGAACGACCTGGTCGACTTCCTGCTCGAGTACTCGGGGCCACAGGGCAAGGGCGGAAAGAGGAAGTAGGGATCAGCCGGCGCCGCGGTCAGGCCGGCGGATTCCGTCGCTCCGCATCCCCGGCCACCTCGGCCCGGTGCGGAAGCGTGCCTCGCGCCCGCCGCCAGAGGACCCAGATCCCCAGGCCGGCCTCGACGGCCAGGAGCACCGCCCCGAAGGCGGGGCGGGTGAGCAGCGCGAGCGCGATCACGGCGCCCGCTCCGATGCCGATCACCACCACCGCGCGGAAGACCTCTCGCTCTGACCGCAGCGGGTTGTGCATCTCAGATGGCCGCGCCTTGGCGCCGGCGGCTGGGTGACAAGGAGGAGGGACCAACCCCAGCCGCCGGGCGCCAAAGTCGTCTCTCGGGGACGCCCCCTAGGAAAGCCATCTTAACTGGCCAGCCAACCAGAGGTCGTCCCCAGGGATCCTCCCCGCACCGGCGGCACGGCGTGAATGTCGACGGACGCCTCTTCGAGGCGTCGCCCGGGGGCCTGTTAGGGTCGCAGGCGGATGAAGGGGGAAAGCCCGCGCAGGGCAAGGCGTGTAACCGCGTCTTGGAAATATCTCGTGATCCCGGTCCTCGCCACCCTGGGCGTGATCGGCGCCGCGACGACCCCGGCTATCCAGGGTCAGGCCGACGCGGCCGAGACGCAGCCCAACATCGTGGTGATCGAGACCGATGACCAGACGGTCGAATCCATGCGCGTGATGGGAAAGGTCAGGTCGCTCCTTGGCGCCAACGGAGCGACGTTCAAGAACAGCTTCGTCAACTACTCGCTCTGCTGCCCGTCACGCTCCACCTTCCTGACCGGCCAATACGCCCACAACCACGAGATACTCGACAACAAGGCTCCTCTCGGCGGGTACGACCGCTTCGCCGCGTTGCATGGGGACGACAACCTCCCCGTCTGGCTTCAGGACGCGGGCTACCACACCGCCTTGATCGGCAACTACCTGACCCACTACGCCAACAGGCCGCCGGTCCCGCCGGGCTGGTCGGAGTGGCAGGTGGCGTCCCCGGACACGCACGACGTGTACGACTACACGCTGAATGAGAACGGCGCCCTGGTCCACTACGGCACCGATCCCGCTGATTTCAAGCAGGACGTGCTGACGGGAAAGGCGGTCGACTACGTCGCTCGCCAGGCACCCATGGCGCAGCCGTTCTTCCTCTGGCTGACCTACACCGTCCCCCACAGCGCCGGCCCGAACCCGAATCCGAACCCGCCCTCGAACTGTGGCTACACGGCGAAGCCGGCGCCTCGCCACGCGCATGCGTTCGACTCCCAGCCGCTGCAGACGCCTCCGAGCTTCAACGAGGCCGACGTCTCCGACAAGCCCGCTCAGATCCGGAACCTGCCACGGTTGACCGCGGATCAGATCTCGAACATCCGGCGCAAGTACCGCTGCCGGCTCGAGGCCCTTCTCTCCGTCGATGAGGGCGTCAAGGCAGTTGTCGATGCGCTGAGATCGCGCGGCGAGCTCGCCAACACGGTGTTGATCTACACCTCCGACAACGGCTTCTTCCACGGCGAGCACCGGATCCCCGATGGCAAGAAGCGCATCTACGAGGAGTCGATCCGGGTGCCTCTTCTGATACGCGGCCCCGGCGTCCCGCGGGGCGTGACGGTCAGCGACCTGTCGATCAACGCCGACCTGGCGCCGACCATCGTCGACGTTGCGAACGCGACCCCCGGCCTGGTGATGGATGGGACGTCGCTGATCCCGATCGCGCAGCAACCGGGCACAGCACAGGGGCGAGGGCTCCTGATCGAGGAGCCGAGCTTCGAGGCGATCCGCACCGCGCGCTACATGTACGCCGAGCACGCACCGGCGAGACGGAGCTCTACGACCTGCAAAAGGACCCCTTCGAGCTTCAGAGCCGCCATAACGCGCCCGCGTACGCATCGGTGAAGGCCCAGCTTGCCGCCCGCCTGCAGCAGCTGAAGGACTGCGCCGGCGAGGACTGCCTGACCCATCCCTGAAAGCCCCTCGCATGTCAGACACCGAACCAGATTCAGGCTGCTTGCCGGGCACAGGTACCGGATCGAGGTAGACCGCCTGGACTCCACGGTCTCGCCGGGCTAGATTCCCTGATCGGAGCGGCGGCTCCGCCCTTGCGGGATGGATTCGTAAGAGGGGGAGTCCGAGTGGGGCCGCCGCCCCGTTCTCCGGTAGGGTCGGCCTCAGTCCGGCAACGGGGGAGCGATGAGGATCGAGGATTACGGGCTGATCGGGGACCTCCAGACGGCCGCGCTGGTCAGTCGGGAGGGCTCGGTGGATTGGCTTTGCATGCCGCGGTTCGACTCCGCATCGTGCTTCGCGGCCCTGCTCGGAGACGAGCGCCATGGCCACTGGCGCCTGGCCCCGGCGGGCGAGATCAGCGCCGTCTCGCGTCGCTACCGGCCGGGGACGCTGATCCTCGAGACCGATTTCGAGACGGCCGACGGCGCCGCACGGGTGATCGACTTCATGCCCCGCAGGGGCGGGGGCGCGCCCCAGCTCGTCCGCATCGTCGAGGGCCTGCGGGGGCGGGTGCCGATGGAGATGTCGCTCTGCCTCCGTCCCGACTACAGCGCGAGCGTGCCGTGGCTGCAGCCGGCCCCCGAGGGGATCGGCGCGGCGGCGGGGCCCGACGCGTTTCGCCTCAGCACCCCGCTGCCGCTGCGCGCCGAGGACGGAACCATCGTGAGCGAGTTCCCGGCGATCGAGGGCGCTCGCGAGCGATTCGTGCTCAACTGGCATCCCTCGCACGAGCCGGCGCCTCCGGTGGAGGACGCCGACGCGGCGCTCGCCAGAACCGAGGCGGGGTGGCGCGAGTGGTCGGACCGCTGCACGTACGACGGCCCGTACCGGGACGCCGTGGTCACCTCCCTGATCGCGCTCAAGGCCATGACCAACGAGGTGACGGGCGCGCTCATCGCGGCCCCGACCACCTCGCTGCCCGAGGAGATCGGCGGCGTCCGCAACTGGGACTACCGGTTCTGCTGGCTCCGCGACACGGCGCTGGCGCTCACGTCGCTGCTCACCAACGGATACACGGAGGAAGCGCTGGCCTTTCGCGACTACCTCTTCCGAGCGGCGACGGGCGATCCCTCCAAGCTCCAGATCATGTACGGGATCGGGGGCGAGCGGCGCCTGACCGAGTTCGAGCTGGACGAGCTCCCCGGTTACGAGGGATCGAAGCCGGTGCGGATCGGCAACGCCGCCTCCGAGCAGTTCCAGCTCGACGTCTACGGCGAGCTGGCGATCGCCTCGCACATCAGCCAGATCGTCCTCCCCGCCCAGCTGGGCGTCGAGGTTCCCCCCGAAGCCGAGATCGAGTGGGCACGCTGGCTGGCGCTGGTGGAGCACGTGGGAAGCGTCTGGCGCGAGCCGGACGAGGGCATCTGGGAGGTGAGAGGGCCCCGGCGCCATTTCACCCACTCGAAGGTAATGGCGTGGGTCGTCTTCGACCGTGCCCTGCGGCTCGCCGAGCACTTCGGCCACGAGGCGCCGGTCGAGGATTGGGAGAGGACCCGCGCCGAGATCCACAACCAGGTCTGCGAGCGCGGCTACGACCCAGACCGCCGCACGTTCACGCAGTACTACGGCTCACAGGAGCTCGACGCAAGCGCCCTCGTGATCCCGCTGGTCGGCTTCCTGCCGCCGGACGACGAGCGCATCACCGGCACCATCGACGCGATCCAGAGCGATCTCACCCGCGATGGCCTCGTGTCGCGCTACTCGACCGAACACACGGACGACGGGCTTCCCGGGGACGAGGGGCAGTTCCTGGCCTGCTCGTTCTGGCTCGTGGGGGCGCTGGCGCTCGGCGGGCGCCTCGACGAGGCGCGCGAGCTGTACGAGCGGCTCCTCGGCCTGAGGAACGACCTCGGGCTCCTCTCCGAGGAATACGACGTCAACCTGCGGCGCCAGGTCGGCAACTTCCCTCAGGCGTTCAGCCACCTGGCCATCGTCAACGCCGCCACCTTCCTTTCGCTCGCGGAGCGAGGCGAGGCGCTCCCATGGGCCCCCCAGCTCAGCCTTCGGTGAACTTGGCCTCGCGCCAGCGGCGTTCGAATGGAAGCCGCCAGCGGTTCGGAGCGATCAGGTCGCGGATCGGGCCCGGCCCCCAGGACCCAGGCGGCGTAAGGCAGCACCTCGGGCGGATCCTCCAGCAGGGGCGCCGAGACCTCCCACAGGCGCTCGATTCCCTGCGCCGTTGTGAACAGCGTGTGGTCGCCGTTCATCGCGTCTCGGATCAGGCGCTCGTAGGCCTCCAGCGTGTCGCCCTCGCGCTCGATCTCCACCAGCGAGAACTGCATGCTCAGCTTCTCCAGCGTCATCAGCGGCCCCGGGCGCTTGCCGTAGAAAGAGAGCGAAAGGCGCGAGGACTCGTCCAGGTCGAAGGTGAGGTGGTCCGGCCCGTAGTCGCCGACCCCCGAGCCCGCGGGGAACATGCTCTGGGGCGGCTCGCGAAAGGCGATCGAGATGATCCGCGCGCCCTCCGCCATCCGCTTGCCGGTGCGCAGGTAGAACGGCACCCCCGACCAGCGCCAGTTGTCGACCTGGCACTCGAGGGCCACGAACGTCTCGGTCTGGGAGTCGGCATCCACCCCCGGCTCCGAGCGGTAGCCCTCGTACTGTCCGCGCACGACCCGCTCGACCGCGAGCGGCCGCAGCGAGCGGAACACCTTGCTCTTCTCCTCTGTGATCGCGACCGGCGCCAGCGCCGTCGGCGGCTCCATGGCAACGAAGGCGAGCACCTGAAACAGATGGGTGACGACCATGTCGCGGTAGGCGCCCGTCCGCTCATAGAAGTCCGCCCGGCTGCCGACCGCGAGCTTCTCGGGCACGTCGATCTGCACGTGGTCGATGTGGTTGCGGTTCCAGATCGGCTCGAAGAGGCCGTTCGCGAACCGCAGCGCGAGGATGTTCTGCGCCGCCTCCTTGCCGAGGAAATGATCGATCCGGAAGATCTTCCAAGTAGGCGCGCCCGAGAATCAAAACGTCCAATCCATGTGTCGAGGAGCGCGTTGGCTTCGATGAACAGATTGATCGCCCGCCCGGGCTGTCCGTCTTTCAAGAGCATCTCGCCTTCGAGCAGCTTGGCATAGGCCCGCGGCTCGACGAGGCGCTCCTTGGCCAATTGTGCAATGAGCGCCTGCGCCTTGTCCGCCTGGCCGGCTTCGACAAACACCCGCCCGGCCAGGAATCGAATCTTCACCGCGCCCGCGTTCTGCACAAGCGCCCGGTCGGCTGCCGCAACAGCCTGGCGCTCCTGGCCTCTTGCCAGGTGCGCCTGGGCCAGGGCGACCAGCTTGTCTGCGGCCTGCTCGGGCGCCTTGGCCTCCAGGTCCGTGGCGGCACCCTGCTCGAAGATTCGGACGGCCTCGCCGAAGCGACCCTCGTATGCGGCAAGATCGCCCAGTCCTGACGAGGACAGCGACAGGCCCAGTGCGTCGACCTTGGCGAGCTCTTGATACTCTTCCGCGACCCGCGGCAGCAGCCCCTGGCCGAGATGCGAAAAGGCCAGAATCTGCCAGCTGAAACGGTTCTTCAACTCCTGGGCAACCAGCGCCTCTTGCTCCGCGGTCTGGAAATCGCCGGCATAAGCGGAGTACAGCGACAGGTTCACTCGGTATAGCGCGCGCTTCGGAAGGATCTTCACCACCTGCTGCATGTGCGCAACGGCCTTCGCGGTGTCCCGTAGGCGCAGCGAGCAGAGTGCCAGGTTGTTGTGCGCCACCGAATCCTGCGCGAAACGCGCAATCATGTCGTCGTACTCCTTGGCGCACGCCTGGTAGTCGCCTTTCACCACGTACAGCAGGCCACGAGCGGTCAGCCGCTCGCGTTCCGTCATCCGGTCGATGTGGCGAATAGCCTCTTCGGCGTAATTCTCAGCATCCTGCCGTCGGCCAAGCCCCAGGGAAACGGCCGCAAGGCTCGCGTAGCCCGGGCCAAAGTTCGGATCACGCCCGACGGCGCTCAACAGCAACTTCCGTGCGTTTTCGTAGTCGAGACTCGACAGCGCGACGGTCGCCAGGGCGAAGTCGTGGACCACCTCCAGAGAACTGGCCGTCCATGTCGCCATGGCGAAGCGCTGCATGTCGTCTGACGTGTCGTCGCCGAGCGCCGCCCGCACCTCGCTGGCGAGCTCACTGGCCACCGACAAGACGCGCCCCTTGTCAGGCGCCCGATTGCTGGCGTCGGCGATGACTTCTCCGGTTGCTGCCCGCACCGCTCTGACCGATAGTCCGTACCCGCCGCCCTCGCGGCTGATGGCGCCAGAGAGAACGACGCCCACTCCCTGGCGAACGGCAATTTCCTGGGCTGCCCGCTCGTCGAGCTGTTCTGGCGCCGGCACACCCAGGCGACTCCTGATCCCGGAACGGTCGTACACGCTGATGAAGCTCGCCCCCTCGAGGGCAAGCTTGAGGACCGGCTCGAGCGTGTGATCGAGCGTCGCGTCGCCGGTGTTGTTCTGCACATCCGCCAGGACGACCGAGACCGGATCGTGAACCGGCGGCGGGATGAACTGGCGCTGGTACCACCAGATGCCGGCAGAGGTCCCGAGCAGCAGAATCGCCACTGCTGCCGCAATGGGGAGTCCGACGACCTTCTGATCGGTCGGAGCGTGCCGGCGTCGTCAGGCGATCGAGCGCCGCCACCAGTTCGGCCGTGGTCTGATAGCGCTTCGCGGCGTCGGGTTCGATGCATCGGGACACAGCCGATCAGCGGGTCGGGAACCTCCGGCACGATGGACTTGACGTGCGGCGGAGACTGCTCGAGCCGCTTCTGCAGCTCGGCCGATCGCGCTGACCGGCACGTCTCGACGCGGCGCCTGCCGACAGCATGTCGTAAAGGATCAGTCCGAACGCGTAGATGTCCGCCCGCTGGTCGACCTCTTCGCCCCTCGCCTGTTCCGGCGCCATGTACTCGATCGTGCCGACGATGGCGCCGGCCATCGTCCCGGAGGCGCGCGTGTCGGTCGCTGTCGAGAGCGCCGAGCGGGCCGCCGCGGCGCGCCGATCCTCGGCGCCGCTGCCGCCCGGTCCGCGACGACGTGCGCGCGATGCCGAAGTCCATGATGATGGCCTCGGCATCCTTCTCGATCATGACGTTGGCCGGTTTGAGGTCGCGATGGACGATGCCGGCGTCGTGCGCGGCCCGAGGCCGGCGGCAATCTGCCGCGCGATCGGCATGACGCTCGGACAGCGGCAGGCTGCCGGCCTGCTGCAGGACCTCGAGAGGTCGTCGCCCTCGATGTAGGGCATCGTGATGTACTTGATGCCGTCGATCTCGCCCAGATCGTGGATGCGCACGACGTTGCGGTGCGTCACCTGGCGGGCCAGCAGCAACTCCTGCTTGAACCGGCGCTCGATCTCGCGCGCGGCGTCCGGGTCTTGGTCACCTCGGGCCGGACCACCTTCAGCGCCACCATCACACCGAGCTCGGCGTCCCAGGCCTGGTAGACGGCGCCCATGCCGCCTATGCCGAGCAGGCGCACGATCATGTAGCGGGCGCCGAACTGCTGGCTGATTTCCAGCGGCCCCGTCGACCCTCTCGGGACAGGAGTCTGCCGGACCCCGCCGGCCGACGGAGGAAGTCCAGTGGTGTCTCCGGGAAAGGTGGCATCCCAACCGGGGGCCGGCGCTGCGGATGGAGGCTGCGGGAGGACCGTCTGATCCCCGGGAACCGGCGTCAGGACGCCGGCGAGCACGGTCGCGGCCAGCTCCGAACGACACGCCGAGCACCGTCCACCCACGTCATGCGTGTCGGCTCCGCAGTTGGGACATCTCATGGGGGAACTACCGGTTGAGCTTGAGACTATCTCTCCACGCCGAAAAATTCAAAGGATCACCGCTTCTGGATAATAACGTCGCGGAGCGGGATTACCAACGGCTCCCGCCCCGGCCAAGGGCGCCAGGGGAGCGGCCCGGCTATACTCCGCGTGGAGGATATGGTCATGTATCACGCCAGTCGCACCGGACGAGCCTGTTGATCGCCGCGACGCTGGCCGCGGCGGCTACGGCGGCTCTGGTGCTGTCCGCCACTCCGCCCCTGTATGCGCAGACAGCCGCGGCGGCTCCGGCAAGCCAGGTCGCCCCCGCCGGCCAGGAAATCCGATTCGCCGACCAGATCAAGGCCATGCTGGATGGCGATCGCGCCGCGCCGCCGCCACAGAACGGCATCCTGTTCATCGGCAGCAGCATCTTCCGTCAGTGGACCAACGTGAAGGAACACATGGCGCCGCTGCCCGTGTTCAACCGCGCGTTCGGCGGCTCGCGGACATGGGAAGTGCTGCACTACATGGATCAGATCGTCCTGCCCTACCGTCCGCGGATCATCGTGTACTACACGGGGAGCAACGACGTGAACGCCGGGCAGTCGGCCCACGGCATCGTCGGGCGCACGCAGGGAGTTCATGACGCGCGCGCACGCGGCGCTCCCCGAGACGCGCATCTACTACGTCGCGATCAACCGCTCGCCGGACAAGCGCGACAAGTGGGACGTCGTGACGCGGTCAACGCGCAGATGAAGGCCATGACGGCATCAACGCCTTACATGCGCTACATCGACTTGAACCCGGTGTTCTTCAAGAACGGCGAGCCGCGCATGGAGCTGTATCGGCCGGACGGACTGCATTTCCATCCGCCGGCCTACGATGAGTTTGCCGCCATCATCAAGCCGGTGCTCACGCAGGCATGGCACGAACTGGCGCAGAAAATGGGCTCAACACCGCAGGGAGGCATGATGATCCCACGAGAGCGTTCGTGTGGGGTAGTGGCAGCCGATCGGCGTCGCGGGAACGCTCGCGGTGGGCGCTCAGCAGACGGGGTTCACGCGAACACCGGTGCAGCAGGGCGATCTGTCGATCCCCGGCCGGGAGGCGGTGCAGGCCGTCGCCACGATCCAGGCTGGCGCGGAGTCGGGGCGGCACACGCATCCTGGCGAGGAGTTCGGGTACGTCCTCGAGGGCACCATCACGGTGGAGGTGCAGGGCAAACCCGCCGTGACGAAGAAGGCCGGCGAAGGCTTCATCATCCCGCCTGGCATGGTGCACAACGCGAAGAACGCCAGCGCCGCCAGTGCCAAGGTGCTCGCCACCTACATCATCGAAAAGGGCAAGCCGGTCGCGACGCCGGTCCCCTGATCGCTTCGCCACGCGTGACATGCACCATGGCGGCGCCGCTCGCCCGGCGTCCGCCATGTGTGCATCGGGGCCGCTAAGAGCAGTCAAGAGGCAGAAGACGTAGCGGTCCGAACAAGACGACGGTACATCGTCGGCCGTGTCAGAATCGTCGCCCATGGACATCAGCGCCCCGACGACGGGCGCGACGACGGTGGCCGACCTGCCTGATGACACAGCTGGAGGGCCGCCGGCCTTCGAGCCGTACATTCCGGCGGCCGCGACGCTCCCCGAGCTGACGGTCCTGCCCCTGGTCGTCGGCACCGTGCTGGGGATGATCTTCGGGGCGTCCTCCCTTTACCTGGTTCTCAAGGTGGGCCTGACCGTCAGCGCGTCAATCCCGGTCGCCGTCATCTCGATCGCGCTCTTTCGCGTCCTCTCGAAGCTCGGGGGGCGCGATGCGACCATCCTCGAGAACAACATCGTCCAGACCGCCGGATCGGCCGGCGAGTCGCTGGCGTTCGGCCTCGGCGTCACCATGCCGGCCATCATGATCCTGGGCCTGGACCTCGAGATCACCAGGCCCATCCTCGTCGCCGTGCTCGGGGGCCTGCTCGGCATCCTGATGATGATCCCGCTGCGCCGGGCGCTCATCGTCCAGCAGCACGGCGTGCTGAAGTACCCCGAAGGCACAGCCTGCGCCGAAGTGCTGAAGGCTGGCGCCACGGCAGCATCGCGGGCTGCGGCCTCCCCCGCGGCGAAGCGCGAACAGGCGCTGGCGGGTGGCGCGGCCACGAGCGCCAGGACGATCTTCACGGGGTTCGGGATCGGCCTCGTCGTACAAGGCGCTGAACGTCGCGTTCAAGGGCTGGAAGGACGTGCCGGAACGGGTGTTCGGGCCGCCGTTCGCTGCCGGTTCGATCTCGGCGGAGATCTCGCCGGAGCTGCTGGGCGTCGGCTACATCATCGGGCCCCGCATCGCCGGCGTGATGTGCGCGGGCGGCGTGCTCTCGTACCTGGTGCTCATCCCGGCGATCAAGCTGTTCGGCTCGGCCGCCACCGTGCCGCTGGCGCCGGGCACCGAGCCCATCAGCCAGATGTCGCCCGACGACATCCGCAACGCGTACGTCCTCTACATCGGCGCCGGCGCTGTCGCCGCGGCCGGCATCGTCAGCCTGTTGCGTTCGCTGCCCACCATCTGGAGCGGCCTCCGCGAAGGGCTGAAGGACCTGCGCGGGACCTCGACGCGGGCGTCCATGGCCAGAACCGATCGCGATCTCTCGATGAAGGTCGTGCTTGGGGGCAGCGTCGCGCTCATCGTCGCCATCATCCTGGCGAGGCCGCTGCACATGAACGTCGTGGGGGCGATGCTCATCGTCATTCTGGGCTTTCTCTTCGTGACCGTTTCCTCGCGGCTGACTGGCGAGATCGGATCGACCTCCAACCCCATCTCCGGCATGACGGTGGCGACGCTGCTGTTCACGTGCCTCGTGTTCCTGCTGGTGGGCTGGACGGGGCCGGCCTACTACGTCACGGCGCTGTCGGTCGGCGCGATCGTGTGCATCGCCTCGTCGAACGGCGGCACGACGTCCCAGGATCTGAAGACCGGATTCCTGGTGGGCGCCACGCCGCGCAGCCAGCAGATCGCGATCATCGTGGGCGCACTCGCCTCGGCGCTCGTGCTCGGCCCGATCCTGCTGCAGTTGAACGACGCCGCCACGGTGTACGTCCCGCGTGTCAGCCTGGAGCCGGTGGAAGGCGCGGAGGGCCGCAGCATGCGGGAGGTCGAGAACTTTCCCGCGACCATGCGCGCGGACGCGGCCTCGCTTGGCGGAACGCGAGTCCTACGAGGGCGTCGAATACCTGGTCTGGCGCAACCAGGATCTCGAGAGCGGTCCCATCGGGAAAGTACCTGATCGACGCCGACGGGGACGCCCGTCTACCTGGTGGACCCGGGCATCAACGGCACCCACAGGTACTCGGCCGACGGCACGCGGGAAGTCGCCAAGTTCGACGCGCCGAAGGCCACGCTGATGTCCTACATCATCAAGGGGATTCTCAACCGGGAGCTGCCGTGGGGGCTGGTGCTCCTGGGCGCGATGATCTCGCTGGTCCTGGAGATGTCGGGCATCGCGTCGCTGGCGTTCGCCGTCGGCGTGTATCTGCCGTTGTCGTCTACGAGCCCGATCTTCATCGGCGGGCTGGTCAGGTGGCTCGGCGACCTGCACCTGAAGAAGAAGCATCGCGGGCGCCGCCTGACGGAAGAGCAGCTGGCGGCCGAGGGCGATCGGAGCCCTGGCGTGCTGCTGGCCTCCGGTTATATCGCCGGCGGCGCGATCGCGGGCATCGTCATCGCGTTCATGGCGGGCGTGCTCTCCGACTTCACCGGACGCATCACGACCTGGGCCGCGGCGAACAACCCGTTCTACGAAGGGCCGAACGCGAATCTGCTGTCGCTCGTCCCCTTCGCCGGCCTCGTCGTGCTTCTGCTGCTGGTCAGCCGGGAGGTGCTCATGGCGCCAGGGGGAGATGACGGAATTAGAAATTGGACCCCCTCCCTGCGTGTCGGCGACCACTTCAACCCCGAAGTCGGGTTCGTGCGCCGCGACGACATGAAGCGCGCCTTTACCTTCCTCCGCTTCAGCCCCAGACCCGCGTCGATGCCATCGATCCGCCGCTTCATCTACGCGGGCTCGGCCGATTACATCGAGAACGGGCAGGGCTGGCTCGAGACGCGCGAGCTCGAAGGCCAGTTCGGCCTCGACTTTCAGAACAGCGACCGCTTCAACGCGACCTTCACGAACTCGTTCGAAGCGCTCGACGAGCCGTTCGAGATCAACCCGGGCGTGACCCTGCCGGTCGGCGCCTACGAGTTCGACAACATCGCGGTGTCGTATTCGCCCGGCCAGCAGCACAGGGTCTCTGGAACCTTCCAGCTGGACCTCGGGACGTTCTACAACGGGCGCAAGACGTCGATCGCGTACACCCGCGGACGTGTGGAGATGACGCCGCAGCTTTCGCTCGAGCCGACCTTCTCGGCGAACTGGGTCGAGCTGGAGGGATCGTTCACGGCCACGCTGGTCGGGTCGCGCGTGACCTACACGGTGACGCCGCTGATGTTCGTCAGCGCCCTGGTGCAGTACAACGCCAGCGGGAGCGTGGCGAGCGCCAACGCCAGGTTCCGGTGGGAGTACCAGCCTGGCAGCGAGCTCTTCGTCGTGTTCAACGAGGAGCGGGACACGGAGAGCCTCACACCGATCGGCACCCGCAACCGGTCTCTCATCGTCAAGGTCAACCGCCTGTTCCGCTTCTGAACACGGCGGGCAGTCGGCAAGGCGTGACGACAAGTCGGCTCAGCCCGCAGAACGTGCGTATTGGGCCCGCGCTGGTGTGGAGCCCCTTTGGCGAGGCGCGACCCCGCGCGATACCGATTCTTGGATCGGTGGCCTTTTGCCAGAAACCCTGGCGAGAGTTCGCCGCCTTTAGGCCGTTGACCCCTCCGAAGGTGTGCTAGCCTACGCCGCGATTCGGATTTTCCGAGGCATCGCGTAGTCGGACGCAGGCTTCGTCTACCGGCTCTACGGTTCTACGTGGCGACCACCAAGGAGAGTGCAACTGATCTACGTGTCCTATCGCGGCCTCATCTATACGCCGCCGGGTGGAAACGCCTCGGCGCGGTACTGGAGGACCACGCCGGTCTTCGAGACCGCCTCACCCAAGTACGACTGGCTCTCGCGCATCATCGCTGTCGGTGTCGCTCTCACCGTGCCGGGTAAAGCGGCGTATCGCGTCTACACGATTCTGTAAGCGCGGCTCAGGGTCCGTATTCACGTCAAGCGCACGTTCGACCCCGGCGGGAGGGGCGTATACTAGCCCGCGAATCATCGGCCATCTGTGCAGGATGCCTTCTTATGTTCTGAATAAGGGAGGCGCAGATGGCCATTCGGAGACTCGCCGCATCGTTCGTCGTCGGTTTCCTGTGGGCGGTGGTGCTGCCCGCAACCGCGTCGGCGCAGAGCGCGATCGCCGGAACAATCACCGACAACACGGGCGCCGTCATGCCCGGGGTCACGGTCGAGGCAGCAAGCCCCGTCCTGATCGAGAAAGTCCGGACGGTCGTCACGCGACGGCCAGGGCCGCTACACGATCATCGACCTGCGTCCCGGCACGTATACCATCAGCTACAGTCTGCCCGGGTTCAACGACCGCCGTCCGCGAAGGACTGTTCCTGCCTGCGGACTTCACCGCGACGGTCAACATCCAGCTGAGCGTCGGGCGCCCTCGAGGAAACCGTCACGGTCACGGGGCAGAACCCCCTGGTGGACGTGCAGTCGTCCGCGCGCACCGAGGTGATCACGCGCGATCTGCTCGACGCGCTGCCCACCCCGCGAAACACGCAGTCGTTCGGCTACCTCGCGCAAGGCGTGCGGCTGAGCAAGCCGGACGTCGGCGGCGCGCAGATGATGGAGCAGGTCAACATGCGCGTGCACGGCGCGAGCCCGCTGCACACGACGATGCAGATCGATGGCATGCTCGATCAGCCCGGCGTTCAGCGACGGGCTCATCCAGAACTACATCAACCAGGCGGCGTTCGCGGAGACGGCGTTCACGACGAGCTCCCAGGGCGCCGACGTGTCCGGAGGCGGCATCCGCGTCAACATGATTCCGCGCGACGGCGGCAACGAGTTCCACGGCTCGCTGTACGCGGGCGTCACCGACGGCTCGTGGCAGAGCAGCAACCTGAACGACGATCTGCGCGCCGAAGGGCGCCAGCTCGGCGACGGGCATCACGAACATCTACGACGTGAATCCGGCGGTCGGGCGGCCCGATCCTTCAGGGACAGGCTGTGGTTCTTCGCGGCGATGCGCTGGATGTCGGTGGACGAGAAGGTGGTCAACGCCTACTTCCCCGACGGCAGCCCGGCCATCGTCGACCAGTACGTGAACATCCCGCTGGCCCGGCTCACCTACCAGGCGACGTCCAAGGTCAAGATCAGCGCGTTCTACGATCGGCCGTTCAAGTACAAGGGCCGGGAGTTCATGTTCGGCATCGAGCCGATCAGCGCGTCGCGCCGCCGCAACTGGGGCGAAGCGAACTACCACAATCTCGGCACCAAGCTGACGGCCACGCTCAGCAGCCGTTTTCTCTACGAGCTGGGCTTCACGCAGATCGTCGAACGCCTGCACAGCGGCTATCAGCCGCAGGACTTCCAGGGGAATGCGCAGTTTGGCGGCACCACGGTCGGGTGGCCGCGGCCGTCGAACCGTGACGCCCTGCTTCGCGACACCGTGCGCCTACGATCCGAGCTTCGTGGCGACACGGAGCGAAGCGTGGTACCGGGACGTCTCCCGTCTCGACATCCTGACGAACGAGCGCACGGTGGCCGCGACCGGCTACGCAGGAACGCTTCCCGATCGCAACCATTTCACGACGGCGCTGTCGTACGTCACCGGCTCGCACACCTTGAAGGGCGGCTTCCAGGTCTCCATGGGCCAGGACCGAAATGACGCCTCGTCGCACGGCGACCTGCAGCGAGGTCCGCGTATCGCAGCGGCGTGCCGGAGTCCGTCGTCGTGACCATCAACCCGTACGCCACCGAGGAGTACGTCTCGGCCGACATGGGGCTCTTCATCCAGGACTCGTGGAAGTTGAATCGTCTCACCCTGAATCCCGGGCTCCGCTACGAGTACTTCAACTCGATGATCAAGGAGCAGTGGCGCCAGGAAGGACGGTTCGTGCCGGGCACCATCTTCCCCGAGATCAAGGGCGTGCCGATCTGGAAGGACTTCGCGCCCCGGTTCGGCGTGGCGTACGACCTGTTCGGCGACGGCCGTACAGCGCTGAAGTTCGGCGCGAGCAAGTACATGCGGCCGATGGCAGGAAGCTTCGTCAAACGGTACAACCCGGTCGCGCGGTCTCGCCACGGACATCCGGGACTGGTTCGACGTGGATCTGGTGCCGGGCTCTGCGGCGCGGTCCGGGCATCGCCAGGCCGACCGATCGCGACGGCATCGTGCAGAACAACGAGATCGGCCCGAGCAACAACGTGAACTTCGGGAAGGCGTCTGGCCGGCGCGCCGTCGACGACATCCAGCGCGAGTACAACGGCGAGTACTCGGCCGGCGTCCAGCATCAGATCTCCAACAACCTCTCGGTCACCGCTGGATGGTATCGGCGTCAGTACTACCGCCTGATCGCCGAAGACAACACGGCGGTCGCCCCGTCGGACTACATCCCGTTCCAGGTCACGAACCCGTACAACACGGCCGAGACCTTCACGATGTACAACCTCAACCGGTCCAAGCAGGGCCTGGTGGAGCATCCTGGAGTACAACTCCGACACGAACACGCATATCTCCAACGACATCGAGTTCAGCTTCAACAGCCGGCTCCCGAACGGGTCGGTCGTGTTCGGCGGCTGGACGGCCCAGCACAACGTCGAGGTCACCTGCGACCAGGAGAACCCGAACGGGTCCGCAGCCAACGACCTCTATTTCGACATCAGCTTCCAGCGCGGCGGCCGGTTCTGCGACGAGCGGAACATGGACATCCCGTTCCGCCACGACTTCAAGTTCGCCGGCACGCTGCCGCTGAAGTGGGACCTCGAGTTCAGCGGCACGTTCGTGAGCTTCGCCGGCAACGAAACCCAGGTCGTCTGGAACGTGCCGGCGTCGGCGTTCCCGGGCGGCGCAGCGCACGGCAGTGACGCTCGTCCGGCTGAACGAGCCGGGGACGCTGTACTATCCACGGTGGAACCAGCTCGACGTCGCGATCAAGAAGAGCTTCCGCTTTGCTGGCTACCAGTTCACGGCGCAGGCGGACGTGTACAACGCGCTCAACGGTTCCAACGTCACCACGGAAACGCAGACCTACGGCCCACAGTTGGGGCGCCCGAACACGATTCTTCAGGGACGGTTGCTCCGACTGGTGACTCAGGTCAGGTGGTAGTCGCTTACGCAGTGTTGGTCGCCGCGCTCCTGGCCTTCCCGGCCTCGAGCGCGGCGCAGTCCAGGCGTCCAGCGGCGAAGAGTGGAATCAGGTCAGGCCGCTCTTCGCCCTGGTTGAACGCGTCGCCGCCGGCGAGCCGGCCCCGGCAGACGTCGACTTGTCCTGGCAATGCCATTTCGTCGACGCCGATGCCGGGGTCGTGCTGGTCCCGTTCACACTCGACATCCGGCGCGGGGCGTTCAGCGCATTTCCCGTCGCGATGTACGTCCGGGTCGTCCTGAAGGGCGCACCCGCCCCTGCCCCTGGTCCCCACGACGCCCTCGCTCAGTATCCCTTCGAAGACGCGGCGATCGTGGAGGGCCGATCAACGCCCGCATCAGCCGGGCATTCACGGCGCCGCCGGGCACCTACGACGTCTACGTCGCCCTCACCGAGCGACCATCAGGTGGGACGGCGAAGCCCAGGAGAACCGTCGTCAAGCAGGAGGTGACGATTCCGGACTCTCAAGTCCGGCCTGACGACGAGCAGCATCATCGTGGCCGAGCAGGTCGAGGCCGACAGCCGATGGGGACGTGCCACCTACGAGCAGCAGCTCGACGACCCGTACAGGCTGTGGGGCACGCGAATCACGCCGGCGACACGTCGAACGTTCAAGCCGAGCGAGAGGCTTTCGGTGCTGTTTCTCGTGTATCAGGCGCAGCCGTCCGGCAACGACAAGCCGGATGTCGAGGTGTCGTACAGCGTGCACCGCACCACAACGAACGGCGCCCCGAGCCTGCTTGCCGGCATCCGTCCGGAGATCTTCAATGACACGACCTTGCCTCCGACCTTCAGCCTGAGCGGAGGCGACCTGATTCTGGCGGGCCGGCAGATTGCCCTCGACGCGCTGCAGGCTGGCGCCTACCGGCTGGAGATCACGGTCACGGACAGACTTGCCCGTACGGCGGTGCGACGAACGGTTCCGTTCTCTGT
>CAVRKX010000005.1:0-26645 GCA_963721735.1 uncultured Actinomycetes bacterium
CGGATCTCGGCGTAGGAGCGGCCGTGGGCTTGGAAGGATGAGTGCTGAGGTGCCTCCTGAGGCTTCAGCTCCAGGAGCAGGCGAACGGCGTCGTCGCGGGGGCGGCGCTCGAGACGCCCGGGCCCGGGCACGTCCTCGGAGACCATCCGGTCGAGCGGGTAAGGGGGACACCCAGCCGTGATCCGCGCTCAGCCGACCTCGCCGGCCTGTTCAACGCTTAATAGCGCCACCTCGTAGCGCTCCACCGATGCCGTCTCACCGGTGCCCGTCACTTCCTCGCGGACGCGAGTCGCCTCGTCCCTCGCTCGTCCGCTTCGCGTCCTCGCCCGGCGGCAGGGAGATGACGACAGCAGTTCCGCTGTGACGGTCGATGAGGAAGATGGCCCCCTTCATGCCCTCGGTCTGTCCGAACTCGGTCGGCAGGATGCCCCACTTGGTCCGCAGGGTGATCTCGATGGCCTCGGGTGCCGCACCCTCGTAGCGAGTCATGCAAGCATGCATGTTCTCCTCCTGGTGTCGCTACATCCTCGGTGCAGGTCTGAGGCTATCCCGCAGCGACTGGGAAGCCACCGGCGCTTACCGACTGAAGCGAGCCACGCCAACCGGCTGAGCCGGGGGTGTGCTCGGCTGCATGGCGCCCGTCGCCGCGTTGGCCCTCGTGGCACCACGTTTGTACCGAACGTCATGTCTGTATGCTGTGTCCAGATCGTCGACGCCCGGGCTCGCAGGGGACGCGGGGGACGCTCAGGGAAGCATCTACACCTGAAGCCGCTCGGGCGGGGGCAAAAAGGCTCGCGAGTTCAAATCTCGCCGCCCCGACTTAGGCACGACCCTCCCGCATGGTCCGTTGGAGCTCACTGCGTTGATCGGCCTCTGACGAAGGGAACCAGACGGGGCGGAACCGCAGCAACCGCCCTATGTGGTCTTCTCCCGGTGCGGCAGCTTCCAGTCCTAGGCCGCACGAAGTGGCACGTGTAGCCGTTCGGGATCCGCTGTAGGTAGTCCTGGTGCTCGGGCTCGGCTTCCCAGAGGGGGCCGGCCTCGCTCACCTCGGTGACCACCTTGTCTGGCCACAGGCCCGAGGCGTCCACGTTGCGGATCGTCTCCTCGGCGACCTGGCGCTGATCGTCGCTCGTGTAGAACACCTCGGAGCGGTAGCCGGCCCCGACGTCGTTGCCCTGCCGGTCCTTCGTGGTCGGGTCATGGATCTCTGGAAGAAGAATCGAGGATGTCCCGATAGGGAGATCCAGCTCGGGGTCGAAGACGATCTCCACGGCCTCGGCGTGACCGTCGTGGTTCCTGGTAGGTGGCGTCGGGAACGTCCCCACCCCGCGTATCCTACTGCGTCCGAGGGACCACGTTGTCACGCTTGCGCAGCAGCTCCTGTGCGCCCCAGAAGCACCCTCCAGCCCAGGATCGCCGTCTCGGTGTTGTCGCTCATCGGATGGCTCTTTCTCTGAAGTTCTGTTGAAGACTAGTCTCAAAAGGCCCGCTCACGTTTTCGCGCTGCTTCCCATGCGTAGTATGCGTTTTCATGGCCCCTGGCGTCCGATCTCCCTCCGGTGGGGACGGGCTAGCTTGGGCCTGCTCCTCGTCGCGCGAAGGAGGAGCGGCTATGGGAACCGCCTCGCGACCGCCGATCGTCCAAAGCAATACTTCCGCGTGTGAGGAGAAGCGCGGCCCACACGTCAGCGGGGACCGGAGCGCGCCACTTGCCCTTGTTGGAGTTTCCCTACGGTTGCTTCCGTCGGCCACTGCGGACGACGCAACGGTGCCGCTCAACTGGCGTCACGGGCGCACGGACTGGCGCACAACGCCGGCCTCCCGCCTGATCAAGCCAGAACCGCCACCCGATGCGCAGACAGCAGTAGCCGTTTACGCCGGTTCGGTTCCGCAGGCGCGTTGGGCTCTAGCAAAGGACTCCGGCTTGCTAGGGCCGCTTGCGCGGCTCGATCGAACCGTGGAGTCGCCGCCATGCGATCGCCTGGCCCCAGCGGGTGGGCGAGTCGGCGATCACGCAACGGCTGTGGGCGAACTCCGGGAATCCATCAAGTTGCTCCCGTACGACGACGAGAGTAGGTTCCGGAAAAGCCGCGAAAAGAAGGCCAGCCGGCGCCAGAAGCGAGACCGAGAGCTCACGCTCAGCGGCGTGCTCATGCTCGGCGGCTTCGCATTGAACGCGGTAGTGACGGTGGCGTCTCCAACCCCTCGGAGGAGGAAGGTGACCGCGAGGCCATCTTCGCCGGAGTACGCGGACAGCGGGGCGTGGGTCGCGATTCATCTCGGACAGTTCGCTGGTGTCCTCCTTGGCCTCGCCGTGTGTTCGTGCGGGCCCGCGCCATGCGCCCTGAGGGGCATTATGGCGGCGGTCGGCCCTCAGGGCGCATGGCGCGGGCCAGCACAAACAGCCCGGCGAGGCCAAGGAGGACACCCGCGAACTGTCCGAGATGAATCGCGACCCACGCCCCGCTGTCCGCGTACTCGGCGAAGATCGCCTCGCGGTCACCTTCCTCCTCCGAGGGGTGGAACGCCACCGTCACTACCGCGTTCAATGCGAAGCCGCCGAGCATGAGCACGCCGCTGAGCGTGAGCTCTCGTCTCGCTTCTGGCGCCGGCTGGCCTGCTTGACGCGCCACTTCCGGAACCTACTCTCGTCGTCGTACGGGAGCAATTGATGGATTCCGGAGTCGCCCACGGCCGTTGCGTGATCGCCGACTCGCCCACCCGCTGGGGCCAGGCGATCGCATGGCGGCGACTCCACGGTTCGATCGAGCCGCGCAAGCGGCCCTAGCAAGCCGGAGTCCCTTGCTAGAGCCCAACGCGCCTGCCGGAACCGAACCGGCGTAAACGGCTATTGCTGTCTGCGCATCGGGTGGCGGTTCTGGCTTGATCAAGCGGGAGGCCGGCGTTGTGCGCCAGTCCGTGCGCCAGTGACGCCAGTTGAGCGGGCGCGTTGCGGTCGTCCGCAGTGGCCAACGGAAGCAACCGTCGGGAAACCCCAACAAGGGCAAGTGGCGCGCTCCGGTCCCCGCTGACGTGTGGGCCGCGCTTCTCCTCACACGCGGAAGTATTGCTTTGGACGATCGGCGGTAGCAAGGCGGCTCCATAGCCGCTCCTCCTTCGCGCGACGAGGAGCAGGCCCAAGCTAGCCCGTCCCGCCCGGAGGGAGATCGGACGCCAGGGGCCATGAAAACGCATACTACGCATGGGAAGCAGCGCGAAACGTCAGCGGGCCTTCCGAGACTAGTCTTCAACAGAACTTCGGAGAAAGGACCATCCGATGAGCGACAACACCGAGACGGCGATCCTGGCTGGAGGGTGCTTCTGGGCGCACAGGAGCTGCTGCGCAAGCGTGACGGCGTGATCTCGACGCGGGTCGGATACGCGGGTGGGGACGTTCCCAACGCCACCTACCAGAACCACGACGGTCACGCCGAGGCCGTGGAGATCGTCTTCGACCCCGAGCGGATCTCCTATCGGGACATCCTCGAGTTCTTCTTCCAGATCCATGACCCGACCACGAAGGACCGGCAGGGCAACGACGTCGGGGCCAGCTACCGCTCCGAGATCTTCTACACGAGCGACGATCAGCGCCAGGTCGCCGAGGAGACGATCGCCGACGTCGACGCCTCGGGCCTGTGGCCAGACAAGGTGGTCACCGAGGTGAGCGAGGCCGGCCCGTTCTGGGAAGCCGAGCCCGAGCACCAGGACTACCTACAGCGGATCCCGAACGGCTACACGTGCCACTTCGTGCGGCCTGACTGGAAGCTGCCGCACCGCGAGAAGACCACATAGGGCGGTTGCTCGGGTCCGCCCCGTCTGGTTCCCTTCGTCAGAGGCCGATCAACGCAGTCAGCTCCAACGGACCATGCGGGAGGGTCGTGCCTAAGTCGGGGCGGCGAGATTTGAACTCGCGACCTTTCGGCCCCCAGCCGAGCGGCTTCAGGTGTAGATGCTTCCCTGAGCGTCCCCCGCGTCCCCATCAGCCCCGGGCGTCGACGATCTGGACACATAGGACGTAACAGTCGGTACCAAAGTGGTACCACGAGGGCCAACGCGGCGACGGGCGCATGCAGCCGAGCACCCCCCGGCTCGCCGGTTGGCGTGGCTCGCTTCAGTCGGTAAGCGCCGGTCGCTTCCAGTCGCTGCGGGATAGCCTCAGACCTGCACCGAGATCCCGAGATAACCAGGAGGAGAACATGCATGCTCGCATGACTCGCTACGAGGGTGCGGCACCCGAGGCCATCGAGGTCACCCTGCGGACCAAGAAGGGCATCCTGCCGACAGAGTTCGGACAGACCGAGGGCATGAAGGGGGCCATCTTCCTCATCGACCGTCACAGCGGAACTGCTGTCGTCATCTCCCTGTGGCAGGACGAGGACGCGATGCGGGCGAGCGAGGACGAGGCGACTCGCGTCCGCGAGGAAGTGACGGGCACCGGTGAGACGGCATCGGTGGAGCGCTACGAGGTGGCGCTATTAAGCGTTGAACAGGCGGGCGAGGTCGGCTGAGCGCGGATCACGGCTGGCGTCTGCCTTACCCGCTCGACCGGATCGTCTGCAACCTACCAGGGCCCCAGGAGCGTCTCGAGCGCCGCGAGCAGCTCGCCGACGCCGTTCGCCTGCTCCTGGAGCTGAAGCCTCAGGAGCGCCTGGCGCTCATCCTCCAAGCCCACGGCCGCTCCTACGCCGAGATCCGCCTAAGTCAGTCGTTCATTGAGAACTGACCACAAGCCGCTCCGGCTCGGCCGCGACGACTCGCAGGCTGCGCTCCGCCCCGCCCGTGTCCAACCGCAGCGTCTCGCCCTCCAGATCCCAGGCGCCCGCGGCCTCTTCCGGGACGTCGACGGGACCCGGGCTGTGAACCACCGTGCTCCCGTCGGCCTTCAGCTCGAGCTCCTGCCGCCCCCGCGACGGCGGGAACTCGAAGCTCCTCGGACGAAAGACCCTCAGGTCACCCGAGTCCTCCTCGTGCGAGTGAACCCAGTGCCCGACCAGCCCCTCGCGGCTGATCATGCTCGCTCGCTCTGGGTGGCCGCCGGGCTCAGAGGAAGCTTCTCCGAGGGCCGGCCAGGGCGGCGTTCATGCGCGCGACCTGCCCCGGGGTGAACATGAACATCGCCGGGTCGTCCGTGTAGTCCATGAAGTTCATGAACATGTCGCCGTTCGGCCCGTTGTTGCAGCTGATCTGGGGGAAGCTCGGCTTGCCGTAGTTCGGACCGGCGGCGTTCGGCGTGTCGGCGACGAGGTCCGTGCCGCCGCAACCCAAGGTGTCGGCCCAGATGTGGCGCAGGTTGAGCCAGTGGCCGACCTCATGGGTTGCGGTCCGCCCCTTGTCGAACGGAGCCCTCGCCGTTCCCCTGGTCCCGAAGGCCGTGTGGAGGATCACGACGCCGTCGGTCCGCGCCGGACCGCCCGGGAACTGTGCGTAGCCGAGGTAGCTCTCCAGGTTGCAGACCCAGACGTTGAGATAGCGCCTGCTGGGCCAGGCCGTCTTCCCGCCCTCAGACTTCTTCTTCACCGGATCGCCCGCGGCCGGGAACGAGTCCCGACTGGTCTTCGTCCGCGTGATCCCGTCGGTTAGTTGGCCGCGGGGGTTTCGCTTCGCGAGGGCGAACTCGATCTTGGCGTCGCCGATCAGCCCCTGCCAGACGGCCGGGGTCTGGCTGCGATCCGGGTTGGTCGCCCGGAAGTCGCGGTTCAGGCGGTCGACCTGGCTCTTGATCTGGGCGTTCGAGATGTTCTGGGCCTGGCGCTTGTAGACGACGTGGACGACAACCGGGATCGTGATCAGCCTCCTGGCAGTCCTCTGCACCTCGCCGGTCTCGATGCTGCGCCGCGCAAACTCGTGGATTCGCGCCTGGTTGTCGCGGAAGGCCGGGTAGGTCTCGGCGAGCTCCTCGTAGGCCTGCATTGCTCCGCACTGACGACGCCTGGCTGGTGGCATGGCAATCTCCTTCTCCCTGCCGCCGGATCCCGAGTGTCGAGTTAAACCGATCCGCCGGGTCCGGTCAAGACGGATAAACGGCCACTGTGTACTAGGCGCCAGCGTTCCGATCGAGGCTTCAAGCGCTCAGCGAAGCACGGCGCCACCGCTACAGCTTGTTGACCACCTCGCAGTTCGAGGGGCCGGCGGTGATCGGGTCGTTCGGGGAGAGGTCGGCGTTCACGGTGTCGCTGTCACCGGCGTTCTCGCCGCAGCCGAAGCTGGTGTCGACGTCCTCATTGCGGGCGCTGATCGTGTCATTGCCGGTGCCCGCGGTGAAGGCATCGGCAGCGGTGCCGCCGATCAGCGAGTCGCCGGCGGTGCCGCCGGTGAGGATGTCCAGGCCGGCGGCGCCGTCGAGCGTCACCGGGATCACGATAGTGCCCGCATTCAGCGAATCGTTTTGATCGCCGCCGTTCAGGACGATGCGGGTGATGCCCGCCACCGCGCACTTGACGGTCGTGTCGTTGACCCGGGTGCAGCCCGCGCCCGGATTGATCCGCGAGCCCGATTGCTGGGTCGTGGTGCTGGTCGAGTAGGGATCGGTGAGCCGGTACTTGGGCACGCCGGCGTCGATGAAGCGGGTGACCGTGACGTTGTTCCTCTGCCCAGCCCCGGCGGTGAAGGAGAGCACGCCGCCGGATACGGCCGCCGTCGACTCAGCCCCTGCCTTGTAGAGATTGAGGCGTCCGCCGGTCGCGACCTTGCCGTTCAACGACGGCTTCTTGTCCACGCTGCGAAGGATCTTGTCCTTGATCTGGGCCACGGTGGCCGCCGGGAACTTGGTGAACAGGAATGCGGCAGTGCCGGCCACCTGTGGAGTCGCCATCGAGGTGCCGTTCTCGAAGCCGTACGACGTCGCGTCGAGGCTGTTGGTGAAGCACTTGACTGCGACGTCGTCGATGTAGACGCCGTCATCCTGGACCGTGCCGTCGCTGTCCAGGCGGAAGCGGACGAAGACGCCGGTCTGCCCGTTGAAGGCCGCCGGGACGTTGGCGGTGACCCTCCCCTGCGCGGTCCCGTTGAATAGGAACGCCGACTGCCAGCTGGCGGCGTTCGCCGGCGTCCGGGTGAACTCGACGGTGAAGTCGTCGAAATTGTCCTCGGTGTCGATCTTCGCCTGTGCGGTGACCTTGCAGTTGCTGCCCCCGGTCAGGTTGAAGCCCGTGGTGTTGCGCGCCCAGTTGTCCTGGTTGGCCACGTAGTTGCCCGCCGGCGAATCGGTGAGGCTGTGGGTGGGGCTGGTCGAGAACAGGGTGGTGCGCGCCCAGCGCGGGGTGCCGGTCTGGCCGGCGTCGTTTGTCGTCCAGCGGCCCGCGATCGCCGTCTCGAAGTCATCGCTGAATACGGTCTTGGTGGGAAGGGTGCTGAGGATGTCGACCCCGGGGGCCGCGAGGTCGACGTTGACGGCCCCGAAGTTGGAGAAGGCGGCGAGCGCGTCGCTTGAGTCCGTGGCCGCCACGCAGATTTTGTTCGCCGCGTCCGGCGTGGTCGCTGGATTGCAGGGCCGGTGCGGCGACGTGTCGTTATTGACGCCGTCGTTTCCGGCAGAGACGACAAACAGCGTGTTGGGCTTGCCCTTGATCGCGTTGTCGTAGGTTGCAGACGTCCCGGGGGCGCCGAGGCTGGCGTTGGCGACCTTCGCGTTCATCGTGCCCGCGTACACCAAGCCGTCGGCGATCGTCGCGACCGAGCCCGTCCCTGCGGCGTTGAGCACCTTGACCGCCAGGATCTTTGGCCCCAGCCAGCTCCCCGTGGGGGTTGGGAAGCTCGCGGCGCCCGCGACGCCGAGGCTGTTGTTGGACCGTGCAGCGACGGTGCCGGCCACATGCGACCCGTGCCCGTTGTCGTCGGTGGGGTTGTTGTCGTTGTTGACGAAGTCCCAGCCACGGAAGTCGTCGATCTTGCCGTTGCCGTCGTCGTCGACGCCATTGGTCTCCTTGCCGCCGCCGCTCTCCCCGGGGTTGGCGAACATGTTGGGGACGAGGTCGGGATGTGTTGGGGCGACCCCGGTATCCACGACGGCCACCCGCACCGAGGACCCCAGGCCGGCGACCAGGTTCCAGCCCTCGGGGGCGTCGACGTCAGCATCCGCCATGCCGGCCACGCCGTCGACCGTTTGGCCGGTGTTGTTGAGGCCCCAGAGCTCCGTGAAGCGCGTGTCGTTGGGCGCCACGTCGGCGTGCACGACCCCATTGGGCTCCGCGTAGCGCACATTCGGGTCGCGCTCGAGCTTGGCCACGGCCTCCCGCTCGGTCCCCGGGGTCACTTCCAGCAGCCGGGCGCGGGGCAGCAGCAGCTTGCGCTCTAGGGCTGCGTCGGCGCCCCCCATTGCCGCCGCGCGGTCGGACCTCGAAGCCCCCTGCTCGAAGCGCACGATTACCTCACCGGGGACGATCCTCTGTCCGAACAGGCTCTTTCCCTCGAGCGGGTCCGGGGGTGGCGCCTGCTTGGCCGGTGCGCTCGCTACGGCTGCCAGCGTTGCGATCGCAGCGGCTAGTGCAATGGTCCGCGCTCGCATGTTGATGGGACCTCCCGGGGTCGTTATCGCGACCCTACACCCGGATGGTTGGAAGTCAAGGGGGCACGGACCGGCCTCTTAATCGCGCAAGCCGACGCCGGCCCCAGCCCCAGGGTCAGGCGCCTGGGTCCGCACAGCCTTGGCCCGCGCGCTAGAGCGAGCGGACTAGTCGGGGCGGCGAGATTTGAACTCGCGACCTTTCGGCCCCCAGCCGAACGCGCTACCAAGCTGCGCCACGCCCCGAGATGGACGAGTTTACGTCTCTGAGAGCGGGCGACCGGACTCGAACCGGCTTCCTTCAGCTTGGAAGGCTGATGTGCAACCAGTTACACCTCGCCCGCCGATCGGGCCGATTATAGGTTCGGCCCTGGCGGTTCATCGGGGGGAGCTAGCGCTTTCGCATCCCGAAGTCGGTCGTGATCGTGCTGCCGCTGCCGCCCGGGTTCGAGGGGGTGCCGCAGGAGAAGCCGATCCCGACCTCGCGGAAATCCGGACTGAGGATGTTGTGACGGTGCCCCGGGCTGTGCATCCAGCCGCGGACGATCGTCTTCGGCTTGCCGAGGTGGCTGCCGCCATAGGCGATGTTCTCGCCGTAAGCCCAGCTGCGTAGCCCGCCGACGATGTACTTGACCCTCTTCAGCCGGGACAGGACCGACGGCTCGCCGGGGCACTCGTGGGCGAAGCAGCTGTGATTCTGCATGTACCGGTTGTGCCTCTGGGCTGCCTTGTTCAGCCGCCCGCTCTTACCCAACGGACGCAGACCATGGTTCTCGCGCTTTCGATTCAGCAGGCAGCGAACCGCCATCCGCGCCTGGCTCTTGCTGAGCTCGCGCGGCATGTCCTTGCCGTAGCGCTTGCAGGCGCTCGCGCCTGCGGCCTCGCTCAGAGGACCAGCGAGGAGGAGCAGCGCCGCCGCCACGAGCGCCAGCGACCCGACGAGGGCGATCTTGCGTGCCCGCAGCGCCATCCAACTCCCGCTTCGACTGCGCCCGCGCAGGCATCAAGCCGCGATCCGCGCCAGGCACGACGGGACTCGAACATGCGTTTACCGAAGTGGCCTGCGCCAGCCGAAGACGATCGTGTAGGTGGCGAACTCGCCGTCGTCTTGAGCGGCCAGCGGAGCCCCCCAGCCGACCCCGACGCCGAGGTCACGGAAGTCCCCGTTGAGCAGCGTGCGGCGGTTGAACCTCGTGTTCATCCAGCGCCCGATCATCTGGCTGGGGGTGTTCTCGAAGCCGATGATCTCGGCGAACCCCCAGCTGCTTTGCCCCTCGGTATACCCCGACCTCCGCACCCGCCGATTGAGGCCTGGCTCCCCCGGGCAGCGGTGCCGGAAGCAGTCCTCGTCGAGCATCGCCTTGGTATGGCGGCGCGCGGCGAGCTCCAGCCTGTGGTTGCGCTCGAGCAGACGGCGGTCGCGCTTCTCGCGCCTATTGTTGACCAGGCAGGTGATCGCCTTGCGGATCTTGGGGAGCGCGACGTCGTGCGGATGGGCCCGGGCGTGAGGACAGGCGGCGCTGGCTGGGGAGACTCCCGGCCCGAGGCTCAGGGCCAGCGAGACGCCGGCCGTCACCACGGCGAGTGCGAGCAACGACGTGATCACACGTGGCGTCCCCCGCGCCGGCCTCGTACCAACCCTGGCCATCCGGAGGCAGGTTAGCGACGGCGGCCGTCGGGCATACGTTCAGCGGGGGACCGAGGAATCGAACCTCGAGCGGCGGTTTTGGAGACCGCCATGTTGCCGTTACACCAGTCCCCCGGGCGTGCGGGGGAGTCTAGATGCGGACGAGAGGACTCGAACCTCCACGGGCCAATGGCCCACCAGGACCTAAACCTGGCGCGTATTCCAGTTCCGCCACGTCCGCTCGGGCGAACATGCGGCGAAGGGATCGCCGCGCGCTGCCCTGGAAGATTCTAGACTTGTCGTGATGGAGAGCATGACCGTCAGGCCTGGCTATGAGGTCTGGCGTCCGAACAGGGAAAAGGCCCAGTCGAAGACGACCAAGGCGCTCGTCTCCTTCGTGTTGCTGGTCTCCGCCGGCCTGCTGGTCGTAATCACCATCGGCGGCTGGACGCGGCTCGAGGGCTCGAGCGTGGCGGTCATGTCGCTGCTCTGGGCCGGCCTCTACGTGGTGTTCGCCTTTCTCGTTGCGCGCTGGCAGCGCGGCATCCTGCCGGTCGCCTCGGCCCTCGCGATCATCCTGGCGATCTTCGCCGCCGTCGCCGCCCCGGAGTGGTTCGCGCGCTCCAAGGACGGGCTCGACCCGCCGCCCCTCCCAGACGACCTGCTCGGCCTGCTGACGATCCTCGTGGTACCCGTTCAGCTGCTCTTGATCACGGTCGCGATGGTCGGCTTCAACCAGAACTGGCACGTCGAGGAGGAGCGGCCGGTTGGCGGCGTTCCGCTGGCCGGCGAGGGCACCGAGGAGCCACCTCCCCCCAGGTACGAGCCGCCCCCACCCGCCAACGCCCCCGGGACCTAGCGGGCCGCTAGAAGAGCTGCGGCTGCGCTTCGCGCGGCTCGATCAGGTGGGGGCCGTCCTCGCGGACGTCGTTCACCGCGTCGCCGACCTCGCGAAGAACCAGCAGATCCTCAGGCGCCGGAACCAGCAATGACGCCAGCTCCTCCGCGCCGGCGCCCGGCTCGAGCCACCGCGCCTCGGCATCGCGTGCCAGCACGACCGGCATCCGATCGTGGAGCGGGCGAATCAGCTCGTTCGGCTCGCAGGTGACGATCGCGCAGCTGTGAAGGTCCCCCGTACCGTCGCGCGCGGGGAGCGCAGCCCAGACGCCTGCGAAGGCGAACAGCTCGCCGCCCGCGAGGCTGATCCAGACGGGCGTCTTACCGGACTCGCCATCCCGCCACTCGTAGAAGCCGTCTGCGGGGATCAGGCAGCGGCGCTCGCGGAACGACTCGGCGAAGGCGGGCTGGCTCTCGAGCGTCTCGGCGCGCGCGTTGATCAGGGGTGATCCCGAGCGGCGCTCCGCCCAGCGGCCGGGGATCAGGCCCCAGCGAAGCCGGCCCAACTCCCGCCCGCCGTGGCCCTCATCCCGCCGGATCGCCAGCACCGGATCGGTGGGGGCGATGTTGTACCGCGGCTGATCCTCATCGCTGAGCTCCGGGGACTCGTCCAGTCCGAAGCGGGCCCGGATCCTCGCCGGGCCGGGATCGGTGAGCGTGAAGCGCCCGCACATGCTCTTCGAGGCTACATCGCCGGTCGACTTTCGACGCTCATGACAACGGAGCTCGACCCATCGATGCCGCCATCGTCCGGGTCGCGGCGTGGTTTGGCGCCGTGGACTCGGCACAATGACGTGCACCCGCCCGCGGCGGTGGCGAAACGGCAAACGCGATGGATTCAAAATCCATTGCCCGAAAGGGCTTGTGGGTTCGACTCCCACCCGCCGCACCTCGATCGATCCATTCACGCCGCGATAATCCGTCCCCCGTGGACGCCGCCGCGCGACTGGACGTAATCCGCGAGCTGTGCTCGTTCGAGCGCCGGGCAGCAGGCACGGATGCCGAGCGGCGCGCGGCGAACTGGCTCGCCAGCCGCCTGCGCCAGGGGGGGCGGCGCGCCGAGATCGAGCCCATCCACGTCCACCCGCGTTACGGGCTCGTGCACGCCGCGCACTGCGTGCTCGGACTCGCCGGCAGCCTGCTGGCCACCGTCCAGCCCGCGATCGGTTTCGCGATCGTGCTGGCGACCGCGGTCTCCATGTACCTGGACCTCAACTACCGCATCTACCTGGTGCGCCGGCTGTTCTTCCGCCGCGCCTCGCAGAACGTCGTCGCCCCCGGCCGGCGTCCCGACGCCGCCGCACGCCTGCTCCTCTGCGCCCACTACGACGCGGCCCGAACAGGAGCGGCCTTCAATCCCACGCGAGTCGCCCGCGGCGCCCGGCTCGCCGCCCGCCTTCCCTTCCCCATCGGCCCCTTCCGGATCCTGTTCTGGTCGCTCGCCGCCCTGCTGCCGATCATCGGCGCCCGAATGGCCGGTTTCGATTCCACCCTGATCTCGCTCCTCCAGCTCCCCCCCACCCTGGTCCTGATGATCGGCGCCTTCCTGCTCACGGACATCGAGCTCTCCGACGTCGTCCCCGGCGCCAACGACAACGCCTCGGGGGTGGCAACGGTGCTCTCGCTGGTCGAGGAGCTCGACGCACAGCCGCCCGCCAACCTCGACGTGTGGGTGCTCTTGACCGGCGCAGAGGAGTGCCTGCAAGAGGGCATGCGCTCGTTCCTTCGCGCCCATCGCGCCGAGCTCGACCGCGAGACCACCCACTTCGTCAACGTCGACACCGTGGGTCACGGCGCGGTTCGCTTCGAGGCCGCCGCCGGCTGGGTCATCACGTACCCGCTCGACCGGCGCCTTCTGGAGCTCTGCGCGGCGATCGCCACCGCCGACCGAGAGGGCCCGGACCGCTACCAGGCGCAGCCCCTGGTCCACGGGCTCGCCGGCGACTCCATGCCGCCCCGAATCGCCGGCTTCAGGTCAACGGCGATCACCTGCCTGAACGACCAGGGCTACGTACCCGGGTACCACACCCCGGGCGACACCCCCGACCGCGTGGACCCCGCCGCGCTGGACCGCGCCCACGCCTTCGCGCTCGAGCTGGTGCGGGCCGTCGATCGCGACGTGGGCCGGCGCACGTCGCGGTGATATAAGCGGCCCGTGGCGCGCCCGGCCGCCAACGCCACCCGTCGCGGGGAGCTCCTCTGGGAGCCCTCCCCCCAGAGCGTCGAGCGGGCGACGATGACCCGCTACATGCGCTGGCTCGAGGCCGAGCGCGGGCGATCGTTCGCCGACTACGCGGCGCTGTGGGAGTGGTCGGTCGCCGAGCTGGAGGAGTTCTGGGCCACGATCTGGGACTTCTTCGAGGTCGAGGCCTCGACCCCCTACTCGGAGGTCCTGCCGGAGCGCGTGATGCCCGGCGCCAAGTGGTTCACGGGGGCCGAGCTCAACTACGCCCAGCACATCTTCCGCGGCAACCGCGACACCGACGTGGCCGTGCTGCACGCGTCGGAGCTGCGCCCGCTCGGTGAGTTGCATTGGGGCGAGCTCCGCGAGCAGGTGGCCTGCGCGGCCGCCGCGCTCCGCGAGCTGGGCGTCGAGCGCGGCGACCGCGTGGTCGCGTATCTGCCGAACATCCCCGAGACGCTGGTCGCCTTCCTGGCGACCGCGTCCATCGGCGCCGTGTGGTCGAGCTGCTCGCCGGACTTCGGCGCTTCCAGCGTGGTCGATCGCTTCGCGCAGATCGAGCCGAAGGTCCTGCTCTGCGTCGACGGCTACCGCTACAACGGCAAGGACTTCGACCGCACCGAGACCGTCGCCGGGCTCGTGCGCGAGATGCCGACGATCGAGCGCACCGTCGTCGTCCCCTACCTGGAGCCGCCTGGAGACCTCTCGCCCATCCCGAGCGCCATCACCTGGGCCGATTTCCTCGCGGCGGGCCAGGGCGCGGAGCTTCGGTTCGAGCCGGTTCCGTTCGACCATCCGCTCTGGGTCCTGTACTCATCGGGGACCACCGGCCTGCCGAAGGCGATCGTCCAGGGCCACGGCGGGATCCTGCTCGAGCACCTGAAGAAGCTCCACCTGCACCTGGACGCGCAGGAGGACGACCGCGTCTTCTGGTTCACGACCACCGGCTGGATGATGTGGAACTTTCTCGTCGGGGTGCTGCTGACGCCCGCGTCCATCGTCCTCTACGACGGCAGCCCCGCCCACCCGGACATGGACGTGCTCTGGGACCTGGCCGAGCGGACCGGGATGAGCTGCTTCGGCACCAGCGCCAGCTACGTGGCGGCCTGCATGAAGGCGGGGGTCGAGCCATCCGCGAACCGCGACCTGGAGCGCCTCGGCGCCGTCGGCTCTACCGGCTCGCCGCTCTCGCCCGAGGGCTTCGAGTGGGTCTACGAGCACGTGGGCCGCGACACCTGGCTGTTCTCGACCAGCGGCGGAACCGACGTCTGCACCGCGTTCGTGGGCGGCGTCCCGCTGCTCCCGGTCTATCGCGGGGAGCTCCAGGGGCGCTCGCTGGGCGCCGCCGTGGAGGCGTTCGACGATCAGGGAAACTCGGTCGTCGACGAGGTCGGCGAGCTCGTGATCACCGAGCCGATGCCCTCGATGCCGCTGTTCTTGTGGGGGGACGAGGACGGCTCGCGCTACCGGGCCAGCTACTTCGACCATTACCCCGGCGTCTGGCGGCACGGCGACTGGATCGAGATCACGTCACGAGGCACCGCGGTCATCTACGGCCGCTCCGACTCGACCATCAACCGCCAGGGCGTGCGGATGGGGACCAGCGAGATATACCGGGCGGTGCAGGCGGTGCCCGAGGTGCTCGACGCCCTCGTCGTGGACGTCCCGCGGCCCGGCACCGAAGGGTGGATGCCGCTGTTCGTCGTCCTCGAGCAAGGCGTGGAGCTAGACGAGCGGCTCGCGGACCGGATCAAGCGCGGGATCCGCGAGCAATGCTCGCCCCGCCACGTGCCCAACGCCGTCTTTCAGGTTCGCGAGGTGCCGCGGACGCTGAGCGGCAAGGTCCTAGAGGTGCCCGTGAAGAGGATCCTCACCGGGACGCCCGCCGAGCAGGCCGCGAGCCGCGACTCCCTGGCCAACCCCGAGTCACTGGACTACTTCGTGGACCTCGCCGGGCGGCTCGACGAGCAGAGCTAGGAAGGCCGCGACCACGTCGTGGTCGAACTGGCTCCCGGCCCGCGCCTGGAGCTCGGCCCTCGCCCGCTTCGGCGAGAAAGGACGCCGGTAGGGCCTGTCGGCGGTCATCGCCCCGTAGGCGTCGGCGACGGCCAGGATCCTTCCCTCGAGGGGGACCTGGTGCTCGCGCAGGCCGCGCGGATAGCCGCCGCCGTCGGCGCGCTCGTGATGGCTCAGGATCCACTCGCCGACCCCGCCGAGCTGGGCCGCGCCCACGATCCGGGCGCCGATCTCCGGGTGCCGCTCCACCTCCCGTCGTTCCTCCTCGGTGAGCGGCGCCGGCTTGCTGAGGATCGACTCCGCCACGCCGACCTCCCCCACGTCGCGCAGGAGCGCCGCGATCCGCACTCGTTCGGCCTCCTCCTCGGGCAGGTTGAGGCGGCGGGCCAGCCGCTCGGCGTAGCGGGCCACCCTTCTGGAGTTGCCCGGAGAGCCCTTGCGGCGATCCACGGCCTCGGCCAGGGAGACGAGCGACGCTAGCCGCGGGCTCGTTCGCTCGATCGCTGCCTCATCGGCGTCGCCCACCGGAGCACCCACGGGCTGGAACAGGACCGATCGGTCGCGGCCCGACTCCTTGGCCTCGTACAGGGCTCGATCGGCTGAGTGGAGGAGCTCCCCCGCGGTGATGCCGTGCAACGGGAAGCCGGCCACGCCGCAGCTGACGGTCATCTTCTCCTGCCCTCGGGCGAAGGTCGCCCTGACCTCGGCCCGCAGCCGCTCGGCGAGCTGATAGCCCTCCTGCTCGTCCGTCTCCGGGGCGAGCACGGCGAACTCCTCACCTCCCAGCCGCGCGACGATGTCGCTGGTTCGCGTGGCCCGCCTCAGCGCCTCGCTGAGCTCGACCAGGGCGCGGTCGCCGGCGGCGTGCCCGAAGCGATCGTTGAAGTCCTTGAACCAATCGAGGTCGAGCACCACGATCGCCAGCGGCCGGCCGCCCCGAGTCGAGCGCTCCAGCTCGCCGGCGAATCGACCCTCGAGCTCCCGGCGGTTCGCCAGCCCGGTCAGTGAGTCGGTGCGGGCCGCCCTGCCCAGCTCGCCGAGCATCCTCACCATCCGTCCCCGGAGAGCCGTCATCAGGAAGCCGACGACGAACAGCGACCCCGTCGCCAGCGCCCAGTTCAGGGCCGGGACCTCCACCGCGTCGCTGGCCAGCAGGGCGACCCCGTAGCCGGCGGAGGCGAGCGCGAGATGGGCGGCAGCGATCGCGGGCCGGAGGAAGTAGCACGCGGCCAGCGCGACCCAGAAGTAGTACGCGGCGTACGCCGCGGGGGCGTCGGAGCCGCCGAAGTAGACGGCCAGGCCGACCAGGATCGTGCCGAGCAGGGGCGTCGCTTCGTAGAACCACAGGGGCAGCCGGTCGAACAGCACGAGGAAGCCCAGGGCCGCCACGTAGGCGGCGCCCGCCACCGCCACCAGCCCGGCCGTGTCGCGGTCGGGGGAGTGGGGAAGCGGGAGGGTGACGAGCAGGAGCGTCGCCCCGATCCCGAACAGGTAGGTGAAGGTCCTGGCCATGGTGGCCGGGTCCTCGAACACGCGGACCGGTTCGTCGTGCTCCCGCCAGGCGATTCGCTCGGCCAGGGCGCGGCCGGTGAGCGCGATGCGATCCTTGAAGGACGCGCGACTCATCGTGAACCGAACCCCGTGGAAACTCGTAGATTTGATGCGGGCGCCGCTGAGCCCATTGCCTTTGCACCAACATCAGATCACAGGAGAGACCCCGATGAGCCAGCCGACGACGGTCGAATTCGACCTCGACCGCTACTTGCGGAACTCGAAGAAGGTCGATCTGAGCGGGATCGATTGGGCCGAGATCCCAGACCATCCCCTCTCGAACGGCGACGCGATGTGCCTCCACTACATGATGGACATCGAGACGCACACGGTCATCTACCTGCGCGATCTGCTCGCCACCCGCGTGGCCGCTGACCCGCAGATCACGGCCTTTTTGAGCTGCTGGGTGTACGAGGAGCTGTGGCACGGGGAGGCGTTCTCCGACTTCTTGCGCGCCTACGGGATCGAGGTCCCGGCGGAGCCCAAGCTCCCCGACGGCTCGACCCCGATGCCAACCCGCCCGAGCCGCTGGCGGCAGCTCCGGGTCAGGGCCGGCGTCGGCAACGGGCTGGGGCTGGTGCCGACGATGCTCGGCTCGATCGCCACCCGCGACTTCGCCGCCATCCACATGTTGTGGGGGGCGGTGAACGAGCTGACGACGCTGACGGCCTACCACGCCCTGATTCGCCGCTGCGATCACCCGGTGCTCCACCAGCTCCTGCGCAAGGTGATTCAGGACGAGCGCCGGCACTTCGCCTTCTACCGGGCCCAGGCGAAGGCCCGCATGCAACGCAGCCGAACCGCACGCCGGCTGGTCCGCTGGGTGCTGTCGCACCTCTGGACGCCGGTCGGGGCGGGCGTCAAGAGCGAGCAGGAGGTCGACGCGCTGGCCATCTACCTGTTCGGCGACGGCCCCGAGGGTCGCGAGCAACTCCGCGAGATCGACCGCACGATCTCGGACATCCCCGGCCTCGAGGGGCTGACGATCCTGGAGGACTATCTGGACGCCGCGCTTCTCAGGGCGGCCGAGCGACCGGGTTGGGCCGGGGTCAGCGCGGCCTCGTATCGGGCGCCCACCAACGGCCACGTCCCGGCCCCCAGCCACTGGGCGCAGGTGGGCGCGCGGCAGGCTACTAGCTGCCCAGCCCCAGCCTTTGAGCGCGCTCGACCGCGCGCGCCAGGGCCTCGTCGGCGCCCTCCACCTCGCCGCCCCGCATCAGGGGCCTGCCGTTGACGACTGTCGTGTCCACCACCGCCCCCGAGGCGGCGTACACGAGTCCCGCGGTCAGGTCCCCCAGGCCCAGCTCGGGCGCGTCCGCGCGCAGCAGCAGGAAGTCGGCCGGCTGCCCGGGAGCTAGACCGCCCTCCCCGAGCAGCGGCGAGCGACGCCCGGTGGCGATCTCCCAGGCCTCGGCGGCGCTCACCGCCGCGGGGTCGCGCGCCTCGTGCTTGTGGAGGAGCGCGAAGGTCTTCACGTCGGCGAACAGGTCGAGGGAGTCGTTCGACCCGGGCCCGTCGGTGCCCAGGCCCACGTGGACTCCGGCCTCGCGCGTGGCCAGGTAGGGGAAGGCGCGGCCCACCGCCAGCTTCAGGTTGGCGACCGGATTGGTGACCACCGTCGCGCCCCGGGCCGCGATCAGCTCCAGCTCGGCGTCGTCGAGCCAGACCCCGTGCGCGAGCAGGGTGCGCGGCCCCAGCAGGCCAAGCCGGTCGAGGTAGGCGGCCGGGCGGTCTCCGTGCGCCTCGACGCATCGCTTCACCTCGTCCTCGGTCTCGGACAGGTGGATGTGCACGGGCAGCCGCCGCTCCTCGGCAGCCCGGCGATCCACCGCAGGGACGACTCGCTGACCGTGTAGACGGCGTGCGGGGCCAGCGCCGGCGCGATCAGCTCACTGGGCTGGCCGATCTGCTCCAGGCTGGCCTCCGCAGCCTCGCGAAGCGAGCTGGTGCCCGCGGCGGCGCCGACGTCGATCAGCGGCGCGCCGATCGTGGCCCGAAGCCCGGAGTCCTCGACCGCGCGAGCGGTCGCGCCGGGATGCCAGTACATGTCCCAGAAGCGCACCGTGCCGGATCGGATCATCTCCACGCAGGCCAGCCGGGTGCCCCAGTAGACGTCCTCCGCGTCGAGGCGGGCCTCCACCGGCCAGACCACCTCCTCCAGCCACTCCATCAACGGCAGGTCGCCGCCCCGGCCGCGGAACAGGGTCATGGCCGCGTGGGTGTGGCCGTTGACGAGCCCCGGGACCATTGCCATTCCCGCGGCGTCGATCAGCTCATCGCCCGACCTGGGATCCACCCCGGGGCCCAGCGCGACGATCCTGCCTTCCTCGGCCCGCAGGCCGACGACCTCACCGTCGAGCCGGGCGCCTGTCACCGCCAGGCTCATGCCAGCGCCGGCGCCAGTCGCTCCAGCGCTCCCACCGCCGCCTCACGGTTCGCGGCGCGCCCGGCCAGGAGCTCCTCCATCGTCAGCTCGTGCTCCCCCACCCCGTTCGCGAGGTTGTCGACCACGCAGATCGCCGCGTAGGCGAGGCCGACGTCGCAGGCGGCGACGCACTCGGAGGCGATCGTCATCCCGACCACTTGCGCGTGGGTGGCCATCAGGCGGATCTCCGCGGGCGTCTCCAGCCGCGGGCCGCGCGCCTGCCAGTAGACACCGCCATCCACGAGCTGCGCGCCGACCCGGTCCCGCCAAGCGTCGACAACCCTGCCGCGCCAACCCGGGTCGAACAGCGGCACGCTGTGTGCGCGCTCGTCGTCGAAGGCGGCCGGCCCGGCATCCAAGGCGACGAAGTCCGCGGGACAGACGAAGGTCCCCGGGCCGAGCTCCGGCTGCAGGCCGCCAACCGAGCCGAGCGCCAGCACGCGGTCGCAGCCGGCCTCAGCCAGAGAGCGCATGTTGGCCGCGTGATCGATCCTGTGTGGGAGCACGTAGCGGTCGGCGCCGTGGCGCTGCAGATAGACGGCATCCGGCAGGAGAAGGTCGAGTCCCCGGACAGCGCTCCCGCCGCAGACCGCCAGCCGGGCCACGACCGCTAGGGATCGGAGAGCAGGGTGGCGCTGGCGACCAAGCCGGCCGAGACCGCCGTGATGGCGAGCGCGGCCACGGCCGCCACCGTGTGCAGGCGCGCGAACGAGAGCAGGTCGTCGGCTCGAGACAAGGCGATCAGGCCCACCCCGACTCCCACGGCGACAGCGGCCCCGCCCAGCCCCGGGGAAAGAGCGAGCCGGACCCTCTGAGCCGCAGCGCCCGCGCGGCCCCCGGCGCCGGCCCGCATGGCGGCAACCGTCGCAAAGAAGAAGCAGGTGGCGAGCAGCAAGCCCCCGAGCACGTCGCTGGGGAAGTGCCAGCTCAGCACTACGAGCGAGGTCGAAACCCCGATCACGTAAGCCGCGGCCACAGAGGCGACGACAACCCGCAACCGCGCCGGAGCCACCAGCACGGCGGCGAGTGCGATCGACATCGCGCTCGTCGCGTGCCCGCTGGGGTAAGCGTCGGCGCTCACCTGTTCCGTGCCGAGAATCGGGTAGAAGCGAGGATGCGCGAGCGCCGCCTTCAGGGCCAGGCCGATCAGGTTGGCGCCGACAACCAGCGCCAGCGCTGCCACCGCCTCCCGGCGGCGGCCGAGCGTCCAGCCCCAGGCGAGCAGCGCGGCGAGGATGACCGCCAGCGGCAGCGGGTCGGCCGAGTGCACGAGCGGCTGGCCGACCCAGTGGGAAACCGGGCCCTCCAGCGCCATCAGCCCGTGGAGTGCGGTCGCGTCCAGGCGCCCGACGGGCGCGATCGCGTGGACGCAGGCGATCACGGCCGCGAAGGCGAGCATGCATGCCGCGGCGGCGAGCACCGGCCCTTTGGCGGTCAGGCGCATGCCGAAACGGTAGCGCCAACCCTTAAGCAGGGCTAATCAGCGGGCGGCACCGCCTTCAGGCGGGCGTGACGGGGTTGTGCCGCTCGGTGAAGCGGCGGTCCTTCCCGTCCGCGAGGGCGAAGCGCCGGATCAATTCGGCGCGCAGCTCGTCGGGCTCGATCACGGCGTCGACCACCATCTCCGACGCCAGATGGAGGAGGTCGATGTCGGCGGCGTACTCGGTGCGCTTGCGCTGCACGAACTCCTCCCGCTGCGCGGGGTCCTCGATCTCCTGGATCTGGTTGTAGAAGACCGCGTTGATCGCCGCCTGCGGGCCCATCACGGCGATCGAGGCGGTGGGCAGGGCGAGGCAACAGTCCGGCTCGAACGCGGGGCCGGCCATCGCGTAGAGCCCGGCGCCGTACGCCTTGCGGACGATCACCGACAGCTTCGGCACCGTCGCCTCGGAGACGGCGGAGATCATCTTCGCGCCGTGACGGATGATTCCCTGGCGCTCCACCTGCGTGCCGATCATGAATCCGGGGACGTCGGCCAGGAACAGCAGCGGAACGTTGAAGGCGTTGCAGGTCCAGATGAAGCGCGCCGCCTTGTCGGCGGAGTCGACGAACAGCACGCCGCCCTTGACCTTCGGCTGGTTGGCGACCACCCCGATCGCCCGGCCGTCCAGCCGAGCGAACCCCACCACGACCTCCTTGGCCCAGCGATCGTGGATCTCGAACCAGGAGTCGGCGTCCGTCAGCGCGTTGATCAGGTCGACGATGTCGAAGGCGGCGTTCTCGTCCTCGGGGACGATCTCCGAGGCCGGGCTGCCCGCGTCCGGCTCGGCCGGTGGCGTCGCGGGCGGCGGCTCGCGCCAGCTCTTCGGCATGTAGGAGAGGTAATGCCTCGCGAGGTCGATCGCGTGGGCGTCCGAGCGCGCGAGCAGGTGCCCGCAGCCCGAGACGGAGGTGTGCATCTTCGCCCCGCCCATCTCCTCCAGGTCCACCTTCTCTCCGATCACCATCTCGGCCATCCGCGGCGACCCCAGGTACATCGACGCGTTTCCCTCGCGCATGATCACCACGTCGCAGAACGCCGGGATGTAGGCGCCCCCGGCCGCGGATGGGCCGAACAGCAGGCAGACCTGCGGCACCCTGCCCGAGAGGACCACCTCGTTGTAGAAGATGCGTCCGGCGCCACGGCGTCCGGGGAACATCTGCACCTGGTCGGTGATCCTGGCGCCCGCCGAGTCCACCAGGTAGACCATCGGCAGCTCCAGCCGCAGCGCCCGCTCCTGAATCCGGAGGATCTTCTCCACCGTCTTCGGCCCCCAGGACCCCGCCTTCACGGTCGGGTCGTTGGCCATCAGCGCCACCCTCCGGCCATCGATCAGCGCCAGGCCCGTGACCACTCCGTCGGCGCCAAGGCCCTCCTGCTCCCAGTTGGCGAGCAGCGCCTCCTCGGCGAACGACTCGGCGTCGACGAGACGCGCCACGCGCTCGCGCACGGGAAGCTTGCCCTGCTCGGCGGTCTTCCGATGGTGGCGCTCGGGGCCGCCGGAGAGGGCGGCCTCCAGCGCCCCCTGCAGGTCGCTCACCGGGCGGGCGCTGAGCTGACGGCCTCGAGGTCGGCGCGGCGCTGGTTGGCCTCGTCGACGATGCGCTTCGCCTCGGCTCTCGCCTTGGCGATTGTCTCCGCCGCCTGCGCCTTGGCGTCCTCCAAGATCCTTTGCGCCTCGCGCTCGGCGTCGGCCCGAAGCTGCTCGCCGAGGTCGTGCGCGTCGGTGATGATCCTGCCGGTCTGCTCGCCGATCCGCTCCAGGTCGCGCCTCACCAGCTCGGCACGCGTCTGATCGCCGCCGCCGGTCTCAAGCCAGTCGGCCAGCTTGTTGAGAAACCGATCGACCTCGCGCTTCTCGTATCCGCGGCGTCCGACCGGGAAGGTTGCGCTGCGGATGCGGTCGATGCTGTCTCGATCCACGCCCTCCTCCTATCCCGCCGGGTCGGTGGGGACGGGTCGCTCACCCGAGTAGTCGTAGAACCCCTGGCCGGACTTGCGTCCGTAGTGGCCGGCCTCCACCAGCTTGGTGAGCGTGGGCGGCGCCGCGAAGCGCTCCTCTCCGTAAGCGTCGTGCATCACGTCGGCGATCGACGCCAGGGTGTCCAGCCCGACGAAGTCGGCGAGGGTCAGCGGCCCCATCGGGTGGGAGGCGCCGGCCTTCATGGCGGCGTCGACGTCCTCGACCGAGCCCACGCCCTGCTCGTAGGCGCGGATCGCGTCGAGCATGTACGGAACCAGGAGCCGGTTGACGATGAACCCCCGGTTGTCCCGCGCGGCGACCGTGGTCTTTCCGAGCTTCTCGCCCAGCTCAAAGCCGAGCTTGACCGCGTCGTCGCCGGTTCCCTCCGCGCGCACCACCTCAAGCAGGGGCATCACCTGGGCCGGGTTGAAGAAGTGGAGCCCCAGGAAGCGCTCCGGCCGGGAGGTCGCCGCGGCCTGGGCGGCGACGGACAGCGACGAGGTGTTGGTGGCGAACGCGGCCCCCTCCTTGACCACGCCGTCCACCTGCTTCCACATCTCGAGCTTCAGGTCCAGGTCCTCCGTGACCGCCTCGATCACCAGGTCGCAGTCGGCGAGGTCCGAGTAGTCGAGCGTGGGCTGGATGCGGCCTCGGACCGCGTCGGCGTCGCTCTGCTCGGCCTTGCCCTTCTCGACCGCGCGGGCGAGCTGCTTCTCGATCTTGCCCAGGCCGCCGTCGAGCTTCTCCTGGCTCACCTCGCGCACCACGACATCCCAGCCCGCCTGAGCGCAGATCTGGGCGATCCCATGGCCCATCAAGCCGCAGCCGAGAACACCAACCTTGCTGATCTCCATGACGGAGCGGCAGCCTACACGGGGCGTCGCCGGAACCGCCCCGCGCGGTCAGGCGAGGATCGGCACGCGCTGCTCGCGCTCATTCACCGCCGGGCTCAACTCGGCCAGCTCGTCGATCGCCAGGTCGATCTCGTCGGCCAGCCCGTCGACCTCGGGAAGCGACTGGGGATCGGCGTAGAGGCCGAAGAACGCGCCCTCCCCCACCGTGGTCACGCCGATCGACAGCGCGTGGCGCTCGGGGATTGGCACGACGGGATAGGCCTCGGCCAGCGGGCATCCGTTCATGTACAGCGGCTCCGGCGGCCCGGGTATGTTGGACACGGTGAGGTTGAAGGTGCGCGGGCTCGCGATCAGTCGCGAGACCAGCCGCTGAACCGGCGTCGGGACGAACCCGAGCGAGCGCACCACGTCGTCCGCTCCCTCCGGCTTCCCGGTGCGCTTGCGGTCGCTGGTCGCGGCATGGATCTCACGCAGCCGGCGGATCGGGTCCGGCTCGTCGCAGGGAAGGTCGACGAACATGAACGAGATCCGATTGCCCAGCTGATCGGCCTCACCGGACCCGCGCACGTTGACGGGGACCATCGTCTTCAGGCGGACGGGGCTCTCGCCGTGCTTCTTGAGGAACGCGCGAACGCCGCCGGCCGAAGCCGCCAGCAGGACGTCGTTGAGCTTGACGCCGTATGCCCGCTTGATCTGGGTCAGATCGTCCATCGGCCGGGCCAGCAGGCCGAGCTGCCGCAGGGGCGAGATGGACGGGTTGAGCTGCGGCGTCAGGCGAGCCGGACGCGCCGCATCGAGGAGCGCGGCGGCGGCCCGCCGAGCCCGCGAGGCGAGCTCGAGCGCCTGGCGCGGCGAGCGGGCCGCGCGGGCGGGGATGGCCGCCAGGTCGAGCTGGCTGCGCGCCAGGTCGGTGAGCCCGCGCCCCAGCAGCCTGGAGCCGCTGGGGGCTGACTCCGGCGCCCAAGCATCCTGCGCGGGCAGCGGAGCGGACGGGTCGGGGTCGAGCAGCAGGCTGCCCAGCTCCACGGCGGCGATCCCGTCGACCATGCAGTGGTGGGCCTTGCCGACCACGCCGATCCGCCCGTCGTCGAGCCGCTCGGCGATCGACACCTGCCACAGGGGCCGCTGGCGCGGCAGCGGCTTCGACATGCATTCCTCGATGACCTCGCCGAGTCGGTCCGACCGCGCGGCGACCACGTGCCGGCCCACGTCGAAGTCCATGTCATCCACCCAAACCGGGGCGTTGACCCCGAGCGGCACCGACTTCAGCGTTTGCCGGTACCGCGGGGCCCGCGGCAGCCGGCGCGCGATGTGCTCTCGAAGCTGCTCGAAGCTGGGCCTGACCCCGTTGCTCCGCGGCTCGAAGACCGCCGCCCAGCCCACGTGCATGTGGGCGGTCGGCGTCTCCACCGCCAGGAACGAGGCGTCAAGCGGCGATAGGCGCGTGACAGTCATAAATCTCTCTCCTCCGCTAGCCGGAAGTCCGCGGCGCTCCGTAGAGCACCGCGTCCTCTGCTTTCGTCGGGCCCTGAGGCGTGTCAGTGCCTCAGGCTCAGTTCATTCCGGTCGTTGTCCGGTTCGTCAGCGTTGGGGGCGGGCCCGCCTCATCGGCCTTCAGCTGCCGTTGGGACCTCGGCTTGGGGACTTGCGAGCAAGGATCGCGGATCGGCCGCCGCATGTAAATCGCCCCTGGACGGATTTCTTACATTCCCTCACGAAGTTCCCGCAATTTCCGGCGATCGAATTTGGATCGCCGGGCGGCTCAGCGGCCTGCCGGCGGCGCGATCCCGACTCGCTCGAACTCGCGGCTCATCGCCTCGGAGAGAGCGTTGAGCCCGCTCATCGGCCGCACCATCACCATCAGCTCCGACACCTTGCCCTCCGCGTCGAAGCGCAGCAGGTCCAGCCCGTCGACCTCGCGGTCGCCGACCCGCGCCTTGAAGATCAGCGCGGCGGCGTCGCCGTCCTCGAACCGATGGACGTAGTGAAAGTCGTCGAACACCTTCATCGCGCCCTCGGTGAGGATCGCGGACACGACCGGCTTTCCCTCATAGGCCTTGAACACGACCGGGCTGCGGAAGACGACGTCGTCGGCGAGTGCCTCGGTGAGCGCCTCGGGGTCCTCGGCCTCGATGGCGGCTGTGAACGCATGGCTCTTCATCGCCCGCAGCCTATCGCCGCCAGTCCACAGGCCCTGCGCGCAGGACGTGGGCGCCGAGCGGGCGGCCCAGGAGCTCCTGCACCGCGCGCGATGCCTCGATCAGCCTCGGAAGGTCCACGCCCGTCTGGGTGCCCATCTCGTGCAGCATCGAGACCAGGTCCTCGGTGGCGATATTCCCGGTGGACCCCGGCGGGACCGGGCAGCCGCCCAGCTCTCCGAACGCCGACTCGAACGAGTCCACGCCCTGCTCGAGCGCGGCAACCGCGTTGGCGAGGCCCTGCCCCCTGGTGTTGTGGAAGTGCGCGGTCAGCTCGACCCCGTTCAGCCGCTCGCGAGCGGCCGCGAAGAACTCCCGCACCTGGCGCGGGTTGGCCATCCCGGTCGTATCGCCGAACCCCACCTCCTCGCAGCCGGCCTCGGCCAGCCGCGCGGCGATCTCGAACACCCGCTCCGGCGGCACCTCGCCCTCGTACGGACACCCGAACGACACCGCGATCACACCCTCGCACCGAAGCCCCTCCTGAAGCCCCCGGGCGATCGTCCGCTCCAGCCCCGCGAGCGACTCGGCGATGGAGCTGTTGACGTTCTTTTGGTTGTGGGTCTCGGAGGCGGACAGGAACAGGTTGATCTCGTCGAAGCTGTCGCGATGGGCGAGGGCGCGCTCCAGGCCCTTCTCGTTCGGGATCAGGACCGAATAGGCGACGCCGTCGTGCCGCTCCAGCCCCGCGAGCACCTCCTCCGCGTCGGCGAGCTGCGGGATCACGTCGGGGCGCACGAACGAGGTCACCTCCAGCCGCTTCAGGCCCGAGGCGGCGAGCATGCGGATCAGGCGGACCTTCTCGTCCGTCGGGATCACCTCGGGCTCGTTCTGAAAGCCGTCCCGAGGCCCGACCTCGCGGATGCGGACGCTTTTCGGCAGCTCGTTCACGCTCCCGAGATGTTATGGGCGCGTCGCGCGCGTGGGACTTCATCAGGCGCTACTCCTG
>CAVRKX010000006.1:0-8645 GCA_963721735.1 uncultured Actinomycetes bacterium
AGCGGCATCCCTCAGCAGACCCGGCGAGGGAGCCGACGGCGACCGGTCGTCCGGCGAAGCCGGACGCGGAGGCGAAGCCGAGGATTCGGCCGGCATTGGTTCAGGAATTCGGGACCAGATCGAAGCCGTCCTTCAGCAGACGTTCAAACCCGAATTCCTGAACCGGGTCGACGACACGGTGATCTTCCACCGCCTCAGCCGCGAGGACCTGAGCCGGATCGTCGAGCTCCAAGTCGAGCAGCTGGCCGACCGGGTGCGCGACAAGGGACTCGAGATCGAGCTCACGGACGACGCCCGGACCCTGCTCGGCAACCTCGGCTATGACCCGACCTACGGCGCCCGGCCGCTGAAGCGGGTGATCCAAAAGCAGCTGATCGACCGCCTGGCGCTGAAGCTGCTCGAGGGCGAGTTTCGCGAGGGCGGCAGGGTCCGCGTGGATGTCGAGGGCGGCGAGCTGAGGTTCAGCAAGGCCTCGGCGCCGGCCGAGGCCACGGCGTAGCGGCCACAGTTCGCCTCTCGTCGTGGGATCAATCATCTAGCCTTCACCGTCGCCCGTCAGGGACGAGGCCGGGCTTGATCGTCAACCGTGCGTCCACCGCCAACCCGTGGATCCCCTGGCATGAGCTACATCGAGAACACCTGGCTCGCCTATGCCTTCGACCGCGCGGTCGAGCGCGAGCGAATCGAGGCCGGTCTCCAGCGTGTCGAGGCTCACTACAGCGAGCTCTATGCCGATCCCCTGACCAGGGAGACGCGGACCGGCGGCTCGCTCGGGCTAACGCTTTGGCACCGCGCCGATCCTCGCCTGCGTTGGCCGCTCTGGGCAGAGGAGGGGCCGCTCGCGGTCGCGGCGACCAACGTCCCCACCGGTTGGGAGCGCCTGGTCGGCCAGGTCGAGATCGGGGCCGCCGCCGCGCGGCTCGGCGAGGTCTTGCGGGACGATCCCGACCGTTTGGTCGAGCTGAATCCGCCGTTCGTGCTTGGCGTGCACGACGAGCGCGCCGCAACCTTGACGATCGTCAACGACTTCATCGCCACCGGGAGGCTGTACGAGCTTCGGACGAAGGAGGGCTGGGTGTGGTCGAACCGCCTTGGCGCCCTGCCTCTGTTCGCCGGCGTGCGCCCCGAGGCCGACCCGAAGGGCTGGGGCATTCTCGCTGCGACCGGCTGGTTCGTCGGCGACGCGACCCCGATCCGTGGGGCGACGAAGGTCGCCCCTGGGTCGGCGATCGTGGCCGAGGGGAATGGAAATGGCGCGCGGGTACACAAGCGGCAGACCACCGCAGTCCACGAGCTCGTCGCCCCGAGGATGTCGATGCTGCGACGCGGGGCCGCGACGGCTGCAGAGCAGGCGGTGGACCTCGCCCACGCGCTCGGTCAGGCTTGGACGGTCCCGCCGATCTTCAATTTCTCCGGAGGCCGCGACTCCAGGGTATGTGCCGCAGGAGCGGTCGCGGCGGGGCTGGAGGCAAGCTTCCGGACCATGGACATCGCGCCGGGAGAGGCGGACACGGTGCGCCGCCTCGTCGCAGTCTCCCCGCGCCCCATCTCGCACGAGGTGACCCGGCCTGAGCAGGGGGAGCCCGCGGACGATCTCCACGATCGCATCGATGCCCTGAACCTGGTCCATGACGGGCTCAACAATCCGATGTCCGCGGTCCGAGCGCCGATGAGGCTTCCCCAGCAAGGCTTCACCCTACCCCTGGTGACCGGTCACGGCGGCGAGCTCGGGCACGGCTTCTACTACTCGGCCGAGGGGCTCAAGAAGCTTCGCAAGGGCGGTATGGAGGGCCTGGTCGAGCGGCTCGAGCGATCTGGACGCCAGAAGCACAACGCGGCACGCGACGACGCCTACGCGCTGTACGTTGCCGAGGTTCAGCGAACGCTCGAGGAAGGGCGCTCGCACGGAGTCAAGGGGGCCAGCCTGCTCGACTACTACTACCTGTCACAGCGCCTGTCGTTCCGTGCCGGCCTCGGGAGCCGCAACGACCGGTACTCCGCCTGTGCCACTCCCGCCTTCGTTCGCGCCTGTTTCGACCTGACGCCCAGGCAGCGCGTCAAGGCCAAACTCCACCGGGCGATCGTCGCCCGTCTCGTCCCAGAATGGAACTCGGTCCCCTTCTTCCACGGCGGTGAGGGCCGGATGCCGGAGATGAACCGCGATCGGATCTGGGAGAAGCCGCGTCACTCCGATCAGCTCGAGGAGATGCTTGCGAGCGATTCGGTGTGGCGCGATCTGTTTCACCCCGAGCGCGTCCACAAGATGTGGGCCGACGCAAAGGCGGGCCGAGGTCGCTCGAACTACGAGCCGCTCTTGATGCGGATCGCCTGGCGGGTTTGCTTCGAGGATCACCTCCGGGTCCTCGGCGACCGGGCGACGCGGGCTCCCCGTGTCGCGCCACCGGCCGCGCACGTCTAAAGGCCGATGCTCGAACGCGAACGTGAGCAGGTCACGACAGCCTGCCGGCGGCTCGCGGGCGAACGGCTTGTGGTGGGCACTTAGAATGGTGGCCCGTCTGGGGCGCCGCCCTTCCCCGAGCACACGATGACTGCGACCACGAAGCTTCCGTCCTACGGTCGCAATGCCAGGCGCTACCGCCGGCTCAGGTCCTATCTCGACGGCCTGCGAGCCGACTACGGCTCCGAGCCGCTTGCGTGGATTGCGCTGCCCACGCTCGCGGTCTTGGGACGTCCGCGGGCGCTCGAGCGCCACCCTCCGCACCGCGTCCGTCCAGAGCAGATCCCAAATCTGCGCGAGCCCCGGCGCGGCCAGGCTTCGCCATCGTGGTCGGTGCACGGTGACTGCCTCTTCCTCGCCTCCACCGTCAACCAGCGTCGCGTGCTCGAGCCCGTGTGGGGGCAGTTCGGCCCACAGAGGACGCGGGACTCGGTGCGAGTCGAGCCCGACGCCGACCGGGCGGATGAGCTCGCGGCGGGCGCCGAGGAGCTCGCCGAGGGGTTCATCGTGGCCGCCAAGGGCGAGCGCTTCCAGCTGCCGCTCGCCCCGAAGCGTCTCTACCGCCAGCTGTTCAGCTGCGCCCACGCATTCGCCCACTTCGAGGCCGCCCTGCGAGCCCTCGCCCCTCGCGCGGCCATCGTCGCCACCACGCACTCGGCCCATGCACGGGCGCTCGTGCTCGCCGCCCGGGAGGCGGGAATCGCCACCGTCTACATTCCACATGCGCCGGTGATCTCCGATGCTCGCCTGGTCGACCTCCCTGTCGACTATGCGGGCTTGCGGGGGCCGGCCGAGGTCGACCACTACGAGGCGCTCGGGGCGCCGGGCGAGCGGCTCGCGGTGGTGGGAAACGCCGCGCTGAGCGAGAGGGATCCGGAGCTCACGAAGCAGCCGTTGCGGGAGCCCGTGCTGGCCACCGGCGCGGACGACCCCGAAGCCTTGCGGGCCACGATCGAGCTCGCCCACAGCGTTCTCGGTGAGCGCTGCGTGCTCTCGCCCCACCCCCGCACCGATCGCGACTTGCTTCGCGAGCTGATGCCGGACGGATGGCGTCTATGGGACGAGCGGACCTTCGATCTGCTCCAGCGGGATCCGCCGGCGCTGATCCAGAACTCGAGCGGGGTCGCGCTGGAGGGCCTCAAGCTCGGCATCCCGACGATCGAGCTCTCGTTCCCGAAGGCGGAGCCCAACTACCCGTTCCTTCGCGATCCGCCGGTGCTCTTCGCGTCGAACACCGAGCAGTTGCGCAGGGCTCTTCGCCGCGCCAGGAGACTCCGCCGATGGCCGTGGCGCCGCAAGCGGCTCCTCGAATGGTCAGAGAAGTGGGTCTCGGCGACGGGCGAAGCGGCGGCCACGGCGACCACGGAACTGGTCGAGCTGGCGGCCGCCACGGGCCCGCATCCCGATGGGCCGATCTGGGATGCCTGGTCGTCGTCGGCCGAACCGCACGTGCACCCGGAGCCGCCCGAGAAAGTCACGGCGACCGGCAGGGGCTGAACCGTCGGGCCCCAGCCCGTCCTGTTCCCAAGTTAGTCGGCCCTAGCCGGGTGGAAGCTGCTCGACGGTCTCGCGCATCGTCGGCCAGGTGCGCTCGATCTCCTCGACGGCCCGCTCGCTCGCCGCCCATCCGCTTCTCTCCTCCTGGTCGAGCGCGGCATCCAAGGCATCGGCCAGGGAGTCGGCGCCCGCTCGGAGGTCGTGCGGGTCCGCCAGCGTGACCGCCTGGCCGCGGCCGCGGCCGTCCTCGGCGATCAGCAGGCTCGGGCGGCGCCGGCTGAGCGTGCCGAGGTGGGCGTGGACGCGGTAGCCGACGTGTAGATCGACCTGACCGTACAGCTCGAGGGCGTCGAGGTCGCGGCTCGCATCCACCACCCGGTAGCCGAGCCCCCGAGCAAGCGCAGCGGTTGCCAGGCGCTCCCGGGTGGGGGTCTCCGTCTCGAACTCCGCCCGAAGCCCACGCTGGAAGATGCAGTAGCGCTCCGCGCCTGGGTAGCGTCGGCGGAGGCCGCGGAGCAGCGAAGCGACCTCGCGCAGGCCTCCCGGCCGGCGCCGCGCCGCGGGCGTGAACGCCAGCCGACGGACGCGCTCCGCGGAGTGCAGGGACTGGCCCATGCTCGGCAGGTGGTACCAAGCGAAGCAGCCCGTTCTGCGCGCGTCACCCACGTCCGCGCGACGGACGATCTCCAAAGACAGCTCGTCTCGGACGCCGCTCCAGCCGATCCGCGCGTGAATCGCCCGCAGGGCCGCGATGCTCTTGCGGCTGAACTTGAACCGCTCGGGCTCCTCGGCCGGCGTGCCGCTCCAGCCGAGCGCCACCGGAAGCACGGGAGTTGGGTGAGCGTCCAGGTCGTCGACCATGGCGAAGACCCGTGGGTAGAAGCGGCGGGCGAGCCCGGGACCGCCACAGAGCACCACGGCATCCGCCGAATCGAAGAGGCCGCGATCGACCGGCTCCCAGCGGGGGTGGACCACCAAGCGCTGAGCGGGCCGCAGGTGCCGCAGGATCTCCAGCCCGCGCTCGCGGATCAGGAAGTCGCCGGCGTTTCGCTTGACGCCATGGAGGACCAGCAGCATTCGAGGGCCTATTGCTACTCGAGGTCTGACTCGTCGAGCACCGTGCCCTCCACCAAGTCCCGGCGGGCGCGCTTGCCGATCATCCGGTCGACCTCGAAGGGCGGGATCCCGGTGCCGGGCCGGCGGAAGGCCAGGTCCTCGGGCGAAAGCTCCTGGCCGGCGGCCACCGCGCGGGCGATCACCACCGAGCGCCGCGCGTTCGCGCGCGCTGGGCGCTCGCTCTCGCGCACCCCGATCCAGCTGACGCCGCGCAGCGCCGATGCCCTGTCGCAGGCGCGCACCATCTCGGCCAGCTCCGCAGGGTCGACGCTGATCGCATGGTCCGGGACCTCGCCCAGCCGCTTGTCGAGGGTGTAGTGCTTCTCGATGCAAACGCCGCCGAGCGCGGCGGCCATCCAAGCCCCCGCCGGGCCCAGGGTATGGTCGGAGACCCCGCACAGGTAGGGGGCGAGCTCGCGTCTGAACGTTTCGATCCGGGCGAAGTCGGCGTCCTCGTCCGGGGTGGGGTAGGTCAGGGTGCAAACCAGCGGCACCAGCCGCTCGGGGCCGAGACCGGTCCACTCGATCGCACGCTGGATCTCGTCAAGCGTCGCGGCACCGGTCGAGAGCAGCAACGGCTTGCCCGTCTTCGCGACGGCGTCCAGCAGCGGCCGGTCGGTGATGTCGCCACTGGCGACCTTGTAGAGGGGGACGCCGATCTTCTCCAGTGCCTCGACCGCTGGGAGGTCGAACGGGGTGGCGAAGAAGACGATGCCCAGCTCCCGACAGGCCGCCGCGACCTCCGCGTAGGCGCCGTAGTCGAGATGGTCGGTGAGCCGAAACGCCTCGTATTGGGAGTTGGTGCCGATCTCGTCCGACCAATACTTGGGGGAGTCCGGAACCGCGATCTCCTCCGCCTTGTAGAGCTGGAACTTGATCGCCCACGCTCCCGCCTGGGTGGCGCGCCGGCACATCTCGATCGCGCGCTCGATCGAGTTGTTGTGGTTGGCGCCCGCCTCCGCGATCACCCTGCAGGCGCCCTCGTGCAGCGACCCGTGTCCCTCAACCTGCTACCTCGACCGAGGTGTGGCGATTGTCGACGCTCACAGCCCGGCCAGCAGCGCCCGAATGCGGTGACCGATCCTGCGCCGCGCCGCGATCGTCCACCGATGCGCGCAGACGGTCGGAGAGCTCGCGCCGCAGAGCGGCATCGGCCAGCAGCCGCTTGATCGTGGCGACGATGTGCGCGTCGTCCACCAGCGAGCCGATCCCCAAGAAGACAACGCCGGCCTCATAGCCAAGGTGGGCATGGGTCGCCTCGCGCGCGTTGGCCGCGAGGACCACCACCGGGGTGCCGGAGGTCGCCGCCTCGTACACGCTGCGCCCCGCCGAGGTGACCGCCAAGTCGGCCTCGAGCATCTCACGCGCCATGCTCACCGGCTCACTCGCAACACGCACTCCCGGTGGATAGCCGTCCGGGGAGGCGCCTGGGGCGGGAACCACGCAAACCTCCACCTCCGGGAGCTCGCCGGACAAGAAGCCGCGCGCAGCGCCCCGCAAGCCCAGCCGGGTCGGTTCCGCCGAAGGTGATCAGGATCCGCTCGGCGCGCTCACGAATCCGCTTCTGCGGCAGATTCTGGAACTCGCTGCGAAGGGTCGCGTACCCAGGGCCCCAGGCGGAGTTGACCGACCCGTCGTTCACCACCGGGTACAGAGCGTTCACCACCCAGTCGGCGAAACGGGCCCCTCGTCCCAGGTCCTCGACGTTCACCACTCGATAGCCGGCGGCCCGCTCGATCAGGACCTCCTCCTCGCTCGTGTCGAGGATGTCGTTGACGACCAGGTTGGGCCCCGGCTCGGCCAGCGCCCCGAGGTCGCGCGCCAGGTCCGACTCGGTGCGGTGCTCGTAGCCGTGTTGGTCGAGCAGCTCCGCCACAAACGGGTCGCAGTCGCGGAGCAGGAAACGGAGGCGATGGTCGGCGAGCTCGTCGGCGAGCTGCACGCAGTGATGGAGGTGGCCGGATCCCACGCGATGGTTGGCGCAGATCCGGAAGACCACCGTCCCACGCGCCATCCGGCTGCGGGCTGCGATCAGGTCCTCGTTGGTGTCGATGTCGAGGCCTTCGTCGGTCGGCACCTCGAAGAGCTCGTGCCGGGGAGTGACGAGCTGGCGCTGCTCGCGCAGCGCTGCGCCGCGAACGAGCTGGATGCCCCCGGTCTCCCGCAAAACGTGGTGGGTGGCGTACTGGCGGTTGACGCGCTCCTCGAACAGCGGCCGGGCCTGGGAGAGGTCGCCGGAGTCGTCAATCCAGAACAGGTGCGGCTCGCGCACGCAGGCGGACAGCGAGTCCGCGTCGCCGGCGCGAAAGCGCTCGACCGCGGCGCGGAGGGTCTGCGACGACTGAAACGGGGAGGTCGGCTGGAACACCCCGACGTCTCCGGTCCACTCGAGCTCGTCGGCGAGCGAGGCGGCCAGCTCCGAGACGGTGATGTCGGGTGCGGCGAGCTCGGCGGGGCGGCGGTGGGCTTCGTAACCGTGCAGCCCGGCCCAGCGCAGGATCTCGGGGGCATCGCTCGACAGCACCAGGCGGTCCGCGACGCCGGCCTCACGCACGGCGTCCAAGGTGTGCGCGAGCAGGGGCCTTGCGCCCAGGGTCCTCATGTTCTTGCGAGGCACGCCGCGACTTTCGCCGCGCGCCGGGACGATCGCAAGGAGGCTGCCGGGCTCCGGCTCGCTCATCGCCGTGAGTCTGTCAAACCTGAGCTGGGGTACAGGGGAGCGACGAGCGGGATTACGCTGCACCTCTCATGGCCCCCCGCGCCACCTGGGACGCGCCGCTCGAGGCTCCGGAGTGCCCCGAAGGCTGGCGCACGGGACCGCCGGATTTCGTCGGAATCGGAGCGCAGCGCTGCGGAACGAGCTGGTGGTACGCGGCGGCCATTCGTTCCCACCCGCAGGTCCAGGGCTCGGCCCTGGGCAAGGAGGTGCACTTCTTCGATCGCTTCTGGCGCGGCGAGGCGCCCCCGGACCTCGCCGCGCGCTACGGGCGTCTCTTTCCGCGACCGCCGGGCAAGCTGACGGGCGAGTGGACTCCGGGCTACATGGCCGACTTCTGGACGCCGGCCTTGCTTCGCGCGGCGGCGCCCGACGCGCGCCTGCTGGTCATGCTGCGCGACCCGGTCGAGCGCTACCGGTCGGCGCTGGCGTTCGTGAGCCGGCGGGCGGCCGAGCACGAGGGGCTGCGGCCCGCATCGCTTCGCGAGGCCATGTGGCGGGGTCTCTATCACCAGCAGCTTCGCCGAGTGCTGGAGCTCTACCCCCGGGAGCAGGTGCTGGTGCTCCAGTACGAGCGCTGCGCGGCAGAGCCCATCGCCGAGATGGAGCGAACCTGTCGGTTCCTGGGCCTCCGCTCGCGCCGGCGTCCCTCCGAGCGCCTGCTCTCGCGAGAGGGCCCAGCAAAGCAAGGCGGCCCGCCCCTGGAGGAAGCGGCGCGGTGCGAGCTCACCGCCCTGTACCGGGAGGAGGTGCGCAGGCTGGTCGAGCTCGTGCCCGAGATCGACGTCATGCTCTGGCCCAACTTCCGGGAGCTGGCGGCCGACTCGTCAGCGTGAGCGGCGGACGCTGCCGCGAACC
>CAVRKX010000007.1:0-23132 GCA_963721735.1 uncultured Actinomycetes bacterium
GGAGCTCGGTGCCGCTGACCGGCGCCTGAGCGGCGAGCGCGGCGGGTGGCGCCTGCATCACCGGAAGCTCGTGGGGGGTGGCGGCGACGATGCCTCGCGCCGCGTCCCGGATCGCCTGCGCAGCAGGTGCGTCCGGGTTCTCGAGCACCAGCGGCGCTCCGGCGTCCGCATGCTCGCGGAGCTCCTCCGAGAGGGGCACCTTGCCGATCAGCGGCACGCCGAGCTCGTCCGCAAGGAGCTGGCCGCCGCCCTCGCCGAAGATCGTGAAGCGCTGGCCGTCGGGCGCCGTGAAGCCGGACATGTTCTCGATCACCCCGAGCAGCTCCAGGTCGACCTTGCCGGCCATCTCCGCGGCGCGGCGCGCGACCGTCTGAGCGGCCGGCTGGGGCGTGGTCACGATCAACACCTTCGCCTGGGGCAGGAGCTGCGCCAGGGTCATCGAGACGTCACCGGTGCCGGGCGGTAGGTCGAGCAAGAGGTAGTCGAGCTCCCCCCAGTCGACGTCCTCGAGGAACTGCTGGATCGCCTTGTGGAGCATCGGGCCCCGCCAGACGACGGCCGCGTTGTCCTCGAGGAAGAAGCCGATGGACATCACCTTGATGCCGGCCGGGCCGCTCAGTGGGACGATCTTTCGCTCCGCGTTGACCTCGGGCTTGCGGTTGACGCCGAGCATGCGGGGGATCGAGTAGCCGTAGACGTCGCAGTCGAGGGCCCCGGTGGTCTGTCCCTCCGCCTTGAGGGCAGCGGCCAGGTTCGTGGTCATGGTCGACTTGCCGACGCCCCCCTTGCCCGAGGCGACGCAGACGATGTTCTTGACCTGGGCCAGGGCACCCTCGGGGAGGCGCTGGCGGCCGAGCGACTGCTGGAGCCGGCCCTTCTCCTCGTCTGAGAGCACGTCGAAGTCGACCGCCACGCCCGAGACCCCCTCCAGCCGGCCGACTTGCTCAGCCACAGCCTGCTGGAAGTGGGAGCGGATCGGGCATCCGGGCGTGGTCAGCGAAACCACGACATCGACGTGGCCCTGGTCGCCGATCTCGATCGAGCGGACCATCCCCAGCTCGACGATCGACCGCCGAAGCTCCGGGTCGATCACCGCCGTCAGCGCTTGTGTGATCTGTTCCTTTGTTGGATTGGCCACTGTCATTGATTGTCGCAGGGTGGCTCCAGACGTAGATCGACCGGCCCGAAGGCCGGTCGATCTGGGGGAGGAGAGGTTGCTGTGCTGCCCGCCAGGTAAGGGGCCTGGCCCCTGCGGCACCGCGAAGCGGCGCCTCCCCCGTGGGCAGCTCTCTCCGGGCTCGCCACCTCTCGAGGCGGCCCGGGCTAAGCGTCCTAGACCAGTGTCGAGACGCGCTCGGTGACGGTGGTCTGGGCGCGCTTCAGGCCGTCCTCGGCCTTGGCGCGGTTCTGCTTCACCGTCGTCTGGACCTTGCGCCGGCGCTGCTTGAGCTCGCGCTCGACCCGGTTGCGGGTCTGACGCACTCGCGTCCTGGCCTTGCGGCGAGCGCTGGCGCCGCGCCGGTCGAACCTGTTCAGCTCGCGCTCGACGCGCGTGCGGATGCTCCTCAGCTCCCGCTCGGCGCTCTGGCGCGCGGTGAACGGCTCGACGATCTCGTTCACCCGGTCGGCCACCGTCATCGCCGCGCCGACGGGAACGTTGACGGACCGCTCGGCGGTCCGGCGCGCATAGGCGGCGCTGCCGTTACGGGCCTTGGTCAGGCCCTCGCGAACCGTTGCGCCGTCGCTGCGAGCGCGAGTCGCGCTCTGGGTGCGGCTGGTCTGGGTGCGGCTGGTGGTGGTCCTGGCCTGGGTGTTGCCATTGGCTGACATTTGTTCCTCTGAACCCCCTCGGGTGGGTCTCGTTTTATATCTCTCTCGATGTCCTTATTTCTAAGGTTGTTCGAGTCTAGCAACCCGAACAGGTGTTTGTACCCCGGCCGTTTCCCATGGTTACCGGCGCGGGCAAAAGGCGCTCGCTCGCGCTAGCTTCAGTGCGTGCCAAAGCTGAAGCGCGGCGACGGAGTCGAGATTCACTGGGAGGAGCGCGGCGAGGGCCCGGTGGTGTTCTTCGCGCACGCCGGCTGGGCGTCGATGCCGAGCACGTACGACGACCTGCTCACGGACCTCGCCACGGACCACCGCGTGGTTACCCGGGATCCGCGCGGCACCGGCCAATCGAGCAGGCGCGGTCCGTATGACGTCGACACCGACGCCGGCGACATGGCGGCCTTGGTGGAGGAGGTCGGCCACCCTGGAGTGATCGTCTCGGCGGGCGCCAACGCATCGTGCATCAGGGTGGCTGCCGAGCGGCCGCAGTTGATCGAGGCGGTCGTCCTCGCCAGCAGCATCGTCGAGCTCCAGTTCCGGCAGGGCGAGACCGACTCGCTTGTGGGCTCGGAGTCGGTGGTCGAGGCTGCGCGGAAGATGCTGAGGACCGACCCCCGCGCCGTGCTCCGGACGATCGTGAGCATCTCCAACCCCCAGCTGAGCGACGCCCAGGCGGGGGAACGGGTTGCTGCTCAGGTCGCCTATTGCCCGCTTGACACTGTGCAGGAGCGCGCCGAAGCATCCATGTTCTCGGATCACCTGACTCGGACCGGCCCTGATCTGGGAGGCCGGCTGTGGATCATCTACTTCGAGAATCCCCTGTCTCCGCGCGAGCTACTCAAGGGCGCCCGAGACCTGCTGCCACAGGCACACATCGTCGACGCCGAGGACGGGCCGATCAGCCGCCCGGACATCACCGCCGGGGTGGTGCGGAAGCTCACCGCGCCGCTGCGGGCGTCGGCGGGAGATCGCTAGGCGGCCTGCGCGGCCGACTCGGCGCCGGTCCGGGCAAGCCAGTCCGCCGGCCGCTCGAGCTCGGCGAGCGTCGGCAGCGCCTCGGGCGCGCGCCAGACGCGGTTGAGTCCCTCGATCCCGGCCGCTTCCACCACGGTGTCGCAGAAGCCCTTGCCGAGCATGTACTGGCGAAGCTTGAGCTCCAGCCCCAGCATCCGCGCGATCACCTCGCCCAGCCCCCCCGGTTCGCTCGCCGGGCGTCGAGGCGCGTCCGGAGGCGTGCGTAGCCGGGATCGAGCTCTCGGGAGGCGGCGTCCATCACGTGCTCGGCGTGGCCCTCGATCACGGACATCGACGCTTGGAGGCGATCGAGGGTGCGCCTCTGCTCAGGACCCGTGAGCATGCGGGCGAGGTCGCCGCGCAGGATGGTGCGAATCGCGGCGCGCGGGTCGCTGCGGAACAGCCGGCGCGCCAGCCCCCGGAGGAAGCCGGGATCGAGGCGCGACGAAGCGCCGCCAATCAGCTCCTCCAAGAGCTCCCCCAGATGCGGCGCAAGCCAGGGGACCGAGGCGAACTGGATCGAGTGGGTGCTCTCGTGGAGGGCGATCCAGCGCAGGAAGAGGCCAGGGTCCTCGCCCAGCTCGCTGTGGGCGGCAGCGAGATTCGCGCCCACGAAGACCAGTCGTGGTTGCCGCTCCGTCGACCCCAGCGAGACGTCGTACTGTCCGAGCACCTTGCGGGCCCCGTAGCCGACGGCGATCCCGGCCTCCGCCCCCGCCGCGGTCCCCGCCAGCCTGCGGGCGATGCCCCCGAGCGGGCCGGGGAGGGAGAGGCCGTCGGCGATCTGCCGCTCGAGCTCAACCGAGAGCTCGCGCAACGTGCGCAGCCCGAGTCGCGCCCACTCCGGGCGATCGACGAGCTCCGGCCGCGGCAGCTCGCCGGCGGGACGCAGGCGGGAGTAGTCGAGCGCCAGCGCCACTGCCTCGGCGCAGGCGGCGTCCAGGGCTTCCTGGTTGAAGGGGCCCGACGCACGGTCGTTGCCCCCGAGCGCGAGGGCCACCCGCTCGGCCAGCCCCCAGTCGACGAACCCGTTTGCGGTCATGCCCCGGACTGCGGCGGCTCGGCCCGCTCCTGGGCCTTGAGCACGCCGGCCAGCAGCTCTCGATCGAGGGCGGCGGCGACGTGGTAGCGGGCGTCGAGGTCGAGGCTCACATCCAGGCCGTCCCCGTCGAAGACCGCCTCGGCGCCGGCCTCGCGCGCGATCAGCTGCCCGGCGGCAGCATCAACGGAACGGCAGGCGCGGCCGGTGAGCATGCCGTCGAAGCGCCCCCCGGCGACGTAGCAGAGGGAGATCGCGATCGAGCCGACGGCCCGGATTCGGTAGGCCTGGCCGGCGAGCGCCTCGAGCAGGGGCACCGTGCGCTCCGGCTTTGCCGACTCGATTCCCACTACCTCGAGCCCGTAGCCAGGGCCCTGCGCTCGCAACTCCTGGCCGTCGAGGGTCGCTCCTTGGCCGCGGCGCGCGAAGTACTCCTCGGCGGCACCGAAGTCGTACACGTAGCCGAGCTCGACGTCGGCCATCGTCGAGCCCATCGCGACGGCGAAGCTGAGCGAATGGGTGGGAAGCATGCGGCGCGCGTTCAGCGAGCCGTCGAGGGGATCGACGATGACGCGAAGGCCCGACCCAGGGTCGCCGAAGGCGACCTCGCCGCGCTCCTCGGAGATCGCCCGTGAACTCGTGACCCTCGGCGTGAAGCCGCTCCAGCTCCGCGAAGACGATGTCCTCGCAGCCGCGGTCGATTGCGAGGGTGCGGTCGCCGCCCTCGCCGATCCCGGCATAGACCGTGCGCGCGGCGATCCCTTGCTGCTCGGCGAACAGCTCGCGCTGGGCGCCCACCATGCGCCGGCACGCCGAGAGCCAGTCCGCCTCGCCGGGGCTTGCGTCAGGCGCGGTCCCGCCCGGTTCGAAGGACTGCTTTCGCGCCACCCGGGCCATGGTAGAGGCCCGGATGCCACTTGCCCGGCCCGCTAGCGTTAGGCCGATGGAGGACGAGGGCGCCGTCGCGGCGACGCAGCTCACGGACGCCCAGCGACGGGTGGTCGAGCACGGACCGGGGGCGATGCTGGTGGTCGGCCCGGCCGGCTCGGGGCGCAGCGAGGCGCTCGCGGCCCGGCTTGCCCGCCTCGTCTCCGCGGGCACCGCTCCCGCGCGGATCATGGTGCTGACGCGCTCGCGCTCCGCCGCCACCCACCTGAGGGCGCGCGCGACCGCGCTGATCGAGCTTCCCTACGAGGAGCTGTGGATCTCGACCTACGAGGTCGTCGCCGAGCGCCTGCTCCGAGAGCACGCCCTGGAGGCGGGACTGGACCCCTTCTTCGCCACCGTGCGCGCTGCCGATCGGCTGGCGATGCTGCTCGACCGGCTCGATGACCTCTCCCTGCGCAGGCACGAGATCCGCGGCAACCCGGCGGGGCTCCTGGCCAGGCTCCTGCGTCGCATCGACGCCCTGAAGGCGGAGCGGATCACCCCCAGCCGGCTTCGCGATTGGGCCGAGCAACGTGAGAGCCAGGCGCAGGGCCCGGCCGACCGCGAGCGAGCTCGGCGCGAGCGCGAGTTCGCCGAGCTGTACGCAAGTCACGATCGCGTCCTGCGCGATTGCGGCAGCCTCGACGCCGGCGACCTGGTGATCGAGCTGGAGCGTCTGCTCGGCGAACGGGCCGACGTTCGCCGCGCGCTCTCTGAGCGATTTCCATTCCTGATGGTCGACGAGCTCGAGGACGCGGGAGCGGCCCACCGCGCGCTGGCCGAGGCGCTGGTGGCAGAGCACGGCAACCTGGTGTGCGCCTGCGACATGAGCCAGTCGATTCGCCGCCCCCCGCAGGCGGTCCGCGACCCCACCCCCTCGTTCATGGACCGCCACCCCGACGCCGACCAGGTGGTCCTCGACCGCCCCCTGCGCTTCGGCACCGCAATCCACACCGCATCAGCCGCTGTGTCAGCAATGGCCCAAGGTGGGACCGCCCGGGCTAGGGACGAAGTCCCGGGAACTGCGAGTGAACCTGCCGCCCCGCCGGTGCCCGAACCCGCCGGAAACGTAGCCGAAGGCGAGGCTTCCGGCGGAGTTATTAGGTTCTGGCGCTGCAGTGGGGAGCGCGCCCAGGCGCAGGCGGCGGCGCGGGAGATCGAGCACCTGCTGGCGGCCGGCGAGGTGCGGCCCGAGGCCATCTGCGTGATCGTCGGCTCCGGCTGGGGCGAGGCGCGCCTGGTTGCGGGGGCGCTCGAGGAGCGCCGGGTGCCGTTCCGGTTCGCTGGCGACGCGGCCCTCTTCCAGCGGCCCGAGGTCCGCGACGTGCTCGCCTGGTTGCGGATGCTCGCGGATCCCACTGACTCAGCGGCGGTCGTGCGGGCAGTTACCCGTCCCCCCGTCGAGCTTCGCTCGATCGACCTGGCGCGGTGCACCGCGATCGCGCGGCGTCGCAAGCTGGACATGATCTCGGCCCTCGGGGCGGCCTTGGAGAGCCCCCAGCTGCCGCCCGAGGCCCGCGACCGGATCCAAGCGTTCCTGAAGCTTCACCAGGCGGCGGCGCGGGCGTTGGAGGAGATCCGGGCGGATGTCTTCGTGCGGCGGCTGATCGAACGCATCGGGCTGCGCCGTCATCGTCTCTTCGTCGCCACCCCGGAGGCGGCGGAGCGGCTGCAGAGCCTCTCGCGCCTCTCGGAGCTCGCGGCCGCCTGGACGCGCCGTGAGCCCCGCGGCTCGGTGCGGGACTTCGTTCGCCACCTGACCGCGGTGGCGGACGCCGGCGAGCTCGATCCCGACGATGCGTCCACGCCACCGCCCGGGGAGGTGGTCCTGGCCGAGCCCGAGCAGGTCAAGGGGCTCGAGTTCGAGCACGTCTACCTGCTCGGCCTCCATCGCGGGGCGATCGCGGGACACGACCCGGACGCGGCCTGGGTCCCGCAGAGGCTGCTCGCCGAAGGGCCCTCCAGTGGAAGCGAGGAGCCGCCGACGGGGGCGGATGGCGCCTCACAGCGTCCCGCTCGGCTCGCCTACCTGGCGATGACCCGCGCGAGCAGCGCCCTGGTCCTGTCGTGGCCCGAGAGCACGGCCGAGGGACCGATCCCGCCCTCCCCGTTCTACGAGGCGGCCCGCGATGCGCTGGGCGCCGAGGAGGAGGTGCACGCCGAGGAGCTGTTCGGTCCCGCCGAGGGCCTCCACTCCACCTACCGGATGCTCCGCGACGAGGCGCTCGAGGCATCGTGGCGTGCGGGCTCGGCGCTCTCCGAGATGCGCCTGGACACCGCCGAGGACGTGACCCAGGCGGTGGCCCGGTACCTGGAGCTGATCAAGCTCGCGGCCCTGGTCCAGCGCCCGGACGCCGAGCCCCCGGCGGAGGCCCTGGAGGCGCTCAACGAGCTGCTTGGCCGCGCCGCCTCGCCGGAGCAGCGGGCGGCGCTGGAGGCGTCGGCCCTTGACGAGTACGTGATCGGGGAGGAGCGCGACCTGGCTGCGCGGCGCGAGCTGGTGGCCGCGCGGCGCGAGCCATCGCTGGAGCAGTTCATCCCGCGCCGCGGCGATGGCCTGGCCCTCTCGGCCTCGGATATCGACCTCTACCGGACCTGCCCGCTCAAGTACAAGTTCGCCCGGGTGTTCGCGATCCCGCAGGAGCCAACGATCAACCAGCGGTTCGGAATCCTCATCCACCAGGTGCTGGAGCGCTTCCACAGCGAGCAGCTTCGCGCCGATGCGTTGGCGGCCGCGGGGAGCCAAGAGCCCTCGCCCGCTGGGAGCCTCGACCGCCTGCTCGCCCTGTTCGAGGCGGGTTGGCGGCGCACCGGGTTCGGCTCCTCGGACGATGAGCTTCAGTACCGCGATCGAGCGGTGGCCTCGCTGGCCCGCTACCACGAGCACCACCAGCGCTCCGAGTCCAGGCCTGTCTGGCTGGAGCGAGGGTTCGCCTTCGCGATCGGGTCCCACCGGCTCCGCGGCCGGGTTGATCGGGTCGACCAGCTTCCGGAAGGCGGCTACGAGCTGATCGACTACAAGACCGGCGAGCGCAGGCCCGATTCGGGCGACGACGTACAGCTGGCTCTGTACCGGCTCGGCGCCCGCGAGGCGTGGCAGGTCGAGGCCGAGCTCGGCAGCTACTGGTACGTGCTCAACGACGAACGCGTGCCGGTGCCGGCGGCCCCCGACGACTCCGAGCGCGTCGAACGCACGGTGCTCGACGTGGCGGCTGGGATCGAAGGCCAGGACTTCGAGCCCCGGCCGTCCTATGAGATCTGCAGCTGGTGCGACTACCGCCTCATCTGCCCCGCTTCGGAGGCCTGAGCCCCCGACCCCGCTCAGTTCTTGTCCGTGCCTTGCTGGCGCAGGAACCGCTGGAACTCCTGGGCGATGTCGTCGGCCGACGGGACGTCCCCGCTGGGCTCGAACTCGCCCTCCTGCGCGGCCTCCAGATCGCGGACGAGCTCCTCGATCTCGGGGTTCGCGGAGACGGCACGATCGACCTGGTCATCGAAGCGTTCGGTGGCGTCCTCCAGCTCGGAGGCCTCGACGGCGATGCCGGTCAGTCCCTCCAAGCGGCGCAACAGCGCCAGCGCGGCCTTCGGGTTGGGCACCGCGGCCACGTAGTGGGGGACCGCCGCCCAGAGGCTCGCCGACGGGATCTCCCGCCGCCGGCAGGCGTCGTGGACCACGCCCACGATCCCGGTCGGGCCCTCATAGCTGGAGCGGCTCATGCCGAGCTGCTCGACCAGCTCCGGATCGGAGGCGAGGCCGGTGATCGGCACCGGCCGCGTGTGGGCGACGTCGGCGATCAGGGCGCCAAGCGTGATCACCATCTGCACGCCGAGGCGCTCGGCGGCGGCCAGAATCGTGTCGGCGAAGGTGCGCCACCGAACATTGGGCTCGACCCCGCTCAGCAGCACCAGATCGCGCTCCGCGCTGGGCACGCTCGCCGTCAGCAGCGTGTTCTCGGGCCAGTCGATCTGGCGTGTTAGCCCCTCGACCAACCGGATCGTGGGCCGGTTGACCTGAAAGTCGTAGAACTCCTCCGGGTCGATCCGCGCCACGACGTCGACGTCGAGCGAGGCCGCGACCGTCTCCAGCGCCGCGCTGGCGGCGCTCGCCGCGTCGTTCCACCCCGCGAACGCGCAGACGAGGGCGGGCGAGCGTAGCTCGGGCGGATCGCCCTGCCAGATCACCGGATCCATGGGTCGAGCCTACCCGGAATCAGTACCGGCCCGAGCCGTCCGCCGCGGCCTTCACGATCGGGGTGTGGAAGCGGCGGTGGCGATTTCGACGGAGGAGCGGCCGCAGCCCGCGATCGCCGAGCTGCGTCCCGGTCAGCGCTTCGAGGGCCGCTACGCATGCGTGCGCAAGGACCGCTTGACGGCCCGGAACGGGGGCGCGTACCTGTCCGTCGAGTTGCGCGACCGCACGGGCACGATTGCGGCTCGCGTATTCCGCGAGGCCGACCGGATCGGGCTGCGCTTCGAGCGCGGCGACGCGGTGCTGGTTCGCGGCAGGCTGGAGCGCTTCAGGGGCGAGCTGGCGGCCGAGCTCAACGAGGTGCGACGACTGGACCCCGGCTCGTTCGACCCCGCCGAGTTCCTGCCCGCCGCCTATCGCTCGGTGGAGGAGCTCGAGGGCTTCCTCGAGCACCTGTGCCGCGAGGTCCACGATCCCGGCCTGCGCGGCGTCGTCGAGGGGCTCGTCCTCTCCGGGCCGCAGGCCGACGAGTTCCGCCGCGCACCCTGCACCAGGGGCGGGCATCACGCCTACCTCGGCGGGCTGCTGGAGCACACGGTCTCCCTCGGGACGCTGGTCGGCGACCTGTGCCAGCTCCATCCCAGGCTGGACTCCGACCTGCTGATGGCGGCGGCGCTCGTTCACGACGTCGGCAAGACGCGCGAGTTCACCTACGGCGCGGAATTCGCGGTCAGCGAAGAGGGCCGCCTGCTCGGCCATCTGGCGATCGGGGCGCAGATGGTCGCCGGTGCTGCGGAGGAGCTGCCCGCCGAGCGGCGGCTGGCCCTCCTTCACTGCGTGCTCTCGCACCACGGCGCGGAATCCGGGCCGGGCCGCGCCCGGCGGGCGGGCGGCTCGGGAGCGGGGGGTTTCGCCTCCGCCGAGGCGCTGGCGCTTTACCGCCTGAACGCCCTCGACGCCTCGGTCAAGGGCGCTCTCGAGCACGGGCTCTGAACCGTTAGGCGTCGATTTGGCGCGCCTCGACTTGGCGGTGGAGATGTTCGTACTCGAAACCGAGCACACCAGCTAACCGAGCACACCAGCTAGAAGACAGGTCCTCTCACGAGTCTCGAGCGCACCGCCTCAGCTCGTCACGCCCATTCGCGCGACGAGCGAGTGCTCAATCGTGCGGTACGGGCGGTTCCTCCGCGTCATCCGCGTCGTGAACCGCCCATCCGACGCGCTCGATCAGCTGAGCGGCGTGGTGTCCGCTTCGCATGTCCGCGGAGGCGACCCGCTCGTCGAGGGTGATCGCGCCCTCACGCTCGGTGCTTGACTCGCTCATCACGATGATTCTGGGCATGACCGTCTTCCTTCCGATGGTGGACCCCCGGGGACCACCGGCCGGTCAAAGCTTTCGATGGTGATTGAGGCTCTTCATCAAGCTACCGGGTTACCTCCGCGGACGTCGATCAGTGGTGTCTGCGCCTCGCACTGGGCGATGGGCCTGCTCTCAAAGCGCGGCTCTCTCTCCTCTTAGCCCGGACGAGCATCGGCCTTCGCAGGGCCGGTTATGCCTCCAGAGTCATCTCTGCTGGCTCCCCCGTCCTCGAGTCGACCAGGACCTCGAGCAACTCGCCCACCTCGCGCTGCTCGACGAGGGGATGGCGCATGGGACGCCCCGCCACGACCTGGTAGCGGTTTCGTCGCCCCTGTCGCTCGCGCAGCACGTAGCCCTCTTCGACCAGCTGGGAGAGGATCCGGTGGGCGGCGCGCTCGGTGATGCCCACCGCTGCGGCGATGTCGCGCAACCGGATGCCCGGGTCATGAGCCACGCACAGGAGAACGTGGGCGTGGTTTGTCAGAAAGTCCCAGCGGGGGGCCGCCGGGGATGATCTCTGCTGCTGATCTCCAGAAAGTAAATTCATGAATCCATGATACACTCTGTGTCCAGTCAGCGATCTCGCCGCGTCGTCCGTCCCGGCGGGATCGCTGGGAAGGGACACAGCCAATGACCATCGTCAGCGCCATCCGCGATCGATTCTCCCCGTCCTCCGCCTCCGCGCCTGAGTTGGCGCGTGACGCTTCCGCCGGCGGCGATGCACTCCCGTTCGCCGGCTATAACCGCCTCGACGACAGACAGGTAATAGAGGGGCTCTGCGACCACTCACAGATCGAGCTCGAGGCGGTCGAGACCTATGAGCGGTCCCACAAGGACCGAAAGCCTGTGCTGGACAAGCTGCGCTACATGCGTGGACGCGAGCCGCTCCCAGGCTACGACGCATTCAGCGTCGAGGAGATCGTGGCCGCGCTCGAGGAGGCCGACCTGGCCACGATCAAGAAGGTCCGCGGCTACGAGCGGAAGTTCGCCAACCGCTCCGAGGTCTTGGAGGAGGTCGTCCGCGTTCACAGCCGGCGTCAGGCAACCGAACCGGCGAGCGCCGCGCCCACTTACCAGCCGATCAGCGCGAGAACCCGCTCGAGCGCTTCGGTCGATCGCCCGCAGGGGGGCGATCCACCATGACCATGACCGAGTTCCCAAACTTGTCGGCGGAGCTGACCGAGTCGCTCACTTCGCTATGGACGCGCTATGCGGGCAAGCGGCCGAGCAACGGGCGGACCGAGATCCGCGGCAACGTCGTCACCTGCGTGCTCGCTGACGCCGTCGGCGACTTCAATAAGAGCATGATCGCTCCGCAGGCGGGCGACACCGTTCGCGGGGTCGGCAAGCTCACCCCGGCGGCCTACAAACGAGACGCGGTCGCTGCCGTGGTCAGGGTGACGCGCCAGCGGGTCGCCTCGTTCCTGAGCAGCCACGACCGAGACACGGACGTCGCCACCGAGATCTTCACCCTTGAGCCGTCGCTCTCACGAGGAGCGCCCCGCGCTGGGAGACGATTGGGACAGGCTTTGCTGCCCCCACCGCCGGCCCGAGCGGGGACCTAGCGATGGGCTCTGGTGCGCCAGGAGCGGGCAAGGGCCTGAACGCCCGCCTGGTCGCACTGGAGGCGGAGGCGCGGTATGCCCGTGAGCGCTACCAGCTCTACCGCGCGAAGGCATACGGCCCGCGATTGACCAGCGCAGGGCGCCTCCGCGAGCTCGAGCGAACATCGAAGTTGGCGGACAGGCTGCTGGATCGGGCAAGGGCCGAGCAGGGCCCACTCGCTCCGGAGCGGGCCACAGCGATGAGCGCACGCTGAGGCTGAGCGGTCCCCGCTCGCTTCGCTTTCCACGCGGTGCAGTCGGTTTCGTCCTGGCCTAGTTGGGCGCTTGGTGGGGAGGGGTCGCCAGGGCTCGGCGGAGAAGCTGAGCGGCGAACACCAGGGCGAGGGCGGCGAACAGCAGCTCGAGGGCCCGCTCCGGGACGGCGTTCGAGATCACGACGCCGGCGGCCACCCCGAGCGGCGAAAGCGCGCCCACCAGCAGGCCGTCGCGGACCCTCACGTTTCCATAGCCCTGCTGGCGCCACGCCCCGACCAAGGCCACGAAGACGATCGCAAGCAGCGAGGTCGCCTCGGCGCGGATCTGGGATTGGTCGAGGAAGATCGCCAGCGCGGGCACGAACAGGACCCCCCCGCCCACCCCGACCAGGCCGCCGAGGGTGCCCCCGGCGAATCCCAGCAGAGCTGCGGCCACGTACTCCATCAGCCCACGATCAGCGCCACGGCAGTCGCCACCAGGAGCGCCGCGAACAGAAGCGCCACGGCGCGCTCGGGCAGGCGCTGCTGAAGCGCCGCCCCGGCGACCACCCCGATCAGGGCCGGGGCTCCGACCACGACCCATCCGCCACGTCCACGTTCCCGTACAGGCCCTGGCCGGCCGTCGCCAGGGCGGCGATGACGACGATCGCGGCCAGGCTGGTCCCGGTTGCCTCGCGCTCGCCGTAGCCGAGCATGAAGATCAAAAGCGGCACGATCACCGTCCCGCCGCCAACCCCGAACAGGCCACTGAAGGCCCCCGCCGCGGTGCCGATTGCGACCAGCTTCAGGAGTCGATCCCGGGGCACGGGCGGCGATACTAGTAGTGATGATCGCCGCCACCGCCCCGCCGCCGTGACCGCGGCGGCCGGCCGTGGAAGCGAGGATCGCGCAGCTGATCGCGCCGTTGCGCGCCGACCCCGGCTCCGCCGCGGTGCTCTGTGACGTCGACGGGACCCTGGCGCCGATCGTCGGCGATCCCGAATCCGCCGCCGTCCCCGAGGAAACGCGCGACGCGCTCCGGGCGCTGGCGGGGCGCTACGCGCTCGTGGCCTGCGTGTCGGGCCGGCGCGCGATCGAGGCGCGACGGCTGGTCGGGATCGACGAGCTCACCTACGCGGGTAACCACGGCCTCGAGCTGCTGGCCCCGCGCGCCGAGGAGGCGATCGTCGATCCCGCGCCCACCGAAGGCGCCCTGACCGCGCGCGAGTTCGTTGGCGGGCTCGAGGGCGCCTCGCTGGATGCCGCGGGGCTGCGTCTCGAGGACAAGGGGCCGATCCAGGCGCTCCATTGGCGCGGGGCCGCCGACGAGGAGGCAGCCGAGCGGCACGCGGGCGAGATCGCTTTAGCCGCGGAGAAGGCCGGTCTCGAGCCTCACCGGGGGCGCAAGGTGCTTGGAGATCCGCCCGGCTTCCGGGATCGACAAGGGGACGGCCGTCAAGCGGCTGCTCTCCGGACAGCGGGTTGAACGGGCGCTGTTCGCGGGCGACGACCGCACCGACCTCGATGCGTTTCGCGCCCTGCGCTCGCTGGTCGCGGCGGGCAGCCTGGCAGCCGCGGTCTGCATCGGCATCGGCTCCTCCGAGGCGCCTGAGGAGCTCTCCCGAGAGGCGGACGCCGTGGTCGGCGGCACGGAGGAGTTCCGAGGGGTGCTGAGAGCGCTGGCGGAGCCGCGGGCGGAGGCTCCGGGCGCGGCTGGCGGCTGATGCTGTTCGTCGACCTCCTGCGGCTGACCGTGCTCTTGATCGGGGGGTCGGCGACGGCGCTGGGCGCAGTCACCGTGGTGGCGTCAAAGGGGGAGGCTGACGAGGCGACCCTGATCTTCGCCGGGGGATGGTGGGCGCTGGCGGCCGTCCTCGGCGTCGTCCTCGGGGGGTCGGCGCGGGCCACGGAGGCGATGGCGCCGGCGTTGGCGTCGGCGCGGACCGCGACCGCGCTGCCCACCGAGAGCCCGGGGCGAATCGCCTTTATGCGCCTGTGGCCGATCGCCGCCTTTGCGATCGTGGTCGGTGGCCTCGCCTGGCTGTTCCCCCAAGTCGCCGCGGTCGGCGCCGGCTTCGCGATCCTGAACGCGCTCGCATGGCGAAACCGGGAGCGTGCGGTGACCGCGATCGAGGAGCGCGACGGGGTCCGCTTCTACGTCGAGCCAACCTCGGCTCTGGCGCCCATCAGGCTGACCCGGACGCCCGGCCTGGGACGCGATCGCATGCCGGCCGGTCACCCGCCGCCCCCGCCGCCGGAGCGAGAGACCGCCGAGCCGTAGCGCCATCCGAACGCCCTCGCCCGGACCGGGGTCGCTCGCAGTCGCGGGACGGCGGTTCCGGAGGGCCCAGGCGCCGGAAGGCGGTTCGGGCGCCGATCGCCGCCACCACTCCGGAGGCGCCCGCGAGCACGAGCGCGGCCCGGGGATCGATCGCCTGGCTGAGCCAGCCGGCGATCGGCCCGCCGATTGGGGTGGAGCCGAGGAAGACCATCGAGTACAGGGCCATCACCCGCCCGCGCATGGCTGGATCCGCGGCGAGCTGGAGAGAGGAGTTGATCCCGGCGGCGAAGGTGACGCTGGCGGCCCCGAGGGGGACCAGGGCGACCGCCTCGAGGGGCAGGGTGGGGGCGGCGGCCGCGATCAACGCGACGGCGCCGAACCCGAACGCGGCGCCCGTCAGAAGGCCAGGCCCAACGCGCCCGCGCGCACCCGCCACCAGCGCGCCGACCACCGACCCGGCGCCCATCGCAACCGCAAGGACGGTGTACGCGGCGGCCCCGCCGTCGAAGCTGAACCGGGCGAGCAGCGGCAGGATGACCTGGAAGTTGTAGCCGAGCGTTCCGACCAGGGCCATCATCGCCAGCGGGATCGCGAGCGCGGGCGTGCGCCGGACGTAGCGAAGCGCGGCGCGAATGGAGCCGGAGCCACGGGACGCCACGGGCGCGGTACGAAGCTCGCGCGGCTCCATCGCCCTCAGGGCGACCACCATGGCGCCGAACGAGACCGCGTTGACCAAGAAGCAGGTCCCGACCCCCACCGTGGCGATCAGGACCCCGGCCACCGCCGGCCCCAGGATGCGAGCGGAGTGAATCAGGACGCTGTTCAGGCTGACCGCGTTGACGACGCGATCGGCGCCCACCATCTCGATCGCGAAGCTCTGCCGGGTCGGGAAGTCGACCGCGTTGACCGCCCCCCGCACGAAGACCAGGGCGTAGACCATCCACGGCGCGACGACGCCGGCGCCTGTCACCCCCCACAGGGCCAGCGCGGGGAGCACCATCAGCGCCTGGGTGACCATCAGCACGGAGCGCTTCGGAAAGCGGTCGGCGAGCACTCCTCCCCAGGCGCCGAATAGGAGCAGGGGCAGGAATTGCAGCGCCGAGGTCACCCCGACCGCCAGGCCGCTCCCGGTCAGGGTCAGGATCAGCCACATCTCGGCGACGACCTGGGTCCAGTTGCCGGTGACCGAGACCAGCTGGCCCGCGAAGTAGCGGCGGTAGTTGGGGACGGCCAGGGAGGTGAAGGAGCGGCGCAGCGCCCTGCTCAACGGCGCTCACCCTCGAGGACGCGCTCGAGGATCTCGGCCGCGCGCTCGAGCGTCGCTAGGTCGGCCTCGTCGAGGGGGCGGAGGCGACGCGCCAGGTAGGCGTTCTTGCGGGTCCGGAGCTTGCCCAGCAGCGCCAGGCCCTTGGGAGTCACGGCAACGGTGAACGACCTTCCGTCGGCCGGATCGGTGGTGCGCTCGACGAGCGCCTGGTCGGTGAGCCGGGACACGATCCGGGTCGCGGTGGGCCGCTGCACCCGCTCCAGCTCGGCCAGCACGCTGGGGGTCAGGGGCCCGTGGCGCTCGATCGTCGCCAGCGCGGCCGTCTGCGAGGGGCTGAGCTCGGCCCCGGCCTCCTGCCGCAGCCGCCGCGCGGTGCGAGCGATCACGAGCCGCAACCGCGCCGCGAGCTCGCCGCGACGGGCGTCCGGCATCAGCACAGCAGAGGTCTTTGCCATTGCTAATTACCGTAGCAAACTACCTTGCGCCAAACGGCGCGAGCCGGCTTGCTCTAGCGCCTGGCCCGCTTTCGCAGACGAGCGAACTCGCGCCAGGGCCGGGTGTTTGCGACCTGCTCGGGGGTCAGCCAGGCGCGGCGGGCGGTGGCGATTCCGTAGACCATGTTGTTGAAAGTCGCCACCCGATGGGCGTCGGTGTTGACGCAGATCAGGGCCCCGGCCTCCGCGGCGAGCCGGGCGTGGCGCTCGGATAGGTCGCGGCGGTTGGGGTTGCCGTTGATCTCCAGCATCGTCCCCGTGCGGACGGCCGCCTCGACCACGCGCTCGACGTCGATGTCGTAGGGGTCTCGCCTGCCGATCAGGCGCCCGCTGAGGTGCCCGACGCAGTCCACGAGCGGGTGCTCGATTGCCGCGATCACCCGCTCGGTCATCGCTCGCCGGGAGATCTTGAACGAGGTGTGGACGCTGGCCACCACCCAGTCGAGCTCGGCAAGCAGGTCGTCGTCGTAGTCGAGCGAGCCGTCGGGCAGGATGTTGACCTCGGAGCCGGCGAGCAGCCGAAAGCGGCGACGCCCCGAGTTGAACGCCCGCACCTCTTGAATCCGCTCCGACAGCTGCTCCGCGGTGACGTGGTTGCCGAATCCGTGGCTGGCGGAGTGGTCGGTGACCGCCAGGTAGGCGTAGCCACGGCCCCGCGCCGCCTCGGCCATCTCCTCGAGCGTGTTGTGGCCGTCGGAGATCGTGGTGTGGCAGTGGAGGTCGCCGCGAATGTCCTCCAGGGCGATCAGCTCCGGGAGCTTGCCGTCGGCTGCCGCGGCGATCTCGCCGTTGGCCTCGCGCAGCTCGGGCTCGATGTAGGCGAGCCCGAGGCGCTCGTAGACCTCGGCCTCGGTCTCGTACGTGGAGACCTTCCCGGTGCGCGTGTCGGTGATCCCGTGCTCGGAGACGGAGAGCTCCATCCCGACGGCGCGCTCGCGCAGCTCGATGTTGTGCTCAGCCGATCCCGTGAAGTGCTGAAGCAGGTTCCCGTAGGCGGCGGGCGCGACGATCCGCAGGTCGACGGCGATCCCGTTGTGGGTCGTGATCCGAGCCCCGCTCTCGCCGGAGGAGCCCTTGGTCGCCGCCAGGGGATGGTCCAAGAGCGCCTGCCCGAGCGCGGCCGGCTCGCTGGCGGTGGCGATCAGGTCGATGTCGTGGCAGGTCTCGGTTCGACGCCGGGCCGAGCCGGCCACCTCGACCGCGTCGCTGGCGGGGTGGGCGCGAAGGTCTTTCGCGAGCTTCTCGGCCACCGGGAGCACCTGCGAGAGCAGCAGTCGCTCGGCTGGCCCGGTGTCCTTGAGCTTGCCCAGCGCCGCCAGCACGTTCTCCTCGGCCTTCGGCCCGAGGCCCTTGACCTGGCGGATCCGCTGCTCGGTGGCGGCCGCGCGCAGCTCCTCGAGGCTCGACACGCCCAGCTCGTCGTATAGGCGGCGCGCCGTCTTCGCGCCCACACCGGGGACCATGGTCACCTCGACCAGGGAGGGCGGGAACTTTCGCTTCAGCTTCGCCGCCGAGGGGATCTCGCCGGTGTCGAGGAGCGTCACGATCTTCTGCTCCAGCGTCTTGCCGACGCCGGGCAGCTCGGTTGCCCTTCCCGCACGGGCCAGGTCCTGAACCGAGACGGGGCTCTGCCGGACCACTCGGGCCGCCTCGCGGTAGGCGAGCACGCGGTACCTGATCGCCCCGTCGAGCTCGTAGAGCGTCGCCAGCTCGGACAGGGCAGCGGCGATCTCGGCGTTTCGCATACCCCCAAACCTAGTGCGGTCGCGGGCGCTCGTCCCGCCCAGGCGGGCGGCGAATAGCATCCGGGGGTGTCGGAGAACGCGGGCGTCTGGCTCGTCATTCCCACCTATAACGAGGCCGCCAACGTCGAGGCGATCGTCACCACGGCGCTCGAGCAGCTGCCGCCCGCGCGGCGACTCCTGGTCGTCGACGACTCGTCCCCCGACGGCACCGGCCGGATCGCCGATCGGCTCGCAAGCGATCGCGCCGACGTCGCCGTCCTGCACCGGCCGGCAAAGCGGGGCCTCGGGCCCGCGTACGTGGCCGGCTTCCGGGAGGCGCTGGCGGGCGGGGCGGAGCTGATCGCCCACATGGACGCCGACTTCTCCCACGACCCGGCCGACCTGCCGCGTCTGCTGGAGGCGACCGCCGGCGCGGACCTGGTGCTCGGCTCGCGCTATACGGATGGCGGCGGGGTCACCGACTGGGGCCCGGGCCGGCGCGCGATCAGTCGCCTTGGGAGCGCCTATGCCCGGGCGACGCTGGGCGTCGAGGTCCGGGACCTCACCGGGGGCTTCAAGGTCTTTCGACGGCGGACGCTGGAGGCGATCGACTTCGAGTCCCTGGCCTCGCTCGGCTACGCGTTCCAGGTCGAGACTACGTTCCGGGCGATCCGGGCCGGCTTCAAGGTGCTCGAGGTGCCGATCACCTTCCGCGACCGGCGCGTGGGCCAGTCGAAGATGACGGGCTCGGTGGTGCTCGAGGCCGCCTGGCGAGTGCCCGCCATGCGGCTTCGGGGGCGCTGAGGTGATCTGGGCCGTAACGCTGCCGGGCCCCTGGCGACAAGAAAGCGCCAACCTCTGCCGTACTATATTTTGTATAGCGAGCCCGGCAGGCTGTTGCCGGCAAGCGAAGACGATGCAGATCGAGCGATCAGGAGACGAGAAGTGACTGGAAAGCTCCCCGACGTGACCGACGGCAACTTCCAGTCTGAGGTGCTCGAGTCCGAGCAGCCGGTGCTGGTCGACTTCTGGGCGCCCTGGTGCGGGCCCTGCCGCATCGTCCACCCGATCCTGGAAGAGATGGCGGGCGAGCGCGACGACTTTCGCATCGTCAGCATCAACACCGACGAGAACCAGCAGACGGCGGCCCGCTTCGACGTCCTCTCGATCCCGACCCTGATCCTGTTCAAGGACGGCGCCGAGGCGAAGCGCGTAGTCGGCGCGGTGCCGAAGCGCCGCCTCGAGTCCGAGCTCGAGCCGGCCCTGACCGCCTAGCGGAGCTCGTCCACGGCGCGCTCGAGCTCGCTCAGCGAGTCGAGCACGGCGGCCGCGAGCTCCAGCGCCTCCGCGGAGGGCGGGAAGTCGGGGCGGGGGACGGCGATCACACGCATGCCGGCGGAGCGCGCGGAGCGGATCCCGTTGGTCGAGTCCTCCACGGCGACGCACCCGTCGGGAGGAACCTCCAGCCGGCGGGCGGCCTCGACGTAGACGTCCGGCTCCGGCTTTCCGCGCGGCACCTCCTCGGAGGAGACGGTGACTCGAAAGAGCCCGGCCATGTCGCTCAGCTCGAGCACCAGGTCGATCAGGGGCCGGTTGGCCGAGGAGGCGACCGCCAACGGCCAGCGCCCGGCGAGCGCGCGCACGGACTCGACCGCGTGGGGCAGCAGCGGGAGGTGGCGCCGGTACTCGGCCTCGAGCCCCTCGACCACGGCGGCCGAGATCTCGGCAGGCTCCATCGGCACACCGAGCTCGGAATGCATGTAGCGCGACCACTCGGTGGAGCTCATGCCCATCATCTCCTCCTGGGCGCCCTCGTGCCAGCGGCCGCCGGAGTCCCGGACCAGCCGCTCGCGAACCGACGCCCACGCGGGCTCGGAGTCGATCAGGACCCCGTCGAGGTCGAAGATGACGGCGTCGATCGAGGTCAGGCGGATCGCTCCACGCCGATCCGCAGCTCGCGCCCCGCGATCTCGGTGGCCGGCGCCTCGGCTCCGTCGTAGGACACCGAGGTGGCGAGCGTCTCGCCGGCCACGTATGCCTCATGGGCGCGAGCGGCCTCGATGAGCTCCGCGTCGCCCGCCAGGCTGAGCTCGATCCGGTCGGTGACCTCAAGGCCCGACTCGCGGCGGGCGTTCTGCACGGCGTGGACGATCTCGCGCGCGAGCCCTTCGCGGCGAAGCTCGTCGTCGAGCTCCAAAGCCAGCGCCACCGCGTGCCCTGCCGAAGCCTCGACCTGATAGCCGTCGAGTGGCTGAAGGACGAGCGTGAGGTCGCCCGGGCTGAGCACATGCTCACGACCCTCGACGTTGATTCCAACCTCGCGGCCCGCGTCGATCGCCTCCGCGACCTTGCCGGAGTCGAGAGCCTCGACCGCCGCTGCAACCTGGGGCATCTGCTTCCCAAAGCGTGGACCGAGCGCGCGATAGTTGGGCTTCACCTCGTAGCGGACTAGCTCGGACTCTTCGGCGACGAACTCCAGCTCTTTGACGTTGAGCTCCGAGGTCACGATCTTGGCGCGCGCCGAGATCGCCTCTCGCTCGGCGTCGTTAGCCACCACAATCGCCCGGCGCAGCGGCTGACGGACCTTCACCGCGGCTTGCGCGCGCGCCGCGCGCCCCAGCTCTACGGTGCGCCGAACGGCCTCCATCGCAGCCTCGAGCGGCTCGTCGACGAGCGAGCGGTTGGGCTCCGGGTAGTCGAGCAAATGAACGGAGTCCGGCTCCACGCCGAATTCCTCCGCCTCGCCGCCCGCCAGGTTCGCGTAGATCTCGTCGGCCAGGAATGGCGTGAAGGGGGCCAGCAGCGTGGCGACGGTCAGCAGGCAGTGGCGCAGGGTGGCGAACGCTGCGCGGTCGCCCTCCCAGAAGCGGCGGCGCGACAGCCGCACGTACCAGTTGGAGAGCTCCTCCACGTAGGTGGCGATCGCGCGCCCGGCCGTCGTGCAGTCGTAAGCCTCCATGCCCTCGATCACCGTCCGCGCCGTTCCCTGCAGGCGCGACAGCGCCCAGCGATCGAGGTCACCGCTCGCGTCCGCGCCGGGCTCCGCGCCGGCGCCGGCGTCCGGCGAGCCGAGATCCTCCGCACGGAGGCCCTCGGCGTTCGCGTACAGCACCCAGAACGCGTACGTGTTCCAGAGCGTGAGCATGAACTGGCGCACCGACTCGCCCACCGTGTCGGCCGAGAAGCGGTAGCCGGCCCAGGGCTGCTGGGCGGTGAAGTAGTACCAGCGGAAGGCGTCCGCGCCGTGGCGGCCGATCACCTCCCAGGGATCGACCACGTTTCGGCGGCTCTTCGACATCTTCTGGCCCTCCGGGTCGAGGATCAGGCCGAGGACGACGCAGTTCTGGTAGCTCGCGCGGTCGAAGACAAGCACCGAGACCGCGTGCAGCGAGTAGAACCAGCCGCGGGTCTGGTCGACCGCCTCGCTGATGAAGTCGGCCGGGAAGCGGTCGGTGAACAGCTCCTCTCCCTCGAACGGGTAGTGGAACTGGGCGAATGGCATCGAGCCCGAGTCGTACCAGGCGTCGATCGTCTCCCGGACGCGGCGCATCTCGCCGCCGCAGGACTCGCAGCGCAGCGTGACCTCGTCGATGTAGGGGCGGTGGAGGTCGTCGGGCACCTGCCCGCCGCGCTCGCGCAGATCGGCCATCGATCCGGCGCAGAAGCGTTCCTCGCAGCCCTCGGACCCGCACTCCCAGATCGGCAGCGGGGTGCCCCAATAGCGCTCCCGAGAGAGCGCCCAGTCGACGTTGCCCTCGAGCCAGTTGCCGAACCGGCCGTGCTTGATGTGCTCGGGGTGCCAGCCGATCTCCTCGTTCTCGGCCAGCATCCGGTCGCGGACGTCGGTGGTCCGCACGTACCAGCTCGACTTGGCGTAGTACAGAAGCGGCGTCCCGCAGCGCCAGCAGTGCGGATAGGAGTGGCGGTAGCGCTCGGCGCGGAGCAGGCGCCCCGAGTCGCGTAGCGCATCGACGATCGCCGGGTCGGCGTCCTTCACCATCTGGCCCGCGAAGTCGGTGACCCGCTCGTCGAAGGTGCCGTCTTCACGCACCGGGTTCTGGAGCTTGATCCCGTATTGCTCGCCGAGTCGGAAGTCGTCCTCGCCGAAGGCGATCGCGGTGTGCACGAGTCCGGTGCCCTCCTCCGTGGTCACGAAGTCCGCCTCGAGCACGGTGTGGCCGCGGGGGCCGTAGTCGGCGATGTAAGAGAACGGCGGCTCGTAGCTGACGCCGGCCAGGGCGCTGCCCGGCAGGCGATCGAGGACCTCTGCGCCCTCCCCCAGCACTCGCTCGACCAGCGGCGCGGCGACCACCAGGACCTCGTCGGAATCGGCGGGACGCGCCCGCGCGTACTCGATCTCGGGGCCGACGGCAACGGCCGCGTTGGAGACCAGCGTCCAGGGCGTGGTGGTCCAAACCAGGAGGCTGTCCCCTTCCTGAAGTGGCGCCGACCCCGTCGCCCCCGGAGTCGGAGACGAGGAGGCGACGGGCAATTTGACGTATACCGAGGGGTCCTCGACGTCCTCGTAGCCCTGGGCGACCTCGTGCGAGGAGAGCGCCGTGCCGCAGCGAGGGCAGTAGGGGACCACCTTGTGGCCCTCGTAAAGGCGCCCGTCGTCCCAGATCTTGCGCAGCGACCACCAGACCGACTCGATGTAGGAGTTCGTGAGCGTCACGTAGGGGTCGTCGAGGTCGATCCAGAAGCCGATCCGCTCGGTGAGCCGGTTCCATTCCTTGACGTAGCGGAACACCGATTCGCGGCAGCGCTCGTTGAACTCGGCGATCCCGTATGCCTCGATCTCGGCCTTCGAGGAGATCCCGAGCTCCCGCTCGACCTCGAGCTCGACGGGCAGGCCGTGGCAATCCCAGCCGGCCTTGCGCGGCACGCGATGTCCGCGCATGCTGCGGTAGCGGGGGTAGATGTCCTTGAAGACGCGCGACAGGACGTGGTGCGATCCCGGCTCGCCGTTGGCGGTGGGCGGCCCCTCGTAGAAGCTCCACACGGGGGCGTCGCTGCGCTGCTCCAGGGAGCGGTGGAAGATGTCGCGCTCGCGCCAGCGCTCCAGGATCCGCTCCTCGAGCTCGGGGAAGGACTGCTTCGGGTCGACCGGGCGGAAGGCGGCCATCGGCGCCTGATTCTGCCAAGCGTTGGGCGAGCGCCCGACTAAACCGCCACCGTCTTGGGAATGGCCGGCTTATTGCCGGATACCGGC
>CAVRKX010000008.1:0-19285 GCA_963721735.1 uncultured Actinomycetes bacterium
AGGTGTGGGGCGCTTCACCCTAGGGTGGGTTGCGCCCGATCGTCACCTCCGTAAGGTGACCCGCATGCAGGGCAGAAAGACCAAGGCTGGGACGCCTCTCGTGGCACTCGCGCTCGCGGTGCTCGTGGTTGTGCCGGGGGGCGCGGCGCTTGCTCCGAGCGGCGCGAGCGCGGAGCAGGCCGGCTCGAAGGTCAATCGCCGCGCGTCCGGCTTCGTGGCGGCCGGCGCACGGTTCAGCTGCGCGCGTCTCGACACCGGCCGGGTGCGGTGCTGGGGCAACGGGGAGCTACGGCGCGCTTGGCTACGGCAACACGAATGACGTCGGCGACGACGAGACGCCCGCCTCGGTCGGCCCGGTCGATCTGGGCGCGGGACAGAACGGCGCGCGCCATCGCCGCCGGCTTCTATCACGCCTGCGCGATCCTCGACCAGGGCCAGGTGCGCTGCTGGGGTAACAGCGACTTCGGCCAGCTCGGCTACGGCAACGTCGACACGCGATCGGCGACAACGAGACGCCGGGCTCGGTGGGGCCGGTGGACCTCGGTGCCGGACGAACGGCGGTCGCGATCACCGGCGGCGGCCGTGCACACCTGCGCGATCCTCGACAACGGCAAGGTGCGCTGCTGGGGCGCGCGGCGACAGCGGCCGGCTCGGCTACGGCAACAGGAGGGACATCGGCGACGACGAGACGCCGGGCTCGGTTGGGACGGTCAACCTCGGCGCGGGACGAACGGCGGTGGCGATCGCGGGCGGCGGCCGTCACACCTGCGCGATCCTCGACAACGGCAAGGTGCGCTGCTGGGGCGAAGGCGGGCAGGGCCAGCTCGGCTACGGGAACAAGAGGGACATCGGCGACAACGAGACGCCCGCCTCGGTCCGACCCGTGAAGCTCGGCAGGGGACGAAAGGCGGTGGCGATCTCCGGTGGCTACCTCCATACCTGCGCGATTCTCGACAATGGCAGGGTGCGGTGCTGGGGCCTGGGCGCCAGCGGACAGCTCGGCTACGGTGACAGGAAGAAGATCGGCGACGACGAGACGCCCGCCTCGGTCGCCACGGTGAAGCTCGGCGCCCGGCGAAAGGCGATCGCGATCTCCGCCTACGGCCAGCACAGCTGCGCGGTCCTGAACAACCGCACGGTGCGCTGCTGGGGCACCGGCCGCTACGGGCAGCTGGGCTACGGCAACACGCGGAACGTCGGCGACAACGAGAGACCCCGGCTCCGTGGGCCCGGTGAAGCTCGGCCCCGGCCGAAAGGCCGTCGCGATTCAGGGCGGCGGCCGCCACACCTTCGCCCTGCTCGACAACGGCAGGGTGCGCTCCTGGGGCCTCGCGTCCGACGGCCAGCTCGGCTACGCGAACACGAGGAACATCGGCGACAACGAAAAGCCGTCCTCAGCCGGGCCGGTCAGCCTCGGCGGCGAGGTCGCAACCAGGTAACCCGCGCGGGGCTCAGGCCCGGGCGCCGATCGCCTCGACCGCGAGCTGGGCCGCCTCGGTCGGCGAGCGGCCGACCCGAACGCCGCGGCCCTCCAGCGCTTCCTTCTTCGCCTCCGCGGTGCCGGAGGAGCCGGAGATGATCGCCCCGGCGTGGCCCATCTGCTTGCCCGGCGGGGCGGTGAAGCCGGCGATGTAGGCGACCACCGGCTTGGAGACCTGCTCGGCGATGAAGTCGGCGGCGCGTTCCTCCGCGTCGCCGCCGATCTCGCCCACCATCACGATCAGCTCGGTCTCGTCGTCTTCCTCGAACAGGGTCAGCACGTCGATGAAGTCCGAGCCGACGATCGGGTCGCCGCCGATGCCGACGATGGTCGAGTTGCCCGCGCCCGCCTGTTTCAGCTCGTTGCCGATCTGGTAGGTCAGCGTGCCCGACTTGGAGACGACGCCGATCGACCCGGGGTCGAAGAACTGGGCCGGGATGATCCCCACGTTCGACTTGTCGGGCGAGAGCACGCCCGGGCAGTTGGGGCCGATCAGGCGCACCCCGGCTTCCTTTGCCTGCCAGTAGGCGCGGAGCATGTCGAAGACCGGGATCCCCTCGGTGATCGCGATCACCGTCTTCACGCCGGCCTCGATCGCCTCGCTGATCGCGTCCGCGGCGAAGCGCGCCGGCACGAAGATCATCGAGGTGTTGGCCCCCTGCTCAGAGACGGCCTCGGCGATCTTGTCGTAGACGGGGATCCCCTCCACGTCCTGGCCGCCCTTGCCCGGGGTGACGCCCGCGACGACGTCGGTCCCGTAGGCGCGATTGCGCAGCCCGTGGAAGCTGCCTTCGCGGCCCGTGAGGCCCGAGATCGCGAGCTTCGTTGACTCATCGACGATGATCGCCACGCTGCTCCTCGCTCTACGCCTTGGCCATCTCGACCACCCGCTGAGCGGCGCCGAGCATCGTCTTCTCCACGTGCAGATTGGGGAGGTCCGCGTCGGCAAGCAACCCGAGCCCCTCTTCCGAGTTGGTGCCGTCCAGGCGAACCACCAGCGGCACCCCTATGTCCATCCGGGCGAACGCCTCGATGATCCCCTTGGCGATCTCGTCGCAGCGGGTGATGCCGCCGAAGATGTTGAAGAGGATGGCTGTGACGTTCTCGTCGGAGGTGATCACCTCGAGGGCGTCGACGATCGCCTCCGCCTTCGAGCCACCCCCGGCGTCGAGGAAGTTGGCGGGCTTTCCCCCCGCCTGCGCGACGACGTCGAGCGTCGACATGCACAGGCCGGCGCCGTTGCCCAGGATGCCCACGTTGCCGCCGAGCTTCACGTAGGTGAGGCCCTTCTCCTTCGCCATTCGCTCCTGGGGGTCCTCGGCGGAGCGGTCGCGCAGCTCGGCCAACTCCTCGTGCCTGTACAGGGCGCTGTTGTCGATCGTCACCTTCGAGTCGAGCGCGACCACCTCGCGGTCGGACGTGACGATCAGCGGGTTGACCTCGATCAGGGTCGCGTCCTCGGCGAGCGCGACCTGGTGCAGCTTCTCCAGCAGGTTCGCCACCTGATCGGTCGCGTCCTCGTCGATCCGGGCGTCCATGGACATCTGGAGCCCAAGCTCGTGGGTGAGCTCCTCGCCCGGCTCGATGTGGCGCTTGATCAGGGCCGACGGGTCCGTCTCCGCCACCTCCTCCACGTCCATGCCTCCCATGCGCGAGAGCATCGCGAGCAGCTTCTTCTCCGAGCGGTCGAGGATGATCGAGGCGTAGTACTCGGCGTCGATCCTCGAGGCGCGCTCAATCCAGACCTCGTGGACGGTGAAGCCGCGGATGTCCATGCCGATGATCGCCTCGGCGTGCTTGAGCATCTCCTCACGATCGTTGGCGATCTTGATCCCGCCGGCCTTGCCGCGCTTGCCGATCCGCACCTGCGCCTTGACCACGCACGGGTAGCCAATCTCCTCCGCCGCCTGCACCGCGGCGGGCACGTTGTCGGCATAGCGACCATCGGGAACCGGAACGCCGTGCTTGGCGAAGAGCTGCTTTCCCTGGTACTCGAGCAGGTCCACGAGTCGCGGCAGCCTATCCCACGAATGTGCCGCTTGGCATAATCCCGCGCCGCTCATGCCACTACCCAAATTGAAGGAAATCCAGTGGGTGACCACCGATTGCTACGGAACCCTGATCGATTGGGAGAAGGGAATCACCGACGCCTTCACGGCGGAGGCGAAGCGAGACGGATTCAGCTTCGACGAGGTTCCGTTCGTCGAGCGCTTCTTCGAGGTCCAGGCCGAGATCATTCGCGGCTCCTACGAGCTCTACGCCGAGGTGCTGCGACGCGCGACCGTTCGCGCAGCGAACGAGATCGGCTGGGAGCTCGAGCCCTCTCGCGCCCAATTCTTGCCCGATAGCGTCGAACGCTGGGTGCCCTTCCGTGAGGCGAACGCGGCCATGGACCGGCTGGGCAAACGCTACGAGGTCGGGATCGTCTCGAACATCGACGACAAGCTGCTCGGCGTCTCGCGGCGACACCTGCGAACCGACCTCGACCTGGTGGTGACGGCGCAGCAGGTGCGCAGCTACAAGCCGGATCCAGCCCACTTCAGGGAGTGCGCGCGGCGAATGGGCGGCAAGAAGGGCTGGGTGCACATCGGCAGCGGCTACGAGACCGACATCGCGCCGGTGCTGAAGATGAACGTGCCGGTGATCTGGGTCAACCGCAAGGGCGAGAAGCTCGACGGGCGCAAACCGCCAACCGCGACGGTCAAGAACTTCCGCGAGGCGGCGAAGAGACTTGGCGCCGGCTGAGCGCGACGCCGCCGACGAGGCGATGGTGGCGCGCGCGCACGAGCGCTTCGCGGTCGAGAGACGGCGCGTCCGGCACCGCGTCCGGCGGGGACGCGGAGCGCTTCCCAACCTGGTCGTGATCGGGGGCCTGAAGTGCGGCACGACCAGTGTCCATCACTACCTCAACCTGCACCCGGAGGTCGAGATGTCGCGGCCGAAGGAGCTCAACTTCTTCGTCTCCGAGCTCAACTGGACGCTGGGACAGGAGTGGTACGCAAGCCACTTCAGCGGGCGCGCCTCCGTGCGGGGGAGAGCTCTCCCCACTACACGAACCGACCCCGCTTCGACGGGGTCGCGAAGCGCATGCGCTCCCTGCTCGGAGACGCCCGCCTGGTCTACATGGTGCGCGACCCGATCGACCGCATGCTCTCCCACTACGTCCACAACGTCGGCGGGGGCTATGACGATCGCCCCCTCGACCGACGCCTTCGCCGACCCCGAGGGCGCCTACGTGACCCGCAGCCGCTACTTCTTCCAGCTCGAGCCCTACCTCGAGGAGTTCGGGCAGGAGTCGATCGAGATCGTCACGCGCGAGGAGCTGAAGCGCGACCGCGCCGCCACGATGCGGCGCCTGTTCGACTTCCTCGGCGTCGATCCGGGCTTCAGCTCGACGCACTTCGAGCGCGAGTGGGAAACCGGTACGGCCAAGGGAGGCGGTCGCTTCCGGCTGATGGACCGCGCGGTGCGGCTTCCCGGGCTGCGCGCGGTTGACCGCAACTTCGATCGGCTTCCCGAGCCGCTCCGCTGGCTGGCCGAGCGGGTCGTCCACGACCCCGGCGCCGGCGCGGCGCCCAAGCCGGAGCTCCCGGCGCCGCTGAGGCAGGAGATCGCGGGCGTCTTCCGTGAGGACGTCGCCCGCCTCGAGCGGGTCGCCGGTCGCGAGTTCGGCTGGCTGGGCTAGCTGCTCAGTCCGGGTCGGGCCGGACGAGGACCGTGTCGGCGACCGGGATCACCTCGTCGACCGGCAGGTCCGCGCGCGAAGCGTGGTCGCGGATCGCCTCGGGACTGGTCGCCTGGTAGATGCAGACGGTGCCCACCGAGCCGCCGCCCTCCTCCAGGACGTAGCTGCGAATCCAGCGGATGTCGTCCGACATCTCCTCGTCGCCGACCTGCCGCGAGCGCTCCGCGGCGGCCTCGAGATCGCCTGGCGACCGCCAGCCGCTTCGGCGCAGGATCGCGTAGGTGTTCATGGGTCCCCCTTTCGTCGATACCCGGCGACCCTACACCCGATGCATAAGCTGTCGGGCATGCGCTCAGAAAGCTGTCGGGTATGCGCGTAGCCGTGGCGGCGGACGAGCGGGTGGGGATCGCCCAGGCGATCGTCGAGGAGCTGAGCAGGCGAGGCCACGAGCCGGTCCCGCATGGGGCGCTCTGCGACACCGAGCGCGACGATTGGGCCTGGGCCAGCGAGGCCGCCGCGCGCGACGTCGCCGAGGGCCGCAGCGAGCAGGCGATCGTGTGCTGCTGGACCGGCACCGGCGCGTCGATCGCGGCCAACAAGGTGCCGGGAGTGCGCGCCGCGCTATGTGGCGACGCGCAGACCGCCGCCGGCGCGCGCCGGTGGAACGACGCCAACGTGCTGGCGCTCAGCCTGCGCGCCACCTCGCCCGCGGAGCTCAGGGAGATCCTGGACGCCTGGTTCGAGTCCGGACCCAGCTCCGATGCCGAGGACCGCGCCAACGTCGCCCACCTCTCCGAGATCGAATCTGGCAAGTAGCGGCGCGGTGCGCGGCTCCCGCTGGCGGGGACGGCTCCCGCCGGTGGAGTGGCTGCGTATAGCCTCACGCCGTGCGCCGCCTGCTGCCCGATCCCGGCTCGACCACTGTCGACCAGCAACTCGGCGAGCTCGATCCGGGGGCCAAGGCGCCCGATCATCGTCCGCACGTGATCACCAACTTCGCGATCACGCTCGACGGCCGGGCGACGATCCACGGCCGCTCCGGCGCGATCGGCAGCGACACCGACACCCGAATGCTGGTTGGGCTGCGGGCCAAGGTCGATGCCGTGATGATCGGCGCGGGGACGCTGCGGGCCGAGCGCTACGGTCGCCTCGTGCCCGATCCCGATCAGCGCGGTCGGCGCGAGCGGGATGGGCTTCGGGCCGACCCCCTCGCCGTGGTGGTGAGCGGTCGGCTCGACCTCCCCTGGGATGCGTCGCTGTTCACGGAGGGCGCGGGCCAGGTGCTGATCTTTGCCGCCTCCGAGACCGAGGCCCCCGAGACCCGAACCTCGGTGGAGATCGTTCGACATCAGGGCAGCGTCGACCTGGTCGCGGCGCTGACCCACCTGCGCACCGAGTCGGGGATCCGCTCCCTGCTCTGCGAGGGCGGGCCGAAGCTGCACGCCCAGTTGATCGACGCCGGCCTGGTGGACGAGCTCTTCGTCACCCACGCGCCGAAGCTCGCGGGCGGAGAGGGGCCGGGTCTGGTCACCGGCCTGACGGAGCTCGAGCGGCCGCTGGAGCTCGCCTGGCTCCTGGAGGAAAACGGCGAGCTCTTCGCCCGCTACCGAACCATCAGGTGAGACGCCGATGGTCGAGTTGCGTTCCATAGACGAGCGCAACTCGACCATGGGTGGTCTGGGCCGAGTTCTAACCGGTGTCCCGGCGGCGCCGGCCCCCGCCGCGCTCACGCTCGGCGTCGTGGCGCGGCGACAGCTCGTGGATGTAGGCGGCGACCAGGGCCTCGGCGCGCCGCTCGGGGGCGGTGCGACTCGTTGCGCGCTGGTCGGATCTCCTGCGGGGGGTCTCGATGGTCATCGTCATGCGTGTGCCTCCTTGATAGTTCGAAGTTCGTCAAACATCGTACCAAAGTACGGCAGATGTCGTACAATCCGAGCCATGATCTCCCACCCGGAGCGCAGCGAGATCCAGCTCGAGGGCGTGCTGCACGCGCTCAGCGACCCGGTGCGGCTCCGCATCGCCCGCGAGCTTGCCCAGGTGGCCGGCGAGCGCCGCTGCGGCAGCTTCGAGTGCGCGGTGACCAAGTCCACCATGACCCACCACTTCAAGGTCCTGCGCGAGGCAGGGGTCATACGGCAGCGTCAGGAGGCCACCCTGCGGCTGACGAGCCTTCGGCGCGATGACCTGGACGCTCGCTTCCCGGGCCTCTTGGACCGGATCCTGGAGGCGGCCGAGGAGGAGGCGGTCCTCACCGCCTGACCGGCGCTGGTGCGTTCTCCGGCGCCCGGCCTCAGGCCGCGGGGATCCCACCGGCCGCCTCGACCCGCTCCTCCCCGCGGCGGAGAATGCGCAGCGCCAGGATCGTGCCGCCCAGCGTCGCTGCGAGCCCACAGCTCACCTGGACGCTGAGCACCCCCTCCCTGGTCCAGTAGACGTCGCGCAGGTCGAGCAGCAGCGCCGCCTCGTCGAACGTGAGGCCGATTCCCGCCCCGAAGGGGAACGCGAGCCACTGCTCGCGCCGCGGGTTGTCGCTGAGCAGCGCCAGGGCTCCGGAGCCGAAGGCGAGCAGTATCCCCGGCACGAAGTGGTGGATGTGACGGCCCCGGACGCGAACGTTCCCGAACGGCCACCAGCCGTCGCGAATTCCGGCCGTGGACAGCCTGATCAGCGCGAAGGCGAAAACGAACCCCGTGAGCAGGTTGAAGAGCACGGTCTCGTGGCGGGGCGTCGCTTCGTAGCCCTCCACCACCACCGCCACCGTGTCCTGGGTCGCCAGGCCCGCGGTCTCGAACGCCTGCTCGGCCGTCTCGCGCACGCTCGCCGGCGGCTCACGTCGCCGCAGGCGCCGGCGCGCCAGCCGCGTGATCTCTCCGGCCAGGACGCTGCCCGCCGTCGCGATCGCCAGGCCCGCGAGGCCGACGGTCAGCCGGTCGGCGCGGCGGCGCTCGCCCCGGCGGCGGGTCCGCTGGAGCAGGCTCACAGCCGGACCAGGTTCTGCGCCCCGATTCCCCGCGTCACGCCGCGGAAATCGAGCACGAGCGCCGCCTCCCGCACCACCCGCTCGTAGTCAACCTCCGGATGGGCGGTGATGATCGCGACGATGTCGGCTCGCCCGAGCTCCGCCTCGAGGTCCGCCGAGGAAAGCGAGAACTCGGGCAGCTCCGCGACGTGCGGGTCGTGATAGGCGATCTCGGCGCCCAGGTCCAGCAGGCTCCTGATGATCTTCACCGCCGGCGATTCGCGCAGGTCGCCGACGCTGGCCTTGTAGGCAACGCCCAGGACCAGGATTCGCGAGCCGCGGACCGGCTTTCTGTGCTGGTTGAGCGTGCGGTCGATCTTCTCCACGCAGAACTGCGGCTGCGCCTGATTCAGCTTCCCGGCCAGCTCGATGAACTCGGTATAGAAGTCGTGCTCGCGGGCCTTGAACGCGAGGTAGAAGGGGTCCACCGGCAGGCAGTGGCCGCCCATTCCCGGGCCGGGCTCGAAGCGCATGAAGCCGAACGGCTTGGTGGCCGCGGCGTCCACCACCTCCCAAACGTCGATCCCCATCCGGTCGCAGAGCTGGGCGAGCTCGTTGACCAGCGCGATGTTCACCGAGCGGAAGATGTTCTCGAGCAGCTTGCTCAGCTCGGCCACCTCCGGCGAGGAGACCTCCACCACCTCGTCGCAGATCAGGCGGTAGAGCTCCGCCGCCCGCCGGCAGCATTCGTCGGTGACGCCGCCCACGACCTTCGGGGTGGTGCGGATCGTGTGATCGGTGCGGCCGGGGTCGATGCGCTCGGGCGAGTACGCGAGGTTGAACTCGCGCCCCGCCGCCAGGCCCGACTCCTCGAGGATCGGGAGCAGGCGCTCGCGGGTCGTGCCCGGATAGGTGGTGGACTCGAGCACCACCAACCGGCCCTCGTGCAGGACCCGCGACAGCTGGCTCGCGGCGTCAACCAGGTAGCCGAGGTCGGGCTCGCGGTGGTTGGCGAGCGGGGTGGGCACGCAGATCACGATCGCCTCGCAGCCGGCGAGCGCTCTGTACTCGTCGCTCGCCGTGAACCGCTCGGCGACCGCCCGGAGCCGTTCGGAGGACACGTCCTCGACGTCCGACTCCGAACGGCGCAAACGCTCGACGCGGCGCCCGTCGACATCCACGCCGACGACCTCGCATCCGGCCTCGGCGAAGGCGACCGCCAGCGGCAGCCCGACGTAGCCCAGGCCGATGATCCCAACCTTCATGGCGGGTAAGTGTAGGTTGCTCGGTGGACTCGCAGACGAGGTTTGGGGGACCCTCAGGCGGCGATCAGGTCGCGCAGCGCGGCATCGATCCGTGCGGCGTCGTCCCCCACCGTGGCGTCGGCGAGACGCTCGATCAGCCGGGCGTTCAGCTCTGAGGCCCCGTCGTCAGGCGCCGCCTTCACGTGGGCCGCGACAGGGATCTGGAGCTTGGCGGCCACCAGGACCGCCGCCAGCGCCAGGTTCGTGGTGGACACGAGCAGCACGGCGTCGGGTGGCTCGTCGGCCAGCAGCCGTTCGAACGCGATCAGCGCCGCCGCCAGCTCGCCGACCTGGTCGCCCGGAGCGGCGTCGAAGTCGTTCTCCTGGGGCCGCGCGACGTCCGCCCCCGCTGCCTCGAGCGCCCCCGCGAGCGGGTGGGGGCGGCTCCCTTCGCCGACGATCAGAACCCTCATGCCGCTAACCCTTACCAAGTAAACGGGTTACCCAGCAGCCCGGGTTGCGCATCGCCCCCGCCCCGCCAGGTATTAGGGTTGTGGTGGTTCGATGAAGCGGCTACTGGCACCGCTGAACGTAGGCGTCGGGGCAACCCGGCATCTGATCTGGTACCTGAGCTACCAGATCACGGGCGAAACGCGCGACGCGGCCCGCACGCCCAGCTCAGGACGCGTCCAGCCAAGCGGACGCAGCTAGCCACCGGGCACCAGGACGCAGCTAGCCACGGGGCGCCTAGACTCCTCGCGTCGGTTCGGTTTCGGCCGAGGAGGATGATGCGTTGGACGGGCTGATGATGGATCGCCCGCTTCTGGTCAAGCAGATCGCGGAGCGAGCAGAGGCGGTGTTCGGCCACCGCGAGGTGGTGGCGCAGACCCAGGAGGGCGTGGAGCGCTCGAGCTACGGGCGGGTCGTCGACCGCGCGCGGAGGCTGGCGAGCTCGCTCGCCGGCCTCGGCGTGGGGCCGGGAGACCGGGTCGCGAGCTTCGCCTGGAACTCGCTCCGCCACCTGGAGCTCTACCTGGCCGTGCCGAGCACGGGCGCCGTCCTGCACACGCTCAACATCCGGCTGTTCGAGGAAGACCTCCGCTACATCGTGCAGCACGCGGACGATCGCGTGATCTTCCTCGATGCCTCGCTGGCGTCACTGATGCCGCAATTCGAGGGCACCCACCGTGAGGTCCTGATGCCGGACGGTCCCGGCGAGCGCGAGGGAGCCCTCGATTACGAGGAGCTGGTGGCCGGCGGCGACCCGGGCTTCGAGTTCCCCGATCTCGACGAGAACAGGGCGGCGGCGATGTGCTACACGAGCGGCACCACCGGACGGCCCAAGGGGGTGCTGTACTCGCACCGCTCGATCGTCCTCCACACCCTCGGCGCCGCGCTGCCCGACTCGATGGGGATTCACGAGGCCGACTCGGTGATGCCGGTGGTGCCGATGTTCCACGCCATGGCCTGGGGAATCCCCTACATCGCCGCGATGATGGGGGCCAGGCAGGTCCTGCCCGGTCCCGACCTGAGCCCGCAGGGGCTGGCCAACCTGATCGGCGCCGAGGGCGTCACCTGGAGCGCCGGCGTGCCGACGATCTGGAACGGCTTGCTGGAGCTCGATCCCGCGCCTGACCTGTCCAACCTGCGTGAGCTCAAGGCGGGTGGCTCAGCCGTGCCCGAGCCCATGATCCGCGCCTTCCAGGAGCGCTTCGGGGTGCCGCTGGTTCAAGGCTGGGGGATGACCGAGACAAGCCCGCTGGCCGCCGCCTCCCGCCTGCCGGCGGGGGTGGAGCTCTCGGACGACGAGGCCTATGCGTTGCGAGCCAGCCAGGGTCGCGTCCTGCCGCTGGTCGAGTTCCGCATCGACCACGAATCGGGCGGCGAGCTGCAGGTTCGCGGCCCGTGGATCGCGCGCGCCTACTACCAGGACCCGAGCGGGGACGAGAAGTTCACCGACGACGGCTGGCTTCGAACCGGCGACGTGGCCGAGCTGGTGGACGACGCGTACATCAGGCTCGTGGATCGCACCAAGGACCTGGTGAAGTCGGGCGGCGAGTGGATCTCCTCGGTCGAGCTCGAGAACGCGATCATGGCTCACCCCGACGTGGTCGAGGCCGCCGTGATCGCCGTCCCGGACGAGCGCTGGGGCGAGCGGCCGTGCGCGTGCGTGGTCCGCCGGGAGGGCCGTGAGCTCGACGCCGAAGGCCTCCGGGGCGCACCTCGGAGGGCGGGTGGCCAAGTGGTGGGTCCCGGACCGCTTCGAGTTCATCGAAGAGGTGCCCAAGACCTCGGTCGGCAAGTTCGACAAGAAGCTCCTGCGCGCCCGATTCGCCGCCAGCGAGGCGGCGGTGGGCACCGAGTCGCGCTGACCCCCGATCGGCGGGGGCGCAGCTGGCCGGAGAGCCCCGGTGCCGCAGTACCCTAGCCCGGTGGACACCGGGTTCCCCTCCCAGGACGCTCAAACCGACTTCAGTCGCGCCCGCAGGCGCCAGCTCCTGGCACGGCTGGCGACGCGCCTGCGAGGCCAGGACGATCTGAACCTGATCCTCCCCTTCGAGGAGGTGGCCGAGGCGCTCGGGCACCGTGGGGAGCGCAGCCTGGGGCTCCAGACCATCCCCCTCGACTCGATCGCCGGCACGGTCGATCGCTCGCGGGAGTTCGACCGCAGCTTTCGGCCCACCTCTCGGCGAGTCCGCCGGCGCTGGCAGGGGATCGCCGAGGCCCAGCGCCGCGGCGAGTCGATGCCGCCGATCTCCGTCTACCGGATCGGGGACATGCACTTCGTGAAGGACGGGCATCACCGGGTCTCGGTCGCCCGGGCGATGGGACGCAAGGAGATCGACGCCTACGTCACGGAGGTGGTCACCGAGGTCGACCCGTCAGGGGGCCTGCGGCTCGCCGATCTGCCGCTGAAGAGCCACCAGCGCGTGTTCTTCGAGCGGGTGCCGCTGGAGCCGGGGGCTCGCGAGCGCATCCAGCTCTCCGATCCCTGGGACTACGCGACCCTGGCCGAGGGGGTGGAGGCCTGGGGCTTTCGGGCCATCCAGCGGAGGGGCGAGTTCATGACCCGCGAGCAGGTCGCCGAGGCGTGGTTCCACGAGGACTACGAGCCGATCGTCGCCACCCTGCGCGAGGCGGGACTGCTGGAAGACGGCAGCGAGACCGAGGCCTACATCCGGGTGGTCAGCGAGCGCTACCGGCTGCTGCGCACCCACGACTGGGATGAGGGCGTGCTCGAGCGGGTGGCGCGCGAGCTTCGCTAGCCGCTCGTCTGACTGGCCGCCAGGTTGCGGCCGGTCGACGGATCGAAGAAGTGGAGCTTGCTCGAGTCGAGCCACAGCTCGGCCTCTTGGCCGCGGCTGATCCCGCTCGCCGCGTCGAGCCGCGCCACCACCTGACCCTCCCCTGAGCTCGGCACCTCGGCCGTGCCGGCGTCTTCGGCCAGCTCGCGGAGCTCGTCCGACTCGATCTCTTGGGCCTGCACCCGGAAGTAGGCGTAGTGCTCCGCTCCCATCGACTCCACCAGATCGATCTTGGTCTTGAACGTGGTGCCGCGCTCGCGGGCGTCGGACGGGACCAGCGACGCATCCTCGAAGCTCTCCGGCCTGATCCCGGCGATCACCGGGCGGTCGCCGTCCGCGCCGCCGAGGCGCTCCAGCGCCTCGCCCGTGACGCGAACCTCCCCCATCGGCAGTTGCACCGTGTCGCCTCGATGCTTCGCCGGCATGAAGTTCATCGCCGGCGAGCCGATGAACCCGGCGACGAACAAGTTGGTGGGGTCGCCGTAGAGGTCTGCGGGAGAGCCAACCTGCTGCAGGACCCCGCTGCGCATCACCGCGACGCGGTCGCCGAGCGTCATCGCCTCGGTCTGGTCGTGGGTCACGTACACGGTGGTCGTCCCGAGCTGCGACTGGATGCGCGCCACCTCGGTTCTCATCTGCACGCGCAGCTTCGCGTCCAGGTTGGAGAGCGGCTCGTCCATCAGGAACGCCTTCGGGTCGCGAACGATCGCCCGCCCCATCGCCACCCGCTGGCGCTGGCCGCCGGAGAGGTTCGCCGGCCTGCGATCGAGGTGCGGGGCGAGATCGAGGATCCTTGCCGCCTCGTCGACCTTCTTGTCGATCTCCTCCTGCGGCGTCTTGGCGAGCTTCAGCGGAAAGGCCATGTTCTCGCGCACAGTCATGTGGGGATAGAGCGCGTAGTTCTGAAACACCATCGCGATGTCGCGGTCCTTGGGCGCGAGCTGGTTGACGACGGTCTCGCCAATCCGCAGCTCTCCCTCCGTGATGTCCTCGAGCCCGGCGATCATCCGCAGCGCGGTCGACTTGCCGCACCCCGACGGGCCGACCAGGATCACGAACTCACCGTCGCCGACCGCGAGGTTCATGTCCTTGACGGCCTCGAAGCCGTCCGGAAAGCGCTTGCTGACTCCGTCCAGGACGATCTCAGCCATTACAAGTACCTCCTTCCCCGTCATTCGGATGCGAAGCAGAAGAATCGGCGGGCATTTGTTCAGCCCTTCACGGCGCCCGCGGTCAGGCCGGCCACGATCCGGCGCTGGAAGATGAACACGAAGATGATGATTGGAATTGTGACCACCACCGCCGCGGCGGCGATGTTCCCGGTCGGCGCCGTGAACTGGGATTCGCCGGTGAAGAAAGCGAGCGCCGCCGGGACGGTTCGCGAGGCATCCGACGAGGTCAGCGAGATCGCGAACAGGAAGTCGTTCCAGCAGAAGATGAAGACGAGGATCGCCGCGGTGAACACCCCTGGCGCCGCGAGCGGGATGATCACCTTGGTGAACGCCTGGAATGGCGTGGCGCCGTCGACCGCCGCCGCCTGCTCGAGATCCCAGGGAATCTCGCGGAAGAAGGCAACCAGGACGTAGATCGCCAACGGCAGCGCGAACGCCAGGTACGGGATGATCAAGCCCAGATAGGTGTCGTAGAGCCCCAGCGCGCGCCACATGTCGAACAGGGGGCTGACCGTCGAGATCGCGGGGAACATCGCGATCGCCAGCGCCCCCGCGAGGATCAGCGCCTTGCCCGGGAACGTGAGTCGGGCGATCGCGTATGCCGTGAAGGCGGCGAGGACGATCGCGATCGACGTCGTGATCAGGGAGATCAGGATCGAGTTGATCAGCGGCTGGATGAACGGGCTGTCGTCGAACCCGCCGCTGAACAGCGCTTCGTAGTTGTCGAAGGTGAGATCGGTGGGCAGGAAGCGGTCGCCGAGGTTGGCGGTCTCAGTGGTAACGCTGATCGACTCCGGCGCCTTGAGCGACAGGGAGATCAGCCACAGCACCGGAAGCAGCGCGAACAGGAGCACGAACAGGAGCCCGATCGACCACGTTGCGTATTCCCTCGTTCCTCGTTCCATTCCAGGCTCCTACCCTCCGGGTCGTCCCTCAGCCATCCGAACGCCGAAGCCACGGATGAACACGAACGCGATGATCAGCACCGAGAAGAAGATCAGCACCGAGACCGCCGAGCCGAGGCCGAGGTTCAGCCGCTCGATGATCTGATTGAAACCGAGGATCGATACCGACTCGGTGTCTTGGGCGCCCCCGGTCATGATGAAGATCGTGTCGAAGATCCGCCACGCGTCGAGGGTGCGGAAGAGCAACGCGACCAGGATCGCCGGCTTCATCAGCGGCAGCGTGATCCGCCAGAAGCGCTGCCAGGCGCTGGCGCCGTCGACCTTCGCCGCCTCGTAGAGGCCGTCGTCGATGGTCGTCAGCCCGGCCAGCAGCAGCAGGGCCATGAACGGCGTCGTCTTCCAGACCTCGGCCATGATGATCACGGCGAAGGAGCTGAAGCGCTCCCCGAACCAGGCCTTGTCGTCGGCGATGAACGGTAAGTAGTTGACGAAGCCGGTTTCCGGGGCGAACGCGAACTGCCACGAGAACGCGGCGACCACGGTGACGATCCCGTAAGGGATCAGCACGGCAACCCGGACCACCGCGCGCCCGAAGATCGCCCGGTACATGACCAGCGCGATCACCATGCCGAGCACGAGCTCCACCGCGACGGTGATCACGCTGATGAACGCCGTGTTGAAGACGTCCTGCCACCAGAGCTCGGAGGTCAGCACCGTGCGGTAGTTGTCGAGCCCGACCCAGCCGCCTTCGTCAGGGAAGCGCAGGTCGAGCTCCTGGACGGAGAGCACGATCGCGTAGCCGATCGGGTAGGCGGTGACGAGCAGCATCACGATCACCGCCGGCGCGCACAGCATCCAGCCCAGCCGACGCTCCGCCCGCGTCCTCTCGGTCACCTTCGGGGCCTGGGCGGTCGCGGCCTCCATCAGAGCAGCCCCTCCCGCTTCACCGCGTCCTCGACCTTGTCGCGAAGGTCGTCGTACACCGGGCCCGGGTCATCGGGATCGATCTTCGACGGCGGGTGGAGCGCCCGCTGGATCGCCAGCGAGAGGTCGGTGTAGGCAGGCGTCTGCGGTCGCGGCGCGGCGTCCGCGATCGAGCGCCGGACGTCCTCGGCGAACCCCGGAAACGCGTCCTGGACGACCTTCTCCCGGTAGAGGCTCTCGCGCGAGGGTGGCAGCCCGTCGAGCTCGGTCGCCGTGAGCTGGCTCTCTGCGCTCGAAAGGCATGCGGCCGCCTCGAACGCGAGCTCGGGGTGCTCCGAGTAGGCGCTGACGCCGAGGTTGAAGCCGCCGAGCGGCGGGCGGCTCTGCCTACCCGCGACGACCGTGGGGAGCTTCGCCGAGCCCATGTTCTTGGCCACGTCGGGGGCGTTGGCGGTTGCGCTTCCGAGCGCGAACGTGTAGTTGAGCATGAAGGCCGAGCTGCCGGCCTCGAAGCTGCGCCTCGCGGTGTCCTCGGTCGAGGTGTCGATGTCCGAGGGCGCCGCCGGCGAGTTCGCGAACCGGCCGATCACCGACAACGCCTCCTCAGTCGGTCCCTGGGGCAGGTCTACCTCCTCCGGCCCCGAGAGAATCTGGCTGCCGGCCGACTCGATCATGTAGTTGACCCAGACCGTGAAGCCCTCGTAGCGGTTTGCCTGCACCTGGATCGTCGAGCCGAGCCGCTCACCCTCGGAGATCATCTCGTCCCAGGTAGCGGGCGGTTGCTGGACCTCGTCGGTCCGGTACCAGAGGACCTGGGTGTTCGAGTTGAACGGCGCCCCGTACACCTTGCCCTCGAACGACGCCGTCTCGAGCACGCTGTCGAAGACGTTCTGGGTCACGCGCCGCTCCAGCTCGCCCTCATACGGCAGCAACCAGCCGGCGTTGGCGAACTCCGCCGTCCAGATCACGTCCATGGCGATGATGTCGACGGTCGAGTCCTCGGCGCCGAGCCGGCGAACGAGCTGCTCCCGCGCCTGGTCGGAGAGGGTGGGCAACAGCTCGAGCTCGATGTTGTAGCGGCCGTTGGACTCCTCGCTGCAACGCTCAGCGACGTCCTGAATCGTGCCGCCCGGCTGGATCTGGGCGAACCAGCGAAGCGTGGTCCCGGCGCCTCCCGCGTCCTCGGAGCCGGCACAGCCAGCGGTCGCGGCAATGGCCGCCAGCACGACCGCCAGACCTACCAACCGAGACTTGCCCTGAGCGTTGTGAATCGCTCCTCCTCTCGGCGCGTTGGAGGCTTCGGTGCCTACCTGATTCCCTGATTTGCTCGCTCGAAACGGCTCACCCCAATCCGCACGCTTGGCGCGCGCGGGCCCGGGTCAGGTAGTTGTCGACCCGGTGAATCCTGGCGTCCCGCACCGTGATCACCTGCCAGAAGTCGAAATCCATGGGAACGCCGCTTCCGGTGCCGCGGGCGTGGAAGTGAACGGAGGCCAGGATCTGACCGCCTGGGGCCTGCGCGAACTCCCGCGGCGCCATCTCCCACTCCTCCCAGGCGGTGAAGAAGAAGCCCCAGAAGTCGATGATCTCCGAAACGCCTCTGAGGGTCTGGGGAGCGTCGGGCGCCGCGCCCTCGACGAAGTTCCAGGTGATCTCATCGTGCATGAAGTCCGGGGAGCGCTCCCATTCCCCGCTGTTCAGGGCCTCATAGGCACCGCGCAACATTTCGATCTCGGCGGACATCCCCACTTACCGCGGCACCAGCCGTGAGATCCGCCCGGCGACCGAGGCGCCGAGCGAGGCCAGCTCCGACCCGAGCGAGACCAGGTCCGACCTGTCGATCCGCCCATCCTCCGCCGCCCTGACCGTCAGCAGAGGCGGTTGACGAAGGGCGAACAGCACGCGATCGAGCGCTCGCGCGGGCGCGAAGATCGCCGGCTCGCCCAGCCTCCACACCGAGCAGCGGGGCTGGGTGGAGCCCGACCTTTCCAGGATCCCGTTCACCGCCCGCCGCGCGGCCTCGTTGGCGCCCTCCATCGTGGCCAGGTCGGTGTGGGTGCGAACGTAGTCCGAAGCCAGGAAGAGGTTCTCTATCGAGGTCGTAGCCTCCGGCCGGTGCTCCCAGGAGCCCGCGGTGTTGATCAGCAGAGGCTCGAGGTTCGTCGCCTCGGTCGGATTCGGGTAGACGATGGCCGGATCGAGGAACCAGCCGAGCACGTTCGCATCCTCCAAGATGTCGATCCCGGCGTCGTTGAGGCTTGCCGTGAGTTGGGCCCACACTTCATCGCGCACCTCCTCCTTCGAGCAGAACATCGCCTGCTTGCCGTGCACGATCCCCTTCGCCTCCCAGTCGGAGACATCTACGGAGAGGATGCCTTCCACCCGTCCGTCGCCCATCCGCTCGAGGTCAACGACGCCCCGCCAGAACTGCGCCTGCGAGATCGAGGTCAGCGCCCACGGGGAGTCGATGTACAGGCTGTGTCCGTGGACCGGGGACACGTCGCGGTCTAGGTAGAACATGATCCCGTTCATCCAGCGGGTGCGAAGCAGGTGCAGTCCGGCGAGCCGCGGCTCCGCCTGCTTCATCTCGTCGCCGGCCAGCAGCCGCATCACCTCCACCGGAACCGCCGCCACGTAGAAGTCGGCGGTATCGACAAACGGCCGCCCCCTGGCGACGATGCTGACGCCGGTCACCCTGGCGTCGCTCGTGTGGATCGCCTGGACCTGATGCTCGCTGCGGTAGTCGACGCCAAGCGAGCGCAAATGGGCCAGCCAGGGATCGATCCAGACCTCGTTGGTCGGCCCGTTGAGCACCCTGTCCACCTGGCGTCGGGGGCGGGAGAGGTCGAACAGAAGCTGGAGCAGGATCGTGCCCCCCGTGCGGGCGCTCATCTCGTGGGCCTTGGCGGCCACGAGGGAGCGCGTCAGTCCGTCGGCGAGGAACTTGCCGTAGGCGGCTGACCGCGTCCGAGCGCCGGAGAACTCCCACCAGCTCTGGTGCTCGAACTCGGCGAACCGCCGCTGATCGCAGCTGGTCAGCAAGACCAGGAGCCGGTTCACGAAGTACGCCTGTTCCTGCGCTGGTATCCCGAGCGTGCTGGCGTGGGCGAGCAGCGACCGAAAGGCCAGCTCGAGGTCATCCGGGGCGGCCGGAAAGTGCGCCGGTGTGACGATCTCCGCTCTGCCCTCCAGCGCCATCTGGACACGGCTGGTCGCGACGAGGTTGGCGAGCACGCCCTCGCTCTCGCCCTCGAACGGGATCCGCCGCATCGTGTCGGGCAGGTGGCGGTAGAAGCCCGGAAAGAAGCGGAACCCGTGCTCGGCGGGAAGGTCTTGCCGGCCCCCCGTGCCCGAGCCCGGGACCGGCATGCTCCTCGCCTTGCCACCGGGGATCCCACGGGTCTCGTACACGACCACGTCGAAGTCGCGTTCGGCCAGCTCGTGGGCGGCGCTCATGCCGGCGACGCCCCCACCCAGGACGATGACCTTCATACGCGACCTCCATTGTGGTCGCATTCGGGCCGTTTTGCTGATTCGTGCGACCGTCAGCTGATTCTCGCCTGAGCCGACTCGGGCTAGCTGTCAGCCCACTCCCAGCTCGGGCGCCCCGG
>CAVRKX010000009.1:0-78811 GCA_963721735.1 uncultured Actinomycetes bacterium
CGCTGCTCTGACCAACTGAGCTACCGGCCCGGGTGCTCTGTTGTGGCTTTGCTGAGCCAGATTCCACGATAGACCCCTCGCGTCCTGCCAGTTACGGCCTCGGCGGGACACGAAATACTGCTCGGGGAGATGTCGCAGCAGAACGTCGAGATTGTCCGGCGCGGTTACGAGTACTTCCGCGAGGCGCGCGACTTCCGGGAGGACGTCCTCGGCCCGGACTTCGTCTGGGACATGTCCACGTTTCGTGGCTGGCCCGAGCAACAGACCTATCAGGGCCTCGAGGGCGCCCGGGCGTTCATCCACGATTGGGTCGAGGCGTGGGACGACTGGGAGGTCGAGGTCGAGTCGCTCCACGACGCCGGCGACAAGGTCGCCGCAATCTTGCGACAGCGCGGCCGCTCGAAGACAACCGGCCTGATTGTTGACATGCATTTCGGCCAGCTCTGGACCCTCCGCGAAGGCAGGCAGGTCCGCATGCAGATGTACGCGAGCCCCCAGGAGACCCTCGAGGCCGCCGGGCTCACGGAGTAGCGGGTCGCGACGCCACGCGAGCCGCGGGCTGCGGGCGCCGGCGGCGCTAGCCGGCGACCTGGCGGACGGCGCTCGCGAGCTCGGAGGCGCTGAAGGCGCCCTGAAGCCGACTGCGGACGACGCCCTGGCGGTCGATCACGAACAGCCATGGCTCGGTCCGTAGGCCGAACTCGAGCATCTGCTGGCGGTAGCCGTCGCTGGCGTTGTTGTTGTTGAAGACCTCCATGTGGATGAAGTTGACGCCCTCGCCCGCCTCGTGCTGGACCTGGTCGGCGACGTCGACCACCGGGCCGCAGACGCGGCTCTCGCAGAGGGCCGGCGTCGCGAACAGGAGCACGACCGGCTCCTTGCCGAGCACGTCGGCGAAGTCCACCTTGTGCATGTCGTCGTGCGGGATGCGGGTGTCGATCTCCCCCAGGTCGCCGCCGACGTCGGAAACGGTGGGCGTGTGGATCGGGGGCGGGCGCTCACCGACGGTCGGGATGTCGTCGGAGCCGCCGACCCTGATCGTGGGACTGAAGGTGGCCGTGTAACCGCTGCCCTCGCGGAACATCGCGGCCAGGTCCCAGTTGCCCTCACGGTCGAACTCCATGCTGGTCGTGTACACGACCTTCGCCGAGTCGGGATCCAAGTCGGTGGTCTGCGACTCGAACTGGGGCTCGACTGCGAGGCTTTCGATCTTCGCGGGGAATGGGCCGATCGCCTTCCCACCGCCGCTTGGCGCGGAGTAAATCGCCACCTGGGCGTCGCCGACCTGCTCGCGCGCGACGGTGAAGACGCCGAAGCCGAAGCGGTTCTCGCCCCTCTCGTAGACGGCAGCCGTGGGGCTCACCACCAGGTTGGATTGCTGGGCGCCGGAAGCCTGGAGGATCTGAGTGAGCGTCCTGCCGTTCGACGGTGGGAAGTCCGAGGCCGCAGGGGCTGGGCTGGCCTCCGGCTCACCGCCCCCGTCATCCCCGTCGCCGCAGCCGGCGGCGCCCAGCGAGATCGCGGCGACCGCCGTCGCCAAGACCAGGCCGGGCCGAGCCACGTTTCTCAGGCGGGGTGAGCGGGGTCGAGCGATGGCCCACCCTGGGCTGCGGTCTTGACGCTCGGCCACGCGGGAATCCTACGCATGTGCCCTAATCCCCAGGTAAGCGAGCGGGCGGTAGGGTCTCGCTCCCGAAGGAGACGAGAGGAGATTGGCTTTGGCGGAGCGAGCGGCGTTGGTGACGGGGGGATCGAGCGGTATCGGGCTGGCGATCGCCCGCGCGTTGGGCGAGGACGGCTACGGGGTGACGGTCGCCGCGCGGCGCCCCGAGAAGCTCGAGGCGGCAGTGGAGGAACTCCGCAGCGCGGGGATCGACGCGCACGCGGTGCCCGCCAACATGACCAGCGAGGAAGCGGTGGCGGGGATCGTACAAGCGCACCGGGAGCGGTTCGGGCGACTTGACGTCCTGGTCAACAACGCGGGCGTGGGGATCGGCGAGTCGATAGCCGAGATCACCACCAAGTACCTCGACATGCAGCTCGGGGTGAATCTGCGGGCGGTCGTGGTCGCCACTCGCGAGGCTCTGCCGATGCTGCGCGAGGCCGGGGCCGAGCACGGCAAGGGGTTGATCGTGAACACCGCGTCGATCGCAGGCAAGGTCGGACAGGGGTGGCTATCGGTCTACTCGGCGACCAAGGCGGGCGTGGTGGGCTTCAGCCAGGCGACTCAGAAGGAGGTCGCCGGCCAGGGGGTCCAGGTGACAGCTCTCTGTCCCGGGTTCGTCGACACGCCGATGACCGATTACGCGAAGGAGCAGGTGAAGCCGGAGGAGATGATCCGGCCCGAGGACATTGCCGAGTCGGTGCGATTCCTGCTCAAGACCTCGTCAGCATGCCTGGTGCCGGAGGTCGTCTTCACTCGGCCCGACGAGCTGCAGGGCGCCTGAGCGCCACGGCCCTTTGCTCGGCGAGCTGCTCCTCGGCCGCGGCGAGCAGGTCCCGGTACTCCTCGTAGCGCCGGACCGGCCGCATCCAGGACCAGCGCAGGCGATCACGGAGCTCGTGCGCCCGGTGGCGCTCGCCGGTGTCGATGGGGCGGCGCACGCGGATCGGGGCATCGCCGAAGTCGGGCTCGATGGGATCAGCCTCGAGGGCCTCGCGCTCGGCGACCGCGGCGCGCTCGGAGCGGATCTGGGCGGCGGCCTGGGCGATCGAGCCGGTGTCGGTGAGGTGATCCGCAGAGAGGCTCGCCTCGAGCAGGGAGCGGAGCGTGCGCAGCTCGCGGCGGGTCGCCGGGCGGGGGCGCTTGGCATCCGTGTAGCCGTCCCAGGCGCGCGCGAAGCTGGCGAGGCTGGTGCGCCCGCCGTTTCGATGCGCGGCGAGCATCGGGCAGACGCCGCCGTCGCGATCCACGTAGGCGCCGACGATAATCGGGTTGGAGTCGATGCCCTTCAGCATCGCCGCCTTGGTCCGGGTCGGCAGCGCCTCGACGGCGAAGCGGAGGCGCTCGGCGGGGTGTCGGTTGCGGCGTCGCACCGGCTAAGGGATAGCGCGCGGTGCCCCCGGGGGCGGGCGAGGGGTGCGGGCGCGCAACGGGGGTTGCAGTGAGGCAGCGGAGATTCCTGGTGGCGGCGTTCGGGGACGCCGGGCACGCGTTCCCGGCGATCGCGCTCGCGCGGGCGCTCCGGCGCCGCGGGCACGAGGTGCTGGTGGAGACCTGGGAGCAGTGGCGGGAGCCGGTCGAGGCGAAGGGCCTGGGGTTCACGGCGGCGGAGGAGTACAAGACCTTCCCCCCACCCCCGCCGGGCTCGGCGGACGGCGCCTCCGCGGCGGACGCGGCGCGGGCGCTGGCGCCGCTGATGGAGGAGTTTCGGCCGGATGTCGTGGTCGCCGACGTGCTCACGGTGGCCCCCGCCCTCGCGGCCGAGAAGGCGGGGCGGCGCCGGGTGACGCTGATCCCGCACGTCTATCCGGTGCACCAGCCGGGGATGCCGTTCTTCGCCTTCGGAATGCAGCCCCCGCGAACCCCCGTGGGGCGGGCGGGGTGGCGGGCGGGACTGCCGCTGCTGACGGCGGGACTGAGGCGCGGCAGGCGGGAGATGAACGAGATGCGGGCGGCGGTGGGGCTGGCGCCGGTGAATCGGCTCCACGGGGGGATCAGCGCGGAGCTGGCGCTGGTGGCGACGTTCCCGCAGCTCGAGTACCCGCGGCGCTGGCCGGCGGGGGTGCTGGTGACTGGGCCGATGGAGTTCGAGATCCCCTACCCGGAGGTCGAGCTGCCGGAGGGAGACGAGCCGCTGGTGCTGGTGGCGCCGAGCACGGCGCAAGATCCGGAGCTGCGGCTGCTCAGGGCCTCGTTGGAGGCGCTGGCGGAGGAGCCGGTGCGGGTGGTGGCGACGACGAACCGGCGGCTGGGCGGGATGCTCCCCGCGGCGCCGGCGAATGCGGTGGTGGTGGATTGGCTTTCGTACTCGCAGGTGATGGCGCAGGCGGCGCTGGTGGTGTGCCATGGAGGGCACGGGACCGTGTGCAGGGCGCTTGCTGCCGGGACGCCGGTGCTCTGCTGCCCGGCGGTCGGGGACATGGCGGAGAACGCGGCCCGGGTGGCCTGGGCGGGCGCGGGGCTGTCGCTGCCTTGGCGGCTCACGGGCGCTGCTCCGCTCCGGTGGGCAGTGCGGCGGATCCTGGACGATTCGCGATTCGCGACTCGAGCCCATGAGATCGCGGCCTGGGCGCGGGAGAACGACGGGGCGGAGCGGGGCGGAGCGCTGGTGGAGGCGCACGCCGCCTAATCACACAGAAGCCGGCCCGGATGCCGGCTTCAAGCTCCGGGGGCGGGACTCGAACCCGCAACCTTCGCGTTAACAGCGCGCCGCTCTGCCAATTGAGCTACCCCGGACCGGTGAAGCCGCGGCACTCTTGCACGGCTCCGCACCGCTTGGCGCAAGAACTCTAGCTGGGCCATGGCGTGTTCCTCGCGCTATCCGCGAGGAAAGCGCCATACGCCCCGACGCGGGTCCCGCCTCATGCAGTCGCCTCAGCTTGCCCCCGCCGTCTCCCAGTGCGCGATCTGCTCGGCGAGCTCGGCGCGGCGGCGCTGGAGCTCTACCGGCGGATCCCCTCCCCCTTCACGCGCCACCTGGATCCGTCCCTCGATCATCCCCTGCTCGAGTTGGAGGAAGTTGAGCTCCATCGCCTCGCGCCCGCCTGGCTCGTGATCGGCTCGCGATACCAGCCGAGTGATCAGGAAGACCAGCTCCTCGTCCTCCCGCGGCAGGCCGCGCAGCGGCTCCTCCAGGTGCTCCGCCAGCCAGTCCCTCGCCCGCGCCACCGCCGGCGACGAGAGGTGCTCCGCGGTCAGCTGCTGAAGGAGCTCCCGCCCCTCGCCCGGCGAGGCGATGCACATCGCCAGGAGCGCCTGCTCGCGCCGCTCCCGAGCGCTCAAGGCCCGCGCGGGCGCCTTCGGCGCGGCCGCCGGCTCACCCCCATCGGGCTTCGGCGCAACCCTCGCGCCCGGCGAAGCGTCGCGCTCGGGCACGCCCGCGACGCGCCTCATCACCAGCCCCGGATCCGCGTCCAGCCGATCGGCCACCAGCCGCGCCAGCTCGCCGCGGCTGATCGACTCTCGCATCGCCGCCAGCACCGGCACCACCTCGTCGAGCGCCCGGTCCCTCCCCGCCGGCGACGACAGATCCGCCTCGTCGAGCGCCAGCCGCACATGAAACTCCGGCAGCTCCACCGCTTCCTCGATCAGCTCGCGAATCCGCCCTGCCTCCCCGGCCTCGAGCATGTCCGCGGGGTCCTCGCCGGCGGGCATGGCGGCGACCCGCAGCCGCAGCTTTCGACCGCCCGCAACGCGCTGCGCGCGCAGCATCGCCGCCCGCCCCGCCCGGTCGGCGTCCAGCGCCAGCACCGCCTGATCCGCATGGCCCGAGAGCTGCTGCAGCTGCTCCGGCGTGATCGCCGTCCCCATCACCGCCACCGTCTCCTCGATCTGCGCCTGGTGGGCCGCGAGCGCGTCCATGTACCCCTCCACCACCACCGCGCGCCCCGCCTTGGCGATCGCCGCGCGCGCCCGATCGATCCCGTACAGCGTGCGGCCCTTCCGATATAGCTCGCCCTCCGGCGAGTTCAGGTACTTCGGCTTCGAGTCGGGGCGAAGCGCCCGCGCCCCGAATCCCTGCACGCGCCCGCGCCCGTCGCGCACCGGGAACATGATCCGCGCCCGGAAGCGGTCGTAGTGGCCACCCTGCCTTCCCTTTTGAATCAGGCCCGCCGCCGCCAGCTCCGCGACGCTGAAGCTGGCCCGCTGCCCCCGCGTGAGCACCTGGTCCCAGGCGCTCGGCGCGTAGCCCACCCCGAACGCACGCAGCACCTCCTCGCCCAGGCCCCGCGACGCGAGGTACTCGCGCGCCTTGGCGGCCTCGCCCGACTCCCACAGGTAGTGCGCATAGAACTGCGCCGTCCGCTCGAGGACCTCCCCCAGCCTCGCTCGGCGCTTTCGCGCCTCCTCTGCCCGCGGGTCCTCGCGCTCGCGTTCCGTCTCCACCCCGTAGCGGTCCGCGAGCGCCTCGACCGCCTCGCCGAACCCGAGACCCTCCTTCTCCTGCACGAAGCGGAACACGTCGCCCCCGGCCTCGCAGCCGAAGCAGTAGTAGAGCTTCTCCCGTGAATCGACCGAGAACGACGGCGTGCGCTCCTCGTGGAACGGGCACAGCCCCGTGTAGCGCTCGCCGGCGCGGCGCAGGTCGGTGTACGCCGAAACGATCTCGACGATGTCGGCGGCGCCCTTTACCCGCTCGATCGCGTCGGTCGTGAACTTGCCGCCCGTCAGAGCCGCGACTCCTCGGGCAGCGCGAGCCGCTTGAAGGTCGCGATGCAGAAGCGGTCGGTCATCCCAGCGATGTAATCGGTAATCCGCTGGGTCTCGTCAGCTCCCGCCGCACCCTCGGGGACCTCCTCGGGGTGCTCGCTGTAGTGGTCGAACAGGCTCCGCAGCGTGCGATGCACCCGCTCGTGCTCGCTCCGCGCCTCGGCGCCCAGATAGACCCGCTCGAACATGAACTTCCGCAGGCTCAACATCGCCCCCCCGACCTCCTCGCCCTGGACCACGTCCCCCGCCTGGCGCGAGCGCTCGACGATGTCGGTCGCGAGCGTGTCGATGCGCCTCGCGCCGGTCGGCCCGAGCAGCTTGATCTCGGCCGCCGGCAGGTCGTCCGAGACGATGATCCCCGCCCGCAGCGCGTCATCGATGTCGTGGTTTATGTACGCCACCCGGTCCACCAGCCGCACCAGCCGCCCCTCCAGCGTCGCCGGCCGCTCGGACCCGGTGTGGTTGAGGATCCCGTCGCGGACTGCCTCCGTCAGATTCAGCCCCCGCCCGTCGCGCTCCAGCACGTCCACGACGCGAAGCGACTGGCGGTTGTGACGGAAGCTCCGCCCGGCGCGCTCCCGCAGCGCCTGGTCCAGCGCCTCCTCGCCGATGTGGCCGAAGGGCGGATGGCCCAGGTCGTGCCCCAGGCCGATCGCCTCGGTGAGGTCCTCGTTCAAGCCCAGGGCCCGCGCCACGGTGCGGGCGATGCCGCAGGTCTCCAACGTGTGCGTGAGCCGGGTTTGGTAGTGGTCGCCCTCGGGGGCGATGAACACCTGGGTCTTGTGCTTCAGCCGCCGGAAGGCCTTCGAGTGGACGACCCGGTCACGGTCGCGCTGGAACGGGGTCCGGATGGCGCTGTCCGGCTCCGGCTCGCGGCGGATCGCCGGGTAGGACGGCGTCGCCCTCTCCCACAGGTACTCGCCCTCCCAGGCGCGCACGCGGTCCTCGAGCGACCTCGCGGAAACTGCCGGCAACTGACTCGGTGCGCTGGACACCTCGAGAAAGAGAATAGGGTCAGCCGATGCGCGAAACAGCCCTCATAACGGGCGCCTCTTCGGGAATTGGCGAACAGTTCGCTCACCAGCTCGCCGCCCGTGGCCATCCCGTGGTGCTGGTCGCCCGGCGGGTCGACCGCCTGGAGCGCCTCGCCGCCGAGCTTCCGACCGACGCGCACGTCGTCCCGTGCGATCTCGCCACGGACGCGGCAGCGCTGCCGGAGCGCGTCGCGGAGCTCGGAGTGGAGGTCGAGCTGCTGGTGAACAACGCCGGCTTCGGCACCTCGGGCCCGTTCCTCGAACACGATCCCGGGCGCGACGCCGAGCAGGTCCGGCTCAACTGCGAGGCCATCGTCACCCTGACCCACGCCTTCCTCCCCGGCATGGTCGAGCGAGGGCGCGGCGGGGTCATCAACGTCGCCTCCACCGCGGGCATGCAGCCGATCCCCTACGAGGCCGTGTACGCGGCCACGAAGGCGTTCGTGATCAGCTTCACCGACGCCCTGCACACGGAGCTGCGGGGAACGGGCGTCCGCGCCATGGCCGTCAACCCGGGGCCGGTTCCGACCGAGTGGCAGCAGGTCGCCGGGTACGAGCCAGGCCGCGTGGGCGTCGTCCCCGGCCGGATCCCGGCCGAGCAGGTCGTGCGAGAGTCCCTCGCCGCCTACGACCGCGGCCGCCGCTCGGTGATCCCCGGCCGCACCATGCGCTGGGTCATGCGCGCCACCCGCGCGCCACGGGCGATCCAGCTACGGGTGACGGAGCGCCTCTACCGGCCGCGCTGACACCGCCCATGGTCAAGGTGTTGCCGATTTCACCCTAGGGTGGGTGGATTGGCGGACACCGAACGCCAGACTGGAGGCGTGAAGCTCGTCTGGTCCTTGAGCAGAATGTCCACGGGAGCCAGTCACCGGCGAGTCACTTTTGTCGCGCTGCTCGCCGGCGCCTCTCTCCTGGCGGTTCTCGGCGCTCCATCGCTCGCCACGGCCGCCGGCCGGCTCGATCGCTCGTTCGGAGGCGACGGCACGGTCTCGACCAGGTTTCCCGACAGAAGGAGCCAGGCGAACGCGGTGGCGATCGACGGCAGGGGCCGGATCGTCGCCGCCGGCACGGGCGAAAACAAGGTCTTCGCGCTCGCCCGCTACAAGCGGAACGGTCATCTCGATCGCTCCTTCGGCCGCCACGGTCGGGTGATCACGCGCTTCCAGCCTGTGGGCCGCCACGCTAAGTTGCAGGCCGCGTACGCGCTCCTGATCGACTCCCGCGGACGGATCGTCGTCGCTGGCGATACGGGCTACGGCGACGACAGATTTGCGCTCGCCCGCTACAGACCGAATGGCCATCTCGACCGCTCGTTCTCGGGCGACGGCAGGGTGAGGACCAACTTCAGGGGGCGCGAGACGGGCGCCTTTGGCGTGGCAATCGACTCCCGCGACCGGCTGCGTCGCCGCCGGCTACACCGGTGACTTTCCCGACCGGGACTTCGCGCTGGCCCGCTACAAGCGGAACGGTGACCTGGACCGCTCCTTCGGCGCCGGTGGCAAGCTGACCACGGACTTCGGATCCACCGATGTTGCGACCTCGGTAGTGATCGATTCCAGAAACCGGATCGTCGTCGCCGGTGGTGTGGACAGCGGCGGCGAAGACGACTTCGTCGTCGCCCGCTACAAGCGCAGCGGCTCTCCCGATCCCTCCTTCGGCACCGGCGGCGCGGTGACCACCGACTTCGGAATGGGCGACTGGGCCAGCGCTGTCGCGATCGACCGCCACGACCGGATCGTCGCCGCTGGTGAGGCCTACACCCCCAACGGCAGCAGCGAGTTCGCCCTCGCACGCTACGACCGACACGGTCAGCCGGACGTCTCGTTCGGCGTCGGAGGCATGCTGACCACGAACTTCCAAGACGGGCGCTACGACCAGGCCACGTCGGTCGCGATCGACTCACACAACCGGATCGTCGCCGCGGGGAACACGGCCGACCGGCGGTCGTGCTTTTACACCGTCTGCGCGGATTCCCGGTTCGCACTGGCCCGCTATGGGCGCCAAGGATATCCCGACCATTCGTTCTCTCGCAACGGGAAGGTGGCGAATCCCCATGGCAACGCCCTCTCGGCCGCGATCGACTCCCGCGATCGGATCGTCGCGGCCGGCGCCAACGTCAAACATCGTCGTCGCTTCAAACTCGCCCGCTACATCGGCTGAGATAGGCGTGCCGCGCTGTCCATCCCGGCCGCGCTGAGCTACGCCGCCGAGCGAAGGCGCACGTGGGCGTGGTGCTCGAGCGTCTCCGAGACCGCGCGCTCGACCTGGCGCAGGGCGCGCTCGGGAGCGCTCGGGGCGGAGGCCAGCGGGCTGCCCAGCGCCTCGACCATGAACCGGTGCGCCGTGCCGGAGAGCTCGAAGGCGCCCTGCTCGCAGGCGGCGCAGACGACCCCTCCGGCCGCGCCCGAGAAGCCCACCAGCCCGTCCGGCTCGCCGCAGCGCGCGCAGGAGGCGAGCTCCGGGGCAAAGCCGGCGGCCAGGGCGAGCTTGAGGCGAAAGGTGAGCGCGGTGCCCAGCCCGGCCGCGCCATCGCCCGCTCCGTCGCCGCGCACCGACCCCTCGCCGTCCAGCAGCGCCAGGTAGCGGCAGAGCAGGTTGTAGGCGGGCACATTGGCCTCGGCGGAGTCGAGCAGCCGCAACACGGCGTCGCAGCCGCGCGCCGCCGCCATCAGCGCCGGCCCGCTCGAGCGCAGGCCGGGGTGGGCGGCAACCGTATGTGCGGAGGTCACGGTGGCAAGCTCGCCCCGTCCCTCGTGGAGGACGAGGTCGAGCCGAAAGAAGGGCTCCAGCCGCCCCCCGAAGCGCGAGCGCGGCCGCCGCGATCCTTTGGCGATCGCACCCACGCGCCCGCGCGTGGCGCTGTACAGGTGCAGCACGCGATCCGCCTCCCCGTAGCGGATCGACCGCAGGACGACCGCCTCGGTCTTGTAGGCGCCGGGCATGGGGGGAGCTTGCTGGTGGGGCCGGACGGGCCGGCAGCTGAGCCCGGCGACACCGGACGCGAAGCGGAGGATTGGGATTATGACCGAGTCGCGGATCGCCGCGGCGGTGACGGTGGCGGCGATGGTGCCGATCGCGATCGGCGCGAAGCGGTCGGTGTCGCCGCTGCCGGACGAAAGGCAGAAGGCGACGTCGCCGTCCACGTCCGAGTGGACGGGGTCCACCGCGCGGGCGACGCCGCCGCTCGCCATCCTCGCCACGCGCGTGCAGGCCGCCTTGTCGAGCGCCGCGTCGGTCATCACGCAGACGAGCGTCGTGTTGCGCTCCTCGAGCTTCGTCCAGTCGGGCGGTCCCTCCATCGCCGCGATCATCTCCGCGGTCGACAGAGCCTCCCCCTCCTCCCCCCTTGGCCCCGCCAGCACTCGCCCGTCCTCGCCGATCACGTCGCCGAAGGCGTTGACGACCGCAAGCGCGGCAACCGTCTCGCCGCGGCCACTGCGCGCCGCTGCGTAGCCGACACCCGCGGCAACCGAGCGCTCCCGCCCCCGGACCTTTCCGACCGCGGCCCCGGTGCCGGCGCCGACCCTGCCCCGCTCTGGGACGCCGCCGACCGCTGAGCCGGAGGCCGCGTAGCCGGCGTCGGGCCCCGGGCGCGCCCGCGGATCGCCCACCGCCAGGTCGTAGAGGACGGCCGCCGGGACGATCGGCACCAGCCCCGCCGGGGTCGCATATCCCTGCCCGTTCTCCTCGAGCCAGCGAGTCACCCCATCGGCGGCCGCCAGCCCGAAGGCGCTGCCGCCGGTGAGCAGCACCGCCGTCACCTCACGGGTGCCGGCGAGGGGGCCGATCACGTCGGTCTCGCGGGTGCCCGGCCCGCCGCCGCGAACGTCCACCCCGCCCCGGCTCCCGGCCGGCGGGATCACCACGGTACAGCCGGTCGCGCCCTCGGAGTCCGTCCAATGGCCGACCGCGAAGCCCTCGGGTGGCCCAATCGGCTCGCTCACGCCGCTCCCTTGCGAACCGGCCGCCGCGGCGCCGTTCGGCTGCGCGGCCGGCGGCGAAGTCGCCGCTGGCAAGAGGGACAGAAGTAGGTCGAGCGGCCCGCGACCACGATCCTGCGAATCTCGGCGCCGCAACGAGGACAGGGCTGGCCCTCCCGCGTGTGGACGAGAAACTCGTCCTGCATCGTGCCGCGCTCGCCTCGCGCGTCCAGGTAGTCGTCGATCGAGGCGCCCCCGCCCCTCAATCCCGCCTCCAGCGTCTCGACGATCCCCTCGCGCAGGCGCTCGCAGTCATCGGGTTTCATGGACCCCGCGGGCGAGAGCGGGTGGAGCGCGGCCCGGTGAAGCGCCTCGTCCGCGTAGATGTTCCCGATCCCGGCGATTCCGAGCTGGTTCAGAAGAAACGACTTCAGCGGCGCCCGCCGTCCCGAAGCCAGCCGGCAGAGCTCCTCGGCGGTGAGCGCCTCCGACAGCGGCTCGATCCCGAGCCTGGCCGCGAAGTACTCCCCGAGCGCGTCGTCGTCGAGCACCACCGCCTGCCCGAACCGCCGCACGTCCGTGAACAGCAAGCGTCCCCCGCCCGCGAGCCTCATCACCGCCCGCAGGTGGCGAGGCTCGGGCCCCGCCTCCCCGCCGTCGAGCAACAGGTTGCCCGTCATCCGCAAGTGCATGGCCAGCGCCCTGCCCCCGTCCAGCCTCAGGAGCAGGTACTTCCCGCGCCGCTCCACGCCCTCGATCGTTCGACCCGCCAGCGCCCGCTCGACCTCGGCGGGAGGCTCCGGCCGCGTCCAGCGCTCATCCAGGACCTCGACCGACTCGATCCGGCGCCCGCGAAGCGCCGGCTCGAGCTGGCGCCGGATCGTCTCCACCTCGGGCAGCTCGGGCATGCCCTGGTTCTACTAGATGCGCTCGGATCGCCGAACGGCGAGCAGTGGTCAGTTTGTAGTTCCGGCCTAGGCGGCTCTTGAAGCGAGATACTGCGCCACTGGTGTCGGAGGAGAACGTGGAGATCGTGCGGCGCATCCTCGACGCCTGGAACCGCCGGGACTTGGAGGAGCTCCTGGGCTCAGTGACCCCGAGGTCGAGTACGTCAACTCCCCGACGGCGGTCGAGCCGGGGACGAGGCGGCCGCCGAGCTGACGGAGTAGGGCGCCTACCTGGCAACGGCCCGCGGGTGGGCCTTGAAGTAGACCTCCTTGATCCGCTCGCCCGACAGGTGGGTGTAGAGCTGGGTGGTGGCGACATCCGAGTGGCCGAGCATCTCCTGCACCGAGCGCAGGTCGCAGCCACCGGACAGCAGGTGGGTGGCGAACGAGTGCCGCAACGTGTGGGGACTCATCTGGCCCTCGAGGCCGACGTCCTTCGCGTGACGCCGGATGATCTTGTAGAGGCCCTGGCGAGTCAGCGGGCCACCGCGGAAGTTCACGAACAGCTTCGAGCGGGGGCGCGTGCCGATCAGCTCGGGGCGCCCGGCGCGCAGGTAGCGCTGGATCGCGACGGCCGCCTGCCGGCCCAGGGGGACCGTGCGCTCCTTGTTGCCCTTCCCGTGCGGGCGCACGAAGCCGCGTCGCAGGTCCACGTCGTTGACGTCCAGCCCGACGGCCTCCGAGGCTCGCAGGCCGCACCCATACATGACCTCGAGCAGGGCGCGGTCCCGCAGCGCGATCGCATCGCCGCCGTCGACGCTCTCCAGCAGCCGCTTCACCTCGGCGTACGCGAGCACGCGGGGGAGCTTCCGGCTCTTCGAGGGCGGCGTCAGCGCCGCCGTCGGGTCGTCGTCGATCAGCTCCTCGCGCCGCAGATGCCGGTAGAACGACCGCAGGCACGCGGCCTTGCGGTTGATCGTCGCGGGCGAGCAGGTGGAATGGCCGTTGCCGGTTGCCAGGTCGGCCAGGAAGTCGGCGACATCGGTCCGCTCCGCCTCCGTGGCGCTGCGATGACGCTTGGCGAGGAATGTCCCGAACTGGAGCAGGTCGGTTCGATACGCGGTGAGCGTGTTGCGAGCAAGGCCACGCTCGAACTCCAGGTGCGCGAGGAAGTCGAGCACCAGGGCTTCGAAGCGCGCTTCGACCGCGCCATCGCGCTGCTCGCCGCTTTCGACCGCGACCGCCATGCCCGCTTGTTCTCCCCGCCACGAACCATCCCTTGCCGGTGCAACCGAACTTCCAACCGACTAGCCCGAGCGAAGCTGGCGAAAGAGCAGCAGGCCGATCAGCGACTTCGCATCCGCGCAGCCCTCGATCGCCCCGTCGAGATCCTCGAGCGGCCAGGTCACAACCTCGAGGCGCTCCTCGGCGTCGGGCTCCGCGTCCACGTCCTCGAGCCCGGTTGCCAGGTAGACGATCACCTGCTCCGCCGCGAATCCGGGGCTGGTGTAGAAGCGCTTCAGCTCTCGCCACTCCGAGGCGGCCTTGCCGACCTCCTCGGCCAGCTCGCGCTTGGCGCACTCGACGGGGCTTTCGCCCGGCACGTCGAGCTTGCCCGCCGGCAGCTCCAGCAGCGCGTCCTCCCCCACCGCCTCCCGCGGTTGGCGAACCAGATAGAGCAGGCGCTCGTCGTGCGAAACCACCGCGACGGCCCCGGGGTGGCCCACGACCTCGCGCTTCGAGGTCGAGCCATCGGGATAGCGAAACTCGTCGATGCGAACCTGGGCGACCACGCCCTCCCAGATGATCTCCGAGCCGATTCGCTCCATCCTGCCGTCTCAGCCCTTCATCCGGACGGCGCCGGCCAGGGCCGCGCCGGCGGCCAGCGGAGCGGCGAAGAACAATGGGTCCTGGGCGATCGTCCGCCCCATCGTGCGCGCCGAGAGCCCGCTGGCCCCATAGGCGTCCAGGTCCACCGACTCGACGGCCACGTCGTGACGGTCGCCGCAGGCGTCGTGCAGCGCGTCGAGGACGCTCGGTAAATCGATCTCGTCGAGGCCCTCCCCGCCCGTCGGCCACCCCTCGAGCTCGATCTCGGGCACCGGGATCCGCACCGAGCCAAGCAACAGCTCGAGCACCGAGGCCGTGTGATGGCTGAGCCCGCGGTGGCGGGGACGCGGGTCGCCCCCTGAGAGGCGTGGGGAAAGCAGGGTCGGCAGGCCCAGGGCGAGCGCGGCGTGGGCGCTGTCGAGCGCGGCCAGCCCGCCGTGCCCGTACGCCGTCGCCGAGCCGAGCATCCCCGGCCCGGGACCGCAGACGATCGCCTCCCATCCGAGCCGTCGAGCGGCGGCATCGAGCGCGCCGACCATGCTGATCGCCTCGTCCTCGCCGCCGTAGGCGGGCCCGGCCGTGACGTGCCCGGCCAGCAGCCCGCGCTCTCGCAGCTCGATCACGTCGCGCGACAGCCCGCCCGGAAGGGCGCCGCCGGCGCCCTGCACGTAGCCCACTCGAAGCCCGGGGCTGGCCTTCTCCGCCGCCCAGCACGACGGCGCGAGGTGCCCGTGGAGGGGCAGGACCAGCACGGGTGGCTTGGGCGAAGCGCCGCCCTCCCTCCCCTCCTCGAACGGCGCCTCGACCGGCTCAACCGCGTGCTGGAGCGACGTGTAGTTCAGCTTCATCACCCGCTCCCCCGCGGTGCCGGCGCCGAGCCCCCGAGTCAGGTTGACGTGTACGACGTCGAAGCCGCCCGACCCCAGGCCGAGATCGAGGGCCTCCGTGTTGACGATCACCTCGTCTCCCTCGGCGGCCTCGCCGACCAGCGCGCGGTCGGCCCAGGCGGGGCGCTTCTCGCCGTCCACCTCGACGGTGAGCGGGTCAGCGCTGACCACCACCCCCCGGCGAAGCATCAGCATCAGGCCGCCGCCTCCTGGACGATCGTCTCGCAGACCTGGAGCATCTGCACGATCCGCTCCGCCGCCACGCTCTCCTCCGCCGTGTGGTTCGCCTCCGTCCCGTTGGCGAGCAGCACGCATTCGAACCCGGCGGCGTTGAGAGCGTTCGCGTCGCTGCCGCCGCCCGTCGCGACCTCCCGCGCCTCCACGCCGCAACGCTCGAGCGCTCCCCGGGCAACCCGCACCGAGGCTGCGCTCGAGGGCAGCTTGTAGCCGCGGAACATCTCGTCCAACTGGATGTCGACGTCGCACTCGTGCTCGCTGGCCGCCCATGTGCAGGCGTCCACCATCGCGCCAATCGCGTCGCTCGCCTGCTCGTCGTCCAGGCTTCGCGCCTCACCGTCCACGCGACAGTGCCCAGGAATGACGTTCGACGCCGTGCCACCGGAGATCACGCCCACGTTTGCCGTCGTCTCCGGGTTCAGGCGCCCCAGCCTCATGGCGGCGATCGCGGCGGCCGCCGCCGCGATCGCGCTGCGCCCATCCTCGGGGCGAATGCCGGAGTGGGCCTCGGTGCCCTGGAAGTCCGCCACCAGCCGTTTGTAGGTGGGGGCCGCGGTGATCACCTCGCCGATCGGGCTCGCGTGATCGAGCACGAAGCCGTAGGGCGAGCGAAGCGCCTCGGGGTCGACCTCCTTCGCCCCCCGTAATCCATCCTCCTCGGCGACCGTGAACAGGATCTCGAGCCCGACCGGGGGCGGGCCGTGCGCGTACCTCGCGGCGAGCTCGACCAGCACCGTGACGGCCGCCTTGTTGTCGGCGCCCAGGATCGTCTCGCCCCGGCTTCGATAGACGCCCTCGCTCAGGACCGCTTCGATCGGGCCGTCGTGGGGGACCGTGTCCAGGTGGCAGCCGAACATCACCCATTCGTCGCGCTCGCCGGGGATCCGGGCGATCAGGTTGCCGGCACCGGCTCGCGCCGCCGCTGCCGCCGAGTCCTCGACCGCCTCGACGCCGAGATCACGCAGCTCGGCGAGCACCGCGTCGGCGACCGCGCGCTCCTCCCCCGTCGGGCTGGGGATCTCGCACAGCCGCACGAAGCGATCGAGCAATCGCCTGTCGTCAGCCACGCCTCAAGGCTATGCGCTCGGCCGCGGCTCAACCAGGGCGGGGGACCTGAATCTCGTCCTCTGCCGGCTGGGGCTCTTCCGCCGGCTCGGCCGGTTCCGCGGGGCCGCGCTCCGCCGAGCGGCGCGACGCGGCGCCGACGAACTCGCGAAAGAGCGGCTCGGGCGCGGTGGGACGGGACTTGAACTCGGGGTGGAACTGGGAGGCGACGAAGAAGGGGTGATCGGGCAGCTCGATCACCTCGACGAGCCGCTCGTCGGGCGAGGTGCCGCTTGACACCAGCCCGTCGTCCTCGAGCCTACGCCGCAGCATGTTGTTGACCTCGTAGCGGTGTCGATGGCGCTGGTAGATCACCGCCTCGCCGTAGATCTCGCGCGCCCGCGTGCCCTCGTGCAGCTTGATCGGATCCGCACCCAGCCGCATCGTGCCGCCCATGTCGGTGACCTCCTTCTGCTCGGGAAGCAGGTCGATCACCGGATAAGGGGTCTCGGGGTCGAACTCGGCGGAGTTGGCGCCGTCCATGCCGGTGACGTGGCGCGCGAACTCCACCACGGCCATCTGCATCCCGAGGCAGATGCCGAGGAACGGGATCCTCTGCTCGCGCGCTGCCTGCGCGGCCCGGATCTTGCCCTCTATCCCCCGCTCGCCGAACCCGCCCGGAATCAGGATCCCATCCGTCGCCTCGAGCGCGGCCTGATCAAGGTCCTCCGAGTTGACCAGCTCCACCTCGACATTGACTCCGTGGTGGTAGCCACCGTGGGTGAGCGCCTCCACCACCGACTTGTAGGCGTCGGCGAGCTGCACGTACTTGCCGACCAAGGCGATCCGAACCGTCCGCTCGCAGGCGTCCGCGCGCCGCACCAGCTCCTCCCACTGCCCCAGATCCGGCGGCCCCGCGTCTAGCCCGAAATGGTCGAGCACCAGGTCGTCCATCCCCTCCGCGCGGAGCACCAGCGGCACCTTGTAGATGTTGTCCACGTCGCGAGCCGAGATCACCGCCTCCTCCGGCACGCTGCCGAAGAGCGCGATCTTGCGGCGAATCTCGCGCTCCAGCCCGCGCTCCGACCGGCAGACGATGGCCTGGGGCTGGATCCCGATCCGCCGCAGCTCGTTGACCGAGTGCTGGGTGGGCTTGGTCTTCAGCTCGCCGGCGTGGCCGACGTAGGGCACCAGGGTCAGGTGCACGAACATGCAGCGCTTTGGCCCCAGGTCCGTGTAGAGCTGGCGAATCGCCTCCAGGAAGGGCAGCGACTCGATGTCCCCCACCGTGCCGCCGATCTCCGAGATCACGAAGTCGACCGCCTGGGACTCGGCCAGGATCAGGATCCGTTGCTTGATCTCGTCGGTGATGTGGGGAATCACCTGGACGGTCGCGCCGAGGTAGTCGCCGCGGCGCTCGCGCCTGATCACCGAGTTGTAGACCGCCCCGGCGGTGACGTTCGATGCCCGCGAGGTGTTCTCGTCGGTGAACCGCTCGTAGTGGCCGAGGTCGAGGTCGGTCTCCGCCCCATCCTCGGTGACGAACACCTCGCCGTGCTGGAAGGGGCTCATCGTCCCGGGATCGACGTTGATGTAGGGGTCGAACTTCTGGAGCTGGACCCGGAAGCCTCGGCTGACCAGCAACCGCCCGATCGACGCGGCGGCGATCCCCTTGCCGAGCGACGAGACGACGCCGCCGGTGACGAAGATGAACCGGGTTTCGCCTGGCTTCATCTGCGGGGGTCTGCCTTCGGGCCCTCGGTCAACCTGCCCAGCGAGTCTAGTGAGCGAAGCAGCGGAACCCTCTCGATCGTGCGCGAGATCGAGCGAAACTCGCCGTAGAGGTTGAGCGCCACGACGATTGCCAAGGCCGCCAAGCGGGCGTCGTCTGAAAGCACCACCAGCAGCGAGATCCCCGCCAGGGCCCCCACAAGGTTCGAGCCGGTATCCCCGAGCATCGCCTGCTCGCGCAGGGTGAACGCGGCGCCCACCAGCACGGGGCCGATGAAGATCCCCAAGAGGTCGAGCGGGGCGACCGTCCAAGCCCCCAGGCAGAGGCCGGCGAGCAGCGCCGCGAACACCTTCTCCACCCGCCCCGGTCGCAGGTCGAGCAGGTTGAACAGGTTGGTGGTCAAGAGCAACAGAGCCAGGTCGGCGAGATAGTCGAAGCTCTCGCGCCCCCGCCCGGAGACGGCGTAGGCGGCGAGCGCGAGGGCCCCGACGCCCTTGATCGCCCCGGTGGAGAATCGCCCGGCGAGCGCCGCCCCCAGGTGGCCTCGCCAGCCGCGCGGGGCGTCCGCCGCCGCCCCGCGGCCGAGCGCGTCGTCGAGCAGCCCCAGCAGGGCCACGCCGAGCACATAGACCGCCCAGCGCCGCAGCTCGGGGTCGAGCAGGTCGAGATCGGCGCGGTCGTCGAGCAGCGCGAGCGGCACCAGGGCCACCAGCGAGCAGGCAAGGAGGACCGCGCCTGCCGGGAACGCGAGCGATCGACTGCGGTAGTTCTCCCGGGTCAGCCCGGAGCGCCTCATGTCCCGCAGCCAAGGGCCCGCGAAGGCCAGGGCGACCGCGGCGGACAGCGCCAGCCCGGCGAGCCTCAAGGGACGGGGGGGCCGGCGGCCCGTGCTGTCGGCGAACGCCGCAGAGCGGGAAGCAGGCGATCGGCCGAAGCCTTCGTCCCATAGTCGCCCTCCACCCCGCTCAGCGCGTAGGCCAGCGCCACCCGCCCCGCCATCAGGTCGATGCTGTCGACCGTGGCGGAGAGCCCCTGCGAGGTATAGAAGCCGATCTGAGACTCGTCCGAGTCGGAGCGCTCAACGCCCACCACGGGGATCCCTCCGGCGCCCGTGATCCCGTCCACGAGCCCCTCCTCCAGGCTGTCGGTGGCATCGGATTTGGCGGCGCTGAGGTCAGCGGGGGGGTCGCGGACGACGATCACCGCATCGATCCCTCCCGGCCGTCCGCTGACGTCCACCAGGAGCGCTTCTGCCAGGCGATCGAACGGAGGCCCTCCCCTGACGAGCGACAGCCCGGCTCGCCGGGCGAGGTCAGCCAGCGCGTCCGAGTCGCGGGCCACCCTGCGGGCCGGGCTTCCCGGGGGTGCCGCCTCGGCGAGCGCCCGCAGGTCGGGGGGCTCTCGCACCACCGCGAACTCGCTGAGCCTTGCCCCGGTGGGGCTGTCGCCGCCGACGACGAACTCGATGTCGCCCTTCATGTCCTGGGGCAGTGAGCCCAGCGCGACGACGGCGACCCGATCGCCGAGCAGCAGGTCGTCGACCAGCGCCGGGAAGATCTCGGTCGAGAACTCGCGCTCCCGGTTCAGCTCGGCCTGAAGATCCTCGGCGTTGGAGCGGGCGTCGGCGAGGTCGCTGGTGAGGCTCCTCTCGAGCTGGTTAGTCGTGTCCGAGACGACGTTGTCGCCCAGCCCGACGCCGATCAGGATGCCGATCGCGAGCGCCAGGAATACGGCGGCGAGCGAGGCGGCGTGGTAGCGCGCCGAGTACCCCATCCGCTAGCTGATGCCGAGGATGATCTTGAGCTTCAGCCAGATCAGGTCCACCAGGTCGCTGAGGGCCGGCGTCTTCGCGATCACGATCGCCAGCAGAATCAGCAGGGCGGTCAGCAGGAGCGCCATCTGGGGGCCGCTGACGCCCGGGTTGTAGAGCCGGCTCACGCCCTTGGCATCCACCAGCAGCTCGCCCACGCGCAGCCGGGTCAGGAAGGTCGACGACATGCCACCACGCGCCTTGTCGAGGAACTCGACCAGGTTGAAGTGGGCGCCGACGCTGACGATCAGGTCCGCGCCCTTCTCCGAGGCGAGCAGCATGGCGACGTCCTCGCTGGTGCCCACCGCTCTAATCGTCTGATGCTCCAGCCCGAGGCGCTCGAGGCGCGCGCGACCGGGCGCGTGCCCGTCCGCGTAAGCATGCACCACCAGCTCGGCGCCGCAGCGCAGCGCCTGGTCCGTGGCCGAGTCCATGTCGCCGAGCACCACGTCGGGCGTCAGCCCTTCCTCGAGAATCGCGTTGGCGCCCCCGTCCACCCCGACCAGCACCGGGCGCACGTCGCGGATATAGGCGCGAAGCGCGTGCAGGTCCTTGCGGTACGTCGTGCCCCTGACGACGATCAGCACGTGGCGGTCGCGGAACACCGTGCGAGTGCGGGGCAACTCCACCCGACCCGCGAGGAGCTCCCGCTCCTGGCGGAGATGCGTGATCGTGTTCTCGGCGAAAGCGGCGAGCGCCTCGTCGATCCGGCGGCGGTGTTCGGAGAGCTGCTCGGCGAGCTCAGGAGCGGTGAGCACGCGGCCCGCCGCCAGCACCGTTCCGTTGCGGCGAACCTCGCCCCCGACGATCGCCACCGGATCGCCGTCCTTGAGCTCCTCGAACAATGGCGCCGCGGGCGCGTCTATCAGGCGCACTCCGGCGCGGGCCAGGAGCAGCGGGCCGGCATTCGGATAGCGGCCGGTGGAGAACGGCGACACGTTGACGACCGCCGGCACGCCAGTGGCCACCAGATCCTCGGCCGCGATCCGATCGAGGTCGGCGTGATCGATGATCGCCACGTCCCCAGCGTCGAGTCGCTTGATGAGCTGCTTCGTCCTACGGCCCAGCCTGGCGCTGCCGTGGATGGTGGCACCGGGCCCAGGGGGGGCGGAACCGTTGCCCCCAAGCCAGCGCCGCGCGCGAGTTCGGACGGGCGTCGCCATCGAACGCCGATTATCCGGAAAACTGAACCTCCCCGGTGTCGGGCTCGTCGAACTGCCCAGGTAGCGGCTCGCCGGGGTCATCCTCCAGCGGCAGCTCGTCGGGAAGCTCATCGGGCTCGAGCACGTCGGTATCCGGATCCTCGGGCAGCTCCTCGATCTCCGGTGCCTCAGGCGTTTCGGTCTCCATCACCCTCCTTCACGCCGCCGCCAGCAGCTCGCGGGCATGGCGACTGGCGGCCTCGTCGTTTTGCTCGGCACCGAGCATACGGACAATCTCGGCCACCAGCTCGTCGCCGTCGACCCGGTCGACGGTCGCCCTGGCCTGGCCCGCGCGGGCCCGCTTCTCGATCCGGAAGTGCGTACCGGCCAGCGAGGCGACCTGCGGCAGGTGGGTGATGCAGATCACCTGCCGCTCCGCGCCCAGCCTCCGCAGCCTCTCCCCCGCGGCGCGGGCCGCCTTGCCGCCGATTCCGGCGTCGATCTCGTCGAATACCAGCGTTCCGGCCCCGGCGTTTCTGCCAAGGCCCGTGAGCGCGAGCATGATTCGCGACAGCTCCCCGCCCGAGGCGGCGTCGCGAAGCGGTGACGCGGGGAGCCCCGGGTTTGTGGCCACGCTCAGCTCCACCGTCTCCGAGCCGTTGGGGCCGAAGCCGTCGGGGTGCGGATGGAGCGCCACCTCGAGGGACGCCCCCTCCATGCCCAGCTGGGCGAGCTCGGCGCCGACCCGCTTGGACAGCCCGCGAGCCGCCTTTGCCCTCGCCCCGCCGAGCTCCGCGGAAAGCGCCGCGCGCAGGCTGCCGGCCTTCTCGAGCCGGCGCTCGAGCTCGCCGGTCAGCCGTTCGGCGTTCTCGAGGCGGTGGACCTCGGCCCGGCAACGCTCCCGGTGCGAGAGCACCGCCTCGACCGAGCCTCCGTGCTTTCGCTTCAGGCGGTCGACCGCGTGCAGGCGCTCCTCGACCAGCTCGAGGCGGCCAGGTTCGGCGTCGATTCCCTCCAGGTAGGAGCGGAGGGCGCTGGCTGCGTCGTCGAGCTCAACCGCGGTCGCCCGGACCCCCTCGGCGATCGCGTCGAGCGAAGCGTCGACCCCATCCACCGCCACCAGGTGGCGCTCGCCCGCTCCTAGGAGGTCGCGCGCACCTTCGAACTCGTCGTCCGCGCCGGCGATCGCCCCCAGCGCGCCCGACGCGGCCGCCCGCAGGCCCTCGGCGTGGCGCAGGCGATCCCGCTCCGCCTCCAGCTCGCGCTCCTCGTCGGGATCCGGGGAGGCGGCCTCGATCTCGGCCAGCTCGAAGCGGAACAGGTCGAGGTCCCGTTCCCTCGCCCCTTCGCGCTCGGCCAGCTCGGCCAGCTCGCGCGACAGGGCCACGACCTCCGCGTGGGCGTCGCGGTAGCGACCGCGGCTCTCGAGTTGCTGGGCGCCCGCGAAGCCGTCGAGGATCTCGAGCTGCGCCGCGGACAGCACCAGCCTGCGGTGCTCGTGCTGTCCGTAGAAGGCGAGCAGGCGGGAGCCGAGCGCCCGCAGATCGCTCGCCGACGCGGAGCGCATCTGCACGAAGGCGGTGGTCCGCCCCGAGGCCGCGACCCGGCGCCCGAGCACGATCTCCTCCGTGTCCGGGGGAAGCCGCTCTCGGAGCTCGGCCAGCTCCGGATCGGTGAGCAGCTCCTCTCCGACGGCGAAGACGCCCTCAACGTAGGCCTCGTCGGCCCCCGGGCGAACGATCTGGGGCCGCGCCTTTCCGCCCATCAGCAGGTCGAGCGAGTGGGCGAGGATCGTCTTCCCGGCCCCGGTCTCGCCGGTGATCGCGTTCAGCCCGTCCGTGAAGCGAAGCTCGGCTCGCTCGATCAGCAACAGGTTCTCAATCCGCAGCTCGCGCAGCACCGAGCTCTTACTAGCAGCGGCCAGGGACGGATTCGGGGCTCGCGCCGCTCAGTGGGCGATGCGCCCGAACTTGTCGCGGATGCGGCGGTAGAAGCTGGACCCGGGGAGCTGTGCCAGTCGTGCGACCCCGTCGCGGAAGCCGACCTCGATCTCCTCCCCGCTCCCAAGCTCGCCGACGTACTCTCCGTCCAGGACCACGTCCACGGCCTCCCGGCCGGCGGCGTTGCCCACGTGCAGGACATCGTCGGGCGCTACCACCAGAGCACGGGCCGTGAGCGTGTGGGGCGCGATGAAGCTGACCACGTAGCCCTCCACCCCCCAGGCCAGGATCGGGCCCTGATTGGCGAGGTTGTAGCCCGTGGAGCCCGCCGGCGTGGCGGCGACCAAGCCGTCGCAGCGCACGTGGCCAACCTCCTGTCCCCCGAGCCGGTAGGAGAGCTCGGCAACCCGGCCCTGAGGCCGGCGGATGAACGAGACGTCGTTCAGGGCGATCGGCCTCGCGACGTCGATCTCCGCCTTCAGACCCGGAAGATTCATCACCTCGTAGTCGCCGCCGAAGGCGCGCGACAGCCCATCGGCGAGCTGCTCGCGCTCCACGGCGGCCAGGAAGCCGATGGTGCCGAAGTTGATCCCGAACACCGGCACGTCGGTGCCGGCGTAACGGCGGAGCGCGCTGAGCATCGTGCCGTCTCCGCCCAGGACCAGGCACAGATCCGGGCGTTCCGGGAGGTCCTCGCGGACCTGGATCCCGCCGGCGGCCTCGCCGTGCTTTTCGAGCTCGTCCGGAGTTGCCGCCAGCGCACACGAGACGCGCTCGGCGGCGGCGACCGCCTCGCGCAGCGCGGCCGAGGTCTGCTCCGGATGGGTGTGGGTGAAGATGACCGCGGTGCGCACGGCGGCGGTGGGCTCCGCGCGTGCGCTCATGGCTCCACCGCCCGGGCCGCGGCCTCCAGGTCCTCGACGCCGGGGCCCTCGGCACCGCACCAGATGAAGCTCTCACGGTTGCCCTTGGGCCCCGTGAGCCCCGAGGAGGCAAAGCCCATGACGGCGAGGCCAAGCCCGCTCGCGGCCTCGGCGACGGACACGAGCGCCTCGCGACGATCGTCCGCCGAGCGAACCACGCCCCCCTTCGCCCGACCCCGTCCGAGCTCGAACTGGGGCTTGACCAGGGCGAGGACCTCGCCCCCTGGCGCCAGGCAGCCGGCCACCGCGGGCAGCACCTTGGAAAGGGAGATGAAGGAGACGTCGATCGTCGCCAAGCCCGGCCCGTACGGGAGCTCGCCGGGGGTCAACTCGCGGGCGTTCTTTCGCTCGATCACCTCCACCCGGGGATCGTTGCGAAGGCGCCACTCCAGCTGGCCGTAGCCAACGTCGAGGGCGACCACCCGCGCGGCGCCGCGCTGAAGCAGGCAGTCGGTGAAGCCGCCGGTGGACGCCCCGACGTCCAGACAGGAGCGACCCTCCACCTCGATCCCCAGGGCGTCCAGGGCATGCTCGAGCTTGAGGCCGCCGCGCGATGCGTAACGAGGGCGCGCCTCGACCTCCAGCTCGGCGTCGGCGGGCACGAGCTGGCCGGGCTTCGTGGCCCGAGCGCCACCGCCCCCGACCCGCACCCTTCCCGCCCGTACCGAGGCGGCCGCGCTGGTGCGTGACCCGGCCAGGCCGCGCTCCGTGAGCAGGGTGTCGATCCTGCGCCGCTCCACGGCGCCAACGGTAGCGGGATGCCGACCGAGCGATGGCGGAGGGGACCCGTCGACGAGCTTGCCCTGCCGATCCGTCCATCTCGTCCGAGGTTTTTGCTACGTTTTGCACAGCGTTCGAAATACGCTCCCCCTCTGTACGCGTATATCGATCTCCGAAAAGGGCCCGCCCCGTGCGGGCCCTTTTCCTGCTGGGGCGCCGCAAGGGTTGCCCGCAGCGCCGTGGTTGCGGCTGAGGCCTGCTCCATTTTGTCGATGTTTTTTCGGCCTCTGGGACGTTTGGGTAGGGGCACGAGCGGGTACAAGGCCGTTGCGGTGCGCTCCCCCGCGTAACCGCCTTGTCACATATCGATCACCCTCGAGAAGAGCCCGCCTCGTGCGGGCTCTTTTCATGGTCGGACGGCTCGTCGCCTGGCGCACCCCAAAGCTTTGCTCGCTAGTCGATCCGCATCGTGAACAGGAACAAGCCGAGCACCGCAACAAGGATTCCGAGGCCGATTCCCACGAAGCCGCTCCACTTCGTCCGCGCAACGAGGGCGGTTGACAGCACGAGCGCCGCCCACGACGCCCACAGCGCGACGCCGAAGTAGAGGTAGAGCGGCTCGCCCCGGAACTGGGCCGACTGCTCGTTCTCTAGGTCGCCAATCACCGCAGCCGCAGCAAGTAGGGCAAAGCTGGGCAGCGCGGACAGCAGAGCGCCGCGCACCGACTGTGCCCGCCCGCGGACGCCAATCCAGGCAACGCCTGCGATCAGCGCGAAGACCGCAAGAAGTATCGGCCCTTCGCCGCCCATGTCGCCCTTGTAAGCGGGCAGCCAGAACGACGCCGATGCCATGAAAAGAAACCAGACGACGAGAAGCAGTCTCGTCGGGCCGTTTCGCAAGGTAGCAGTGGTCGAATCCACCGCTCGGTAGTACCCCTTGAACTGCCGGGGGTTCCTGATTTGAGCTTCTACAGCGAATGACCATGTGTGACCCCGATCACACACGAAGCGCACATATGTTCGTATCTTGGAGTTCGTCATGGCAACCTCACGAGCCATCCCCCTCTCAGCCCACGCCGCGATCGAGATGATCGCCGCGCCCGCGATCATGGCCGCCCCGTTGCTGCTCGGCTTCGGCGCCGCGGCGACGGTGGTCGTCTTCGCGTTCGGGGCGCTTCTCCTCGGCCTCGCCATCCAGGCGGCGGGCCCCGGGCGCACGATCCCGCTCTCGGCCCACGCGGGGTTCGACTACGTGCTCGCGACGCTCGCGGGGATCTCCGGGCTGGCGATCGGGATCGCCACCGGCGAGTGGGCCCAAGGAGTCTTTTTGGCCGGCATCGGCGTCGCTCTGGTGGCGCTGACCGCATCGACGCGGTTCAGTGTCCCCGCAGGCGCCTAGGCCGCCGGCCTACCTCCCATAAACACATCACATATATCTCTCCTCCCTGTACCCCGAGACGCCCCGCAAAGTGCGGGGCGTTTCGATTGCTGGGGCTTTCACGCGGTTTGGCCCGAGGCGATCGGGGTATCTGAACGGATGAGTCCCTGACGACTCCCCCAAAACCGATCAGGACTCTCGCGGGCCGTCTCCCTCCCTGACGGCCCGCTTCGTTTTGGGCGCTTGGTCAACGGCGGCGAGGGCTGCAGGAGAACCGGGTAGAAGGGCGAAATTGGAGAGGCACGCACGAGTGCAGCACTTCTCCTCCCTGTACCCCAGAGCGCCCCGCTGTCCAGCGGGGCGCTCTCCTTTGAGGTTTGAGCTAGGCTCGCGTCTGTGCCGGGATCAAGCACGGACCGGCTGCGTCGCAGTATCCAGCGCGCGCTTCACGACCGTCCCTTCACGATCAAGCTCTGGGACGGGTCCAGCGTGCCGTCGACCCGCCGCGGCCCGACCCTGACCCTTCGCTCGCCGCGGGCCATCGGCCACGTTCTGCGCGCGCCGGGCGAGCTGGGGCTCGGCCGGGCCTACGTGTGCGGGGAGATCGAGGTCGACGACCTGGACGGGGCTATCGCCCTGCTGGGCCGCTGGCACCCGCCGCCGCTCAGCCTCCCGCGTCGGCTACGGCTCGGAGCGGCGGCGCTGCGTGCCGCGGGGCTCCAGCGCCGGCCCCAGCCCCCCGCCGCCGAGCTGCGCCCGCGTGGTCGCCGGCACACCAAACGGCGCGACGCGGAGGCCGTCCGGCACCACTACGACGTCTCGAACGACTTCTTCGCGCTGTTCCTGGACGAGACGATGACCTACAGCTGCGCGCTGTTCGAGCCCGGAATCGAGACCCTGGAGGACGCCCAGCGCGCCAAGCTCGAGCTGATCTGCAGCAAGCTCAAGCTCGAGCCCGGCCAGCGCATGCTCGACATCGGCTGCGGCTGGGGAAGCCTGGCGATCCACGCCGCGCGCGAGCACGGCGCTTCGGTCTGGGGAATCACGCTCTCCGAGCCCCAGGCGGACCTGGCGAGAGAGCTGGCGCGCGATGCGGGAGTCGGCGACCAGGTCGAGTTCAGGGTGATGGACTATCGCGACCTGCGTAAGGAGCGCTTCGACGCGATCGCCAGCATCGGGATGGTCGAGCACGTCGGCGAGGCGCAGATCGACGAGTACGCCCGCCAGATCGCCCGGGTGCTGGAACCCGGCGGCCGAGTGCTCAACCACGGCATCGTCGCGGTCCCGCCACAGGAGGACGGCGCCCACATCGGCGGCGAGTTCTCCAACCGCTACGTGTTCCCCGACGGGGAGCTGCTCAACCTCTCCCGGATGATGCTCGCCTTCGAGCGGGCCGGTTTCGAGGCGCTCAACATCGAGAACCTGCACACCGACTACGCCGAGACGCTCCGGCACTGGGCGACTCGCTTCGAGGAGCGGCTCGACGAAGCCGAGCGCTTGGCGGGCCCGGAGCGCGTGCGCGTCTGGCGCCTCTACCTGCGTGCCGCCCGCAACTCCTTCGAGACCGGCCAGAACGCCGTCTACCAGCTGTTGTGCAGCCGGCCGCTCACCGAGGGCGCCAGCCCCCTGCCCACCGGCGCCCGCCACGAGCCGGCGCGCCGGCGAGTTCCCCCGGAGCGCGTCCCGGCCTGAGATGCACGGTTGAGCAAGCCGGTCCACATCGGCTGCTCGGGCTGGAACTACCGCGACTGGCGCGGGGTCATCTACCCGGAGGGCCTGCCCGCCCGGCGCTGGCTGGAGCGCTACGCGGAGCTCTTCGACACGGTCGAGGTCAACGCGACCTTCTACCGGCTGCCCTCGGAGAGCGCCGTCAAGGCCTGGGCCGAGCAGACGCCGCGGCGTTTCGTCTTCGCCGTCAAGGCCAGCCGGTACCTGACCCACGTGAAACGCCTGAAGGCGATCGGCCCTGGCGCGAAGCGATTCCTGGACCCGCTGGAGCCGTTGGCGAAGGCGCGCAAGCTCGGCCCCGTGCTGTGGCAGCTTCCGGAGAGCTTCCAGCGCGACGACGATCGCCTCACCGAGACACTCGAGGCATTGCCCCGGGGTCGCCACTGCTTCGAGTTCCGCCACCCGAGCTGGTTCACCGAGGAGGTCTATGCCCTGCTCCGACGCCATCGCGCCGCGCTGGTGATCGGCGACCACCCCGAGCGGCCGTTTCAGGCTCACGAGATCACCGCGGACTGGACCTACATTCGCTTCCACTACGGGGGCCGCGGCCGCCGCGGCAACTACTCCGAGCGCGAGCTGGAGAGTTGGAGGCGCCGAATCGCCTCCTGGCGCTCCGAGCTCGAGGTCTTCCTCTACTTCAACAACGACTGGGAGGCCTTCGCCCCCCGCGACGCGCGCTGGCTTGCCGATCGGCTTTCATAGACGGATGAGCCGGCCCCGTCTGCTGCTGATTCCCGAGTTCACGGAGCTCACCTGGACGATCAAGCCCCAGCTCGCCGAATGGGCCGAGGTCGTTTCCTACGACCCGCCCGGGATCGGCGCAGAGCCGCTGCCGGAGGGAGACGTGTCCTCATTCACCCGGGAGCTGATCGCGGACCGTGGCCTGGAAGAGCTGGATCGCCTCGGATGGGACCGGTTCTTCCTGCTGGCGGACGGCTGGGGGATCCCGGTCGGCCGTCAGCATCGCCGAGCGACGCCCGGGGTCGATCCTGGGCATGGCGCTCGGCCACGCCATCGTCTCGATCAGCCGCCAGGGCCAGCGGCCGTCCCACAGTCCCGCGGTTTACGAAGCCCTCAGCCAGCTCGTGCACGAGGACAGCGAGGCGTTCCTCCGCTACGGCATCGCTCAGTCGACCGGGGGATCCGTGAGCGAGGAGCTCGCGGAACGGATGGTGGAGCGGTTTCCCAAAGAGTTTTTGATGATCGGCTGGGAGGCCGTCACCGCCGAGGACGAGCGTTTCGGGGACGTCCTTCGAGGACTCGACCTGCCGCTGCTGATCGCGAAGCACGACGGGTGCCTGATGAGCACGGACGAGGGATTCGAGGACGCGCGCAAGGCCCTCCCCAGCGCCCGGGCGATCTCCGTCCCCGCCGCGCCGTGCACGAGCGAGGAGTTCGGCGCCGCCGTGCGAGAGTTCTGTGAGGAGGTCAGCGACCGGCTGGCGACGGGACCTTCAGCGCGGCCAGCACCCGCTCCGCGACCGCCTCCCCCGTAAAGCCGACCTCCTCGCGCAGGAGGGCCGGCTTGCCGTGGGTGACGTAGCGGTCCGGCAGGCCAACGCGCATCACGCGCCCCCGGGACTGGGGCGAAACGAACGCGTCCTCGAGGTGCTCGAGCACCGCCGCGCCGAAGCCGCCGGGAAGCACGTTCTCCTCGATCGTCACCACCAGCTCGTGCTCGCGGGCGAGGCGCTGGACGAGCTCCGCGTCGAGCGGCTTCGCGAAGCGGCCGTCGGCGACGGTGACCCGGTGGTCGTGCTCGCCGAGAATGCCCGCGGCGCGCAGCGCCACCTGAACGCCGTAGCCGTAGCCGAGCAACGCCACCCGCTCGCCCTCGGCCAGCAGCTCGCCGGTGCCGATCGGGATCTCCTGCGGGCGCTCCGGCAGGGAGACGCCCTCGGCGGCCCCGCGCGGATACCGGAAGGCGATCGGGCCCTCGTCGTGGACCAGCGCGGTGCGCAGCATGTGGACCAGCATCGCCTCGTCCCGCGGCGCCATCAGGACCACGTTCGGCAGCGGGCGGAGGTAGGAGACGTCGAAGGCGCCGTGGTGGGTGGGGCCGTCGTCGCCAACCAGACCGGCCCGGTCCATGGCGAAGACGACGTTGAGCTCCTGAAGGCAGACGTCGTGGACGATCTGGTCGAAGCCTCGCTGGAGGAAGGTCGAGTAGATCGCGCACACCGGCTTCGCTCCCTGGAGCGAGAGGCCGGCCGCGAACAGCACCGCGTCCTGCTCGGCTATGCCAACGTCGTAGTACTGCTCCGGGAGCTCCTTGGAGAGCTTGTCGAGCCCGGTCCCTCCCGCCATCGCCGCCGTGATCCCGATCACCCGGCGATCGCGCTTCGCCTCGTCCACCAGCGCGCCGGCGAACACGGCCGTGTACTGGGGCGGCGACGGAGGCGCCGGCTTCTCGAGCTTCTCGATCGCCTCCGGCGAAGCGGTCTCCTTGACGGGCGCCGGCTTCGAGCGCGGCCGGCACTCTGTTGATGATCGATTTCGGCTTCGCCGCGTGCCACTTCTCCATCCCCTCGAGGCCGCCCTCCTCGGCGGCGGCGAAGCCCTTGCCCTTGACCGTGTGAATGTGGACGACCACCGGCCGCTGGGCGCCCAGGGCGTCGCCGATCGCCCGGCGCAGCGCTCCCACGTCGTGGCCGTCTATCACGCCAACGTAGGCCAGATCGAGCTCCTCGAACAGGAGCCCCGGCGCCGCGTAGGCCTTGATCGCCGCCTTGATCTCGGGCCCCAGTCGCTCGATCGTCCCCCCCAGGCCGAGGGGCAGCCGGGTGAGGCGCTCCTCGACCCCCTCGCGGGCGTGGTAGAGGGTGGGGTTGAGGCGGAAGCGCTGGAAATAGCGGGCGAGGGCGCCGACGTTCGGCGAGATCGACATCCCGTTGTCGTTGAGGACGATCACGATCGGGGTCTCGAGCCCACCGGCGTTGTGGAGCGCCTCGTAGGCGACGCCGCCGGTCAGCGCCCCGTCGCCGATCACGGCGATCACATGGCCCTCGGTGCCGATCCCCTTGCGCATCGCCTCCTTCAGCCCCACCGCATAGCCGATCGAGGTCGAGGCATGCCCGGCGCCCATGATGTCGTGCTCGGACTCGAACACCGAGCAGAACGGGGCCAGCCCGCCGTACTGGCGGATCGTGTCGAGCCGCTCGCGTCGCCCGGTGAGCACCTTGTGCGGATAGGCCTGGTGGCCGACGTCCCAGATGATCTTGTCGCGTGGGGAGTCGAGCAGGCTGTGGAGCGCGACGGCGAGCTCGCAGGCGCCCAGGTTGGCGCCGAAGTGACCGCCGATCTCGCCGATCACGTCGATGATCAACTCGCGGACCTCCTGGGCCACTGCCTGAAGCTCGCCGTCGTTCAGAGCCTTCAGGTCCCCGGGGCCGTTGATCCTGTGCAGCAGCTTTGGTTGCTCGTCGCTCATCGGTGTCGGGTGTAGATGAAGTCGGTGATCCGGCTCAGGTCTCGGGGGTCGTCGCCCACCGCGGAGAGGGCGTCCTGCGCCTTTCGATGCGACTCGGCGGCCAGCTCGCGGGCGCGCTCGAGCCCGAACAGGCTGACGTAGGTGAGCTTGCCATGTCGCTCGTCGCTGCCATGCGGCTTTCCGAGCTCCTCGTCGCTTCCGGTGACATCCAGGATGTCGTCGACGATCTGGAACAGGACACCAAGCTCCTCAGCGAAGCGGCGGTAGGGAATTGTGTCAGGTTCACTCGGGCCGGCCAGGGCCAGCACGACGCCCACGCTGGCCGCGATCAGCCTGCCCGTCTTGAGGGCGTGGAGGGCCCGCAGCTCGATCGCCGCCTGAGTGCCCGTCGCCACAGAGGTCGTGACGTCCACGTACTGCCCGCCGACCATGCCGTCGACGCCGATCGCCCCCAGGAGCTCGCGAAGCCCCGCCAGCACCGAGGCCGGCTCGCCGCCCTGGTGCTCCGTGAACAGGCGAAGCGCCTCCGCGAACAGCCCGTCGCCGGCCAGGATCGCGACGTTTTCGCCGAAGACGACGTGCGAGGTCGGCCGGCCGCGGCGCAGCTCGTCGTCGTCCATGGCCGGCAGGTCGTCGTGGATCAGCGAGTAGGTGTGGATCAGCTCGATCGCCGCCGCCGCGGGCAGCATGGACTCCGGCTCGACCCCAAGCGAGCGGGCGGTGGCAAGCGCCAGCACCGGCCTGATCCGCTTGCCGCCGGCGAGCAGCGAGTACCGCATCGCCTCGTCCAGCCCCTCGGTATCGGGGATCGCCGAGAAGCGCAGCCCGGTGAGGTAGTTCTCGACCAGCTCGCGAAGATCGTCCGGATAGTCGCTCACGGACCCTCGCGCGCGGCGATCTCGCGCAGGGCGCTCTCGATCTCGGCGCCGGCCTTGCTGACCAGCTCAGCCGCCTCGCGAGCGAGGCCCTCGGCCTCCCCCTCGGGAAGCTCGGGGTCGCGAAGTCGCGCCGCGATCTCGCGCAGCCGTTCGGCGTGCTGCTCAGTGGGGCTCATACACGAACGCTAGCCTGATTGGGCCTTGGCGGCGGTCCCCAGGACGCCGTTGACGAACCCGGGCGCGTCGGCGCCGCAATAGCGCCTGGCGAGGGAAACGGCTTCGTCGATCGCCACCTCGGTCGGCACGTCCTCGCGGTGATGGAGCTCGTAGAGGGCGACCCTCATGATGCTCTTCTCGAGCGCCGCGATTCGATCCAGGCCCCACCCGCGAGCCAGCCGGGCGATCTCGGCGTCGAGCTCGGCCCGGCACCCCTCCACCCCCTCGACCAGCTCTCTGGTGAACGGCTTCGCGTCGTCGAGCGCCTCGGCGGGCGGACGACCCGTCACCTCCCCCTGGTAGAGGGCGAAGACGGCGGCGCGGCGCTGATCGGAGCGGCGCATTCCTCGCTCGTCCCCTGACCGCTCAGGCGCGCGAGACGTACTCGCCGCTTCGGGTGTCGACCCGGACCCGGTCGCCCTCGTTTACGAACAGCGGCACGTCCACCCGCACGCCGGACTCCAGGGTGGCGGGCTTGGTGCCTCCACCCGAAGCGGTATCGCCCTTCACCCCCGGCTGCGTGTCGGTGACCGCCATCTCGACGGCGCTCGGCACCTGCACGCCGGTGGGGCGCTCGTCGACGAACAGCACCTCCACCTCCGAGTTGGGGAGCACCCACCGCATCGACTCGCCGGCGAGCTCCCGGGCAATCTCGAGCTGCGAGTAGTCGGAGTTGTCCATGAACACGGCGGTCTCACCCGAGTCGTAGAGGTACTGCATCCTTCGCGCCTCCGTCCGCACCGGCCGGAACTTCTCCCCGGCGCGGAAGGTCTTGTCTTGGACGCTGCCGTCGTCGAGCTTGCGCAGCTTCGTGCGCACGAAGGCGCCGCCCTTGCCCGGCTTCACGTGCTGGAACTCGACGATCCGGTAGACGGCCCCGTCCACCTCGATGTGCGTGCCGTTCTTGAATTGGTTCGTGCTGATCACCGTCGATTGAGCGTAACGACTGGGGCCGCCTAGGATGATGCGCCTCATGGCTGCCGCGAGGGACACGAGCACTCCCCGGTTCAGCGCCGCCATGCGCGAAGGGGAGCGGGTGCTGCCGCTCGAGCTCTTCTTCGACCTGGTGTTCGTCCTCGCGCTCACTCAATGCACCGCGCTGATGGCCGACAAGCCGACCTGGTCGGGGTTGGCGGAGGGCATCCTGGTGCTCGCTGTGATGTGGTGGTCGTGGACGGGTTACACCTGGCTGACGAGCGTGGTCGATCCCGAGGAGGGCGCGGTTCGGATCGCGATCTTCGGCGCCATGGCGGCCCTTCTGATCGTCGCCATCTGCGTCCCGCAAGCCTTCGACAGCCTGGCGCTCGAGTTCGCCCTGGCCTACGGAGCCGTCCGCGGCGGGCAGATCGCCCTGTTCGTGCTGGCCAGCCGGGACGACGCGGCGCTCCGAAAGTCGGTGACGGGCCTGGCGCTGAGCACGGCGATCGGCGTCGGGCTCTTGATCGGCGCCTCGTTCCTCGACGGGCTCGCGCAGGGCGCGCTGTGGGCGCTCGCTCTGCTGCTCGACATGGGCGGGCCGTACCTGTTCGGTTCAGAGGGCTGGAAGCTCGTCCCCGGCCACTTCGCCGAGCGCCACGGGCTGATCATCATCATCGCCCTGGGCGAATCGATCGTGGCGATCGGCGCCGGGGCGGACACCAGCCTCACCGCCGGAATCGCGGCCGCCGCGGTGGTGGGCATCCTGCTGTCTGCGGCGCTGTGGTGGATCTACTTCGACGTGGTCGCGCTGGTCTCCGCGCGACGGCTGGTTCGCGCGACCGAGGGCCGCGAGCAAAACGAGCTGGCCCGCGACTCGTACTCCTACCTGCACTTCCCGATGGTCGCCGGGGTCGTGCTGGTCGCGGTGAGCCTGAAGAAGACGCTGGCCGACGTCGACGACCCGCTGGCCACCGTGCCCGCATTCGCGCTGCTGGGCGGCCTCGCCTTCTACCTGCTGGGGCTGGTCGGCTTCCGCTACCGCCACGTCCGCACGATCAACCGGCAGCGTCTCCTCCTCGCCCTGGCGATGTTCGCGCTGCTCCCCGCGGCCGTCGAGCTGCCGGCGCTTGCGACCCTGGCGATCGTCACCGCGCTTCTGTTCGCGATGATCACCTACGAGACGGTCAGATACGGGGAGGGCCGCGCCCGCGTGCGCCACGACCAGGACCTGCCGCCCGAGGCCACCTTGGCCAGCCAGCGGTGAGTGGTTGACGTTGACCCTTCGCAGAGTTGTTGCTTCGTCAAGCATTTGCTAGAATTGACTCCGTAGTCAACTGACGAGAAAGAAGGCTTCATGACGCGGATTCCGTCCACCGCGCGTGATGGAGCTCGCTCGCGTCGCGGCCGCGGTCAGCATGCGGCCACCTCGACTCCCCAGCGTGTCGAGCGACGCGCAAGGACCCATCGCGCCGAAACCACCGAGACAACCGACAGCTTCCAGCTGTTCCTGAACCAAGCTGCGCGCTATCCCCTGCTTACCGCCGAGGAGGAGATCGAGCTGGCGCAGCGGATCGAGCGGGGTGACCTGGAGGCCAAGGAGCGGCTGATCAACTCCAACGTGCGGCTCGTGCTCTCGAACGCCCGGCGCTACCAGGGCCTGGGACTGTCGATGCAGGACCTGGTCCAGGAGGCGATGCTTGGCCTGATCCGGGCGGCTGAGAAGTTCGACTGGCGCCGCGGCTACAAGTTCTCCACCTACGCGACGCTGTGGATTCGCCAGGCGATCCAGCGCGGCCTGGACAACACCGGCCGCCCCGTTCGGCTGCCCGCGCACGTCGCCCAGAGGCAGCGAACGGTGAACCGGATCGCCGCCGAGCTGACCGGCAAGCTCGACCGCGAGCCCAGCGACGAGGAGATCGCCGCCGAGGCCGAGCTGCCCCTTGACGAGGTCCTTGCGATGCGAGACGTCGCCCGGGTAACGACCAGCCTCGACGCGCCCGTCACCGAGGACGGCGACGCCACCCTCGGCGAGCTGCGTGCCGACGAGGCGCCCGCCGTCGAGGAGGAGATCGCCGATCGCCAGCGCGAGCACACCGTCAAGTCGGCGCTCTCGAAGCTGCCGGAGAGCGAGAGGCGGGTCATCGAGCTGCGCTTCGGCACGGGCGACGAGCCGGTTGCGAGCCTCCGCGAGGTGGGACGGGAGCTCGGCCTCACTCAGCAGCGGGTGCGCCAGCTCGAGGAGAAGGCGCTCAGGCGCCTCGCCGCCGACCGCTCCCTGGCCGCCTGGCGCGAGGCTGCCTGAACTGACTCGCTTCGGCTGCCGCTCCCCGGCATACTGATGCCGTGGGGGCGACGCCGAAGCTGCTCGAGGACCTGCTCCGCGCGCCCGCTCCCTCGGGCTACGAGGGCCCCGCGAGCGAGGTCTGGCGGCAAGCGGCCTCGTTCGCCTCGCTGAGCACCGACGCCCTGGGCTCCTCGATCGCTCGAATCGGCGCCGAGGGCGCCGCTCCGCTTTTGGCCGTGGTCGGGCACATCGACGAGATCGGGCTCGTGATCACCCACGTCGACGAGAAGGGCTTTCTGTACTTCGCGCCGATCGGCGGCTGGGACGCCCAGATCCTGATCGGCCAGCGCGTCCAGGTGCAGACCCGGGCCGGCGCGGTCCCCGGCGTCGTCGGGCGCAAGCCCATCCACCTGCTGAAGGAGGAGCAGCGCAAGAAGGTGGTCGAGCTTCGCGAGATGCACATCGACATCGGCGCCGCCGACGAGGAGGAGGCGCTGAACAGGGTGCGGGTCGGGGACCCGGCGGTGATCGCCGCCGACCCGGTGCTATTCGCCGGGGGGCGATTGGTCTCCCGATCGCTCGACAATCGCCTCGGCGCCTACGTCGCCCTGGAGACGCTGCGCCGAGTCCACGAGCGCGGCGGCCTCGCGGGGCAGATGGCGGCGGTGGCGGCGGTGCAGGAGGAGATCGGCTCCAAGGGAGCGGCCACGACGGCCTTCTCGCTGGAGCCGGACCTCGCCATCGCCATCGACGGAACCCATGCCACCGACGCCCCGGGGGTGGAGGAGAAGGAGCTCGGCCGCCACCCGCTCGGCTCGGGGCCGGTGATCGGCCGCGGCTCGACGCTCTCGCCGCGGATCTTCGAGCTTCTCTCCGAGACCGCCGAGCGGCTCGACGCCCCCCACAGCGTCGAGGCATCGGGGCGCGCCACCTGGACCGACGCGGACGCGATCCAGATCGCCCGTGGCGGAATCCCGGCCGGTCTGATCTCGATCCCCATGCGCTACATGCACTCGCCGGTGGAGATGGTCGACCTGGCCGACGTCGAGGCGACGATCGAGCTGGTCGCCGCCTTCGCCTTGGCGCTCGAGCCCGGGCTCGACCTCAGCCGCTAGCGCTAAGCGACCGTGATCAGCTCCTTCGTGAAGTTGCTCAGGTTGCGGCAGCCGTCGCCGGTGACGGTGACCAGGTCCTCGATCCGGACGCCGAAGCGGCCCGGCAGGTAGATGCCCGGCTCGACCGTCACCACGTCGCCGACCTCGAGCGCCTGATCGGACCTCTGCGAGACGCGCGGCGCCTCGTGGACCTGGAGCCCCACCCCGTGCCCGAGCCCATGGCCGAACTGCTCGCCATGGCCGGCGCGGGCGATTGGATCGCGGGCGGCGGAGTCGGCATCGCGCGCGTCCACGCCCGCTCGGATCGCCTCCAGCGCCGAGCCCTGGGCCGATCGCACCAGCTCGTAGACCTCGCGCATCTCGTCGTCGACCTCTCCGGCGGCGACCGTGCGCGTGCAGTCGGAGCAGTAGCCGTCGACGATCGCGCCCATGTCGATCAGCAATAGCTCGCCGGCGGCCACCTCCCGTTCCGACGAGGTGTGGTGCGGCAGGGCGCTGTTCTCCCCGGCGGCGACGATCGCCGGGAACGAGGGGTCATCGGCGCCCAGCTCCCGCATCCGCTGGTGGGCGTCGAGCATGAGCTCGCGCTCCGTCCTCCCCACCACCCCCCGATCGAAGATCGACCCGTACACCTGGTCGGCAATGCCCGCGGCTTCGGCGATCGCCCGCAGCTCGCCGGCGTCCTTGCGGCGGCGAAGGCCCTCCACCAGGCCCCCGGCCGCCACCAGCTCCACGCCCTCCGGAATGAGCTGCTCCAGCTTGCGGAGGCTCTTGACGCTCGTCTGGGCGTCGTCGTAGCCGACCCGCCCGCGCAGCCTCGTTGCGGCGGCGTCGAGCAACTCGCGCTCCGCCGTGGCGCGCTCGAACTCCGCCGCCACCTCGCGCTGGGCGCGCTCCAGGTAGCGGAAGTCGGTCCAGAACAGCCGCTCCTCTGCGCCCACGATCGCCAGTCCGCTGGTGCCGCTGAACCCCGTCAGCCAGCGCAGGTTCGAGATCGAGTCGGGGGCGGAGTCTCCCGGGCGCACGAGATCGCCCACCAGGAGCTGGTCGATCCCCCGCTCGACGAGCAGGGCCGCCAGTCGCTCGGCGCGGCTCGAGGAGCTCACTCCTCGAGCGCCCGCTTCAGCATCTCCGAGCGCCTCGCGGTAGCCGTCGGGCCCCTTTCCCGACACGGCGCCGATCACGAGGCCCTCGAATACCGAGTGGCGCCGCCACTCCTCGCGCGACTGGACGTCGGAGATGTGGACCTCGATCGCCGGCAGCCGCGCGGTCTCGAGCGCGTCGCGGATCGCATAGCTGTAATGGGTCCAAGAGCCGGGGTTGAGCAGGGCCGCATCCGCGATCTCGGGCAGGCGATGGAGGTGCTCGACGAACTCGCCCTCGTGGTTGGTCTGGAAGAACCTCACCTCGAGCTCGAGGCCTTGGGCAAAGCGCTTGATCTCTCGCTCCAGCTCCGGGAGCGAGATCGTCCCGTATTGCTCGGGGTCGCGGCGGCCGAGGGTGTTCAGGTTCACCCCGTGCATCACCTCGACCCGGTTCCTCATCTCAGCTCCTCCACCGCGGCGCGGACGCTATCCGGGTCGACGCGCTGACCGGTCGCCGGCTCGCCGGCTCGCTCGAGCAGCACGAACCCCACCCCGTCGGCGGTGCGCTTCTTGTCGAGATCCACCGCCGCAAGGACGGCGTCGACGTCGATCGCGGGGTCGAGCGTGGCCGGCAGGCCGTGACGCTCGAGCAGCTCGCGCACCTCGTCGCGAAGCTCGGCCGCGCCCGAGAGGCGCAGCGTGGCGAGCAGGCCGAGCCCCACGGCCTCACCGTGGCGGTAGCGCTCGTACCCGCTTGCCGCCTCGATCGCGTGGCCCACCGTGTGGCCCAGGTTCAGCACCGCCCGGCGGCCGCCGTCGCGCTCGTCGGCGGCGACGATCTCGAGCTTGGTGCGCGCGCAGGCGAAGATCATGCCGCCGAGCCTTGCCGGATCGAGTGCCTCGACGGCCCGCACCTGCCCCCACAGCTCCCCCCTGCGATCAGGGCCGTCTTCACCACCTCCACGAAGCCCGCCGCCAACTCCTGGGGGGGCAAGGTGGCGAGCGTTTCCGTGTCGGCGATCACGGCGCGGGGCAGGTGGTAGGCGCCAACGTAGTTCTTGGCCTCGGGCAGGTCGACCCCCGTCTTGCCCCCGTAGGCCGAGTCGACCTGGGCGACCAGCGTGGTGGGCACCTGCACGAGCTCGACCCCGCGCTGGTAGGTCGCCGCGCAGAAGCCCGCCAGGTCGCCGACCACGCCACCGCCCAACGCCACCAGGTGGTCGGAGCGCGACATCGCGAGCCGAGCCAGCTCGCGCAGGACGCGCTCGGCCTCGGGTAGCGTCTTCGCGCGCTCGCCCGGCTCCACCTGCACCAGTCCAGCCAGCGGCTGCACCGCCTCCGCGTAGAGCGCGGCAACCGTGGAGTCGCTGACGCAGAATCGCCGGCCCTCGAGCGGCCAGTAGCCCCCCGCCAATAGGCCCTCGCCCACGTAGGCCGGGTACTCGCCCGAGTCGCTCGTCGCCCAGGCCATACGCGTTCCCCGAGGGAGCTCGCGAAGCCCGATCAGCGAGGGCAGGGCCCGCGACACCAGCTCCTGGTCGCCGGGGGGAAGGATCGCGTCGGCGAGCTCCGCGTAGATCGGCTGGCGCTCGGCGTGCAGGGCCTCGAACTGACCGCGGTCCTGGGCCAGGGGCCGGTCGCTCCCCTCCACCCGCCGCCAGGCCTCGTCCGCCGACACCTGAAGCCAGACCACGACATGGCGGGCGAGCGCCGCGCGGACCGCCTCCGAGCACACCGCCCCGCCGCCCAGCGCGATCACGCCGCCGTCGGCCTCGGAGAGCAGCTTGCTCACCTGCGCCGACTCGAGGCTTCGGAACTCCTCCTCCCCGCGACGACCGAAGAACCGGGCGATCGGCATCCCCAGCTCGCCCTCGAGCAGCTCGTCGGCCTCGATCGCCTCCAGGCCCGCGGCGCGCGCGGCGTTGGCGGCGGCCGTCTTGCCGGCGCCCATGAAGCCGATGAAGACGATCGCCGGCCGCCGGGCCGCGCGCGATGCGGTTGGGCCCGCGTCTCGCCCCTCTAGTGGCATGTGACCGCTAGCGTCGCCACCCGATCCGCTCCCTGTAGGCGGCCAGCGCGCCAAGCGCGTCGTCGATGTGGTCGCCACCGAACTTCTCCCGGTAGCAGCGAGCCAGCACCAGGGCGGCCATCGCCTCGCCCACCACGGCGGCCGCCGGCACCACGGTCGAGTCCGTGCGCTCGCGGAGGGCCTCGGCGGGCTCCTTGGTCTCGGTGTCGACCGAGCGCAGCGGCTTGGTCAGGGTCGAGATGGGCTTCAACGCCGCGCGCACCAAGAGCGGCTCCCCGTTCGACATTCCACCCTCGACGCCGCCGGCGCGATTGGTCTCCCGGTGCCAGCCGCGCTCCTCGGACCAGAGGATCTCGTCGTGCGACTCGGATCCGGGCTTGCCCGCCACCTCCCACGCCTCCCCCACCGAGACCCCCTTGACGGCCTGGATCGAAACCAGCGCCTCGGCCAGGCGGGCGTCCAGGCGTTCCTCCCAGCCGGTGTGGGAGCCCAGCCCCGGCACCAGGCCGAAGGCCCGCACCTCGAAGATCCCGCCCAGGCTCTCGTTCGCCTTCCGCAGGCGATCGATCTCGGCCACCATCGCCTCGCCGGCATCCGGGTCGAGGCAGCGAACGGGCGAGGAGTCCACGCCGGCGAAGTCCTCGGCGCTCAGCTCGTCGCGCTCGGCGGCGCTCACCGAGCCGATCTGGACCACGTGGCTGTGCACGCTGACGCCGAAAGCCCCCAAGAGCTCCTTGGCCAGCGCCCCGGCGGCCACCCGCGCCGCCGTCTCGCGGGCGCTGGCGCGTTCCAGCACGTTGCGCGCGTCGGAATGGCCGAACTTGAGCAGGCCTGCCAGGTCGGCGTGGCCCGGGCGGGGCGTGTGCACCTCCTCCACCTCGGCGTCCACCGGCCAGGGGCTCATCCGCTCCTCCCAGTTGGCGTAGTCGCGATTCGCGACCAGGACGGCGACCGGAGAGCCGAGCGTTCGGCCGTGCCGCACGCCCGAGCGGATCTCGACCGAGTCCTTCTCGATCTTCATCCGGCCGCCGCGCCCGTGGCCGAGCTGGCGGCGCGCCATCTCGCGATCGAGGCGCTCGCGTTCGAGCTCCAAGCCCGCGGGAAGCCCCTCGACGATCGCGACCAGGCCGGGGCCGTGCGACTCGCCTGCGGTCGTGAAGCGAAACGTGGACATCACGCCGCCAACCCTAGTGGGCCGTCTAGCGGCGTGGAAGCGACTTTGTGCGGGCGCGCCTACCGGCTGGCGGCAAGCGCGAACCCGGAAGGGAACTCAGAGCCGCGCTTCCCCCGCTTGTCCGAGGCGCTCGCATCGAACGGGACGAGATCGATCCCGTGCAGCCTGAGCTTGTAGGTGCGATCACCCTCGGGAGCGTAGGCGAGCTTCGCCTCCTGGCCGACCTTGAGCCGCAGCAGCCTGCAGTTGCTGGGCCCGGGGACGCAGCGGCCATCGCCGTCCACGGAGCTGACGTCGTCCGAGACCAGGAAGAGCGCATGCTCCAGATCCTCTGCGACGGCGGCGAAGGCGAACATCGGCTTCTGCCTGGCTGGGCAGGAATTTGCCCAACTCGACGTGCTTGCGGCGGCTCACGTCACCCGGTGGCCCAATCGCCAGATCCAGCTGGAACACGTACAGGGTCGGCTCAGCCGGCTCCGGGGGTGCGGTCGAGCTCGGCGGGCTGGACGTCGTCCGAGGCCGTGGAGGTGCTCGGTGGCGTCGTACGCCGAGTCCTCCGTGCTGGACGCCGTCGAGCTCGAGGGACTGTCCGTGGACGAGCTCGCCTCGGGCTGGGCGCTCGTCGGCGTCGCCATGTACTGCCTCTTGAACGGGTTCTTGGTCTGGAGCTGGTTCAGGCGCTTTTGATAGGCGGTCATCCCAAGCTCCTCAGCGAGCACCGCCGGCTCGGTGGCCGCCGCCGGCCCCGACCCGGCTTCCACCGGCGCGGGCGCCGGCGGCGTCGTGGTCGGGGAGGAGCTCGAGAGGGCCACCGGGACGGCGATCAGGGCGACCAGCAGCGCCGCCGCCGGGAACAGCAGGCGCCGGTCGCGCAGGTCGCGATAGAGATTGTTCAGAAGCTCAGGTGTCCGAATCTGCGGTGCCCGAATCTTCATCTGCGGTGTCCTGATCTGCGGTGTCCGAATCTGCGGTCTCCGGATCTTCAGCTGCGGTGGCCGGATCTTCTTCACGGCGTTGGGGAAGCGGTTGGGGTTGCGCTCGCCGCGGGAACCGGCGCGGACGCCGGCGCCGCACCGTCTGGCGTGGGCGCTGTGGGGCTGGCCCCAGCGGTCAGCCCCTGGTCAGCCGGCGTCAGGTAGCTCGTGACCGAGACCTCGGCGGTCAGGATGGGAATCGGGCTGAGTTCGGCGGTCCCCTCGGCGGACGCGGTGTCGACTGGCTGGAGGGCGAAGCCGTCGACGGTCAGGAGGCGGCCGTGGACGTCTATCGCGCCGTGGCGCAGCCGGACCAGGTTGTCGAGGCTCTCGAGGAAGTCGGCGATCGCGAAGAAGTCGCCGGTGAACTTGAGCCCATACGGCATCACGGGCAGCCCAGCGGAGCCAACCGAGGCGCCGATCGGCAGCGCGGCGGCCGAGGCTTCGGTGGGGGCCGCGGTCGTGGTGGGGGACTCCGGCGGCAGGGATCCAGAGGAGCTTTCGCTGGTCGCCTCGGACGTGCCGGTTGAGGTGGTGCTCGGCCGAGTCCGTGGTGGCCGTGGTCGGCGGGGGCGCAGCCGCGGAGCCGCTGGACGCGGAGAGCTCGAGCGCCTGGAAACTGACCCCCGCTCGGTCGGCGAGCTGCTGAAGCTGGACCAGGAGGCTTCCCTGGTCGCCGTCCTCGGGCACGGCCTTGCCCAGCACCACGAGCCTGCGGTAGTCCATCGGGAAGGACTTTCGCTCCTGCTCTCCGATCGCGGCCGCCTGCTCCGCCTGCTCGAGCTGCGAGCGGAGTTGCTCGACTTCCTCCCCGAGGCTCGCGGCCTGCTCGCGCTTTGGGCCCAGCGCGACCAGCCAGAAGGCGGCGATCAGGCCGATCACGGCCAGGCAAACGCCGATGTTCAGCTCGTTGCGCCTCATGGCCCTGTTCCCGCGCCCGGGATGAAGGTGTCGTTGGCCTTGCGGGCCTTCTGGGATTGCTCGGCGGCGGAGTCCTTCTGCTGGGAGAGCTGCTGCTCGGCGTCGGCGACCTGGCTTTGATCGGCTGTCGCCGTTGAGGATGTCGTCGTCTCGGTCGCGGGCGTGGCCGGGGCGGGCACCTCACCTTCAGCGCCGATCTGCACGGCGTCGAACGCGGCGACGACCTGGAAGGTCGAGATGAAGTCGCGATTGGAACAGCCCCCGCTGGACGCGCTGCCGGACGTGCCCGTCGCGGCCGCGCCGGGGGCGGCGAGCTCCGGGCGATCGGACTTCAAGACGGAGACCCTGGTGACCCCGTCGATGTCTTGGAGGGCGGCAAGGAACTTCGCGACCGCTTCGTGTCCGGCCGCGCAGCCATCGATCTGAAGCGACGGGCCCGTAATGCTCTCCGTCCCCGCGGCGCTCGAGGTCGAGGTGCCGCCAGACGAGGCATCTGGCGAAACCGTGGCGTTGAGGCCGGTCAGCCAGACATCTCCGGGAATCACGATCGCCAGCTCGCGCAGGACCCGCTCCCAGTCGAAGCGGCTTCGGGCAAGGCTGGAGACGGTCTCCTGCCGCGCCTGCTCGAGGGACGCGAACTCCGCGAACGCCGCCAGGCGCTGCGCTTCGGCTTCGGCCCGCGCAACCTGGGACTCGAGACTCACCCGCTCGGCCTCGCGATCGGAGATCTTGTTGTTGGTCATCACCAGCAGCGTCACCGCGACCAGCGCCGCCGCCAGAACGCCGACCAGCACATAGGAGAGGGGGCCGGTGCGCATCGGCGCCCGGTCGCCACGGCGCTGCTCGGGGGGGATCAGGTTGACGGCACGCACTGGGCTACTCCTCCAGAGCGAGGCCGAAGGAAAGGGTCAACCGGGCCGCCATCGGGGCGTCCAGGTGGGCAAGAGCCCGCGGCTTGCCGACCTCGAACCGCTGGCCGAGGTCACGCTGAAGGCGCTCCATGAGCCCCGGGATGGTGGTCCCGGGGCCGCAGGCGACAACCCCCTCGATCGGCACCGCGCCCTCCTGTGCCCCGTAGTACTCGAGCGAGAGGCGAAGCTCGTCAACGAGCCGCGCGGCACCCTCGGCCAGCGTGTCGCGCGCGGCGGAGACCGTCTGCGGGTCACCCTCGATCCCCTCGAGCGGCTGCTCGATTCCCACGTGGACGAGCCACTGGCGGGCGTGCTCGAGGGTGAGCTGTCGCCGCTCGGCGAGCCTCTGGGCGATTCCCTCCACTCCGAACGGCGAAACGCGAGTGAATAGGCACCTAGAGTCGCGGGCAACCGCAAGATTCATGACGTCGCCGAGGTTGCAGTACAGCCGCGCGGGGGCATCGGGCTCCGGCTCCGCTCGGCCGCTGCCGCCGATCCCTCTCCGCCGAGGTGCCTGGCGATCCGCTGGGCGGGCGGTTCGAGACCCGGGGCATCGACGTAGTCGCCGGTATCGACGGGCGCGAACGACTCGCGGGCGAGCGCGCGGATCATCCCGAATGCAGACAGGTCGACTCCAACCGGCCGCAGGCCTGCACGGCCCAGCGCGCTCATCAAGCCGCCGAGCATGTCGCGGCGCGCCGCCACCGCCACCACGTCGACCTGGCGCTCACCGTTCGGGCCGGTCGCCTCGCCGACTGCCTGCCAGTCGAGCACCGCCTGCTCGAGCGGCATCGGGATGTGCTCCTGCGCCTGAAAGCGGATCGCCGTCTCAAGCTCGCTCCGGTTTTCGATCAGCGGCAGGCGCAACGTCCGCACCGCCACTCGCTGGCTGGCGAGTCCCACCCGAACGGCCTTCGAGAGCTTGTGCTTGGAGAAGAGCTCCTTTAGCGCGTCGCCCAGCGCCTCGGGGTCCGACACCTCACCCTCGCTGAAGACGCCGGTGCCAAGCGGGGCCATGCCGAACTTCGCGACCGTCGAGTCGCCGTTGAAGGCGACCTCGGTGGCGGCCACGCTGCCGGCCTCCACGTCGAGACCCACCACTGCCTTGTTCTTGGTCGTCGAAAACATGCTTGCCTAAAGCGCACGGGCGCAGGACGCCCACAGGCACTAAATCGACCGAAACCTGCGATCCCTTGAAGTCGGAGCGACGCCTGGCCGCTCAGAAGCCTCAGGCGGTCTAGCCCCCGAAGAAGCTCTCCAGGTACCAGTCGACGATCGCGTCGCCGTACCAGAGGCCGACGATGCCGCCGAGCGCCAGGAACGGCCCGAAGGGAATGGCCTGCTTGCGCGCCGCGGCCCCCTGTCGGGCGATCATCGCCAGCCCCACGAGCGCCCCGGCACCGAAGCCGACCAGGAGCGCCGGAGCCACCGCCCGGGCGAGGTAGAGCCCCATCACCGCGACCAGCTTCACGTCGCCCATCCCCATCCCCCGTGGATAGGCGAGCGCCACGCAGAACAGGAACCCGCCCGCCCCGGCGGCCGCGGCGAGGCGCTCGGGGAGGCTCCCGGCGTCGGTGGCGGCGGCGATCCCTATCGCGACCACAGCGCCAGCCAGGAGAACCGTGTTCGGGATCACCCGCCGCTCGAGGTCGGTGAGCGTGACGATGACCAGCATGGCGCACAGCGCGAGGCCCAGGGCGAGCTCCCCGAGGTCGTCCGTGCCGAGGATCAGCGCCGTGGCGGCGAACAGTCCCGCCATCGCCAGCTCGGTGAGCGGATAGCGCGGCGAGATGCGCTCGCCACAGCGCCGGCAATGGCCACGCAAGGCAAGCCAGGAGAGCACCGGGACGTTGTCGTACGCGGCGATCGTCGCCCCGCAGCCCGGACAGCGCGAGCGACCGCCCACGACCGACTCGCCCCGCGGCACGCGGTGGGCGACCACGGTCGCGAAGCTGCCGAGCGCCAGACCGGCGCACGAGAGGAGTGGGACGAAGGGGCTCATGGTCGCGAGGCGACGGCGGGCCTAGGGGAAGTCCAGCGTCTCGCGCTGGATGTGCCAGGCCGACTGAACCGGGTCGAGGAAGCTCGGCGGCTCCTGGTAGCGCAGGCGGTCGTCGTAGTTGTAGTTCTTGAGGTAGCCGTTGCCCCCGGTCGTGCCGACCGCGCCGCGGAACTTCTGCGAGAACGCCCCGTTGATGGTCAGGTTCCCCAGGTTGTTGCCGCAGTTGTAGTGGTCGACGATGAACGAGTGCTGGATCGCGAGCATGGCGGCGTCGATCCTGAGGTTCGATTGCGAGCCCGTGCCGTTGACTCCGTTGCAGTTGTTCTTGCTGGTCTGGGCCGAGATGGTTCCGTTGCTGCAGCCGAGGTTGTTCGAGGGACAGATGGGGTGGCGGACGCGGACGAAGTTGTTGGCGATCAGGCCGAGCATCCCGTTGCCCGTGCGGATGATGTCGTCCCAGATGATGACGTCGTTCTCGGCGGCGATCGTCAGCTGCCCCGAGTAGGTGCCGTATACCCGCACGTTCCCGCAGCCCGACGTGCTCGGGTAGGTGGCCGTGAACGGGCTGTAGCTCGACGAGCAGGAGCCGTTCTTGACGTAGACCACGCCGCTGGCCGGGATCGCGATCGGCCATGCCCCCCATTCACGCGCTTGAGCGCTCCGTGCCGCTCAGTTCGATGGTCGTCTGGCCGGTGTACGTGTAGCTCGGCCCGGCGATGGTCTTCAGCTTCCCGTTGGTCGCCGGGGGCGTCAGAACGGGGGCGGTGGTCACAAAGGGGGCGCCCCGACGAAGTTGGGCTGGTTCCCCGAGCACCCCGAGTACCCCTGCCAGCCCTGCGGCGGAGCGCTGACCTCGATCACGTCCGCGGCGGAGCGCCCGAAGGACGGGGTGCCGCAGATCAGCAGGTCGTCGTTGGTGTGCAACGGGCCCTTCATCTGGTCGCCGGTCACGAACACGATCTGGTCGCAGTACTGGCCCCCGGTGCTGGGCATCGGCTGGCTCATGCGCCCCTCGCGGCGGAACTTGGAGCACTGCGAATAGGCGCCATTCAGCGCGGCCGACGGATTCGCGAAGCCGTAGCTCACCGGGTCGGAGGTCTCGAGCTGCGTGAAGTAGACGTAGTCGAGGAGGCTGGCGCGCTTGAAGGTGGCCACCACCGATTGCTCGGCGTCGCCGACGTAACCGGTCGAGCGGATGCGGAAGGTGCCGGTGTTGGGCGCCGCTCTGCTCCAGCATGCTCGTCACCGGGCTCGCCGGGTTGCAGGACGACTGGCCGGTTCGCGGCACCAGCTCGATCGCGTAGCTCGCGTCGGTGGATCCCGGGACGAAGCGGCGGTTCGCGGTGGAGCCCTGCTGGTTGACCGCGTGGGGGGTTGGCACCGAGGTGCACTTCGCCCAGTAGCCGTTGTCGTTGTTCAGGTGGAAGGAGTAGTCGCCGAGCCCGGCCTGAGCGGCCGCGAAGGCGCGCTTGTCGTCGGAATCGCGGCGCACGAGGTTCAGATCCCCGTTGGCCGCGGCCAGGGCGGCCCCGCCCAGGACGGTGACCAGGAAGGTCGCCCCGACGGCCGCGATCATCGTGTGTCCCTCCTCGCCGCGGAGGCCGCCTCAGACGCATGGCAGGTTCACCTCGCTCGAGTCCTCGCTGGCGGGCTCGAGGCGCAGGGTGGCCGAATCGGAGAGGGTGATCGGCTCCTTGGCGTCGGAAGCCACCTCGCTGCCGCCCGATGTCGCGAACGCGACCGTCACCTGGACCGTCTGGGCCGCGTCCGCCGCGCTCAGCGGCGTCGCGAGCGGCGTCGCGGAGACCTGACCGCCCGAATACGCGTAGTAGCGGAAGAGCGGCACGCTGGAGGGCGGGCTGCCGGCGGAGCCGGCGCCCACGCCGGTCAGAAGCTGGCGCGTCGAGGACGGCGTGGGGCTGAAGGTCCAGTTCGGAGCGGCGCCGCCGTTGGCCGGGTAGACCGACTTCGAGAGCGTGGCGCCGCTCAGCGTCACCACGTGCTTGTCCGGAGTCGGGCTGACCGCGGCGCCGGTCTTGGAGAGAAAGCTCATCGTGCTGTTGCCGCTCCCGGCAAGCACCGGCGCGACTCCCCGCGACACGCACCCCGAATGAAGCGCGTCCATGATGCTGGTCAGCACCGGCCGCCCCCGCTGGTTGGCCGCGACGTGGCTCGCCACCCGCCGCTGGCCGTGGGTCGCGACCTGGACCAGGGCGAGGATGGCGAGCAGCATCGCCAGCGAGGCGACCATCGCCACCATCAGCTCCACGATGGTCATGCCGCGCTGGTCGCTCACGATGGACACGCCCCCGCCGCCCACCCGTCAGTCCCCACGCTCGCGCCCAGATAGAAGCTGGGCAGCGTGGTGCCGTCGGTCATGTCCTTGACGCTGACGTCGATCACGGTCTTGTGCTGGGTCAGCGTTGCCGACGCAGACGTCATAGGAGCTGTAGGGCAGCCCGGGATCGGCGAGCGTGCCCTGCAAGTTCGTGACGAAGGTGCGCTTGAAACCCGGCGTGGGCTCGTCCGGGCAGTTCCGGTCGGCGATCCTCACGATGGCGCCCGCGACCGGGGTGCCCGGGCTGCCGGCGTCGGTGCCGCTCATCGCGGTGACGTAGAGGGCCGGGAGCTGGATGCTCGCTGGCTGGCTCCCACCGGGTGGGAGGAGGACGCTGGCGACCGCCTCCGGGGCCGGCGGGGTCGTCGTCGTCGCCCGGATTGGGGTTGTCGCCCTCGCAGGTGCCCGCGTAGACGGCATAGTCCGAGGCGAAGGGGAACAGCAAGGTGCCCGTGATCGTGGACGTCGCCGTGCCGGGCGTGCCGAAGACCCTGGGGGTCGTCATCCCGGTGTTGAAGAGCACCACCGAGTCGGCGCTCGACGCCACCGGGGCGGCGCCGGGGCTTGGCCTGGTCGTGAAGGTGACCGGGATCGTTCCGGGATCGTCGTACTGGAGCACCAGCGTGTTGGTGCTCTCGGCGACGACGCTGGTTTGCTGGTCAAGCGGCGGGTTCCCATCCCGGTCGACGAGCCCGGTTGCGGCGCCCGCAAGCACCACCGTGTAGTCGCCCGCCGGCAGGTTGCCGAAGATCGCGCAGCCGTTGCTGTCGGTGACGCCGCTGAAGGTTCCCGCGCCGGTGCCCACCAGCGCCACGCCGGGGACGCCCGCGTTCTGGGAATCCTCGACCGCGATCGCCAGCGAGCCGCTGCTGGCCGACACCGAGCCGTTCGGCGGGGCGACGATGCTGGCGCTTTGGACCGGCGGCCGGCTGCCGATGCTCGGCCAGGTCACCGTGGAGCGGATCCTGATGTAGTCGGCTGAGGCCGTGCCCGCCTCGCACGACGCCGTGCCCGTGCTGTCGGTCAGATAGTCGGCGTCCGAGGCGAGCGTGTACGGCGTGCCGTCCTGGGTCACGGTCCTCGTCTGGTGCAGGTTCGACAGATCGGAGATCCGCATCGCCCGCATGCGCGCCAGGTCCGCCTCGGCGAGGCTCGCGGCCCGGGCGCGGTGCCGCTCCTCGGCCGTGGATCGCGTCGCCGCCTCGACCGCGCCGAGCACGGCGATGGAGGCCGACACGAGGACGACCGCGCTGACCAGCACCTCGACCAGCGCGAAACCCGCCTGGTCGCCCCCCAGCCTTCCTGCCCTGCTGCTCATGCCAGCGTCTCCATGGTCAGTCGACCCGTGCCTCGCCGGGTTGCCACATTGATCGGCGCCCTGGCAGCGAAACTCAAGCTTCGGCGGGCGTGCTCGACGTTCCTCGCGGTGCGCAACTGCCCGATGCCTGGCCCGCGCCTGAGCGGAAAGCCTGGCCCCGGGAACGCGAAGGGCGGGCCCGAGGGCCCGCCCTTCCAACCGATTGATCCTGCGATCAGCTGAGACTTGAGCTAGCTCAGTCCCAGTCGCCGTCGGACGGACAACCGGCCGTACCGGCGACGTCGCAGGTGTTGGTGGTGACGCCGGTTGCGGCGCGAGAGATCTGGAACAGCTGCGTCGCGCCGACTTCCGACTCGACCTGCACCTCGTAGGTGTCATCAGTGGCGGACACGACCGTCAGCCGATCGCCCACGTCACCGAGCGACTGCTCGATCTTCTGCAGGCTGTCGGGGTCGTACGGACTGGTCGGATCCGAGATCGCGCCGGTGTACAGACCGTCGTGGTCGGTCGCGTACGTCTCCATCGCGGTCTGCGCGGTCCGGACGGCCGACTTGGCCTCGGCGTCGCGCGCCTTGTCCCTCTGGTTGAAGAACGCCGGAATGGCGATCGCGGCCAGAAGGCCCAGAATGAGCATGACGACCAGGAGCTCGACCAGCGTGAAGCCGGACTCGTCCTGGGCCATCCTCTGTCGGAGCTTGAGGAGCATTACTCCTACCTTTCGACTTATTGCTTCCCGCCTAGCCCCGACTCGTTCCCTGGGGCTGGCCTTTACGTTCCCCTTACTCGGTCCCTGGTAGCTGGACCTTAAGTTTCGTAGGGAGACATCCGTCCAGCTGGGTGCTGGCACCCAGCTGGCACGGCCCCGTCCCCCCTTGGCGCCGCGATCCGCGCAGGGGAGCACGAGGCCCCTGCGCCTAGCGGATCTTGTCGTAGAGGCTGAAGATCGGCAGGTACATCGAGATCACGATGAACCCGACGGCGCCACCGACCACCATGATCATCACCGGCTCGATCAGGGCCGTGAGCGACTTGATCTTGGCGTCCACCTCGGTCTCGTAGAAATCGGCGATCTTGGTCAGCATCGTCTCGAGCTGACCCGACTCCTCCCCCACGGAGACCATGTGCTCGACCATCGGCGGGAAGATCTCGTGCTCGCCGATCGGCTGGGCGATGGTCCCGCCGCGCTTCACCGAGGCGTAGACGTCGTCCATCGCCTTGGTGACCACAGCGTTTCCGCAGGTCTCGCCGGAGATCTCGATCGCCTGGAGGATCGGGACCCCGGATTCGATCATCCCCGCGAAGGTGCGCGACCAGCGCGCCAGCGCCACCTTCTGGACCACGTCGCCGATCCGCGGGATGCGGAGCTTGAAGCGATCCCACTGGTGCCGTCCGCGGTCGGTCTTCTTCCAGCGCAAAAAGCCGTAGATGCCCACCGCGGTCAGCGCGATCAGCATGTACCACTGTTGGGTGACGAAGTCCGAGACGGCCACCGTCATCTGCGTCATCAGCGGGAGGCTGGTGTCCTCGCTCGGGTTGTCGGCCGCGATCTCCTCGAAGATCCCGGTGAACACCGGCACGATCACCGCGACCATGACGACCATCACGACCAGCGCCAGGCCCAAGACGACTGCCGGGTAGGTCATCGCCGAGCGCACCTGGCGGCGCAGGGCGTCGAGCCGCTCGAGCTGGTAGGCGATCCGGTCCAGCGCCTCGTCGAGACGTCCCGAGTTCTCGCCGGCACGCACGACGGCGCGGTAGAGCGGGTCGAACGCCCCCGGCTGGGACTCCATCGCCTGCGCCACGGAGCTTCCCGCCTCGACGTCCTCCCGCACGCGGACGATCGCCTTCTTGAGCATCTCGTCCTCGGTCTGCGCCTCGAGCGTGTACAGCGAGCGCAGCATCGGCATGCCCGAGTCGATCAGGGTCGCGAACTGGCGCGAGAAGACCGAGACCGCACGCAGGTTGACGCTCTTGAAGCGCTGGAAGATGCTCTCGAGCTTCAGCGCCTCGCGCTTCTCCGAGACGTCGAGGACGATCAGGCCGCGCTGGCGCAGCTGCTCGGAGACCGCCGTCTTCGAAGGGGCCTCCATCTCGCCGCGCGCGGGAACGCCGGCGAGGTCGACGGCACGGAAGGCGAAGGTGCTCATCCCGCCCCGTCCTCGGTCACGCCACGGCCGCCGGGACCTGGGTGACGGCGGCACCGGCCAGCAGTCGCTTCAGCTCCTCCGGCACCGAGGCGCGCTGCTCGGCCAGCGAGCGCGTGATCGTTCCGGCCCTGACCAGCTGGGCCAGGTGGGAGTCCATGGTCTGCATCCCGACCGCGCCCGAGGTCTGAAGCGCCGAGTAGATCTGGTGCGTCTTGCCCTCGCGGATCAGGTTGCGGATCGCGGGCGTCGGCACCAGCACCTCACACGCCCACGATCCGGGCCGAGCCGTCCGCCGTCGGCAGAAGCTGCTGGGTGACGATCCCCTGGAGGGCGATCGAGAGCTGCATCCGCACCTGCTGCTGCTGATGCGGCGGGAAGACGTCGATGATCCGGTCCACGGTCTGCGCCGTGGACTGGGTGTGCAGGGTGGCGAACACCAGGTGGCCGGTCTCGGCGGCGGTCAGCGCGGTCGAGACCGTCTCCAGGTCGCGCATCTCGCCGACCAGGATCACGTCGGGGTCCTCGCGCAAGGCCGCCTTCAGGGCGACTCGCGAAGTCGTGCGCGTCGGCGCCGATCTCGCGCTGGTTGACGATGCACTTCTTGTGCGAGTGGAGGAACTCGATCGGGTCCTCGATCGTCAGGATGTGCTCCTCGCGCTCGGCGTTGATCAAGTCGATCATCGAGGCCAGGGTGGTCGACTTGCCCGAGCCGGTCGGCCCGGTGAGCAGCACAAAGCCGCGCGGCTTGCGCGTGAACTCCTCCAGCACCAGCGGCAGGCCGAGCGATTCGAGGCTGAGGATCTCGGTGGGGATCAGGCGGAAGGCGGCCGAGATCGCCCCGCGCTGGAAGAAGCAGTTGACGCGGAACCGGGCCACTCCGGGGATCGCGTAGGCGAAGTCGAGCTGCTGCTCGTTCTCGAACCGCTTGCGCTGGGAGTCGTTGAGGATCGAGTAGACGATCTCCCGCGTCTCCTGCGGGGCCAGCGGCGGGTAGTCGTCCATGGGGACGATCCGCCCGCGAACGCGGACCGCGGGCGGGAAGCCCGGCGTCAGATGGACGTCCGAGGCCCGCACCTCGACCATCTTCGTGAGCACGGCAGCGAAATCGAGGCTCATCGCACCTGTAGATCGTCGGCGGGGGCGGGAACCTTGAGCGACGTCAGGTCGAGACCCGGGCGATTTCCTCGATCGAGGTAACGCCGTCGCGGACCTTTTGCAGGCCGTCCTCGCGCAGGGTCAGCATGCCCTGCTCGCGAGCCGCCGACGGCGATCTCGGCCTCGGCCCCGCCGCCGACCGTCAGCTCCTTGATCTCCTCGCTCATCGGCATCACCGAGAACAGGCCGATCCGGCCCCGGTAGCCCGTGTGGCTACAGCGGGCGCAGCCGACGGGCTCGTAGGCCTCCAGGTCGGCGCCGACCCGGAAGCCCGCCGCGGTCAGCGCATCCTGGGGGATCACGGTGCGCTTCTTGCAGTAGGTGCAGAGCTGGCGCGCCAGGCGCTGCGCGACCACGCAATCCACCGCCGACGCCGTCAGGAAGCCCTCGATCCCCATCTTGGTCAGGCGCGCGACGGCGCCCGGGGCGTCGTTGGTGTGCAGGGTCGTCAACACCATGTGGCCGGTGAGCGCGGCCTCGATCGCGATCCGGGCCGTCTCCTCGTCGCGGATCTCGCCGACCATGATCACGTCGGGGTCGGCACGCAGGATCGAGCGCAGGCCGCCGGCGAAGGTGAGCCCCGCCTTGCGGTTCACGTTGAGCTGGTTGATGCCCGAGATCCGGTACTCGACCGGGTCCTCGATCGTGATGATGTTGCGCTCCACGGCGTTCAGCTCCTGAAGCGCCGCGTACAGCGTGGTCGACTTACCGGAGCCGGTCGGCCCGGTCACCAGGACCGCGCCGTAGGGCTTGGTGAAGGCGGCCTCGAACTTCGTCCGGCCCTCGCCCCCCATCCCCAGCTCGTCGAGGGTCCGCATCGCCTGGTCCTTGTCCAGGATGCGGATCGTGCAGCCCTCCCCCCGCTGGGTCGGCAGCGTGGTCACGCGCAGGTCGACCTTGCGGTCCTCGACGTTCACGCCCACGCGGCCGTCCTGGGGCACCCGCTTTTGGGCGATGTCCATGTCGGCCATCAGCTTTATGCGCGAGACCACCCCGGAGATCATCCGCTTGGGCACCCGCGCGGTCTCGTGCAGCACCCCGTCGACCCGGAAGCGGACCCTCATCTCGCCCTCGTCCGCCTCGAAGTGGACGTCGGAGGCGCCCTCGCCGACCGCCTGGGCGAGCACCGAGTAGACCAGCTTGATCACCGGGGCGTCGTCGGCCGACTCGTGCATCTCGGTGACCTCGGCCTCGCCCTCGAGGTCCTCCTCCTCGGAGACCGCCTCCGAAACCGCGCTCTCGAGCGAGTTCATGCGCCCGATCAGGGCCTCGATGTCGTCCTCGGCGGCGACCGCGACCTGGCAGGTCAGCCCGGTCATCATCTGGATGTCGTCGACCGCCAGCACGTTGGCCGGGTCGGCCATCGCCAAAACCAGCGTCTCCTTGTCGACGTAGCCGACCGGGATCGACTTGTAGCGCCGCGCGGCGGTCACCGAGAGCAGGCTCGTGGCCCCCATGTCGACCTCGTAGAGGCTGAGGTCGAGGTGGTCGAGGCCGTAGCGCTCGGCGATCGCCCGCGAGAGCTGATCGGCGTCGATCACCTTGTGCTCGCGCAAGAGCGCCTCCGGGGACTTGCCGGCGCCGCGCGCCTCGTTGATCACCTCGTCGACGCGCTCGCGAGTCGCGTAGCCGAGCTCGACGATCACGTCAGTGACGAACATCCCCGAGTGGCCGCGGCGCATCGGCGCGCGTGAGCCCGTTGCTGGCGGCCTCGGTGCGGTCGTCGTCGAGCTTGCGGGCGGTCGCCTCGCCCGAGTTGGGCACTGGTCTGAGGTGGTCTGGGCGCTTGGTCAAGATTCCTATCCGGCTCTGGCGGCCCGGCGCATCGTCTCGATCGGGGGGTCCTGTCCCGTCCAGATGCGAAGCGACGCGGCCCCCTGGCGAACCAGCACCTCGAGCCCGTCGACGACCGTGGCGCCATGCGCTCTCGCCGCCCTGGCGAGCTCCGTCTCGGCGGGCCCGTAGGCGAGGTCCACCAACTGGTGTCTCTCGCCCAACGAATCGGCACGGATGGGCAGGCTCTTGAGGCCCGCAGCCCCTTCACCCGCCGCGCCCATGCCCACGGTCGTCGTGTTGACGATCAGGTTGAAGCTGCCGCTGGCCAGTCGCTCGTCGCTCGACGGCAAGCGCCACCGCGCCCAACTCATCCGCGAGGCGCTCGGCCTTCTCGGGGGTGCGGTTCCAGATCGACACCCCGGCGCCCTCCGTGACCAGGGCCCAGACCACCGCCCGCGCCGAGCCGCCCGCGCCGAGCACCAGGGCCCGCCGGCCCGCCGGCGACGCCGGGAGCGAGTCCAAAAAGCCGCGTGGCGTCGGTGTTCTCGGCGGCGATCCGCCCGCCGGCGAAGCTGAGCGTGTTGGCGGCGCCGATCGCCCGCGCCGCCTCGGAGGCCTCGTCGGCCAGCTCGAGCGCCGCGACCTTGTGCGGCACGGTCACGTTGGCGCCCACGAAGCCCTCGGCCGCCATCCCGCGCACGAGCGCCTCGAAGCTCCGCCGGGGCGACCTCGATCGCCTCGTAGGACCACTCGCCGGCCAGCCCCAGCTCGGCCAGGGCCGCGTTGTGCATCGCCGGCGAGCGCGAGTGCGAGATCGGCTGGCCGAGGACCGCCAGCCGCTTTTTCGTCACGGGCAGTTGGCGGGGGTGGGCGCGTTGCCCCCGTTCGCGGCGCGGGCTTCGTCGTAGGCCGCCTTGGCCTGGTTGAACTGGGCCTCGGTGGTGGCGAAGGTGTGTTCGCCGCAGGTGTTGGGCTTCACCACGTAGTACAGGTACGGCACCTCCGCCGGGTGGGCCGCCGCCTCGATCGAGGCGAGGCCGGGGTTGCCGATCGGTCCCGGCGGCAGCCCCGGGTTGACGTAGGTGTTGTACGGCGAGTCGATCTGGAGCTCTGAGGGGCTGATCGGCTCGATGAAGTTGCCGCTCGCGAAGCGGACCGTGGCGTCGATCTGGAGCGGCATGTCGTTGCGGAGGCGGTTGTAGACCACCGCCGCGACCAGCTTTCGCTCCTTCGGCACCTGGACCTCACGGTCGATCATCGAGCCGATGATCAGCAGGTCGTAGGTGGTCAGGTTCTTCGAGCGCGCGTAGCGGGTGTTCACCTGGGAGATGTTCTGCTCGAAGGCGTCGAGCTGGCGGGCCACCAGGTCGTCGGCGGTCGGGCGGCGGGGCAACTCGTAGGTCGCAGGGAACAGGAAGCCCTCCAGGCTCTCCGGGCTCTCGGCGCCGTACTCGGCCGGGTCGAAGCCCTTGAAGCTCTCGCTTGCCTTCGGGTAGTCGCCGCGCAGGCCGACCTGCTCGGCGATCTCGGCGACCTGGCTGCGGTCGTAGCCCTCGGGAATCGTGATCGTCTTGGCTGGCTTGGCGTCGGTTGTGACCTCGGCCCCGCCGCCGTTCGTGGACTGGCGGAGCGCCGCCACGGCCGCCACCACGAGCGCGGCCGCGACCACCACGGCGCCCAGGGCGAACAGCCGCCGGCGCGAGTAGACGCCGCCCCGCGGGGGGCGCGGCGCGCGTGGCCCGGCGGCTCGAGGGGGTTCCGCGGGAGGCGGCGCCCCGGATTGCTCCACGGCCGGCGGAGCGCCGCCCCCGAGCGAGTCCTTGACTCGATCGCCCAGCGCCTCCCGGGCCTCGCGCCCCCGGTCCCGGCGCTCGCGCCTGCGAGCCTCGCGCTCGAGCCGGCGACGCTCGCGCTCCTGGGCGCCGGCGTCGTCTTCGGCCGACGGGTCCATCCAATCCGTCATCGAGCTACTCCACCCCCTCCTGCGCCGAGCCGCGACGTTGGAGATAGGACTCCAACAGGTGTGCGGCGGCGAGCGCATCGGCGGGCGCGCTCGCGCCGGCGCGCGCCGAGCGATCGGCCATCCGCGTGGTCAATCGCTCGTCGTAGGTCTCCACGGGTAGGTCGAGCATCGCGGCCAGGGCGTCGCGGAACGCCCGCGCCTCGGTCGCCTGCGGCCCCTCGGCCCCGCTGAGGGAGACCGGCAGGCCGACGATCACGAGCTCCGCCTGATGCTCGGCGGCGAGCTCGGCGATCGCTCGCGGGTCGGGCGGCTCGATCACTGCCAGCGGCCGCGCGATCGTACCAGTGGGGTCCGAGATCGCACAGCCGGCGCGCGCGGACCCGTGGTCGATCGCCAGAACGCGCATCGGATCGCGCCCGGCTACGCGCCGAGCCCGCGCTTGATCGCCTCGCGAGCCACCTGCAGCGCCTCCTCCAGGCGGCTGGGGTCCCTTCCCCCCGCCTGGGCGACGTTCTCACGACCCCCTCCCCCGCCGCCGACCACCGCCGCAGCCTCGCGGACCACGTCGGCTGCCGAAAGCCCACGCTGCACGGCGCTGTCGGTGAAGCTGGCGACCAGGGCCACCTTGCCATTCTCGGTCCCGCCGAGGACGACTGCCGCGTCGCCCAGCCGCGCCTTGATGCGGTCCGCGAGGTCGAGCAGGGCGCCTTGATCGGCCCCCTCACCCAGGCTGACCACGATCCTGACGCCGGCGATCTCCTCACCCTCGGAGCCGAGCCTGTCCGCCTGCTCGGTTGCCTGGCGAGCATCGACCTCGGCCTTCAGATGCTCCAGCGCCGCCAGCCGCTCGGCCGCCCGGCGCGCGGCGTCGAGCGGATCGCGGGCCGACCCCAGCAGGGCACCCGCCTGCTCGAGGGCGGCGCTTCGCTTGCCGATACCAATCGATCGCGGCCGGGCCCGTGAGCGCCTCGACTCGGCGCACGTTGGCCGCGCTCGAGCCCTCCGAGACGATCGTGAAGATCCCCACCTCGGCGGTGCTGGCGACGTGAGTGCCGCCGCAGAGCTCGCGCGAGACCTCGTCGACCTCGATCACCCGCACCCAATCGCCGTACTTCTCGCCGAACAGCGCGATCGCGCCGAGCGCCTCCGCCTCGGCGCGATCCATGTGCAGGGCGCGCACCGGGCGGCTTGCCTTGATCCATTCGTTGACGCGATCCTCGATCCCGCGCAGCTCGCTCTCGGCAAGCGGCGCGCCATGGGTGAAGTCGAAGCGCAGCTTGTCCGGGCGCACCGCCGAGCCCGCCTGGCGGACGTGGGTGCCCAGCTGCTCGCGAAGGGCCGCGTGCAACAGGTGGGTGGCGGTGTGGTTTCGCATCGTCGCGTGGCGGGCGGCATGATCGACCTCGGCCTCGACGCGGGTGCCGGGGGAGGGAGCGTCGCCCTCCAAGCGGATCACCTGGTCGTCCCCGACGCGATACACGTCGGCGACGGGCGCTCGGCGGCCGTCCCAGCCGATCGACCCCGAGTCGCAGACCTGGCCACCGCCCTCGGGATAGAAGGGGCTCTCCTCGAGCTTGGCCAAGGCCACCGCCGGGGCGCCGTTTCCGGGCAGCTCCTGGGCGGCGATCACGGCGGTCTCGGCGTGGAGCGTCTCGTAGCCGACGAAGGTGGAGGCCGGCGCCCCGGAGGCGAACGAGATCACTGCCTGGTGACGGTCGGGGATCGCGGGCTCGGCGCCGGTGCGCGCCCGCACCCGCTGCTTCTCCATCAGGGCCTCGAAGCCCGAGTCGTCCACGGACAGCCCCTGCTCGGCGAGCAGCTCCTTGGTCAGGTCGTAGGGAAAGCCGTAGGTGTCGTGGAGCTTGAAGGCGTCGGCGGCGTCGATCCAGGACGTGCCCTGCTCCTCCGCCTCGGCAACGAGCTGCGCCAGCAGCGCCGTGCCGCGTTCGAGCGTGCGCCCGAACGCCGCCTCCTCGTCCCCGACCCACCGCATGATCGTCTCGCGCTGCTCCGCCAGCTCGGGATACGCGTCGGCCATCAGCTCGATCGTCAGCTCCGCGAACCTGGCGAGCCACGGCGATTCCAGCTCCAGCGTTCGGCCCTGCTGGATCGCGCGGCGCATCACCCGCCGCAGGACGTAGCCGCGCTCCTCGTTGGAGGGAACCACCCCATCGGCGATCAGGAAGGTCATCCCCCGGGAGTGGTCGGCGATGATCCGCATGGCCCGCGTGGTCACGCGGTCGTCGCCGTAGGCGCGCCCCGAGAGCCGCTCGGCGAGGTCGATCAGCGGCCGGAAGCCATCGGTCTCGAACACCGATCCCGCCCCTTGCAGGATCGCGGCCATCCGCTCCAGGCCCATGCCTGTGTCGATGTTGTTCTTGGGCAGCGGCGTCAGCGAGCCGTCCTCGTGCAGCTCGTAGGACATGAAGACGTGGTTCCAGTACTCGAGGAAGCGGTCGGTGTCGTCGCCCGGCCGATCGCCGGCATCGCCGAACTCGAGCCCGCGGTCAAGGTGCATCTCCGAGGAGGGACCGCAGGGCCCGGTCAACCCGGCCTGCCAGAAGTTCTCCGATCGAGGCAGCGGCACGATCCGCTCCTCGGGAATCCCACGCGCCTTCCAGATCTCGATCGCTTCTTGATCCGGGCCCAGGCCGAGCTCCTCGTCGCCGCCGAACACGGACACCCAGATCCGCTCGGGATCGAGGCCGAAGACGTCGACCGAGAGCTCCAGGCCCCAGGCGATCGAGTCGTCCTTGAAGTAGTCGCCGAAGCTCCAGTTCCCGAGCATCTCGAAGAAGGTCAGGTGGCGGCGGGTGTTCCCCACCTCCTCGATGTCGGGCGTGCGGAAGCACTTCTGGCACGAGGCGATCCGCTCGCGCGGCGGTGCCTCGTCGCCGCGGAGGTAGGGTTTGAAGGGCTGCATCCCGGCGATCGTCAGCAGGGTCGAAGTGTCGTCGGCAGCCGGGATCAGCGACGCCGAGGGCACGCGCAGGTGCCCTCGCTCCTCAAAAAAGGACAGATAGGCCTCGCGGATCTCAGCGGACTTCACGGCACCCGCAGTCTAGGAAGTCCGTCAGGTGCTCTCAGGCTGCGATCGTGGCATGCCCGACGACCAGCTCGCCGTCCATCAGGCAGGCGGCCTGACCGGGGGCGACGCCGTAGGCCGGCTCGGCGAGCTCCAGGCGCAGCTCCGCGTGCCGCCCGACGCCGGCCGTGACGGCGCAGCCGATCGGGCGGGAGCGGTATCGCAGCTTGACGCGGTCGACGCGATCGCCGTCGCGAAGCAAGGTCGCGTCGCGAACCTGGACCTGCTTCGTCGCCAGCGCCGTACGCGGTCCCACCACAACCCGGTTCGCGGCCGCGTCGGTGGCGAGCACGTAAAGCGGCTGGCCGGCGGCGACGCCCAGGCCGCGGCGCTGTCCGACCGTGAAGTTGTGGTGGCCGCGGTGTCGCCCCACCACCTGGCCCCCGCCGTCAACGATCTCGCCCGGCCGCTCGCGAAGACGCGCGTGCCTGGCGAGGAACGAGCGCTTTCCCTCGCCGGCCAGGAAGCAGAGGTCCTGGCTCTCGCGCTTGGTGGCAACCGGCAGGCCCGCGGCGGCGGCCAGCTCGCGCACCCGCGCCTTCGTCAGATGCGAGAGCGGGAAGCGAAGCGCGGCCAGAGACTCCGGCCCCAGCGCGGAGAGCATGTAGGTCTGGTCCTTGGCCTCGTCGGCCGGCATGGCGAGGAGAGGCCCGGCGCCGTCGTCGACCACGCGCGCGTAGTGGCCGGTGGCCAGCGCCGACGCCCCCACCCGCCGCGCGAGGGCGATCATCGCGTCGATCCGCACCTCCCCGTTGCAGACCACGCACGGGTTCGGGGTCCGCCCCGCCTCGTGGCCGCGCAGGAAACCCTCGACGACCGTGTCCCGGAAGGCCGGCTCGAGGTCGAGCGTCAGGTGGGGAAGGCCGAGCCCTTGCGCCAGCTCCCGGGCGCCGACGACCGCCTGCGGCGAGCAGCAGCTTCGCGCCCCGTCGGTGTGCCGGTCGGCCCAAAGCTTCAGGGTCACCGCGACCACCTCGGCGCCGCGGCGGCGCTCCAGCAGCGCCGCGACGGCGGAGTCGACGCCGCCGCTCATCGCCACCAGCACGCGCTCAGCGGCGGCTGGTGGGTCCGAGAGGACCTCGCCCGACGAGGCCGCGGCGCCAAGCGCCCGATGGAGCGCGTCGGTGGCCAGCTCGGCGGCGTGGCGCCCCTGCGGCGAGAGCCCGCCCAGGGCGGCGGAGACCCCGGCCGGCCCGATTCGCGCGGCCTCCAGCACGCCCGCGCCCTCCGCGGCCTCGGCGACCGCGGCGCCGGCCGCGATCGTCGCGGCGCAGCCCTCCGCGTCGAAGCGCGCCGCAGCCACGCGACCCCGCTCGACCACGAGCGAGAGGCGAACGAGGTCGCCGCACGGGGCGCCCCCGGCGGCGCCGCTGTGGGCGCCGTCCGGCGCCGGCCCGCGCCGCGAGTCATCGCCCAGGTAGTGCTCGAAGGCCTCGACGCCCGTCATCGTGCCCCGAGCGTAGCTGGCCGGAGGTGCCCCTCGCCGCCCGAGGGCGTGGCCGCTACTTGGGGTAGTAGGGCAGGTTGCTCGGGCCCTTGTACAGGGCGTCGCGGATCGCCTGGTCGACGCTCTCCGGTCCCCGGAAGCCGTAGCTGAGGGTCGCCGTCGGCGTCCCCCGCGTGAGGTGTCGCGGCCGCAGCACGATCAGCGCCGGGACGCGGTCCACGTTCACGCCCTGCGTGATCCGGGAGTAGCGGGCGATGTGGCCGGCGTTGGTGACGAACAGCGCCAGATCGCTTCTCCCGCGCAGCCTCTCGACGTTTTGCCGCAGCTGGTCGTCATCGATCCCGCGGCGCCTGAGCACGAGCAGGACGACGGTCTTGTCGTCCCTGTAGGCCTTGACCACCGGCGCGGGTAGCCCTGGCCCGGCCACGAACTCGCCAACCGCTGCGCCGCTCGCCGAGCCGGCGGGCGGCACGGTCGCGCCCTCGCTCGCCGTGGCGGCGCCTCACCGGAGCTGGTGGTGGGGCGGGCGTCGTGGAGATGGCGGAGTCGATCGCCGGCGCCGGCGTGGCCGCGGCGCTCGGAAGCGGTCGTCGAGCGTGGCGGACGATTCGCCGCCGCCGCTGCTCGCCATCCTGGTCAGCAGCAGGAAGCCGACGACCACCGCCAGCACGCCGAGCACCGCGATCTGCGCGATCGGGTTGTCGTTCAGCGCCTTCCTCACGAGCCGCCCCCCAGCGCCAGCGGCCCCCGAGACCCGAAAAAGAGAAGGCCCCAACCTGCCGACGCCGCTCGGCTTGAGAACCCTTCTCAGAAGGTGGGCGTCTACCGGACGGGCCACGAATGGCCCACCGGAAACCGACTCCCAAGCCGAAGGTGCTGGCTCACAATAGGAGCGGCTATCGAACAAGTTCGAGCCTTGCGTGACCATACCAGTCACTTCGCTAGCTCGACATACGGCGGCGAAAGCTTGAGAGCGCGTCGGGCGCTCACGAACGTCCCGGATGTGGCCTAACGGCCTGCGGCGTTCGGCGCGAAATCAGCCGCGCCGCCGGAGCTGGATCCCCAGCTCGCGAAGCTGCGCCTCGTCCACCGGCGCCGGAGCGCCGGTCAGCGGGTCGGCGCCGGAGGCGGCCTTCGGGAACGCGATCACGTCGCGGATGGAGTCCGTTCCGTGCAGCTCGGCGACCCAGCGGTCGAGGCCATAGGCGATCCCCCCATGTGGCGGCGCCCCGTAGCGAAGCGCCTCGAGCAGGAACCCGAAGCGGGCCTCCGCCTCCTCCGGGCCGATGCCGAGCACCTCGAACACTGCGCGCTGGACGTCTGGCCGGTTGATTCGAATCGAGCCGCCCCCCAGCTCGATCCCGTTCCAGACCACGTCGTAGGCAAGGGCCCGCGCCGGCCCTGGGTCAGCGGGGTCGAGCTCGCCGGCGGGCGAGGTGAACGGGTGATGGAGCGGGTCCCAGCGCCCGTCGGCCTCGCTCCACTCGAACAGCGGCCAGTCGACGACCCAGCAGAGCGCCTGGCTGCCGGCCGGCACCAGGTCGAAGCGCTCGGCCAAGCGCCGGCGGAGAGCTCCGAGGACCGTTGACGCAGCCTGCGGCCGATCGGCCACCAGCGCCACCACGTCACCCTCCGAGGCTTCGAGCACCTCGGTCATCGCGGCGATCTCCTCCCCGGAGAGGAACTTGGCGACTGGCGAGCGCCACCCATCCGCCTCCACGACCGCCCAGACGAGCCCCTTCGCGCCGAGCTCCTGAGCCTCGGCGACCAGCCCGTCGAGCTCGGCGCGCGACAGCTCGCGCTGGCCGAGGTTCAGGCCGCGTACGACGCCGCCGTCCTCGATCGTGGCGCGGAAGGCGTTGAACTCGGTCTGGCGCACGCAATCCGTGAGGTCGCGAAGCTCGAGCCCGTAGCGCGTGTCGGGCTTGTCGCTTCCGTAGACCGCGATCGCCTCGTCGTAGGGAATGCGCGGGAACGGCGGCGACACGTCGATCCCGAAACCTTCGAGGACCTGCGCCAGCAGGCGCTCGTTGAGGTCCAGCACGTCCTCCACTCCCACGAAGGCCATCTCGACGTCGAGCTGGGTGAAGTCGAGCTGGCGGTCGGCGCGCAGGTCCTCGTCGCGAAAGCAGCGGGCGATCTGGTAGTAGCGCTCGAAGCCGGCGATCATCAAGAGCTGCTTGAAGAGCTGAGGCGACTGCGGCAGCGCGTAGAACGAGCCCCGCTGAAGGCGGCTGGGGACCAGGAAGTCGCGAGCTCCCTCGGGCGTCGAGCGGGTCAGGACGGGGGTCTCGATCTCGAGGAAGCCCTCGCCCTCCATGAACTGCCGGATCGCCTGGGTGACGCGGTGGCGAAGCTCGATCGCCGCCTGCATCCGCTCGCGGCGCAGGTCCAGGTAGCGGTGTCGAAGCCGCACCTCCTCCCCCACCTCCCCCGAGAAGCTCTCGATCTCGAAGGGCGGCGTCTCGGCGTCGGCCAGCAGCGTCGCCCTCCGCGACGCGAAGCTCGAACTCGCCCGTCGGCAGCTCGGGGTTGACCGTCTCGGGCGCGCGACGCACCACCTGGCCGGCGACGCTCACCACGTCCTCCGCGCGAAGCTCGTGGCCAAGCTGGAATGCGCCCCCGGCCAGCGTCCGGGTTGAAGACGAGCTGGACGAGCCCGGTGCGGTCACGGAGATCGACGAAGATCAGCCCACCGTGGTCGCGCCGCCGATGAACCCAGCCGGCCACCCGCACCGCCGAGTCCACGCGATCCTCGAGCACCTGGCCGCACCACGCGTCGCGGTAGCCGTTCGGCCGCAGAGCCGGGAACCCGGATGGCGGTGCGGTCAAGGCCGGGCGAGCTCCTCGACCACTCGCGTCAGCTCGATCTCCCGCTGCTCGCCGGAGCTCATGTCGCGGAGCTGCGCCCCGCCGTCGGCGTCGAGGATCACGGCGCGCGCGGCGCCGAGCCGGTCGGCCTGCCTCATCTGGCCCTTCATGCCGCGGTCGGCGAGATCCAGCTCGGCGCTGAGCCCCGCGTGCCGGAGCTCGGTGACCAGCGCCAGCGCCCGCTCTCGCTGGCCGTCGGCGGCGGCGACGAAGACGTCGCGCGGGCGGGTGTCCTCCTGCTCGCCGAGCGCCAGCAGGATGCGCTCGACGCCCACGGCCCAGCCCGCCGCCGGGGTCGGCGGCCCGTCCAGCTCCTCGATCAGGCGGTCGTAGCGACCGCCTCCCCCCACCTCCGATTGGGCGCCGAGCCGCTCGCATTCGAACGCGAACACGGTGCGCGTGTAGTAGTCGAGCCCGCGAACCAGGGTGCCGTCGAGCTCGTACGCGATCCCGGCCTGGTCCAGCAGGTGGCGCACGGTGCCGAGGTGCTGGGCGTCGTCGGCGTCGAGCCTCTCGAGCATCGTCGGCGCCTCGGCCATCACCGCCCGCGTGCCCTCGTGCTTGGAGTCGAAGGCCCGCAGCGGGTTTTCCTCGATGCGTTCGCGAACGTCCTCCGCCAGCTCATCACGATGCTCCCGCAGGTAGGTCGCGAGCTCCTCGCGGTAGGAGACCCTCGCCTCCGGCGAGCCCAGGCTGCCGAGCCGCAGCCGCAGGGCCGGGACCTCGAGGGTGCGCAGGAGCTCGTCGAGCAGCATGATCAGCTCAGCGTCGACCAGCGGCGAATCGGAGCCGATCGCCTCGGCGCCGAGCTGGTTGAACTGGCGAAAGCGGCCGGCCTGGGGCCGCTCGTGACGGAAGTAGGGCCCCAGGTGCCAGAGCTTCACGGGCTGCGGCAGCTTCTGCATGCCGTGCTCCAGGTAGGCGCGGGCGATCGGGGCCGTTCCCTCGGGGCGCAGGGTGACGCTGCGACCGCCGAGGTCGTCGAAGCTGAACATCTCCTTGCGGACGATGTCGGTCGACCCCCCGACCCCGCGCGCGAAGAGCTCGGTGTCCTCGAAGATCGGCGTCTCTATTCGTGCGTAGCCGGCGCGCTCGAACAGCTCCCGCGCGGCGCGATCGACCCGCTCGCGGGCGGCGGCGTCGCCCGGCAGGACGTCGAAGGTGCCCTTCGGGGCCTGGAAGCGATTCGCCATTTCGGCGCGAGCTTAGACGGGCGAGCGGCTAGCGGGCGAGCTCGGCGAGGAACGGGTTGGTGGCCTTCTCGGCGCCGAGGGTCGTGATCCCCATGTGCCCCGGGTAGACGGTGGTCTCCTCGGGGAAACCCTCGACCAGCCCGCGGATGCTCTCGAGCAGGGTGCCCCAGTCGCCGCCCGGCAGATCCGTGCGCCCCACCGATCCCTTGAACAAGACGTCGCCGGAGAACAGGGCCGAATGGTCAGGGATCGCGTAGGTGACGTGGCCCGGGCTGTGACCGGGGGTGAAGACGACGTCGATCTCGAGGCCCGCAAGATCCAGGTGCTCGCCGCCGGCAACCGTCTCGTCGGCCTCGTAGCTCTCGTAGGGCCCGAACCCCGGCCAGGGGACGTAGGACATGATGTCGGCGAGCACCGGCACCTCGATCTCAGGGCAGTACACCGGCGCTCCGGTCGCCTTCGCCACCGGCGCGACCGCGCCGATGTGGTCGAAGTGGCAGTGCGTGAGCAGGATCGCCTCGACGGCGATCCCGAGCCCCTCCACCGCCTCCAGGATCCGGTCGGCCTCGTCGCCCGGGTCGACGATCAGCCCGCGCTCGGCCTCGTCGCGGCGGGCGATGTAGCAGTTCTCGGCGACTGGGCCGACGGTGAAGGAGCGAACGTCCATGGCCCCCTTGAGGGTAGCGGCCGGATGCGCCTACTCGCCGCTCGCGCGACGCTCGCGCTCGCGCCGGGCGGCCGCCTGGCGGCGGCTGTAGAAGAAGCGATCGAAGAGGTGGCCCATGGGGATGTAGATCAGGAGCATGAGGGCCGACAGGCCCGCCGCCTCGCCCAGCGGGCGGCCGAACAGGACCACCAGCAGCACCGCGAACACCCCGGCGCCCAGCAGGCCCCTGGTCACCGCGCTCGACCAGGTTGGCGGGTGGTCGCGCTTGGTGCCCACGCGCTGCTTGGCGCGGGCACGGGCCTCCTGCCGGCTTCGCGGACGGGCCCTGCGGCCGCGGCGGTCGATGCTGCCCGACTGGGTTCCGCGGTGCTTCCTGCGTCTGCGGGTCTGGGCCATGGCGGGAAGATACCCTCCGAGCTGACGACTCCGACCGCCGGGAGGGCTGAGGTGAGAGATGGCGACTGACGGGGCGAGCGCGGAAGGCCTCGGCCGGGAGCTCGAAGCGCTGCTCGAGGTGGAGAGGTTTCCCCCTCCCGAGGAGTTTCGCCGGCAGGCGCTGGTCAGAGATTGGTCGCTCCACGATGAGGCCGAGCGCGACCTGGAGGGCTTTTGGGCGAGGCAGGCCGAGGAGCTTCTCGACTGGCACGAGAAGCCACAGCGGACCCTGAACGAGTCGGAGGCCCCGTTCTACAAATGGTTCGAGGGCGGCAAGCTGAACGTCTCCTACAACTGCCTCGATCGCCACGTGGAGGCCGGTAAGGGCGACAAGGTGGCGTTCCACTGGCGGGGCGAGGAGGGCGAGGAGCGCGAGGTCACCTACGCCGACCTGCACCGCGACGTGCAGCGGTTCGCGAACGCGCTGCGCGACCACGGCATCGGCAAGGGGGACGTGGTCGGCATCTACCTGCCGATGGTTCCGGAGGTGGTTGTCGCGATGCTCGCCTGCGCGCGAATCGGCGCCCCGCACAACGTCGTCTTCGGCGGCTTCTCCCCGGACGCCGTCAAGGAGCGGATGGAGTTCTCGGACGCGAAGGCGCTGGTGACGATCGACGGCGCGCGGCGCAAGGGCAAGACGGCGCCGATCAAGCAGCAGGTGGACGAGAGGATCGGCGACGTCGAGTCGATCGAGACGATCTTCGTCGTCAAGCACACCGGGGAGGCCTGCGAGATGACGGAGGGCCGCGACGTCTGGTTCCACGACGCCCTCGAGGCGGCCGACGACCGCTGCGAGCCCGAGCCGCTCGACGCCGAGCACCCGCTGTACGTGCTCTACACGTCTGGATCGACGGCGAAGCCGAAGGGCGTTCTCCACACGACGGGCGGATACCTGGTCGGCGTCAGCTTCACGCACCGCTACGTGTTCGACCTGAAGCCCGACTCCGACGTCTACTGGTGCGCCGCCGACGTCGGCTGGGTCACCGGGCACAGCTACATCGTCTACGGGCCGCTCTGCAACGGCGCCACCAGCGTCATGTACGAGGGAGCGCCCGACTACCCGGACAAGGACATCTGGTGGTCGCTCGTCGAGCGCTATGGGGTGACGATCCTGTACACGGCGCCGACCGCGATCCGCGCCTGCATCAAGTGGGGCGCGGAGCATCCCGGCAAGCACGACCTCTCGTCGCTGCGCCTGCTGGGCAGCGTCGGCGAGCCGATCAACCCGAAGGCGTGGCTCTGGTACCACAAGGTGATCGGCGGCGAGCGCTGCCCCATCGTCGACACCTGGTGGCAGACGGAGACCGGCCACATCCTGATCAGCCCGCTGCCCGGGGTCACGGAGACGAAGCCTGGCTCGGCGACCAAGCCGCATGCCGGGCATCGACGCCGCGGTGGTCGACGAGAAGGGCAACGAGATCACCGACGGCGGCCAGGGGCTCCTGGTGATCAGGCGGCCATGGCCCGGAATGCTCCGCACCCTCTACAAGGAGGAGGAGCGCTACAAGGAGACCTACTACAGCCGCTTCGGGAGCACCACGTACCTGGTGGGCGACGCGGCCCGCAGGGACTCCGACGGCTACCTCTGGATCCTGGGACGGGTCGACGACGTGATCAACGTCTCGGGCCACCGCCTCTCCACCGCCGAGATCGAGTCGGCGATCGTCTCCTACGCCAAGGTGGCCGAGTCGGCGGTGATCGGCCAAACGGACGAGACGACCGGCCAGGCGATCTGCGCCTTCGTGACCTTGGAGGGCGACCTGGAGGGCTCGGACGAGATCGCCGCCGAGATCCGCGAGCACGTCGCCACCCGGATCTCCAAGATCGCGCGGCCGAAGCGGATCATCTGGGCGGGCGACCTGCCGAAGACGCGCTCGGGGAAGATCATGCGCCGCCTGCTTCGCGACATCGCCGAGGGGCGCGAGCTCGGCGACGTGACAACGCTCCGCGACCCGGACGTGATGGGGCAGCTCGAGCAGAAGGTCCGGGAGCGCCAGGCGAGCGAGGACGGGGGCTGATCAGGGTCGAGGAGACCCGATCCGGATCGGCCACCAGGCGCCGTAGCGCTTCAGTTGCCACATCGGCGGGGGCGGCTCCGGAAAGCTCCTCACGACCTGAATGCGCCGGTAGACGGCACAGGCGGCGGCGACGTTGTGGCCGTCGCTGTTACCGGCGCAGAGCGTCTTCCCGCGCCCGCCTCCCCCAGGGGTGCTGCCCTGGCCGTCGAGGTAGGTGTTGTCGCCCAGGCCCGCGGTGAGCAGGTCGTTGCCCTTCCCAAAGTCGGCGCCCTCGCTCTTCAGCGCGTAGCTGTCGCCGTAGAGCCTGTTGTCGCAGCCACGGCACTTCTCGAAGTAGTCGCCGCCCGTCGCGCCGTGCAACTTGTCGTTGCCGCCGCCGCTCGCGGTGCCGGCCAAGGTGGCCGAGTCTCCGATCATCAGAACGGAGTCGAGAGCGTGGTTCAGGACGTCGTCGCCGCCCCCGTTCGCGACTCCGCGTGGCGAGAATGAATCGCCGATCACGAGGTCGTCGCCCTGCATCGCCGCCACCCAGTCGTCGGCGCCGCCGCGCGCCGTGCCGCTGCTGGTCACGGCGTTATCGCCGATTATCGTTTCGGCGCCGATGTTTCCGCCCAGACGATCGGGCTTGGCTCCGGTCGCATCCCCGCCGGCGAGGTTGTCGCCGATGATCACCTCGTTGCCTTGGCCGCCGTAGAGCTTGTCGCGCCCGGTCTCGCCGATCGCGTCGCCGGCGCGGCTATAGCCGTCGCCCACGAGCAGGTCGGCCCCGCGACGGCTGAAGACCTGATCGTTGCCCTTGCCGCCGACCAGGATGTCGTCCCCGACTCCGCCTTCCATCCTGTCGTTGCCGGCGCCGCCGCAGATGATGTGGCGGGTACGGTCACCTTGCGCCACCTTGATCGTTTGGCCACGCTTCCCGCGCGCGACGAGGACCGCATGCGGCTTGGCGACGATGCGGGACTTGGAGCTGACCTGGTTCGCGCGCACCCCGGCGCAGGTCGGGCGCGAGAGCGCAGCGGAGGCCGCATCCAGGGCGACCACCGTCAAGATAAGCCCCGCCAGAAGGCAGGCGGGCAGGTACACGGACCCAGCCCTGCCGGCAAGAAACGTACGCACACTCCGTTCGTCGGCGGCGTCGCCGGACCCTCAAGAATGCGCGCCAAAACACCGGTCAGGCGTCCAGCCTGAGCGAGAACGGGGGCTGGGCGCGCTTACACGCGCACCCGGCGCTCGATTACGTGGCGGGCGGGGTCGAAGCCGACCAGCGGCGGGTCCTGCGGGAGGCCGTCGAGAGCGGCCTCCGGCACGAGTCCGACGATCTCGGCCGATGTCAGGCGCGCGCCGCGCGCCGCGGCCAGCTCGCCCACCCGCTCGATCACCCTTGCGAGCGGCACGGCGATCGGATCGTGCACGTTGGTGGACACCTGCGTCCGCCCCTGGCCGAGGTCGATCCCGATCGCGCGCACCCCGGGCAGCCCGCCGCCGGACTCGCGGAGGCGCTCGGCGATCTCGCGGGTCGCATCGATCCCGGCGCCCTCCAGCTCCAGGTTGAAGGCGGCCAGCGGCGGGCGGGCGGTGACCAGCGTCGCGCCGGCGCTGGGGTGCAGCTCCGCGGGGCCGAAATCGGGCTTGAGCTCGCCGGTGTTGAGGCGCCGGCGAAGCTCGACCAGCCCCCCGGTTCGAAAGAAGGCGCGCTCGCGACGGGGGAGGTGCTCGGCCAGCTCTCCGTACAGGAACACGGGCACGCCCGCCTCGGCGGCGATCCCGCGGGCGGCGGCCAGCGCCTCGGCCCGAGCGGGCTCGCGGTCCTCGGGGCGAAGCCAGACAACCGGGCACACGTCCAGGGCCCCGATGCACGGGTGCGCGCCCTCGTGCCGGCGCATGTCGATCGCCTCGGCGCAGGCCCGCGCCCCGTTGACGAGCGCGCCCGCCAGCGAGTCGGACGGGCCGCTGAGCGTCAGCACGGTGCGGTTGTGAACCGGGTCGGAATGGGTGTCCAGCAGCACGGCGCCGGTCGCGAACGCGGTCGAGATCGCGTCGATTCGCGCGCCGTCGCGGCCCTCGGAGAAGTTCGGCACCGCGAGCAGCACGGCTGCTTCCGCTCAGACGACCAGGGCGCCGTCGCGCACGACGGGCTGGCCGTCCACGGTGACGTCGGGCTTCAGCACCAGGCAATCGAGGTGAACCGGGACCTGCACCGTGCCGCCGATCGCCGCCGAGGCCCCGAAGGCGACGTGCGCCGTGCCCAGGAGCTTCTCGTCCTCGAGGATCTCACCGCTCAGGGTCGCCTTCTCGTTGGTGCCGATCCCGAGCTCGGCGACGTTTGTGCCCTCGGGGCCCGCGGCCTTCAGCAGCTCCATCAGCCGCGCGCCTCGGGCGCCGCTGGCCGACCGCAGGTGCCCGCCCTCGATCTCGAGCTCGGCCGGCTCGTCGTCCAAGCCAACGGTGGCGATCGTGCCGTCGACGACCAGGCGCCCCTCCGTGGTTCCCTCCACCGGCGCGATGAACCCCTCCCCACAGGGGAGGTTCCCGAAGGCGCCGGGCTCGGTGAGCTCGCCGGCATCAGGGATGCCGGTGCGCCCCTCGAGCCCGAGTCTCAGGTCGGAGCCGTTCGGGCACGCGATCCGTGCCTCCGATCCCGCCGTCAGCAGCTCGGCGATCGCCCGGCCCTTCCTTCGCAGCCCCTCCATGTCGGCGCTCATCACCCGGGCGAGCATCTCCTCGGTCACCCCCGGGAGGGTCGCGATCCGCGCGCCCGCCTCGGTGGCCGCCCTTGCGGGCGGCGGTGTGGGAGAGCGACTGGACGGTGGGCGCCAGGACGACGTCCGCCGCCGCCATCGCGGCGGCGATCGGCGCCGGCGGCTCGGCCGCATGCGAGGCACGCTCGGCCATCACGCTCAGCACCCCCTCGGCGCCGACCGCCTCGGCCTCGGCCCGCAGCCGCTCGCCCAGGCTCCGCGTTGCCGGGTTGCAGACCACCAGCACCTCCTCGCCGTCACGCACCGCCAGGCAGTCGCGGACCACCGCCCTGACCGCCTGATCGAGCTCGCTCACCGCCCGGCAGCCTAGAGGCTGGCGCGCTGCCACCGCCGCGGCGCACCGGCCCCAAGGGGGCCCGGGCAGCCCAACAAGCGCCGCTACGATTCGCCTCCCCGCCGGAGTAGCTCAGCTGGTTAGAGCAGCGGAATCATAATCCGCGTGTCGCAGGTTCGAGTCCTGCCTCCGGCATCGGAAAAGCCCCGCTCAGACCGTCTTTCTCTGTCCGAGGGGCGGACCGGCCCGGGCGGTATCGACCAGGGTGGTAACGCACATCGCCCGTGGGACGAACGTCGTCCAGCTCTCGCGGCTGCTCGGGCACCACTCGCCGGAGTTCACCTACCGGCGATACGCCCACCTGCTCCCAGGCGATGAGCCGGCGGCGCGCGACCTCGAGGTCGAGCTCGCGCTAGGGCAGCTGTCAGGGGCGATAGAGGTCCCCTCAGTGCCTGTGCAACACGCTAGGAACCCGATCCGAGCCACTGCCGTCCAGCGGGTGCTGGGGCTGACCTTCGCCCGGGTTATACGGGGCGGAGGCTCGGAGTTCGGCACTCGACCGCCGGCGCCGCTTCACGTAAGGGCCAGGGCACACCGCGCCAACCGGGACAGGTCGCTGTGGCATGATCGCGCCGTGACGCCCTCCGCGGTCGAGGCGAGTTGAACGGGGCGACTGACCAACGCGGCGACCGAGGCACCGGGCTGGCTGTCTTCCTAGTTGGGCTCGGCGCGGCTTGGACCGTCGGCAACGTCGGCGCCGTGGTCAGCGAGCTGGGCCCGGAGTTCGAGATCTCCTTGGCGACGGTCGGCCTCCTGTCGGGAACGCTGCTGCTCGGCTTCTCGGTGCCGGGCACCTTGCTGGCGCCGTTGATCGCCGAGCGCTTCACGATCGTGCGCACGATGACCGTCGCGGCCCTTCTATGCGCGGTCGGCAACGTCGTCTTCGCCGTGACGCCCGTCTTCGCAGGCCTGGTGATTGGACGCGCGATCGCGGGGTTCGGGCTGGGCCTAGCGGTCGTGGCCGGCCCGGTCTTTGCCCGGGCAACGGGCGGGGTCGGGCGGGTGGCCCTGTTCGGCGCCGCGATTCAACTCGGAATCGCGGGCGGGCTCGGGGTGGGCGCGATCCTCAGCGACCTCGATGTCGATTGGCGCCTCACGTTCCTGCTCTCCGCCGGCGTCGCCATGTCGCCTCTTCCACTCCTGATCGGGCGCACGGGCCCCAGCTACGTGCGTCAAGCCGGCGGCGGGTTCGTCAAGCTCGCCCTGCGCAGCTCGCGGGTGTGGCGACTCGGTGCGCTCTTCATAGCCGTCTTCTCGGTGCCGTTGATCCTCGGCTCCTGGCTCGTTCACTATCTGAGCGTCGACAACGGGCTCGCCGCGGCGACCGCGGGTGCGCTCAGCTTCGTCATGTTCGGCGTCTCAGCCGCTGCTCGCGAGGAGGGCGGCCGGCTCGCGCAACGTGGCGTGAGCCCCGCGCTGCTGGTTGGCGGCGCGCCCTTCCTCGCCGCCGCGGGGCTCGCGATCCTGGCGCTCGACGACTCGCTCGGATTCGCGGTTGTCGCTGTGTTCGCTGCTGGAATCGGCTTCGCGTTCCCCTACGGGCTCGGGATCGTGCAGGCGCAGCGCCTCTATCCCAGCGAGCCGACCGAGCCCGTCGCGCTTGTGACGCTGGTGGGCACAACGATCCCGGTCCCCCTGGTGCCGCTGATCGGGTCGCTGCTCGACGACGGCTACGGCACGGAGGTTTTCCTCGCCCTGGCGGTCCTGGTGGCCCTCGCGGGGACCCTCAACCTACGGCCGGTCGAGGGCTCGCTCGAGTCAGAGGGCCGAGTGGCTTGAGGGCGTGAGCAAGAAGACCTGGTCCAGGAGCCACCTCGTGAAGCGCTTGAAACCCTCAGGCCCCCGATACTTCTCGGTGGCGCCGGGGATCGCGCCGCTGGCGACGTACTCGCAATCCGGCGCAAAGTCCGCCACCGCCGCGTCGCGGTCGCCCCGGTTGAAGGCCTCGAAGGCCCGCTGCACGGCCTCGACGTTCTCCTGCGACATCGCACGCGCAGTATCTCGCGACAGAATCTCCTGGGCTCAGGTGGTCGCGCTACGCCCGCCTGCGCGGCGCATCAAGAAGCCTGCTAGGAGGATGACGATGATCACCCCGATCAGCGCGCTGAGGATGCCGCCCCAGTCGAAGACGTCCTCGTCGCCGATCCCGAGCCCGGCCGTGAAGATGAGCCAGCCGACCGTCGCCCCGACGAGCCCCAACACGATGGACACCAGCCAGGACTTTGGCCCCTCCATGTGCCTGAATGCGTCGTTGGGAACGAGCGCTCGGCCTATGAACCCGGCCACCAACCCCAATAGCAGCGCTCCGATCAACTCGACACCTCCTATCAGGTCGGACGATCTCGACATTCTCCTACAACATCGCCTACTCCGAGAGCCCGGCGGCTTCGAGGGCCTCGCTGCGAGTTGGGAAGAACTCCACACGCACGATCTTGCCGTCATTCACCGTCCAGACCTGCCCGTAGGAGGTCCATTCCAGTTCGACTCCGCTGGTGCGTCCACGCATCTGCTGGCTGAGAACCGTGACGACGCTGTCTCCGGCGTCGATGAACTCCTCGTACTCGAAGCTGGCCGTCTCCCACGCCGCGAACCACGTGCGCCAGAAGGCTCGGACTCCTTCGTGCCCGTTGTAGACGGGTTCGAAGTCGGTCATAGGCGGCGCAACTCGCGCGACGTGCCATTCGATTTCAGGGTCGTACCGCTCGAAGACGGCATCGAAGTCCCTTCGCTCGTTGGCCGCGATGATGCTGCGCACGACCTCCACGTTCTCCTGCGACATCGCCCGCGCAGTATCTCGCCCCGAGGGGAGGGTCGACATCACAGCGGCGCGTTCCCACCGACCGGGCATCAAGGAGGGCCCTGCACATCGACTGGGTTCTACCCAGAGTCGCACCTCGCCCTCGCCGTAGCCCAGCGCGTCACACAGCCCGGAGGGCGGGGCCGACGTCTGGATCGAGGTCCCGTCGCCTCTTCAGAAACCTTTTAGTCGTATTTTCACGGCTGTATCAGCAGCCCTCCGTACAACCAGGGGTCCAACCACGAGTTCTACCCAAGGAGGTACGAAATGAAGAGGCACACCAAAATCCTGGTCGTCGGAGCCACGGCTCTCGCCCTCGGTGCAGGCGGCGCCGGAGTCGCCGCCGCCACCGGCAGCGGCGACGACTCGGAGAAGGCGATCACCGGCAGCGCCCTGGACCGGGCAAGCGCGGCAGCGCTCCAGGCGACGGGCGGCGGACAGGTCACTGATACCGAGGTCGGCGACGAGGAGAGCTACTACGAGGTCGAGGTGACCCGCGACGACGGCAGCCAGACCGACGTGCAGCTCGACCAGCAGTTCAACGTCGTCGGGCAATCAGCCGACGAGGAGTCGCCAAACGACGGCTCCTAGCGACGGGACAGACGCACCCTGCGGGTCGGAGGGCCCGGCTTCGGCCGGGCCCTCCTGGTGTCCGCGCTCAGTCGAGCTTCACCGATCCTTCATCGAGCGACCGTAGGTTGCGCGCCGTGACGATACGAGTAGTGGTAGTCGCGCTCGGCTGATCACGGCCCCCCCTGGAGGCACCCCCGGCCGTGGGTGGTCGCGGGCGCGCTCGTACGGTTGTCCAAGGGTTTCGTGCACGTGCCCTCGCCCGTTCGCGAGCGGTGGCAGAATGAGGCGCGTGGAGAGGCACGGTTCCGTGAGCGCCTTACTCCCGCAGCCCAAGCTGCAAACGGGGCAAACGAAGCGGGCCGCCAGGCCGCCCTGCCAGACGGCCCGCCAGAGCCCCAGTCATGGGTAGCCCGGGCTCACTTCATTCGTCTACCCATGTCGCCGGGAATAAAACGCAAGTGGACGTTTGTGAGTGCCCTACTCCCGCAGCCCTGCGGCTTCGAGGGCTCAGCGCCGCTCGACCCCGGCCGCCTGCAACGCCGCATCGCGGTCCCAGAAGCCCTCCATTCGGGCGATCAGTCCGTCGCGCATCGTCACCACTGCCGCGCTGCGCTCCTCACTCTCGAGCCCGCTCGCCTTCCCCTTCCCCCGGAACAACTGCATCACCACATACCTGCCGTCGGAGCCGGCGACCACCTCCTCCGCCTCGACGCTGAATCCATCCCACGCCTGCAGCCAGCTCCGCCAGGCCGCGCTGACTTCGGCGATGCCCGTGTACTCGCCGGACTCAATCGCATCGACCGCTTTCCAGACGTAGTCGTCGGCGAACGCCTCCCAATATGTGAAGTCACCGCGTTCCCAGTGCGAGTAGACCTCTCGGAGGACCTCAAGGTCCCGGTTCTGCCCGACCTCCACGTTCTCCTGCGACATCGCCTACTCCTTGAATCCGGCGGCTTCGAGGGCCTCGGCCGGGTCGGGGAAGTCCTGGACCCGGGCGATCTTCCCGTCGCGAAGGGTGAACACGTAGCCGAACCGACCCGTCGAGATCTCGGCTGCACTTTCGTTCGGAGTCACTAGGGATTCGAGAATCAGCACCACCTCGTCCCCGGCGTCGAAGGATTCGTGATTCTCCCACCGGAAGCTCGCGAACGGCGCCATCAACTCCGCGAGTACCGTGCGGACCTCCTCGATGCCGTGGAGAACCCGGAAGTCCGCGGCATCGCGACCGCTTCGCCAGGAGATCTCGAACTCGATCTCGGGATCGATTACCTCCTCCGCCACGTGCATGGCGGCCTCGACGTCATCCGCGGCGTTCAGACGCTTGTACAGCGAGCGAACGATCTCCACGTTCTCCTGCGACATCGCCTACTCCTTGAGCCCGGTGGCTTCGAGGGTATCCGTCTCGGCCTACGCAGTGGGCGATGCGGGACGCAAAGGAGGGCCGACTGGCGGGACAACCGGCCCTCCTGGCGCTTAAAGCAATGGGCCCTACGCCCCGTTTCCAGGGCTATACGGATTGTATGTGTTCTGACACCGAGCGTGGAGATAGGGAGCGACTAGATGGCGGTTGGCCCCGTCCAGCGCGCCGTGAGGTTGTAGATGATGATCACGTCGAGCACGATCACCAGGAACGCCCACAGGGGTGCTGCGGGGAAGATCCAGACCTGCTCGATTGCGTTCAAGCCGACGAAGAACACCCCCGCCCAGCGCGCCCAACTGAGGCCCGCAAGCAGTCCGAAGCCCGTGAACCCGAGGAGCACCGCGAGGATCAATGTGACCCAGCCCCAGGTGGTGAGGTCGGCGATGATCGCCCCCTGGCCTCCGACCACCACCACGTCGTCGTTCAAGACCGCGGCAAGGCCATAGAAGAAGTTGAGGGAGGCGATCAGCATCATCATCACGGCTGCGAAGATCACCCAGCCGGTCGGTTCCCGAGTCGTATCGCGAGTGGCCATCAATCTGCCTTTCGTCTGGAAGTAACGCTCAGGCGAGGGGCTTCGGCTTCGCCGACCCAAACCCTGCGATATGACCGCCCCCGTATCTCGACGGGGTGGGTATGTGCGCTAGCCGAGCGCCTTTTGCTTGATCCGGTCGAACTCGGCCTGGCTGATTGCGCCCTGGTCGAGCAGCTCCTTCGCCTTGGCGATCTCGGCCGCCGATCCGCCGGCCGCCTCGCGCACGTGCTGATCGAACGCCAGCACTTGTTCGTGCCTCGTTTGTCGCTGCGCTCGCGCATCCGGTCGTGCTGGGCGATCACATAGACCAGGACACCGAGGAACGGCAGCACGATCACGAACACCACCCAGGCCGCCTTGCCCCAGCCGCCGATGTCGTGGCGGCGGAAAAGGTCGGCGAAGACGGTGATGACGATCGAGAGCCAGGCCACCCAGGCGAAGAAGATGATCATCGTCCAGAGGATGTCCAGGAACGGATAGTCGGCCGCAATGAGCATCTGCCTACCTCGCTGTCGGCGTCGTCACTTGTGACGAGGATATGCCGGGCTGGCATCTACCGGGCGGGGCGGGGTTCTCCTGCGACATCGCCCACGCAGTATCTCGCGCTGGAGGACTACCTCGTGCCCTCCACGTCCTCGGCGTCCAGCAACGCTGCAAGCTCCGCCATGGCTTGTTCCCGCGTTGTCGCCTCAGCGCCAACCAGCATCATGCCCTCGGGGCCAATGCCAGCTGGAATACCTACTCGGCTCCAGAATCCAACATCCCACATGCCATCGGGGCGTCGCTCGACGCGAAACTCCACCCCGTCGCGCTTCGCTCGGGCCGCGAGGCGAGTTTCAAGGTCATCAACCACGCTTTCGAGCGTATCGCCGCTGCAAGCGGGAGCTTCTCTCAACGCTCGGTCCCTGCATGCGGTTGTCAGTCCGCCTGCGGGTGGCAAGGGGGTGGCAACCCACGTCCCATGAACAGCCGTGAAATCCAGGACGCATAGAAGGCGGATTCCGGCCGGTTTGCAGGTGAATCGGGGCCAGCCGTGAACGCCGCGGCAGAATCATAATCCGCGTATCGCAGGTTCGAGTCCTGCCTCCGCCATCGGCGAGCCCCGCTCAGGATCACTCTCGACGCGCTGGAGGGCTCAAACCACTCCACTCCCTGCGGAGGCGCCTGCGGAATGCCCGATCTAGGTTGCTTCGTCCTCGTGAACCCACAAGCAAGCAAATGCCGCTTTCCGCCGGCAAGGTTGTCCGTCCTGCGCTGTGATCCGCGGCAGATTGGGCCGCGCTCTGGTGGAAAGCGGGGCGGTTTGTGCATTAGTTTGATCTAACCCTTGACAAATCCCCCTCGGTGTGGAATGGATTCCCTTGTGACGCGGAGGAGTGGCTCGTTGGCCTCCCTGCGGGAGGACAATCGGAGGCGAGTTCTCGATGCCCTGCGCCAGCGCGGCGTCGCCAGTCGTGCCGAGCTGGCACGGATCACGGCGCTCTCACGCTCGACGATCTCGACCATCGTCGGTGATCTGCTCGAGGCGGGGCTGGCCGGAGAACGAGACGGTCAACCGGCCGGCGAGGCGCATGCCGGCCGCCCCCCGGTGATGATCTCGCTCAACCCCTCGGCCGGCCTGGCGCTGGGCATCGACTTCGGCCACCGCCATCTGCGCGTCGCCGTCGCGGACCTCTCCCACACCGTGCTCGCGGAGAGGTGGTGCGAGATGGACGTCGATCATTCGGCCGACAGGGTTCGCCCGGGCGGCCGACTTCGTCGATCAGGTGCTCGCCGAGGCCGGCGTCGAGCGCAACCGAGTGATTGGCGTGGGAATGGGTTTGCCGGCGCCGATCGACCGTAACGCCGGGTCCGTGCAGGCGTCTTCGATCTTCCCCGGCTGGGTCGGGGTGGATGCGGCGGCCGAGGCCCACCGCCGCCTCGGGATGCCGGTCGAGGTCGAAAACGACGCCAACCTGGGGGCGCTGGGGGAGTTGGCCTGGGGCGCGGCCAAAGGGAGATCCGAGGTCGCCTACATCAAGGTGTCGACGGGAATTGGCGCGGGATTGATTTCCGGAGGACGCCTTCAGCACGGGGTCGGGGGTACCGCCGGCGAAATCGGACACACCCTGGTCGCCGAGGGCGGGCCCGTGTGCCGCTGTGGAAACCGGGGCTGCCTCGAGACCCTCGCCCTCGTCCCGGGCCATCGCCGACCTCCTCAGCACGGCCGCCGCGAGGAGGTTTCGACCCGGCGACTACTGGAGCTGTGCACCGACGGTGACGCCGCCGCCCAGCGGCTGGTCGGCGATGCGGGACGGGCGACTGGCATTGCCGTCGCCAATCTCTGCAACATCCTCAATCCAGAGTGCGTGATCGTCGGCGGCGATTTGAGCGCCGCCAACGAGTTTCCGCTCCGGACCCCTCCGCGAGGAGGCGCGCCTGAAACGCGATCCCGAGCGCAGTCGGAAACTTGGAG
>CAVRKX010000010.1:0-31490 GCA_963721735.1 uncultured Actinomycetes bacterium
GGCGGCGGCCAGTAGCAGGAGCACCGCCGCCTGGGAGCCCAGGACAGCCGCCAGCCGCCCTGTCCGCGTCCGCCGGGTCGGCTTCCTCTGCACCCTCACTCCTCTCCCCTGCCATCGGGGCTTGCACGAACCTACCACCGAGGCGGCGGGCGGTCAACGTCCCCATTCGAGCAGCCCGTTCACAGGCGGTGAGCGGACGCTCGCACAGGGGTAGCGATCGATCGTGCAAAGGGGCGAGGCGGACCGCCAGAGCGGCACGCCGCAGCGAACGAGAAGGGAGAAGCGCCCACCTGGGACGGCCACCGCCTCTGCCCTCATCCGCCAAGGCGCTCGGGATCTGGATTCACGGGCATCATCCCCCATCTCGACGCACATCCGGGCCAATCCGCCGCTGTTCCCCTCCACTGGCGGGCCCGTCGACCGGCATGCGTACCTTTCCGAGCCTCATGGGGCATGCGATGGGCGCGATACGCGAGGCGTGCGAGAGGTCGCCAACTCGGGGCGCTTTCAGGCGTTCATCTTCGGCGTCATCGTCTTCAACGCGATCGTGCTCGGGCTCGAGACCTACGACGCCGTGGACGATCGGATCGGTGGCGCGCTGGCGGCGGCGAACGACGCCTGTCTCGGCGATTCCTGGTGGAGCTCGCGATCAGGATCGCCGCCTACGGACGTCGTCCCCAGGATTTCTTCCGCGACGGGTGGAACGTGTTCGACTTCGTCGTCATCACGGCCGCGTTGGTGCCAGGCCTGCGGCAGAACGCGACTCTGCTGCGGCTCGTCCGCCTCTTGCGGATCGTCAGGATCATCAGCGTGCTCCCCGACGTGCGGGTGCTGCTGCGGGGATGGTTCGCAGCCTGCCGCCGATCGGGAGCATGGCCGTGCTCGTGGTGCTTCTCATCTACCTGTACGGGATGGTGGGATGGCTGCTCTTTCACGCCGAGGATCCAGGCCGCTGGGGGAACCTCGGCGACTCGATGCTGAACCTATTCGTGATGCTGACGCTCGAGGAGTGGCCCCGCTACATGCGGGCCGGGATGGAGATCCACCCCTGGTCGTGGATCTACTTCGTCAGCTATGTGCTGGTCGCGGGGTTCCTGATCATCAACATCCTGATCGGGATCGTGATCAACGCAATGGAGGGGGCGCGCCGCGAGGAACGCGCGACGGCCCGTGCCGTCCGGCAGGAGCTGCTCAGCGCCAAGGCCGAGCACGAGGCCGCCCGCGCGGAGCGCGAGGCGGTTGCGCGGAGCACGAGGAGCTGGCCGAGCTCGTGCAGACCCTCCGCGACACCGTGGAGGACCTGGAGGAGCGACTCGGCGGAGATGCGGCCCGGGGCCGACGGGCTTGACACCGCGATCCACCGGAGCTACGGTCGCACAGGGCCATTTGAATGCGCCGGGGAGCCTTCACCTGTTTTGCCGTGACGGGGCTTGCGTGCCTTTGGCTTGGCGCGCCGGCTACCGCGCTGGGCGCCGTTCGGGCCGACTTCAACGGCGACGGCCGCGACGACCTGGCCGTGGGCGCCCCGAACGAGGACATCGGGAGCATCGAGTCCGCCGGTGGGGTCAACGTGCTCTACGGCGGCGCGGGCGGGCTGTCGGCGACGGGAAACCAGTTCTGGCGCCAAAACAGCCCCGGTGTCCTCGGGGCGTCCGAGGCGTTCGAGAGCTTCGGCTATGCCCTCGCCGCGGGCGACTTCAACGGTGACGGCAGCGACGACTTGGCCGTGGGCGTCCCCATCGAGGGGGTTGGCGGCGTCGGCAACGCCGGCGCGGTGAACGTCCTCTACGGCGGCGCCGGCGGGCTCTCGGCGACCGGAAACCAGGTTTGGGACCAAAACAGCCCCGGCGTCCTGGATGTCGCCCAGACCCCGACCACTTCGGCCTTGCCCTTGCCGCCGGCGACCTGAACGGCGACGGGCGTGACGACCTGGCCGTTGGAGCTCCCGACGAGGCCGTGGGAAGCGCCGGCTATGCCGGTGCGGTCAACGTGCTGTACGGCGGCGCCAGCGGGCTCTCGGGAACGGGAAGCCAGTTTTGGCACCAGGACAGCCCCGGCATCTTCGATCTCGTCGAGCCGCTCGACGCCTTCGGCAGCGCCCTGGCGGCGGGCGATCTCAACGGCAACGGGCGTGACGAGCTGGTGGTGGGCGTTCCCTACGAGAACCTGGGGAGCATCGCCGATTCCGGCGCGGCCAACGTGCTCTACGGCGGCGCCAGCGGGCTCTCGCCAACCGGCAACCAGTTCTGGGACCAGAACAGCACCGGCGTCCTGGAGGTCGCCGAGCCCTCCGACCGCTTCGGCCACGCCCTGGCGGCGGGCGACCTGAACGGCGACGCCCGCGAGGATCTGGCCGTGGGCGTCCCGGAGGAGAACCTCGGCAGCGTCGCCGATTCCGGCGCGGCCAACGTGCTCTACGGCGGCGCGAGCGGGCTCGCGGCGAGCGGCAATCAGGTCTGGCATCAGAACAGCGTCGGCGTTCTGGACGCCATCGAGCCCTCCGACCGCTTCGGCCACGCCCTGGCGGCGGGGGACCTGAACGGCGACGCCCGCGACGACTTGGCCGTGGGCGTCCCTGACGAGAACGTCGGCACCGTCGCCGATTCCGGCGCGGCCAACGTGCTCTACGGCGCCGGCGGCGGGCTCGCGGCGGCCGGCAACCAGATCTGGCACCAGAACAGCGCCGGCGTCCTCGACGCCGCCGAGGCGTCCGACCGCTTCGGCTGGGCCCTCGCCGCGGGCGACCTCAACGGCAGCGCCCGCGAGGATTTGGCCGTGGGCGTCCCGGAAGAGGACGTCGGGGCCATCGACTCCGCCGGCGCCGCCAGCGTGCTCTACGGCGTCGCCAGCGGGCTCTCGCCGACGGGCAACCAGATCTGGCACCAGAACAGCGCCGGGGTTGCCGACCTGGCCGAGGAGGGTGACCTTTTCGGCTGGGCGCTGGCCTGGGGCAACGTGCCCTGACCAGATCCGGCGACGCCACGAGCCAGGGTGTCGTCGGTTACGGGGCACGGGGCCCGCGCCGGGCTACCCGCACCGCCGGCTGGGGTTGCGGAAGGCCTCCGCGATCGCGGCGTGCCCCGCGTTGTTGGGATGGAGGCCATCCGAGGCGATGTATGCCTGGCCGTGCTGCCTGAACGCCGGATAGGGATCGGCGACCGGCACTCCCAGCTGGCCGGCCTCCTGGTAGATGACGTCGTTGAGCCCCAGGTTCGCCCCGGTGTCGGCGCACCCCACCACGAGGTTGTTCCCAAGCAGCATCCGGCGACGGGAGGTCTCCAGGCCGCCACCGGTTCCGGAGGAGGGGTTGTAGTAGGCCATGGTGGTGAACGTCTCGGCACCGAGATCGGTCTGGAGCGCCGCCCTCAGAATGCCGAGGATGTCCTCGAAGTTCGCCCGGAAGGGGCAGACGCTGGGCTGATGCCAGTGCCCTGCGCACGGGCCGCTCAGGCCGTCGTTGCCGCCGATCCCGATCGTCAGCGCTTTCGTGTCCGAGGGCGCGTTTAGATCGGCGATCGCCCGCGAGAGCTGGCCGCCGTCCTTCAGCGAGGTGCTCGTGGCGCCGCTCTGCGCCCTGTTGAGGAGCGGGCTCGCCCCCAGGCTCGTCTGGTAGCCGGAGTAGAGACGCCGGACGAAGCTGTTCGCGGCCGGGCTTGCGCCCGTTCCCACCGAAAGCGAGTCTCCCAGCGCCAGGTACGGGTACTGCCGTACCACCGTCTCACAGCCGGCCGGCGAGGGGTCCCTGGGGAGCGGGTCGAGGTAGGCCTTGTCGACGGCGCCCGGCTCGGGGCCCCCGTCGCAGTTGATCGTCGGGTCGGAGGTGAAGTCGCGGTCGAAGAGCTGGTCGTTTCCGCCCATCCCCTTCATCACGTCGGCGCCCGCTCCCCCGGTCAGGGTGTCGTTGCCAAGGCCGCCGGTCAAGACATCGCCGGCCGTGCCGCCGTCGACGGAGCTCCTGATCCTGGTCGAGACGACCACCTGGTCGGTCTGGTCCCCGGATGCAACCTGCATCAGGGTGATTCCGGCGGCGCCGCAGTTGACCCTGGAGTCGCCGCTCTGGGTACACCCCGGCCCCGCGCGAACGCCGGAGCCCGTGTAGGCGCCGCTTGGGAAGTCGGTGACCCGCAGGGTCGAGGCGGAGGGACGGGTGATCGCCAGGTTGTCCTTGGCTCCCACCGCGGCCGTGACCAGGAGGGTCGTGCCCGAGATGCGGACCGAGGCGGTCCGGACGAAGATGGTGCGAGAGGCCGGCGTCGAGTCCTGGTTGCCTGCCAGGTCCGTGGCGCGAACGGAGAAGGTGTGCAAGCCGTCCGTGAGGTACGGGGTGGTGTTGGGGGAGCCGCAGGCGGCATAGGCCCCGGCGTCGAGCTTGCACTCGAAGCTCGAGCCGGCCTCCGAGGAGGAGAAGCTGAAGGTCGCGGTGGGGTCGTAGGTCCCGCCCGCGGGGCCGGAGACGATCGTGGTATCGGGCGCGGTCGAGTCCCCGACGTAGGTCTTGAAGTTCGAGTCGTTGTTCGGGTCCCCTGCGATCCAGTTCGCCCCGCCGTCCAGGCTGGAGAGCTGAGTCCCGGCCGCATAGGGATCTCCCCCCGTGACGGCCCAGTCGTAGCGGTCGATGGCGATGATGCTGCTTGGGGCGGACAGGACGATCGCGTACTGGACGCCGGCGCTGCTGGGCGCCACGGGGCTGAGCGGCACGGAGATCCAGGTGTACGAGCTCGTGACGCTCGCCGCCGGCACGGTCTCGCTCGCCAGGACGGTGCCCGACGGGACGCCACCGGCCATCGTCTGAATCTCGACCGCGAGGTCACCGGGGCTGCCGGACCGCGCGAGCAGCAGGTCGACCTGGTCGAGGTCGCCGCTGATCCCCGCGGTGAAGGACTGCGCCGCTCGCACCGACCCCCAAACCATGTTGGATCCGGCAACCCCGCCGTCCTGCGACTGGTCGAGCGCCCCCGTGGCCATCGCCGGCGCCGGGGTGGCCAGCGCGGCCGCCGCGGTGAAAAGAAGCAGGAACCTCCTCATGGATTGCTCGCTGGAGCGTTGGGCCACCCGGCCCGCGCCTGCCGGCCCTGCGCCCTCTTCACGCCCTCTCCCTTCCCCTCGTCAATGCCTGCTTCAGCGGCGAACCTACCACCGGAGCCGCGGGCGGTCAAACGTCCACCAGCCCAGGCGGCTCCGCAGAGCCGCCGACGGCCGGCGATTGGGAATCGATCGTCTAGGGAGTCGTCGACCGGCTCAGGGCCGCCCGCCCGCCAGGTTCACGTAGGCGCTCCAAGCCGGCTTCGGGCTGCGGTTGCGACGCAAGAGGCCCGTGCCGTAGCAGAAGGCACAGGTCCCGCGGCTCAGCTCGGGGTCCTTCCAGGAGTACCAGGCAACCCGCTGCAGCTTCAACGGTCGGCGGTTGTTGATGAGGCGCTTGTACATGCGAATCAGCGATACCCGCTGACCGGCCTCGTCCCTGGCCAAGGGGTTGTTGCGGCACCTCGCCGGATACACATGGCCATTCTGCAAGCAGCTCGACCAGGCGACCTCGGTGACCCATATCGGCTTGGAGCCGGCGCCGTGGGCATTGGCGGTGCGACGGAACTCCCTCAGCAGGTCGAGGGAGTTCTGAGGAGTGGTCGCGTAGGCGTGCACGTCGAAGATGTTGACGCGCTTGTTGAGGTGGGGCCACGCGTTGTAGAGAGCCCTCAGGAAGTCGGGTGCCTGGCTGCCCGTCAGCCCCCCCAGCACCGTCTTCGCGCGTGGGTTGGCCGACGTGTTGATGGCCTTGTCGGCCGCCGTCAGAAGCCGCCCGTAACCCTGGGCAGTGGCTGCTTGGCCGCCGTAGTAGCTCATGACGTTCGGCTCGTTCCAGACCTGCCACTTGTGCGCGGGCCGCACCGGAACCCGACCGTTGCCGCCGGGGCAGCGGTGCCGCGTCTTCCAGTAGGACCCCCTGATTCCGTATCGGGCTATGACGCGCCGGATCATGTCCTTGTACTGGGGCAGATAGGTCGGCCTCGGTGGAGCGATGGTGCTGGACCTTCCCGAGGCCCATGGAGGCGCTCCGATGAACATGGGGAGTCCCGCCAGACCACTGCAGGCCGTCGCGGCAAAGAAGCGGTCTGTGCTGTACCAGGTGCGGTGGCCCCTGTTCCTCTCGATGTACCACCAGTAGATGCCGAAGCGGACCCAGCGAGCCCCACCTCTCCTGAGGCGCTTGTAATAGGCGGTCAGGGTGGCGTCGTCCACGGCGCCGAAGTCCGGAGTGAAGCCGAAGAAGCGCTTGGGCGTTGCAGCGCTCGCCTGCTCGATGGTCCCGGGCCCTGTGAGCTGGCCAGACCAGGCCACGGCGAGGCACGAGGCAAGGCAAAGCGCCAGCAGCAAAGCCCTTGGCCCGCGGCTCCGATATTCGGTTTCGGCCCGTGGCCGGACGGTCCCTTCGCGCATGTCCGCTCTTTCGATCGCTTACGGGGTTAGCTGACGGGCTCGCGCCGAAAGAGATGGCGCTACGCGGCAGTCGCCTGCGATTCGCCCCAGAGACTGGGTCCCCCGATCCCCGCGGCTATGTGGCGGGGATTCAGCCGGAAGCTCGCGGCATCCTAACAGAGGATGAGGCGGAGGTTTGTGTTTGGTGAGCGCCCGCTAACGCGGGGTCTTCTCAGTGCCGCGTCTTGGTCTCGCAGTTCGTGACCACGGAGTTGGGATCCTTGGGGAGCAGGTCGAGGTCGGCCTTGTCGGCGTTGCCCGGGGTGGGGCCGCCGTCGCAGTTGATGGCGGCGTCGGAGCTGAGGTCGCGGGCGTAGAGCTCGTCGTTTCCGTTCATGCCGCTCATCACCTCGGCTCCCCCCTTGCCGATCAGGGTGTCCTTGGCCGAGCCGCCGCTCAAGACGTCGTTTGCGGCCTCGCCGTCGAGCCAGCTTCGGACCGTGGTCCAGTTGGCCACCTTGTCGGCCTGGTCGCCGGCCATCACCTTGACCAGGGTGATCCCGGAGGCCGAGCAGTTGGCGGTGTAATCGCCGCTTGGGGCGCACCCCGGCCCGGTGTGGACCCCGGAGCCCGTGTAGGGGCCGGCGGGGAAGTCCGAGACCCGCAGGACGGAGGCCGAGGGACGGCTGATCGAGATGTTGTCCTTGGCCCCCGGGGCCGCCGTCACGATCAGGGTCGAGCCCGAGACCCTGACGTCGGCGGTTTTGAGGGTGAAGGCGCGGGTGGCCGGGGTGGGGTCGGTGTTGCCCGCGGCGTCTGTGGCCCGGACGGAGAAGGTGTGGGGGCCGTCGGGGAGGCGCGGGGCGGTCATCGGCGAGCTGCAGGGCGTATAGGGGCCCGAGTCGAGCTTGCAAGCGAAGCTCGTGCCCGGCTGAGAGGAGAAGCTGAAGGTCGGCGTCGGGTCGTTGGTCCCAGCGCTTGGGCCGGCGGTGATGGTCGTGTTCGGCTCAACGGCCGACCCGCACCATCCTCGCCACCGAGGGCACGCCGTCCTCGTCGATCACGAAGAGCATGTAGACGCCTGGGGGTGCGAGGTTGGCGTTGGCCGGGGCGGTGACGTCGACCGTATCGCCATCGTCCGTGAACGAGAGCGGCACGTAGCGCTGGTCCATGTTCACCGAGTGCGTGACCGCACCCAGCCGCACCAGCGCCACCTTGCGAATGGAGTCCGCGTCCGGCGTGGAGAGGGAAAACGGCGCGTTGTAGGTCATCTCGTCGGGGGCCGAGGTGATCTCGGGCCGGGGGGCGAGCTCGCCCGACCCGTCGTTCTTGAACAGGTAGGGCGGGGAGAACACTTCGGCGTTCTTCGCCAGGTAGCCCGCCGCGTCGCAGGCGCCGCAGACGCCACCGCCCGAAGACAGCACGCGCGCGTCGGGCAACAAGAGCGCGGTGGAGTGATACTGGCGGGTCACCTCCATCGCCGCGAGCGTCCGCCACCGCCCCGTGGCGGGGTTCCAGCGCTCGGCCGGGTAGACGCCGTTGTCCATGTCCACGAGCTCGGCCCCGGACGAAAGGCCGCCGGTGGCGAGCACGGTGCCGTCCGCCAGCACGGTGAGGTTGTGTTGGCGGCGGCCGTACTCCATCGGCTCCGTGGACGATGTTTGCGGCGTCGCCCCGTTCAGGTCGATGACGCGGGTATCCGTGCTCGAGAGCTGTCCGCCGGCGACCAGGATCTTGCCCCGGTCGTACAGAACGTGGCTGCCGTAGCCGCGGAACAGGGAATCGCGCTGGCCGAAGGTCTGCCATGAGCCTCCCCCGGCTGTGTCGAGGCTTCGCATCGTTGGGTCGGGACCCGAGTAGAAGGCGCGGCCATCGGGCGCCACGTCGATCCACGGGTACAGCGGCAGGTTGAGCGAGGCCGTGCTGAGCGCGCGCAGGGCGCCATCGGTCTCGCGCACCTCCGGCACGTCCGGCCCGCCCTCCGTGATCAGCAGCTCCCCGTTGTGAAGGGGGGTGACGGTGGGATACCAGCGGTCCTCCGCCATGTCCGCTCCACGGCTCCACGTATTGGTATCGGAGTCGAAGACGTGCGTCTGGGCGATGCCCTGCGAGCTGGTCGTTCTTGTTCCCCCCGGCGAGGAACAGGGACCCGTCCATGAGGTGTGCCAGGCCGCTGCAAAAGACGTTGTGGCCCGTCAGGTTCACCGGCGTGAACGTGCCGGTGGCGGGGTCCCACACCGTGGCGCGGGTGTGGTCGTGGACCGGGTAGCTGGTGGCTGCGTTGTCGCCCACCGAGTCGTAGGCGAGCACCTTCCCGTTCTCGAGCAGCGCGACGTGGATGCCCACCACCGGCCAGTCGACAACCGGGCCCCACTGGCCCACTTCGTCCTCGTCGCCGGTTACCGCCGCCGCCGCCTGCTGGGCGTCGGCCGCGGTGGCCTCGGTCGTGCGCCGCTCGAGCCGCCGCTCCTCGGCTGGGTCGTGGACAACGGAGTCCTCCTCAGCGTGGCCCTGAACGGTGCTCGTGGCCCCGTGGTCAGCAAGCGCGGCCGAGGGGCCCACGGCCAAGAAGATCGAAGCGCCCAAGGCGACGAGGAGGGCGAGTGGGGTGCGGCGCAATCTCGGTAAGCCCAACAACACCGGCACCTCCTCCTTCCGAAACCCGAACGCCCCCCGGCTCCTACCTTCGGGCCTCTCGGGCGAACGTACCACCGGCGTCGAGGGCCGTCAAAAAACCCCTACTGGAAAGCAGGTATGGCGGCGCCGCGGGTTTGGGGCGGATTCAGTAGAGGACGCTCGGGAACCACGCACCGCGCGGTTCCCGGTACTCGCCGAGCGCCATCAGGTTCATCGGCTTCACCAGGCGAAGGCCCGCTCCCAATGACCAGCGGAAGAGCTCGGAACGGAGAGGCACCAGGAAGGCGATCGGCTCGTCCACGGCAGCCGCCGCCCCCAGCAAGCAGCGCCTGCATGTCCTCCTGGCTCTCGGCGACGCCGTGGTTCATCGGCCAGAACGAAACGCTCGACGCGTACGCCGTGATCCGCCCGTCCCGCACGGCGACGAACGGCTTGAACGCCTGGATCGAGTCGCGCAGCTCGTTCGTGCGCTCGAAGCCGTGGACCTGCTTGCAGAGCGCCTCGCACTCGTCCAGGTCGTCCTCTGCGAGCGCCCGCACCTCGACCTCGTCCGGAGGGCCGCTCGAGGGACTGCCGCTGGCGACGGCAACCGGCTCCTTGACGTCGAAGCCCAGCGACTCGTACAGCGAGAGCGACCGCATGTGGAACCCGTCCTGAAGCAGGCGGATGCCGGGCGCTCCCTCGACCGCGCTCGAGCACGGCCTCCATCAGCCTGCGCCCCACGCCCGCGTTCTGGCCCGTTGGGATCGACCGTGATCGGGCCCACCCCCCGGATCGGGCCGCGCTCGTCGAGGAAGTTGGAGCCGACGATCCGCCCGTCGCGCTCGGCAACCACCCCCCAGACGGAGGGATGCGGAATCCAGGTCGCCATCAATCCCGTGGCGGCTTCGAGCGCCGGGAAGTCCCTCGGGAAGCGGTGGTGGTCGTGAATGGCGCCGAAGGCGTCGAAGCAGATCTGCGCGCAGGCCTCGGCGTCGGCAGGCGCCACCTCTCGGATGGTCACCTCTGCCGCGGCCGCCGTAGAAGTGGTCGGTGTCATCGCTCGTCTCCTCCCGCCGTTGATCGGCCGTGAGTCTAGCCCGCGCGCCGATCCTCCAGACTGCCGCGAATCATGGCCCAGGACTCGCGCGGGTCGATCTTTCTTCGCTTCCTGAAGTTCGGCGCCCTGGCCTGGGGCGGGCCGGCGGCGCAGATCGCGATGATCAAGCGCGAGTGCGTCGACGAGGAGCGCTGGATCTCCGAGGAGACGTTCCGAAAGACACTGGCCGTCTACCAGGTGCTCCCGGGCCCCGAGGCGCACGAGCTCTGCGTCTACTTCGGCCGCCTGCGCGGCGGAAGGCTCGGCGGGTTCCTCGCCGGGCTCGGCTTCATGCTGCCCGGCTTTCTGCTGATGCTCGGGCTGTCGGTGCTCTACGTGGAGGCGGAGATCTCGGACAGCCTCGACGAGCTCTTCTACGGGCTCGCCGCGGCGGTCGGCGCGATCCTGGCGCGGGCCCTCGTGCGCCTCGGCGGCTCATTCCTGACCGACGTGCCTCTGGCCCTGATCGCGGTCGCGGCCTTCGCGCTGACGGCGTTCGCGTCGGTGAGCTTCGTCCTCGTCCTGGCGGGCGGCGGGCTCGCCTACGAGCTGTGGACGAACGCGAGCCGCTACCGGGGGCGGCTGGGATCGCTCTCGCTATTTCCGGCCGCGCTGGTGATTCTCCCCGCCGCGGTGACGATCTCGCTGACGGCGGAGATCTTCCTCGAGGGCCTGAAGGCCGGCTTGCTCACCTTCGGCGGGGCGTTCACGGTCATCCCCTTCCTTCAGGAGGCGGCCGTCGAAGGTCAGGGCTGGCTGACCAATCCGAGTTCGTCGACGGGCTGGCGATGAGCGGGGCGCTCCCGGCCCCGCTGATCATCTTCTCCACCTTCGTCGGCTATCTCGCCGGCGGGCTGGCGGGCGGCCTCGCGATGACGCTCGGGATCTTCCTCCCAGCCTTCCTGTTCCCGATCTTCCTGCATCGCTGGCTGGTCGCCGTCGCCGAGAACCCGCGCATCAGGCCCTTCCTGCTCGGGGTCGCCGCGGCGGTGGTCGGGTTGATCGCCGCGGTCACCGTCGACATCGTCGAGACCGGCGTGGTCGACGTGCCCACCGCCCTGCTGGCGCTGGGCGCGTTCGCGGGGCTGATGCGCTTCCACGGGAAGCTGGCCGTGCTCTACGTGGTGCTCGGCTGCGGGCTGATCGGCGTTGGGCTCCAGCTGACGGTGGTCTGAGCGTGCGACGCGAAGCCGCAAGCGATCAGAGCGAGAGCACGTGCGCGGTCTTCGGGTCGACCTTGCCCTCGAGCACCTCGAGGTAGGCGCGCTGGACCGCCTCGAATCCCTGGCCGCGGACCGCCTCCAGCCAACCGCCCGTCCACTCGCAGAACGGGTGCCAGGCGTCGGCGACCCTCGCTTCCAGGCCCGCCCCACCCCAGTCCTGGGAGCGCTTGACGACGCGATCCGGGGCGAAGAAGAAGGTCGGCGCGGGCCCGGGTAGCTCGCCTGCACCCGCGCCGAACTCCTCCCAGTGCGTCACCCCCACCGCCATGCTGTGGGCGAGCGCGTCGCCGTAGTGCGAGTGGACGGCCTGGCGCACCTCGCCGTCTCCCGCGAAATCGACGAAGGTGGCGGGCCCGCGCTCGAGCGAGTCGATCGCGTCATAGGTGACCGTGCGGCCGTAGATCCCCAGGCCCTCGACGAACGCCGCGCTGCGCGGCGAGGTCAGAGCCACCAGCTCCACCCCCTCGCGCCGCGCCAGCAAGAAGGCCGCCGCGATCGCCGTCTTGCTCGAGGCGCTGGACATGACGACCGGCCCGCGCGTCGCCAGGCCCTCGTCGTCGAGCTGGTCGTCGATCAGGAACGAGGTGAAGAAGAGCGGGCGCAGCAGCATCTGAAGCTCCTCGGTGTCCGGCCGGTAGAACGGGTCGGTTCCGGTGGCCAGATAGCGGTGGTAGGCCGAGGGCAGCGACGCTCGGTGCGGGGAGGCGTCGACGAAGCCGCGCCCGCCCGCGTCCGCGGGCGTCACGACCAGGTGCGTGGAGGGCGGCAGGTATCCGTACATGCGGGTGCCGGGCTCGACGCCCTCGGCCTCGCTTCGCTCGACCTCGGCGAAGCCCCACATCGGCACGCGGCCCCAGCCGGCCTCGGCGGGGAAGAAGTCCCAGTAGGACATCACCTCGCCCATCACCGCGTAGGTGACGTTGTTCGCGGTCAGCCCGAAGGTGTCGATCCGCAGAAGCGCCTGGCCCGTCTCCAGCTCGGGCGCCTCGGACTCGGCGATGCGGCACTCGCGCAGATCGTCGCGCTTGACGAGGAAGTCGGTCATCGGCCGCCCACGATGCTCTCACGATCGGCGTCCCCTGTGCCGCGTCGCCGTTTGGCCGTCCAGCCAGCCAGGCTATGCTTGGCGCGATGCCGCTCGAGGCCCCCTCGGCCCTCAGCACGAACCCGCTGGTGCGGATCCGGGATGACCTGAGCGTCGAGCGGCGCGCCACCCGCCGGGGGCCCCTGCCGCCCGGCTCGAGGCTGCCGAGCATCGCGCGCACCGAGCGGATGCGCCGCGACCCGCTGGCGGTCCTCCTACCCGCGTACGAGGAGCACGGGCCCATCTTCGCGATCCGGATCTTCCACGCGATCAACGTGTTCATGCTGGGACCGGAGGCCAACCGCTTCATGCTGGTCACCGACCGCGACAAGTTCCGCTGGCGCGACGGCAGCCTCGGGGACCTGATCCCGCTGATCGGCGATGGCCTCCTGACCACCGACGGCGAGTACCACGACCGGGCGCGCGAGATCATGGTTCCGGTCTTTCATCGCGAGCGAATCGCCGCTGCTGCGAGCGTGATGACCGAGGAGACGGAGCGCGCGCTCGGTGGCTGGCGGACGGGGGATCGGATCGACCTCTACGACTGGACCCGCCATGTGGCGATGCGTGTCGCGATGCGGGCCCTGTTCGGGCTGGACCCGGATCGGGCCGGGGTCGACGTCGCGGCGACCTTCGAGCGTGGCCTCTCCTTCTATGAGCGCGAGTACTTCCTCCAGGTGGTCCGCGGCCCGGGAAGCCCGTTCGCCCGCCTGCGCCGAGTGCGCCGCACCCTCGACCGGATCATCCTCGGCGAGATCGCCCGCCGCCGGAGCGCCGGCGAGGCCGGCGATGACATCCTCGGGCTGCTGATCGAGGCCGAGGACGGCGAGGGCATGCGCTTCACCGACGCGCAGGTCCGCGACCAGGTGCTGACGCTGCTGTTCGCGGGCCACGACACCACGACCTCGACCGTGGCCTTCCTCTTCTACGAGCTCGCGCGCAACCCCGAGTGGGCCGAGCGGCTGGCGGCCGAGCGCGACAGCGTCGTCGGCGACGACACCCCGAGCGCGGCGCAGCTGTTCGGCGAGCTGCCCGAGCTGGGGATGGCGGTCGACGAGACGCTCCGCCTCTACCCGCCGGCGTGGATCGGGCCCCGCCGCGCCGCGGAGGACTTCGAGTTCGGCGGCTACCCGGTCCCCGCGGGGCTGCCGGTGAACTACTCGTCCTGGGCGAGCCACAGGCTTCCGGACGTGTTCCCTGATCCGCACTCCTTCAGGCCCGAGCGCTTCGCGCCCAACCGAGCGCGCCAAGCTCCCCAAGGGCGCCTACGTCCCGTTCGGCGGCGGCCCGAGGATCTGCATCGGGATGCGCTTCGGCGAGCTCGAGATGCGCGCGATCGCGGCCACGATCCTGCGCAGCTTCCGCCTGGAGCCGGAGCCCGGCTGGCGGATGCGGGTCCGCCAGATGCCGACCCTGTCGCCGCGTGGCGGCCTGCCGATGCGGATTCGCGCGGCCCGTACGGCGCGAGCCGGCGACGAATCGCCTCGCCCGTCCGCTCGCTGAACGTCCGGGCTCCCCCACAGCTACAGCTTGTTCACCACCTCGCAGTTGGTGGCGAGCGCTGTGACCGGGTCGTCCGGGGCGAGGTCGGCGTTCACGGTGTCCGTGTCGCCGGCGTTCTCGCCGCAGCTGAAGCTCAGGTCGACGTCCTCGTTGCGGGCCTGGATGGTGTCGTTGCCGGTGCCGGCGGCGAAAGCCGTCGGCACCGAAGCCGCCGAACAGCGAGTCGCCGGCCGTGCCGCCGGTGAGGGTGTCCATGCCGCCGCCGCCACCGAGCGTGACCGGAATCGCGATCGTGCCCGCGTTGAGGGTGTCGTCCAGATCGACCTCCGTTCAGGACGATGCTCGTGATGCCTGCGGCGGGGCAGTGACCGTGGTGTCGATGACACGGGTGCAGCCCGCGCCCGGCTTGATCCGCGAGCCCGCCTGCTGGGTCGTGCTGCTGGTCGAGTACGGATCGCTGATCCTGAACTTGGGGACCCCGTTGTCGACGAAACGAGTGACCATGACGTTGTTCCTCTGCCCCGCCCCGGCGGTGAAGCGCAGCACGCCCCCCGACACGGCCGCCGTCGACTCCGCCGCGGCCTTGTAGAGGTTGAGGCGGGCGCCGGTGGCCACCCGGCCGGTGAGCGAGCCCTTCCGGTCGGCGCTGCGCAGGATCTTGCCCTTGACCTGGGCCACGGTGGCGGCCGGAAACTTGGTGAACAGGAAGCGCGGCGGCGCCCGCGACGTGCGGCGTCGCCATCGAGGTGCCGCTCATGAAGGCGTACGACGTCGCGTTGAAGGCGTTGGTGCGGCACTTCACGGCGATGTCGTCGACGTAGGCGCCGTCATCGGTGGTCGAGGCATCGCTCCTGAGGCGGAAGCGGACGAAGACGCCGGTCTGCCCGTCGAAGGCGGCCGGGAGGTTGGCGGTCAGCGAGCCGGTCCCCGCTCCGTTGAAGGTGAACAGCCTCTGCCAGCTCGCGGGCGCGCCAGGGGTCCGGGTGGCCTCGATGGTGAACGTGTCGAGGTTGTTCTCCGTGTCGATCTTCACCTGGGCGGTGACGCGGCAGTGGTGGAGACCGGTGAAGTTGAAGCCGGTCATGTTGCGCACCCAGTTGTTCTGGTTGTTCTGGTAGTTGGCCCCCGGCGAATCGGTGAGGCTGTTGAAGGGGCTGGTCGAGAACGCGGCGCTGCGCCCCCAGCGCCGGGTTCCCGCCTGCCCGGCATCGTCGGTCTTCCAACGGCCCGCGATCGGCGTCTCGAGGTCGTCGCTGAAGACGGTCCTCGTCGGGACGGTGCTCAGGACGCTGACGCCGGGGGCCGCGAGATCGACGTTGACGGCGCCGAAGTTCGAGAAGCCGGCGAGCGCGTCGCTGGAGTCCGTGGCCGCGACGCAGATCTTGTTCGCCGCGTCGGGTGCGGTGGCGGGGTTGCAGGGCGTGTGCGGTGAGGTGTCGTTGTTGACGCCGTCGTTGCCGGCCGCGACCACGTACAGCGTGTTCGGCCTGCTCTTGATGGCGTTGTCGAGCGTCGCCGAGGTGCCGGCGAAGCCGATGCTGGCGTTGGCGACCTTCGCGTTCATCGTGCCCGCGTAGACCAAGCCGTCGGCGAGGTGGGCGACGGTGCCGGAGCCCTGCTCGTTGAGCACCTTCACCGCCAGGATCCTCGGCCCGAGCCAGCTTCCGCTGGGGGTCTGGATAGCTCGCGGCTCCGGCCACGCCGAGGCTGTTGTTGGCGCCCGCCGCGAGCGTGCCGGCCACGTGCGTGCCGTGCTCGCGAATGGTGGTGGGGTTGTTGTCGTTGTAGGCGAAGTCCCAGCCCCGGAAGTCGTCGACCTTGCCGTTGCCGTCGTCGTCGACGTTGTTCGTCTCCCTGCCGGCGCCGCTCTCGCCCGGGTTGATGAACATGTTGGCCGCGAGGTCGGGGTGGTTCGCGACGACGCCGCTGTCCACCACGGCCACGCGCACCGAGGAGCCCAAGCCCGCGCCCAGGTTCCAGGCCTCTGGGGCATCGACGTCCGCGTCCGCCAGGCCCGCGACGCCCCTCACCTGCTGGCCCGTGTTGTTGAGCCCCCAGAGGTCGGTGAAGCGCGGGTCGTTGGGGATGGCGTCCTCGTGGACGATCGCGTTCGGCTCGGCGTAGAGCACGTTCGGGTCGCGCTCCAGCCTGCGCGGCAGCCTCCTTCTCGGCGCCCGGGGTCACCTCCACCAACGCGGTGCGGGGCAGCAGCAGCTTGCGCTGGTGGCTGGCGCCGGCATCCTGCTTGGCCACCGCCCGGTCGGAGCTGGAAGCTCCTCGCTCAAACCGCACGATCACCTCACCGGGCATGACCTCCTGGCCGAAGAGACTCCGCTCCGCCACCGGGCGCGGAGAGGGCGCCTGCTTCGCCGGCGCGCTCGAAACCGCCATCGGCAGCGACAACGATGCGGCGATCGCCGCGGCAAGTGCGGTTGCTCGAGCTCCTGGCTTCATGAAACTCCCCGGGACCCCCTTTCCGGATACTGGCGAGAACATCGTCCCACGTCAAGGCGCTACCCGCTCGGATGAGGGTCAGGTGGTGACCGACAGGGTCGGTGACCAGCCGCTGGGCTGGTTGGGCGCCGCCGTCTTCTGCGACCGCGCCTGGAAATGGTAGGTGCGACCCGGCATCACCTGCACCGGCAGGCCGTTCTGACCGAAGACCCCCGACCGCGCCGCCGTGTTGTTCCTCCAGACCCTCCAGGTGGCGCTGGTGCCGACGCGGTAGCGGACGTCGAACTGATTGCCGGTATTCGTGGCCGACGTGCCCCCGACAGAGCCCAGCTGACCGTGAACGGCGGCCCGGTGGGAGCGGCGGCGAATATGGGGCGGACCCTGACCACGCCGTCCATGCCGCCGCTCGGTGCGAGCCGTGCAGGGTGCAGTAGTAGTGGTAGGTGCCCGCCGAGGCCCTGATCGAGAAGTTGATCGTTCCGCGTCGGGCTCCCCGAGTTGAAGAGCGTGGAGTCCTGGCGGACGTTGTGCGGGAGGCTGGCGAAGGGCGCGCGTCACCCAGGTGAAGCTCGCGCCGGAGGAAAGGGGACGGGTCGGAGGGGTGCGGGGACTGTAGAAGCTGTCATCGACCTGGATCTGGGTGGCCGCCGCCGAGGCGACCGACGCGTACGCCAGCGCGCCGACAACAATCGCTGTAACCAGGGGGCGCTTCAAATCAGATCCTCGTCCTCGATCACATCCTAGCCCCTCCGGGGCGCGATCACCCGTTCGCCTCCGCACGCGGTCACGCCGCCGAGGTGGCTCGCCAGGTAGCAGTAGGCCGGCTTCGGCCGGAGGTTCGCGCCCACGACGCCGAACGGCTCAAACTTGGGGCCCTCCGTGGGCGAGTCGCGCAGCGCGTAGAAGATGAAGGCCTTGACGTCGCGGCGCTGCGCCGCGCGATACATCCGGGCCAGCACTGGGCCCTGGCGGGCCAGGGCGACGCTGGCCTGCGACCGCCGCCCGGAGGCTCCGCCGACGCCCACCTCGGTTACCCAGAGCGGGGTTTCCCGGTCGTCGAAGCGATCGCGGATGCGCCGCAGGCGATCGAGGCTCGCGCTCATGCTCTGGACCCGCGGGCGTCCCTGCGGGTACGGATGGGCGCCGATGCCATCGAACGAGGCCTTGTCGTTGAGCTGATAGATCCTGGTCAGGAACCGCGGAGCGGGGATCCCCCCATGGGCCCGGGATGCGCTGGCCGTCAGCCCGCCGGTGAGGATGGTCACCGGATAGCCGCTGAGGCGCGCTGCTCGGCCCGCGGCACGGAGCAGGCGCGAGTAGCCGGCCGGCGACGGCTGGGGCGCGAAGAACCGCGGCAGGTTCGGCTCGTTCCACACCTCCAGCGCCAGCATGCGCGGGAAGCGGCGTGCCAACGCCTCGATGAAGGCGCGCCAATCGGACAGATGCCTGCGGCTCGGAGGGTAGGAGCAGGGCTTGCCGTGGCGGGCGCGGCAGGCGCCGGGACGCCTCCAGCCTCTCTGCCGCGCCCACTCGGGGGTCCCCGAGGCCAGCACGACCGGCCGGATCCCCGCGGAGAGCATTGCCCGGTAGGCCCTCAGGGCCGGCGCCCAGTCGTAGGCGTGAACCCGCCGGCCCACCCCGTGTCACGGGCGGCTTGGGCTCCACCGCGCCCCAGAACACCCCCAGGCGATCGATGGTTGCTCCGGCGCGCGCCGTGAGCGCGATCTGCTGGGCGGTGCTGAAGCGCGTCCACCCGCCCGGGCACGGCTCGCCATCGGAAGGCAGGTCGACGGCGTAGTGCGGAGGGCTCGGGAGCGGTCGATAGCAGTAGTCCCGCCAACTCCCGACGAACCCCCAGGGCGGCGCTTGGCGCGATTCCTGGGTCTGGGCCGGGCCGGGTGCCGGAGTCGAGGATGCGGGGCCGTCCGAGGAGCGCGAACCGTCCCGCGCCAGCAGCAGGGCGACGGCCGCGGCGATGGCGAGCGCCGCGCCCAAACCCGCAGTGACCAGGCGCCTGCGCCGCCGCCCCTCTGGGGCCGGCGATTCCGCGAGCTTGCCGACGGACCCGGGGATGGAGCGAATCACGTACGCATGCTAGGGACGGCCACGCTGCCCATCGCCCTCGTACCGATGTCCATGCCGCGTGGGTGGCTGGTCGAGTTCTTGCAGGCCGGCGCCGATCACAGGTAGGTCCATTCGATTCGAAGGAGGCAGGAATAGTGGATCGAGCGAGGCATGACGCCATGGGTGGCAGGATGAGGCTCCTTTCGGGGCTCCTGGCGATCAGCTCCCTCGCGGCTCTTGTGGTGTTCGCTGGTGAGCACGCGGCCGCGAAGCGGATGGTCGGAACGGCGGCGGCGACAGGATCACCGGCACCGCGAAGGCTGACCGGGTCAACGCTCGGGGCGGCAACGACCGGGTCAACGGCCGCCGGGGCGGCGACCGGCTCAAGGGAGCCCGAGGGCAAGGACCGCATCAAGGGCGCGAAGGGCAAGGATCGGCTCCTCGGCCGGCAAGGGCCGCGACCGTCTGAAGGCGGTCGACAACAAGAGGGACCGCGCCGTCAATGGCGGAGCGGGCAAGGACGTCTGCACGATCGACCAGGCCGACCTGGCCGTCCTGAAGAACTGCGAGAAGGCCAAGGTCAGAAACGGCCCTGGCGGCGGACCGGGCGGCGGCCTGACGGGTGACGAGCGCCAGCGGCCTCACCTGCGGCAGCTCGCTTCCCACCTGCCAGTTCGAGATCAACGGCGAGGAGCGCTGACGCGACGACGGGCACGGTGTCCGGCGGCGGCGGCGTGAGCACTGCTGCGGGCGCGGCGGTGGCGATCACCGGAGACACCTGGACGGCCGCAGGGCTCTACGGCTGCTCGGCGGACGGCTTTCTCAGGGTGACGATCGGATCGGAGTCCGTGCGCGTGCCCATCACCTGCACCGTCTGAGCGCCTTTCACAACGGCGGGCCGCGCGGAGGCACCCTGCCTCCGCGCGGCCCGCCTGCCGGTTTGAGACCGACGGCGACGGGTATATGTTGCTCGTTACTTGACCTGGCCGGCCGTTACGGGCGGTCACCCGGATGAGAGGGAGGCTGAATTCGTGAGGGGCTTCAGGCGCCTCGGCACCGCTGCTCTCGCCACCGGCGTGGTGATCCTCTCGGCGGCGAGCGCGAGCGCCGCACCGACCCCGGGGCCCTACCAGCAGAACGACTACCGCGGCTTCCGCAACGTCCTGCCGCCGGCACAGGGCAAGAACGCGAACGCCTCCGAGGTCGCCGCCTTCCAGGCCAACGGCACGTACCCCGCGCACACGAGCGACGTGCAGCTCAGCATGTACAGGAACCTCATGTATGCGGCACCGGGCCTCACCGCCTCGGAGATCCCCAGCTACTTCAAGGACGCCAGCTTCGGGGTCAGGCCGGAAAACGTCCAGCGCACCTACAGCCCGCGTGCCGACGTGACGATCCAGCGCGACAATTTCGGCGTTCCCCATATCTACGGCGCGGGGCGCCTGGGAACGATGTTCGGCACGGGCTACGTCGCCGCCGAGGATCGCTTGTTCATGATCGACGCGCTCCGTCACGCCGCCCGCGCCAACCTGTCCAGCTTCGCGGGCGGCTCCAACGCCGCCATGGACGCGGCGATCTGGGCGGACACGCCCTACAACGAGGCTGAGCTCCAGCTCCAGTACGACCGCGCCGACGAGCTGTACGGCGCCGCGGGCGTGATGCTCCAGAAGGACGTCACGGCCTACGTGGCCGGCGTCAACAAGTTCATCAACGAGGCCTGCACGAACCCGACGAAGCTGCCGGGCGAGTACGGGGTCATCGACCCCTCCCAGAGCATCTGCCTGCCCGGCCACCAGTGGAAGGTCGCCGACGTGATCGCGATCGCCTCGCTGGTTGCCGGGATCTTCGGCAAGGGCGGGGGCGGGGAGCTCGGCGCGGCGCTGGCTCTCCAGGCGGCGCAGCGCCGGCTCGGCGTTGTCCAGGGAAGGCGGGCCTGGGCCGACTTCCAGGCGTTCAACGACCCCGAGGCGCCAACGACGGTCCGGGGAACGAGCTTCCCGTACGGGCAGCCGCCGGCCTCGCCGGTGGGCGTCGCCATGCCCGACCGGGACACGGTCCAGTTTGCCGACGTCGTTACCTCCGAGAGCGGGGGCGCGGAGGCTTCCGCTGCCGACTCCGGGGGCGAGCTCCCGGCCGGCATGCTCGAACCCTTGCTCCAGCGCGACGATGCCGATGCTTCCAACGCGCTGCTCGTCTCGGCCAGCGAGTCGAAGAGCGGCCGTCCCGTCGCCGTCATGGGCCCCCAGGTCGGCTACTGGTCGCCGGAGATCCTGATGGAGGAGGACATCCACGCGCCGGCGACCGCCCAGGGCCCGCCGATCGACGCGCGGGGCGCGTCCTTCCCGGGCACCAACCTCTTCGTGCAGCTTGGACGGGGGCGCGATTACGCCTGGAGCGCCACGTCAGCCGGGCAGGACATCATCGACACCTACGCTGTCGAGCTCTGCGAGCCGGGTGGCGGCACGCCGACGATCAACTCCGACCACTACCTGTTCCGGGGCCAGTGCCTGCCGTTCGACGTCCTGACGCGCACCAACTCCTGGATTCCCACCCCCGCCGACCAGACCCCGGAGGGCTCCCACACGCTGACGACCCTGCGCACCAAGCTGGGGGTCGTCATCGCCCGCGCGATGATCAACGGCGAGCCGCACGCCTACACGAAGCTCCGCTTCACCTACTTCCACGAGGTGGATCCGTCCGCGCTCGGCTTCGCCGACTTCAACAACCCCAACGAGATGCAGTCGCCCCAGGACTTCATGCAGGCGGCGAACCGCATCTCCTACACGTTCAACTGGTTCTACGTCGACAACGAGAACATCGCCTACTTCAACTCCGGCGCCAACCCCGTGCGGCCGAGCAACGTCGACCCGAACCTGCCGACGTTCGGCCGGGATCCCTTCCTATGGCAGGGCTTCAACCCGAACTTGGCCACGGCGAACACCGCACCGCTCGCGCAGCACCCCCGCGTCGTCAACCAGAACTTCCTGACCAGCTGGAACAACCGCCAGGCGCCGGACTACAACACCGGCTACTCCTCGCTCTACCGCTCGCAGCCGCTCGACGCGCGGATTGAGAGCCACATCGCGGGCGCCAAGAAGATCAGCCTCGAGCAGCTGATCGACGACATGGAGGATGCCGGCACCGTCGACCTGCGCGGCTCCCGCGTGCTGCCGTGGATCCTGAGGGTGATCGAGACGCAGCCGGTCACGGATCCCACGCAGAGGGAGGCGCTCGAGACGCTCAAGGCCTGGAACGCCACCGGCGCCCACCGCATCGACCGCAATCAGGACGGGATCTACGAGCAGAACCGGGGGGTCCGGATCATGGACGCCTGGTGGCCGCGGCTGCTGGATGCCCAGTTCAAGCCAACGCTGGGCCAGGCGCTGTTCAACCAGACCCCCTTCGGCCACGACGCGCCCGGCCGCACCGGGTCCGCCTTCAACAGCAGCTCGTACGGCTACGTGCACAAGGACCTGCGTTCCCTGCTGGGCGCGAGCGTCCAGGGACCCTATTCGCGCGTCTACTGCGGCCGGGGCAGCGTCAGCGCCTGCCGCAGCGCCCTGCTCACCTCGCTCAGCGCCGCGGTCGCCAACATGGCGAACACCGACATCTACGGCGGCCAGACCCAGGTCGAGCACGACAAGATCGGCTTCAGCGCGGTTGGCGCGATCACCCAGCCGCTGATCCCCTGGGTCAACCGCCCGACCTTCCAGCAGGCGGTCGAGATCCAGGGCCACAGATAGGCCCCGGGCCCGCGAGCTTCACCGTTCCGGCGCCACGGATAGGCCCGCGCCGGCAGACTGGACGGTTCCGGCGCCGGGTGAGAGACTCCCGGGGATCGTCCGATGTCGATCTGCCGCAGCCAAGCGCTGATCAGCGCCTCGCCAAGCAGGGTCTGGGACCTGGTGGGAGACCCCCGGCGTCACCCTGAATGGTGGCCCCGGGTGATCGAGGTTCGCGGCGAGCGCTTCGACGAGGGGAGCAACTACGCCCAGGTCATCCGCGAGCCCGTCGGGCGGAGCGAGTCGTTCTGGCGAGTCGAGCGCCTGGAGGACCTGCGTGAGATCCAGATGCGCTGCACTCAGACCGGAACCTACGCGCGCTGGCTTCTGACCGAGGCGCAGGGCAACACCTTCGTGGACGTCGAGTTCGGCATGGACCCGACGCGCCTCGGCTACCGGATCTTCGACGCAACCCTGGGCAAGGCGTACTTTCGCCGCTGGCTCGAGCAATCGCTCGCGGCGCTGGAAGATGCCGCCGCCCCGCACGACCGCGCGGCGTGACCCCGCGCGCCCGGCTCGTCGGCATCAACCACGTCGCGCTGGAGGTCGGCGACCTGGAGGAGGCCCTCTCCTTTTACGGACGGCTCTTCGCCATCGAGCTGCGGGGCCGCGTGCCCGGAATGGCCTTCATCGAGATGGGGGACCAATTCGTGGCCCTTTCCGAGGGCCGCACCCAGCCGCCCGACGGGGCGCGCCACTTCGGGCTCGTGGTCGACGACAAGGAGGCGGTCCGCGCGGCGCTTCAGGAAGCGGAGGTCGAGATCCTGCCCGGGCGGGGGCTCGACTTTCGCGATCCCTGGGGCAACCACGTGCAGATCGTCGCCTACGAGGACATCCAGTTCACGAAGGCGCCCGGCGTGCTTCGAGGCATGGGCCTGGAGGGCCTGGAAAAGCGCCCCGAGGCGGTTCGCGAGCTGCGCGAGAAGGGCCTCGCGTAGCGCCCATTTGGCGCTTTGCTCGCGCCATGCGAGAGGAAAGCGCCATGTGGTGACCCGGCCTCAAGGTCGGGGCCGACACGGCCGATATGTTGAGCATATGGAGACCAGGATCGAACGCGTGGTGCTGGAGACGGATCGCCACCGGATCGTCGGCGATTTGACGCTGCCGAAGGAGGGCTATCGGAGCCGGCTCTCCGACTACCTGAACGGCGGCGACCTCGACTTCATCCCCTTGGTCAAGGCTGAGCTCACCCCGCTGGACGGCGGCTCGGCGGAATCCCGCTCGTTCGTCGCGGTCGCCCGCACGCACGTCCAGCTCGCCTTCCCGTTCGAGACCGGCAGCTAGCCGGCGCTACGGCCGCAGCACGATCTTCAGCGCCTCGCGACGATCGTAGATCGCGTACGCCTCCGGGGCATCGTCGAGGCTCATCCGGTGGGTGACGAGCGAGCTGGGGTCGATCACTCCGGCCGACAGCATCGCCAAGACCCGATCGAGGTGGCCGATCACGTTGGCCTGGCCGGTGCGCCAGGCAAGCCCCTTGATCCAGACCACGCCCATGTGAACCTGGGCGGGCTCGGCGTAGACCCCGGTCGCCGACACGGTGCCGGCCTTCCGAGCCAGGCGGCAGGCGAGGTCGAGCGCCTCGGGATGGCCGACCGCGTCGACGGCGAGGTCGACGCCCCGACCGCCGGTGAGCTCCTTCACCCGGGCCCGCGGGTCCTCCTCGGTCAGGTGGACCGCGACGGCGCCCAGCGCCTCAGCCGTCCGCAGCCGCTCCTCCACCGAGTCGACGGCGACCACCAGCGACGCACCGCTCGCCCTCGCCACCTGCACCGCGCACAGGCCCACCGGGCCCAGGCCGAGCACGGCCACGGCCGCACCCGGCTCGAGCGGATCGGGCTTCGCCGCGTCGCCGCAGATCGCGTGGTACGCGGTCCCCGCCACGTCACCGGCGAACAGCGCCACCTCGTCCTGGAGCTCCTCGGGGAGGCGGCGCAGGGTCAGGTTGGCGGTCGGGACGAGCAGGAGCTCCGCCTGCGCTCCTTGTAGCGAGCCGAGCGTGGCGCCGTGGCCGAAGACCCGGCCCGAGTCGCACTGGTGGTACTCCGCGCGCCGGCAGTGAAAGCAGCCCCCGCAAGCGGTGGCGTACGTGCCCAGCACCCGGTCGGAGACCGCGACCTCGCTGACCGCGTCGCCGGCGGCGACCACCGTCCCCACGTATTCGTGGCCGATCACGAAGCCGGGCTCGATCGCCACGCGGCCGTGGTAGATGTGGAGGTCGGAGCCGCAGATCCCCGTCGCCTCGACTCGAACCACCACGTCGTCGGGGGCGGCGAGCTCGGGCTCCGGTCGCTCGTCGACCCGGACCTCCCCGGGCGCCTGGAAGGTGACCGCTCGCATTTGGACGAGCGAGGATAGAGTCCACCCATGGCCGAGGCCTCCAAGGCCGTGCTGATCACCGGATGCTCGTCCGGGATCGGGCACGCCACCGCGGAGCACCTGGCGGCACGTGGCTGGACCGTCTACGCGAGCGCCCGGCGCACGGAATCGATCGCCGACCTCGCCGAGCGGGGCTGCAAGACGCTGGCCCTGGACGTCACCGACGAGAGCTCGATGCGAGCGGCGGTGGCCGAGGTCGAGGAGGCCGAGGGAGCGGTGGGCGCGCTCGTCAACAACGCCGGCTACAGCCAGTCGGGCGCCATCGAGACGCTGCCGCTGGACCGCCTGAGGGCCCAGTTCGAGACCAACGTCTTCGGGCTGGTTCGCATGTGTCAGCTCGTCCTGCCCGGCATGCGCCGTCAGAGTTGGGGGCGGATCGTCAACGTCAGCTCGATGGGCGGCCGGCTCACCTTCCCCGGCGGCGGCGCCTATCACGGGACCAAGCACGCGGTCGAGGCGCTCTCGGACGCTCTGCGCTTCGAGGTGCGTGGCTTCGGCGTCCACGTGGTCGTGATCGAGCCGGGGCTGATCACGACGCGGTTCGGCGAGATCGCCGCGGGCTCGATCGACGCCGCCGCGGCGGAGGGCGACGACCCATACGGGGAGTTCAACGCCGCCGTCGGCGCCGCGACCGCGGAGGTCTACGAGGGACCGCTGGCGCGCCTCGGCGGAGGCCCGGAGACCGTCGCCCGGGCGATCGAGCGGGCGATCACCTCGCGGCGGCCGAAGACCCGCTACAAGGTGACGCCCTCGGCACGCCTGGCCCTCGCGCAGCGGCGGTTGCTCTCCGACCGCGCCTGGGACGCCTTCATGCGCACGCAGTTCCCCACGCCGCGGTAGCAGCCACCCCTCCCGCCGGACGCCGCTGTCCGCTGGAGGCATGTGCCGTGTGTCACTTGGCTGACACACGCTTATGCTGCATTTCAGGTATACCGGGATCCCGGTAGTGGCACAGGGGCAGACCGGCTGGAGGGCTCAGGCTCCCCAGCGCATCAGAGCGCACAGGCGAGTGGAAATTGGAAGCGAGTGAGCTTCGCGAGCAGCCCGTCGCGGTCGGCGCCTCCGCGGAGCTCGTCGAGATCGACCCGACCGCGATCGCCGCCCGCTCGCCCTGGCAGCTCTTCTGGCGGCGGTTCCGCGAGGACCGGCTGGCGATGGCGGCGCTGATCTTCCTCGTGCTGCTGGTCGTGGTCGCCGTGCTTCGCGCCGCTCGTCGTCAAGCTCTTCGGCGCGCCGGGTCCCGACGAGCGCGACACCGGCGCCCTCGACCCGTTCTTCGCGACCCCCACGGGGCCGAGCGCCGAGCACATCTTCGGCGTCGACCAGATCGGGCGCGACGTCTTCAGCCGCACGATCTACGGGGCCCGCGTGTCGCTGATCGTCGCCTTCTCGGCGACCGCGCTGGCGACGCTCGCCGGGATCGTCGCCGGCCTGCTCGCCGGCTACCTCCGCGGCTGGGTGGACACGGCGATCTCCCGCAGCGTCGACGTGCTGCTCGCCATCCCCTACCTGCTCCTGGCGACCGGGCCTCGCCGCCGCCTGCACGCTCGGCGAGACGGGCGGCGGCGGCGGCGGCTGCCTCGGCGGGCTGATCAAGCCCGGCCTGGGCGTGGTGATCTTCGTGATCTCGTTCACGAGCTGGACCTACATGGCGCGGATCGTCCGCGGCCAGACCCTGTCGCTGCGAGAGAAGGAGTTCGTCGAGGCCGCCAGGTCGGTTGGCGCCTCCAACACCAGGATCATCTTCAAGGAGATCCTCCCCAACCTGACCGCCCCGATCATCGTCTACGCCTCGATCCTGATCCCGCAGGTGATCCTGTACGAGGCGGCGCTCTCGTTCCTGGGCGTCGGCGTCACCGATCAGCCGAGCTGGGGCCAGATGATCTCCGACGCCACCCCTATCTTCAGCGACGCTTGGTGGTACATGCTGTTCCCCGGGCTGGCGCTCCTGTTCACGGTGCTCGCCTTCAACCTGGTGGGCGACGCGATGCAGGATGCGCTCAACCCGAGGGCGAAGAAGACTTGACCGAGAAGACGACACACCTCAAGCCAGTGGAAAGGATTCACAGATGCGGTTGAAGTGGCTCAGGCTCCTGGTCCCGGTGGGCGCGTTGCTCGCCTTCGCCTTGGCGCTGTCCTCGTGCGGCGGCGACGACGATGGAGGCGATGGTGCCGCCACCGACCGCCGTCCCGGAGGAGTTCGCCCCGGTGAGCGCAGCCCCGGACGGCGCCAAGGAGGGCGGCGAGCTGACGGTGCTCGCCGCGGGCGACATCGACTACATGGATCCCGGCGCGGCCTACTACCAGTTCACCTACATGGTCACGCAGGCCGACTCAGCGGAACCTGCTCAACTGGCAGCCGGACGACGTCAACGAGCCGACGCCGGACCTCGCCGAGGGCGAGCCGGAGATCTCCGAGGACGGCCTGACGATCGAGTTCACGATCCGCGACGGGGTGCGCTTCAGCCCGCCGGTGGATCGCGAGGTGACCGCGGCGGACGTCGAGTACGCGATCGAGCGCTCGACCCTGCCGGGTGTCGCCAACCAGTACGTCGCGACCTACGCCGCCGCAATCGTCGGGTACGACGAGGCCGCAAAGCAGGCCGCCGACAACCCGACCGGAGGCGCCCCGGACATCGAGGGAGTGAGCGCCCCCGACGACCGGACGCTGCGGATCGAGCTGGACTCGCCCCCGAAGGTCGCGATCGCGAGGGTGATCGCCCAGATGCTGTCGCTCCCGGTGAGCGCACCCGTGCCGGAGGAGTACGCGAAGGAGTTCGACGCCAAGAACCCCTCGACGTACGGCCAGTACGTCGCCTTCACCGGCCCCTACATGGTCGAGAACGACCCCGAGACCGGCGAGCTGACCGGCTACACGCCGGGCAAGGAGATCAAGCTGGTCCGCAACCCGAACTGGGATCCGGACACCGACTGGCGCCCCGCCTACCTGGACGAGATCACCTTCCAGGAGGGGTTCGCGGACACCGGCGTCGGCGTCGCGGAAGATCCTCAGCGGCGACGGTCAGGTAAACGGCGACTTCCCGCCGACGCCGGCCGTGCAGAAGGAGGCCGCCCAGGAAAGCGAGCCGGGACAGTTCCAGCTCCCGGAGTTGCCGGGATACCGGCACATCGCGCTGAACACGCAGGCGCCGCCGTTCGACGACATCAACGTCCGCAAGGCGGTGATCGCGAACTCCGATCGCGAGGCGCTGCGCAACACGCGCGGCGGTCCGCTGCTCGGCCCGGTCGCGACCCACTACATCTCACCGGGCTTCCCCGGGTTCGAGGAGTCCGGTGGGCTGGAGGGGTTCGGCCTGGACTTCCTGGCCAACCCGAACGGGGATCCAGAGCTGGCGGCCGAGTACATGCGCAAGGCCGGCTTCGAGAGCGGCAAGTGCGAGGGATCGGAGTGCGAGATCTCGATGGTCGGCGACAACATCCCGCCCGGCAAGGACACGGCCGAGGTGTTCAAGGGCGAGCTCGAGGAGCTCGGCTTCAAGGTCAACTTCCGGCCGGTGGACCACGACGATCATGTACACGCGGTTCTGCAGCGTCCCCGAGCAGCAGCCGGAGGTCTGCCCGAACGTCGGCTGGGTCCCGGACTTCAGGGACCCGCAGGTGATGCTCGACGTGCCGTTCTACGGGCCGACGATCGACCCGGAGAACAACTCCAACTGGCCGCAGCTCGACGTGCCTGAGGTCAACAAGGCAATCGAGGAGGCGCGCCTGGTGGAGGACGACGGCCGAGCGCGCGGAGGCGTGGGCCGGAGTGAACGAGCTCGTCAGCGAGCAGGCGCCGGCCGTGCCATGGATCTGGGAGCACTATCCCCTGGTCCAATCCACGGACGTGGCCGGGGTGGTGAACCTCCAGAACGCCTCGTGGGACCTCAACTTACACGTCGCTGAAGTAGAGGCCGCCAAACGCACCCCTAAGGAGCAGGAAGAGGGACCCGTCGCCTGCGGCGACGGGTCCCCTTCCGCTTGAGACGAGATGCTTCGCTACATCATCCGGCGCCTTCTCTGGTCAATCGCGCTGCTGGTGATCTGTAGCGCAGTCGTCTTCGCGATCTTCTACATCTTCCCCACCGCCGATCCCGGCGAAGCTGCGTGCCGGTCGCGCCGCATCCGCGGAGCAGATCGAGCAAATCCGGCAGTCGCCTGGGCCTGGACGACCCCAAGCACGAGCAGTTCCTTCGCTACATGGCCGGGGTCTTCACGCCGTACGAGAACGAGGAGAAGGGCGTGGACGGCCCCTTCGACCTCGGCACGAGCTTCTTCCAGAACAACAAGCCGGTGCGGGAGATCATCTTCGACCGCCTTCCGGCGACCGTCTTCCTGGTCACCGGCGCGGTGGTGATCTGGCTCGGCGATCGCGATCCCCGTCGGGATCATCTCGGCGGTGAGGCGACAGGTCGCTGCTCGACCGCGCGACGATGATCACCACGCTGGCCTTCATCTCGGCCCCCGTCTTCTGGCTCGGGCTCGTCGCCCTCTACCTGTTCGCCAAGGACGTGGGGCAGTTCCCGATCTTCCCCGGGATCGGCAGCTACAACGACGCCGAGACGTTCACCGGCAAGGCGGGCTCGCTGATCCTGCCGTGGATGGTGCTGGCCGCGGCAACGGCGGCGATCTACGCGCGGTACCTGCGCTCGCAGCTGATCGACGTGATGTCCGAGGACTACATCCGCACCGCGCGGGCCAAGGGACTCTCGGAGCGGCGGGTGATCTGGCGCCACGGGGTACGCAGCGCGATCACCCCGATCGTCACCCTGCTCGGGCTCGACGTCGGGGTGCTCCTGGCGGGCAACGCGATCCTCACCGAGTCGGTGTTCAACATCCCCGGGATCGGCAAGGAGACGGTCACCGCGATCGGTCAGTCGGACCTGCCCCTGATCCAGGGGATCGTCCTCTTCGGCGCCTTCTTCATCGTCATCTTCAACCTGATCGTGGACATCCTCTACGCCTACCTGGACCCCCGGGTGCGCTACCAGTGAGCCTGCTCGAGGTACAGGACCTCAGGGTCCACTTCGAGACCGACGACGGCGTGGTCAAGGCCGTGGACGGCGTCTCGTTCGCGGTCGAGCAGGGCCAGACGCTCGGGCATCGTCGGCGAGTCGGGCTGCGGCAAGAGCGTCGCCAACATGACCATCCTCGGCCTGACCAGGGCGCCGAACGCCGAGATCTCCGGCCGCATCGTGTTCGAGGGCCACGACCTGAACGAGCTCGCCGCCGAGCGAGTTGCGCAGCGTGCGCGGCAACGAGATCGCGATGATCTTCCAGGACCCGCTGACCTCGCTGCACCCGTTCTACAAGGTCGGCAAGCAGCTCCTCGAGGCGATCCTCACGCACCAGGACGTCTCCAAGCAGGCGGCCCGCCGGCGCGCGGTCGAGCTGCTGGGGCTGGTGGGGATCCCCGATCCGGAGCGCCGCATGGACGAGTATCCGCACGAGTTCTCGGGCGGGATGCGCCAGCGGGCGATGATCGCGATGGCGCTCGTCAACGACCCGAAGATCCTGATCGCCGACGAGCCGACCACGGCGCTGGACGTCACGATCCAGGCGCAGATCCTGGCCCTGATCGAGCGGCTCCAGGACCAGCTCGGGATGGCGGTGATCCTGATCACCCACGACCTCGGGGTGATCGCCGAGGTCGCCGACGAGGTCGAACGTGATGTACGCCGGGCGCATCGTCGAGGCGGGGACGCTGGACCAGATCTTCTACGACCCGCAGCACCCCTACACCTGGGGGCTCCTGGGCTCGCTCGCCAGGCCCGACCGGCCCCGCGTCGCACAGGCTCTCCCAGATCAGCGGGCAGCCTCCGTCGCTGCTGGCGCCGCCGCAGGGCTGCCACTTCCGCCCCCGCTGCCCGCACGCCTTCGAGCGCTGCACCGAGGTGCCGGCGCTCGAGGTACGCGGCGGGCGAGGCCGGGCACGCCGACCGCTGCTGGCTCTCGGCGGAGCAAAAGAGGGCCCTGCGCGTCGTCGAACGGCCGAATCGGCCTCGAGGTGCCGGCGGCGTGAACGAGGCCGCGCCGAGCACGCCCGACGCCGGGCACGGCGCGCGCCGAACGGAGCGCTGCTCGAGGTGCGCGACCTCGTCAAGCACTTCCCGATCAAGGTCGGGATCGTCTTCGACCGCGAGGTCGGCCGGGTGCGCGCCGTGGACGGGGTCAGCCTCGACGTCGCCGAGGGCGAGACGCTGGGGCTGGTCGGCGAGTCCGGCTGCGGGAAGTCCACCCTGTGCCGCGCGATCCTCCAGCTGCTCGAGCCGACCTCGGGCTCGGTGCGCTTCGAGGGCCGCGAGATCGTCGGGCTGCGGGCGCCGAGAGCTGCAGCCGCTGCGGCGCGAGATGCAGATGATCTTCCAGGACCCCTACGCGTCGCTCAATCCGCGCAAGCGGGTCGGGCAGACATCGTCGGCGACCCGCTGCGCCTCCACGGGCTCGCCTCCGGCGAGGAGCTGAAGCGCCAGGTGCAGGAGCTGCTCGAGCGAGTCGGGCTTGGTCCCGAGCACTACGACCGCTACCCGCACGAGTTCTCCGGCGGCCAGCGCCAGCGGATCGGAATCGCGCGAGCGCTGGCGCTGCGAGCCGAAGCTGATCATCGCCGACGAGCCCGTCTCGGCGCTCGACGTCTCGATCCAGGCCCAGATCATCAACCTGCTCGACGACCTCCAGGACGACTTCAGGCTCACCTACATCTTCGTCGCCCACGACCTCGGGGTGGTCCGCCACGTCGCCGACCGGATCGCCGTCATGTACCTCGGCAAGATCGTCGAGATCGGTCCCGCCGACGAGGTCTACTCGAAGCCAATTCATCCCTACACGCACTCCCTGCTGTCGGCGGTGCCGATCCCCGACCCGAAGGAGAA
>CAVRKX010000011.1:0-166981 GCA_963721735.1 uncultured Actinomycetes bacterium
CGCCAACATCGTCATCTTCGAGCGGATCAAGGAGGAGGCGCGCGCGGGGCGCTCGACGCTGTCGGCGATCGGCCAGGGCTATCGCAAGGGGATCGCGACGATCGTCGACGCGAACGTGATCACGCTGTTCACGGCGTTCATCCTCTTCGTGCTGGCCACCGCCGGCGTCAAGGGGTTCGCGTTCACGCTGGGCGTCGGCACGATCGTCTCGCTGCTGACCGCGGTGCTGTTCACACAGGCGATCCTCGGATCGCTGGGCCGCTCTCGGCTGCTGCAGTCGCCCCGCGCGCTGGGCGCCGGGGAGCAAAGGGTGCGCTGGCGCTTCGACTTCTCGGCCGCCAGCCGCTGGTTCTTCTCAATCTCCGGGGCGATCCTGGCGATCGGCGCGATCGCCTTCGCCACCAAGCAGCTCAACCTGGGGATCGACTTCACGTCGGGGGCGAAGGTCACCGCGAGCCTCCAGCGGGAGGCGAGCGTTGACGACGTGCGCTCAGCCCTCACCGACGCCAACGTCTCCAACGCGTCCAGCGCCGAGATCCAGACCGTCGAGAACCCGAAGCTGGGCCCGAACGTGATCGAGATCCAGGGCAAGATCCCGGTCGACCAGGTCAACAGCTCCGTGAGGGACGCCTTGGAGCAGGGCTTCGGCCTGCGCGGCGGAAGCGAGGGCTTCAACAGCCAGAGCGTGGGCCCCACCTTCGGCGCCCAGGTGGCGCGCAGCGCGGTGATCGCGATCGTCTTCTCGCTGCTCGTGATCTCGGCCTACATGGCGATCCGCTTCGAGGCCAAGTACGCGATCCCGGTGCTCATCGCCCTCACCCACGACATCCTGATCACCGGAGGCGTCTACTCGCTCACGGGGAGGGAGGTGACCAGCGGCACCGTGGCCGCCTTCCTCACCATCCTCGGCTACTCGATGTACGACACCGTGATCGTGTTCGACCGGATCCGCGAGAACGTGCCGCGCATGCCCCGCGCCGCTTTCTCCCAGATCGCCAACAAGTCGATGAGCGAGGTGCTCACGCGATCGCTGATCACCGGGCTGTCGACCGTGTTCCTGATCACGGTGCTGTTCGTGTTCGGCGGCGCCACGCTGAAGGACTTCGCCTTCGCGATGGGGGTGGGGGTCCTGTCCGGAACCTACTCGTCGATCTTCATCGCCACCCCGGTGCTCACGCATTGGAAGGAGCGCGAGCCCGCCTACCGTGCGCGGCGCGGTCACCTGATCGAGGAGATGGGGCGCGTGCCCACCTTCCCGGAGGACAACGTGGTCGCCAAGCTCGGCACCGATGGGGAGCCCGTGCCGGCCGCGCCGGCGCCGTCACGTGGCCAGGCGGCGCCTTCGCGAGTCGGCGCGCCCGCGCCGGTCGAGCCCGATCCGGCGGAGCCCGAGCCAGTGCAGCCCCAGCCGGTGGGGCCGGTCGAGGCTGTCTCGCAAGCGCCCGCGACCGGCGGCGACGGCGCCGAAGCGGTAGACGAGCCACCCGAGCCCAAGCCGCTGGCCACCGGCACGCCCGGCGAGCAGGTGGGGCCGGCCCGTCCCGAGCGCCAGAGCAAGCGTCGCCAGCAGCGGCGCCGCCGCAAGCACGGGAGGCACCGATAATGGCGGCGGTCGTCTGGTTCACGGTCGGGCTCGCGATCTGGCACTTCACCGTGTTCGTGCCCGACCGGTTCTGGGGCGGGATCGTCGGAGCGCTGCTCGGCGCGGTCGCCGGCGCCATGGTCACCGGCGCGATCGCGCAGATCGCCTCCGGGTCTGGCATTGGCGAAACGGACGTCGGCACCGTCCTGGTCGCCATCCCCGGGACCCTGATCGGCCTGGCGGCCATCTACGCCCTCGGCATCAGCAGGGAGGAGCCCGAGGGGGTCTAGGGGCGCAGTCCGGCGGCTTCGAGGGCCTCGGCCCGAGTGTCAAATCCTTGCACCCTGACGATCCGGCCGTTGACGAGCGTGAAAAGCGTGGCGAACTCGCGCTCGACCGGAACACGTCCCGAAAGCCCTTGACCCATTCACGAACCCCATCGTGACCCACGTATGGCCTCGTCTCGGGCGCCGAGGCGTAGTTGATCCAGACAACGTGCGGATCGAGGAGCTCGTAGAACTCGGAGCCTCGTGACTCGTAGAGCTTCCGGACGACCTCGACGTTCTCCTGAGACATCGCGTTGCTCAGTATCTCGCTCTGGCCTGCGGGCAAGGGGCGAGTTCCGTCCCCGCCCGTTCTTAGCCTGGCTGAGTGCGCAGTAGCGCGTCCGATTCCGCGACCCCCGATCGAGCCTTCCGGCTGGAGCCATATTCGTACGCCGAGGTGAGTGCGCTGATGGAGGGGCTCGCGCTGGCCGAGCCGGTGGCGGTGACGCTGGTGCGCAGGGGCTACCGGACGGTCGACCAGGCGCGCGCCTTCCTCGAGGCCGGCGAGGCGCACGATCCGTTCGAGTTCGGCTCGATGGAGGAGGTGACCGAGCGGATCCGGAGGGCGATCGCCGACGGGCGCACGATCACCGTCCACGGTGACTACGACTGCGACGGTGTCTGCTCGACCGCGATCCTGGTCCGGGCGCTGCGCGAGCTGGGGGCACGCTGCGACTGGTACATACCCGACCGCCTGGGTGACGGCTACGGGCTGACGATCGCTGGGGTGGAGCGGCTGGCCGCCCGCGGCACCGATCTGCTCTTGACGGCCGACTGCGGGATCACCTGCGCCGAGGAGGTCGCGGCCGCGCGCGCCGCGGGGATGGAGGTGATCGTCACCGATCACCACGAGCCGGGCGAGCGGGTTCCGGACTGCGCCCTTCTTCATCCCCGCCTGTCGAGCTACCCATGTGAGGAGCTATGCGCGACCGGGGTCGCCTACAAGCTCTCCGCGGCGCTCGTCGGCGGGGAGCGGGCGGCGGACGACCTCGACCTGGTGGCGCTGGCGACGGTCGCCGACCTGGTCCCCCTGCGGGGTGAGAACCGAGCCCTGGTCCGCGCCGGCCTTGGTGTGGCGCGCCAAGCCCGGCGGCCGGGGCTACGGGCGCTTTGCGCCGGGGCTGGGGTTCGGCCCGAGCGCCTCGACGAGGGCGACTTCGCCTTTCGCCTCGGCCCCCGGATCAACGCCGCGGGCCGCCTTTACCGCGCCGACGCCGGCGTGGAGTTGATGCTCACCGCCGACGATCGCAGGGCGGTCGAGATCGCGTTCGAGCTCGACCGAGTGAACCTGGAGCGCCGTGACACCGAGCGGCTCGTGCGTGACTCGGCCGAGCGGGCGCGCGCGGACCTCCCGGCCGAGCTCGCCGCCGCACCCGGGCTGGTGCTCGCCGGCGAGGGCTGGCACCCGGGGGTGGTGGGGATCGTCGCCTCGCGGCTCGCGGAGCGCCACTGGGTGCCCGTGGTCCTGATCGGGATCGACGGGGATGGCAGGGGCAAGGGGTCGGGGCGCAGCGTCCCAGGCTTCGACCTGCTGGCCGCTCTGGACGCGTGCAGCGAGCACCTGCTCCGCTACGGGGGCCACCGGGCCGCGGCCGGCCTGGAGATCGAGGCCGGCCGCGTGGACGAATTCCGCGCCGCCTTCGTCGCCCACGCGGCGGCGTCGCTCGGCGAGCGCGACCTGGTGCGCACAGAGGTGATCGACGCCGTGGTGGGGGGCGAGAGCCTCGGTCACGAGGTCGCCGAGCAGCTCGAGCGGCTGGCGCCGTTCGGGATGGGCAACCCCGGCGTGCGTTTGCTGGTCCCCTCGGCGCGGGTTTGCGATGTGCGGGCGATGGGGGAGGGAGACAAGCACGCCCGCTTCCGCCTCCAGAGCGGTCCCCGCAGCGCGCTCGGGGTGGCGTTCGGGGTCAACGGCGAGCTCGGGCGCCCCGAGCTGGCCGACTCGGTGGATGTCTCCGTGAAACTGGAGCTGAACGAGTGGAACGGGGCGGTGGAGCCCCGCGTCGTCCTGGGGGAGCTGTACCCGGAAGGCCCCGCCGCCGAGGCGGGGGAGCGACCGTATCCCGCCGAACGCGAATGGTGGCGCCGGCTCGACGCCGAGCGCCAGGTGCGGCTCGACGATTGGCCGCCGCGGGTCGCTGAGGCCGGCGGCATGCCCGAACGGCGCCGGGTCGTGGACCGGCGAGGGGGCTCTGGCGTGGCGACTATGGCCGCCCTGGCCTCAAGCGGCGACTGGGTGCTGGCGGTGTGCGGGGACGCGCTTCGCCGGTGTGAGCTGGTGGAGCGCGCCGCGGCCCCGGCCCGTTTCGGCGGCGGGAGCGTCGCGATCGCCTCGGGGCGGCTCGCCGACGAGGCCGTTCGGGCCGCTCTCGGCGAGGTGGGCGAAGCGGGCGGCGGAGTGGTCCTGGCCGACTGGGCGGCCCTGTCGCGCATGCCCGAGATGGGTGCCCGCTTCGAGCACCTGGTGCTGATCGACCCGCCCCCGTTTCCTCACCTGGAGCGCCTCGTGTCAGCGCCCCCCAGTGCCCCGGAAGGCCGTGGCGGCTTCCTCCACCTGGCCTGGGGGGAGGCCGAGATCGAGTTCGCGCTGCGGGTCCACGAGGAGGAATGGCCCCAGCGCCCGGGGCTCGTGTCGCTGTATCGGGCCCTGAGCGATCCCGATCTGGATCCGCGCGACGCCCTGAAGGGCGCCGGGCGATATCCCTGTTCTCCCGAGGCGGCCGGCCGTCGCCTACGCGTGCTCGAGGAGGCGGGCGTCGTTCGCTGGCAGCAATCCGGCGCCACACCTGCCCTCGGGGTCGTATCCTCGGAGACGAAGGACCTCGAGCAAGTAGAGGCATTCGTCGCCTACCGCGACCGCTACGAGGAGGGCAGGCGATTCCTGAGCAGGCAAAGACAACCGAGCTAGAAGGATCCGAGGGCTCCGCGGCAGCGCCGTCGAAGCTGGCGGGGCGCCGGCCCAACGGCGCCACGACCCCGGCGGACCGCCGGGGTCATACCCGGGTCGGCGCCGACCGCGGCGAGGGACCGCCCGTGGCGCCGCTCACCGAGAGCGCGCAGGCGCTGGCCGACGACGAGCGCGCGCTGCTGGGCGATCTGCTGGCGGTGATCGAGGAGCACAGCCTCGAGGGATCGAGGCAGATCGACGCCGAGGCAACCGAGCGCGCCTTCGCCTTCGCCTGCGAGCGCCACGCCGATCAGCGGCGGCGCACCGGCGAGGACTTCATCACCCACCCCGTGGAGGTGGCCAAGATCTGCGCGGGCCTCCGGCTCGACACGGAGACCCTGTGCGCGGCGCTGCTCCACGACACGGTGGAGGACACGAGCGCCAGCCTGGATCAGGTCGAGGAGCTATTCGGCGACTCGGTCGCCCAGCTCGTCGACGGGGTGACCAAGCTCACCGAGATCACCTTCCAGAGCCGCGACGATCGCCAGGCCGAGAACTACCGAAAGATGATGGTCGCGATGGCCACGGACCTCCGGGTCATCCTGATCAAGCTCGCCGACCGCCTACACAACATGCGCACCGTCTCGGGGCTGCCGAAGCAGAAGCAGATCGACAAGGCCCGCGAGACGCTCGAGATCTACGCGCCGCTCGCCCACCGGCTGGGGATTCACGCGATCAAGTGGGAGCTCGAGGACCTCTCGTTCCAGCGCCTGCACCCGCGCAAGTACGAGGAGATCAAGAAGCTCGTCTCTCAGCAACGCGCCGAGCGCGAGCGCTACGTGGACGACGCCGGCCGGTTCCTGAAGGGCGAGCTGAAGAAGGTCGGCATCGAGGCCGAGATCTCGGGGCGCGCCAAGCACTTCTACTCGATCTACTCGAAGATGACCAAGAAGGGGCGGGAGTTCAACGAGATCTACGACCTCACCGCGATGCGCGTGCTGGTGGGCTCGGTGAAGGACTGCTACGGGGCGATCGGGATCATCCATTCGATCTGGAAGCCGCTGCCTGGGCGCTTCAAGGACCTGATCGCGACGCCGAAGATGAACCTCTACCAGGCGCTCCACACGACGGTCATTGGCCCCGAGGGAAGGCCGCTCGAGATCCAGATCCGCACCCCGGAGATGCACGAGACCGCCGAGTACGGGATCGCCGCCCACGTCATCTACAAGGAGGGCGCGCGCCTGAAGGGCGATCCCAGCAGGGAGAAGATGACCTGGCTGCGGCAGCTGCTCGAGGTCGAGGGCGAACAGAACCCAACCGAGTTCCTCGAGTCCCTGAAGGTGGACCTGTTCGAGGACGAGGTCTTCGTGTTCACGCCGAAGGGCGAGGTCAAGAACCTCTCCGCCGGCTCGACCCCGCTCGACTTCGCGTACGCCGTTCACACCGACGTCGGCCACCGCTGCGTGGGCGCGAAGGTGAACGGCAAGATCGTCCCGCTGCACTACCAGCTCAAGTCCGGCGACATCGTCGAGATCCTGACCGCGAAGCAGGAGCGGGGGCCCTCCCGCGACTGGCTGGCGCTGGTGCGGACCAGCCGCGCGCGCAACAAGATCCGCGCCTTCCTGAAGCGCGAGAACCGCGAGGACGCCGAGCGCAGCGGGCGCGAGCAGCTCCAGGATGCTTTCCGCAAGCGCGGCCTGCCGCCGCAGCGGCTCGCGGCCTCGCCGCTGCTGGCCGACGTCACCCGCGAGATGGGCTTCCGCAAGGCCGACGACTTCTACATCGCGGTCGGCCAGGGAAAGATCTCGCCGAAGACCGTCGCCAACAAGGTCTTCCAACGACTGAAGCAGGGCGAGGCGGTGGCGGGGGACGAGACCGAGGCGCGTCTGGCGAGCGTGCTGGAGGGCCGCGACGAGCGCCAGCGGCGCACCCAGGAGGCCTCCGACTACGGGATCGACGTCAAGGGGGTCGACGACGTGATGGTCCGGCTCGCGAAGTGCTGCCGCCCCGTGCCGGGCGATGAGATCATGGGCTACGTCTCGCTGGGCCGCGGGATCACGATCCACCGCGAGGACTGCAAGAACATGACCGCCTTGCGCAAGTCGCCGGAGCGGTTCACCGAGGTCGCCTGGCAGGGCGACAACGCGGCCTCATACCGGGTCGAGCTCCAGGTCGACGCGTGGGACCGGACCCGCCTGCTGGAGGACCTCTCGCGGACCTTCGCCGAGACCGGCGTCAACATCATCGAGGCCTTCTGCACCACGAAGCACCCGATGGTGAAGAACCGGTTCGTGGTGGAGGTCGGCGACGGGGATCAGCTCCGCCAGTGCATCGGGCGCCTCCGTAACGTCGACTCCGTGTTCGACGCCTACCGCGTGACGCCCACTGGCTAGGCCCCCGGTCAGCGTCGTGGTCCCGTTCCTGGGGGAGCGGGAGGAGGCGGTGCGCCTGCTCGCGGCGCTCGGGCCGCTTCGCAGGCGGGCGGGCGACGAGCTGATCATCGCCGACAACACCGCCCATGGAGTCGTCGCCTCCGTGGCCGGCGCGCGCCGCCGCAGCGACGGGCGATGCCGCCGCCGCAAGTCGCCCGGGCGACGGCGGAGCGCTCCTCCTACCACGCCCGCAACGCGGGGGCGCGAATGGCCTCCAACGACTGGCTCTTGTTCGTGGACTCCGACTGCGCGCCGGCCCCGGGGCTCTTGGACGCGTACTTCGCCGAGCCGGTCTCGGACCACTGCGGGGCGGTCTCCGGATTGATCGTCGGCGAACCCGCTCAACGCGGCTGGCTTCCCAGGTACGCGAGATCGCGATCGTTCCTGAGGGCCGACCATGGCCTGCTGGGCCGCGACGCGACGCCGGCCGGAAACGTGCTGGTTCGCCGCGCGGCATTCGAGGCCGTCGGCGGCTTCGAGGAGGGGATCCGGTCGGGTGGGGACATCGACCTCTCGCGCCGCCTGGCTGCCGCCGGGTGGGCGGTTGAGCATCGACCCGCCGCCGTCGTCGCGCACCGCCATCGCGAGAGCCTCCCCGGGTTTGTGGGCATGATCGCGCGCTACGGGGCGGGCGCTCGGTGGCTCAACGAGCGCTATCCGGGCTCCGCGCCGCGCTGGCCGCTCCTCGGTGGGCTGCGCGGCGCGGCCCGCGACGTCGCCCGGCTGGCGATCCAGGGCCGCCTCGAATCCGCCCTGTTTCGCGGCGTTGACGGCTTGGGCCTGATCGCCCACAACCTCGGCTACCTGGCGAGCAACCGCGCGTCTGGCGGGCACTAGCCCGACTGCTCTCGCACCGCCGCGCGGATCGCCTCGGCGGTCTCGAGCGCGTGCTCATCGCTCTCGTACTTGGTCCGCGGCCAGAAGAACCCCCGCAGCCCGTCCTTGCGGTTCCGCGGGACCAGGTGCACATGGACGTGGGGGACGCTCTGGCTGACCACGTTGTTGAGGGCGATGAAGGCGCCCTGGGCGCCCATCGCCGCGCGGATGGCCGACGACACAAGACGAGCGTTCGCGAACAAGGTGGCGAGCAGGCCGTCCGGCAGGTCCCAGATCGTTTCGTGATGGTCGCGGGGGACGAGCAGCGAGTGGCCCGGGAACAGCGGCCTGTGGTCGAGGAAGGCGAGCGAGCTTTCGTCCTCGAAGACGACGTGGCCGGCCTCGTCGCCGGCGACGATTGCGCAGAAGCGGCAGCCGTCGGGCAACGCCGGCGACTCAGGCAACGATCGTCAGCGCGCCGGGCTCGATGCCGATCTCGAGCTCGGCTTGATCGCCGATGTAGTCCCCGTCCACCTGGACCGGGAAGGGGCGGATGGCGCCCCCGGCGTCGCGTGAGATCGACTCGATTCGGCCCTCGGTGACGCCTTCGAAGTGGCTTATCTGCCCATGTCCGGTGGTGCGAAGGCCGCCCAGCAGCACCCGACGCCGCGATCGACGGCACGTCTCGCTGGGCCGCACGGCCGAGCATGGCGGCCGACAGGGTGCCGTTGTCGAGCGCCGCGCCCTCGCAGATCCGAAGGGGCTGGCTCCCGAAGTACGTGAACGGGTCGGAGTTCTGGACGATGGCCGTCACCCCCTCGGCGGAGCCGTCCACGTCCAGGCGCATCCGGACCGGGTCGCGGAGGTAGTGCCTGTAGAAGCCCGAGACCGCCGCCCAGGTGTAGAACCAGCGCCCGCCCCGGGCCTTCAGCCGCGGGCTGGAGTCCACGCGCTTGGCCGCCGTCGCGTCCAGGCCCGCGCCGCAGGCGAACACGAAATGGCGGCCGTTGGCGAGCCCCAGGTCGATCTTGCGGGGCCGGAAGTCGTCGGCCAGGCCGAGCAGATGCTCCGTGGCGTCGACGACGTCGTTGGGGATCCCCAGCGTGCGGCAGACGACGTTGGTGGAGCCGCCGGGCAGCACGGACACCGGGACCTCGGTGCCGGCGAGGCCGTTGGCGACCTCGTTCAGCGTCCCGTCTCCGCCGAAGGCGACCACGACGTCGTAGTCGCCCTCGCGGGCCTCGCGACCGATCTCGATCGCGTGGTGCTGCGCCTCGGTTGCCACCGCCTCCACGTCGTAGCGGCCCTGAAGCGCGTAGACCACCAGGTTCTTCAGCCGATCGGAGACCGTCGTCGCGTACGGGTTGACGATGATCAGCATCCGCTTCTTGCGGGCACGCGCGGCCGGTCCGTGGCCATTCGCGGACGCCTCGGTGCGAGGTGGAGCCTCGATCGTGATGGAGTCGGCGGGCACTCTCGGGCCTTCCTCCGCCGGCACGTTACTCAACCCCTCGGAAGCGAACCAGGTCGCCGTCGTGCGGCCTCCCGGGCGCGCCCCTCGGCGATCAGCAGGTCGAGGTGGCCGACCACCTCCGAGAGGGTCAGGAAGGCCTGGGTGACGGCGACGTTGCCCCAGAGCTCCTGGGCGATCTCATACGCCGTCCGGGGGCGGTCGGTGATCAGGTTGAAGATCTTCTCCGCCCGGCGGCGGTGGAGCGCGAAGCGCTCGTCGATCAGCGCCCGATGCTCGACGATCGGCTCGCCGTGCCCTGGGAGCACGATCTCGGCCGGCAGCTCCCTGGTCCGGCGCAGCGACTCGAGGTACGTCATCAGCGCCCGTGGGCGCTCATCCGAGCCGTCGAGCGGGCGGGAGATCAGCGGGTTGGAGGAGATATGGGCGATCAGGTGGTCCGCGCAGAGCAGGATGCGCCGCTCGGCGTCCCAGAACAGGGTGTCGGAGGGGCTGTGGCCCGGGCGGTGCTGGACCTCGAGGGCGCGGTCGCGCAGGCGAAGCTCCTCCCCGTCGTGAAGCTGCCGCGTCACCTCGGCCTGCGCACCCCAGGCGCGGAAGCTGCGTGATACGGAGCGCAGCGCCGTGACCACGTCTTCGGGAATCCCGTGACGGAGCATCAGCGAGGCCGCGAACTGGTCGTCGAGCTCGGCGTCGTCGCCGAAGTTCCGGAGGAACGGGGCGACGACGTCGATCGCCGCCACCTGGGCCCCCGAGCGCGAGGCGATGATCTCGACCAGCCCCAGGTGGTCGATGTGCTGGTGGGTGAGCACGACGAGCTCGATCTCCTCGAGCGAGCGCCCCAAGGCCGAGAGCTGGCGCTCGAGCTCGTCCAGCGACTTGCCCGAGTTCGGCCCGGTGTCGACCAGGGTCAGCGGCTGGTCCTCGATCAAATAGCAGTTGACTCGGCCCACAGCGAACGGGGTCGGGATCTGAAGCCGGTGGATGCCGGCCTCGGCTGCCCGGTCCAGCGCCTCCTCCGGGGTCACGAGCGGATCAGGGCCAGCACCTCGTCCCGGCGTCGCTCCATGTCCTCGGGGGAAACCAGCGACTCGAGGTTGAGCCGCAGGAGCGGTTCCGTGTTCGAGGGCCGCACGTTGAAGTGCCACTCCGGATAGTCGACCGACACTCCGTCGAGCCAGGAGACCTCGCCGTCGGAGTAGCGCTCCGCCAGCTCCTGCATCTTGGCCTCTTGGTCGGCGACCTCGGAGTTGATCTCGCCGGAGATGAAGTACCGCTCGCGAAAGGCGCCCACCAGCTCCGACAGCGGCCGGGCCTCTGTGGAGAGCAGCTCGAGCACGAGCAGGGCCGGGATCGTTCCGGAGTCGGCGCACCAGAAATCGCGGAAGTAGTAGTGGCCGGAGACCTCGCCGCCGAAGGCGGCGGCGCGCTCGCGCATGGCGATCTTGAAGAAGGCGTGCCCGACGCGGTTCACGTACGAGTTGCCGCCCAGATCGCGCACGGTGTCGCGCACGGCGCGGCTGGCGCGAACGTCGTAGAGGATCACCGCGCCCGGCTCTGAGCGCAGCACCCGCTGGGCCATGAGCGCGGTCAAGAAGTCGCCGTCCACGAACTGGCCGCGGTCGTCGATGAAGAAGCAGCGGTCCGCGTCTCCGTCCCAGGCGATCCCCAGGCTCGCGCCCTCCTCGAGCACCTTGTCGACGATGAAGCGCCGGTTCTCCTCCAGCAGGGGGTTCGGCTCGTGGTCCGGGAACTCCCCGTCAGGGACCCAGTAGCTGGTCACCAGATCGAGGCCGAGGCGCTCGAGCAGAGGGCCGACCATCGGCCCCGCCATCCCGTTGCCGCCGTCGACCACCACGCGCAGGGGCTTCACCCGGTCCGGCTCGATGAAGCCGAGCGCCCGGCGGTGAAAGTCGTCGTAGACGTCGACGGCCTCGACCGATCCCCCGCCCGGCGGCTCCGGCAGCCCGGCCTCGATCGTGGCGCGAACGTCGTCGATTCCCGCGTCGCCGGAGAGGGCCAGCGCACCCTCGCGGACGAGCTTGATCCCGGTGTAGGCCTTCGGGTTGTGCGAGGCGGTGACCATGGCGCCGCCGTCGAGGTCGCGCGAGCCGACCAGCTCATAGAGCATCTCGGTGGCGATCATGCCGGCGTCGAGGACGGCGCAGCCCTCGGCGACCAGGCCGTCGCGCACCCGGCGCGCCATCTCCGGCGCCTCGACCCGCATGTCGCGACCCAGCCCGACCCGCAGCTCGCCGGGCTCCTTTGCCCGCAGGCGGGCGAGCACCCGGGCGAAGGCCCGGCCGACGAGCCAGGCGGTGTCTCCGTCCATCTCCTCGCCGTACAACCCCCGGACGTCGTAGGCCTTGAAGATCCCGGGCGGGACTGCCATCACCAATGCCCGCCGGCTCCTCCGCGTCGGGTGCGGGCGGCGGGGTCGCGGGCAGCACGGTCAAAACGCGCCCTTCAGCGCCTCGTAGCTCTGCTCGAGCGATTGCGGCATCACCCGCGTGTCGGCCAGCACGGGCATGTAGTTGGTGTCGCCCCCCCAGCGCGGGACCACGTGCAGGTGTATGTGTCCCTCATATCCGGCGCCCGCCACTCGGCCCTGGTTGACCCCGACGTTGTACCCGTGCGGTTCGTACTTTTGGTCGAGCACCGTCATCGCCCGCTGCGCCAGGCCCATGAGCTCGGCGACGGTGTCGGCATCGAGCTCCTGGAGCGTCGACAGGTGCTGGAAGGGGGCGATCATCAGGTGGCCGTTCGTGTAGGGGAAGAGGTTGAGGATCACGAAGCAGCGCTCCCCGCGGCGGACGATCAGGTTCCCCTCGTCGTCGTCCTCGGCCGGCTTGGTGCAGAAGATGCACTCCGACTCCGTGTCCTTCGAGGCGTCCCTCACGTACGGAAGGCGCCAGGGCGCCCAGATCCGGTAGTTGGCCACACCTCCCATCGTATGCGTCGGGCACGGATGTGAGCCGCGAACAGGCGTCAGTCAAGGTCAGTCGGGGTCAGTCCCGTCCCCATCCCGTAGCTCGAAGACTGCCGCTCGCTTTCTCTATGAGTCTGGGAACACTCTGAAATGAGCGCCTACTCCCGCAGCCCGGCGGCTTCGAGGGCCTCTTCCTCGTTCGGGAACACTGTCACCCGGGCGATCTTCCCCGCAATGACCGTGTAAAGCGCCGTAAAGGAGCGCTCAACGCGAACGCCGCTCTTCTTCCCGCGCCCTCGCTCCGCGACGTTCGCGAGCACCGCCCCAGTCCCAAGGTCGGTCAACTGCTTCACCTCATATGCGTATTCCTCGAACGCCCCTATGTATCGACGTATCGCGTCCGTGGCCGCCGCGTGTCCATAAGGGATTCCGAAGTCGAGGCCGGTGACGCGCGACATATCGAGGACCACATGTGGATCAAAGAACGCCACAGCCGACCCGTCGAGTCGGTTGAACGCCTCGATGTGCGCTCGCACAATCTCCACGTTCTCCTGCGACATCGCCTACTCCGAAAGCCCGACGGCTTCGAGGGCGTCCTGCTTATCTTGATAAAGGCAGATGCGCACGATTGCCCCGTCGCGGATTGTCCAGACCAGGGTGATACGGGCTGTCGTCTCGATCCCGTCGCGTCCCCTTGTGTATCCCGTCTGCGGCACGATTACGTCGTCATCGACCTCGATGAACTCTTTCGGCTCGATACGGATCGACTCGAAGGTGTCGCCGAAGTCGTCAAAGAACGGCCGCGCCCGATCGAGCTTGTAAACGCCCCGTTGCGGGCCGACCCCCCGCGACCAGTCGAGTTCGAAGTCCGGGGCGGCGTAGCTCAGCACGGTATCCAGGTCCCCCCGGTTGTAGGCGTCATATGCGGCCTGGACGATCTCCACGTTCTCCTCCGACATCGCCTACTCCTTGATCCCGGCGGCTTCGAGGGCCTCGTTCTTCGTCCGGAAGACCCGAAGGAAAACACCCCTTCCATCTCGCACCGTCCAAAGCTGCACGAGGTCTCGTTCCAGGAGAACTCCCGTGTCCCGCATGGTCGCCGTCTCGTGCATGACGAGGATCACCTCCTGCTCACCCGCCTCGGAAACCTCCTTGATCTTTGCGGAGTAGTCGTTCCAACCGCTCAGGTAGGTGGCGAGCATGTCGGTCATGAGCGCCTCACGGCCACGGCCCCGGTTCGGCACGTCCGGAAGCGGGTGGGTCGAGATGTCCCACTCGACCTCGGGATCGATTGTCTCAACCCAGCCTTCAAGGTTCCCGCGCAGCCACTCCTCGGTGCCACTCCGCACGATCTCCACGTTCTCCTCCGACATCGCCCGCGCAGTATCTCGCGCCGAGCCCAGCCGCCGCGAGATAACGGAGCCCGACGCGACGAGGGCCAGGGCGTGAGGCAATCAATCCGCTGTTTGGGTGATCTCGCCCAGTACCCGTCCCTTGGCGGCGCTAGCTTGACGGTTGCAATCCACGAGGCTGGCACTCCCCCCCTTGACAGCCTCCGGCGACGCGCCCGGCCAAGTACCGGGCGCTCGCCGCTTTGGAGGTCGCCGTCATGACCGGCAGGGCGTCGGCTCGTGGACGAGGCGCGGTCGTGAGCGCCCTACTCCCGCAGCCCGGCGGCTTCGAGGGCTTCCTCGGGAGTTGCATAGAAGTCGACTCGGCTGATCAAGTCCTCCTCGACCGTATAGACGACCCCGTAATCCATCTCGACCCACGAGTCGCTGCCGTGGGGTTTACCGCGTTGGTGAAGGGTGACCACTACCCGGCTCCCTCCCGCGTCGATGATCTTCACCGGCTCGTAGCTGAAGTCGTCATATGGCTCCATCCAGGCGGCGCGGAGCTTGAGGACTCATCAGCGCCGAGAAGTGTGCTCCCCTCCTCGATGAACCCCGCGAAGCCCGTGTAGGTCGAAACCGTATCCCGCGCGAAGAACTCGTCCAGGTGCTCTGGACCGACGAGGCCCTCATCCAGTTGTGCAAACGCGTTGAGTGCCGCCCGCACGATCTCGACGTTCTCCTGCGACATCGCCTACTCCGAGAGACCGGCGGCTTCGAGGGCTTCCTCCGGGCTGGCATACATCTGCATCCGAATCTGCTGTTCGTCACGGATCGTCCACACCTGCCCAAAGCGCATTTCGACCGGGACTCCGGATGCCTTCGAGCGCCCGCGCTGGCGAACGATGGTGACTACCCCTGCGTCCCCGGCGTCGAGGTAGTGCTCGACCTCAAGCTCCCAGTCATCCCACGCCTCGACCCACGCGGCGATGAACTCCGCGATGCCTTCGAGGCCGACGTAGGTCTGGCGCTCGGGCCAACCTCGGAAGGTCGACATGTCCCAGACGAAGTCGGGATGGACTAGCTCTGGGGTCAACTCACCGGTGGCGATCCAATGGCCGTAGCCGCGCCGCACCATCTCCACGTTCTCCTGCGACATCGCCCGCGCAGTATCTCGCGGACACCGTTTGTCGCAGGCGAAGACGCCGCTCCGGTGTACGAGGCGACGCTCCCCCCGAGGGACGGTCCCAACGCCCCTCACAACCCCTCCCCCGGCGTTATGCACCGTATCGCTTCGACAGGCCGAACCGCGTTGATGGGCGGCCTCGGTGCCGCTCAGCTAAGGACCTAGGGACCGCTGCGGCAGCTGGGACCCGCGCAGTTCGCGAGTTCAACGAGGCGAGCCGCGAGCTGGGCCTCGATCGCTGCGTACGCGGGTTGGCCGTGGCGGTTTCGAAGCTCGAACGGATCGGTCTGCAGGTCGTAGAGCTCTATCGCTCCGTTCCCGTGCTCGGCGTACTTGTAACGCGCGGAGCGGATCGCCGTGAAGCTCGGCTGCTCCTCGAAGCTCGGCTGCTCCAGCACCACCTCGCTTCTAGGGTGCTGCACGATCGGGATCAGCGACTGCCCGTCCATGACCAGACCGGGGCTCGCGTTCGCCGCGGCGACGATCGTCGGGGCGAGATCGGCATTGATCGACAGCTCGTCGACCCTCGTCCCCGGCGCGATGCCTGGGCCGCGCATCTGAAGCGGCACGCGGATCGACTCCTCGTAGATGCGCTGCTTGCCCTGAATGACCCGATGCTCGCCGTGAAAGAAGCCGTTGTCGGCGGTGTACGCGATCAGCGTAGTGCCGAGCTCCCCTCTGGCCCGAAGCGCATCCACGAGCTTCTTGACCCCCTCGTCCACCGACAACAGCGATTCCAGCTCGCACCGGTACTTGCGCCGGATGGTCGCGATCTCATCCGCGTCCAAACGTGGTTTGTTCCGGATCACGGCCGGCTTGTCGGACACGTCTGCCTCGTTGAAGTTCGGGCGGCTTGGCAATGGCTCGGAGTCGAATGCGTGGGCGTGGCGGGGTGCCGGCTTCGGGGCGTACTTGCAGTTGGGGGGCGGCTGCGGGTTTGGGTCGGGGCCGCCGTAGTGGGGGGCCGTGTAGGTAAGCCAGAGGAAGAAGGGCTGCACCCTGGGCGCTCGGCGGTTGACGAAGCTGACCGCCTTTCGAGTCAGCACGTCCTGCTTGAAGTCGGCGGGACTGTGGCCGTACTGGACGGCGGTGCCATTCTCGTTCAGCGTGTAGTCGTAGGACTTGAACGCGTTCGTCTCCGGCCGAAAGCCCGATGCCGTCGCGTACCACTCCGACCATCCGGACGGGACCCGCGGGTTGTTCGCGTAGAGGCTCAGGTACTTGCCGATCAGGGCCGTGTAGTAGCCCGCGTCCTGGAGCCAGACGGCGAGGTTGTTGTCTCCGTACAAGGCGTTGAAGCGGCTGAAGCCGCCGTTCGGCGGCGTGTTGCCGATCACCTCGTGGTTGTGCTCGTACTGGCCCGTGAGAAAGGTGGCCCGCGACGGGCAGCAGAGCGAATGATTGACGAAGTTGTTCGCGAACCTCGCCCCCCGGTTGCCGATCAGCGAGTTGACGTTGGCCATCACCCGCATCGACTCGAGCGTCTGGTCGTCGGTCTCGATCACGAGGACGTTCGGTCTCGCGGGGGCCTGCGCCTGCGCCTGGTCCTGGGACGCCGGGGGAGCTCCGGCGCCGAACGCCGAGACGCCGGTCACCCCCAAGGTGGCGAGGAGTGGTACGAGGAGGCGCCCGCGAAACGGCATCACGCGCCCGGGTACGCGCCTGCCCTTCCTCCCGACCGCCCCAGGGGCGGTCCTCTTCTGTGAGATCACGGAAACTCCTCAACCCGGATCGTCGTGTATGCGTGGCGTACCACTCAGAGGATGCCACGTCAAGGCTTTCGTGCGGAAGCTAGGTACGCGCGGTTCTCAGGCGCGCTTGACCACGACCATGTCCTGGCCGGCAGCCTGTCCCTCGCGACCGGTCCAGCGACCGTACTGGATCGGCATGTGGAGCTCGAAGCCCGCCTGCTCGAGGAACCCGAGAACGTCCTCCTCCGGATACGCGAGCGCAGCCTCCGGCTTCTCGGGGACGTCATAGAAGAACCCGTCTCCCTCGTAAGCGAACCGGCGCTTGGCGCGGCCTGCGCGAGCCGCATCGAGTGACTCCTCGTTGAGCAAGAAGAAGGTCATCAGGCATCGTCCCCCTGGGCGAAGGACGCGCCGGATCTGGCCGAGGTAGTGACGCACCTCGGGCGGCCGCATGTGAGTGAACACGGAGGTCAGGAACGCAAAGTCGAAGGCCTCATCCTGGTAGGGAAACTCGAACGCCTCGGGATCCAGGCGGCCTTCGGGGTTGTAAACGTGGTTGAGGACGTCGACGTGACGAAAGTGGAAGTTGGAGTGCTTCGACGCGATGTTGCTCTCGCACCAGTCGATGGCGGTAGACACGACGTCGAAGCCGTCATAGCTCCCGGTCGGGCCCAGATAGCGGGTTAGGGGCTCGGCCATCCGGCCCGTTCCACAACCGGGCTCCAGCACCGCCTCGTCCGGGGTCAGGCTCCCCAGCTCTACGAACCAGCGCAGATACAGCTCGCCCGCGTGCCGGAAGTCCGCCCCGGGCATCGTTCGGGCCCGGGCTCGCTCCCTGAGCGCTTGCCTCGGCGGCGCACTGCGGCCAAACCGGCGAAGGTACGCAATCAGCGACATGGGCCTATCGTAAATCGCACGGCGTCGTCGCGGCTAGAGCCAACCGCGACGGCGGAAGTAGGCGACCATGCCGAGCAGCAGGACGAGCATGGCGCCGACGACCACGTAGAAGTCCTCGGAGTCGCCCTCGCCCGGCACGCCGACGTTCATCCCCCAGATGCTGGCGACCAGGGTCAGGGGCAGCACGATCACGCTGATCGCAGTCAGGAAACGCAGGATGTCGTTGACGCGGTGGGAGATCACCGACTCGTTGGTGTCCTCCAGGGCCTCCACGACCTCCTTGTAGTTCTCCAGCATGTCCCAGATCCGCTCGTGGGCGTCTGCGATGTCGTCGAAGTAGACCTCGAGCTCGCCCTCGGTGGAAGCCAAGAAGGGCTGCTTGGCGTTCTCGAGGTCGCGCAGCACCGTCCGCTGAGGGCGGACCACCTTGCGGAAGTTGATGATCTCCTGCTTCACGTTCGAGATGTCTCGCACGACCTCTTCGGAGCGACCCGAGAAGATCTCGTCCTCGACCGCGTCCAGCTTGTTGCCGATCTTGCGCAGCATCGGGAAGCAGTAGTCGAAGCTGTCGTCGACGATCCGGTAGAGCAGGTATCCCGAGCCCTTGGTGAAGTGCTGCTCGCGCAGCTCCTCCTTGGCGCGGCAGCGCTCGAACAGGTACTCGACCGGCTGTAGCGGCTGGTTGGGGATCGTGACCAGGTAGTCGGCGCCGACGAAGATGTCCAGCTCGCCCGCGTTCAGGCGCTTCACCGCGCGATCGAAGACCGGGAAGTGCAGGACGATGAACAGGTAGTCGGGGTACTCGTCGATCTTCGGGCGCTGGTTGCGCGACAGCACGTCCTCGAGGTCGAGCGGGTGGAACCCGAACTGCTCCTCGAGCCAGGCGCACTCGAGAGGGGAGGGGCTTTCGATGTTGACCCAGCGCAGCCCCTCGGCGGCGATCGTCTCGACGTTGGGCTTGCGCTCCTTTGGCTCAGGCGTGGGCGCGACGAGCTGGCCGGCGCGGGCCAACCTTCGCAGCCTCGGCTTCGGGAGGTTCGCCATCGCTTGACTTCTCTCTCGGTCGCTCGTCCATCTCGTCGCCACTAAGGGTACCGTCGGCCCCCGCCTGGGCTGGCGACGAAGTCGCGGTGCAAGCGAGTTGCCCGGGTCCACGCGGATCGCGGCATAACCGGCCGCCCCCGGAGGCGTAGCCGAGGAGCTGCCGGTGGATGTCCGAGGAGCTGCCAGCTTGTGCGGTATAGTCCTCCGCCACATATACCGCCACATCAAGAGGGGTGGAGGGACTGGCCCGTTGAAACCCCGGCAACCCCCCGGAGCTAACGCGAAGGGGTAGGTGCCAATTCCAACAGGTAGAGAGCCTGGGAGATGTGAGGGGAAGTCCCACCAGGACCTCTGCTCACTAGCCCGGCAGAGGTTTTTTTAGTGATCGGGACCCGACGGAACAGGAAGCGAGGCTAGAAGCGATGGCGCTGGATGCACTGGTATGCAAGGAGTGCGAGACGCGCTACCCGCTGGAGGCTCGCTACGTCTGCGAGCGCTGCTTCGGCCCGCTCGAGGTCTCCTATGACTTCTCCGAGCTCGATCCCAGCGAGGCCCGTCGCAAGATCCAGGCCGGCTCGCGAGGCATCTGGCGCTACGCGGACTTCCTCCCCTTCTCCGAGCGCCCCCGCGATCCACTCGAGCCCGGTATGACCCCCCTGATCCGGGCGGACCGACTCGCCGAGCACCTGGGGCTGGGGGAGCTGTGGATCAAGAACGACGCCGCCAACCCGACCCACTCGTTCAAGGATCGCGTCGTCTCCGTCGCCCTGGCGAAGGCGCGCGAGCTGGGCTTCGAGACCGTCGCCTGCGCCTCGACGGGCAACCTCGCCAACGCCGTTGCCGCCCACGCCGCGGCGGCCGGGCTTGACTCCTACGTCTTCGTGCCGGCCGACCTCGAGGAGCAGAAGCTTCTGGCCACCGGCGTCTACGGGACGCGCCTGGTCGGCGTCCACGGCACGTACGACGACGTCAACCGCCTGTGCGCCCAGCTCTGCGAGACGCGGCCGTGGGCGTTCGTCAACGTCAATCTGCGGCCGTACTACTCAGAGGGCTCGAAGACCCTGGCCTACGAGACGGTTGAGCAGCTCGGCTGGTCGCTACCGGACCAGATCGTCTGCCCGATCGCCTCTGGCTCGCTGTTCACGAAGATCGCCAAGGGGCTCGCCCAGTGGCTGGAGCTCGGGTTGATCGAGGGCGAGCTGCCTGCGTTCAACGGTGCCCAGGCGGCGGGCTGTAGCCCCGTGGCCACCGCGTTCGCCGAGGGCTGGGAGACCTGCAAGCCGCAGCGGCCGCAGACGATCGCCAAGAGCCTCGCGATCGGTGACCCCGCCGACGGCTTGTACGCGCTCGAGCTGGCGAGGCGAACCGGGGGTTCGATCGATTCGGTGTCCGACGACGAGATCCGTGCCGGAATCCGCCTGCTGGCCGAGACCACCGGGATCTTCACCGAGACGGCCGGCGGCGTGACCGTGGCCGTGCTGGCCAAGCTCGCCGAGCGCGGCGACATCGATCCGTCGGAGCGCGTCGTCGCCTACATCACCGGCGAGGGCCTGAAGACGCTGGACGCGGCCCGGGAGAGCTTCCGGATGCTCGAGATCGAGCCCACGCTGGAGGCATTCGAGTCCGAGCTCGAACCGTTGGCCACTCGCTAAGGTTCCCGGCCGATGGCGGTCACCGTGAAGATCCCCACACAGCTCCGGGGCGTCACCGAGGGCGAGAGCGTGATCGAGGTGAACGGGGGCACCGTCGGCGAGGCGCTCGACGCCGTATTCGACCAGCACACGGAGCTTCGCGAGCGGATCACCGAGGACGGTGGCCTGCGCAGGTTCGTGAACGTCTACGTCTCGGGCGAGGACATCCGCTTTCAGGACGGCCTGGAGACGGAGCTCTCCGACGGCGATGAGGTGACGATCCTCCCCGCCGTCGCCGGCGGTTAGCGGCCGGCCCAGACCCTCCGGCAATCAAATAGCCTCGCTGCCCGTGGAAGGCATTGGCCCGGTGGCCATCCTGTGTGGCGGACGCGGGACCCGCCTCCAAGAGCGCACGCACGCGATCCCCAAGGCGCTGGTGGAGGTCGGCGACCGGCCGATCCTCTGGCATGTGATCCGGATCTACGCAGCCCAGGGCCTCAGGCGCTTTCTGCTTCTCAACGGCTACCTCGGAGAGATGATCGAGGAGTTCGTGATCGCGACGGAGTGGCCGGAGCCGGTTGAGATCGAGTGCGTCGCTACGGGAGTCGACACCCCCACGGGGGGGCGGATCGCCCTGGCGCGCGAGCGCCTGGCCGGGCAGACGTTCTGCGTCACCTACGCCGACGGGGTCGCCGACCTGGACCTCGAGGCGCTGGTTGCCTTACACCGCGGCCACGGCGACCTGGGCACCGTGACGGTGGTCAAGCCCCGGACCCAGTTCGGGGTTGCCGAGCTGGACCCGGACGACCATGTCCTGGGGTTCGAGGAGAAGCCGCGCCTCGAGCACTGGGTCAACGGCGGGTTCTTCTGCTTCGAGCCGGGCTTCCTGGACTACCTGACCGCCGACAGCGTGCTCGAGCAGGAGCCCCTTCGCCAGTTGGCGGCCGCCGGGCAGCTGCGGGCCTTCCGGCACACCGGCTTTTGGGACTGCATGGACACCTACAAGGACGCCGTGATGCTCAACGACCTGTGGGGCGGGGGCGGGGCGCCGTGGGCGGTCTGGGAGCGGGACGCCACCGAGGCCGGTGCCCGTTAGCTCGACCCTGGTCACCGGCGGGCTCGGGTTCGTCGGCGCCTGGCTCTGCAGGGAGCTGCTCGGGCGCGGCCAGCGGGTGGTCTCGCTGGACCGGGCCCTCCGCGAGGGCCGACCCTCGTCGCTGGCCTTGCTGGGGGTGGAGAACCAGGTCGCCCGGGTCGAGGGCGACCTTCTCGACTCGGAGCTCCTGCTTCACACGCTGGCCGACCACCAGGTGAGCGCCGTGTTCCACCTTGCAGCGCAGACGATCGTCGGCGTGGCGGCCGCCACGCCGGCGCCGACCTTCGAGACCAACGTGCGGGGCACCTGGACCCTGCTCGAAGCCTGCCGCGAGCATGGGGTGGAGCGCGTCGTCGTCGCGTCCTCTGACAAGGCCTACGGCGCCCACGACGAGCTTCCCTACCGCGAGGACTTCGCGCTGCGGCCGACGGCGCCGTATGAATCCAGCAAGGCTGCGGCCGATCTGATCGCGCGCAGCTACTGGCACGCGTACGCGCTGCCGGTCGCCGTGACCCGGTTCGCCAACGTCTACGGGGGCGGGGACACCAACTTCTCGCGCCTGATCCCGGAGGCGGTCAGCGCGGCGCTCGATGGCCGCCCACCGGTGCTTCGCTCCGACGGCTCGCCGGAGCGTGACTTCCTCTACGTCGAGGACGCCGCCCGGGCCTACCTGGCGATCGCCGATTCGCTGGACCGCCACGAGGTGCGCGGCCAAGCCTTCAACGCGGGCGGTGGCCGCCCGCATTCGGTGGGCGAGGTCGTGGAGCTGATCGCGCGCCTGGCGGACACCGGCGTCGAGCCGGACGTTCGTGGCACGGGAAATCCTCAGGGGGAGATCGATCGCCAGTACGTCGATCCGGCGAAGATCCGCGAGCTGGTCGGCTGGCAGCCCGAGGTCGACCTCGAGGAGGGGTTGCGGCGGACGATCGATTGGTATCGCGCGCATCCCGACATTCGCGCGCCAGCGGTCGAGGCGCGGGCCTGAGGCGGCGCACGACCTCGAGCGATACCGACCACTGCTGCGTGGCGACCTCGACGCCGCTGCCCTTGCCCCGCCCTTCAAGCGCCTCTCCGACGACGACATGGTCGCCCCCATCCAGGAACTCCGTCGGTTCGGCCTGGAACAGGTCCCAGGTGTCCAGCCAACCCTCGAAGTAACGGCGCACCGCATCGAGCCCGTGGATCGTCTCAGACTCTTCGAACGGCAGGTACTCCACGTCGTCGTGGAAGAACTCCATAATTCCGTCCAGGTCGCCGCTGGTTACCGCGGAGTACAACACCCGCCAGCGCTCAGGGATCTCCTGCGACATCGCCTACTCCGAAAGCCCGGCGGCTTCGAGGGCCTCCTCGGGGCTGGGATACGCCCGTGCCCTTCGGACCAGGCCATCCTCAAACTCGAAGGTGTAGCCAATAGACCGCTCGACCTCAGCGCCACTGGACTTGCCTCGCGTTCGGAGTAGCGCCAGGACCAAGACGGTGTCACCGAGGTCGCGGAGCTCCGAGACCTCGATGTCCACGTCCCACAGCGCGTGCCACTCGTCCCAGAACTGTCCCACCTCGGCCCGTCCTCGGCGCACCGCGTCCCCTCCCTCTACCTGCCGCAGGATCGCAGAGGACCACTCGACATCAGGGTGGGACAGTGCCAGCCAGGCTTCCCGGTCGCCTTCCTTCCAGTCATCGATCAGCCGACGTACCACCTCTACGTTCTCCTGCGACATCGAAAGCGCGCCCGACAGGATTCGAACCTGTGACTTCCGGCTCCGGAGGCCGCGCCACCGGTTACGACGGCTGACGACGCAGGACGACGAATCCCGCTTACAGACACGGTTTGCGGCCCCTCTGACGGGGGCCGACCCCATACCGCTGCGGAGCCGTGATCGGGACGTTCGGGCCACAAGCGGGCCACGGGCGGCCCAAACGACCGAGGGCCGGGCGATGGCCCGACCCTCGAAAGTTCCTCCGCATCAGCACAGACAGGAGGTGGCCGGAGGGTAGCGCGCGATCCCGACGCCCTACCAGCCTTCGCCCAGTACCGGCGGGGAGAGCGCGACCACAAGGGCACGACGCGCCGCCTCCCGCCGACGGCAAGGTCAACGGCGTACCTCTCTGCCGGCGGTGTCACTCGAGACTCGAGGGGCAGCATCATGATTGAGGAGGCTGCTGCCGCTTATCGTCCAAGGGAGGAGCCCCGCGATCCGCGCCGACGCGCCGGCTCGCGGCTTCGGGCAGCCGCTTCGGGGCCCGCACCTACCCGTTGGGCTTCGGCTGTTTACCGCCAAGGGCGTCGCGGCAAACTCCCCTGCTTCGGGATGCCGGTGCCCCGAAGACGGGATAGAGTTGGGTGGTGACCCGTGCTGCATTCCGAACCGCGGTCACGGGGCCGAGCATGGCAGCGGCCCTCGCTTCGCTGTTGGCGCTCACCACCGCCGTCGCCACTGGCTGCGGCGGCGACGGCGGCGGCGCGACGCCCGAAGCGCTGAAGGCTCACCTCCCAGAGAGCAAAGACCTGGGATTGCAGACCGAGCGCGAGTTCGAGTGGACCAACGCGACGGACTACAGCGTCGAGGGGCCGGGCTACTCCGAGGGGACGAAGCCATCGGAGTGGATCGACGCGATCGAGAACGCCGGATTCGAGGCTGGGGCGGGCGCCATACTGGTCGATGGCTCAACCCTGTGGCTCGGTGCCGCCGAATTCGATTCGGAGGAGGGTGCGACCGAGGCCCGTGACAGGCTGCACGAGGAGGACCTGAAGCAACCGTGCTTCGCGGCCTGTGCGGTGAACCCGCAGGACCACGAGGTCGCCGGCATCCCGGACTCGGTGGCGGTACACCAGGTCCCGAACCCGGGACCGCCACCGAAGGGCCTGCACAAGTTCGAGCGTTACCTGCTCGAGTTCACCATCGGGTCCAACCTCTACTTCGTTCAATCCGACGGGCCCCCGGGCGAGATGTCGCCCCGGGAGTTCGAGAAGGTCGCGAAGTCGGTCTACGAGCAGGCCAGCGCTGCCACTGAGTAGGAGCTTTCCCACCAGGGCGATCAGGGGCTCACGAAGAACCGCTCTCCATGCAAAGCGAGAGCTTTTTTTGGGTCGTGCAGCTGCCAGGGGGCGCAATCCGCTACCAGGAGGACGCGTTCGAGGACTGGCTGGCGAAGCGGGCGACGACCGAGCGAGGAGTTGTCACGCACCCCGCAGGCCGCCGCCCAGCGGGTAAGCTATCGACCGTCACGCACCCCGATCGCGAGGAGGTCTAGATGCCACCGACCCAACGCGGCCAGGCGTACCGCCTTGGCCCCAACCGCTGGGGGCTCCGCTACTACGGCACCGACGGCAAGCGCCGCCGCAAGAGCCCATTCCCGAGCAAGAGCGCCGCGCTCGCGCACTATCAAGACGTGATCGAGCCGCAGCTCCGGGGCGAGCCTGTGCCGCTCCCCGAGCTGACCCTCGGCGAGTTCGTGCCGTTGTACCTGGAGCGTCACGCGGCCAGCGTGCGTCCGCGGACGGTGGCAGACCCTCCGTGAGCGGCTCCCGCATGCGACCCGCGCGTTCGGGGGCGTGCCGCTGCACGACCTGGAGCGGATGACCGGCGAGATCGCCTCCTGGCAGGCGAAGTTGCCGGAACGCTCGCGCTACGGCGTCCTCCAGGCGTTCAGGCAGACGCTCGAGGCCGCCGTGCGGTGGGGGTACATGGCCCGCAATCCGGCGAAGCTGGCGGGCCGCAACCCGCAGCCGCCGCCCCGCCCGGTGCGCGCCTACACCTACTCGGAGCTTGACGCGATCGCGGCCGAGCTGTCGGTGCGGTATCGGCCGCTCCCGCACTTCGCCGCGGCGACGGGGCTGCGCCCCGAGGAGTGGCAAGCCCTGGAGCGGCGCGACGTGGATCGCGCTGCCGGCGTCCTCTCCGTCCGCCGCACGGTGTCCGGCGGCGAGGTCGTGGAGCTTGCCAAGACGGCTCGCAGCCGCCGGCAGGTGCCGCTATCGCCGCGTGCTCTGGACGCGATCGACGCGCTCCCGCCCAGGCTCGACAGCCCCTACCTGATCCCGGCCCGCCGCGGTGGGCCATTCGACCTCGCCAACTTTCGCCGCCGTGAGTGGGCGCCGGCGATCGAGGCGTCCGGGGTCCCCAGGCCGGCCCGGATCTACGATCTCCGCTCGACGTTCGCCTCCAACGCCCTCGCGGCCCGTGTCTCGGTGTTCGAGCTGGCGCGGATCATGGGCACGAGCGTCGCCATGATCGAGCGCTCTTACGGCACCTTGATCGAGGGCGCCGGGGCGGACATCGCCCGACGCCTGGGCAAGTTCGAGGCGATCCACGAACGGGCGGCCGAGGCGTCTGGGCCACGAGCGGGCCACGGGTGAGTTTCCCCATGCGTCGGAATCCCGCTTTGCAATGCGACGCGCCCGACAGGATTCGAACCTGTGACTTCCGGCTCCGGAGGCCGGCGCTCTATCCACTGAGCTACGGGCGCCGAGGCCCAGTCTAGCCCTGCCCGTCGCGGCAGTTCCACGCACAATGCGGAAATCATCTCGGCCGACGGGCGAAGATTGGCTTGCGTGCGCTCCTCGGCGGAAGTAAGCTTCATGACCGGGTCAGGAGGCCACGTGCGCGAGGCTCTGACCCGCTGGATATTTGCGGACGTTCCCCTCTGGGCAGGGGGCGGGACGGACGAAAGCTCCGGTAGCCAGCCCACGTTGGTTCGGAGGATTCGTTTGAGCACGCTTTCCCTGTCCACGCTCCGTCGCAGCGGCGACCTGATCGTTTCGATCGCCGGCGAGCTCGACACCGAGACCGCCTGGCAGCTGAACACGGCGCTTCGCAACCACGGGTCGTGGCTCGAGCGTTTGGTCCTCGACATGCGGCACGTGACGCGCATCGACGCGGTCGGGATCGGCGCGATCGTCACCGCCGACTCGCAGACTCGCCAGAGGGGCCAGGAGCTGATCGTCGTTAGGCCGCCTGCCGACCTCGAGCGCTGGCTGTGGCTGACGCGCCGAGACGAGCACGTTCGGATGGTCCACGACTTCGCCGGGATGATCGGACCGCAACCCAGGGCGGCGTAATGACTTGCCATGGCCTTCACCAGGTGATTTTCGAAACCTGCGTGGCGCGCGGCGGCCCCGCTTCGGCGGCGACTCCCCCTGCCGCCCGCGCCGCGCAGCTCTTCGCGTCGGGTGGGCGCGCGGATACCGTAGTGCCATGGACCTCTCGGTTGTATTCCTCGGCACCGGCGGCTCCGTGCCCACCGCGCGGCGGGCCACCGCCTGCCTGCTGGCGCGGGTAGGGGGCGAGCGCCTGCTGTTCGACTGCGGCGAGGGGTCGCAGCGTCAGATGCAGCGCTCCACGGGCCTGGTCCAGGTGGACGAGGTCTACGTGACCCACTACCACGCCGACCACTACCTCGGGTTGCCTGGGCTGCTGAAGACCTATGACCTCCAGGGCCGCGAGCGCTCGCTGCGGATCGTCGGGCCGCCCGGGCTTCAGGGGCTGTTCGAGGCGCTCCACCGAATCGTGGGCCGGATCTCATACGAGATCGAGCTGGTCGAGCTCGACGAGGGCGAGGCGGTTCGTTATCAGGGCTACGAGGTCCGGTGCTTCCAGGTCGAGCATCAGGTCCGCGCCCACGGCTACGCGCTGGTCGAGGATGGGCGCCCTGGGCGCTTCGACCCCGAGCTGGCAGCGAGCCTGGGGGTCAAGCCCGGCCCCGACTTCGGCAGGCTTCAATCCGGCGAGGCCGTGCCGGGGGCGGGCGGCCAGGTTCGCCCCGAGCAGGTGATGGGCGAGCCTCGCCGCGGCCGCAAGGTCGTGGTCACCGGGGACACCGCGCCGTGCGAGATGACCCGGGTGGCCGCCCACCAGGCCGAGCTGCTGGTGCACGATGGGAGCTTCGCCGACGGCGAGCTCGAGCGGGCGGGCGAGACCGGCCACTCGACGGCGCGGCAGGCCGCGGAGCTGGCGCGGGAAGCGGAGGTGAAGCTCTTGGCCCTGGTTCACGTCTCCTCGCGCTACGACGTCCGCGACGTTCTCGCCCAGGCGCGCGAGGCATTCCCGGCGAGCGAGGCGCCGCGCGACTTCGACGTGATCGAAATCCCCTTTCCGGAGCGCGGCGAGCCGCGGCTGGTGGAGAACGGGGCGAGGGCGCCGGTGCCCGCCCAGACCTAGCCCAGCGGGGCGGCCAGATCCGCGATCGACTGGGCGACGGCGGTCGCCTGGTCCTCCTGGAGGTAGTGCTTGGCGGGGAGCAGGATCGGGTCGTCGACCCCCAGCACACGCTGGACTACCCGCATCTGATCGAGGTCCAGCGCGGGGTCGCGCTCGCCCCACACGATGCGGGCCGGGTAGGGCCGCTCGGCCATGCCCTCCCACAGAAAGCGCTGCTTCTCCTCGGTGAGCTCGAAACCCCGCATGATCCGCAGGAAGGCGCGGCCGGCGTCGCCGCGTTTGAGCAGCTCGTAGTGGGCATAGACCTCGCGGCGCGGCACCGCGCGCCGGTCAGCGATCCCCTGTAGGTAGAAGACCTGGGAGAAGCCGAAGGGGGAGAGCGTTCGCAACGCCATGCGGCCAAGCCCGGGAACCGCGAAGGGCCGCATCGACCAAGGCCGCCGAAAGCCCACCAGCTCCAGCATCATGTTCATCGCCGTCAGGGAGTGCACCCGGTCGGGGTTGCGGATCGCCCACTCGAAGCCGATCGGGCCGCCGATGTCGTGCACGACCAGGTGGCAGCGCTCGATCCCGAGCGCGTCGATCGCCTCGCCGGTCCAGCGGGCCAGGCCCGACCACGAGTAGTCGAAGTCGGTCGGGCGGTCGGCGAGTCCGAGCCCCGGGAAGTCGAACGCCAGCCCGCGAAGCCCTTGCTGGGCGAGCACCGGGATCACCTTGCGATACAGGTAGGAGCTAGTGGGGACGCCGTGCAAGAGGACAACAGGCGCGCCTTCCCCCTGCTCGCGCACGAAGCTCATCGTGCCCCCGGCCGCGAACCTTCGACCGGCGGCCCGGTGGGCCTCGATCGCGTCGCGGGCGTCCTCGCGGGTACTCATCGCTTCGGCTCGCCGTTCGGCATCGGTGCGATCCTCTCAAACCCCGGGGTTGGCGTCTCGGCGGCGCGCGAGAGATACTTGGCAGGCCGATGTCGGAGGAGAACGTCGAGGTCGTCCCCGGAGCCCGAATCGCGCTGCCTCCTCTCAGCGAAAGAGCGAGTGAGCACCGAACAATTGATGAGCGCCTGTACGTTCGCTTTCCCGCCCTCTATCGCCGACTCGCGGATGCCTCGATGCGCCTGCCGCGATCTCGGCTGCGGCGGTGGATCGTCGCCCGCTTCGCGCGACGGGCATACGCCGCGGCCAACCGCCGGGACTTCGACTTGGTGATGATGGGTTTCGGTCCCGAAGCCGAATACGAATACCGTCCCAGCGCCGACTTCATAGCTCCCGACCAGGATCCGGTCTTCCACGGCAGTGACGGCTACCTCCGGATGTGGCGAACCTGGCTTGACGCCTTCGACGACCTTCGCTTCGAGCCGGAGGAGCTCCTCGACCTGGGAGACACGCTGCTCGTGACCGCCGAGGTGAGGGGACACGGATCGGGCAGTGGCGTCGCCGTCAGCGAGCGGGTGTTCCAGCTCTTCGAGCTGCGAGGAGGTTTGGTGGTCAAGCAGGAGGACTTCGTGGACCACTCGAAGGCGCTCGAAGCCGCTGGCCTTTCGGGGCAGGGGATCTCGCCGCATGCCGACTCGAGCGGCATCCGGATTCGGCCCGTCGGCCTGAACACCACCCGGCAGCGTCGGACGCTTGATGAACAGGCCTTCGTCCGGTTCCCGGCGCTCTATCGGGGCTTCGCTTCCTGGTGGTCGCGGCTGCCGCCGCGGTCCCGGCTGCGCCGGCTGATCCTCCTGCGGACCACGGCCCAGGCGACCTCGGCCGCGAACCGAAGGGACTTCGACGTTCTCTTGACGGGCTTCGATCCCCAGATCGATTTTCGGGTCGTTGGCGGAGCTTGGGGCATGGTGGCCCCCGACGTGGTTGGACACCACCACGGCCATGCGGGGTATCGCGAGGTGTGGCGGCAGGTGCTGGAAGCCTTCGAGGACTGGACCCTGGAGCCGGAGGAGTTGATTGACCTGGGGCACCGCCTGTTCAGCGTCACTCGGATGAGTGGGCATGGCACGGTCAGCGGCGTTCCCGTCAGCCAATGCGTCTTTTCGGTCTACACCTTCCGGCGTGGGCTGGTGGTCAAGCAGGAGGACTTCGGAAACCGCGAGGACGCCCTCGAAGCCGCCAGGCTCTCGGAGTAGAGGATGTCGGAGGAGAACGTGGAGGTCGTGCGCGCCTTCTACGAGCGGTTCGCCCGCGGCGACTTCGACGCTTTGGCCGGGTTCTCGGACGACTTCGAGTTCGTCACCAGCCCCGAGTTGCCCGACGCGGGCACCTACCGGGGAGAGGCGGCCATAGGGTTCATGAAAGCGTGGGTGGAGTCCTTCGACCAGCTCACGATCGAGGCCACCGAGATCATCGATGCCGGCGACAAGGTGGTCGTCGCAATCTTTCAACGGGGCAACCTGCGCGGAAGCCAAACCGCGGTGGAGGGCCGCTGGTGGCAGGTCGTGACCCTACGAGGAGGCGAGGTTGCCCAGGTCGTGACCTTCCAGGAACGCGCTCAGGCCCTGGAGGCCGCCGGGCTTTCGGAATAGGCGTAAAGTGCCTGCACACGAAGCACCGGCTCACTCCTGAGCCCCCTTGGCGCCCTGGCCTGACCCGCGGGCTTCCTGTCGCTACCAACGACAAAGGAGAGTTCTGATGGGCAAGCCCATCTCCCAGATACTCGGAGAAGCCTCCGTCGATTCCGCCGCGCAGTTGATCCGCGTGTGCGGCGAGTTGGACAGCTCCAACGCGAAGACCCTGCGAGGCCCGCTCCAATCGGCGGTTGACGCCGGAGCACAGGTAGTGCTGCTGGATCTGAGCGAATGCCCCTTCGTCGACTCGACCGGCCTGGCGGCGATTCTGAACGGCGCCCGAGAGCTGAAGCTGGCCGGTGTAGCCCTCGTCGCGGTCACAGGGAACAGCGACATCGTGAAGCTGTTCGAGCTCACCGCGATAGGGGAGACGGTGCCGCTCTTCCCCACTCGGGACCGCGCCCTTGCCGAGCTGGACGGGGAGCCCGTCAGCAGCTAGGGATCTGGACGCTCGTGACTTTCGACGTGTATAGGACGTTCAAGCTCATACACGTGGGCGCACGCCCTCACGCGATCAGTCTCTGAGGCCGCCCAGCCCTTCGAGCCGCTGACCGCGTTCGACCCCAGATCCGCGTTCTGGACCTGGCCGTCGATGATGTCCCCGGAGTTGATCGTGTTGGCTCCGCCGGGGTGGGTGGCGTAGGCGCTGCCACCCAAGGCGATGAGATGGCCAGGAGCCCGCATACCTGGTTTGCGGTTCCGGGGGGACGGCTGCTAGGCTCGCCGCGTCGGTTCCTTTAACCCGGTCCGGAGAGGCCAGGAAGGGGCGAGTGTTGACCAGCAACGACAGGGTCGTTCTCGACCGTGACGATCTGCGCCGCACCCTGGTGCGGATCGCCAACGAGATCGTCGAGAAGAACCCGGGCTCCAGCCGCCTGGCGCTGGTCGGCATCCATACCCGCGGCGCCGTCTTGGGGAAGCGACTCCACGCGCTGGTCGGCGAGCTCACCGGGTCCGGGGTGCCGCTCGGCGACCTCGACATCTCCTTTTACCGCGACGACGTCAACGACCGCGAGCCCGGCGCCGGGCCCGTCGTTCACGCCTCGCACCTGGACTTCGACCTCGATGGGCGCACCGTGGTGCTCGTCGACGACGTCCTGTTCACCGGCCGCACGGTGCGGGCGGCGATCGACGCCCTGTTCGACTACGGCCGCCCCGAGCGGGTGCAGCTCGCGGTCCTGGTCGACCGCGGCCACCGCGAGCTCCCGATCCGCCCCGACTACGTGGGCAAGAACCTGCCGACCTCCCGCGAGGAACGGGTCTACGTCCGGGTCGAGGAGCTGGACGAGGTTGACGAGGTGACGATCGCCACCACTGTGGAGGCCAGGCGATGAGGGACCTGCTGGCGATCGCCGACCTGGACCGCTCCGACATCGAGCGGATCACCGACCGGGCGGAGGGGTTCGCCGAGGTGGGGCGGCGCGACATCAAGAAGGTGCCCACGCTGCGGGGGCGGACGATCATCAACCTCTTCTACGAGTCGAGCACCCGCACGAGCTCCTCGTTCGAGCTGGCGGCGAAGCGACTCTCGGCCGACGTGGTCACGGTGAAGGCGGCCGGGTCCTCGATCGACAAGGGCGAGTCGCTGAAGGACACGATCGCCACCCTTGGCGCCTACGGGCCCGAGGCGATCGTGATTCGCTCCCCGCACGCCGGCGCCGCCGAGCTCGTCGCCCGCTGGAGCGATGCCGCGGTGATCAACGCCGGTGACGGCAAGCACGAGCACCCCAGCCAGGCGCTGCTGGACGTCTACACCCTGCGACAGCGGCTCGACTCGCTGGAGGGAAAGCGGATCTGGATCGTCGGCGACGTCCTGCACAGCCGCGTCGCCCGCTCCAACGCGCTGGCCTTCCGCGCCATGGGGGCCGAGGTGACGGCCTGTGGCCCACCGACCCTGATCCCCCGCGGGTTCGAGGAGGCGCTCGGGTGCCGGGTCGCCTACGACCTCGATGACCTCGGCGAGGCCGACGTCGTCTACGCGCTGCGCATGCAGCGAGAGCGGATGCGCGAGTCCTTCGTGCCCTCGATCCGCGAGTACGCCGCGCGCTACCAGATCGATTCCCGCCGGCTGGGCCCTCGCCAGCTGCTGATGCACCCCGGCCCCGTCAACCGGGGCGTCGAGCTCTCGCCGGAGGTGATCGACGGCCCGAATTCGCTGATCGCCGAGCAGGTGGAGAGCGGCCTGGTGGTGCGGATGGCGATCCTCTACGAGCTTCTGGCCGGCGGTCGGCCGCGCTCCGGCGGTGCCCGAGAGGGCGCCTCCGAGCCTCTACCCGCCCCGACGCCCATCAAGGAGCCTGCGTGAGCGAAGCGAGGTCGATCGCCTCGCTGGATTGGCGCGGCGCGAACGGCGAGCCCGGGGGCGACCTGGTGGTGCGGCGGGCCTGGGCGCTAGACCCGCGGGCGGGCATCGACGGCACGTACGACGTGGTCGTGCGAGGCGGCGAGATCGCCGAGCTGGCGGAGCCGGGGAGCGCCGAGCAGTCGTCGGCGGAGGGCGACATCGAGGTGATCGATGCCGAGGGCAAGGCCGTGTTCCCCGCCTTCTTCGACCCTCACGTTCACCTCCGTACCCCGGGCGACGAGGACGAGGAGGACATCGAGACCGGGACGCGCGCCGCCGCGGCGGGGGGCTACTGCGGGATCCTGGCGATGGCGAACACAGCGCCGCCCGTCCAGACGGCCACCGACGTTCGCGCCCTGCGCGAGCGGGCGGCCGACGAGGCCTGCGTCCCAGTGGGATTCCTGGCCTGCGTCACTCGGGACATGGCGGGCGCGGAGCTGACCGAGATGGCCGAGCTGCGCGACGCGGGAGCCGCCGCGTTCTCGGACGACGGGCTGCCGATCTCCAACGCGCGCGTGTTGCGACGCGCGTTTCAGTACCAGCGGCTGGTGGGAGCTCCGATCGCGCTCCACGAGGAGGACCATGACCTCTCCCGGCCCGCCGGGGCGCACGAGCCACACCTCGGGGGCGTCATGCACGAGGGGCTGGTCTCAGCCGTCCTCGGCCTGGCCGGCATCCCCTCGATCGCCGAGTCGACGATGATCGCGCGCGACACCGCGCTGGCCGGCTACGAGGGCGCCCACGTTCACATCCAGCACCTGTCGGCGCGCGAGTCGGTGGAGGCCGTGGCGGTCGCGAAGGAGGCGGGAGTCGAGATCAGCTGCGAGGCGACCCCGCATCACCTGACGTTGACCGACGAGGCGGTCAGGAGCCTCGACGCGCGCTTCAAGATGAACCCGCCGCTGCGCTCCGAGGATGACCGCCAGGCGCTGATCGAGGGCCTGCGCTCGGGCGTGATCGATTGCGTGGCCACCGACCACGCGCCCCATTCGGTGGACGAGAAGGAGGTCCCGTTCGAGGAGGCGGCGATGGGGGTGACGGGCCTCGAGACGGCGTTCGCCGTCCTGCATACCGACCTGGTCCTCCCGGGGGTGCTCGAGCTTGCTGTGCTGGTCGAGAGGATGAGCGCCGGCGCGACTGCCTTCGGGCTCCAGCCTCCCAGCCTGGCCCCCGGGAGCGAGGCGAACCTGGTGCTGTTCGACCCCGCGACCGAGTGGGAGCCGGGCGCCGAGGGCTGGGAGAGCCGCTCCCACAACTCCTGCTTCGCGGGCCGGACGCTACGCGGCCGGGCGCTGATGACCGTGGTGGCCGGGCGGGTCGCCTACCGCCAGCGCAGCTTCGCGATGGGGGTCGCATGACCGCGCGGAAGCTCGACCCGGCGCGGGCCGCGCTGGTGGTCATAGACGTGCAGGAGGGTTTCCGGAAGGCGGTGCCGAGCTTCGACCAGGTTGCTCAGGCCACCGCTGCGCTGGTCAAAGGGGCGAAGGCGGTCGGGATCCCCATCGTGCTGACCGAGCAGTATCCGAAGGGCCTCGGAAAGACGGTGCCCGAGATCACAGAGGAGCTGCCCGAGGGCCTGACGCCGATCGAGAAGGTCTGCTTTTCGGCCTCGGAGGCCGAGGGCTTCGACCTCGCCGGTCGAGACCAGGCGCTCGTCTGCGGGATCGAGGCACACGTCTGCGTCAACCAAACCGCGCTCGACCTGCTCGACGAGGGCGTCGAGGTGCACGTTGCCCGCGACGCGGTGGGTTCGCGATTCGCCGAGAACCGCGAGATCGGCCTGACCAAGGCCGAGGGCGCCGGGGCGGTGATCACCAGCGTCGAAACGGCGCTGTTCGAGCTCGTCGGGCGTGCTGGGACCGATGAGTTCAAGCGGGTGCAGAGGGTGGTCCTCGACTACGCGCCGAACCCCTCATGAGCGGGTACGTGCTGCTGGAGGACGGGACGCGCTTCGACGGCGAGCTCGGCGAGGACGCCAAGTCGGTCACCGGCGAGGTGGTCTTCAACACCGCGATGACCGGCTACCAGGAGTCGGTGTCTGACCCCTCATACGCCGGCCAGATCATCACCTTCACCTATCCGCTGATCGGCAACTACGGCGTCGCGAAGGAGGCGATGGAGTCCGAGCGCGCCCAGGCGCGCGGGGTGATCATGCGGGAGGGCAAGAACGCGGAGGACTCGCCCGAGGCCGAGGGCGGGTGGCTCGACTGGCTGCGCGACTGTGGGGTGGCGGCCATCAGCGGCGTCGACACCCGGGCTCTGGTGCGCCACATCCGCGACCAGGGTGCGATGCGCGGCGGGATCTTCCCCGCCGATCTCGCGGAGGGCGAGGCACGCGAGCGGGTGGAGGCCGAGCCGCCGATGCTGGGAGCGGACCTGGCGCGAAGGGTCACTCCCGACGAGCCGGTCGAGCTCGAGGGAGAGGGCCCGCACGTGGTCGGAATCGACACCGGGATCAAGCTCTCGATCATTCGGCAGCTTCGCGAGCGAAGTTGCCGGTTGACCTTGCTCCCGTGCTCAGCCACAGCGGACGAGGTCTTGGCGAGGGATCCCGACCTCGTCTTCCTGGCCAACGGACCGGGCGACCCGGCGGCCCTCGACTACGTCGTGGAGACGGTCCGCGAGCTGGTGGGCAAGCGGCCCATGTTCGGCATCTGCCTGGGCCACCAGCTGCTGTGCCGCGCGGTGGGCCTGGAGACCTTCAAGCTGCCCTTTGGGCACCGCGGCGCCAACCACCCGGTCAAGGACCTGGCCACGGGGCGGATCGAGATCACCTCCCAGAACCACGGTTTCGCGGTCCGGGGGCCGAACGGGGAGCCCAGGATCGAGGGCGACGAGCCGATCCGCTGGGAGACCGACTTCGGGGCCGCCGAGCTCTCGCACCTGAACCTGTATGACCGCACGGTCGAGGGGCTGGTGCTTGAAAGACGTCGCCGGGGCCACCGTCCAATACCACCCCGAGGCAGGCCCGGGCCCCCACGACTCCCGCTACCTGTTCGACCGTTTCCTGGAGCTGGCAGGTGTGTAAGGCCGAGACACGCAGTGTCTCGGCAGAGGCAGGTAAGGCGGCGCAGCCGCCGCAGGTGGTGTGATGAGCAAGGTGGTTCGAGTTGGCGCTTTAGTTGCTCATGCAGCAACAAAGGCGCCAAGCGCGCGGAATCTCGTCGCGGAGTGGTCCGATGCCTAGGCGCGACGACATCCGGAAGATCCTCCTGATCGGCTCGGGGCCGATCGTGATCGGCCAAGCCGCGGAGTTCGACTACTCGGGCGCCCAGGCGTGCAAGGTGCTGCTCGCCGACGGCTACGAGGTGGTGCTCGTCAACTCCAACCCGGCCACGATCATGACCGACCCCGAGTTCGCCCACCGAACCTACGTCGAGCCGCTGACCCCGGACTCCGTGGAGCGGATCATCGAGCGCGAGCGGCCGGACGCGCTGCTGCCCACCCTCGGCGGCCAGACGGCCCTCAACCTGGCCTCGGCCCTCCACGAGGCGAAGGTGCTCGAGCGCTGCGGGGTGGAGCTGATCGGGGCCGACTACGAGGCGATCCGCCGCGCCGAAGACCGTGAGGCTTTCCGCGAGACTATGGAGGGGGCCGGGCTACGCGTCCCGTGGTCCGAGATCGTCCACAGCGTCGGAGACGCGGAGCGGGCGCTCGCCGAAGGGCGTATCGAGCTGCCTGTGATCGTGCGGCCCGGATACACCCTCGGCGGCCACGGGGGAGGCGTGGGGCGGACCCCCACCGAGCTGCACCAGGTCGTCTCCGAAGGCCTCGCGGCGAGCCCGATCAACCAGGTGCTGGTGGAGGAGTCGGTGCTCGGGTGGGGCGAGTTCGAGCTCGAGGTGATGCGCGACCACAACGACAACGTGGTCGTGGTCTGCTCGATCGAGAACGTCGACCCGATGGGCGTCCACACCGGGGACAGCGTCACCGTGGCTCCAGCCCAGACGCTCACCGACCGCCTCTACCAGGAGCTGCGCGACCAGGCCCTGCGCGTGATTCGGGCCGTCGGGGTGGAGACCGGGGGCTCGAACATCCAGTTCGCGGTCAACCCGAGCAGCGGCGAGGTGGTCGTGATCGAGATGAACCCCCGGGTCTCCCGCTCCTCGGCGCTGGCCTCGAAGGCCACGGGTTTCCCGATCGCCAAGATCGCCGCCAAGCTGGCGGTCGGCTACGCGCTCGAGGAGATCCCGAACGACATCACCAAGGCGACCCCCGCCTCCTTCGAGCCGACGATCGACTACGTGGTCACCAAGATGCCGCGGTTCGCGTTCGAGAAGTTCCCCGGCGCCGAGGGAGGGCTGTCGACGCACATGAAGTCGGTGGGGGAGGCGATGGCGATCGGCCGCACCTTCCGCGAGTCGTTCGCGAAGGCGATGCGCTCGCGCGAGCTCGACTCCGAAGCTCAGATACCGGAGGACGTCGACGAGCTGCTCGACCGCCTCCTGACCCCTGCGCACGATCGCTATGACCTGATCCTGGAGGCGTTCCGGCGCGGCGTCGACCCGGACAGGGTCAGGGAGCGGACCTCGATCGACCCCTGGTTCCTGCGCGAGCTGAGGGCCTTGGCGACGGAGGGAGACGGAACCGCTTCCGGCGTTCGCACCTTCAAGTCGGTCGACACCTGCGCGGCGGAGTTCGAGGCCCGCACCCCGTACTACTACTCGGCCTACGAGCGCCCGGCCAGAGACCCGGATGCGAGCGAGGCCGGCAGTGAAGTCGAAAGGGGGGGTCGCCCCTCCGTGGTCATCCTCGGCTCGGGCCCGAACCGGATCGGCCAGGGGATCGAGTTCGACTACTGCTGCGTGCACGCGGCGATGACCGTGCGTGAGTCCGGCCGCGACGCGGTGATGATCAACTGCAACCCGGAGACCGTCTCCACCGACTACGACACCTCGGATCGCCTCTACTTCGAGCCCCTCACCGCCGAGGACGTGCTCGCGGTCATAGAGGCGGAGCGCCCCGAGGGAGTGGTGGTGCAGTTCGGCGGCCAGACGCCGCTGAGGCTTGCGCGGGCACTCGAGGAGGCCGGCGCGCGCCTGCTGGGCACGCCCGTTGAGGCGATCGACCTGGCGGAGGATCGTGGCCGCTTCGGTGCGCTCTTGCGCCGGCTGGGCATCGCCCATCCGCCCTACGGCACGGCTCTGTCGGCCGATGAGGCGGCCGTGATCGCGGAGGAGGTGGGCTTCCCGCTGCTGGTCCGTCCCTCCTACGTTCTCGGGGGCCGGGCGATGGAGATCTGCTACACGCCCGACGGGCTGGCCGCCTACCTGGAGCAGAACGTGAAGGCCGACCAGGAGCACCCGCTGCTGCTCGACCGGTTCCTGGAGGAGGCGATCGAGGTCGACGTGGACGCGCTCGCCGACGGCACCGACGTGCGGGTTCCCGGAATCATGCAGCACGTCGAGGAGGCGGGCGTCCATTCGGGAGATTCGGCCTGCGTCCTGCCGCCGATGAGCCTCGGCGAGGAGATGCTCGCGGAGATTCGCGAGACGACCAGCAGGATCGCGCTAGAGCTGGGCGTGGTCGGACTGATCAACATCCAGTACGCGGTCGCTGGGGGCAAGCTATACGTCCTGGAGGCGAACCCGCGCGCCTCGCGGACGGTGCCGTTCGTGTCCAAGGCGATCGGCGCCCCGCTGGCCAAGATCGCCTGCCGGCTGATGCTCGGGGAGGCCCTCGCCGACCAGGAGCTGCCCGAGGCGCCCGGCAACCACGTCAGCGTCAAGGAGGCCGTGCTGCCGTTCGCGCGCTTCGCCGGCGCCGACTCCGTGCTGGGCCCCGAGATGAAGTCGACCGGCGAGGTGATGGGGATCGCCCCCGACTTTCCGACCGCCTTCGGCAAGGCCCAGTCGGCCGCGGGCATCGCTCTGCCGCGCGACGGCACCGTCTTCATCACCGTGACCGACACGGACAAGCCCGCCGCCACCCAGCTCGCCGCGAGGTTCCACGACATGGGCTTCCGGATCATCGCCACCCGGGGGACGGCGCAGGCGATCTCGCGCATGGGGGTGCCGGTGCAGGGGATCAACAAGATCGGCGAGGGGTCGCCCCACGTCGTCGACTTCATCCGCAACCGCGAGGTGGACCTGGTCATCAACACGCCGACCGGCAGCGGCGCCCGCAGCGACGGCTACGAGATTCGCACCGCGGCCGTTCGCCAGGGGGTGCCCTGCGTGACCACCATGACCGGAGCCTCGGCGGCCGCCAGAGCGATCTTCGCCCAGCGCGAGCGCGGCCCGGAACCGCGATCGCTCCAAGAGCTTCATGACAGGCCAGCGGACAGACAGCGAACGGCTGTCTGAGGACCGCGTCGCGGCGCCGCCGGGGCGCCGGCTGTGCGAGGTTGCGGAGAACCGCGCGTCGGGCGGTTACCGGATCTTCTCGGCCCTCGACGGTTTGGGCCCCGAGCCGCGCGCCGGCCAGTTCTACATGCTCGCCGCCGACGACGGCTGGGGCCAGCGCGACGGGCGCCCGTTCCTGCCTCGCGCCTTCTCGGTGGCCGAGGCGCGACCGGCCGGCGATGCGCTCCGGCTCGATTTCCTGGTCGAGGCCGTGGGGCCCGGGACGGAGAGGCTGGCGGCGCTGCGCCCGGGCGAGGGGCTGTGGGTGACCGGGCCCCTGGGGCGGCCGTTCTCGCCGCCGGGCCGGCTGGTTGCGGGGGCGGCCGGGGCGATCCTGGTCGGAGGGGGCATCGGGATCGCGCCGCTTGCGATCTGGCGCCGGCAGCTCGGCGAGCGCGGCCTGGCCGTGCGCGCCCTGCTCGGGTTTCGGGATCGCGAGCACTCGGGCGGGGTAGAGGAGCTCTTCGACTGCTCGGAGGTCCGGCTGGCGAGCGAGGACGGGCACACCGGCCACCATGGCTACGTCACCGACCTGCTCGGGGTGTTGCTGGAGGGCGACGAGGCGCGCAGCGGCCCCGTCTACGCCTGCGGGCCGCCCGCGATGCTCGAGGCGGTGCGGGGGCTGTGCGCGAGGACAGGCGTGGCGGCGGAGCTGGCAATGGAGGCGCCGATGGCCTGCGGCTTCGGGGCCTGTTTCGGGTGCGCGGTGCCCCTGGCGGGCGGTGGCTACATGCGGCTATGCGTGGACGGGCCCGTGGTCGATGCCTCCCGGATCGAGACCGCGCTGGTGCCGGGGTCGGGGCACTGATGGACCTGAGCGTCGAGCTCTGCGGGCTGCGGCTGGAGCACCCGGTGCTGAACGGCTCCGGGACCTTCGACGCGATCGCCGCCCGGCGCGCCTTCGGCGAGGAGCTCCTGGACGAGTTTCCGTTCTCCGCCTTCGTCTCGAAGACGATCACGCCCGAGCCCCGGGTCGGAAATCCGCCGCCGCGGATCTTCGAGACCCCCTCCGGGATGATCAACTCGATCGGCCTTCCGAACAAGGGGCTCCACGGGTTCCTCGAACAGGACCTGCCGCTTTTGGCCCAGCTTCCGGTGCCGCTCGTGGTCTCGGTGATGGGCACTAGCCACGAGGAGTTCGCGCGCCTCGTCGAGGGGGTGGCGAGCCGGGCCGAGGTGGCCGCGCTGGAGCTGAACGTCTCCTGCCCGAACGTCGAATCCGGCCTGATCATCGGGCAGCAGCCCGAGGAGACCCTGGCGCTCACCCAGGGCCTGCGTCCGCGGACACCGAAGCCGCTGATCGTCAAGCTGACCCCCAATGTCACCGAGCCGGCGGTGGTCGCCCGGGCGGCCGAGGAGGGAGGCGCCGATGCGGTCTCGCTGGTCAACACCCTGGAGGCCGCCGCGATCGACCCGGGCGACCCTGAGGCCGTGGCTTCCGGCCGGCCGCGGGGGCCTCTCGGGCCCCGCGATACGGGCCTTCGCCGTCGGCCAGGTGCGCGAGGTCGCGGCCGCGGTCTCGGTCCCGGTGATCGGCATGGGAGGGATCGAGTCGGGGGCCGACGCGCTCGATTTCCTGGCTGCCGGCGCGACCGCCGTGGCCGTTGGCACGGCGAATTTTCGAGACCCGCTGGCCGGGAACAGGGTGCGAGCGGAGCTCGAGGCCGCCCTCGGCGCGATCCCGGCCGACTCGATCTGGGACCTGCGGGACCGGATCATGGCGTCGACCTCAACCTAAGGTCGAACCGAATTTCCGCTTATTGGCCATGACCCCCCTTGTCGGGGCCGCGGCAGCGGGTATATGATCGCCGCCGCCGATGGCCCCGACCTCCGTCGAAACCGCTGCCGCTGTTCCCGCGAGAACCCACGAGCAGCGGTTGCGGGCTCTGCGGAGGGCAAACGAGATCCGCTCCCGGCGCGCGAAGCTGAAACGGGATCTGAAGGCCAGCAAGGTCAAGGTCGAGGCGGTCCTCCGCGACCCCCCCGACTACGTGCTGTCGGCCAAGGCCTTCGACATGATCCTGGCGGTCCCCAAGTACGGCCGGGTGAAGGCCAACAAGATCCTCACCCAGTGCCGGATCTCGCCCTCGAAGACGATCGGTGGCCTCTCGGCTCGCCAGCGCGCCGAGCTGGTCGCACAGCTGCGGCGCTAGTCGCCTCCGCTTGCCGCGTCCCGCAGCCGAGCCGTCGCCATCGCGTCGCTGACTGGTTGCATTTCGACGTAGATCCGACGCCGATCCGTAGGTAAGGATTGGCGCCATGCCGAAGGTGTTCGTGATCACCGGCCCGTCCGGGGTCGGCAAGGGGACGCTGATCTCGGAGCTCCTGAGGCGGGTCGGCGACCTCGAGCTGTCGGTCTCGGCGACCACGCGGGAGCCGCGAGCGGGCGAGGTCGATGGCCGCGACTACCACTTCCTCGACCGCGATGGGTTCGACCGGCGGGCTCGCGGGGGAGAGTTCCTCGAGCACGCCACCTACAGCGGGAACCGGTACGGGACGCTTCGCGCCGAGGTCGAGCGGCGGTTGGGCGAAGGCCGTTCCGTGGTCCTGGAGATCGAGGTCCAGGGCGCCCGCCAGGTGCGCGCGGCGATGCCCGAGTCCGTACAGGTGTTCATCGCCCCTCCGGACCCCGCCGCGCTGCGCCGTCGGCTCGAAGGCAGGGGCACGGACTCCGGCGAGGCGATCGACGAGCGGCTGCGAACCGCGGAGCTGGAGCTGGCCGCGCAAGAGGAGTTCGAGCATGTGGTCGTCAACGACGAGATCGAAGCGGCGGCCGCGAGGCTGGAAGGGATCGTGCGCGAGGAGTTGGAGCGCGACCCCTAGAGGCGCGACCCCTAGAATCCCCGGAGATGATCAAACCACGCGTCGACAAGCTGCTGGAACGAACTGACTCGCACTACGCCGCGGTGATGGTGGTGGCGAAGCGGGCACGCCAGCTGAACAGCTACTACCGCGCCCTCGGGGAGGGCAGCTACGAGGAGTACACGCCGCCGATGGTGGAGACGGCGTCGGGCAACTACCTGACGATCTCGCTGGAGGAGCTCGCGGGGGGCAAGCTCAACTATCACTATCGCGCCTAGCCTGGCGCGGTGGTGAGGCTGCCGAGATGGCCCGCATCCTGCTCGGCGTAAGCGGCGGGATCGCCGCCTACAAGGCCCTCGAGCTGGCGCGCCTCGCGACCCTGGCCGGACACGGCGTTCGCGTGCTGATGACCCCGGCCGCGCAGCGCTTCGTGGGCTCGGCCTCGTTCGAGGGCATCGTCGGCGCGCCGGTGCTGGACGACGAGTTCGAGCGCGACCCACTCCGGGGCGCGTTTCCGGGCGATCCGCTGCCCGACCACGACCCCATCGGCCACCTCGAGCTGGCCGCCAATGCCGACCTGTGCTTGATCGCCCCCGCCTCGGCGAACACGATCGCCAAGCTCGCGGCCGGGATCGCCGACTCGATGCTGACGACCTCGTTCCTGGCCTGCCCGGCCCCGCGCGTCGTTGCTCCGGCGATGAACGACCGCATGTACGCCGACCCCGCTACCCGGGCGAACCTGGCGACGCTGCGCGAGCGTGGCGTGCGCGTGATCGAGCCCGAGGAGGGCGCGCTCGCCTCACGGGGCGAGATGGGCGTAGGCCGGCTGCCGTCGCCCGATCGGCTGCTGGCCGAGGTCGAGGCGCTCCTGCCCGCCGCGCGGGGATCCTGGGACGGGCTGCGGGTGCTGGTCACCGCTGGAGGAACCCGCGAGCCGATCGACTCGGTCCGCTTCATCGGCAACCGCTCGAGCGGGCGAATGGGGCTGGCGCTGGCCGAAGGGGCCCGGCGACGCGGGGCGGAGGTGGTGCTGGTCGCGGCAAACGTGTCGCTTTCTGAGCCGGCAGGCGTGCGACGCATTGACGTCGAGACCACGGGCGAGCTTGCGGCTGCCCTGCGGGAGGAGTTCCCCGCCTGCCACGTGCTGTTGATGGTCGCCGCGGTCGCGGACTTCCGGCCGGCTGAGGCCGAGGCGGGGAAGATCTCCCGCGAGGGCAGTGGTGGCTTGGAGCTTCGCTTGGAGCAAACCGAGGACGTGCTCGCGGATCTGGCGTCGCTGCGCAGCGACGACCAGACGCTGGTCGGCTTCGCCGCCGAGCACGGCGCCGAGGCGATCGAGCGAGCTCGCGCGAAGCTCGCGCGAAAGGGGTTGGACGCGATCGTCTTCAACGACGTCTCGCGCGCCGAGATCGGCTTCAACTCGAAGCTGAACGAGGTCGTGATCGTCGAGCGTGGGGGAGAGTGGCGGGTTCCGCTGGCCCCCAAGGAAGAGGTGGCCGGCGCGATCCTCGACCGCGTGGACGCGATACGAGGCGCTGCCGAGCGCGCGTAGAACGGAGGCCGCCCTACACTTGGGCCCATGGCCGAAGCGGGGGGCGACACTCTCTATCTGCTGTATCGAAAAGGCATGTCCCTGCTCGAATCTCGCGACTTCGCGCAGGCCACGGTGCCGCTCTCGAAGGCCGCCCGAATGGCGCCGGAGAAGAGCTCGATTCGCGAGGCGCTCGGGCGCGCCTACTTCCACAGCCGGCGCTACCCGGAGGCCGCGCGCGAGTTCGAGGCCGTGGTGGAGCGCTACCCGGTCAACGACTTCGCCCACTTCTGCCTCGGCAGGGCGCTGACCCTGTCCGGCAGGCCCGACCGGGCGCGGCGCCACCTGGCGATCGCGGCCAATCTGCGCCCGGAGCGCGACGACTACCGCATCTACAGGCAGCGCTTGGCTCGGAGTCACTGACGCCGGCCAAGTCGGCCGTTCGGCAGGCATGAGGGCGCTGGTCCAACGCGTGAGCCGGGCGTCTGTGTCGGTGGAGGGGCGCGAGATCTCGGCGATCGGGCCAGGGCTGCTGGTTCTGCTCGGCGTCGCGCCCGCGGACACGCAGGACCAGGCGGATAGGCTCGCCGAGAAGGTGAGGGCGCTGCGGATCTTCGACGATCCGGAGGGCCGCCTGAACGAGGCGTTGGCCGACCGCGAGGTTCTGTGCGTCAGCCAGTTCACGCTGTACGCCGATACGCGCAAGGGAAACCGGCCCGGCTTCGCCGGCGCGGCGCCGCCCGAGCTGGCCGAGTCGCTGTACGAGCGCTTCTGTGAGCGCCTGGGTGCAAGGCGGGGCAGGTTCGGAGCCCGGATGGCGGTGGAACTGGTCAACGACGGGCCCGTAACGCTGATCCTGGACGCGTGAGCCAGGCGTCGGCGCCGCGTCGGCCCTCGCGCCCGCTACGCCCGCCTGGTCGGCCTGGCCCGAGGCTATACTCAGATCACCTCTTTTCCCCTGAACCCTGTTGGAGGTGGGCATGGCCCCGCCTTTTTTTCGGCACGGAAGAGGGTGGACCAGACACGAAACGGAGCGAGAGGACGAGTTTGGAAGAGCTTCAAGCGCAGATCGAATCGAGGCTTCGGGAGTTCGATCCCGCGGTCGAGCTGATCGCGCTTGAACGCCCGGCCGCCGAGACACTGCGCCTCTATATCGATCACCCGGACGGGGTGGACCTGGCCCTCTGCGAGCGGGTCACCAACCAGCTGCGGGACCTCCTCGAGGCATGGTCGCTCGAGGTCTCCTCGCCCGGTGAGGAGCGGCCGCTGACCAAGCCGGAGCACTTCCGCCGCTTCATGGGGCAGCGGGTCAGGGTTCGCACCCGCGAGGCGATCGAGGGCCAGCGGAGCTTCACCGGCACGCTGACCGCGGCCGATGAGCGCCGAGTTCGCCTGGACGCGCCCGCCGGCGAGGTCGAGATCCCCCTCTCACGCATCCGCCGCTCGAACCTCGTTCCCGACCGCTCCACCTCGCTGGAGGAAGCCCGATGAGCCGCGAGATCGTCGAGGCCATCAGGGGCCTGGAGCAGGAGAAGGGGATCGACTCCGAGACGCTGATGTCCGCCCTCGAGGACGCGCTCCTGTCCGCGTACAAGAAGACGCCGGGCGCCGCCAAGTACGCCCGCGTGGACCTCGCCCGCGACACCGCCGATTTCCGCGTCTTCGAGTTGATCCTGCCGCCCGAGCTCGAGGAGAAGCTCGTGGCGCAGGCGATCGAGGAGCAGGAGCAGACCATCGACCCGGAAACCGGGGAGCTCCGCGAGCCCGAGGAGCCCGAGCTCGACCCCGAGCTGCTGGCCCCCTACGAGGACCAGATCACGAGCCGCGACGTGACCCCGGGTGACTTCGGCCGAATCGCCGCCCAGACCGCCAAGCAGGTGATCCTGCAGAGGATCCGCGAGGCGGAGCGGCACATGATGTTCGAGGAGTACCAGGACCGCGTGGGTGAGCTGATCACGGGGATCATTCAGCAGTCCGACAACCGCTACACGCTGGTTCAGCTTCGCGAGCGCGTCGAGGCGCTCCTGCCGCGCTCCGAGCAGGTCTGGAACGAGCGCTACGACCACGGGATGCGGGTGAAGGCCGTGATCACGGAGGTCAACGCCGAGGGCAAGGGGCCGGGGATCGTCGTGTCGCGGCGCAATTCCGAGCTGATCAAGCAGCTCTTCGAGCTCGAGGTCCCTGAGATCGCCGACAGCCTGGTGGAGATCGTCGGCGTCGCCCGCGAGCCCGGTTACCGCTCGAAGATCGCCGTCATCTCGCACGCCGATGGGGTGGACCCGGTGGGCGCCTGCGTGGGGCCCAGGGGCTCGCGGGTGCGGATGGTGGTATCCGAGCTGCGCGGCGAGAAGATCGACATCATCCCCTACAACGAGGAGCCGGCCCGTTTCGTGGCCAAGGCCCTGTCCCCGGCGCGCGTGCGCGAGGTGCTGGTGGACGACGAGAAGCGGGAGGCAACGGTGATCGTGCCGGACGACCAGCTCTCGCTGGCGATCGGGCGCGAGGGCCAGAACGCGAGGCTTGCCGCGAAGCTCACCGGCTGGAAGGTGGATATCAAGTCCGAGACGGAGTTCAGCCAGGAGGAGGATGAGCTGACCTACGAGGAGGGTGAGGAGGCCGACGGCCGCTGCGCCGCGGTCCTCTCCGCCGGCCGGCGATGCCCGAACGCCGCGCTGCCGGGCTCACGCTACTGCGGCCTCCCGCAACACCAGGCGCTGAGGCGCTTCGAGACCAATCAGGTGACGGTGCTGACCCCGCTCACCGACCAGGAGATCCAAAAGCTCGCCGACTCCGCCGCGCCCGAGGGCGAGATCGCCCCCCTCGTGGAGCGCGCCACCGCGGAGTTCGACCAGGCTCAGGCCGAGGCGGACGCGGAGGCGGCGAAACAGGAAGAGGAACAAGCCGAGGAGGGTGCGGAGGCCGAAGAGGCGGCCTCGGAGGAGGCGGAGCCACAGGCCTTAGAGGTCGGGGAAGAGGCCCCGGAGGAAGCGGAGGCCGAGGACTTGGAGGCCGAGGAAGAGGCCGAGGAACAGTCCGAGGTAGATGAGACAGAGGCCCTGGCGCAAGACGCCGCTACTGAGGGCCCCGAGGATGCGGAGCCCGCTGAGGAGGCGCCAGCCGAGGCAATAGCGCCGGTTGGGGCCCCCGCCTCCGAGGAATCCGAAGCAGAAGGCGAGGATTCCGAGGAATTGGGCTCCGAGGAATCTTGAAGAAGCGCGTCCACGAGATCGCCAAGCAGGAGGGCCTCAGCAGCAAGGAAGTGCTCGCGGCGTTGAAGGCGGCCGGCATCGAGGCCAAGGTGGCCGCTTCGAGCGTCGAGGAGGCGGAGGCACTGAAGGCGTTGGCCGCCGCGGGCGCCACGGCAAAGGGCGGCGCGCCCAAGGCGGCCGCTGAGGACGGCTCGAAGGGGAAGGCGAAGGCCGCTCGGCCGGCGCCGAAGAAGGCCGACGGAAAGCCCGCCTCCGGCGAGCCCCGTCCTGAACGCCCGGCTCGCCGTGCTGCGGGCGACTCCGCCCCCGCGGACGGCTCAGGCGGGCGCAAGCGCCGCCGGGTGGTGATCGACTCACAGGCGGCCCGCCGCGAGCACATGCCGCAGGCGCCTCCGCATCGACCGCCCCGCCGCCGCGGTGGCCGCCGCCGCCGGCCGCTGCTCGAGGAGCCGCCGGTCAGGCCGCTGAGCGAGGCGCCCGAGCCCGATGCGACCAAGATCGCGTCCGGAGCAACCGTGCGCGAGGTGGCGGAGAGCCTCAGCCTGCCGAGTGCCGAGGTGATCAAGAAGCTGATGGAGCTGGGCGAGATGGCCACGCTGACCCAGACCCTCTCGGACGAGGCCGTGATGGCCCTGGCCGCCGCGCTCGACCAGAAGGTCGAGCTGGTGAGCGCCGCCGAGGAGGAGGTGGAGGAGCCCGTCCACGAGGACGCCGAGGGGGACCTCTCGGAGCGGCCACCCGTGGTGACGATCATGGGCCACGTCGATCACGGCAAGACCTCGCTCCTGGACGCCATCCGCGAGGCCGAGGTGGTCGCGGGTGAGGCGGGAGGCATCACCCAGCACATAGGCGCGTACCAGGTGCACCAGAACGGCAAGCTGGTCACCTTCCTCGACACCCCCGGACACGAGGCGTTCACGGCGATGCGCGCCCGCGGCGCCAAGGTCACCGACCTCGCGGTGATCGTGGTGGCTGCTGACGATGGGGTGATGCCGCAGACGGTCGAGGCGATCGACCACGCGCGGGCGGCCGGCGTGCCGATCCTCATCGCGGTCAACAAGATCGACAAGCCCGATGCCCAGCCCGACCGGGTCCGCAACGAGCTCGCCTCCCAGGGGCTCACCCCCGAAGACTGGGGCGGCGAGACGATCTTCTGCGACGTCTCCGCGAAGACCAAGGAGGGGCTCGAACACCTGCTCGAGATGATCGTCCTGGCCGCCGAGCTGGAGGAGCTGAAGGCGAATCCGAGCGCCCCGGCGTCGGGCGTCGTGATCGAGTCGCACCTCGACCCCGGCCGCGGCCCGATCGCCACGGTGCTGATCCAGCGCGGCACCCTTCATGTCGGCGATGCGCTGGTCGCCGGCGCGAACTGGGGCAAGGTGAGAGCGATGCTCGACTTCACCGGCGCCCGCGTGAAGGAGGCACACCCGGGCGACCCGGTCGAGGTGCTCGGGCTGGATGGCGTCTGCGAGGCCGGCGAGCGGGTCGAGGCGGCGGAGAACGAGCGGCGCGCCCGGCAGCTCGCCCAGGAGCGCGGCCAGCGCCTCAAAGCCGAGTCGCTTGCTCGCCAGCAGGCTCGCAAGATCAGCCTCCAAGAGGTCTTCTCGAAGGGCACCGAGGGCGAGCTCCAGGAGCTCAACATCGTGCTCAAGTCGGACGTCTCCGGGTCGCTCGAGGCGCTTCAGGACGAGATCGCCAAGGTCCCACAGGAGCAGATCGCGGTCGACGTGATCCACGCCGCGCCGGGCGGGATCACCGAGTCCGACGTGATGCTCGCGGCGGCCTCCGACGGGATCATCATCGGGTTCAACGTTCGGCCTCTCGCCGAGGCTCGCAGGGTGGCCGAGCGCGAGGGGGTCGAGGTCCGCACCTACTCCGTCATCTACAAGGTCACCGAGGACCTCCGCGCGGCGATGGAGGGGATGCTCGAGCCGGAGGAGGTCGAGGTGGCGCTCGGCCAGGCCGAGGTCAAGGAGCTGTTCCGGGCCTCGCGCATCGGCACGATCGCCGGCTGCGTGGTCACCGACGGCAAGGTCACCCGCATCGCACAGGTGCGACTGGTCCGCGAGGGCACGGTCGTGTGGACGGGGAAGATCGGCTCCCTTCGTCGCTTCAAGGACAACGTGCAGGAGGTTGAGGAGGGCCTCGAGTGCGGGGTCGTGCTCGAGGGCTACCAGGACGTCAAGGTCGGCGACGTGCTGGAGCTGTTCGAGACCAAGCAGGTCGAGCAGACGCTGGAGTAGCGACGCCGGCGCGAGCGGGGAAGGGACGCCGCAGCGGCCCGGAGCGGGAATGGGCGGGTTCTTCCCGCATACCGGCAAGAAGCCGCCCAGGGGGTGAGCCGGATTCACCCTAGGGTGGGTTGAATCGCCCCGGTCGCTGCGCCACGCTGTGGGCGTGGAGACGTGGCAAGCGCAATTCCGGGCCCGCGGTCGCGCGGCCGTTGCGGCGGGAGTCGTCGCCGCTTGCACCCTTGCCACGCTGGCCATCGGTGCTTCCGGCGCGTTTGGCGCCTCCGCCTCCCTGGTCAAGGACATCAATGACGGCGGCCCGCGCACACACTCGCACCCAGAGGGGTTTACGAGGTTCGCCGGCGTTTCGGTCTTCAAGGCACACGACCGGGGAGGTAGCGCTCAGGTCTGGAGGTCAAATGGGACCGAGGCCGGCACGCGGCTGGTGAAGGTCATGCATCCCGAGCCCTTTCAGGCGGGCTTCCTCCAGGGGAATTTCACGAGGCTCGGAGGCGTGTTCCTTTTCTCAGCCCGCGAGGGCGTGCACGGCATGGAGCTCTGGCGGTCGGACGGGACCGAGGCCGGCACGCGGCTCGTCAAGGACATCAGGCCCGGTGGCGGCTCGCATCCCGCCTTGTTGACGAAGGTCGGCGACACGGTGTTCTTCCAGGCGAACGACGGCAGGCATGGAGACGAGCTCTGGCGGTCGGACGGGACCGAGGCGGGGACGAGGCTCGTGAAGGACATCCGTCGCGGCCGCAAGTCCGCGGGAATCGGCTATCCCACAACCCTGCGCGGGGCCCTCCTGTTCACCGCTGAGGATGGCAGGCATGGCACCGAGCTGTGGCGCTCCGACGGGACCAGGGCCGGGACGAAGCTCGTCGAGGACATCGATCCTCGCCGCGGGTCGAAGCCCGAAGAGCTCACAAGGGTGGGCGGGGCCGTCTTCTTCAGGGCCCGCGATGGCAAGCACGGCATCGAGCTCTGGAGGTCGCGCGGCGCCAAGGGCAGCACGAAGCTGGTCGAGAACATCAATCCGGGCGGCGAGGATTCGCTCCCTCGCTCGCTGACGAAGGTTCGCCGCAGGGTCTTCTTCGTCGCCGACGGGGGCAAGCACGGCATCGAGCTCTGGAGGTCACGCGGCACCAAGGGCAGCACGAAGCTGGTCGAGAACATCCTCCAGCCCCCCCGCTGGCGCCCCTTGGAGCTTACGAACGTCGCCGGGACCCTGTTCTTCACCGGCTACGACCGGCGTCATGGCGACGAGCTCTGGAGGTCGGACGGGACCGAGGCGGGGACGAGGCTCGTGAAGGACATCCGTCGCGGTGACTATGGGAACCGACCCCTTGATAGTTGGCCTCGCTCCCTCACGCAGGTCGGCAGGACTCTGTTCTTCGTCGCCAGCGAAGGCGGCCTCTGGGAGTCGAACGGGACCAGGCGGGGCACGAAGGTGGTGAGGAACTTCCCTCGCATCCGTCACCGGTCCCACTTTGAGCCTGAGAACCTCACGAACGTGGCCGGCACCCTCTTCTTCGCCGCCGACGACGGCACACACGGCAACGAGTTGTGGAAGGCAGTTCCGTAAGCGGCGGTCGCGTCGTACCCTTGAGGCGTGCGCGCGTACGTTTGCGTTCTTGAGGTCCGGCTCCACCTCAACGATTCCCACGACCTGAAGGGCAAGCGGAAGGTCCTGCACTCCCTGAAGGCGCAGCTTCGGCAGCGTTTCGGCGCCTCGGTGGCGGAGGTCGACGGCCACGACACCTGGCAGCGGACGACCCTCGTCTGCGCCCTGGTCGGCGGCGGGGAGGTGGGGGGGCGCGCCGACGAGCTGGAGCGGTTCGTCGAGTCGCGCTGTCCCGACGGGTGCGCGTTCGAGCGCGATCTCCTGAGCCTGGCGGACATCCGTGGCTGAAATCGCCCAGATTGTCATCGCCCTGACAGGCCGTCAGGCCTGAGCTATAGTCGCCGAGCATGCCCACCGAGCGCATGAGGAGGGTCAACGAGGTGATGCGCGAGGTGATCGGGTCCGCGATCGTGACTGAGCTCGAGGACCCACGGATCGGATTCGTAACGGTGATCTCGGTGGACACAAGCCCGGACCTGCGCTCGGCGCGCGTGCACGTCAGCGTGCTCGGCGGCGAGGCCGAGCGTGAGGCGACGCTCGCCGGGCTCTCGTCTTCCCACGGGGTGCTCCAGGCTACGATCGCCCGCCAGATGCGATTGAAGCGCACCCCCACCCTGAGCTTCCACTACGACGACACCCCGGAGCGCGGCGTCCGCGTCTCCAGGCTGCTCGACCAGTGAGCGAGGCAGTCACGGCGGCCGTGGAGCGCAGGGACGCATCGCTGGAGGAAGTTGCCCAGGAGCTTCGGGCCTCGGATCGCTTCCTGCTGACCAGCCACGAGGGGCCGGACGGAGACGCGCTCGGCTCGTTGCTGGCCCTGCACCACATCCTCACCCAGCTCGGCAAGGACTCGGTGATGTTCATGGCCGCGAAGGAGTTCCCGCTCCCGGTCGAGTACCGCTTCCTGCCCCTCGAGGAGGTCTTCCACGAGCCGCCGGCCGACGTCGTCGACCGGATCCTGGTCTTCCTCGACTGCGGGAACATCGACCGGATGCCCGTCGGCTTTCTGCACCGCGGCGAGGCCAAGATCCTGAACATCGACCACCATCACGACAACACCCGCTTCGGGACGCTGAACCTGGTCGACACAGAGGCATCCTGCACGGCCGAGATCCTGTTCGGGCTGGCGAAGCTGCTGGGCGCGGAGCTCACGCCGGAGATCGCCGGGGCGCTGTACGTGGCGCTGGTCACGGACACGGGCCGGTTCATGTACGAGAACACCGGGGCGGGCACGCACCGGATGGCCGCGGAGCTGGTCGAGGCAGGGGTTGACGTTCACGACACTTACCGCCGCCTGTACGAGCGAGTGCCGATCGAGAAGCTGCGCCTGGTTGCGCGCGCGATCGAGCGGATCGAGCGCTTCCCGGACTGCCACCTGGCGGTCACCTATATCTCGGCGGAGGACTACGCCGATACCGGGGCGAGCGAGGTCCTCACCGAGGGGATCATCGACCACGTGCGGGCCCTCGAGGGCACCGAGGTGGCCGCGATGATTCGTGACAAGACGGACGGTGGCTCCGCGGCGCGAAAGGTCAGCCTGCGCTCGACGATGGGCAGAGTGGACGTCTCCGCGATCGCCCGCGAGCGCGGCGGGGGTGGCCATCAGCGGGCGGCCGGCTTCTCAACGGACCTCGAGTACCCCGATCTGGTCAAGTTCCTCTGTGACGAAGTCCGGGCCCAGCTCTAAGGCCGAGGCCGGCACCGAGGCGCCTGCGCCCGGGGTGCTGCTGGTGGACAAGCCCGCCGGCGACACCTCCCACGACGTGGTCCAGCGCGTTCGCCGCGAGCACGGCCAGAGGGCGGGCCACGCCGGGACCCTGGATCCCTTCGCCACCGGGCTGCTGCTGGTGCTCCTGGGACGCGCCACGCGACTCCAGCGCTACCTGCTGCCGCTGCCGAAGACCTATCGAGCGACGGCGAAGCTCGGCTGGCGCTCCACCACGGGCGATCCCGACGGCGAGCTGAGCCACACGGGCTCCCTGCCAGAGCGGCTGGAGCTGCCCACGGGGCGAGTCCGCCAGCAGGTGCCGATGACCTCTGCCGTGAAGGTGGACGGCGAGCGCCTGTACCGCCGTGCCCATCGCGGTGAGAGCGTGGAGACTCCGGAGCGCGAGGTCGAGATCTACCGCGCCGAGCTCATGCGTCGCGCGGACGACAGCGCCGAGTTCGAGATCGAGTGCTCAACCGGCACCTACGTGCGCACCCTGCTCGAAACGCTCGGCGACGCCTATTGCGAGCAGCTGCGGCGAACGGCGGTGGGCCCATTCCAGGTGGAGGCCGCGAACGGCGAGCCGCTTTCGGTCGAGGCGGCCCTGGCGTTCCTGCCGGAGCGGACCCTGGACACGCGCGAGGCAAAGCGCGTATCCAATGGGCGCTCGGTGCCCGCCGCCGACGAGGGTGAGGGGCCGCTGAGGCTCACCCACGAAGGTCGTCTCTTGTCCGTGGCCCGGCGTCGCGGCGAGGCGCTGCGGCCGGAGGTCGTGCTCGCGTAGCGGCTAATGCCGTGTCAAGCAACCTCCTGCCCGAAACCTTCGCGGGCGACCCACGCGGCGCTCGCGTGAAAGGCTTCCCGGCCGCGTCTCGATGAAGATCCGGGTGACAAGGCTTGCCGACGCGGAACGCCGTTCGCGACAGGTGGCGATCGGGGTCTTCGACGGCGTCCACGTCGGTCATCGCCAGGTGATCGATGGGGCGGACACGGTGTTGACCTTCGAGCCGCACCCGCTGCGCGTGCTTCATCCCGATGCGGCGCCCAAGCTGATCATGCCCTTCGAGATCAAGCGCGACGTGATCGAAGGCCTGGGGGTCGAGGAGTTGATCGTGATCCCCTTCGACGACGAGTTCTCAACGATCGCCGCCGAGGACTTCTGCTCCCAGGTCTTGGTCCAGACGCTGGGCGCACGGAGCGTCTCGGTGGGGGAGAACTTTCGGTTCGGCGCCAAGGCGAGGGGGGACGATCAGATGCTCGCCTCGCGCGAGGAGTTCGAGACCCGTGTCGTGCCGCTGGTCGAGGTCGATGGAGAGATCGTCTCCTCGACCCGGGTCAGGTCGCTGGTCGCCGCGGGGGAGATCGAGGCGGCGACGCGGTGCCTGGGTGCCCCTTTTCTGCTCGAGGGGACCGTCGTCGAGGGGGACGAGCGGGGACGCAAGCTCGGGTTTCCGACCGCCAACATCGTGCCCTCCGACGATCTGGTTTGCCCTGGCCACGGCGTCTACGCGGCGTTCGCCGACGGCCTTCCGGCCGCCGTCAACGTGGGCGTGCGCCCGACCTTCGAGACCGGGCGGGGTTTGCTCGTCGAGGCGTACCTGATCGACTTCGACGGGGACCTCTACGGGCGGACGCTGCGGATCGCATTCATCAGCCGGCTGCGCGGCGAACGGCGGTTCGCCGGGGTGGAGGAGCTGATCGCTCAGATGCACCGGGACGTCGAGATGGCCCGAGAGCTCTGTGCTAGCTTCACGCCGCCCTGATGATCGAGCCTCCCCCGCAAGCGAGGCCGTAGCATCAGGCATCCAGATGCCGTTGACCAAGGACAAAAAGCAGGAGCTGATCGGCAAGTTCGGTCGCGAGGCAGGCGATACCGGCTCTGCCGAGGTGCAGGTCGCCCTGCTCACGGAGCGCATCAACCACCTGACGGAGCACCTGCGCGAGCACAGCAAGGACCACCACTCGCGTCGCGGACTGCTGATGATGGTCGGCAAGCGGCGGCGGCTGCTCCGCTACCTGGAGAGCTCCGATCTGGAGCGTTACCGAAAGGTCGTGGCGGACCTCGGCTTGCGTCGTTGATCGCGGTAGGCAGCCGGGCGCCCGACTTCTCGCTGCCTAATCACGAGGGAAAGAAGGTAAGCCTCGCGGACTTCCGGGGCCGCAAGGTCGTGTTGGTCTTCTACCCGCTCGACTTCAGCCCCGTGTGCACCGACCAGCTGTCGGTCTACCAGGAGGTTCTGCCGCAGATTGAAGAACAGGGCGCGACGCTGGTGGGGATCAGCGTCGACTCCTCGTGGGCTCACCGAGCGTTTCGGGACAAGCTGGGGATCACGATCCCGCTGCTCTCCGACTTCGAGCCCAAGGGGGCGGTGATCCGCAGCTATGGGGCTTACCTGGAGAAGGCCGGCCACGGCAACCGTTCGCTGGTGCTGGTCGACCCGGACGGGACCGTGCGCTGGGTGCACGAGTCGCCCACACCGCTCGAGATCCCCGGCGCGAACCTGATCTTCGACGCCCTGGCGTCGGGGGGCTAGGTGGCGCGTTACTCGCCGTATGCGCGAGGAAAGCGCCAATGCCGGCGATTGGCCCCGGAACCGCCGTTAGCGTACGTCGGGTGAACTCCCTCACCACCGCGCCGCTCCCGCCCGTCGGGCCCGGCGACCGCATCCGCGGCGAGGGGCTCGAGGCGATCGTCTACCTCGACCTGGCCTGCCCCCGGTGCGCTCTCGCCTGGATGCGGGTTCGCGAGCTGGGGTTGCGCCTCGCGTTCCGCCATTTCCCGATCGCGTCCAAGCATCCGCGCGGGCCGGCGCTCCACGCCGCCGCCGAGGCGGCGGGTCTTCAGGACACGGCGGCGTTTTGGGGGATGGTGGATTCGATCTTCAGCGACCAGGGGAGGGTGGACGATCCCCACCTGTGGGACCGGGCGCGCCGGCTCGGCATCGACCTGGAGCGCTTCAACCGCGAGCGCCGCTCCGAGCCGGTCGTCGCGCGCGTTCGCCGCGACTTCGAGGGCGGGATCCGAGCCGGGGTCACCGGGACGCCGGCGGCGTTCGTCGATGGGCGGGCGATCCGCGACGACATTCCCGAAGGGCTGCACGCCCTGGCCCTCCCCCGATAGGCGCTACTGGCGGCATCTGTAAGATCGTCGCCGTTAGAGAACGAGAGTTCTGAGCGAAGAGTGGCCGTCAACCGGACGGCCGGAGGGAAAAGACACATATGAGCCTGTTTGACGTGAGCCGCGTCTCGGTGGAGGTAGGCGGCGAGGAGATCTCCTTCGAGACCGGCAAGCTCGCTCGTCAGGCGAGCGGAGCCGTCGTGGTGCGCTCGGGAGACACGATGGTCCTCTGCACGGCGACGGCGGGCAACCTACGCGACGTGGACTTCCTGCCCTTGACCGTCGACGTCGAGGAGCGCCATTACGCGGCGGGGAAGATACCCGGCTCCTTCTTTCGGCGTGAGGGCAGGGCCGGCGAAAGGGCGACCCTGACAGCCCGGATGATCGACCGGCCGCTGCGCCCGCTGTTCCCCAAGGGCTGGCACTACGAGACCCAGATCGTCTGCCAGCCACTGTCGGTGGAATTCGAGCACAGCTACGACATCCTGGCCATGAACGGCGCCTCGGCGGCGGTCGCCGTCTCGCAGATCCCGGTGTCGACCAACGTCGGCGCGGTGAGGATCGGCAAGCTGCACGGCGATTTCGTCCTCAACCCCGCGGAGGAGACCGCGGACGAGCTGGAGATGGACCTGGTCGTCTCAGGGTCCAGCGAGGCGATCCTGATGGTGGAATGCGGGGCGAACGGCGTCACCGAGGCCGAGGTTCTCGATGCGCTCGACATCGCGCACGAGGAGATCAAGAAGATCTGCGCGTCCATCGAGGAGCTGCGAGGCAAGGCGGGGAAGGAGAAGCTCGAGGTGGAGGCGCCGAAGATCGACCCGGCGCTGGTCGAGCGAGTCCGCTCCTCGCATGGGGCAAAGCTCGACGAGGCAACCCAGATCCCCGAGAAGCTCGCCCGCCAGGACGCGGCGAAGGCCGTCGAGGAGGAGGTGCTCGAGCAGTATGCGAGCGCCTCCGATGACGGGGACGCTGACGGCGAGCAGCGCGCCGAGGTCTCCCGCGCGTTCGACTCGCTCGAGAAGGAGATCATCCGTCACCGGATCGCCGTCGACAAGAAGCGTCCCGACGGGCGCGCCGAGGACGAGATCCGGTCGATCGAGTGCGAGGTGGACATCTCACCCCGCGTGCACGGCTCGGCTCTGTTCACTCGTGGCGAGACGCAGATTCTCTCCAGCGTGGCCCTGGGCACCAGCCGCATGGACATGCGAATCGACAACCTCAGCCTGGTCGAGTCCAAGACCTTCTGGCACCACTACAACTTCCCGCCGTTCTCGGTCGGGGAGGCCGGCTTCATGCGCGGTCCGAAGCGCCGCGACATCGGCCACGGCGCGCTCGCCGAGCGAGCGCTGGTGCCGACGATTCCGAGCGCCGACGACTTTCCCTACGTGGTTCGGGTCGTTTCGGACACTTTGGAGTCGAACGGGTCCTCGTCAATGGGCTCGGTGTGCGCCTCGTCGATGGCCCTGATGGCCGCCGGCGTGCCGGTGTCGAGCCCCGTGGCCGGGGTCGCGATGGGCCTGATCAAGGAGGGCGATGACCACGTGGTGCTGACCGACATCGCCGGCGTCGAGGACCACCTCGGCGACATGGACTTCAAGGTCGCCGGCACCTCCGAGGGGATCACCGCCCTGCAGATGGACATCAAGATCTCCGGGGTCACCTTCGACATCCTCCGCGATGCGCTCGAGCAGGCCCGCCAGGGTCGGCTGTTCATCCTCGAGGCGATGAAGGAGACGATCCCGGGGCCGCGCGAGCAGCTCTCGGAGCACGCCCCGCGGATCGAGCAGATCAAGATCGACCCGGAGAAGATCGGCGCCCTGATCGGCAAGGGGGGCGAGACGATCCGCGCCCTGTCGGAGGAGTTCGAGGCGGACATCAACGTCGAGGACGACGGCACGGTCCAGGTCTACGCGCCGAGCGGCGCCCTTGTGGATGCGTGCATAGCGCGCATCGAGGCGATGACGAAGGAGGCCGAGGTCGGCGACAGGTTCACCGGCAAGGTGGTCAAGACGACCGCATTCGGGGCCTTCATCGAGCTCACCAAGGGGACCGATGGCCTGCTTCACATCTCCAACGTGAAGCCGGGCGAGCGCGTGAACACGGTCGAGGACGTGCTCAAGCAGGGCGACGAGCTCGACGTCACCGTGGTGGAGGTGGACCGCGAGCGCGGACGCATCGGCCTGCGCCTCTCGAGCGACCCCGCGGTTGAGGGCAAGGCCCCCGAGGAGCTGAGCCAGGTCGGGACCGGCGACTCAGGCCCGCGCGGGGGCGGCAACGGCGGGGGCGGCCGGCGGGACCGCGAGCGCCTCGACGGAGGGCGCGGGCGAGGCGGTGGGCGCCGGCGAAGTTCCTGAATTTGCTTCGCGCTCGGCCCAGCACCAATTCCCTTGCCTGAGTCTGGCTCTCAGCCACTGCCCGAGGGCGTTTCCTCCACAGAGCTGAGCAGCGGTCTACGCGTGATCACCGAGGTGGTGCCCTCAGTGCGCTCCGTCGCGCTCGGTCTCTGGGTGCGGGCGGGCTCCCGTGACGAGGACCCCGAGCAGGCGGGTGTCTCGCATTTCCTCGAGCACCTGCTGTTCAAGGGCACCGAGCGCCACTCGGCGATCGAGATCTCGGAGCTCTTCGACGGCATGGGCGCGGCGACCAACGCCGCGACCAGCAAGGAGAGCACCCAGCTGCATGCGCGCCTGTTGGACGAGCACACCGAAGACGCCTTCGATCTGCTCGCCGAGATGCTGCTCCGCCCGTCGCTGCCCCAGGACGAGGTGAATTCCGAGCGCGAGGTCGTGCTGGAGGAGATCGCCATGTACGAGGACGAGCCCCAGGAGCGGGTTCACGACGTGCTGGCGGCCGCCGTCCACGGCAGCCACCCGCTGGGGCGCCGGGTGCTTGGCGACGCCAAGGTGATCGGCTCGATCCCCGTCGCTGAGATCAGCTCGTACCACGACGCTCGCTACACGGGGCCGAACCTCGTGGTCGCGGCGGCGGGCCATCTCGAGCACGAGCACATAGTCCAGCTGGCCGAGCGCCGGCTGAGCCCGCCGGCCGGCGAGCGCAACGGCGCTCCCGACGACCCCGGACATGACGCCGTGCCGCGGTTCGAGTTCCAGGCCAAGGAGACCGAGCAGTACCACATCTGCTTCGGGGGGCCGGGCATCGCTCGCTCCGACGAGCGGCGCTTCACGCTGGGAGTCCTGGATGCGATCCTCGGGGGCTCGACCTCATCGCGGCTGTTCCGCGAGGTGCGCGAGAAGCGCGGCCTCGCCTATGCGGTCGGCTCCTACAGCGAGCAGTACATGGACGGTGGCATGGTCGCGACGTACGTCGGGACCCGCAAGGAGAACGTGCGTGAGGCGTGCGAGATCATCGTTCGCGAGCTCGAGACGCTTCGCGATCACGGGGTCAGCGCCGAGGAGCTGGAGCGGGCCAAGGAGCACGTCAAGGGCCGGCTGGTGCTCGGGATGGAGGCGACCGGGGCCCGCATGTCGCGCCTTGCCCGCGCGATCCTGTTCGGCATCCCGCTGCTCTCGCTCGACCAGATGCTCGAGCGGATCGCGGAGGTCAGCGCCGACGATGTCGCCGAGCTGGGCGCCGAGCTGTATGACCCCGAGCGCCTCTCCACCGCCTGCATCGGCCCCGACGAGGAGTACTTCCGGGAGGCGACCACCACGGTCAGCGAGGCGCTCGCAATTCCTTCTGAGGCATGATTCGGGTTGCGGTCTCCGGGGCCGCGGGGCGCATGGGCTCCACCGTCTGCGAGGCCGTGGACGCGGCCGACGACCTGGAGCTTGCCGGGCGTGCGGATCCCTCCATGGACGTGCCGCTCTCGGATCTCCTCAGGGCAGCGGACGTGGTGGTGGACTTCACCACGCCTCAGGCGGCGGCCGCAAACGTCCGCGAGTGCCTCGCCGCGGATGTCCATGCGGTGGTCGGCACCACGGGGTTCGAGCTCGACGGGGTGCGCGTGGACGCCGAGGCGGCGGCGGGGGACGGGAAGCGCGCGCGAGTGTTCTTCGCCCCCAACTTCGCGATCGGTGCCGTGCTGATGATGCAGATGGCGCGCCAGGCCGCAGCTCACATGCCCGAGTGCGAGATCGTCGAGCTTCATCACGCGGGCAAGCTCGACGCGCCGTCGGGCACCGCCAGGCGCACCGCCGACCTGGTCCGCGAGGCCGGTGGACACGTCCACGACCCGATCCACTCGGTGCGACTCCCGGGCCTGGTCGCCCACCAGGAGGTGATCTTCGGCGCCGAGGGCCAGACGCTCTCGATCCGCCACGACACGACCGACCGCCTCTCGTTCATGCCGGGCGTCCTGCTGGCCGTGCGAAGGGTCGCCGACCTGCCCAACCCGTTCACGGTGGGGCTGGAGCATCTCCTGTAGGGCCTTCGAGGCGGCGCTGCTCGTCCGCGAGGGCTATGTACTCCTCCAGCATGATCATGTCCTTTGGCCGGGCGGCCGTCCGCTTCATCGCAATCAGGTGGTCCATCGAGGCGACCTTTACGTCCACACCCTCGATGACGGCGTCCCGTGCGGCCGCGCGCAGCTCGTCGTAGGAGCGAATCCCACCGGGGTCGGCGAGGACGTCGAAGTGCCCAAATCGAGTTCGGAAGGTGAAGTTCGCGCCGTTCTCCAGACTGCGAGCATCGAGCTGGAACGGGAGATCGTCCTCCTGGTCCCCGGGGGCGCGCAGGCGCGCCCCCAACTCCTGGAGCGCGGCCGCCAGGCGTTCGAGGTTCGAGCGATCTCGGGAGTACGCGACATCGAGATCGAACGTCGGGAAGGTCGATCCGTGCGCCATTCCGGCGAGCCCACCGATCACGACGAAGTCCACCGCGTGGCGCCCAAGCGTGTCGAGAATCGGCTTGGCGCTCAGGTCGGGAGGGAGCTGCTCAGTCATCTTGCGCCGCGCTTCGGGACGGCAATGGCCGCGCCTCGATTCCTGCGCACGAACCGGGAGAAATCGAGGCCGCGGCGTACGCGCTCATCTGGGGGGAGCGCCAGCCTCTGCTGGATCAGCGTGCGATCGATGCCGCTGTCGCGCTCGCGACTCGTCAGCTCCAGGTCCTCGCCCACGAGGTGAAGCAGGGTGCGAAGCGTTTCGACGGCGGGGGAGATGCGATCGCGCTCGATCCGCGAGATCGCGGACTGGGTGGTGCCCGCGCGCGTGGCGAGGCTCGCCTGGCTGATGCCATTTCTGCGCCGCGCGTCCCTTAGGAGTTTCCCGGGAGTCACGAGGTGAGTATAGCGTTTATGTGCTTATCGCGGATAAGCTATAGAGTTCTAACGGACCGCTCTCGGTCCAGCGCCTTGGCAAACTGCCCGCCGTGCGTCTCTCCCAGATCGCGCTGAGCGTCGCCGACCTTCGCCGGGCGCAGCGCTGGTACCGGGAGGTGCTCGGGCTGGAGCCCGCCGGTGGCACCAGCCTGTTCGCCGGCCCGCTCGCCTCGATGGTGCAGGGGGTGCCGCGGGCGGCCTCGACCTGCTGGTGGCTGGTCGATCGCCAGGACCTGTTCCAGATCGAGCTGTTCGAGTTCCGGAGCCCCCTGGTGCGGCCGCTGCCTGGGGACTGGCGACCGTGCGACATCGGCTACACGACGATCTCGTTCTGGGTCGCCGACCTCGAGGGGGCGCTCGAGCGCGCGGTGGCGAGCGGCACCCCGCCGCTGAGCGATCCGCTCGGCGAGCCGGGGGCCCGGCGCGCCTGCCTGCGAGACCCCGATGGGGTGCTGATCGAGCTGATGGAGGACGACCCGCGTGCCCCCGAGCCACGCGAGCGCCCGCGCCCCGAGGTCGGCGCCGTGGCGCGCTCGGTGACGCTCTCGGTCCCGGACCTGGAGCGTTCCAGGCGCGTGTTCGTCGACGTGCTCGGGCTGGAGCCGGCCTCGGGCCCGGGCCTCCACGGGTCGGAGCACGAGGCGCTCTGGGGCCTGGAGGGGGCCAAGCGCGATTCCATCCCGCTGTGGGCGGACGACGTCCTCGTCGAGCTGGTCCAATACGCCGAGCCGGAGGGAAGGCCGTGGCCACCGGGCTACCGGATCTCGGACCAGGGCCTGCTGAACATCGCCTTCGGGTTTCGCCGGCGCGCCGAGTTCGAGGCGGCCCACAGGCGTTGCCTGGAGGCGGGGCTGAGCGCCAACGGGCCTTCGCTGCGGCTCGGGGCCTGGTCGGTGGTCTACGTGAACGACGATCAGGGCTTCAGCATCGAGCTGCTCCATGTTGAGCCCTGGTATGAGCGGCAAATGGGGTTTCGCCCCCGTCCAACTCCCAGGCTCGCTCCCCTCGCCGGGCGCACCCCGGCGCGCCTGCGGGGGGAACGGCGCTTCGCGAAGGCGCTGGTCACCGGCGCCGCTGGCGGGCTGGGAACGGAGCTCGCGAGGCTGGCGGCCGAGGACCAGACCTCGCTCGTGCTCGTGGACCGCGACGCGGACGGCCTGTCGCGGCTGGCCGCCGAGCTGGGGGACGGGGCGGAGGTGGCCACCCTCGAGCTCGACCTCGCCGACCTGGAAGCCGTCGACTCGGCCACGGCTGAGCTGGTCGCCGAGCATCCGGACATCGACCTCTTGGTCGCGGCCGCGGGCCTCGACCGGGCCCAGTCGTTGCTCGCCCTCGACTGGCGACAGGCCCGCGACGACTTCAGCGTCAACTCGGTGGCCAACCTGGTGCTGCTCTCGCATCTGGCCCCCGCGATGGCCAGGCACGGCGGCGGCCATGTGACCGCGATCGCCAGCCTCGCCGGGCTGATCGGGATGCCCTACGAGGCCCCCTACAGCGGCAGCAAGGCCGCCCTGGCGGCGATCGCCGAGTCGGCACGGGCCGAGCTCCAGCCGGAGGGGATCAGCTTCACCGCGGTCTTCCCTGGCTTCGTGGACACGCCGATGTATCGCGCCAACGCCTTCAAGCACACGTACAGCATCGCTCCCCGCGATGCGGCCGAACGCATCTACATGGCGTCCCTGGCGCGGCGCGAAGCCCTCTACTTCCCAGCTCGCGAGCACGCCAAGCTGCGCCTCGCGCGGATCCTGCCGGCGCGTCTGCGCGACCGGATGACCCGCGATGCCATGGACCCGAGTCGCGTACGGTTCCGGGAACGATGACCAACGACGTCACACGCCTGGACGCCACCGCCCAGGCGGAGCTGGTGCGCGACCGCGAGGCCAGCCCGCTGGAGCTCGTGGACGCCGCGATCGAGCGGATCGAGGCCCTGAACGCCGAGCTGAACGCGGTCATCCACCCGCTGTTCGAGAGGGCGCGCGAGGCCGCCTCCGGCGCGCTCCCCGACGGTCCTTTCACCGGGGTGCCGTTCCTGCTCAAGGACCTGGGCGCCGCGTTCGCCGGCGATCCGCTCCACCTGGGGATGCGCTTCCTCAAGGAGGCGGAGTTCCGAGCGCCCGTAGACACGTATCTGGCGCAGCGCTTCCGCGATGCCGGCTTCGTCACGGTGGGCAAGACCAACACCCCCGAGCTCGGCATCCTGCCGACCACTGAGCCCGACGCCTACGGGGCGACCCGCAACCCCTGGGACCTGGAACGCTCGCCCGGCGGCTCGAGCGGCGGCTCCGCGGCCGCGGTCGCCTCCGGCATGGTGGCGGTGGCCCACGCCAACGACGGGGGCGGCTCGATCCGGATTCCGGCGAGCGCCTGCGGCCTGGTCGGCCTGAAGCCGACCCGCCAGCGGACCTCGGCCGGCCCTCTGGCCGGCGACCACATGTCCGGCCTGAGCGAGGAACTCGTGGTCTCGAAGTCGGTGCGCGACACAGCCGCAGTCCTTGACGCCGTGCACGGCCCGGCCCCGGGTGATCCATACGTGGCGCCTCCGCCGCAGCGTCCCTACCTCGACGAGGTGGGCGCCGAGCCCGGTTCGCTGCGCATCGGGCTGGCCACCCAACCGCTTTTGGACGTTACCCCGGACCCCGCGGTGGTAGAGGCGGCGAGCGACGCCGGCGTGCTGCTCGAGTCGCTTGGCCACGTGGTGGAAGAGGGGGGGCCCGGTGGCTTGGAGGGGATGGACCTGGTCGATACCTTCCTGACCCGGTGGATGGCGGGCCAGGCGATCACCCTCGACCAGCTCGGCATCGTGGTCGGCCGTGAGGTTGGCCCGGAGGACGTGGAGCCGCTCACCTGGGCCCTGGCGGAGGAGGGGCGGCGCCAAAGCGCCGGCCAGTACCTTGGCGCGGTGGCGCAGCATCAAGGGGTGGCCCGGGCCATAGCGGGCTGGTTCGAGTCCGGCTTCGACCTCCTGTTGACCCCGACCATGGGGGAGCCGCCGACCCCGCTCGGGGCCTTCGACGATTCGGGCCCGGACCCGCTTCGGACGATCCAGCGAGGGGTCCAGACGGCGGCCTTCACCGCGATCTTCAACGCCACCGGCCAGCCTGCGATCTCCCTGCCCTTGCACTGGAACGACGACGGCCTGCCGATCGGCGTCCAGCTGATCGCTCCGTGCGGACGCGAGGACGTGCTGATCCGGGCCGCCGCCCAGCTCGAGCGGGCCCGTCCCTGGGCCGACCGCCTCCCACCCGTGTTCGCCCGCGCGGCCGCCGCCAGTTGAGCGATACTGGTAGGACGATGGCGACGATCTCCGGCGTGATCACGGCGATGGCGACGCCGTTCACGGAGGATCGTGCGCTCGACCTCGAGGGGGCGCGCAGCCTGGCGCGACACCTGGTGGAGAACGGCTCGCACGGGCTGGTGATCGCCGGCACCACGGGCGAGTCGCCGACCCTCTCGGACGCCGAGAAGCTGAGCCTCTTGGAGGCGGTGAAGGATGAGGTGGGCGACCGGGCGACGATCGTCTGCGGCACGGGCTCCAACGACACGCGGCACTCGGTGGAGCTGACCGCGGCGGCCTGCCGCCGGGGCGCCGACGCCGTCCTGGTCGTCACCCCCTACTACAACAAGCCCAACCGCGCCGGCCTGCGCGCTCACTTCCACGCCGTCGCCGAGGCCGCCGGCGACACCCCGGTGGTGCTCTACAACATCCCGTCGCGCTCCGTCATCAACCTCGCCCCCGCCTTCCTCGCCGAGCTGGCAGCCGAGATCCCGAACGTGACCACGGTCAAGCAGGCCAACGACGATGACCTCGGGCCGATCGAGGGGCTCGACGTGCTGGCCGGAAACGACACGGTCTTCGTGCGTTGCCTGGAGCTGGGGGGCACAGGTGGAATCCTGGTCTCGTCGCACCTGGTCGGGCCCGAGATGCGGGCGATCTACGAGGCCGCGACGGCCGGCAACTGGGCCCGCGCCCACGAGCTCGACGCCGCGCTCCAGCCGATCTACGAGGCCACGGCCGTGACGAGCAATCCGATTCCGGTCAAGGCGGCACTCGAGATGCTGGGCATCGTCGAAGGCCACCTGCGCCTGCCGATGGTCCCGGCCAGCGACGATGAGCGGGCCACGATCAGGGCGGCGCTGGAGCGACAGGGCCTCCTGGTCGCCGGCTAGTGGCTCCGCTTAGCGTCCTGCCGCTCGGCGGGCTCGGCGAGATCGGCAAGAACATGACCGCGGTCGAGTACGACGGGCGGATCATCGTGGTGGACACCGGGCTCATGTTCCCGACCACCGAGATGCTGGGGATCGACCTGGTGCTTCCCGACTTCTCGTATCTCCGCGATCGCGCCGAGGCGATCGAGGCGATCGTCCTCACCCACGGTCACGAGGACCACGTTGGGGCGCTGCCCTACGTCCTACGGGAGGTTGGCATCCCGCCCGCGATCTACGGCGGTGCGCTCACCATCGGCCTGGTGCGCTCGAAGCTCGAGGAGCACCGGCTCCGAGACGTTCCCCTGGAGGTGGTGGAACCCGGCGAGCGGATTCAACTCGGCCCGTTCGAGCTCGAGTTGATCCACATGGCGCACTCGATTCCGGACTCTCGGGCGGTCGTCCTTCGCACGGACCTCGGTGCCCTGCTGCTCACCGGCGACTACAAGTTCGACCAGACCCCCGTGGACGGCCGGCCGGCCGACGTCTCTCGGCTCGCAGAGCTGGGGCGGGAGGGCGTGTTGTGCCTGTTCGGCGACTCGACCAATGCCGATCGACCCGGGGTGGCTCCGTCGGAGTCGAGCGTGGGCCCGGCCCTGCTCGAGCTTTTCTCCCGCTGCCGCGGGCGGATCATCGTCACCTCGTTCGCCTCCAACGTGCATCGGGTCCAGCAGGTAATCGACGCGGCCGCCGAGCTCGATCGACGCGTGGCGCTCGTCGGCCGCTCGATGCGCAAGAACTTCAACATCGCTGCCAACCTGGGTATCGCCCAGGTTCCCGAGGGCATGCTGATCCCGGCGCGGGAGATCGAGTCCTTTCCGGACGACAAGGTGGTTGCGATCTCGACCGGGAGCCAGGGGGAGCCCCTGTCCGCGCTGCGGCGGATGGCCCACGCCGACCACGCCGACGTCCAGCTCCATTCCGGCGACACGGTGATCTTCTCGGCGACCCCGATCCCCGGCAACGAGCGCTCGGTGAACGAGACGATCGACCGGATCTTCGAGATCGGCGCCCAGGTGGTGACCGCGGCCGACGCGCCCATCCACGCCTCCGGCCACGGATGGCAGGAGGAGCTGAAGCTGATGCTCAACCTGACCCGGCCCCAGTACGTGATGCCGATTCACGGAGATCACAAGCGCCTGCGGATGCACGCGGGCCTGGCCGAGTCGGTGGGGATCGACCCTGAGCGGATCTTCAAGGGGCGCAACGGCCTGGCGCTCGAGTTCGACCAGTCGGGAGCTCGCCTGGGTCGGCAGATCCCCGCGGGAATGATCTTCGTCGACGGCGTGGACATCGGCGATCCCGACGATGTCGCCCTGCGCGATCGCAGGGCCCTTTCAGCCGACGGGGTGTTCATCGTGGTCGCCACGGTCTCCTCCAGCGACGGCTCACAGGTTGCGCCGCCTGAGATCATCTTCCGGGGGGTGCCATTCGTGGAGGAGGCCGACGGGCTGGTCGAGGAGCTGCGCGACGTGGTCGGCGACTCGCTCGCCGAGGCTGCCAGGCACGAGGAGCGTGAGATGACGCTCCTCCAGCAGGACCTGCACGACGACATCGCCGCCTTCGTCTACGAGCGGCTCCGCCGCCGGCCGATGGTGCTGCCGGTGATCGTCGAAGTCTGAGCCGACGTGGCTGTTACATTGGCCGCAATGCTCGGCGGGCCGCGCAAGGAGGCTGAGGCGGGCGCGGCTGGGGCGGGAAGTGCCCGAACGGTTCGGCACGCCGCGCTCGCGCTCGCGCTCGTGGGGGCGCTGGCCTCCCCGGCGTCCGCCTCGGCGGCACCCGCGAGGGCGACGGCGAAGCTGAGGGCCGCCAGTGCGCCGGTCAGCGAGCTGAAGCCGGTCGCCGCCATTGCGTTGCCCGGAGGCGCAACCGCGTATCGGTTCCAGCAGCGCGTCTCCGGAGTGAAGGTCTTGAACGGCCAGGCGGTGGTGAGCGACCCGAGGGGCGCCCCGCCCGAGCTGGTGGCCGACTCCAGCAAGCCCCGGATTGAACCCGCTCCCGCCCCGCGAATCGGCGGGTCGGCAGCGGCCGAGGCCGCTTTGCGCGCCGCGGGGGCCGAGCGGCTGCGCGGGCCTTGGTCGGCGAGGTTGGCGATCGCGCCCGGCCAGGGCGGCACGCTCGTGTGGCGGGTGGTCATCCCCTCCGCTCAGCCGCTCGGCGACTTCGAGGTCCTCGTCGATGCCCTCTCGGGCGCGGCAGTTGGCATCCAGGACCTGCTCCGGCAATCGAGACGGGGTCACGCGCAGCTCTATGACCCGAACCCGGTGGCTCAAAGCAGGGGGTCCTCGGGGGTGCGCAAGGACCACCGCGACAAGAACACCGCCCGCCTGACCTCGCTGCGGCGGCCGGTCACGCTGTACGACATCCGGAAGGGGCAGCGGTGCCTGCGCGGCAAATGGGTGCACGCCAAGGTCGGTCGCAGGGCACGGGAGGTCTGCAAGCGGGGCCTTGAATGGTGGGGGGTGAAGCGCTCGGAGAACCGCTTCGAGGCATTGATGACCTACTTCCACATGGATCGCACCCAGCGCTACATCCAGGACCTCGGGTTCGGCAGGGGGGGCGCCGAGGGGGTCAACAAACGCACACAGGTGGCGGTCGCGGACGCGTTCAGTGACGACAACTCGTACTTTTCGCCGGCCACCCGCAGGATCCGATTCGGCAGCGGTGGTGTCGACGACGCCGAGGACGCCGACGTGATCCTTCACGAATACGGCCACGCGATTCAGGACGACCAGCTCCGAGGGTTCGGGTTGGGCGGCCAGGCCGGCGCGATCGGCGAGGGCTTCGGCGACTACTGGGCCGCGGCGATGTCGTCCAGATCACCGGGGACGAGCGAAAGGGACCACGTCTGCGTCTTCGACTGGGACGGCCTCAGCTGGGGACGCTTCGTCCCCTCGTTCAACCGCACGTGCGGCCGGCGTGCGGACCGCGACGACACGCTGTCTGAGATCCAGGCCGCCTGTCAGGGCCAGATCCACTGCGTGGGCGAGGTCTGGTCGAGCGCGCTGTGGGACCTGCGAGACCAGATCGGCGGCAGGGCCTTCGACAGGATCCTGCTCTCCTCCCAGTTCATGTACACGCCCAACGAGCACTTCGATGAGGCGGTGAATCACCTCGTCGATGCCGACGCCGCGCTCAACGGTGGGGACAACGCAGACGCCATCTGCGACGAGATGCAGAGCGAGCGGGGGATCTCCGCCAGCAACTGTCCTTGACGCAGGTGCCCGGAAAAGACTGACCCGCCGGCGTCAGGGAGGGGGAACACCGGCGGGTCGCTTGGCTCAGACTGGCCAACGTTCACCCATCGAGGTGGTGTCGGGGGGATGTCCTCGACGGGTGGGTTGTCTCGTCCAATCGCAAATTATAGGGATTGTGTAAACGGATCCTAAAACTGACGCCTGCCTGCCCGCAAAACTGCCGCAGCCAGCGAGGACTTCCCGGCCGAGCCGGGGGGTTCAGGGGATCGGCAGCGGCAAGCGCACCGTGAATCGTGCCCCCCCGGCGGGCGAGGAGCCGGCGTCGACGTCGCCGTGGTGGGAGGCCGCGACCGCCTTCACGATCGCCAGGCCCAGCCCGGTGCCGGTGTCGCCGGCGGCGTCGGCGGGGCCGGCGCCGCGAACGAACCTCGAGAAGACCTGCTCCTCCATGCCCGCGGGGATGCCGGGCCCGTCGTCGGAGACCTCGAGCACGGCATGGCCGTTGCGTCGCTCGACGGCGATCCGGATCTCGGTTCCTGCGGGGGTATGCCGCAGGCCGTTGTCGAGCAGGTTCACGGCCAGCCTGTGAAGCTCGTCCGGGTTGCCCTCCACGGGCACCGGGCCCCGCTCGGCCAAGGTCAGCCGGTGGCCGTCCGCGACGGGGCGCACCTCGGAGAGCGCCGCGGCCGCCACGGCGGCAAGGTCGCACTCACGCCGAGCACTCGTGCGGCCCGCGTCGGCGCGGGCGAGCAGCAGCAGGTCGGAGATCAGGCGGCTCATGCGGCGCGCCGAGCTGAGCGCCGAAGCGATCATCTCGCCTTCCTCGCCGCGCCGCTCGGTCGCCTCCAGCCGCTCCTGGAGCAGCTCCAGGTTGGCGAGGATGCTGGTCAGCGGGGTGCGCAGCTCGTGGGAGGCGTCGGCGACGAACTCGCGCTGCGCCTGCATCATCTGCTCCGTCTCCGTTCGGGCCGCGTCGAGCTGGCGGAGCATCTGCTCCAGGGTGCGCGCCAGCTCGCCGACCTCGTCGTCCGTCCCCGGATCGGGGATCCGAAGCGAGGGGTCTCGCGTCGAGGCGATCTCCCGCGCCCGGGTGGTGAGCGCTGAGACGGGCCGCATCGCCCGCCCCGCGATCGCGATCCCCGCCAGGGCCGCCAGCAGGGTGCCGCCAAGCACGCCGCCCGCGAGGAACAGCCACAGCCGGTTGATCGTCGCCTCCAGGCTGTCGGTGCTGCGGCCGTACTGGACGTAGACGTTGCGAAATACGAACGCGGGGGTCGTGGCGACGCGCAGCGAACCCACGTCAGAGACGGTGTCCGGCTCGGGTGGCCCGAGGCGAGGGGTCCCGGGCGGCTGGCAGACGATGAATTCTGGAGTGACCACGCGAATTGCGGCGTTCTCCGCCAGCGCCGTTTCGCCGCGAAGATCACACCTCGGCTGGCCGGTGAACGGGTTCTGGGCGATGGGGATCTGAGCCGCGAGCCGGGCTGCGTTGTCGCGAAGCTCGTTGTCGAAGCTGCTCTGAAGGCGGTTCGACGCCAGCCGCCCCACCACGACCGCGAACATCACCAGGATGATCAGCGTCAGGGCGGCCGAGACCGCCGCCAGCCGCCAGCGAACCGGCCAGCGCTTCGGCGTCAGCGCCGCGAGGAGGCGCTCAAGCCTCTTCATCCCGAGCCGCCTTGACGACGTACCCGGCGCCACGCTTTGTGTGCAGGAGCCGCGACTCGCCGCCGGCCTCGAGCTTTCGACGCAGGTTCGAGATGAAGACGTCGATCGTGTTCGTCATCGCCATCGGGTCGTAGCCCCAGACCTCCTCCAGCAGGCGCTCGCGGGAGATCACCAGCCGCTCGTTGCGCATCAGGTACTCGAGCAGCTCGAACTCGCGGTTGGTGAGCTCGATCAGGCGGTCGCCGCGATAGACCTCACGAGTGTCGGGATTCAGGCGAAGGTCGGCAACGGCCAGCGATGCCGTGCCCTGAGGGGGCCGCCGCCGCATCAGCGCCCGCATCCGCGCCAGCAGCTCCTTGCGCTCGAACGGCTTCACCAGGTAGTCGTCGGCGCCGGAGTCGAGGCCCTCGACCCGGTCGTCCGTGTCGGTGCGGGCGGTCAGGATCAGGATCGGGGCATCGCTCTCGGCCCGCAGCCGTCGGCAGACCTCCACTCCATCGAGCTTGGGCAACCCCAGGTCCAGGATCACCAGATCCGGCATGAAGCTCTCCGCGAGCTCGAGCGCCTCCACGCCGTCCTCCGCTGAGCGCACCTCGTGGCCCTCCTGGCGCAGCGCACGGCGCAGGACGTCGGCGATCGCGGCGTCGTCCTCGACCACCAGGACGCGGCCCGTGACTGTGTCCGTGGCAAGCATCACGAACAGGTTAGCCCTGGAATCGCCAATTCCGGCGGATCTTTAGCGCCGGTTTACGCGCAGGGGTCGATGGCGCGACGTCGAATCGCACTACGTGACGCTGGCGCGGAGCCGCCAGGCGACGCGACTGGCTGGTGATTTGATCTTTTGATGGCTCGATGGACACGCAGGCGGCGGCCCACGCGGCGCGCTCCCGCCCGCCAGCGCGCTCGGCCCTCGAACCGGTCGCGCTCGCGGGGCGGCCCGCGCGCCGCCCTTCGTGATCCACGCTCACTGGTTGCGGGATTGGAGCAGCGCCACCTCGATGTGATCGGGCTGGGGTTGGTTGCCGCCGGCGTCTACCTCGGCTGCGTCCTCTACGTGGGTTGGGACGGGGGCCCGGTGGGGGAGTGGGTGGAGCGGGCGCTCGAAAACGCCGCGGGGCGGATCGCCTACGTGGCGCCGCTCGCGCTCGCGGGTTGGGGCATGGCGCTCGTCATGCGCCCGTTCATCGCGACTCCCGGCGCGCTGAACGCGGGGGCGGTGCTGCTGCTCGCGTCGCTCCTGCTGGCCTTCGCGGCACAGACGGCAGGGCTGGGGCCGGACCATCCCGCCCGCCACGGCTACTTCGAGCAGCGCTTCTTCACCGTCCACGGCGGGGTCGCCGGCGAGGCGCTCTACTGGGCCGCGACAACGCTCTTCCAGCGGCTGGGGGCTCAGATCCTGGCCGTCCTGATGTTCGCCAGCGGCCTGCTGCTGCTCACCGGGACCACGATCGCAAGCCTCGTGTCCGGCGCCGGGCGGATCGCGCGGAGCGCAGGCGCCGGAACACGCGAGCTCGCGAAGACGGTTCGCTCGGGGCGTGAGGGGCTCGAGGGCTTCGATGCGCATGGGGAGGAGATCGCGATCACGCGGGCCGGCCCGACCGAGTCGCTCGCCGCCGAGACGCTGGCGACCGAGCCCGGCACGGCCGAGATCGAGGGGGCAGCCGCTTCTGATCACTCGCACCCTGAGTGGGCGGATGAGGAGGAAGAGGCTCCCGAGACGGGCGAGTTTCCGCAGGAGGCGGCGCTCGAGGGCGAGGCCGACGAGGAGGCCAATGGGGTCGCGCCGGGCGGCGAGCGACCGGCAGCCGGGAGTGACGTCACCCCGATGGGAAACCGGCGAAGCGCGGTCACCGAATCCGACGAGATCGACTACGCGCTACCCGCGGCCACGCTGCTCCAGCGCGGCAAGAAGGATCCCGGGCCAGACGTGCGGGACCGCGAGGCGGTGTCGAAGGCGCTCTTGGACGCGCTGCGTCACTTCGGCGTGGAGGCGAAGCTGCTGGGGGTGGTCAGCGGCCCTCACGTGAGCCGCTACGAGCTCCAGCTCGCGCCGGGCACGAAGGTCTCGAAGGTCGCGCGGCTCCGCGACGATCTTGCATACGCGCTCGCCTCCACCGACATCCGCATCCTGGCGCCGATTCCCGGCAAGAAGGCGGTCGGCGTGGAGGTCCCCAACCAGCGCCGCCGCCTGGTGCGGCTGGGCGACATCTACGACGGCCTCCCCAAGGGCTCGTCGCCGCTCGCCGTCTGGCTCGGCAAGGACGTCTCGGGGCAGGCCGTATGGGCGGACCTGGCGCCGATGCCGCACGCGCTCGTCGCCGGCACCACCGGGTCGGGCAAGTCGGGCTGCATCAACGCGATGCTGTGCTCGGTGCTCCTCCACGCCTCGCCAAACGAGGCTCGCCTGGTGCTGGTCGACCCGAAGCGGGTCGAGCTGAACCACTACGAGCGCCTCCCGCATCTTCTGACCCCGGTGGTGACCAATCCGCGCATGGCCGCCAACGTGCTCGCCAACCTGATCGGCGAGATGGAGAGCCGCTACGGCGTCATGAGCGATGCGCGAGCGCGCAATCTGGCGGAGCTGAACCAGGCGCGGCGCAAGACCGGCGAGGCGCCGCTTCCGTACATCCTCTGCGTGATCGACGAGCTGGCCGACCTGATGATGATCGCCCCCGCCGAGGTCGAGGACTCGATCATCCGGCTGGCGCAGAAGTCGCGGGCCGTCGGCATCCACCTGGTGCTGGCAACTCAGCGACCGTCGACCGACGTGATCACGGGGACGATCAAGGTCAACATCCCGGCACGTATCGCCTTTTCGGTTGCCTCGCAGGTCGACTCCCGCGTGATCCTCGACCAGGGCGGCGCCGAGACCCTGCTCGGACAGGGCGACATGCTGTTTCGTGGGGCCGGGACCTCGAGGCTTCAGCGCCTCCAGGGGGCGTTCGTCGCCGAGGCCGAGATCGCCCGCTTGGTCGCCCACTGGGGACGTCAGGGCGAGCCGGAGTTCGACGAGGCGCTGCTCGAGGTGCGCGAGGGGACTGGCGACCCGCGAGACGACGAGATGTCGCCCGACCATGACGACCTGCTGGGCGATGCGGCCCGGATCGTGGTCCAGAGCCAAACGGCGTCCGTCTCGATGATCCAGCGCCGGCTTCGGGTGGGCTACACCCGCGCCGGTCGTCTGATCGACATGCTCGAGCGGCGGGGGATCATCTCCGGGTACGAGGGGTCGAAGCCCAGGCAGGTACTGGTTTCCGAGGGAGAGCTCGGCCGGAAGCTCGACCAGGGCTCCGGGGATGGCGGCGCCGGGCCACCCGAGGGCGTAGCGGACGTCGAGCCGGATCGCGATCCAGAGCTAGACATCGTTCGCTGAACGATTGCACCCCCCAGAGGGGGCAAAGGTCCTCAGCGAACGACCGCGCTCTTCAGGGGCCGAGATAGCGCGGCGCTGCGCGGGCGGCGAGAATAGGCGCCGTCATGGTCACCAGGGACGAAACGGGAGGCCTGCCGATCGGCGAGGTCCTGAAACGGACCCGCACCCGCCACAAGATCGACATTCGCACCGTCGAGCAGCAGACCAAGATCCGCATCAAGTACCTGCGGGCGCTCGAGAACGAGGAGTGGGAGGTCCTACCGGGGCCCGCCTACGCCAAGGGCTTCCTTCGAACCTATGCGCAGTTCCTTGGCCTCGACGGGGACGCGCTGATCGACGAGTACAGGCGCACGGTCGAGGCGGGGCTGGACGCCGACCGCGCCTTTGGGTTCAGCGAGCCGGTGCTGGAGCGCCGGCGGCGGCCCGGCGAGGAGCCGCGGCGCGGCTGGCCGGTGAGGGCAGCGCTGGTCGCCGCCGCCGTGGCCGTCGTGGCCGTGCTGCTGGTCCTCGCGTTGGCTGGGTCGGACGAGGGCAAGGACCCGCAGCGCCAGAAGGGAAAGCAGCAGAGTGCCCAGCGCGGAAACGGGGGTGGCTCGAGCCAGGGCGCCCCTGCCCAGCCGGTGACCGTGTCGCTGACCACGCGCGACTCGATGGGGGTCTGCCTGGTGACCGGCGACGGGCGAGCGCTGCTTGACGGTCAGACGCTGAGCTCGGGCACCGAGGAGGGCCCCTTCGAGCCTCCGGCCGACAACTACCGCCTGGACCTCTCGACCGGCGGGGAGCTCACCCTGACCCTGGATGGCGAGCCGGACTCGGTGCGCTCAAGCCAGCCGGCGAGCTATCGGATCAGCGACGATGGCATTCAATCCACGAGCTTCAGGGGCCCCGAGTGCCCGTGAGCCCGCGAACGTGAGCGCGGAAGCCGTTCGAGCCGGCATCCTGGTGACCGGCACCGAGGTCCTGACCGGCAAGGTCACCGACCGGAACGGCCCCTGGGTCTCCGAGCGGCTGGGCGAGCTGGGCGTGGACGTGACCCACATCCTCTGCGTCGGAGACCGCGCCGGCGAGCTCCAGGAAGCGCTGCGCTTCTTCGCCGCGCAGGGCGTCGACCTGATCGTCACCAGTGGCGGCCTCGGCCCGACGGCCGACGATCTGACCGCCGAGGTGGTGGCCAGGTTCGCCGGCCGTGAGCTGGTCCTCGATGAGGGGATGGAGCGGAAGATCGCGCGGATCCTCGCCGAGTTCGCCCGGCGGCTGCGCTTTGACGCAGAGGCGCTTCGCGAGGCCAACCGAAAGCAGGCGATGGTGCCGCGAGGCGCGACGGCCATCGACCCGGCCGGCACGGCGCCCGGCCTCGTGGTGCCGACGGAGGGCCCTACGGTGATCGTCCTGCCGGGGCCGCCGCGCGAGCTCCAGGCGATGTGGCCCTCCGCGCTGGGTTCGGAGCCCGTCCGCGCCGTGCTCTCGCGTGCGGCCCCGTTTCTCGGCTACACGCTGCGCCTGATCGGGATCCCCGAGTCGGAGATCGCCAAGACCCTGCGCGAGGTCGAGCGCGAAACCGACCTCTCGGCGCTGGAGATCACCACCTGCCTGCGCGGAGGCGAGCTCGAGATCGACGTGCGCCATCGCGAAGGGGCCGACGCCGCGGCCGCCGCCGTCCGCGAAGCGGTGGAGGAGCGCCATGCCCGCTACCTGTTCAGCGACGACGGGAGCACGATCGACGAGCAGGTGGCCGGGCTCCTTCGCGGCCGTCGGGTGGGCCTGGCCGAGTCGTGCAGCGGCGGCCTGCTGGCCGCCCGGCTGACGGCGCTGCCGGGCGCCTCGGAGTACGTCGCCGGCAGCGTGGTGGCCTACTCGAACCAGGCGAAGTCGGATCTGCTCGGAGTCGACCCCGCGCTGATCGAGCGCCACGGCGCCGTCTCGCCCGAGGTCGCCGAAGCGATGACCGACGGGGCCCTGGAGCGGTTCGGGGCCGACGCCGCGGTCTCCATCACCGGGATAGCGGGCCCCGAGGGGGGCACCAAGGAGAAGCCGGTCGGCTACGTCTGCTTCTGCGCCAAGCTCGCCGAGGGACGGACCCTCGCTCGCGACCCCGTGATCCCGGGCGGCCGCCAGGACATTCGCGAGCGCTCCGCGCTGGTCGGGCTCCACATGCTGCGAATCCTGCTCGGCGGCGGGGAGCCGCCCCTCTAGTGCCTGCGGCCCCCGAGCAGTTCGAGGTCAGCGTCGCCGAGGACGTGCTCGACGACCTGCGGGCGCGCCTGCGGCGCACGCGCTGGCCGGAGCAACCCGCCGACCAGGGGTGGGAGCTCGGCGTCGACGTCGGCTACCTGCGCGAGCTCTGTGGCCACTGGGCTGACCGCTACGACTGGCGCGCGTTCGAGTCACGGCTGAACGGCTTCCGAAACCTGCGCTGGGACGGAATGCACCTGATCTGGGAGCGGAGCGGCGGCGATGGGCTGCCGGTGATGCTGATCCACGGCTGGCCCGGCGGGCCGATCGAGTTCTTCGACCTGATCGGGCTCCTCCTGGAGGCGGGGCACGACGTTGTGGTCCCCTCGCTGCCGGGATACGGGTGGTCCGACGACCCGGGTCGGGCGCTCAATGTGAGCGCGGTCTCCGAGCGCCTTCGCGCGCTGATGGAGGACGGTCTTGGGTACAAGCGCTACTCGGTCCAGGGCGGCGATTGGGGAGCGAGCATCTCGGCGCGGATGGCCTTCGACTCGCCGCAGACGGTGGCGGCGGTGCACGTCAACGCCGTCTCCGTGCTCCCGGTCCCCGGCGACCTCACCGAGCCACCGCTGAGCGAGGCCGAGCAGGCCTACGTGGAGGGCGGCTCGCGGTGGCGCCGCCGCGAGGGGTTCCACCTGTTCCTGCACTCTGCCGCGCCAGACGCGGTTGGGGTCGCCTTCAACGACTCGCCCGCGGGGCTCGCCGCCTGGCTGGTGGAGAAGTACCGCCGCTGGAGCGACTGCGACGGCGAGGTTGAGCGGCGGTTCTCGAAGGACCAGCTCTGTGATTTCCTGACCATGTACTGGGCGACGGGGACGATCGCCTCCTCGATGCGGCTCTACCTCGGGGAGCGGCGCGACCGCTGGCGGCTCGCCGGCGGCGAGCGAATCGGGGTCCCCGCGGCGGCCGCCGACTTCCCCGCCGAGATCGTCCGAGCCCCCCGAGACTGGGCGGAGCGGATCTTCTCCGACCTGCGGAGCTGGACCGAAATGCCGCGCGGTGGCCACTTCGCCGCCTTCGAGGAGCCCCAGCTCCTGGCCGACGACGTGGTCGGGTTTCTGGCCGGCCTCGAGGGTTGAATCGCTCCCCGAGCGATTGCGCCCCCTGCCCTATGATCGCTGTGACCCGCGAGGTCGCGCTCTGATCCGTGACCTCATCCAGCAACGATAGGAGGACACCGTGGGGGAGAATCTCAACCTGAGCGCCGCTCAGGCCGTGGTCGAGGGCGCGCGCGCGAAGGCCGAGGAGATCGGCGTGCCCATGGACATCGCGGTCGTCGACGAAGGCAACAACTTGACCGCGTTCGCCCGCATGGATGGCGCCTGGCTGGGCTCGATCGACATCGCCCAGAACAAGGCCTACACCGCGCGCGGCTTCGACATGCCGACCAAGGACCTGGCGCCACTCGCGCAGCCCAACCAGCCGCTGTACGGGATTGAGGCGTCAAACCAGGGGAGGCTGATCGTGTTCGCCGGCGGCATTCCGCTGATGGCGGGAGACCGGGTGGTGGGCGCGATCGGCGTCAGCGGCGGCAGCGTGGAGCAGGACCACGAGGTGGCCGAGGCCGGCGTCGCGGCTTTCTAGCGGCCACTGCCGCTGCTACGCACGCGACCACTAGCGGAGGACTAGCAAGGAGCGAGATCAATGGCCGAGAACAGAGGCGTTGCCTACATCGAGCCCGGCAAGGTCGAGGTGCAGGACATCGACTTCCCGGAGCTGGAGCTGAAGGACGGGCCGGGAGTGCATCCCGACAACGTGGGGCGAAAGACCCCGCACGGGGCGATCCTGCGGATCGTGTCGACGAACATCTGCGGCTCCGATCAACACATGGTCCGCGGGCGGACCACCGCGCCCGCGGGGCTGATTCTCGGCCACGAGATCACCGGCGAGGTGATCGAGGCCGGGCCGGGCGTGGAGTTCATCCAGGTGGGCGACCTCTGCTCGGTGCCGTTCAACATCGCCTGCGGGCGCTGTCGCCAGTGCAAGGAGGGGAACACCGGCGTCTGCCTCAACACGAATCCCGATCGTCCCGGGTCGGCGTACGGCTACGTCGACATGGGCGGCTGGGTGGGCGGGCAGGCGCAGTACGTGATGGTTCCGTACGCCGACTGGAACCTACTCAAGTTCCCGGACCGCGACCAGGCGATGGAGAAGATCCTGGACCTGACGATGCTGTCGGACATCTTCCCGACCGGCTTCCACGGTGCCTACACCGCTGGGGTCGGCCCGGGCTCGACGGTCTACGTCGCGGGGGCCGGCCCGGTTGGTCTTGCGGCGGCGTACTCCGCTCAGCTGCTCGGCGCCGCCGTGGTGATCGTCGGCGACCGGATTCCGGAGCGCCTCGAGCAGGCGCGCTCGTTCGGCTGCGAGACGGTCGACATCTCGAAGGGCGAGCCCAAGGACCAGATCGAGCAGATCCTCGGCGTCCCCGAGGTGGACGCCGCGGTCGACGCGGTGGGCTTCGAGGCCCGAGGGCACGGCTCAGGCGCCGAGCAGGAGGCGCCCGCGACGGTGCTGAACAGCATCATGGACGTCACCCGGGCGGCCGGAAGGCTGGGGATCCCGGGCCTTTACGTCACCGGCGACCCCGGGGCGGTCGACGACGCCGCCAAGGAGGGCTCGCTGTCGATCCGGATCGGCCTCGGCTGGGCGAAGTCGCACTCGTTCACCACCGGCCAGTGCCCGGTGATGCGCTACCACCGCGGGTTGATGCAGATGATCCTCAGCGACCGGGCGCAGATCGCCAAGGCGGTGAACGCCACCGTGATCACGCTCGACGAGGCACCCAAGGGCTACGAGGACTTCGACTCGGGGGCCGCAAAGAAGTACGTGCTGAACCCGAACGACCTGATCGCGGCCTAGCGGGCCAAGATCGAGGCGCCGTCCTGGATAGCCCCCGCATGGCGGGGTCTAGGCAGGACGGCTCACGAAGAACTCGCGGATGCGCTCGACGACCAGCTCGGGCTTCTCGTCGACGACGAAGTGGCCCGAGTCGGGGACCAGCTCGACCTCCAGATCGTCGGCGTACGGCTCGTAGCCCGGGAGCAGCTTCGGCGACACGTAGCGGTCGCGCTCGCCGAACACGATCCGTGCTGGCACCGTGAGTCGGTGGTTTCGCCAGCGGCCGCTCACAACCTCTCGAAAGACACGCTGGTAGTAGCGATAGAGCTGACTGACGGCGAGCGCGCGGGAGCGCTCACGGAAGCTGTCGACGTAGGCATCGACCTCCTCCGCTGTGAACGGGTCCCCGACGTTGCCGCGAGTGAGGATCGTCCGAGCGACCCAGCCCTGCCGCGAGAAGCGGGGGCCGAGCCCCGGCGACGCTAGGAGCCACGTGTACCAGCCACGCCAGCCCTCCGCGATCAGGCTCGGCGTGATTCGCGCCCACGGATGCGGCGCGTCCAGGGCCACCAGACGCTCGACGCGGTCCGGGTGGAGGAGTCCGAGCAGGATCGCCGTCCAGCCGCCCCAGTCGTGGCCGACGACGAAGGCGCGCTCGATCCCCAGCGCGTCGAGCAGCGCGACCTGGTCGGCGGCGAAGGTCTCGCCGTCGTACCCGTGTCCGGGCGCCTCGCTCCAGCCGAAGCCGCGCAGGTCCGGAGCCAGCAGCCGTCGCTCGTCCCGCAGGGCGCCGATCACCCGGCGCCACATGTACCAGTGCTGGGGCCAGCCGTGAAGCAGGAGGACCGGCGGCCCCGCGGAGTCGCTGGGGCCGGCCTCGGCGACGTGAACTCGCAGGCCGTTCGCGTCGACGAATCGGTGCTCGACGCCCTCGACCTGAGGCAATTCGTCCCTCATTGCAATGCAATCTATGTGCGAACCGCGAGCCTTGAGTGACGGGGTAGGGCATAGGTTGGGGTCGACGTGACCAAGGAGCGGCTGAAGAGCCCCCGAGCGCGGCTGTTCGTGGCGCTCGACCTGCCGGGGCGGGCGCGCGAGGGGCTGGTCGCCTGGCAGCGCGAAGCGCTCACCGACCCGGCGCTGCGGCCCGTTCACGCCGACGCCCTGCACGTGACCCTTTGCTTCCTCGCCTATCAACCCGAGCGTGAGATCGAGCGGATTGCGGAGGCCGTGCGCTCGGTCGGCAAGCGGCCGGTGGCGGCCCGGCTCAAGGAGGAGCCGGTGGCGGTTCCGCCCAAGCGCCCCCGCCTGTTCGCCGTCGACGCCGAAAGCGAGGGCGCCGTGGCGCTCCAGGCCGAGCTCTCGGATCGACTCGAGGCCGAGCACTTCTACCGCCCCGAGAAACGGCCCTTCTGGCCCCACGTGACCGTCGCCCGGATCAAGACCTCCAAGCGCTCCGCCTCCGATCGACGAGGGCGCCGGAGGGGCCGCCCGATGCGCGTCGAGACGCTCCCGGGGCCGCTGCCTGCAGAGCTCTGCGAGCCCTTTGACGCAGTTCGGGTCACTCTCTACCGCTCCCTCCTACGACCGACGGGTGCGGAGTACGTGTCGCTGGCCGCGCTCGATTTGGCATCCGATGGGCGAGGTTGACTTAGAGGTTCGCCGAGCAGGCGGAGAAAGGTGGAAGACGATGGCAGATGCGAAGAAGACAACCTCGCGCTCGGACGGCGGATTGAAGAACGGCGCCGGCGCCAAGGAGGCCAAGGCCAAGGATGCGGCCCTGCAAGCGGCGGTGACCCAGATCGAGCGCGAGTTCGGTCAGGGGTCGCTGATGCGCCTCGGCGACGAAAGCGCCGTCCAGGTAGAGGCGATCTCCACCGGAGCTCTTTCGCTCGACCTCGCGCTGGGCGTCGGCGGGGTGCCGCGGGGGAGGATCGTGGAGATCTTCGGCCCCGAGTCCTCGGGCAAGACGACGCTCGTCTACCACATCATCGCCGAGGCCCAGGCAAGGGGCGGGATCTGCGCCTTCGTCGATACGGAGCACGCGATCGACCCGATCTACGCGAAGCGGATCGGCGTCGACGTCGACGAGCTGCTCGTCTCGCAACCCGACTACGGAGAGCAGGCGCTCGAGATCGTCGATGTCCTGGTCCGCTCCGGCGCGGTTGACCTGGTCGCGGTCGACTCGGTGGCGGCGCTGACCCCGCGGGTCGAGCTCGAGGGCCAGATGGGGGAAATGCAGGTGGGCCTGCAGGCGCGGCTGATGTCGCAGGCGCTGCGGAAGCTGGCCGGGAACCTCAGCCGGGCGAACACGGTGTGCGTATTCACGAATCAGATCCGCGAGAAGATCGGGGTCACCTTCGGGAGCCCCGAGACGCAACCCGGGGGCCGGGCGCTGAAGTTCTACTCCTCGCAGCGACTCGACATTCGCCGCATCGAGACCCTCAAGGAGGGCACCGAGGCGGTCGGAAACCGGGTCCGGGTGAAGGTGGTCAAGAACAAGGTCGCCGCGCCCTTCCGCCAGGCGGAGTTCGACATCGAGTACGGGACCGGGATCTCCAACGAGGGCTGCCTGCTCGACTTGGCGCTCGAGCACGACCTGGTGCAGAAGTCCGGCTCGTTCTTCTCCTACGGAGAGCTGCGCCTCGGCCAGGGTCGTAACAACACCAAGCAGTACCTGGCCGAGAACCCGGAGACCGCCCGCGAGATCCAGGCGAAGCTGGCGGAGGCCCTCGGAATCGAATTGCAAGGGACGAGCGTCAAGCCGCAAGGCGAGGGGCCATCCGATTCGGCGCCGATCGCCGACGCGGACGCGGCCGCGGAGGAGCTCCAGCGCAAGGCCGCTTAGCCGGTCCCCAGTAGCGCGGGCGTGCCCAAGCCGAAAGCAGACGCATTCGAGGACGCTGCCGCCGCCCTGCGACGCAGGGAGCGGGCAACCGCCGAGCTTCGCGCCTGGCTCGCGGCGCGCGGCCATGGGCCCGAGGAGATCGAGGAGGCGATCGGGCGCCTGACGGAGGTGGGGGAGCTCGACGACGAGCGCTTCGCCTGCCGCTACGCCGAGGACAAGCGCGAACTGCGCGGCTGGGGCGCCGAGCGGATCCGCGAGGCTCTGGCCTCGCGTGGGGTGGCCCCCGCGCTCGTCGAGGTGGCCCTGGAGGCCGACTCCCACGGCGCCCAGGTGGGGAGGGCGTGCGACCTGCTCGCCCGGCGTGGGCAGTCTCTGGATGCCGATGCCGATCGCGCGCGGGCACTTGGCTATTTGACCCGGCGCGGCTATGACTACGAGGTCGCCCACGAGGCCGTCCGGGCGGCCGCCCGGAGACCGTCATGGGGCTTGCCAGATGGCGATCCCACGTCTACGATCTAGATAGCGACCGTTGGTCGCCCGAAGACACGAATCGACTGCTATTTCCAAGTTTTGACACACGAGACGAATAGACCTGAACGGCTACTGGAGGGCGCTCGGGCTCGACGCCCTGGACATGCGCCCTGCTTAGGCACGCTTTCGTCGCGGGGGTCGGCGCCCTAGGGCTCGCTTCGCGGCAAAGCGCACAAGCGTCTTTCACCGAGTGCGGCGTGGACCGCGGTGGGGGCGCAGTGATCGAGATAGCGGACATGAGTGTCTCCGGCGCCCCAGCGGTCGCGGGCCCGCCGACCGCGGTGCCCTGGGCGATGAGGCGGGTCAGCCCGCCCGGAAGGAAGAGACGGAGATGGAGATACGGGCGCTGTGGCGACCGGGGAGACGGGGGGAATCCAGGAGCGAGGACAGCGGCGAGGCGCGTGAGGGCCTCGCTGGGCCGGTGCCGGACGAGCTCTCCGCGCGCCGGGCCGAGATCGCGAGGATGGAGGAACGGGCTCTGCGCGAGGCGGAGTCGCTGGGGGTCCAGCGCGCCGATTTGGAGCGCCGCGGCCAGGCACTCGAGGATCGCGAGCGCAACCTGAGCCAGCAATCCGAGGAGCTGAAGCGCGCCAAGCGCGTCCAGCGGCGGGAGCTGGAGCGGATTTCGAGCCTGAGCGCCGCTCAGGCCAAACACCTCCTGCTGGCCGAGGTCGAGCAGGAGGCCCGCCACCAAGCCGGGGTGAGGCTCCAGGAGATGGAGGCCGAGACCAAGCGGGAGGCCGAGCGTCGCGCCCGCAGCATCCTCTCGGTGGCCATGCAGCGACTGGCGGCGAGGCACGCGAGCGACAGCACGACACGCCTGGTCGAGCTGCCGAGCGACGAGATGAAGGGCCGGATCATCGGCCGTGACGGTCGCAACATCAGGGCCCTGGAAAAGCTCAGCGGCGTCGACGTGATCATCGACGAGACCCCGGCGGCGGTCGTGCTGTCGAGCTTCGACGGCGTGCGGCGCGAGATCGCCCGGATCACCCTGGAACGGCTGATCGCGGACGGGCGGATCAACCCGGCGCTGATCGAGGAGACCTACGACCACGCCAAGGCCGAGATCGAGGAGCGAATCACCCAGGAGGGCGAGCGCGCGGCCCTAGAGGCCCGTGTGCACGGCGTCGACCCGGAGCTGATCGGGCTCCTTGGCCAGCTCAAGTTCCGCACCAGCTACGGGCAGAACGTGCTGGAACACCTGGTGGAGTGCTCGCACCTGGCCGGGCTGATCGCCGCGGAGCTCGGGGCCTCGGTGGAGACGGCGCGCCGCGCCGCGCTTCTGCACGACATCGGCAAGGCGGTGACGCACGAGGTTGAGGGCCCCCACGCGGCGGTTGGCGCCAACCTCGCCCGCCGCCACGGCGAGCCCGAGGCGGTCGCGCACGCGATGGAGGCCCATCACAACGAGGTCGAGCCCCGCACGGTCGAGGCGGTGATCGTGCAGACGGCGGACGCCCTCTCGGGAGCGCGTCCGGGCGCTCGCGGCGGCTCGCTGGAGGAGTACGTCGAGCGCCTGCGTGACCTCGAGGGGATCGCCTCTCGCTACGACGGGGTGGAGCGCGTCTACGCGATGCGAGCCGGCCGCGAGGTTCGGGTGATCGTCGATCCAGGCACGATCGACGACGAGCGTGCCGCCCTGATCTCGCACGAGATCGCGACCGCGATCGAGAAGGAGATGCAGTACCCGGGCCAGATCAGGATCACCGTGATCCGCGAGAGCCGGTCGACCTCCTACGCGACCTGAGCGGGGACCTCCTACGCGACCTGATGAGCGTGTATGTGGGCCGTGGGACCCACTAGGATCGCAGCCGCATGGAGGAGACCCTTTTCTACGTCTTCGGGCTCGCGCTGGTGCTCTCGGCGCTCGTCGTCTCGGCGGTGGGCCTTCAGAGTCGGGGCTTCCCCGCCAGCCGGATCGTGCTCGGCGGGGTGGTCGCCTACTTCGTGGTGCTGGTCGGCGCCACGAGCACCTTCGCCGTCCTCAACGCCCGCGAGGAGCAGCGCGTACGGGACGAAGAGCACGCGGCGGAGGAGGCTGCCGAGGTCCCGCCGCCGGTCAGCGAGGAGGTCCAGGCGCAGCCAGGCGACGGGGCCCCGCCGGGCGGTGGCGAGCCACCGCCCGGGGCTGAGCCTGGAAAGCCGGCACCCGGTGGCGAGCAGACCGTCAAGGTGACCTCGCCGGCCGCCGGGGACCTCGTCTTCGAGCCAGAGACGCTCACGGCGAGGGCCGGGACCGTGACGATCGATTACGAGAACCCCTCGCCGGTCGACCACAGCGTCGCGATCGAGTCGGGGTCCGAGACGCTCGCCCAAAGCGAGGTCGTCACCCAGGACACCACGAGCGCCACCGCCGACCTCGAGCCGGGCGAGTTCGTCTTCTACTGCACCGTGCCCGGGCACCGCGAGTCCGGCATGGAGGGCACCCTCACCGTCGAGTAGCCACAAGGAGGGAGACGGGCATGAAGAAGACCGAGTCGCAGAAGAGCAAGTCTCCCTCTCAGCTGATTGACGCGAGAATCGAGGAGCTGGGCGACTGGCGGGGCAAGATGCTCAGCCGGCTCCGTTCCTTGGTCAAGGAAGCCGATCCCGAGGTCGTCGAGGAGTGGAAGTGGAGAGGGGTTCCGGTGTGGTCGCACGACGGACTGATCTGCACAGGCGAGACCTACAAGAACGTCGTGAAGATGACCTTCGCCAAAGGGGCGTCGCTGACAGGATCCTTCGGGCCTCTTCAACTCCAGCCTTGACGGGAACACAAGGCGTGCCATCGACTTCCACGAGGGCGAGTCGATCGACGAGGAGGCGTTGAAGGCTCTCGTTCGCGCCGCCGTGACCCTGAACAAGTCCAAAGCCCGAAGCTAACAATGCGATACCACGTCACCACCTTCGGCTGCCAGATGAACGAGCACGACTCCGAGCGGATGAAGGGGATGCTGGACTCGCTCGGCTACCAAGAGGTCGCGGAGCGCTCGGCGGCCGATTTGATCCTCTTCAACACCTGCTCGATCCGCGAGTCGGCGGACAACCGCTTCACCGCCCACCTGGGGGAGGCGAAGCGGCTGAAGTCGGAGGACCCCGAGCGCGTGGTGGGCGTGGGCGGCTGCTGGGCGCAGTCCGTCAAGGACGAGGTCTTCGAGCGGTTCCCGTTCGTGGACGTCGCCTTCGGCCCGGGGCAGATCCACCGGCTGGCCGAGTTCCTGACCCAGGACTCGCTGACCGCGCAGGGCTACTTCGAGTTCGAGGACTTCTCAGGCCACCTGCCCGCGAAGCGGGCGCGGGAGTTCCAGGCCTGGGTTCAGATCTCCGTGGGCTGCAACTGCGCCTGCGCCTATTGCATCGTTCCGCAGACGCGCGGGCGGGAGGTGAGCAGGCGGCCCGAGGAGCTCGTCGCCGAGATCCAGTCGCTGGCCGCTGAGGGGGTTCGAGAGGTGACCCTGCTGGGCCAGAACGTGAACAGCTACGGGCGCGACCTGCCGAAGCCCGAGCGGGTCACATTCGCCGAGCTGCTCGCGCGCGTGGACGCCGTGGAGGGCATCCGGCGGATCCGCTACACGAGCCCCCATCCCAAGGACATGCGGGATGACGTGATTCGCGCCCACGCCGAGCTGCCCGCGCTATGCGAGCACATCCACCTGCCGCTTCAGTCGGGCTCGAGCCGGATCCTGAAGGCGATGCGACGCACCTACGACCGGGAGCGCTACCTCGACCGCGTGGCCCAGATCCGGGAGCATCTGCCGGACTGCGCCCTGACCACGGACATCATCGTCGGCTTCCCCGGCGAGACCGAGGAGGACTTCGCCGAGACCCTCGAGGTCACGGAGGCGGTTGGCTACGACGGTGCGTTCACGTTCGTCTTCTCGCCGCGGAGGGGCACCGAGGCGGCGACGATGGCGGGGCAGGTAACCGCACCCCGTGAAGCGCGAGCGCATGGCGCGCCTGGTGGAGCTGGTCCAGCGCCGCGCCCGCGAGCGTGCCCAGCGCTTCGTGGGGCGAACCATGGAGGTGCTGGTGGAGGGGCCCAGCAGGACCGACCCGACCAGGCTCCGTGGCCGCACCGGCCACAACAAGACCGTCAACTTCGAGGGCACAGCCGAAGCCGGCGAGTTGGTCGCGGTCGAGATCAGCGAGGCGACGTCGACCACCCTTTCCGGGCACGAGCTGCTGAGCGCCAGGCTCAGGTGAGGGCGCGGGTCGGCGCGAACCGGCTCGCCCTGCCGAGGGCCTGAGATGGCCAACGTCATCACCGAGACCTGGCTTGCCTACGCCTTTGGTGGTCCCGCGCCGCTCGAGCGTGTGCGCGCCGCCATGGCACGCGTCGGTGCCCATTACGGGCCACAGGTCGAAGCCCCTCCGCCGCTGCGCGAAAGCGCCGGCGAGCTCACCGGTCTGGCGCTGTGGCGAAACGACGACGCCGAGTCTCGCTGGCCCGCGTGGGCCGAGGGCGGCGGCCTGGTTGCCGGCTCGATGGGCGCCCCGGCCGGCTGGGAGCGGATCGTGGGCGACCTCGCCCCCGGGGACGCGGCGCTGCCCCTCGCACGGGCCCTGAGCGCGCGTCCGGAGCGTGCCGGCGAGCTCACGCCTCCCTTCGTGGTCGGGATTCGTGAGCCGGCTACCGAGCGGCTGACGATCGTCAACGACTTCATCGGCGCCGGGCGGATCTATGAGCTCCGGTTTGAGGGTTCCACGGCCCTCGGTCCCGCGGGGAGCGTCTGGTCGAACCGCCTCGGTGCGCTCCCGATCTTCGCCGGAGTCGCTCCCCGCCCCGACGAGCGCGGTTGGGCGCTGTTTGCCGCCGCGGGCTGGTTCATCGGCGACGCCACCCCGATCGCCGGCGCCGCGAAGGTTCCGGGAGGCAGCGTGATCCGGGTGGTCGCCGGTGCCGGGGGCGCCGAGGTAAAGCAGCGTCAGAGCGGCGCGATGGGGAAGCTTGTGTCGCCCCGCGAGGCGCGATTCGACGAGTCGGTGGCCGCGGCGGCCGACCAGGCGATTGGCTTGGCCCGAAACGTCGAAGCGCTCTTCGACCGGCGGGTCCAGATCGACCTCTCCGGGGGGCGGGACTCCCGGCTCTCCGCCGCCGCTGCCCACGCCGCCGGGATCGAACACCGCCTCCGGACCGGCGACAGCGCTCCGGGCGAGGTCGCGATCGCCAAGCGGCTTGTCGAGACGGCGCCAGGCCGCCTGCGTCACAGGATCAGCCATCCCGAGCGGGGCAGGCCCAGCGACGAGCTTCGCGAGCGCCTCCGCAACCTGCATCTCATCCACGACGGGATGCGACACGCACAGGAGGTACGCACCCGGACCTCGCTCCCGCGACCGGTCACGTCCCTGCGGCCGGTGCTCTCGGGGCACGGCGGCGAGTTGGCCCACGGCTTCTACTACGTGAGCGCGAACCAGCTCCGTGAGATTCGCGCGGGAGGGGATCGGGCGATCCTGAAGCGCCTGGAGCGTGCCGGGCGCCGCTACGCAGCCGCAGCGCAGACGAAGGCCTACGACCTCTACCGCTCCGAGCTCGAGCGGATCCTCGACGAGGCCCGCGCGATCGGGGTCGCCGGCCCGACCCTGCTCGACTGCTTCTACCTAACCCAGCGCCTCGCCTTCCGTTCCGGGCTCGGCGCTCGCTCGGGCCGCTACTCGTGTTGCGCAACGCCGGCGTTCGTCCGCGCCGCCTTCGACCTGACCCCCGAGGAACGCCTGGAGAACAAGCTCCACGTGGCGATGATCGAAAGGATGGTGCCGGAATGGCGGGAGGTGCCCTTCCTCGGGTCCGAGGACGCTGACCGGCTCCCCACGGTCCATCGCCAGCGCATCTGGGAGAAGCCCGGCCACGCCGAGGCCGTGGGGGAGATGCTGGCGACCGAGGACGGCGGCTGGGGCGAGATCTTTCAACCGAAGGTGGTGCGCAGGATGTGGAGGAAGGCCCGGGCGGGGAAGGGGCATCGCCACTACGAGGGGGTCTTCGAGCAGATCGTCTGGCGGGTGGGCTTCGAAGGCCACCTGCGCGAGCTTGCCCGCGCGGCGCGCGAGCCGGTGGCCGCCGGGTTGTGAGAGCCGTCCAGAGGCGGAGGCCCGTGGTCCTCGCGATCTTCGGCCCGACGGGGGTCGGGAAGACCGCGGTGGCGATCGCCGTGGCGGACCTCCTGCGCCGGCAGGGCGAAGAGCCGGTGGCCGTCTCCTGCGACGCGATCCAGGTCTACCGGGGGCTCGAGACGCTTTCCGGGGCGGCGACGCCGGAGGAGCGCTCGCGGCTCGAGCACCGGCTGGTCGGCTTCGTCGACGTGAGCGGCGAGTTCAGCGCGGGGCAGTTCGCGAGCCTCGCGCACGCCGAGATCGACCAGCTCCTCGCCGAGGGCCGGTGGCCGATCGTGGTGGGCGGGACCGGGCTGTATTTGCGCGCGGCGCTCGCCGACCTGGAGCTTCGACCGCCCGTCCCGGCCTCCCTCCGCGGCGAGGTGGAGGGCGAGATCGCCGCCCGGGGCCCGGAGGCGCTCCACGGTGAGCTCGACCCGGACATCGCGGCAACGGTTCACCCAAGGGACCGCAAGCGGGTCGCTCGGGCGCTCGAGCTGCAGCGCGCGGGCATCGCCCCACCGCGAGGAAGCGAGCAGCTCTGGACGGCCAAGCTTCGCCGCCCCACCGTCCTCGTGGGCCTGACCATCGATCGCGAGGAGCTGGGACGCCGCATCGAGGCAAGGATCGAGGAGATGGTCGCCGCCGGCGCCGCAGAGGAGGCGCGCCGCGCCGTTGAGGCCGGCGCCTCCCGCACTGCCCGGGCGGCGCTCGGGTTCGAGGAGCTGCTCACCGGCGACCTGGAGGCGGTGAAGCGCGCCCATCGCGCCTACGCGCGCCGTCAGCTCACCTGGATGCGCAAGATGGCCGGCGTGGAGCTGATCGACCGCACCGGCCGCGACGACGCGAGCGTCGCCGAGCAGATCGTCGCCGGACTCGGAGAGGAGGCTCACGGGGAGGCAGAGCAGGCGATCGAATAGCTTCTCGGCGATGCGCTTCGAGAAGTGGCAGGCGCTCGGCAACGACTACCTGATCGTGGAGGCGGGCGTCCTGCCGTGGGAGCTGACCCCGGAGCGCATCCGGCGCCTGTGCGAGTCGCATTTCGGCGTCGGCTCCGACGGTGTCCTGCTTCTGTCCCAGGCCGAGGACCCGCGGCAGGTGGCTGAGCTTCGGATCTTCAACCCCGACGGGTCGGAGGCCGAGCTCTCCGGCAACGGGGCCAGGCAGGCGGCGCTCTACCTGCACCGTGCCGGCTGGACGGACGAAAAGGAGTTCTCGATGCTCACCAAGGCGGGTGAGATTCGGCCCACCATCACCTCGCCGGATACCGCCACGCTGGCCATGGGCAGGGCGTCCGTGACGTCGCCGGACTATCCCTCCGGTGGCTCCGATGGCGCCGGCGCGCTGACCGCGGGGGGGCGCCGGTGGGGCTTCCAGCACGTCTCGATCGGCAACCCCCAGTGCGTGATCGAGGCGGGGGAGGAGGTGGAGGAGCTGGACCTGGGCTCGATCGGCCCCGAGGTCGAGCACAGCGAGCTGTTTCCGAACCGCACCAATGTCTCTTTCATCAGGATCGACGGCTCCACCGTCAGGGCGCGGATCTTCGAGCGGGGGGTGGGGGAGACGCTGTCTTCCGGCACTGGCGCGAGCGGGGCGGCGGTGGCGGCCGCCCTTGCGGGCGCCGCCAGCCCGATCGCGGTGAGGCTGGATGGGGGAGAGCTCCAGGTCGAGGTGGGAGAGGACCTCGACGTGCGCCTGACGGGGACCGCCGAGCCCGTGTTCCGAGGAGAGCTCTCGGACGAGCTCGTGCGCGCCCTGGGGATGGCGTAGGCCGGCGCGCCTCGCGGACGCCTACCCTTCGCCTTTCGGTGGCGACCTCCGAGACGTCCAAGCGCGACCTGACCTCGCCCTCGCGGCGCCTGGAGGCAGTGCCCGCCTACATGTTCGCCGAGCTCGAGCGGCGGGTGGCCGAGAAGCGCCAGGCGGGGGTCGACGTGATCAGCCTCGGGATCGGCGACCCCGACCGCCCGACCTTCCCGCACGTCGTCGAGGCGATGCAGGGGGCGGTGGCGGATCCCGTCAACCACCGCTACCCGACCAACCGCGGCCGCGAGGAATTCCGCCAGTCCTGCTCCGAGTTCTACGCGGAGCGCTTCGGGGTCGAGATCGATCCCGATTCCGAGGTGATTCCAGCGATCGGGGCCAAGGAGTGCATCTACAACCTCTGCTTCGCCTTTCTCGATCCCGGCGATGTCGGCCTGGCCGCCGACCCGGGATATCCCGTCTACACGGGGGGTCCGGCGCTCGCGGGTGCCGAGGCGGTGCTGATGCCGTTACGCCCGGAGCTCGGCTTCGTCCCCGACCTGGGGGCGATTCCGGACGAGGCGCTGGCGCGCGCGCGGCTTCTGTTCCTCAACTACCCCAACAACCCCACCGGCGCGGTGGTCCCCGACGGCTTCTTCGAGCGCGTGGTCGAGCTTGCCGCGCGAGCACGAGATCCTCGTGGTCCACGACAACTCCTACTCGGAGACGACCTACGACGGCTACTTGGCGCCCAGCTTCCTGGCCACGCCCGGCGCCAAGCAGGTGGGAATCGAGGTCTTCTCGCTCTCCAAGGGGTTCAACATGACCGGCTGGCGCTGCGCGGCGGCGCTCGGAAACGCCGACGCGATCGCCTCCTATTGGCGCCTGAAGACGAACGTCGACTCGGGCCTGTTCGACGCGGTCCAGCTGGCGGGCGCGGCGGCGCTCACCGGGCCGCGGGGGCCAATCGAGCAAATGAACGCCCTCTACGCGCGCCGCCGCGACCTGGTCGTGGACGCCTTGGGGGAGATCGGCGTTCGGGTCGAGCCGCCCAAGGGGACGATCTACGTCTGGGCCCCTGTCCCCGAGGGCCATACCTCCGTTTCCTTCGCGGAGCGGGTGCTGGAGGAGGCCGCGGTGGTGGTCTCGCCCGGCGCGATGTACGGGCCGAGCGGCGAGGGGTTCTTCCGCATCTCGCTGACCACGCCCGACGATCGGATCGGCGAGGCGATGGCCCGCATCCGCGAGCATCTCGCTTAGGACCCCTTAACCTGTCTCAACTATTCGTCTAGTGACGTTCATTACGCACGCGATTCGCTAAGCCGGTTTCGGGTACTGGCCGATGCAATCCTCCGATGGTTCAACTCGGCACACTGCTGGCGCTCGCCTGCGCCCTGGCCACCAACGTGGCAATGCTCTGCAAGTTCCGGGGCGCCGTTGCGGCGCCCACGGTGCGGCTCAGCCAGCCCCTGCGTAGCGCGGCGGCACTGTTTCGCTCGCGATGGTGGGCGATCGGCTTCGGGATCGCCGTCGGCGCCTGGGGCCTGCACGTCGCTGCGCTCGCGGTGGCCCCGATCTCGCTGGTGGAAACGACCATCTCGGGCGGCCTGGTGCTGCTCGCCTGGTTCGCCCAGCGCTGGTTCGGCGTTAGCGTCGGGCTTCGGGAATGGCTGGGGCTGGGGCTCTGCGCGGTCGGCCTGGGCCTTTTGGCCGTGACCTCCGTGGAGTCCGGAGCGGGCAGCGCGAGCTACTCGACCGCCGCGATGATCTCCTTCGAGGTGGGCGCGGTGGGGGTCGGAGCGATGCTCCTGCTCTCCGGAAGCGTGGGCTTCGCGGGCCGCTCGAGCGGGCCGCTGCTGGCGATTGCCGCCGGCCTGCTTCTGGGGGTGGCCAACGTCTCCGTCAAGGCGCTCACCGGGACGGTTCCGGGCGATCTTCTGGCGATCCTCAGTCCCTGGACACTGATGGCGATCGTGGCGGGCATCGGCGCCTTCTTCGGCTTGGCCCGAGGGCTGCAGACGGGGGAAGCGATCCCCGTGATCGCGCTCACCTCCGTGGCCGCGAACTGCGCCTCGATCGCCGGCGGCATCCTCGTCTTCGGCGACCCGGTCGGGAACGACCCGCTGGCCATAGTGGCGCGCTGCCTCGCATTCGCCGCGGTGATCGCGGCCGTTGCGCTGATGCCCGCACCGCGCCGGACCGCCAGCGCACCCGCGTAGCCCCCGGCGCGCGCATAGCATCCCGGGCGTGGCGAAGCGCCAGCGGATCTCGTCGGGCTCCCCGTGGGAGCCCAAGGTCGGCATCTCGCGTGCCGTGCGGGTTGGCAACCGGGTCCTCGTCTCGGGGACCGCGCCGATCTGGCCGGATGGTCACTGTGATCCCGATCCCGAGGCCCAGGCGAAGCGCTGCTTCGAGATCATCCTCACGGCGCTCGGCGAGGCGGACGCCGGGGCCGAGCACGTCGTCCGTACGAGGATCTTCCTGACCAGCGCTGACGACGGCCAGGCGGTTGCGCGCGCCCACGCTGCCACCTTTGGCCAGACCCGGCCAGTCTCGACCATGGTCGTCGTAAAGGGTTTTCTCGACCCACGCTGGAAGGTGGAGATCGAGGCCGAGGCGATTATCGGCCCGGATCTCAGCCCTTGACCACCCCGATCGGTCGCAGCTGGGCAACGCGGGCGGCCAATCCGGCGCGCTCGACGACCTCGACCACCGCCTCCACGTCCTTGTAGGCGAACGGCGCCTCCTCGGCGAGGCCACGGTTGGACGGGCAACGGACTGTGATCCCATCCGCCTCGAGCTGGCGGCGAAGCTCGGCGCCCTCGATCCGCTTGCGCGCCCCGGTGCGGCTCATCCTGCGCCCCGCGCCGTGGCAGGTGGTGCCGAACGACCGTTGCATGGACCCGCTGCGACCGGCCAGGACGAAGCTCGAGGTGCCCATCGAACCCGGAATGAAGACGGGCTGCCCGGCCTCCCGATAGCCGCGCGGGATCTCGGCATGGCCCGGCGGGAAGGCGCGGGTGGCGCCCTTTCGGTGCACGCAGAGCTCGCGGCCGCCATAGGGCTCGAGCTTTGCGACGTTGTGGGCCACGTCGTAGACCTGCCGGGTGGCGCCCGCCGCCTCCGCGCCCAGCACGGTACGGATCGCCGCACGCACGGCGTGCGCGATCGCGGCGCGGTTCGCCCAGGCGTAGTTGGCCGCCGCCGCCATCGCGCCCAGGTAGTCCTGAGCCTCGGGCGCCGACAGCGGCGCGCAGGCGAGCTGGCGATCCGGAAGCTCGATCCCGTGCTGGGCCACGGTCGCGTCCATGCGCTTGACGTAGTCGGTGCACACCTGATGGCCCAGCCCGCGCGAGCCCGAGTGGATGAGGACGGTCACGGCGCCGGGCTCAAGGCCATAGGCCCGCGCGCATCCCTCGTCGAGCACGCGCTCAACCCGTTGCACCTCGACGAAGTGGTTTCCCGACCCCACGGTTCCGAGCTGACCCGAGCCCCGCTGGCGCGCCCGCTCGGAGACGGCGTCCGGGTCGGCGGCATCGAGCCGTCCCCGCGACTCCGTGTGCTCCAGGTCGTCTTCGGTGCCGATGCCGCGGAGCTCCAGCAGGGCCGCCGGGCCCTCGCGCAGGACCCGGTCGAGCTCGGCGCCCTTCAGCTTCAGGGCCGCCTCGCGGCCGGCCCCGGCCGGCGCCAGGCGGGAGATCTCGTGGACGAGCGACTCCTTGCGGTCGCCCAGGTCGTCGGCTGCGATCGCGGTCGCCAGCAGGCGTACGCCGCAGTTGATGTCGTAGCCGACCCCGCCTGGGGAGACCACGCCGTCGGGCGGCTCGGTCGCGGCCAGCCCGCCGACAGGGAAGCCGTACCCCTGGTGGATGTCGGGCATCGCCAGCGCCGCCCCGACCACGCCGGGGAGGGTGGCGACGTTCTGGAGCTGCTCCAGCGAGCGATCGGTGCGGATCGCCCCGAGCAGCTCCTCATCGGCGAACACCCGCGCGGGAACCCGCATGTCCCGCCTCGCGCTTGCCGGGATCTCCCAAAGGGTCTCGTCCAGCTGTCGAAGCTCCGTCATCTCGACGGGTCAGACGTCAAAAATGACCCGCGCGCGCCAAGTCTCGTCTTCCTTCCACATGCCCAGTCGATGGTAGGTCACCGCCTTCACCAGGTGAGGGGGAGACGTCCGGCGACCGACCACCTCCGCCTCCAGTGCCTTGCCCGTCAGCTCCATGCGCTCGACCCGGTGCGGGACGAACCCCTCGCTCTCGGCCAGGTAGGCGAGCTCGCTGAGCCACTCGGCCAGCAGGGTGGCCCGGTCCGGGGCGCTGGCGCTGACCTGCTGGCGAGTGAGCTCGGCGTCCGCCTCCCCTTCGCCGCCGGTTCGCTCAGCCAGTAGCCCGCCGAGCGCCGCCAGCGCCTCCTCGAAGACCCCTCGCTCGCTCGTGGCCTCGAGCTCCAGCTCGAGCTCGGCGGCGTGATCCACCCAGCGGTGCACGCCGGGACACCCTAGGCGGCAGCCGGCAGCTTGCCCTCGGCGTCGAGCGTGTCGCGCAGGCCCTGCTCGAGCCCGCGCGGCGAGTACCCGAGCTGGGCCATCGCCTTGTCGTGCTTGGCCCAGAAGGTGACGTTGTCGGCCGAGCTGATCAGCTCGCGGAGGTTCGGGCCCTGGCCCATCAGCTTGCCGACGATCGGCCCGAACGGAGTCATCGCCTTCATCAACCCGGTCGGCAGGGCGCGGCTGGGTGCCTTCTTGCCGGCCACCCGGGCCAGCGTCTGGATCAGCTCGCGCATGGTCGTGATCTGGCCGCCCAGCACATAGGCCTCGCCCGCCTTGCCCTTGTCGAGCGCGAGCAGGACACCGGCGGCGACGTCGTCGACGTGGACCATGTTGAAGCCCAGGTCCGGAAACGCGATCAGCGGCATCCGCCCGGCCAGGAACTGGTGCATCTGCCGGCCCAGCGGCGAGTGGTCCCGGGGCCCGTAGACGCCGCCCGGCTGCACGATCACGCAGGGCAGCCCCTCCTCTGCGATCAGGCGCTTGGCCAGCCGGTGCGCCTCGAGCTTCGTCTCCTCGTAGTAGGACGTGAAGCCCGTCCCCGGGTGCTCGTAGGTCTCGTCCACGACCTGGCCCTTGGTGTTGCCGAACGCGCCCACGGTCGAGATGTAGACGACCTTAGGGAGCTTCGCGTCGAGCGCCGCGCGCAGAACATTCTCGGTGCCGATCACGTTGGCCTCGTACATCGCCCGGCGCTCCGAGTCCGGGATCCCAACCTCATACACCGCCGCTCCGTGGATCGCCGCCTCGCAGCCCTGCATGCCGGCCCCGATCGCTTCGTTGCTGGAGAGGTCGCCCGAAACGAGCTCGCACCCGAGCTCAGCGAGCGCCTGCCCCTTGTCGGGGCTGCGGACCAGCGCCCGAACCTCGTCGCCCCGCTCGCGCAGCGCGCGAACCATGTGGCCGCCGATGAAGCCGGTTCCCCCGGTGACGAAGACCCTCATCCGCGCCCAAGCCTATCCGCCGCGGCGGGCCGGCGGCCTACACTTGGTTCAGTGCAGAGAACCCGACAAGGCCGCACCGCCCAGACCAGCTACGGGGCCGGGGGAGCCGGGGTCGAGAACCCGCGCGCACGGCAGCGTGCGCTGGCGGTTGGGGTCGTGCCCGCCACGCCCGGCGACGGGGACCCGCTGGCCGAGCTGAAGGAGCTTCTGCGAACCGCTGGAGTCGCCACTGCCGGGGAGCAGGTGCAGGTGCGCGCCCAGCCGGACCCCGACCGCTACCTGGGGCGGGGAAAGCTGGCCGAGGTCAAGGCCGAGATCGCCCGCAGCGACGCCAACCTGGTGGCCTGCGACGACGAGCTGGTGCCTCGCCAGGAGCGAAACCTCGAGACGGCGCTCGGCGTGCCGGTGATCGACCGCACCGCCGTCATCCTCGACATCTTCGCCGACCACGCGCATAGCGCGGAGGGAAAGCTCCAGGTCGAGCTGGCCCAGCTCGAGTACAACCTGGCGCGGATGCGGGGCCTGTGGACCCACCTCGAGCGGCTCGGCGGCGGGATCGGGACCCGGGGGCCGGGGGAGACCCAGATCGAGACGGACCGGCGCCTGGCCCGCGACCGAATCGCGACCCTGCGCCGCCGCCTCGAGCGCACGACGCGAAACCGCGAGGTGATGCGGGCGCGCCGTCGCGACTCCGCGCTCCCAACCGTCGCCCTGGCCGGCTACACGAACGCGGGCAAGTCGACGCTCCTGAACGCGCTCACGGGCGCCGGGGCGGGGGTGGGGGAGAGGCTGTTCCACACGCTCGACCCGACCACCCGCGCCTACCGCCACCAGGGCCGCCGGTACCTGGTGACGGACACCGTCGGCTTCATACGCAAGCTCCCGCACGAGCTGGTCGAGGCCTTCAAGGCGACGCTCGAGGAAACGGTGCTCGCCGACTTGATCGTCCACGTGGTCGATGCGTCCGAGCCCGAGGAGTGGCGCCGCGAGTCGATCGCCGCCGCCGATTCCGTGCTGGAGGAGATCGGGGCCGGGGACGCGCCCCGGCTCGTCGCCTTCAACAAGGTCGACCTCCTGGACGCCGCCGAGGCACACGAGCTCGCGATCCGCGAGCCCGACGCGGTCGCGATCTCCGCCATGACGGGGCAGGGGCTCGATGATCTTCGGAACCGGATCGAGGAGGCGTTCTCGGACACGCTGCAGCCCGTTGAGCTGCTGGTCCCCTACTCAAAGGGCGGGACGCTCGCCGAGCTGCACGAGCTGGCCGGCGACTTGGAGCGCGAGGACGGCCCCGAGGGGGTGCTCGTCAGGGCGCGGATCCCCGCCGCGCTGGCCCACAGGTTCGCGGACTATGCGCGGAACGGCCTCGGGCCTGGGCTGGGGCCCGGCGGGACCGTCTAGAGGCACCTCTACCCTCTCAGGCCATGGAGTTTGCCGTCCGGTTGCTTCGGAAAGGGGCCCGGCTTCCCAGTCGCGCCTACGAGGGAGACGCGGGCCTCGACCTGCATGCCGTGGAGCCCGCGACCATCGGGCCCGGGGAGCGGGCCAGCGTCGGCACCGGGATCGCGGTCGAGATTCCCCCCGGCCACGCGGGGCTGGTGCTGCCACGCTCCGGCCTGGCGGCCGAGCACGGGATCGCGCTGGTCAACGCTCCCGGGCTGATCGACTCGGGATACCGGGGGGAGGTTCGCGTGCTGCTCCTGAACACCGACCGCGATCGCGCGTTCGACGTCGATCCGGGGGACCGAATCGCGCAGCTCCTCGTGACCCGGTTCGCCGCCGCCGAGCCGGTCGCGGCGGTTGATCTGGTCGAGCTGACCACCAGCACGCCGGCGGCGCCCGGTGAGGGCCCCTTCAGGGGCGAGGGGGGCTTCGGCTCCACCGGCCGCTGAGCTGTGTCGAGCCTCAGCTGAAGCTGAACGGCGGATAGCGGTCGGTCACCAGGAGGAAGGCGTAGGCGGTGACCCGGTTTCCCCAGCGAATCACGCCCTCGACGATCCCGAACAGGCCCTCCGGATAGCGGCCGGTGAACAGGACCGCGAACCAGGCGATCACCACGCAGAAGAAGGCCAGCAGCCAGAGGACGACGAGCACGATGTAGTGGGGGATGGCCAGGAACCACTTGACCAGCGGCAGCCAGCGATTCAGGTCCCGCTCCGCGTCCGGGTAGGGGAAGTCGAGGCGGACCGACTGGCGCTCGTCGGTGGAGGGGTAGCGGTCGTCCATCAGCGCCAGGTAGACGTAGATCCGGTTGGTGAACCGCAGCAGCTCCAGGTTCCAGTCGAACCACCAGCGCGGGTACTTTTGCCGGAAGAGGATCATCAAGAGCGGCGGCAGGAACAGCAGCCCGGCGCCGGCGCCGGCGATCGTCGTGGAGCCGAACGTCGTGCCGCCCCCGACCAGGGCGGCGAGCACGATTGCGATCGGGATCACCGTGAAGATGCGGAAGCCCGTGGTAAGGCGGTTGAGCTGGCGGTCGGGGTAGTCCACCGAGAACTGGACCGGATAGTCGCCGTCGGGCATCGAGAGCTCCCTCCTTGCTGGATACAACCGGTGCCGGGGAGGCTATAGCCCGCGTCAGGAGATTCGCCGAGGTCAGCCGTGACGCGCCGCCCGCCGGGCGGCCTCGTGGGCGGCCGCCTCGAGCGCGTCGTCGAGCGGCGCCAGCTCGGGCTCGGCGCCGTGCCGGCGAGCCAGGGCGAGCTGGATCAGGCGATCGGCGAGCCAGGCGTTCTTGGGCAGCAGCGGGCCGTGCAGGTAGGTGCCGATCACGTTCTGGCGCCGCACCCCCTCGAGGCCGTCCGTGCCGTTGTTGCCGTGCCCGCGGACCACGCGCCCCAGGGGCTCGGCGCCGTCGCCGAGGTACGTCCGCCCGCCGTGGTTCTCGAATCCGGCCAGCTCCCTGGGCCCGTCGCCGAGGTCGACCTCGATCTCGATGTTGCCGATCAGCCTCGGCCCGGGCTCCCGAACCGTCTCCAGGTCGGCCAGGCCAAGCCCCGGGATCCGCTCGTCGCCGAGCTGGTAGCTGTGGCCAAGGAGCTGGTAGCCACCGCATACCGCCAACACGACCGCGCCGTCCTCGACCGCCTCGGCGAGACCCGCGCGCTTGCTCGCCACCATGTCCTCGGCGACGATCCGCTGGTCGCGGTCTTGACCCCCGCCGACGTAGATCAGGTCGTGGGCCATGGGATCGAGCGGCTCCCCTGCCCCGGCGGCGGCGTACGAGAACCCGATCCCGCGCCACTCACAGCGCCGCCGCAGGAAGATGATGTTGCCGCGGTCCGCGTAGATGTTCATCTGCTCGGGGTAAAGCGCGACGGCGCGGAGCTCCATCAAGGCCGCTCCAGGATCACGACCGTGGAGCCCAGGTAACCGTCCGCCGCCGGCACCTCGAGCCGGCCCCCCGGGCGCAGCCCGGCGGTCGCGCCCTCGGCTTCCAGGGCGTCGGCGCCCAGGGCGGCGAGCCGGTCGCTGTGCTCCTCCTCGCTCAGCGCGCCCTCCGGGGAGACCGCTTGGCGGTGCCGGTGGATCTCGAGGTCGCCGCCGCCGCTCAGGCGCGCGACGGGAAGGCTCGAGTAGACCCAGCCGTCGAGCTCACGGACGTCGGGAATCGCGGCGCGAGGGCCCTCCAGCGAGGCGGGCGTGGCCTCGAAGATCGCAGCCGCGAAGCGGCCCCCGGGTGCCAGGTGGCCGGCCACTCGCTCCAGCGCCGCGCGGCGCTCGCTCGCCGACCCGAGCATCTGGAGGAGCTGCATCGGGGCCAGGATCAGCTCGAAGTCTCGGCCCAGGTCCAGGGCGCGAACGTCGGCACATACGGTGTGCACCGAAAGCCCCTGCGCGGCCGCTCGCGCGCGGAGCGCCTCGACCAGGGAGGCATCCGCATCGACGGCCCAGATCTCGGTGCCGCCGCCCGCCAGGCGCAGGGCGACGCGGCCCGTCCCGCAGCCAAGCTCCAGGACGGGGCCGGCGGCGGCGTCGGCCAGCCGCTCCCAGACCGGGAGGTCCGCAGCGTAGCCACCACATTCGACCTCGTGCCAGACGGCGGCCCGGCTCACGCCCAATACTTTCTGGCGAGCCCTCTCTTCGCGAGCAGGGTGCGAAGCTCGAGCAGCGCGGTGTAGGTCGGGAGCGCGAACAGCGGGCCGTCGGCCTGGGCGAGGGCGCGATCCAGGGAGCCCTCGATCGCCTCCTCGACCGTGATCGCCTCGGGCGGCACGCCGGCGTACTTGAGACGCACCGCCATCTCGGCGGCCCGCGTGCCGGCGCAGGCGACCTCGTGAACGTGGCCGGCCAAGAGCTCGAAGTCGGCGTCCCAGACCCAGGAGACGTCCCGGCCGTCGGCGATCCGGTCGTTGAGCGCGATCCAGAGGTCGAGGCCACGGCCGCGGCCGTTCGCATCCGCCTCGAGCAGCAGCGTGCGCAGCACCTCGTTGGCGCCGGCGGGGTTCTTGATCAAGAGGATGGAGACGGGCGTCCCGTTTACCGCGATGGTCTCGACCCGTCCGAACACGGCCTGCATCTCGCCCAGCGCGGCGGCCGCCCGTTCGAGCGGAACGCCGAGGCGCAGCGCCGCGGTCAGCGCGGCGAGGGCGTTGTAGACGTTGTACAGGCCGGGGAGGGGGAGACGGAGCTCGACCTCTCCCTCCGGCGCCCGCACGTTGACGCGGGAGCCTCGCATTCCCTCCAGTTCGATCCGGGTGGCGGCCACGTCCGGCCTCGGCCGGTCGGCGGGGCAACGCGGGCAGGAGTAGTGGCCGAGGTGCCCAACGAAGGCTCGCTCGTAGACGTAGGGCGCACCGCAGCGGCGGCAGTGCTTGGCGTCGAAGGCGTGCTGGAGCTCTGGCAGGGCCTGTGCGGGATCGTCGATCCCGAAGTAGGTGACGCCGGGACGGCGGGCCAGGTCGCGGTCGCGGCCGAGGTCGGCGACCAGCGGGTCGTCGGCGTTGAGCGCGAACCCGGTCCGGCCGGCGAGGTCCGCCACGAGCTCGGCCCACTCGTCGGCGAGGTGCTCCAGCTCCCCGTAGCGATCGAGCTGGTCGCGGAACAGGTTGCCGAGCACGATCAGGCGCGGCTCGAGCTCGGCCGCCATCCGGGGCAGCCAGGCCTCGTCCACCTCGAATAGGCCCTCCTCGCCCGGCTGCTCGAGCAGCGCGGTCGCCACGCCCCAGCTCATGTTCGAGCCGGCGCGGTTGTGAACTGGTACGCGGCCCGCCGCCCGCAGCGCCGCGGCGAGCATCCCGGCTGTGGTCGTCTTGCCGTTGGTGGCGCTGACGATCACGGAACCGCCGGGCAGCCGCGCGCCGAGCCGGGAGATCGCGTCCGGCGCCAGGCGCAGCAGCAGGCGGCCGGGCAGCGTTGTGCCGCCGCCGCGCCCGCTGCGACGGCTGAGTGCCCCCGTTGCCCGCGCCAGTGCGAGCTTGGGGCCGAACATCCGGCTCATGGGTGTGGCGCGATCACGGTCAGCGCCCGTGGAAGGAGGCGGATCGTCGCCGGCAGATCGGCCAGATGCTCGCCATCCGCGTACACCGCGAAGGGCCGGTCGGCGCTGATCTCGACCTCGCCGGCGCGAAGGACCGTCACCTCCTCGCTGCCGACGTGGCGGCCCTTGAACACCTTCGGCAGGTTAGCCAGGAAGCGGAGCTTCGCCACCTGGCCGACCCAGACCACGTCGAGCCTCCCGTCGTCGAGCTCCGCATCCGGCGCGACGAACATTCCGCCGCCGAAGGCCTTGTTGTTAGCGACGGCGACCGAGTACCCGGTGAAGGCGTGCGGATCACCGTCGAGCAGGAGCTCGAAGCGTGCCGGTTTCCAGGCGGCCAGGGCGCGCAGCGCCGCGTACAGGTAGACGAGGTTTCCCTTCACGAGGCGAGCCTGGTTGGCGATCCGGTTGGCGTCGGAGTCGAAGCCGCAGCTGGCGATGCCCAGGAAGCGCCGTTGGTTGACCTCGCCGACGTCGATCGTCCGCGTGGGGCCGGCGGCGAGCAGCTCCACGGCGCCCCGAATCTCCGTTGGGATCCCCAGCACGCGGGCCAGGTCGTTTCCGCGGCCGCCTGGGATCACGCCCATCGGCACCTCGGCGCCCGCCAGGGCGCCGCCGATCTGCCCGATCAGCCCGTCGCCGCTCATCACCACCGGGATCTGGCCGGCGGCAGCGGCCCCGAGGGCCTCCTCGCGGCCGTGGGCGGGGCTGGTGGTGAGCACGAGCCGGTAGTCCAGCCCCTGCGCGCGGAGGGCGCCCTCCAGCTCGGGCAGGACCTTGCGCGCGCGTCCGCCGCCCGCGGACGGGTTCACGATCACCAGGTGGCGTGCGGGGCCGCCCATCCCCGCAATCTATTGGGACGGCTTGCGTCCGATCCAGTAGGTGCCGGAGACCGCTTCTCCGGCGGCCGCGGGCTCGATCGCCCGTTTGGCGAATTGCCACTCCAGCACGGCGTTGGGCGTGTAGAAGGGGGTGGCCTCGCCCCAGCTCGAGGCGACCACGACCTGGCCTCCCGGCCGCAGGACGCGGGCGACCTCGTCGACGAACGGAGGCATGTTGAGGTGCGTGACGAGGTCGAAGGACCCGTCCTCGTAGGGCAGGTCTGCGGCGTCCGCGACCCGGAAGGCCACGCGCCCGGAGGGATCGAGGCCAACCTTGCCGGCGGCCGCGCGAATCATCTCCTCGGAGAAGTCGACCCCGCGAACGCTCGCCTGCGGGAACTCCCGCGCGAGCAACAGCGCCGCCTCACCGGTGCCGGTGCCCACGTCGAGCGCGCGCTCGGGCGCGGGCTTCACGTGTAGGAGCGCTGCGGCCAGCGGGGCGAGGTGCTCCACCGAGCCCGCGCCGGTGCGCCCGTCCCAGCCCGGCGCGGAGCGATCGAAGAATCGCCGCATGGGGCCGCGGATTGCCGGCCAGGCCCAGGGCGCGCGCACGATCAGGCGGTTCAGCATGCGTCCGGCGACGCGGATCCGCCGGGGCGTTGGTCGTCGCTCGGACGGCGCCATCAGGCGCGCGGGTGAGTGTGGCCGCCGGTCGCATCCACCTGGGGACATCTTGCCGTGCCGCCGGAAGCGCCGCCCCCACCCCGCTAGTCTGCGCGGCCGATGCCGCGAAAGACAGTCCCCGCGATCGCTCGCCTCAGTCGCCCTCGCGGCGCTCGCCACTCTCCTGCTCGCCGCCTGCGGGGACGAGGACGACGGGGGGAAACGACCTCGGGGAGCCTCCCCGCCGGTTGCCAGGAGGCGCAGGCGCCGCGCCCGAAGCGTGTCGATCTGAAGCCCCCGCAGGAAAGGGTACGAGCGGGCGAGAGCCTGGTGGCCGCCGTCGAGACAAGCTGCGGCAGCTTCGAGATCGCGCTTGACACGAGGGGCTCGCCGAAAACGGTGAGCTCGTTCGTCCACCTGGCGCGCGAGGGCCTGTACGACGACACGATCTTCCACCGGATCGTCCCCGGGTTCGTGATCCAGGGCGGCGACCCCCTGGGCACGGGGAGGGGCGGGCCGGGCTACTCCGTGGACGAGGTGCCGCCGAGCGACACCGTGTACACGAAGGGGACGGTGGCGATGGCGAAGACGGCATTCGAGCCTCCGGGCCGCTCCGGAAGCCAGTTCTACGTCGTCACCGCGGCCGACGCCGGCCTGCCCGCCGAGTACGCGCTGCTCGGTGAGGTGAGCTCGGGGGAGGAGGTCGTCGACCGGATCTCGGAGCTCGGCGACCCGGCCAGCGGCGACGCCGGCACGCCCCTGGCCACCGTCGTGATCCGGACCGTCGCCGTCAGCAAGGGTTAGGGCCGTGGCTCGGATCGCGGTGGGCGACCGCGCCCCGGACTTCGAGCTTCGCGGCACGGGCGGCGACACCCTGCGGCTGGCGGACTTCCGGGGACGCTGGCTCGTGCTCGCCTTCTATCCGGGCGACTTCACCCCCGTTTGCACGCGGCAGTTCTGCTCCTATCGGGACGCGGCCGACCGGCTGGACGAGCTGGATGCCGAGGTGATCGGCGTGTCCCCGCAAACGCTCGACTCCCATGAGCGCTTCCGGGCCAAGCACGGCCTCACGGTGCCGCTGCTCGCCGATCCCGAGCGGGCCATGATCCGCGCCTACGGCGTCCTGGGGCCTGGGGGCATGGTGCGCCGCTCGATCTTCATCGTCGACCCTGAGGGGATCGTGCGCTATCGCCAAGTCGCCCTGCTGGGGCTCCGCTACCAGGACGTGGAGGACTTGAAGCAATCGCTTCGGCGCGCCAGGGCCGAGGCGGCGGCCTGAGCGAACCGGCGATCGTGGCGGACGGCATCGAGCCGGCGCAGCTCACGGTCGAGCGCGAGGATCAAAGGCTGGCGGGTGAGTCGATCGGGGACGGCCCGCCGATCGCGCTCCTCCACGGCATCACCGCCACCCGCCGCTACGTGGTCCATGGCTCGAAGGTCCTCGCTCGGCGCGGGTATCGCCAGATCTCCTACGACGCGCGCGGCCACGGGCGGTCCGATCCCGCCCCGGAGCGCGGCGGCTACTCGTTCGCCGAGCTGGTGGCAGACCTGGACGCCGTGCTCGCCGCCGAGGTGGGCGATCGGCCCGTGGTTCTCGCGGGCCACTCGATGGGCGCCCACACCGCCGTCTCCTACGCGCTCTCGCGCGGCGAGCGGCTTGCGGGCCTGGTGGTGATCGGCCCCACCTACCTGGGGTTCGTGGACGAGGAGGCGCTGGCCGGCTGGGACCGGCTGGCCGACGGGCTGGAGCGGGGTGGTGTGCGCGGGTTCATGGACGCCTACGATCGCGGGCTGAACCCGGCCTGGCGCGAGACGATCCTGCGCTTTACCGAGCGGCGCCTGCTCGAACACCGCCATCCACAGGCGGTGGCGCGCGCCCTTCGCGAGGTGCCGCGCTCGGCGCCATTCGAGGCGGTCTCGGAGCTCGAGTTCTGCGAGGTCCCGGCGCTCGTGGTCGCGAGCGGGGACGCAGCCGATCCAGGCCATCCGTACGCCGTGGCCGCCGCCTACGCTGAGCGCCTGCCGCAGGCGCGCTTGATCATCGAGAGGGAGGGGGAGTCACCTCTGGCCTGGCAGGGAGGCAGGCTCTCGCGAGAGATCGCCTCGTTCTGCGCCGAGCCGGCGGTGGCGAAACGGCTCGGATAGCGGCGGGAGTCGCCGCCTATCGAGGCGGGCGATCCCGTAGCCGGTAGACGAGGCGCAATCCGGACCAGACCTCGTCGATCGCGCACACCTTGTTGTCGACCATGCCGTTGGCGATCGCGATCTGGCGCACCACGTCCTCCGTCAGGTCCGTGGCGACCCCGGAGGAGCCCTTCGGCCACGCGATCCACAGCCCGCCGTCCGGCTCCAGGGCAGTGGCAAGCCGCGGGTAGCGCCTCTCCAGCGCCGCGCGGCGCGTGAAGAAGGCCACGATCACGTCCAGCGGCCCGCGGACCCGAGCGCGCACCGCGACCCCGTCCGGCAGTGGGCCAAGCGCCCGCCCGAACTCGCTCGGCGCGCGTGCGAACGCGACCCGGTGGCCTTCGGCGATCCCGAGCTTGCGGGGCAGCGGGGTTCCAGAGTAGCCCGCCAAGTTATGTGAACCCAGGAGGCCGGAGCACCGGGCGGCAGCCTACGTAACCAGCGCAGCGCATCCCCGTATGCTTCGCCGACCATGATCGACGATGGCGAAGCGATCCACTACGCGGCGGTCGAGCGCGGGACGCCCGTGTACGGCTCCGATGGGGTAGCGGTCGGCAAGGTCGACCAGGTCGTCGACAACTACCGCGAGCACATCCTCGACGGGATCGTGATCGAGACTCCGGATCGCGAGCTTCGGTTTGTGGATGGCCCCGAGGTGGCTCGTACGGCTGAGCGGGGCGTGACGCTGGCGATCAGCGCAGCCGACGCAGCCTCGCTGCCGCCGCCGAAGCGTGCCGCAGGCACCTTCCGGCCGAATGCGCGCGCGGGACGCCTGGGGCGCCTCTTCGGGCGCCATTGGAAGCGTCAATAGTCGCCGGACGCCACGACCGGCCGTGGCCAACTCCTACGGTGCGTTCCCGAGCAGGATCCACTGCCCGGATTCGCTCCGCCGGATCTTGCCCCGCTTGGTGAGGTTTCGCAGCGCCAGCGTGACGGTCGGGCGCCGAGCGCCAACGAGGTCGGCAAGCGTCTGGTGCGAGAGACGAAACGGCAGAACGGCGCCCTCCGAGCCGTTCCGTCCCCAAAGCTCGGTGAGCTGCCACAGGCTGAGGAGCAGACGTTCCTCGACCCCGACCGTGTTGGCGATCGCGGCGCTGACCCCGAGCCTTCTGGATCTCCGCAGGGCGCGCTCGGTGAGCTCCTGAAGGAGCTGGGGAATCTCTCGGGCCCGCGCTGCCAGCGCCTCGTCGAGCACGGCGATCGCTGCCGGCTCGATCACCGTCCAGGACAGTCGTTCGAACGACGAGGCCTGATTTTGCCAGGGGCGAAATAGGTCACCCTGTCCAAGCAGCTCGAGGCTGCGACCGCGCTCGGGGACCGTCACGCGGCGACCGAGGAGCCCGTCGAGCATCAAAAAGCCGAGATGGTCCGCTGAGGGCTCTCGAGCGTCCGGCTCCCACGGCCCACGCTTCAGCTTCAGGACGCCGGCCGAGAGGGGGGATCCCCGTCCGCGGCCCTTGCGGGCCGCCGCCGGCAGGACGCGCGCGAGCTCTGCATCGCTCTCGAGCAGGTCCACCCTGGCCCCGTCCGTCGCCGGTTGTTCGTTTCTGGACATTTCTCCCACACGAAGCCACTACCCGGGGTATGCGCCAGAAAACGTGGCATCTGCCCTCCAGAAGCCCTCCGCGCAGGGCTGGCGAAGCGAACGGCTGGATTGGTCAGATTGTTGACAATTTGGTGAGCGTTCGCTGAGTGTTTGAGCGTTCGCTGAGTGTTCGTTAACATGCATCGCAGGAGGCACCCAGGGCGATGGCCACGGATGGGGCCCCGCGAGTGATCCTCCGTTCAAGCCGCGTTCGTAGAAAGGGTCAACGGCATGCCGTCGCTCTCTGGCACTCGGGAGGTGCCCGTCCCACCCGCATCGGTCTGCGGCGAGACCGAGCTGCTGCGCCGCTACTCCGAGACGGCCGACCCGGCGCTGAGGGAGGAGCTGGTTCAGCGCTTCCTGCCCCTGGCGAGGTCGCTGGCGCTGCGCTACCGGGGGGCCAGCGAGCAGCTCGAGGACCTGATTCAGGTCGCCAGCCTGGGGCTGGTCAAGGCCCTGGACGGGTTCGACCTGGAGCGCGGCAGGTCGTTCATGGCCTACGCGGCGCCGACGATCCTGGGCGAGCTTCGCCGCCACTTCCGCGACCGGGTCTGGGAGGTGCGCCTGCCGCGGGGGCTCCAGGAACGCACCATGGCGGTCAGCGAGGCCGCCGGGGCGCTCAGCGACGAGCTCGGAGCCAGCCCCACCGTGTCCCAGATCGCCGAGCGCCTGGGATGGGCCGAGGACGAGGTCTCAGAGGCCCTGCAGGCCGAGGAGGCGCGTCGCACCCTGTCGCTCGACGTGCCCCGAAACCGACAGGAATCCACGCCAATGGTCGAGACGGTGGGCCGGACCGAGCCCGGCTACGACGCGGTCGAGGCCCAGATCGCCGCCGAGGACGCTCCGCTCGAGGAGCGCGAGCGCCGCGTCTTGCAGCTTCGCTTCGAGCGGGACCTGAACCAATACGAGATCGGCCACCTTCTCGGGATCTCCCAGATGCAGGTCTCGCGGATCATGCGCAAGGCGCTCCGCAAGCTCCTCGTGGCCGTTCAAAGCGATCCCGACGCCGCGTAGCCGCCCAGCCGCCCGCCTGGGGCGCACGGACACGACATCTGTTCACTTCACATAATCGAAGTTAGCGCGCGCAGAATCCGCGCCTGAGCCGCCCGCCCTCAGTTCTGCGACGGATCTGCGGGCATTCGCGCGATCAGCGCGTACTGCCCCCCTTTTCGGGCCAGGACGTCGCTCCACAGCGTTCCCGGGTCCTCCGGGAACAGCTCGGCGGGCAGCGGCGCCTCCACTATCCACGAGTCGATCTCCATCTCCGCCTCGAGCTGCCCGGGCCCCCAGCCTGAATAACCCGCGTAAACCCGTCCGCGCCGAACGGCGGCGGCGAGCTCGTCCAGATCGACGTCGGCGGACGCTAGCCCCACGTCGGCGACCACGATCCACGCCGCCGCCTGCGGGTCGGAGAACTCCGCCAGGAGCACGAGCGCGTCGGGTTGCACCGGGCCGCCTACGTAGACGGGCTCGCCGCCGGCGATCTCCGCGAGTTCGGCTACCACCGACTCCGCCAGGGTCTCGGAGGGCCGGTTGAGGACGATCCCCATCGCGCCCTCTTGGTTGTGCTCGGTGATGAAGACCACCGTGCGGGCGAAATTCGGGTCGACCAGCGTGGGCGACGCGATCAGGAGCTTGCCGCGCAGCGTGTCTTCCATGCCGCCTGACTCCATACCCGCTCATTCTGCCGCCAGCGGCGCCCTGCTGCCCGCGAGAGCTCACTAGCTAAGCTCGAAGCATGACCTTCGACGTCACCGAGAGCGATTTCCAGGCTCGCGTGATCGAGCGCTCGCACGAGGTCCCCGTGGTCGTTGACTTCTGGGCCGAGTGGTGTGGGCCGTGCCGCACGCTGGGCCCAGCGCTCGAGGCCGCGGTCGCCAAGCGCGACGGCGAGCTGGAGCTTGCCAAGGTGGACGTCGACCAGAACACCTCCCTCGCCGGCGGCTTCGGGATTCGCGGCATCCCGGCGGTGAAGGCTTTCCGCGACGGCCAGTTGGTGGACGAGTTCACCGGTGCGATTCCCCCGGCGCAGATCGAGCAGTTCGTGGCACGGCTCGTTCCCTCACCCGCCGACAAGCTCGCCGCCGCGGACGACGAGGAGTCGCTCCGGAAGGCGCTCGAGCTGGAGCCCCGCAGCGCCGTCGCCGCGCGCAAGCTGGGCCGCCTGCTGCTTGAGCGAGGCGAGGCCACCGCGGCCGTTGAGCTGCTCGACGGCGTTCAGGGTGACTTCGAGGCCGAGGGCCTGGCGGCGCGTGCCCGCCTCGCGTCGGAGATCCAGGCGGACGGGGCAGCGGAGCCCTCGGCGCTCTCGCGTGGATTCTCTGCCTGGGATGCGGGCGACCTGGAGCAGGCGCTGGAGGCGCTCCAGGAGGCGATCGCCGAGGCCGACGACCCAGAGCGGCGCGACCTGGTGCGCAGCGTGATGGTGGCGATCTTCACCGAGCTCGGCGCGGATCACCCGCTGGCGCGGGAACACCGACGCCGGCTCGCCGCGGCGCTCCACTGAGGCCCATGATCCTGGCCCGCAGGGACCACGCGGGCTAGCGTTCAGGGCCATGGAGAGCGATCCGGCATCGGGCATCGGCATCCTGGCGGCGTTCGGGGCGGGCCTGGTGTCGTTCCTGTCGCCCTGCGTCTTGCCGCTCGTCCCCGGCTACCTCTCGGCGGTCAGCGGGGTCGCGGTCGGCGAGCTGGATCGCGCCGAACGGCGTCGCGTCCTGGTCCCCAGCCTGCTCTTCGTCGCCAGCTTCTCGACCATCTTCATCCTCCTCGGGCTGACCGCCACCGGGATCGGCCAGACGCTCCAGGACCACCGCGACACCCTGGAGAAGGTCGCCGGGGTGCTGATCGTGGCGATGGGGGTCCTGTTCGTCGCCAGCCTGTTCGTCGCGCGCCTGAATCGCGAGTGGCATGTAGATGCGCTGATGTCACGCGCCGGCAAGGGCGGGCCGGCGGTCGCGGGGATGGCGTTCGCGATCGCCTGGACGCCGTGCATCGGGCCAACCCTGGGCGCGATCCTCAGCGCGGCCTCGCTGTCGAGCTCCGTCGCCCACGGCGCCTTCCTGCTCGCGGTGTACTCCGCCGGGCTCGGCATTCCCTTCCTGGTTACCGCGCTCGCCTTCTCGCACGTGACCACGGCCTTCGCGGCCGTCAAACGCCACTACACGGCGATCATGGCCGTCGCCGGCGGAACCCTGATCGCGATGGGGGTGCTGATCCTGACCGGCGACTTCTTCCAGCTGAACGTCGAGGCGCAGAAGCTGACCAGCGACCTGGGCCTCGACCCCTAGCGCTCTCAATTCAGCTCGGGGTCCGGGAGCCCGACCTCGGCGGGACTACCGACCGCCTCGACCTCCTCCAGCTCCCCGCCCTCGGAGTCGCGCGAGCACACGATCCGGAAGCGCCCCGAACCCAGAGCGGGGTCGCCGATCAGGGGCAGCCCACGGATCTGCTCCCAACCGAGGCGCTCGATCTCGAACGGGTTCATCCGCACTTCGGAGGCGGGAAACGGGCAGCTGGCGTTGTGCTGGTCGATCGCCCGCGAGATCGCTTCGAGGTTCTTGGCCTCTGCGCCGCTCACCGCCCCAATCTAGCGCGGCGCGTGACCATCCTCCTCCCCTCCTAGGATCGTTCTGTGAGCGCCGAGCTCGACAGGGAACGCTGCAGAGTCGTCGCTCATGTGGACATGGACGCCTTCTTCGTCTCCGTGGAACTCCTGCGCCGGCCGGAGCTCCGCGGCAAGCCTGTCGTGGTTGCGACCGGAACCGACGCCGCCGCCCGCGGGGTCGTGATGGCGGCCTCCTACGAGGCGCGCCGCTACGGCGTCCACTCGGCTCTGCCGCTTGCGATCGCTCACCGGCGCTGCCCGCAGGCCACGCTGATCCCGCGTGACATCGGCCTGTACCGGCGCGCGTCGGGCAAGGTGATGGAGGTCCTGCGCCGGTTCAGCGACCGGGTCGAGGTCGCCGGCCTGGACGAGGCCTATCTGGACCTCTCGGAGTGCCCGGCGCCAAAGGCGCGCGCCCGCCAGCTGAAGCGCGAGGTCCGCGCCGAGACACGACTGGTGTGCTCGGTGGGCCTGGCGCCCAACAAGCTGCTCGCCAAGATCGCATCAGACCTCGAAAAGCCCGATGGCCTGTGCGTGCTGGAGCCGGAGGGCATGCTCGAGGCCGTCGGCGAGCGCCCCGCGAGCCTGATTCCCGGCGTCGGGCCGCGCACCACTCAGCGGCTGGCCCAGCTCGGGGTCCGAACCGTCGCCGAGCTCGCCGCCGTCGACCCCACCACCCTGGAGGGGGCCTTTGGCCCGCGCCTCGGCCGCGAGCTTGGCGACCGCGCGCGAGGCCACGACGACCGCCCGGTGGTAACCGAGCGCGAGCCCAAATCGGAGAGCCGCGAAACGACCTTCCCCTCAGACGTCTCCGACCGGGCCCTCCTCGACCAGACGCTCGACCGTCTGGCCGACTCGCTCTGCCGCGGGCTCGCCGAGGGCGGTTACGCGGGCCGCACGGTGACCCTGAAGATCCGCCTGCGTCCCTTCCGCACCCACACGCGCTCGCGGACCATCGAGAGGCCGACTCGCGACCCCGAGCGGGTGCGCTCGGTGGCCGGCGAGCTGCTGGCCGAGTTCGAGCTCGACGCCCCGGTGCGGCTGCTGGGAATCGGCGTCGGCGGGCTGGTGGCTGTGGCCGAGGAGCGGAAAGGCACGCCGGAAGAGGCCACTGCGTCCGCCCACGAGCCGCTGGCGCTCGACCTCTAGCACGCTCCGGCCCGTCGTCCCGTGAGATGATTCGGCCGTGGCCCACGGGGACAGGCTGAGCGGGCTGGACACCTCCTTTCTCCACCTGGAGACGGGCGCCGCCCACATGCACGTCGGCTCGACCACCCTGTTCGAGGGCCCGGCCCCCGCGTACGAGGAGTTCCGCGATCACATCGCCTCGCGGCTTCACCTGGTGCCGCGCTTCCGCCAGAAGCTGCGCTTCGTCCGCTTCGGCCAGGGTCGCCCCGTATGGATCGACGATCCCAACCTGAACCTCGACTACCACATTCGCCACACCGCCCTCCCTCCCCCGGGCAGCGAGGAGCAGCTGCGAACGCTCGCGGCGCGGATCTTCTCTCAGCGGCTCGACCGCAGCAAGCCGGTGTGGGAGATCTGGCTGGTGGACGGCGTGGAGGGAGGTCGCTTCGCGATCGTCGCCAAGACCCACCATTGCCTGGTCGACGGCGTCTCCGGAGTTGACATAACAACGGTCCTCTTCGACCTCGACCGAGAGCCCGAGCCCGCTCCGCCGCCCCCATCGTGGCTCCCGGACCCGGAGCCCTCGGACGCCCAGCTCCTGGCCGAGGCGTTGATCGAACGCGGCACCAGCCCGGCCGAGATCGCCCGGGGCGTCCGAGCGCTCGTGCGGGCGCCGCGTCAGGTCGCGGGGGCGGCGATCGAGGGCCTCGGTGCAGCCGGGGCGATCGCGCGCACCGGCCTCTCCGCCCCCGCCTCCCCGTTCAACGTCGAGATCGGGCCCTACCGGCGCTTCGCATGCGTGCGAACCGAACTCGGGGAGCTGAAGCGGATCAAGGACTTGGCAGGCGGCACGGTCAACGACGTGGTGCTGGCGGCGGTCACGGGCGCCCTGGGGCGCTACCTGCGAGCGCGCGGGCACTCGACGAAGGACCTGGCGCTGCGGGCGATGGTGCCGATCAGCGTTCGCGCCGATGACGAGCACGGGGCGCTGGGCAATCGCGTCTCGGCGATGATGGCGCCGCTGCCCGTGTGGTGCGAGGACCCGATGGAGCGGCTGCGGTTGGTCAGCACGACGATGGGCGACCTGAAGTCGTCCAAGCAGGCCGTCGGCGCCACCCTGCTCACCGAGGTGACCGACTTCGCGCCCCCGACGATCGCCGCCCAGGCGGCCCGCCTTCAGTCTCGCCAGCGCTTCTTCAACCTGGTGGTCACCAACGTTCCAGGGCCACAGTTCCCGCTGTACCTGCTCGGGAGGGAGCTCCAGGACGTGTTCCCGATGGTGCCCCTGGCCAGGAACCAGGGTGTCTGCTTCGCGCTCATGAGCTACAACGGGCGCGTCAACTTCGGCCTCACCGCCGACTACGACGCGATACCCGACCTCGACCAGCTCGCGGGCGATCTCGAGACCTCGATCGCGGAGCTGGCCGCGGCGGCGCCGTCCACGGAGGCCGGCAAGGGGCGAAAGCCCGGCCGCCGCAAGCGCCGGTCCGAGGCACCAGCCGAGCACCAGGTCTAACGGCGGCCTCGCGCCGCCGGCTCGGTGCTCAAGCCGGCTGGAACCGTCGGTGCTCCCGTCCGACCCCGCAGGGATGCTCTCGCCCGATGAGGATCGGGGCCGCGTTCATCCGCTGGGAGCACCGCTACGGCTGGGTCCTGCTGCTGATCCTCTGCTCGCTCGTCTTCCAGCTCGCGGTTCCGGACCAGGATTGGGCACGGGTGGTCACAATCGCGCTCCAGGGGGGCGCCCTGGTCCTCGCCCTGTACGCGTCGCAGGCTCCGCCGCTGATCGCACGGCTGACCATCCTCGTCGTCACGCTCGCGGTGCTCGGCTCGGCCGCGGCCCTGGTCGGATTTGGCGAGTTCGGCACCACCGCCGGATGGGTCGTGGCCGCGCTCCTCGTGGCTCTCGCCCCGCTCGTGATCGCCAGGGGAGTGATCCGGGGCGTTCGCGCGGAAGGCTCCGTGAGCATCTCCACGATGTTCGGAGTCCTGTGCATCTACCTGCTGCTCGGGATGCTGTTCGCGTTCGCATACGGCCTGGTCGGCGACCTCCAATCGGAACCCTTCTTCGCCTCGGGCATCGACCCGGACATCTCCGACTACCTGTACTTCAGCTTCGCGACCATGACCACCGTCGGCTACGGCGACCTCGTGGCGGGTACTGACCTGGGGCGCTCGGTAGCGATCACCGAGGCGTTGATCGGGCAGATCTACCTGGTCACGGTGGTGGCCGTGATCGTAGGCAACCTCAGCCGCCGCCGGGCATAGCTCCGCGCTGGCCATACTCTGCCTGATGGCTGACGATGCAGTCAGGCTGCGGATCGCGCTCGCCCAGGTGAACCCCACGGTGGGAGACATCGCGGGCAATGCCAAGCTGATCTCCGCCTGGATCGACAGGGCTCGGGAGGCCGGAGCGCAGCTGGTGGTGTTCCCCGAGCAGGCGGTCACCGGCTACCCGGCGGAGGACCTGTGGCTGAAACCACACTTCCTCGACGCCGCCGGCGAGGCGGTCGCCGAGCTCGCCTCCGGGGTCGGGGAAATCGCGGCGCTGGTCGGCTACCCCGAGCACGAGGCGGCCACCTACAACTCCGTGGCGGTGCTCGGGGACGGGCAGGTCCGCGCCGTCTACCGCAAGATCCTGCTGCCCAACTACGGCGTCTTCGACGAGCGCCGCTACTTCGAGCCCGGCGACACCCCCGCGCTGATCGAGGTCGCGGGGGCGCGGGTGGGGTTGACGATCTGCGAGGACATCTGGTATCCGGGGCCGCCCGCCTCGGTCGAGGCGCTCGCCGGCGCGAGCCTGATCGTCAATCCCTCCGCCTCGCCGTATCACCGCGGCCGGGGGGCCTACCGGGAGCGGATGGCGCAGGACCGGGCCCGAGAGACGGGAGCGGCGTTCGCGGTCTGCAACCTGGTGGGCGGGCAGGACGAGCTGGTCTTCGACGGGCACAGCGTGGTCGTCTCGGCGCAGGGCCAGACGCTGGCTCGCGCGCCCCAGTTCGTGGAGGAGCTCGTGCTCTGCGACCTCGAGCTCGCCCCGCGTCCGGCGGCCGGCGCGGAGCCAGCGGACGAGCCGCGAGTCGATGCGCCGCCGGTGGGGGCAAGCGCCCCCCTGCTCGCCCGGCTCCACGCACCGCCGCCGAGCGGCGAGGTGGAGCCGCAGCTCGCCGAGCCGCTTGAGCCCGTGGCGGAGGTGTATGAGGCGCTGAAGCTCGGCCTGCGCGACTACGTGCGCAAGAACGGCTTCGAGCGCGTTCTGGTCGCGGTCTCCGGCGGGATCGACTCGGCGCTCGTCGCCGTGATCGCAGCCGACGCGCTCGGCCCGGAGCGCGTGAGCTGCGTCGTCATGCCCTCCCCCCACTCCAGCGACGAGACGCAGGCCGACGCTCGGGCGATCGCGCGCGCCATGGGCGCCGAGCTGGTCGAGATCCCGATCGAGGGCGCCATGCACGCCTACGAGAAGCTGCTGGCCGCGTCGGATGACGGCGCTTCCCCCGCTCCCGGCGGCCCCGGAACGGAGCTGGCGGCGGAGAACATCCAGGCGCGAATTCGGGGCAACCTGATGATGGCCCTCTCCAACAGGTTCGGCTGGCTGGTGCTGACCACCGGCAACAAGAGCGAGATGTCGGTCGGCTACGCGACCCTCTACGGCGACATGGCGGGGGGCTTCGCGGTGATCAAGGACGTGCCCAAGACGCTTGTCTACGAGCTGGTTCGGTACCGAAACGGCCTCTCCGACGCCGAGCTGGTGCCGGAGTCCGTGCTCGAGCGGGCGCCGTCGGCCGAGCTTCGGCCCGGCCAGCTCGACCAGGACTCGCTGCCGCCGTACGAGATGCTCGATCGCATCCTGGCGGCCTACGTCGAGGAGGACCGTGGCCGCGACGAGATCGTCTCCGACGGGCTTCCCGCCGACGTGGTAGACGAGGTGATCGCGATGGTCGACCGCTCCGAGTACAAACGCCGCCAAGCTCCGCCGGGGATCAGGATCACCCCGAAGGCCTTCGGGCGCGACCGTCGCCTGCCGATCACGAACAGGTTCCGCGGTTAACAACCGGCGGAAGCCGCGGCATTCGCCTACGTTTGCCGCCGGGCTAGGGCACCAGCCTGACCCGGCAGGTCCACACGTTGCTACCGCGACTTCGTCGCTAGCTCGGACGGACGGCGATGGTCATCCGGACGAGGGCGCAGGCGCGGCCCTGATCGTCGCTGATCTCGACGTCCCAGACCCAGGTTGTGCGGCCACGGTGCCGCGGGCGGGCGACCGCGTTCACGTGACCCTCGGTGATGGGGCGCAGGAAGGTGGCGCTGTTCGCCTGCCCCATCGCCGCCATCCCATCGCCGCGGACGGCCAGCCAGGTGGCAGCCGAGCACATGCTCTCCGCCAGCGCCGCGTAGACGCCCCCGTGCACGAGCCCGACCGGCTGGCGGATGTGGTCGCCGACCTCGACCCGGGCGCGGATCTCCTCAGGCCCGGTCTCCTGGTACTCGATGCCGATCAGCTCCCCGAGCCCGTCGCCTCCCGGCATCGCCTCAACCTCCTCGGGCACGCCGGGGAGCCTAGCCGCTGCATCGTTCGCTGAAGAGTTTCACCCCCTTTGGGGGGCACAATGCTTCAGCGAGGGACTGCAAGGGGCGTTTTCGTTCACCTGGGCGCAGTTGAGCCGCCGAGCACCGCGACTCCGTACGCTTTCCGGGTGGCCCTTTCGGCTGACCAGCAGGCGATGTTGCAGCTACTGCTCGAGCGCGGGCAGAGCTACGCCGACCTCGCCTCGCTGCTCGGGGTGGACGAGGCGGAGGTGCGGGCCAGGGCGCGCGCCGCGCTCACCGAGCTGGCCGGCGCCGACCCGGACCGCCGCGTCGGCTTGACCGATTACTTGCTGGGCCAGGCCGATCCGATCGGCAGAGCCGACGCCGTGCGGCACCTGAAGGACGACCCGGCGGACCTCGAGCTGGCGACGGAGGTGGCGCAGAAGATCCGCCTCATCGCCCCCGCTGCGGAGCTCCCAAGGCTTCCCGGCGAGGAGCGCCGCCCGCGCCCCCGCCGGGCGCGGGGCACCGCGAGCTCTCGCCTCCCGGTTCCCGACCGCCTGCGACGGAGGCAACCGGCGGACGAGACGGCCGAGAGCGGCGCGGGCGCCGAAACCGAGCCGCCGGCACGCCCACGCTCGACGATGTCAAGGCGCCAGACCCAGCTCGCGGTGGGACTCGGCACTGCCGTCGTGCTGGTGGCGATGATCGTGCTTGGGGTTGCCGGAGCGTTCAGCAGCGGCGACGGCGACGGCGAGGCGACCACTACGACGAATGCCGCGAACAGCGGCGTCCTGGCCCGCGTCGCCATGAAGCCGCAGGGCAGCGCGGAGCGGGAGCGGGACGGTGATCATCGGGCTCGACCCGGCCGATTCGCAGCCGTACGTGGACCTGGCGCTCGACGGGTTGGAGGCCCCTTCGCAGAAGGAGGCCTACGTGGCTTGGATTCTTTTCACGGCCGATCAGGCGCTACCCAGTCACCTTCGTCAGTGCCGTGCGGCTCAACCGTGTCTCAGCCGTGCCTGTCGGAGAACGGCCGCTACCGAGACCGGCTCGCGATCGAGCCCGGAGTGCTTGCGCTGGTCGCGAGGGTCCGGTTCGTGGAGGTCTCGATCGCTCCAGTCAAGGAGATCACCCAGGCGGTCAACCAGGCGGTCGAGGACGAGACGATCATCGTCAACCGGCCGGGCACCACGGTCCTCCGAGGAGTGGTTTCCGCGGGGCGGGACGGCGGCGGCGGCGCCGGCGGCGGGTAGCGCCTTCACGTCCCAGGGACTGGCGATGACGCGCGCCTTGTCCGCGACCATCACGGCCGCGCTCGTCCTCGGGACGCTCGCGCTCCTGCTCGCGGTGACGGGTGGATCTGTCGCGGCCGGCGGCCAGCCCGAGCTCTGGCAACCGCCCCCCGAGGCCCGGTGGCAATACCAGCTCGAGAGCGCCAACCGCGACCTCGCCCCGAGCGGCGGGATCAACGTCGAGATCTGCGAGGCGCCCCGCGGCGGGGGCGCGTGCGTGCGCCCCGACGTCTTCGACATCGACCTCTACGTCGACGCGCGGGTCTCCGGGAACAACCGCACGATCAACTCGGCGGGGGTGAACGCCATCCACGACCGCGGGGGACACGCGATCTGCTACGTGTCGGCGGGCACCGCGGAGCGCTTTCGGCCCGACTACGACAGGTACGTTCGGTTCGACCGGCGCCATGGGCAAAGCCTGCTCGGCAAGCCGTTCAGCAACGTGTTCCCGAACGAGCGCTGGCTCAACATCAAGAACGGCCGCGACCAGCGTGACTTCATCCTGCGGCGTGTCGAGTCACGAACCGCGAAGTGCGCCCGGGCGGGCTTCGACGGAGTCGAATACGACAACGTCGACGCCTACGCGCAGGGACGGAAGGTGACCGGCTGGCGGATCAGGCCACGTACGCAGCTCGTCTTCAATCGGGCGCTGGCCAGGATCGCGCACCGCAACGGCCTCTCAGTGGCACTCAAGAACGACCTCGGGCAACTCGAGCGCCTCGAGCCCCACTTCGACTACGCGATCAACGAGCAGTGCTTCCAGTACCACGAGTGCGCCACCAACCCCCCGCCCGGCTATCGGGCCTTCACGCGGGCGGGGAAGGCCGTGTTTCAGGTGGAGTACCGAATCCCCCGCGACCGGTTCTGCGACAGGGCGGCCGCCCTCGGGATCAACTCGATCAGGAAGGCGGGAGACTTCTCGCTCAGCGCCCAGCCCTGGAAGCCCTGCCGGTAGCCACCGGTCAGGGAACCAGCTTGCCGGGGTTCATGATCCCGGCGGGATCGAGCCGCTCCTTGACGGCTCGAAGAGCCTCGATCCCCAGCTCCCCCACCTCGGCGGCCATGTACGGGAGGTGATCGCGACCCACCGCGTGGTGATGCGTGATCGTCCCCCCCGCTTCGACGATCGCCTCACAGGCCGCGGCCTTGACCGCCCGCCACTGCTCGATCTCGTCGCCTGGTCGGCGGCGAGCCAGGAATGTGAAGTAGAGCGAGGCGCCGTCCCGGTAGGCGTGAGAGAGGTGGCAGAAGACGATCCCGGGGGTGCCCTGGCCGGCCAGCGCGGCGCCGATCGCCGCGCGGACCTGCTCGTACAGGTGGCCGAGGCGACTCCAGGTGTGGGCGGTCTCGAGGGTCTCGGCCAGGTAGCCGAGGCCCAGCAGCTCGTCACGCAGGTAGGGGCCCTCGTAGCGGCCCCGCTCCCAGGCGCGGCCGGGCGCGCCCCCCAGTGCAGCGGCGCCGGCCGAGCGCAGCACCCTGGCGGACAGGGCGCGGCGCCGCTCGACCGCCTCCCGCTCGCCTTCCCAGCCACAGACGATCAGGCAGCCCTCGGCTCGCCGTCGCAACCGCAGGTAGCTGGAGAACAAGGCGCGCTTGGCTCCGGAGGCTCCGGAGAGCGCAAGCGAGAACCGGGTCTCGGTCTGGTCCGAGACGCGCACCACATCCGGGAGCGCGTCGGCCTGGGCGAGCAAGCGCACCGCTTCCGCGCCGGAGTCGAAGCCGGCCGCCATCCACGCCTCGTAGCGGCGGCGCTCCGGAAGGGGCCGAACCCGCGCGGTTACCCGCGTGATCACCCCCAGCGCCCCCTCGGAGCCGACGACGAGCTCGCGCAGCGCCGGGCCGGCAGCGCTGTGCGGGGTCTCGAGCGTTCGCAGATCGCCCGCCGGCGTGGTGAGGCCGATCGCGGTGACCAGCGCGTCGAAGCGACCGTAGCCGCTCGACGCCTGCCCAGCGGAGCGGGTCGCGGCGAAGCCGCCGATCGTGGCGTACTCGAACGACTGCGGAAAGTGCCCCAGCGTCACCCCCTGCGCGTTCAGGGCCTCCTCGGCTTCAGGGCCGCGAAGCCCGGGCCCCAGCTCCGCCGTCAGCGAGCGTCGATCGACCACGACCTCGCGCAGCCGGCGAAGGTCCAGGGAGACCAGTCGCTCGAAGCCTCCGCGTAGCGGCTCCACCCCGCCGACGACGCTCGTGCCGCCGCCGAAGGGCACCACGGCGATGCCCTCCCGCGAGCAGATCTCGAGCACTCGCTCCACCTCGGCAGCGCTTCCGGGCAGAACGACGGCGTCGGGGGCGTCCTCGAGCCTGCCCGCGCGAAGGCGAACCAGGTCCGGGTAGCCGCGCCCGGCCGCGCGCCTTATCCGGTGCTCTCGGCCGTCCAGCACCGCTGCCGTTCCAACGGCGGCCGCGATCTCGGCAGGCAAAGGCCGCGGCGCCGGCATCACCACCTGCTCGAGGTCCGCGCGCTCCGCCGGCTCGGCCTCGCCGAGCTCGGAGCGCAGCATGGCCAGTGCCTCCGGGCCGAGGTCGGCCCGCTTGGCCGGATCCCCCCACCCCCACCACTTCATGGGAGACGGGCCTGGGCTAGCGACGAAGTCGCGGGTCACGCGGGTGGACCTGCCGCCACGCTGGCGCCCGAACCCGCCGCATCCGGCTTCGCCGGATGACCGGTCCCCTTCGGCTCCCTGGTAGCCGAAGGCGAGGCTTCCGGCGGAGTCATGTCAACGCCCGCTCGATGCCGTCGAGCGCCTCGTTCAGGCGCCGCCCGATCGCCCGCCGCATCATCGGCGAGCCCAGCCTCGAGAGGCCCCGCAGCCTCTCGCTGCCGGCCAGTGTCACCACCGTGCCCCCGTTCCGCCCGTCGAGGTGGATCTCAAGCGCCGCAGAGCGCAGGATCCTCTCAAACGGGGTCCCCTCGATGTCCTGCTCCCATACGTAGCGTTCCCCGTGGGTGGAGCCCGTGCACTCGTAGTCGACCCGCACGCCGGTACCGCGCTCGGTGCCGAGCACCGTCGTCCAGCGGCTGCGGCGCCCGCCCGGCATTTGGCGCACGTCCTCGACCCGGATCGCCCGCGGCCACCAGCGCGGCAGGTGGTGAGGGTCGGAGATGAGCGCCCAGACCTGCTCAGGCGGCGCCTCGATCAACCGCTTTCGTGAAACCCGGGGCACGGTGACCTTGGGACGCTGCGGCCTACTCCGAAGGCCCGGCGGTCTCGAGAGCTTCTTGCTTTTCCTGGTAAAGGCAGACGCGCTCGATCTGGCCGTTTCGGATCGTGAAGAGCCAGGTGGTTCGAGCCCGCGCCTCGATGCCGTCCCGGCCACGGACATGAGTCGTGTGCGGCACGACCACGTGATCGCCCATGGGGATCAGCTCATTGATCTCGATCCATGCCGACTCCCAGAGGTCCCTCAACTCTTTGAAGAATTGAAGCGCCTGGCCGAGCGTCCAGACGGCTTTGTTGTCCGCGCCGATGGCTCGGGAGTTGTCCCACTCAAAGCCGGGCGCAGCGTCCTTGAAGGCGGCGTCCCAATCCCCCCGGTTAGCTGCATCGATGGCAGCACGCACGATCTCCAGGTTCTGCTCCGACATCGCCCGCGCTGGGCAGTCGCCCTCAGTCGCCCTTGAGGCGGCGAAGGTCTCGAACCAATAGAAGGTGCTTGAGGTGCCCGCAGACGGCCGCCAGGCTCTCCAGGTTCTCGATCGCCTCCTTGCGGCGAGCTTGGCTGCGCGAACGCAGCGCTGGGCCGACGAGTTGTTGGAGCAGCGCGGCCTCGCGATCGGCCGAGCTCACGAAGACGCGCAGATTGCGACCGGCGACGCCGAACCGTGACAGCTCCGCGGCGGCCCGGACGATCTCGAGATCGGTTTCGTCGTAGAGCGACCTTCCGTCGCGGCGGTCGGGCTGCACGATGCCGAACTCCTGAAGCTCGCGCAGGAGCCCCTCGGACACGCCCGCTTGGTCGAGCAGCTCCTCCGTTGCGAGCACCGAGACGGGCGCCTCCACGGAGGCCGCCCGCCGGGTCGCCGCCGCCTCGCTCCCGCGGCGCGAGCCGCTGAAGTCGCCCGTGGCCAGCTCCTGGCGGATCACTCGCAGGGGCAGGAACTCGTCACGCTGCATGCGCAGGATCGCCCGCAGGCGCTCGACGTCGGTCTGGCTGTACAGGCGGTAGCCCCCCTGGGTGCGCCGTGGCGACAGCAGCTTCTGATCCTCCAGGTAGCGGATCTTCGAGATCGAGATGTCGTCGAACTCCTGGCTCAGGATCTTGGCCACCGCGCCGATGGTCAGCGCCTTGCGCGGTCGCGATGCGGAGCCGCTGTCCGAGCCGCCCGCCCGCTCCCTGCCCGCACGCGCGGTGTTGCCTTCGTCCCTGGTGGTCGCGACCGCCATCGTCAGCGCTCCAGGTAGCTGAGCTTGTATTTGCCGATCTGGATCTCGTCCCCCTCGTCGAGCTTGTGCGACTCGATCCGGCGCCGGTTCACGTAGGTGCCGTTGAGCGAGCCGAGGTCGTCGATGTACAGACCGTCATCGCGACGGACGATCAGGGCGTGGTTTCGCGACACGGTGACGTCGTCCAGGAAGACCGCGGCGTCCGGAGTGCGCCCGATGCTCATCCGCTCGCGGTCGACGGCGAAGCTCTCCCCGGCGCGGCCGCCCCCGGAGCGGACGACCAGGGCCGCTCCGGCGCGGTCGACCTCCGACTCGACGTCGACCGGCTCGTACTCGCCCGTCTCCCCCACCTTGTAGGCCATCGTCGAGGCGTCCTCGCCTTCCGGCCGCGCCAGGAACGCGCCGCACTTCTGGCAGTAGTTGGCACCCTCGGGATTGACGAATCCGCACTCGGAGCAGTGCAGCGCCACGTGTTACGCCTCTTCCTCAGGGGGCGTGGGGACCTTGCCGGCCAGGATGTCGGTGAGCTGCTGCACGTCCTGGCCGGTGATCAGCACCTCGCCGGCTTCGCGCCGGGCCCTGAGGCGGTTGACCAGCTCGGCGCGCAGGATGTCGATCTTGCCGTGCAGGAGCCGGCGCCGGTACGAGACCTCGCGCTCCTCATCCGTCAGCTCGCTGATCAGGTCCTTGAGCTCCTTCTCGCTCATCGCGCTGACGTCTGGAAAAGTCTCCTCCACTGGATGCGCTCCTCATCTCGTTGGACCGGCCGATTATAGGCGCGTCAGCGAAAGGTCAAGTTGAGGTTGAGGGCATGCAAAGCTAGAACCATTCCGCCGGAAGCCTCGCCTGCGGCTACGTTTCCGGCGGGTTCGGGCCCCAACCTGACCCGGCAGGTTCAACGTCCTGCACCGGGACTTCGTCGCTAGCTCGAGCGAGCTTGCGACAGGCCGGTTTTGATGTAGAGCGCCGAGGCGAGGAGCGAGCCGACCAGGCCGACCAGGAACATCGCCGGGCCGATCCAGGCATCGCTCGCGAGCGCCAGGAAGATCCCGCCCATGGTGAGCCACACGGACCAGCGCCCGACCCAGTTGATCTCCAGGTCGACGCCGCGACGCAGGGCGAGCTGGGCGAGCACCAGGGTGACCGCCTCTCGGATGGCGAGCACCGCCAGCGCCCAGCGGGGCAGCAGGTCGAACTTCCAGGCGACGACGACCCCGGCCAGGACCGTGAGCCGGTCGACGACCGGGTCGAGCAGGGCGCCCATGCGGCTGTACTGGCCCGTGGCCCGAGCGAGGAATCCGTCCAGGTAGTCGGCGCTCGAGATCGCCAGGAAGAGGATCGTGGCCGCCGCGGTCCGGCCGTCGTCGGAGCTAAGCGCCAGATAGAGGAAGACGGGAATCGCCGCCAAGCGGATGTAGCCGACCAGGTTCGGGATCGTCAGCGGCCGCAGGGGCTGGCCGCGCCGCGTCTCCCTCGGCTTCGGGCCGGAGCGATCGAGGCCAAAGAGGCGTCTAGTCCTCAACGGCGCCGGTACGGTCGCGCTCAGTCGAGGCCATCGAGTAGCTCGAGCGCCGCGGTCGCCGCCGCGGCGATCGGCAAGCGTTCCTCGTCACCGCTTCGACGCGCCTGTGCCTCGACCACCCCGTCGGCGAGCGACTTGCGCCCAACCGTGATCCTCAGCGGGCACCCGAGGAGCTCAGCATCGGTGAGCTTCTCCCCCGGCCCGGCGTCGCGGTCGTCGTAGACGACCTCGACGCCGGCCTCCTCGAGCTCCTGGTGAAGCCGCCCGGCCGCTTCGCTCACTTCATCTCCGGCCTTGCCAAGCCCCACCAGATGGACGTCCCAGGGGGCAATGGAACGGGGCCAGCAGATCCCGCGCTCGTCGGAGCGTTGCTCGATGGCCGCCGCGACCGTGCGTGCCGGCCCGATCCCGTAGCTACCCATCATGATTGGATGCTCCTTGCCCTGCTCGTCGAGGTAGTTCGCGCCCAGCGGCTCCGAGTAGCGAGCGCCGAGCTTGAAGATCTGCCCCACCTCGATCGCGGGCTCGATCTCGATCGTGTGGCCGCCGGGTGCCGTATCCCCCGCCTCCACGGAGCGGATATCGACCTCCTCGAAGGGGAAGTCCCGTCCTGGAGCGACGCCGATCAGGTGGGTGTCCGGCTTGTTGGCTCCGGCGAAGTACCCCTCCCCCTGGATCGCCTGGTCCTTGAGCACCGGGACCCCGGCGCCCACGGGCCCGATGAACCCGGGTGGCCCGAGCTCCGACTCGATCTCCTCGAGGTGAGCGGGGCGAAGGTTGGAGCCCAGGGCGTTTCGCAGCTTGATCTCGTTCAGCCGGTGATCGCCGCGGACCAGCGTCAGGACGAAGCCGCGGTCCTCGACCACCACGGGAATCGCCTTCAGCGCGGCCCCGCTGGGGACGCCGAGGGCATTGGAGACATCCTCGACCGTGGTCAGCCCGGGCGTCGGCACCTCGCGAGGCTCGTCCAGGGGCGGGGGCAGCTCCACGGCCTGTGGCTCCGCGGAGGCCACCTCGACGTTTGCCGCGTACCCGGGAGCGACCGCGACCTCGTTCTCCCCCGCCTCGCACGGCGCCAGGTACTCATGGGCCCCCGAGCCGCCCATCATGCCGACGTCGGCCTCGACTCGATACCAACGTAGGCCACAGCGGTCGAAGATCCGGTCATAGGCTTGGACGTGGAGCTCGTAGCTGCGATCGAGCCCCTCCGCGTCGCGGTCGAAGCTGTACGAGTCCTTCATCGTGAACTCCCGCGTTCGCAGCACCCCGGCGCGGGGCCGCGGCTCGTCGCGCTCCTTGGTCTGCACGTGGTAGAGGATCAGCGGCAGCTCTCGGTAGGAGCGAACCTCGCGGGCCACGTGGAAGGTCAGGTTCTCCTCGTGGGTCATCGCCAGCGCCAGCTCCGCGTCCTTCCGGTCCCTGAGCTTGAACAGCTCGTCGAGCTCGTAGCGGCCGGTGCGCCGCCATAGCTCCGCGGGCTGGAGGACGGGCATCAGCATCTCCTGGCCCCCGATCGCGTCGATCTCCTCGCGGATGATCTGCTCGACCCGCTTCACCACCCGATAGCCGGCCGGCAGGAACGTCCAGAGGCCGGCGCCGAGCTGGCGAATCAGGCCCGCCCGCATCATGAGCCGATGGGAAACCGCCTCGGCGTCGGCGGGGTCCTCGCGAAGGGTGGGCAGGAAATAGCTGGAAAGGCGGCTCACGGATGGCGAGCCTAGTGGACCGATTCCCCCGAGGGCCGCGTTATGCGCGAGTGAAGCGGCGGCCGGAGACCGGCGAGGCCTGCTCGTCCAGCTCGGTGCGCTCGCGGACTGGCTTCAGGAACGGCTCGCGAGTGATGTCCTTGCCCTCCTCCTTGGCGGCGGCGGCCTCCATCTGGGCGATCCGCTCGGGCGTCAGCTCGTCGGCGTTCTCGTCCTCGATCCGCTGTAGCCAGGCGGCGCCCTCGGCCGCCTTGGAGTCGTCGACGTCCACACTGCCGCGGTCGAGCGACTTGTCGATCTCTTCGAACAGAGCATCGACGAGCTCTGCCTGCGGGACCTTTCGCAGCGGCTTGCCGTGGGCGAAGATCAGTCCCTCGTTCTTGGCCCCGGTGATCCCGAAGTCGGCGTGCGAGGCCTCGCCGATCCCGTTCACGGCGCAGCCGAGCACCGCGACTTCGATCGGCTCGGTGTAGCGCTCGAGCCGCTGCTCGATCTCGGTCACCACCGTGTCCATGTCGAACTGAAGCCGGCCACAGGTGGGACAGGCGATCAGCACCGGGCCGCGCTCCCGCAGACCTAGCGCCTTGAGGATCTCCCAGGCCACCTTCACCTCCTCCTCGGCGTGGAAGGTGGAGAGGCTGATCCGGATCGTGTCACCGACGCCGTCGGCGAGCAGGGTCCCCAGTCCCACGGCCGACTTCAGCGACCCCGACCACTTCGTCCCCGCCTCGGTGATCCCGAGGTGGATCGGGTAGGCGATCTTCGAGGCGAGGAGCCGGTTGGCGGCGATCGTGTCCGGGACGCTGGTCGACTTGATCGAGACCTTGAAGTTCTCGAACTCGAGTCGCTCCATCAGCTCGACGAACTCGACCGCGGCCTGCGCCAGCGCCTCCACGGGATTGGATCGCTCCAGCTCGTGCAGGTGCTTGGGCAGAGAGCCGGAGTTGACGCCGATCCGCATCGGCACCTTGGCCGCGGTCGCCTTCTGGGCGACCTGCGCGACCTTGTCGGGTCCGCCGATGTTGCCGGGGTTGAGGCGGATGCAGTGGGCGCCGGCGTCGATCGCCTTCAGCGCGAGGGTGTAGTTGAAGTGGATGTCGGCGATCACCGGGATCGGGGACTCGCCAACGATCGTCTTCAGGGCCTCGACGTCCACCTCGCGCGGCACGGCCACGCGAACCAGGTCGGAGCCCGCCTCGGCAACCTCGCGGATCTGCTCCATGGTGGCCGCGACGTTCGCCGTCTCGGTCTTGGTCATCGTCTGCACGGCGATCGGCGCCCCACCCCCGATCGGCACGTCCTTGACCCAGATCTGGCGCTTGGAGGCCATCGACCACAGGGTAGCGCCGGGCCTGGCACGACCCGGCTGATGGCGCGGTGGAGTTGTGGAAAACCGGCTACAGTCGCACCTGAATCAAGCGGCCGCAAACCAAGGGGGGCAACAGTGAAACTCAGGTACTTGGCGGTGCTCGCGGTGACGGGCGCCGTCCTCTTGTGCGCCGGCATCGCTATGGCGGGGCGGCAATCGTTCCCGACCACGATCACACACGACGGCTCCGTGGCGGTGGGTGCCGGGGGCACTTTCGTCAGTAGCGGCCATCTGACTTCGCCCCGGATCCAGTGTCGTGCGCTGCGCCTCGTGAAGCTGGTCGGCCACTACCCAAGCGGCAGGACGGAGCTGCTCGACCTCGACCTGACGAGCGCAGGTGGGGCCTGGGCGACGAAGGCGGACTTCACGGAGACCGACCGCGTCAAGGCCAGGGTCTCCAAATACAAGTACGGTCGGCGGGGCAACCGCAAGGTCTGTCAGCCGGACTCCGTCGTCTTCCCGAGTCCGACGCCCTGAGGCGAATCGCCGGTTTTCTGGGGTTGACGGGCCGCAGGCGGCGGTGGTAGGTTTGCCCAGAAGGGCCCCCGAAGCAAGGGGAAGAGGAGCGAGCATCATGAGGGCGCAAGACCGGCGGACGTGGACCGGGCGGCGGGTCGCCATTCTGGGCCCGCTGGCGGGAGCGCTCCTCCTACTGGCCGCAGCCGTCCCATCGCCGGCGCAAGCCGCCCCGGGGGACCTCGACCTGAGCTTCTCTGGTGACGGCAAGAAGACGACCAACTTCGCGGCTCCCGGTCTCAGCAGCGCGGCAGCGACCGTGCGCCAGCCAGACGGCCAGATCGTCGCGATTGGCACCGACCGTGGTCATGGCTCGGCCGACTTCGCGCTCGCCCGCTACAACCCGGATGGATCGCTCGACACAAGCTTCTCCGGCAACGGAAGGCAGACGACCGACTTCGGGGGCGGCGACGACGCGAACGGGGTGGCGCTCCAGGGAGACGGCAAGATCGTGGTCGCGGGCACCACGACCGCGACCGGGGAGGGCGACTTCGCGCTCGCCCGCTACAACCCGGACGGGTCGCTCGACACGAGCTTCTCCGGCGACGGCAAACAGATCGACTAGCGTCGGCGGGACCAACCCCTCTTACGAGAACTCTCACGCATATGCGGTAGCGGTCCAGGGCGACGGCAAGATCGTCGCGGTCGGCCACGCAAGATTCTTCATGGAGAGCCTTGGCAGCTTCGCGCTCGCCCGCTACAACCCGAACGGGACGCTCGACGCGACCTTCTCCGGCGACGGCATGCAGACGACTGCCTTCGGCGGGCCCCCCGAGGTCTTCGCCTCCGCGAAGGGGGTGATGCTCCAAGGCGACGGCAAGATCGTCGCGGTCGGCGATGCTGAGCGGAGACTTCGCGCTCGCCCGCTACAACCCCAACGGGTCGCTGGATGCGAGCTTCTCCGGCGACGGCATAGCAGACGACCGACTTCGGCAGGCTCCGAGGGGGCGACGGGAAGGGGCGCTCCAGGGCAACGGCAGGATCGTCGCGGTCGGCAGGACCGAACGCCACCGGCTTGGCCGGCGACTTCGCGCTCGCCCGCTACAACCCCAACGGGTCGCTGGATGCGAGCTTCTCCGATGACGGCAAGCAGACGACCGACTTCGGGGGCACTTTGCGAGGGGGCGAGCGGGGTGGCGATCCAGGGCACCGGCAAGATCATCGCGGTGGGCCGCGCGGGCGACACCGCGGCGCGACTTTGCGCTCGCCCGCTACAACCCGAATGGAACGCTCGACTCGAGCTTCTCCGGCGACGGCAAGCAGACGACCGACTTCTTCGGGAACTCGGACGTGGCGAGCGGGGTGACGCTCCAGGGCGACGGCAAGATCGTGGTAGCCGGGAACGCCACCCGCGACCCCGGCGAGCACTTCGCGCTTGCCCGCTACAACCCGAACGGGTCGCTCGACACGAGCTTCTCCGGCGACGGCAAGCAGACGACCGACTTCGGGGGCTTCGGCCAAGACGGGGCGACCGGGGTGGCGCTCCAGGGGAACGGCAAGATCGTCGCGGTGGGCAGCACTGGTCGGCATCCGAGCTCCGACTTCGCGCTCGCCCGCTACAACCCGGACGGGTCGCTCGACACGAGCTTCTCCGGCGACGGCAGGCAGACGACCGACTTCGGGGGCCTCGACACCGCGACCGGGGTGGCGCTCCAGGGGGACGGCAAGATCGTGGTAGTCGGCCGCGGCGACGCGCGGGACTTCGCGCTCGCCCGCTACAACCCGGACGGGTCGCTCGACACGAGCTTCTCCGGCGACGGCAAGCAGACGACCGACTTCTTCGGGGGCATCGATGAGGCAACCGGGGTGGCGCTCCAGGGGGACGGCAAGATGGTGGTAGTCGGCCGCGCTCGCCGGCGGGACTTCGCGCTCGCCCGCTACAACCCGAACGGGTCGCTCGACACGAGCTTCTCCGGGGACGGCAAGCAGACGACCGACTTCTTCGGGAACTCCGACGGGGCGACGGGCCGTAGCGCTCCAGGGCGACGGCAGGATTGTCGTAGTGGGCAGCACGAACGCGACCGGCGGCGGAGACTTCGCGCTCGCCCGCTACAACCCCAATGGATTGCTCGACACGAGCTTCTCCGGGGACGGCAAGCAGACGACGGACTTCCTCGGGAACTCCGACGGGGCGACCGGAGTGGCGCTCCAGGGCAACGGTAGGATCGTCGCGGTGGGCGAGGCTGACACCGGTGGCCCAGGCTTCACAGACTTCGCGCTCGCCCGCTACAACCCCAACGGGTCGCTCGACGCGAGCTTCTCCGGGGACGGCAAGCAGACGACCGGCTTTCGAGGACTTTGACGCGGCGACCGGGGTGGCGCTCCAGGGCGACGGCAAGATCGTGGCAGCAGGCTACGGCGGCAGCGGGCGGGCGGGGACTTCGCGCTCGCCCGCTACAACCCGAATGGGTTGCTCGACACGAGCTTCTCCGGGGACGGCAAGCAGACGACCGACTTCGGGGGCACCGACGCCGCGAACGGGATGGCGCTCCAGGGCGACGGCAAGATCGTCGCGGTGGGCGACGGCGGCCTCGGCGGGACCGGCGGGACCGGAACGAGCGATTTCGCGCTTGCTCGCTATCTGGGGGGCTGAGCCCGCGGCTCAGCCGTCGTAGAGCGTCTCGATCTGGGCCGCGTACTTCTCGGCGATCGGCTTGCGCTTCAGCTTCATGGTCGGCGTCAGCTCGTCGCCGCCCGGCTCCCAGTCGGCGGGGAGGATCACGAAGCGCTTCACCTGCTCGACCCGCGCCAGCTCCTGGTTGGCGACGTCCACGCCGCGCTGGACCTCGGCCACCAGCTCCTCGCTCGAGGCGAACGTGGCCGGGTCGGCGTCGATGCCTTGATTGCGCGCCCAGGCGCTCGCGGCCTCCGCGTCGAGCGTCAGCAGGGCGCTGATGTACTTGCGACCGTCGCCCACCGCGACCGCCTGGCTGACCAGCGGCACCTGCTTCAGCCGCGCCTCGATGTTCGCGGGCGAGAGGTTCTTGCCCTGGGCGGTGATGATCAGCTCCTTCTTGCGATCGACGATCCGCAGGTAGCCCTCCTCGTCGAACTCGCCGATGTCGCCGGTGAGCAGGAAGCCGTCGTCCGTGAAGGCCTCGGCGGTCTTCTCGGGCAGGTTCCGGTAGCCCTTCATCACCACCGGCCCCTTGACCATGATCTCGCCATCCTCGGCGAGCTTGATCTCCACGCCGGGCGCGGGCGGCCCGATGGTGCCGATCCTGATCCGCTCGGGGGGATTGCAGGTTCCGGCGCCGGTCGTCTCGGACATCCCCCACAGCTCCGAGAGCGGGATTCCGAGGGCGTGGAAGAACTCGATCACCTCCGGCGGGGTGGGCGCGGCGCCGACGTTGCAGGCCTCCACCTGGTCCAGGCCCAAGCCCTTGCGAAGCTTCGAGAACACCAGCTCGTCTGCCTTGGCCACCGCCGCCGCGAGCTGGTCCGGCACGGCTTCGCCCCGCTGCTCCAGCCGAACCTTCTCGAGCGCCGCCTGGAGCGCCTCCTGGGTGGCGGAGCGCTCCTTCTCCGGGGCCGCGGCCAGCGTCTGCTCGAGCCCGGCCTTCAGCTTCTCCCAGATTCGCGGCACGGCGAAGAACCAGGTCGGGCGGACCTCGGGCATGTACTCCATCACCTGTCGCGCGTCCGGACAGCAGGTGATCGTGAACCCGCAGAGCATCGGCAGGTAGTGGCTCACGTTGCGTTCCGCGACATGCGCCATCGGCAGGTAGGAGACGATCCGTCCTCCGTCCGGGAACTGGATCAGCTCGTCGTAGGAGCGAACGGTCTCGCAGATGTTGGCGTGGGTGATCTGCACCCCCTTCGGCGGGCCGGTGGTGCCGGAGGTGTAGATGAGCGTCAGCACGTCGGTGGGCTGCACCGCCCGCCAGGTGGCCTCGAAGTCGAAGCCGCCGCTCGCCTCCGTGGCGAGCTGGTCGAGGGAGATCGTTCCCGCCGGCGGCTCGCCGTCCACCAGGACCACTTCCTCCACGCTCTCGACGGCGTCGCGAACGGCGAGGATCTTCTGCGCGTGCGCCTGCTCGGTGATCACCACCCGGCTGGCGGAGTCGCGGACCAGGTGGGTGATCTGCTCCTCGGTGTATGTGTTGTAGATCGAGAACGGGGTTGCTCCAAGGTGCATCACCGCGGCATCAGCGAAATGGAACTCGGGCCGGTTCATCAGCATCAGGGCGACCGAGTCGCCGCGGCGCACCCCGCGGGCCGAAAGCCCGGCCGCGATCGCCTCCACCCGGGCCGCGTATTCCCCCCAGGTGCAGGTGAACTCGTCGCCGCGGGTGCGGATCGCGGGCCGGTCGGGGTGCGCCGCCGCGGTTGCCTGAAAGGCCTCGCAGCCGGTCCGCCCGTCCAGCCCGGCGGGCCGCTCGGTGCTCCTCTCGACCGTTTCTACCCCCATTCCGGCTGTAAGCGTATCCCGAACCCGGCGATCAGCGGACGTTGAAGCCGTCTCCGGTGAGCCTGCCGATGTCGTTTGAGAGGCCGATCGCGGCCAGGAGTATCACGAGCAGGAATCCGATCGCGCCGGCGCGCTCCATGACGCTGAACGAGACGGGGCGGCCGCGGACCTTCTCGGCCACGCTCCAGAAGATGTGGCCGCCGTCCAGGGGCAGGAACGGGAACAGGTTGATGACCGCCAGCGAGAGGCTGACCACGGCGATCAGCGTCAGCGCCTCACGCGCCCCGAAGTCGATCGCCTGCCGCGTGACCTCGTAGCTGCCCACCACGCCGGAGAGCTGCTTGCGCTCCTCGGGGTCGAAGATCCGTGCGATCACCCCGATCGTCTGACTGGTGACGTCCCACATGAACGCCGCCGAGTCGCCGGCGGCCTCCGCCACCCCGGGGTCGAGCGGGTGCGAGCCATAGGAAAAGCCAATCCGCGTTCGCTCGACGTCGGCGTCGTACTCCGGCCGGATCGACAAGGTACGAACCCGTCCGTCGCGCTCGATGGTCAGCTCCACCGGGGTCTCGGCCCGACATCCGTCCGTCTGCTTGCCCGCGCACTTGTGGTCGCCGACCAGCCGCGCGAAACGCGTCAGGCGCTCGTTCGTGGACGCGTCGGGCAAGCTCCTGCCGTCCACCGCCAGGATGCGGTCCCCCGTTTGGAGGTGCGCCGCGGCAGGCGAGCCCGCCACGACGTCGCCGACGGTGTCGTCGAACTCCCTGGCGCCGAAGGCCAGCGCGAAGAGCAGCACGAAGGCGATCAGCAGGTTCACCGCCGGCCCGGCCGCGATCGTCACGATCCGCTTCCACACCGGCTGGCGGTAGTAGGCGCGGGGAGCGACCTCGGGAGGCAGCTCCTCCTCGGGGTTCATGCCGGTGATCTTCACGAAGCCGCCGAGCGGGATGGCGCCGACGCCGTACTCGGTCTCCCCGCGCCGGAACTTGGCGATCGCGGGCGGAAAGAAGAGATAGAACCGCTCCACCCTCATCCCCACGGCCTTGGCGGCCGTGAAGTGCCCGAGCTCGTGCAGGATGATCAGGGCCGCGAAGCCGGCCGCCGCGAGCACATAGGTCATGGCGCTACGCCGGCTCGATCGATCAGCGCTTGGGCATGGTCGCGAGCCTCGGAATCGGCCGCGTACAGGTCCTCGAAGTGGCCGGGCGTCGCCGCCGGCAACGCCTCGAGCGTGCGCTCCACCACCTCGGCGATCGTCGTGAACGGGATCCGGCCACCCAGGAACGCCTCGACGGCCACCTCGTCGGCCGCGTTGAGGACGCACGGTGCGGTCCCCCCCGCCTCGCCGGCCTCGCGCGCCAGGCGCAGGCAGGGGAACGTCTCCAGATCGGGGCTCTCGAAGGTCAGCTCCCCCACCGCGGCCAGCTCGAGCGTGGGCACGTCGACGTCGGCGCGCTCGGGATAGTGGAGCGCATGGGAGATCGGCACCCGCATGTCGGGCACGCCGAGATGGGCCAGCGAAGCGCCATCGTTCAGGTGGACGAGCGCGTGGACGATCGACTGTGGATGCACCGCGACCTCGATCCGCTCGTAGCCGACCCCGAACAGGTGATGCGCCTCGATCACCTCGAAGCCCTTGTTGATCAGGGTCGCGGAGTCGATCGTGATCCTGCCCCCCATCTCCCAGGTCGGGTGCGCGAGCGCCTCCTCCGGGGTCACCGCGGAGAGGTCGGTGCGTCCCCTGAACGGGCCGCCCGAGGCGGTCAGGACAAGTCGCTCCACGTGGCCGGGAGGCTGGGCCCCGACCAGCTGGAACAGCGCCGAGTGCTCGGAGTCGACGGGGATGATCCGCGCGTCCGTGGCCTCGGCCAGCGCCGTGACCAGCTCCCCGCCGACCACCAGGCTCTCCTTGTTGGCGAGGGCGACGTCGATGCCCTCGGTGAGGGCGACGATCGTGGGGCCGAGTCCGGCCGAGCCGACCATCGCGTTCAGGACCAGGTCGGCCCCCGCGGTCGCGATCAGCTCGCGGATCCCCTCCTCGGCGGCCAGCACGCGCCCCCTCCAGGATTGCCCGGCCTGAAGCGCCGCGCCGGGGTCGTCGAGGGCGATGGCGGGCGCCCCATGGTCGCGCGCCTGCTCGACCAGGCGCTGCCAGTTGGAGCCGGCGGCGAGCCCGGCCACGGCCAGGTCCTCCGAGCCCGAGACGACCTCCAGCGCCTGCTCGCCGATCGAGCCGGTGGCGCCCAGGATGACGACCTTCTTCATCCCGTGGCAGTCTAGGGAGGGGCTAATCTCGCGCTCGATGGCCAAGCTCGCAGTAGGGGCCCACGTGGCGCCCGACCACCCCCTGGACGACGCCGAGGCGCTCGGCGCCGACTGCGTCCAGGTCTTCCTCTCGGATCCCCAAGGGTGGGAGAAGCCGCCGGCGCGGGCCGATGCCGAGGAGCTGCGCCGCTCCGCCCTGCCCCTGTATGTCCACGCCCCCTACCTGATCAACGTCTGCTCGCCTCGAAACAACGTCCGCTACGGCTCGCGGAAGATCCTCCAGCAGACCTGCGAGGCGGCCGCCGAGGTCGGGGCCACCGCGGTGATCGTCCATCCGGGGCATGCCGAGGACGGGATCGAAGCAGGCTTCAGCCGCTGGGTGCGAACGCTCGACATGCTCCAGAGCCAGGTTCCGCTCTACCTCGAGAACACCGCGGGTGGTGACAACGCGGTGGCGCGGCGGTTCGACGCTCTCGCTCGGCTGTGGGACACGGTGTCCACGGCCAAGACCGACGTCGAGCTCGGCTTCTGCTTCGACACCTGCCATGCCCACGCCGCGGGGGAGGATCTGGATGACGCGGTCGAGCGGGTGCTGGCGATCGTGGGCCGGATCGACCTGCTGCACGCCAACGACTCGCGCGACCCGCCCGGCACCGGCGCCGACCGCCACGCGAACCTCGGCAGGGGCGAGATCGAAGCCGACGCGCTCAGGGAGATGATTCGTGCCGCGAAGGCGCCGGTGGTCTGCGAGACGCCCGGGACCGCTGACGACATGCGGGCGGACCTGGCGTTCGTGCGCGCGGCGCTCGGCGGCTGAGCGCGCGCTCAGTACACGAGTGCCACGGACAGGTAATACCCCGCGACGATCGTGAATAGCACGGCGTCCAGGCGATCCAGGAGGCCGCCGTGGGGCCCGAAGGCGCGGCCCGTGTCCTTGATCTCGAGGTCGCGCTTGACCATCGACTCGAACAGGTCTCCGATCGGCGCCAGGGCGGCGATGCACATGCCCATGATCAGGGCGTCGATCCCCGTGAGCCAATCCTGGTAGAGCCCCGCGAACCAGAACCCCATGGTGCCGCCCACGAAGCCGAACACGAGGCCCTCGACGGTCTTGTTCGGAGACAGGCTGGGCGCCAGCCTGTGGCGGCCGAAGAGGCGCCCCCCCGCATACGCGGAGGTGTCCGTGAGGAAGGTGCCGACCAGCACGTCGATGACCAGCGCGCCGCCGTGCACGGGCAGCTCTCGCAGCAGCACCACGTGGGTGAAGGGCAAGCCAATCCAGGCGATCCCGAGCACGCGTGATCGCCATCGAGCGGGTCACCCCCTCCCGAGGGCCGCGCACCAGGGCGAACGCGAACATGAGCGGGAACGTCGCCACGCCGACCAGCACGATCTGGAACTGATCGCCGTAGAAGGCGGCCAGCACCATGGCCGCGACGGCGACGAATGCGACCGGGACCATCGGCCGGTAGCGGCGCGTCATCCGGAACAGCTCGCCGAGACCGATGACGGCGAAGCCGATCATCGCCAGGGCGAACGGAAGGTCGCCAACCGCGATCACCACGATCGCCACCACGATCCACGGCAGCGCGACCCCGATCCGGGCCAGCGTTTCCCTCCGTGGCCCCCTCCCCCCGCCCCCTTCCGGCCCCCCGGGGGCGGGCGCAACCCGCGCCGACCCGGCGCGGCTGGGGCGCCGCAAGCCGCGAGGCCCAGGCGGCCGCTCCCGCGGAGCGCCTCGCTCGGTCGGCTGCCGCGGCGGCCGGGGCGGAAAGTCCATCGTGGGGCGCGACCTTATCGGCAGGGACTTGTCGCGCGGGCGCTAGCGCGCGCCGAACCGCCGCTTGCGCGCTTCGAACTCCTTCAGTGACTCCTCGAACGCCTCGCGGCTGAAGTCGGGCCAAAGCTCGTCACGAAAGACCAGCTCAGAGTAGGCGCATTGCCAGAGCAGGTAGTTGGAGATCCGCCGCTCGCCGCTGGTCCGAATCAGGAGATCGGGGTCGTGCATCTCGGGCGCGTACAGCCCGGCGCGGAACTCCTCTTCCGTTGATCCCTTGAATTCGGCGGCCGCGTCCACGATCTCGGCCCTGCCCCCGTAGTTGAAGGCGACGAAGAACCTGATGCGGTCGTTGCCCGCGGTCAGCGCCTCGGCCCACTCCATGCGCTCGACCAGCTCGGGGTCGATTCCGTCCCGCCGGCCGATGAACCGCATTCGCACGCCCTCGTCGTGGAGCTCCGGCGTCTCGCGGTCGATCCGCTCGCGAAACATGCGCATCAGGCCCTCCACCTCGGCCGGCGGGCGGGTCCAGTTCTCGGTGGAGAACGAGAACACGGTCAGCTCCTTGATCCCGAGCTCGACCGCATCGCGCAGGCGCGCCTTGACCACGTCGGCGCCGGCCTCGTGGCCCTCGATCGGCTTGAGCCCTCGCCTCTCGGCCCAGCGGCCGTTGCCGTCCGTGATGATGGCGACGTACTGCGCCGTCGCTACACCTCGAGGATTTCTTCCTCTTTGGCTTTCAGCAGCGCTTCGATCTCGCCGATCGCGCCGTCGGTGCGTTTCTGAAGCTCGGCCTCGGCGCGGCGTTCGTCGTCCTCGCCGACCTCGCCCTCCTTCTTCAGCTCCCGAAGGTCGTGCATCACGTCGCGCCGGATGTTGCGCACCGCGATCCGGCTCTCCTCGGCCACGTTGTGGACGACCTTGACCAGGTCGCGGCGGCGCTCCTCGTTGAGCTCGGGGATCTGAAGCCGGATGACATTGCCGTCGTTGGACGGGGTCAGCCCCAGGTCGGACTCGAGGATCGCCTTCTCGATCGCCTTGATCGCGTTCTTGTCGTAGGGCGTCAGGGTGAGCAGCCGGGCATCGGTGGCGGCGATCTGGGACAGCTGGCGCAGCGGCGTCTCCGTGCCGTAGTAGTCGATCACCACCCGGTCGAGCACGTGCGGCGAGGCGCGGCCGGTGCGCACCGTGGCGAGCTCGTGGAGGCAGGCCTCCACCGACTTGGCCATCCGCTCCTTGGCGTCGGCGAGCAGGTCGTCGGTGAACTCGCTCATCGCTCCTCTCGGGCCCCTTCCTCGCTTGCGACCCACCCCAGCGCGCCGTCGGACGAGACCAGGGTGCCGACGCGCTCCCCGCGAACGATCCTATCTATGTTGCGCTCGTCCGCCATGTTGAAGACGTAGATCGGCAGGGCGTTGTCCATGCACAGCGTCAGCGCCGTCGAGTCCATCACCCGCAGGCCCCGCTCGATCGCCTGGCGGTGGGTGATCTCGGGGAGGAACTTCGCGTCCGGGACCTCCGAGGGATCGGCGTCGTAGACGCCCTCCACGCCGTGCTTGGCCATCAGGATCGCCTCGGCGTGGATCTCCAGGGCGCGCAGCGCAGCCGCGGTGTCGGTGGTGAAGAACGGATTCCCCGTGCCCGCGGCGAAGATCACGATCCGGCCCTTCTCAAGGTGACGAATCGCGCGGCGCCGGATGTAGGGCTCCGCCACCTCGGTGACTTGGATCGCCGACAGCACCCGGGTGTGGGCGCCCTGCTTCTCGAGCGCATCCTGAAGCGTGAGCGCGTTGAGCACCGTCGCGAGCATCCCCATGTAGTCGGCGGTCGCCCGGTCCATGCCGCGAGCCGCCCCCTGAAGGCCTCGGTAGATGTTCCCGGCGCCCACCACGAGCGCCATCTCCATCCCCCGGGCCGACACCTCGTGGATCTGCATCGCGATCTGCTCCACCCGGTCGGCGTCGGTGCCGTAGTCGAGCGGCCCCATCAAGGCCTCGCCCGAGATCTTCAGGAGGACCCGCTTGAACCTTGATTCGGCCATGGAGCTGATTCGGCCATGGAGCACCCGCAAGCCTAAAGGGCGCCCGGGCTAGGGACGAAGTCCCGGTGCACGGCAGTTGCCCGGGTCCACGACGTTTGCGTCGCAAGCCCGCAGGAGCTTGCTCCTGCGGGAGTTATTCACTCCTCCCCCACCACGAACCGCGCGAACCGAGCGACCCGCACGTTCTCGCCCGTCTTCGCCGCCAGCTCGGCGCGCAGGTCCTCGATCGTCCTGCCCTCGTAGCGGTCGGAGCGCACGTGCTCCTGCTCGAGCAGCGCCACCTCCTTGGCCCACTTGGCCAGCTGCCCGTCGACGACCTTGCCAACCACCTCGTCGGGCTTTCCCTCCTCGCGCGCCTTCGCCTCGAACACGGAGCGCTCGGCGTCGCGCGCCTGGTCGGGGATCTCGTCCGCTGATACGTACACGGGCGGCGAGGGGGCGCCGGCGATGTGGATGGCCACCTCGCTCGCGAACTCCTGAAAGTCGTCGCTGCGGCCGACGAAGTCGGTCTCGCACTGGACCTCGACGAGCACGCCCACCTTGCCGGTCGCGTGGATGTAGGAGGTGACGATGCCCTCGCTGGTCGCCCGGCCGCTGCGCTTGGCGGCCGAGGCCTGCCCCCTTACCCGGAGGATCTCGATCGCCTTCTCCGTGTCGCCACCCGCCTCGGCGAGGGCGGCCTTGCAGTCCATGATCGGAGCCCCGGTTCGCTCCCGGAGCTCCTTGACGTCGGCGGCGGAAACGGCGGTGGCGTCGTTCACGCCTTCGCTTCCTCCCCGGCGGCCTTCGGCGAGGCCTCAGCCTCCCCTTGGGTCGCCCCGGCGGCGGCCTCGGCCTGCGCGGCCTCCTGGCGGGCGCGCTCCTCGGCCTCGGCGCGCTGGCGCTCCTCCTCCTGGCGGCGGCGGCGGTTCTCCTCCTCGGCCTGGCGCTCGGCCTCGGCCTTGCGCCAGGCCCGCGCGGACTCGTAGACGGCCTCGCCGATCGTCCTGATCACCAGCTCGCAGGAGCGGATCGAGTCGTCGTTGCCAGGGATTGGGAAGCCGATCGGCACCGGGTCGACGTTCGAGTCCACCAAGCCAATGATCGGGATTCGAAGCCGCTCGGCCTCGCGCACCGCGATCGCCTCCGTCTTCAGGTCGATGACCAGCACCGCCTGGGGCACGCGCTTCATCCCCCGCACCCCACCGAGGTTGTACTCGAGCTTCTGGAGCTCGGCCTCGCGCGCCATGCGCTCCTTGGTCGGCAGCAGGTCGAGCTGACCCTCCTCTCGCAGGGCGGTGAGCTCATGCAGGCGCTCGATCCGGGCCGACATCGTGTGGAAGTTGGTCAGGAGGCCGCCGAGCCACCGCTGGTTGACGTAGGGCATCTCGCAGCGCTCGGCCCACTCCTTGATCGCGTCGCGGGCTTGCTTCTTGGTGCCGACGAAGAGGACCGCCCCGCCCTTGCTCGCCGTCTCGGCGGCGAACCGCCTCGCCTCGGCGAGCAGATGCTCGGTCTGCAGCAGGTCGATGATGTGGATGCCGTCGCGCTCCCCGAAGATGTACGGGCGCATGCGCGGATCCCACCGTCGCGTCTGGTGGCCGAAGTGCAGGCCGGCCTCCAGCAGCTCCTTGGTTCCAGGCTCGGACATAGGGCTCCCTTGTCTCGGTTCGCTCAGTCTCCTGGTGGCGCCGCGGGGACCCGGCACGTCTCGTGCCGGGCAGGGCCCCGAGCCTTCCGCCAGGGGTCGGTTACGGGTCGGCGGGGATCTTAACCGGCTCGCGCCCGCGCCAACGCCTCAGCGAGGTCGGCCGGCAAGGGGGACTCGAACGCGAGCTCCTCCTCCGTGAACGGGTGCCGGAAGCCGAGCTCGGCGCTGTGCAGGAACTGACGAGCGAGGCCGTGGCGCCCAGCGTGCCCGTAGCGCGGATCGCCCGCCACCGGATGGCCGATCGCGGCGAAGTGGGCTCGGACCTGGTGGGTGCGGCCGGTCTCCAGGCGCGCCTCGACCAGGGCGTCCGCCGGCAAAAGCTCTAGCACCGTGAAGTGGGTGCGGGCCTCGCGCGGCGCGCGGCCCCCGACCGCGCGGCGCTCGGGCGCTCGGTAGTCGCGCCCCAGGGGGGCGTCGATGGTCCCGGTTCGCGCGCGCGGATGGCCCTCGACCAGCGCCCTGTAGATCCGCCGCACGTCGTGCGCCCTGATCTGCCGCGCCAGCCGGCGGTGGGCCTCTTCGCAACGCGCGACGACCATCAGCCCGGAGGTCTCCTTGTCGAGGCGGTGGACGATCCCGGGCCGCTGCGGATCCCGGCCGCCGGCGAGCAGATCTCCCAGCGCGTCGACCAAGGTCGGGCCCCGGTGGCCGGGAGCGGCGTGTACGACAAGGCCGCTGGGCTTCTCGATCACCGCCAGCCAGTCGTCGGCGTGCACGATGCGCGGCTCGAGGCTCACCCTTGGCCCACTAGCCGGGCCCGGCCGGTCGCTCGTCCCCTCCGGCCGCTCCAAGCGACGAGAGCACCAGCCCCAGCGCACCAAAGGTGATCGCCACATCGGCGAAGTTGAAGGCCGGCCACAGGGGGAAGTCGATGAAATCGGTCACGGCGTCGGCTCGCACCCGGTCGGCGAGATTGCCCAGCGCGCCGCCGGCCAGCAGGCCGACCGAGAGCCACAGGCCCGGCCGCCGTGGGTCGACCGCGAACCAGGCGAGCACGGCAGCCAGGGCGACGATCGTCGCCGCGAGCACGAAGCCCCGCCCCCCGCCGATACCGAACGCCAGGCCACGATTGGTCGTGTTCGTCAGGTCGAGGCCGAGGAGGAGGCTCTCCCGCTGGCCGACGGCGAGGGAGGAGACGATGATCGCCTTGCTCACCTGGTCCACCAGGACGACGGCGCCGCAGACGGCGAGCGCCCAGCGCCAGACAGCGGTGGCGTCGTTCACCGGAGACGGGCTCAACCGCGAATCAGCCCGACCACCAAGCTCTGCGCGATCAGCAGCAGGATGATCGCCAGGATCGGGCTCAGGTCGAGCGCGAAGCCACCCCCGCCGATCGGCGGCAGGAAGCGCCGGAATACGTTCAGGTAGGGATTGGTGACGTCCTCCACGAAGTCAACCGCGGCGCGCAGGTAGCGGTTGTAGGGCATACGCGGAATCCAGCTCAGTAGCACGCGGATGAAGATCAGGATCAGGTAGACGAGGAACAGAGCGGCGACGTAGTCGGCGATGGTGTCGCGGGTGATCGCCAGCGGCAGGATCACCGGACCCGCTCCAGGGAGGCATTGACGGCGTTCACGAAGGCATCTTCCACGACGCCCTCGAGCTGGGCAAGGCCCGCCTCGGTTGCCCCGCCCGGCGATGCGACCGCGTCGCGAATGGTGGCCGGGTCGCGCTTTTCAAGCAGCGCCGCGGTGCCCGCGAGCGTGCCGGCGACGAGCTCGCCCGCAAGTCGCGGGTCCAGGCCCTCGCGCTCCCCGCCCCGAGCGAGGGCCTCGGCGACCAGCGCGATGTACGCCGGCGAGCTGGACATGATCGCCATCGCCGCGTCGATCTGCCGTTCCTCGAGCGGGACGAGCGTGCCGAGCAGCCCCAGCAGGGCGAGCAGGCTCTCCTCGAGCTCGGCCGGCATCGCGACGGGCTTCACGTAGCAGAGCACCCCCCGGCGGACCTCGACGGGCTGGTTGGGCATCACCCGCATCGCCGGCACCCCCGGGAACGCTTCCGCGATCCGCTCCGTGGGTGTCGCGGCGAGCACCGAGATCAACGCCGGCGCCGCTCCGCCCAGCTCCGTGGCGACCCGATCGAGCGCGGTGGGCTTGACCGCAAGCAGGAGCAAGTCGGAGTCGGCCGCAAGCTCTGAAAGCCCCTCCCGCGTCTGACCCCCGACCTCGGCGGCGAGGGCGCTGGCGCGCTCCGCCTCCAGGTCGCAGAACAGCATCGCGTCCGGACCGCCGTCGCCCGCGGCCCAGCCGCGCGCCATGGCCGCGGCCATGTTCCCGGCGCCGGCGAATCCAACTATCACGCGGCCAAGGGTATGTGGCCTGGGCTAGGAACGAAGTTCCGGTAAATACGAGTTGCCCGGGTCCACACGGACGGCGCCCAAACCCGCTGCAACCGGCTTCGCCGGATGACCGGTCGCCTACGGCTCCCTCGCAGCCGTAGGCGAGGAGCCGGCGGCGATATTCCTAGGACTGGTTGAAGAAGCCCTTCTCGATCAGGCGAGCCTTCTCCTCGGCCGAGACCTCCACGTTGCGGGGCGTCAGCAGGAACGTCTTGTCGGCGATCTTCTGCATGCCGCCTTCGAGCGCGTACGTGAGTCCCGAGGTGAAGTCGATCAGCCGCTTCGCCAGCTCGGCCTCGGTGGTCTGAAGGTTGAGGATCACCGGCACAGCCTGCTTGAACTTGTCGGCAACCTCTTGGGCGTCGTTGAAGCTGTATGGCGTCACCAGATGAACGCGCACGTCCGCGCCGCCGTTGCCGCCCACCGGCCGCAGCATGCGCGTCCGCCCACCGCCCACAGGCTCGTCGTCGGCGAAGATGTCGTCGATCTCGTCGCGGCCGCGACGCCGCTCGCGGAGCGGGCTGACGGTACCGGAGCGCGACGACCCCTCGTAGTACTCGCCCTGGGCCCCGGTCTCGGGCTCGTACAGGTCGGGTTCCTGGTATTCGGGGTCCTCGGCGAGCCCGAAATAAACCAGCGCACGGTGCCATGTATCGCGGAAGGCCATAGCTCAGCGTACGTTCGCTTCTGAACGCACGTTTCCTCTAGGGATTGTGACGACTCCCAGGCGGAAACGCCGCGTAGGACGCCCTCGCAGCTTGTGCCTACCCGTACAGCGTCGTGCCCAGCCGCAGGATCGTGGCCCCCTCCTCCACCGCCACCTCCCAATCCTGGCTCGTACCCATCGAGAGCCGATCGAGCCCATGCTCGGCGGCGAGCTCGGCGAGCCGCGCGAAGGCTGGGCGCGAGGCCTCCGGCTCGGTGCTGAAGGGCGGCATGGTCATCAGGCCCGCGACCCGCACGGGACAGCGAGCGATGAAATCGCCGACTTCGGCGGGCGCAATGCCTGCTTTTTGCTCCTCGCCGGCGACGTTCACCTCAACCAGCACCTCCGTGCCCGGCTGCGCGTGACGATCGAGCTCCGCCAGGGCGGAGTCGCTTGCCACCGAGTGGATCAGCCTGACCAGGGGAACGATTCGCTTCACCTTGCGGCTCTGGAGGTTGCCGATGAAGTCCCAGGCAAAGGCGTCGCCCCAGCGCTCGCGCTTCGCCTCCAGGTCCTGAAGGCGGTTCTCGCCCACCAGCGTCACCCCGGCCTCCGCCAGCGTCCCCATCTCGTCGAGGGGCACGTACTTGGTCGCCGCCAGGATCTCCACCCCGGCGCCCGCGCGCTCGCGGACCCGCTCCAGGTTGGCGCGGACCCGCTCCGCCTTCAGTCCCCGGATCACGCCCGGCATACGAGTCCCGCCTGGCGCCCCGTTCGCCCGCCGTCGCGACGGTGCGAGAAGAAGAGCTCGGGCTGACAGCTCGTGCACTCCTCCGAGACCTCCACGGAGGCGACCCCGGCGCGCTCGAGCAGGCGCCTGGCCGCTCGGCGCAGATCGAGCATCCTCCCGTCGGCGATGTCCGGTCCCAGCGCTTCGAAGGCGGCGAGCACCTCGTCGCCGACCTCGTAGCAGCACGGGCCGATCCCTGGGCCGACCGCCGCCGCCTGCGCCGCCACCTCTTCGACGCCGCGCTCCACGATCCCCGCGGCCAGGCCGCGCCAGCCGCAGTGGATCATCGCGATCCCCCCCGGCCCCGCCAGGGCCACCGGCAAGCAGTCGGCGACGAAGACGAGCGGCGCCAGGTCGCGCCGCGCCGTCGCCTGGCCGTCGGCCTCCGAGAGCCCCGGTGTCGGAACCGCGTACAAGGGGTGCTCGGGGGGCTGATCGTGCGGGACCACCCGCGCGCCGTGCACCTGTTTGCCGATCAGCACGAGCTCCGGGTCGATCCCGATCGCGGCAGCCAGACGGTGGCGGTTCTCGTGCACTGCGTCGGGCAGGTCTCCGGTGAGCCGCCCCAGGTTGAGGCTTTCGAATGGGCCCTCGCTGACCCCGCCGAGGCGGGTGCTGAACGCCGCCCGCACACCGCCATTACCCGCGCCCCCGCAGGGCAACTCGGCCTCCAGCCACCTGACCCCTTCTCGCTCGCGCCAGCGCAACTCTTGGTCGCGTCCCTAGGCCGCCCCGGCCGACTCGAGCTTCGAGATGAAGCCGGGGAGGCCGTCCGAGAGCAGAATCTGGATCCGGTCGATGATGTAGGGGGTGGCCGCGTTCGCGACCCCCGCTATCTGGGTCTGAGCGCCCACGTAGCCCGCTCTGTGGACGGCTGAGATCACCGTGGTGCTGTAGCGGCCCAGCGGATAGCAGAAGTTCTTCACCGGAACGCCGAAGCGCCGCCGCAGGATCCGCCGTGACCCCGCCACCTCGCGCTCGAGCGTGGTCGAGTCGAGCGTCGTCAGGTCGACGTTGGTGGTGGCCTTCGAGGCCAGCTCCCAGCCGGCATCGAGCAGCCGCTGAACGTCGGCGGCGGGCAGCTCCGAGCCGCTTGCCGGGAGGTTCAGCACGCCCGGCCAGTCGCGCCTATCCAGCACCTCGAAGCCGCTCGAGGCCTGGCTCGGGTGGCCGTCGTCGAAGCTGATCACGATCGGCTGTGGCGGCAACCGCCCATCTTCATACCAAGCCTCCTCGACCTGATCGAGCGTCACCGCCTCGAACCCCTGGTCGGCAAGCCATTGCATCTGGGCCTCGAAGTCCCGCGGCTCGACGAACAGCTCCGGGAGGGCCTCCGCGGTGCTCGGCGCCTCGATTGCGTGGTACCCGAGGACCGGCACGGGCCCGGGATGCGGCTCCCAGCCCTCCGGATACGCCGGGGCGGCGCTCTCGGGGCTCGGGCCCTGAGGCTCGGTTTGCTGCGCCGCCTCGGTCGTGGGCTGGGCTTCCTCCTCCCCTCCCAGGCTCGTGGCGACCAGCGCCACCACCGCCCCCATGACCGCGACCATCGCCCCAACCGCGACCCGGCGCCTCCAGCGCCGGCGGCGGGCCGCCGCGGCACGCTTCAGCTTCAGGTCGTCCGGAAGCTCCGTGAGGTACTTGGGCTCGTCGTACAGGGGGTCGGTCATCGCGGCGGAGGCGGCGAGTGGGGGTGGCGCCGAAGCTCCTCCTAGGAGGCATTTTCGCGCGCCGCGGAAAGCGCCGCTCGCAGCTCTTGCGCTCTGCCATGAACCTCCCCGTCGAGCTTTGCGCGCAGGGCCTCGCTCAAGCCACGCCCCACCGCAGGGCCCTCCGCGACCCCTTCGGCGATCAGATCGCTGCCACTGATCTCCAGCCGGACCCCTCGCCACTCGGCGACGTACCGGTCGAGCCACTCGGCGCCCAGCGCCCTCGCGAGCGCAAGCTCGATCCCGGTGCGCCCCCGTGCGCGCTCGACGGCCTCGGACGGGCGGCCGGGCTCCGCTGAGGCGAGCTCACGCGCCTCGGCGACCCCGCGGCCCAGCGCCGCGGCGAGCACGGCGTCGGCCCGAGGGGCGACCCCTCGCCATGGCTCCGCGGTCGTCAGCTCGCCCACGACGGTCAGAAGCTCCAGGGCCTCGGGGCGAAGCTCGAGCACCCCCCATTCGCCCAGCAACTCGAAGGCCCTGGCCGCCTCGGGCTCGGCGGCGAGCTTTCGGAGCTCGGCCTCAGCCCGATCCCCGGACACGGTGGCGAGGTCGGCGCGTCGAATCAGCTCCGAGGTGGTTCGCTCCAACGTGAACCCGAAACGCGCCGCGTACCGCGCGGCTCGCACGGCGCGCGTCGGGTCGTCCTCGAACGAACCTGGGTGCAGCACGCGGAGCTCGGCCCGTCCCAGGTCCTCGAGGCCTCCATGGGGATCGATCAGCTCCGAATCGCCGGCCAGCGGCACCGCCATCGCGTTGATCGTGAAATCGCGCCGGGAGAGGTCATCGGCGAGCGAGGCTGGGCGTACCTCGGGGAGCGCGCCGGGGTGAGCGTAAGTCTCGCTGCGCGTCGCCGCCAAGTCCACCTCGAGCCCGTCCACCCGCACTGATGCGGTGTCGAAGCGCTCGTGGGTGCGCGCCTCCCCACCGAGCCTCTGGGCCACCGCTTCCACGTCGCCCTCGACGGCGACGTCGATGTCCGCCCGCCGCCGGCCAAGCAGGAGATCGCGCACGGCGCCGCCGACCAGATAGGCGGCGACCCCGGTAGCGGCCTCGCGCAGGCGCTCGATCCCGGGCAGCGCCGCCAGGCGCTCGGCGAGTCGCTCGGGCTCGATCTTGACCTTCGGGGGCGGCATCGCGGCTCTTCAAGGGGCCTTCGGACCCGTTCCCTACCATGACGGGCTTCGCGGATGGCTCGCGTGCTCGACATCTGGCGCTCCTGGAGCGTCCGGCGCCGGCTTGCTGTGGCCGGCGGCGCCGCCATCGCGGTGGCCGGCGCGGCGCTCGCCGTCTACCTGACCACAAAGCGCCCGGGGGACGTCTCGAATCCCGACGCGGCCTTCACGCAGCAGAAGCCCGCGGCGATCAAGACGGTGGACTGGCCGCTCTACGGCCACGACCTCGCGCGCACCCGCTACCTGCAGGCCAAGAACCTGAACCCTCCCTTCGGCTCCTCGGAGTGGAGCTTTCAGGCGGGCAAGCTGCTCGAGTTCCAGCCGATCGTGGTCAAGGACAGGATCTATTTCATGGACAAGGATGGAACCTTTCGCGCGCTCAACACGGACACTGGCAAGGTCGAGTGGGAGCGCAAGATCGGGTCGTTGAACGCGTCCGCGCCCGCCTTCGCCAAAGGTCGCCTGTTCGCCGTCAACCTCGAGCCGCACCAAGTGGTGGCGCTTCGCCCAAAGCCGCACGGCAGCGACGTGCTGTGGCGAACGCCGCTGCCGGGGCGCAGCGAGTCCTCGCCGCTCGTGCACCGCGGCAGGGTGATCCTCGGCTGCGAGTCGGGGGACATCTTCGCCCTTGACGAGAAGACCGGCAAGGTCAGATGGACGGTGTCGACGGCCGGCCCGGTGAAGGGCGGGTTGGCATTCAGCGACGGCACGGTGTTCGCCGCCAACTACGCGGGCGAGATCTACGCGATCGACGCCTCGAACGGCCAGGTCAGGTGGACGGCCAACACGCAGGGCGGGGGCCTGCTACGTGGGGGCGGCGTCTACTCCACGCCGGCCGTGGCCTGGGGGCGGGTCTACCTGGGCAGCCTCGACGGGCGCATCTACAGCTTCGTGGCGAAGACGGGCGAGCTCGCCTGGAGCCACTCGACGGGCGCCGAGGTCTACCCATCGCCTGCCGTCGCGGACACGCCGAACTCGCCGCCCACGGTCTACGCCGGCTCGCAGGACAAGCACTTCTACGCGCTCGACGCCCGCACGGGGGCGGTGCGCTGGGAGCACCCGCTCGACGGAATCGTGCTCGGGTCCTCCAGCGTGGTGGGAGAGACCGTTTACGTCTCGATGATCGGGCCGAACGTCGGCACCGTCGGCTACAAGGTCCGGAACGGCAAGAAGGTCTTCGAGCACGAGCAAGGCGAGTACAACCCGGTGATCTCGGACGGCGAGAAGATCTACCTCACCGGCTACTCGACGGTCCGCGCCTTCAAGCCGAAGCCGCACCGTCCCAAGGGCGCGAAGAAACGTGGGGGCGGCAAGGACCGAGGCGGCAGCTAGCGCACCGGGATCCCGGCCTCGCGGAGGTGCTGCTTGGCCTCCCCCACGGTGTGCTTGCGGTAGTGGAAGATCGAGGCGCACAGCACCGCGTCGGCCCGACCCTCCGTGATGCCCTCCGATAGGTGGCGGAGCTCCCCCGCCCCGCCGGAGGCGATAACCGGCACCGCGACCGCGTCAGCCACCGCTCGGGTGAGCTCGAGGTCGTAGCCGTCCGTCGTCCCGTCCCGGTCCATGCTCGTCAGCAGCACCTCCCCCGCCCCGCGCTCGGTCGCCTCACGAGCCCAGGCGACCGCCTCGCGACCCTCGACCAGGGTGCGGCCCCCGTTGACGTAGACGTCCCAGCCCCCGTCGCGGCGCTTGGCATCGATGGCGATCACCACGCATTGAGAGCCGAACACCTCGGCCAGCTCGCCGATCAGCTCCGGCCGCGCCAGCGCGGCGGAGTTGACCGAGACCTTGTCGGCACCGGCGTCGAGCACAGCCTGGGCGTCGTCCGCCGAACGGATGCCGCCGCCGATCACGAACGGGATGAACACGTTGTCGGCGGTTCGCCGCGCCAGCTCGACGATCGTCTCCCGTCGCTCGTGCGAGGCGGTGATGTCGAGAAAGACCAGCTCGTCGGCCCCCTCGGCGTCGTAGCGAGCCGCGAGCTCCACCGGGTCGCCGGCGTCACGCAGGCCGACGAAGTTGGTCCCCTTGACCACTCGGCCCGCGTCCACGTCGAGGCAGGGGATGACGCGCTTCAGAGCCACGTTGCGAGGGTAGCGGATGGCGATAGCTCGGAGTTGGGGGCACCCCCGCCTTCACGCGCAAAGCGAAGCGGAGCCGGGATGCTAAGGCTCCCCCGCGTTCACCGAGGACTGCGCGAGTGCTGCCGCCGATCCTGGAAAAAATCATAGGTCCGATCATGCGCGTCCTATCCGCGCGGCCGCCAGAGGCGACCGCGGGAGGCCCAGCCTGTTAGGTTCGCGCACGGACTGAGACCACAAATGGGAGGAAAGATGGGAGCAGACGAAAACGCGGCGATCATGCGGCGGGCCTACGAGGCCTTCAACTCGGGCGATCTGGACACGCTCACCGAACTCTTCGACGAGAGCGCTTTGTGGCACACACCGGGGCGGAGCTGGCCGGCCGACGACTACCAGGGCCGCGAGGCGACTCTTGCCTACTTCGGCCGGCTGGGACAGGAGACGGGAGGGACTTTCCAGGCCGAGCTGCAGCAGCTGCTTGCGGACGATGACGGCCGCGTCGTCGGCATCCATCGCAGCAAAGCGGAGCGAGACGGCAAGCAGCTGGATGTTGGCGACTGCATCGTCTTCCAGCTCAAGGACGGCCGGATTACCGACGGTCGGGAGCACTTTCACGACCTCTACGCTTGGGACGAGTTCTGGTCGTAGCCCCGCCGGCGCGAGCCCGACAGGTCATGCGGTTGTAAGGCTCGACATGGATCGACGCGAGGCGCAGCTGGGTTTCGAGCGCGGGGGTTCGAGCAGCGGCTTCAAAGTGCCGCGGCTTCCAGGGTCGTGGCACTCCAACCCCTAGCGCGCTCCCTCATCCGCGTGAAAGGGAGAGCGTCAGGCCCGCGTGCCGACGACGACCAGATATTCCTGCTCGAAGCGAGCATCGTCCCCGGTACCCAGATTCCACTCGTCGCAGAAACGATCGAGCGCGTCGTCCAGTTCTTCCTCGCCGTCCGTCGAGACTCGCGTTGTTGCGCGCGGCAATAGTGGGCCCGTACTTCGCCTTGAAGTGCTCCCCGTAGTCGCGGGGATGCTCGAAGGCCGTGATTCCGAGGACGTCACGCTCGAGTGTCCGGAAGTCGAGGCGACCTCTGAAGAGTTGCTTGACATGCTCCTCGCTACCCCAGAGCGGCGGGGGCTGAGCGCCGGGCGGAGGCGGCGGTGCGAAGGGTCCCATCGTCTTGAAGAGGGCTCCGATCATGCCTTCCGGAGTCCAGTTCAACATCCCGATCGTCCCACCGGGGCGGCAGACCCGGACCATCTCGTCAGCGACATCCTGGTGGTGGGGAGCGAACATCGCCCCAATCGATGACATGACGACGTCGTACGACTCATCCTCGAAGGGGAGACTCTCAGCATCTGCTTCGACCCACTCGAGCTCGACCCCCTCGGTCTCAGCCCGCCGGCGTCCAGCGTCAAACAGCTCCGGGGTCAGATCGCTTGCGGTTACGTTCGCGCCCGCCTTCGCCGCGGGGATTGATGCATTGCCGGTTCCGGCAGCGACGTCGAGGACGTTCATTCCCGGTCCGATGCCGCAAGCCTCTACCAGCCGTGGGACCCAGCGGCAGCAGGAACGTCTCCACCATGGAGGGATAGTCACCGGAGGCCCACATCGCCCGGTGGCGTGCCTTGAGCTCGGAATCCGCAGCGCTGGATGACATAGATCCTCCGTCGAGTTGGCTGCCGCACCCTAACCGGCCGGGGCGCTAAGTCCAAGCCGAGGTGCAACGGTCGTGCCGAGGATGTTGATGGTCGCATTCCTGCGAGATGCGAGAGCCACGCTCTCGCTAGCAAGCCGCGAACGGCAGCAGTGTCCCAATCGCTAACTGGTATGAGACGGATTGTGGTTTGCTGGCAGCACCTCGAACGCAACGGCGTTCGCCTCCGCCCACTCCCCCGCGTGGCCGGCAAGTCCGTGCAGGAGGAGCGCGAGCAGCTGACGGCTGAGCCCCTGCTGCTGATCGGACAGTCGCTTGGTGGCCAGACGGCTCTGCTGACCGCCGCCAGGCACCCCGAGCTCATAAGGGGGCTCGTGCTCGCCGATGCCGGTCCGCCCAAGGCGGTGAAGCGAGGCCGCCGTCGACTTCTTCGGTGGGCCTTCGCCGCCGCCGAGGCCTGGGCAGATGGGCTCGAGGAGCGCGACGGAGGCTGGTGGCCGAGCTTCGACCCGAACGTGATCATGCGAACGCTGCGTGACGCGGCGGCCCACGCCTACTGGACGCAATGGGAGGCGATCTCTTGCCCAACGATGGTTGTACGGGCAGGTAAAGGTGCTCTGTCACAGAGCGAGCCGAGGGGAATGGCCGACCGGTTACCTCATGCGCGAGTCGTTGAGCTTCCCGACGCCGCGCACGATCTCCACCTCGACCGCCCGAGTGAGTGGCGCCGGGTGGTCAGCGACTTTCTGGACGAGCTTGCGTAGAAACGGAAGGCCACGGCCAACTGTCATTGCCGCATGGCGGCAGCGACACCGTCGCTCAGCCGACCAGCCAGATTGCGCCGTCGCGCAGCTCGACCGGGAACGTCTTCAGGGCCATGGCGCCGGTCGTCGCCTTGACGGCGCCCGCCAGGAGCTTGAAGGCGCCCTGGGGACCACGCACCATCTTGCCGGTGCCGACGTCGTGGCGCGCGCCGTGCGATGGGCACTCAAGGCATCCGTCCTCGCTCACCTGCCCCTTGCCCAGCGAGGCGAACAGGTGACGACAGCGGTTCGAGACCGCCACGGCCTACCCGCGCTCGATACCAACGGCTAGGGCTCCATGCGGTGTCTCATCTACGACGGCGACCTGTGAGGCGCCGAGGTCATCGACAGCTACGAGGCGGGTGGCGGACCGCTGGTCGCTCTACGCGGTCGCGTCCTGACGAGGGACATCGCCCCCCGTTGCTTAGGCGCCCACTTCCCGGCAGAACTCGCGCAGGGCCTCGGCGAAGGCAGGGCTCACGCTCGGTTTCTCGCGGCAGGACACCCGCATTGAGTCGGGGAAGGCCGAAACGGCAGCCTCGTAGCCTTCCTTCGTGAAGAGCAGGCAGGGATCGTGCTCGGCGAGGAGCAACGGCTTCGCCAGATCCCGCAGGGCATCCCCAATCCAGTCGCCGGGGTCCGCCATGTTGTCGCGCGAGTAAGCCTGCGCCACGCCCGTGGGGATGCGCTCGAGCATCTGGTCGGCGAGCTCCTCACCATAGAAACCCTGGGTGATCTGAGTCAGGTGCCGAATGAAGGTTCGGTCATCGAGCTTGGCCACCTGGCTGAAGGCTGATCGAACCTCCGCGTTGACCGCGGGCGGGTCTGCCTCGGAGCTGAAGCTCAGACAGGCGTGCCCGAGCGCCAGCCCCTGGACTGCATCCCGGTGTCGAGACGCGAACTTCACCGCCGAGGCGATCGCGAACTCGTCAGCGGCGATCACGCAGCTTTGCCATCCGCGGCGATCGACCTCCGCGGCCGCCCGCTCGGCGACGGCCGAGGTGTCATACGCGGCGGGGGGAGCCTCATCGCCCACGCCGGGGGCATCGAACACAGCGACCTCGGCCCATTCCTCAAGCTCTGGCCGTACTACCCACTCAAGCTCGCTGTAGCCCGGGATAAGGAGGAGTTGAGGCCTGGTCACATCAAGACCTCGGAATCAGGGGGCGTCCCCGCGACCCTGTCGCTGCCCCAGACGTGCGGCCTTCAATGCGCCTCGACCCCGGAGTGGTTGTCGACACGGAGAAACCTTCCCTCTCGGAACTCAATGATCTACGCAAATGGTGGACTCTCGACGGGCGCGCCGCTGAGCCGCCCCCGTCCGCGGACGTAGCTGGAAGAGCATTTCGAGCTCTCGTCGATTGAACGCGTCGTAGGAAGCGCGACAAAGCCTCAGCTTCTCGTCATAGGTCACGCGTGCGAAGTATGTCGTGACGCTAGACGGATCTCGGGCTTCGAGCCGCTTTCAGCGCCTTCGACGCGAGCGACCGCAGCTCGTCGCGCTCGCGCTGGTTGAGGTTTCGGTCCGGCCTCCCCTTTGACTTCCGGACGAGCTCGACGAACCGCTGGCGGCCCTTCTCGCCCAGTGCGCGCCAGACGGCGCTTCCGCGCTTGCCCGCCTGCTGGGCGAGCCAGAGCACGCGTGCCCATGAAATCCGTCGCAGCCCTGCCGCGAGTGCGCTCGTCGCCGCCACGGCGCGAGAGCCTATCCGCCCTCGCTCAGCGCCTTCTGGCCCTCGGCGACGGTGAAGCGCTCCTCGTACAGCGCGCGGCCGACGATCACCCCGGCGAGGCTGTCGAGGCCCAGCCCGGCCAGCTCCCGCAGGTGGTCGAGCGAGCCGACGCCGCCCGAGTAGATCAGCTCCGCGCCGGCCTCCGCCGCCGCCGCCGCGGCTGCCTGAAGGCCCGCGACGCCGGGCCCCTCCATGGTCCCGTCCACCTCCACGGGCGTGTAGACGAAGCGGCGCACGCCGCGCCCGGCCAGCTCGGCGATCAGGTCGCCCGGCGTCGCCGCCGTCTCACGCTCCCAGCCCTCGATCGCGACGTGGCCCGAGCGAGCGTCGACGCCGGCCACGACCCGCTCCCCGTGTTCCGACGCGAGCCCCTCGACGAGCTTGGGGCTGGCAAGCGTCGCCGTGCCGAGCACCACCCGCTCGGCCCCGGCGCCGAGCGCCTCGGCCACGGTCCAGGCGTCGCGCAAACCGCCCCCGACCTGAATCGGGACGCTGACCTCGCTCGCGATCCGGCTCACGTGCTCGAGGTTCTGGGGCTCGCCAAAGCGCGCCCCGTCCAGGTCCACGACGTGCAGGAAGCTCGCCCCCTGATCGACCCAGCGGCGTGCGGCGTCCACGGGGTCCGCGTCGTAAACGGTCTCGCGGCCGTACTCGCCGCGCTCCAGCCGAACGGCGTGCCCGCCCCGGATGTCGATCGCGGGATAGAGGACCACCTCAGGCGGGCACGGAGGCGCAGATCGCGGTGAAGTTCGCCAGCAGGCGCAGGCCCGCGGCGCTCGACTTCTCGGGGTGGAACTGCACCCCGTAGAGCGGCGGATGGGCGACAGCGCAGACGAAGCGCTCGCCCCACTGGGCGGTGCCGAGCACGTCGGCGGCGTCGGACGGACGGACCCCGAACGAGTGCACGAAGTAAAACGGCGTTTCCGTCTCCAGCCCTTCGGTGAGCTCCGAGGGACGCTCCCAGCGAACCGGCTCCCAGCCGATGTGGGGAAGCTTCAGCCCCGGCGCCTCGAGCTCCGTCACCTCGCCGGGGATCAGGCCGAGCCCCTCCGCCCCGGCCTGCTCGCTCGAGCGATCGAGCAGGAGCTGGAGGCCAAGGCAGATGCCGAGCACGGGTATGCCCGAGCTCAGGCGCTCGGCGGCCAGCGCGTCGAGCTCCAGCTCGCGAACCCGGCGCATAGCTGCCGGGAAGGCCCCGACGCCCGGCAGGATGACGCCGTCCGCCGCGCGCACCGCCTGGGGATCGGCGGTGATCGTGGCCTCGGCGCCGACGCGCTCGAGCGCCTTCTCGACGGAGCGCAGATTGCCCACCCCGTAGTCGAGGATCGCGATCTGGGTCATCTAGGTGAGAGTCCCCTTGGTGGATGGGATCCCGGTCTCGAGCGGATCCACCTCGACGGCCTGGCGCAGGGCCCTGGCGAACGCCTTGAAGCACGCCTCGATCATGTGGTGGGCGTTGGAGCCATAGCGCGTGCCGAGGTGCAGGGTGAGCTTCGCGTTGGTGGCGACGGCGCGAAAGAACTCCTCCGCGAGCTCGGCGTCGAAGCCGGCGATCGAAATCGCCGGCAGATCGGCCTCGAACACGCACAGCGGTCGCCCGGACACGTCGATCGCGCAGGTCCCGAGCGCCTCGTCCATCGGGATCACGGCATACCCGAACCGGCGGATCCCGGCGCGGTCGTCCAGCGCCCGGTCTACCGCCTGCCCCAGCGCGATGCCGACGTCCTCGACCGTGTGGTGCGCCCCCGTCTCCAGGTCGCCGGTCGCCTGGACGCGCAGTCCCAGCCGCCCATGGCGGCCGAGCAGTTCCAGCATGTGGTCGAGGAAGCCGACCCCGGTCGAGACCGACACCTCTCCCCCGTCGAGGTCCAGGGCCAGCTCGACCTCGGTCTCGCTGGTCTTTCGTGAGATCTCTGCTCTGCGGCTCATCTCGGCCTCGGAATCATCTTCGCGGATCAGCCACGGCCGCGGGCCTCGGCGGACTCGCCGTGCACGGGAAAGCCCTCGGCACGCGCCAGGGCGCCCACGTGGGGGGCGAGGGCGCTCGCGGAGGCACCCGGCAGGGTGACGATCGAAGTCCGGCGCCGGAAGGTCCCCGGGCCCAAGGGCCCGTCGAAACGGGCCGCGCCGCCGGTGGGCAGAACGTGGTTCGACCCGGCGGCGTAGTCGCCGAACGCCGCCGCCCCGCCCGCGCCGACGAACACGCAGCCGGCCACCCGCGCCCGGGCGGACGTCTCGTCCGCCCCCTGGAAGGCGAGCTCCAGGTGTTCGGGGGCCACCGCGTCGGCGAGCGCCAGCGCCGCCTCGAGCCCCCGGGTGGCGACCAGGGCGAGCGGCGCCTCGGCGACGCTGGGGCGGTCCGGGGCGAGCTCGGACACCAGCTCCGCAATCCGGTCCAGGAGCGCGATGTCCGCTGAGGCCACGATCAGCGGGCTGTCGTCGCCGTGCTCGCCCTGTGCGCAGAGGTCGAGCGCGATCCACTCCGGGTTCGCGGTGCCGTCGGCGACCACCATCAGCTCGGTCGGGCCGGCGAAGCCATCGATCCCGACCTGTCCCCAGACCAGCCGCTTGGCCTCGGTCACGTAGCGGTTCCCGGGCCCGGCGATCAGGTCGACCGGATCGATGGTCTCGGTGCCGAACGCCAGGGCGGCGATCGCCTGGGCCCCGCCGATCGCGTAGACCTCGTCCACGCCCGCGATCGCGCACGCCGCCAGCACCGCCGCGCTGGGCCGCCCCCCGGCACCCGGCGGGCTGGCCACACAGAGGCGCGCCACGCCCGCCACGCGGGCGGGAACGCAGCACATCAGGACGGAGGAGGGATAGGCGGCCTTGCCCCCGGGCGCGTAGACGCCGGCGGTGGCCACGGGCTCGTCGCGCACCTCGACCCGCTGGCCCTCGGGCAGCTCGGCCGTGGCCGGGCGCGCCCTCGCCTCGAGCTCGGCGCGAGCCACCGCCTGGATGTTGCGCCCAGCGACGCGCATGGCCTCACGCACCTCGGGCTCCAGCAGCCCAGGCGCCGCGGCCACAGCCTCCGGATCGACCCGGAACGACTCCGGCACCGCCTCACCGAAGCGCTCGGCGACCTCCCGCAGCCCGGCGTCACCGCCGCTTCGAACCGCGTCCACGATCCGCTCCACCTCGGCGCGAACCTCGCCGCCGCGCCGGCGCAAGCCCTCGCAGCCTGCCCGCGAACGCCGGCGCGTCGGCGCCGTCCCAGTCAAGCCGCTCGATCCTCACCCCGGCGTCGCCTCCCGCAGCCGCTCGACCAGCGCGTCCACCTCGGCCGCGCGCAGCTTGTGGGCAACGCGGTTGGCGACCAGGCGGGCCGTGCAGCGGGTGATCTCCTCGCGCACCTCGAGCTCGTTCTCGCTCAGCGTCCTCCCGGTGTTGACGAGGTCCACGATCCCGTCGGCGAGCCCAACGATCGGGGCCAGCTCGACCGACCCCTTGACCTCGATCACCTCGGCCTGGCGACCCGTTTCCTGGAAGTAGCGCTCGGTCGTCCGCGGGTACTTGGTCGCGATTCGCATCGCTCCCAGGCGCCGCTCCGCCTCGCCGAGGCTCTCGTCCCCCTTGCGGCCGGCCAGCACCATCCGGCAGGCTCCATAGCGAAGGTCGAGAAGCTCGTACACGGCGCGGTCCCGCTGCTCGAGCAAGACGTCCTTGCCCGTGATGCCGAGATCGGCGGCGCCCGCCTCCACGTAGGTGGGCACATCCGAGGGACGCATGGTGACGAGCACCAGCCCGTCGGCCCCGAAGACCAGCGAGCGGGAGTCTCCGCGCACCTCTCGCGTATCCGTGCCGATCGCGTCCAGCAGGTCGAGCGTGCCCTCGAACAGCGCCCCCCTGGGCACGGCGAGCTTCAGCGGCCCGCCGGCGCGCGCCCGCGTGGCCTCCACCCCAGTCACTCTCATGAGCCCTTCTCCCGCGCCACCCGTTGCTCCTCCGCCTGCGCTACGTGCAGCCGCTCCAAGTGGAGCGCGAAGCCCGCCGCTGGGAGCGATCGCCCGAACCGTCCCATCAACTCGTCGTAGCGCCCGCCACCGCCGAGCACGTGCCCGAGCGCGGGGTCGTAGACCTCGAGGATGGCGCCCGTGTAGTAGCCGAGATCCCTGAGCAGGCCCAGGTCGACGTTGACGCGCTCGGCGACGCCCCGCGCCGCCAGGGCCTCGTAGGTTGCGGCAAGGCGCTGGGTGGCCCGCTCCACGGCCCCGCCACCGAGCTCGCGGGCTTGGTCCAGCGCCTCGGGGCCGCCACGCAAGCTCGGTAGCCGCAGCAGCGTCTGGCGCTCACCGTCGCCGATCTCGAGCTGATCGACCTCTGCCTCGAGGCCCACCAGGTCGTGGGTCGCGAGCACCTCCAGGATCCGGTCGCGGCGCTCGTCGGCGACCCCGAGCTCGTCAAGGAGCTGGCGGTACAGGTCGGCGTCACCGAGGCCGATCAGGGCCCTCGTCAGCCCGGCGGCATCCAGCGCCGCACACAGCACCTCGACCACCTCGGCCGTGCCCTCCGGCGCCTCCGCGCCGATCAGCTCCACGCCGGCCTGGGCGAACTCGCGCATCTGGCCTCGCTGGGGGCGGACCGCCCGGTAGGCGTTGCCGATGTAGCAGAGCCTGAACGGAGGGTCTTCGCCGTCGAACCGGGTCGCCGCCAGGCGCGCGATGGGGATCGTCATGTCGGAACGCAGCGCCAGCAGCTGGCCGCCCTCGTCGAAGAAGCGGTACGCGGCCGGCGCGCTGCGGTCATCGCCGCGAGCGAGCACCTCGTGGTACTCGATCGTCGGCGTCGCCACCTCGCCGTACCCGAACCGCTCGAAGGTCTCGGCGAGCGATCGCTCGAGGCGTCGCAGCTCCCGCATCTCGTCGGGAAGCACGTCCCGGGTGCCTGGGGGGATCCGGTGGGTCATCGCCGTAGAGGGTATGGGCTAGCGACGCAGTCGCGGTAGACGCTGGACTGGCGCCTCGTCGGGTCAGAGCGCCGGAGCCGTCGCCCGCCGGCCGAAGCCGGAGCCGAGGCTTCCGGCGGATTGACTCCAGCTACGCGGGGACCGGCTCGACGGCTGACCCGCTCGATGCGCGCGCCGAGCTCGCGCAACCGCAGGTCGATGCGCTCATAGCCGCGATCGATCTGGTCGACCTTGCCGATCTCCGACGTCCCGTCCGCGGCGAGCGCCGCGATGAGCATCGCCATGCCCGCGCGAATGTCGGGGCTGTCGACGCGCTCGCCGTGAAGACGGCTCGGACCGCTGACGATCGCCCTGTGGGGATCGCAAAGCGTGATCCGAGCGCCCATCGCGACCAGCTTGTCGACGAAGAACAGCCGGTTCTCGAACATCTTCTCGAAGATCAGCACGGTGCCGCGGGCCTGCGTGGCGAGCGCCAAGGCGATCGAGGTGAGGTCCGCCGGGAACGCCGGCCACGGGCCGTCCTCGATCTTCGGAATCGCGTCGCCGAGATCGGCCTTCACCTCCAGCGCCTGCTCGGGCGGCACCAACACGTCGCGCCCCTCCACCATCGACTGCAGGCCCAGGCGCCGAAACGCGCGGCGGATCGCGATCAGGTCCTCCGGCTCTGCATCGCGGATGCGCAGCTCGCCCTTGGTCGCGGCGGCGAGGGCCATGAAGCTGGCGACCTCGATGTGGTCGGCGCAGACTCGATGCTCGGCGCCGCCCAGCTTGTCGCGCCCGTGGACGGTCATCACGTTGGAGCCGACGCCGTCGATCTGGGCGCCCATCTTGACCAGCAGGCGGGCGAGGTCCTGGACGTGCGGCTCGCAGGCGGCGTTGCCGATCGTGGTCGGACCTGGGGTCAGGGCGGCCGCCATGAGCGCGTTCTCGGTACCCATCACGGAGGGCTCGTCCATGAATACCGCGCACGGCTTCAGCCCACCTTCGGGTGCGTCGATCTCGATCCAGCGATCGCCGTCCACCCGGGCGCCCATGTCGCGGAAGGCGTCGAGGTGCGGGTCGAGGCGCCGCCGGCCGATGAAGTCGCCGCCGGGCGGGGGCATCCTGGCCTGTCCGAAGCGCGCCAGGAGCGGGCCGGCGAGCAGAAACGAGGCGCGGATCCGGGCGGCCAGGGCCTCGTCGACGCTGGTGTCGGTAACGCCGTCGGCCTGAAGGCGGATCTCGTTGTTCCCGCTCCAGTGGACCTTCACCCCCAGGCGCTCGAGCAGGGCGATCTGGGCCTCGGTGTCCCTGATTCGCGGCACGTTGGACAGCACCACCTCCTCGTCGGTGAGCAGGCAGGCGGCGATCTGCGGCAGGGCCGCGTTCTTGTTCCCGGCGGCGACGATCTCGCCCGAAAGCGGGCCGCCTCCTTGTATGACGAGCTTCTCCATTTGCGCTGGAGGGCTAGGGTAACAACGGCCCATGCCTGAACTGACGCGTGAGGACGCCTGGAACCTGGTTTGCGAGTGGGTCGCCTCCGACTCGCTGCGCAAGCACCTGCTCGGCGTCGAGGCCGCGATGCGCGCCTACGCTCGCGAGGGCGGCGAGGACGAGGAGCTCTGGGGGATCACCGGGCTGGTCCACGACCTCGACTACGAGCGCTACCCGGATCTGGACACGGGCCATCCGAGGTACGCCCTGAAGGAGCTCGAGGCCCGCGGCTATCCCAAGGACGTGATCGACGCGGTCGCCGGCCACGCCGAGTTCCTCGGGGTGCCTCGCGAGACGCCCCTTGCGAAGACGCTGTTCGCCGTGGACGAGCTGTCGGGCTTCATCGCCGCCTGCGCCCTGGTGCGACCCACGGGAATCGAGGGGATGACACCGAAGTCGGTTCGCAAGAAGCTCAAGGCGCCCTCGTTCGCCGCGGGCGTCGATCGCGATCAGGTTCGCCAAGGGGCCGAGGAGCTCGGCGTCGATTTCGACCAGCACGTCAGCTTCGTGATCGAGGCGATGGCCGAGCGGGCCGACGAGATCGGCCTCGCCCCGCGCCCTCAATCGCCGGCGTGAGACGCGGCTGGAAGATCCTGATCGGCGTCCTGGTGGCGCTGGCGATCCTGCTCACGGTGAACACGATCGTCCTCAACCAGGAGACAAAGGCAGCCAAGGTGACGGTGAGCGGGGGGCGGATCCTCGAATCTGCCCGGCGGCGCCGTGCAGGTGGTCGAACAGGGACCGACGGTCCCCACGCTCCCCCGCGTCGCTCGTGGCGACAGGCGGTTCCGGCCGCCGATCGTGCTCTTGCATTGCTTCGGCTGCTCGCTCCACTGGTGGGACCGGATGGTTCCCTTGCTGGCCAAGCGCCATCGCGTGATCCGCATCGACCTGCTCGGCTTCGGCGGCTCCGAGAAGCCGAAGAGCGGCTACTCGATGGAGGAGCAGGGGCGCCTCGTCGCCCTCGCCCTGGGCAAGCTCCGAGTCCAGGGCGCGGTCGTCGTCGGCCACTCGATGGGGTTCGACGTGGCGACCGCGCTCGCGGCCGAGTCCAGCGAGTTGGTCGACCGCCTGGTCGCCATCGACAATGCCCCAGACCCGAGCTTCGGCGACCTGCCGTTCACAGCCAGGCTGACCTTCACCCCGGTGCTCGGGCAAGGGCTGCGGCGGATCGCCCCCGACTTCGCGATCGAGGACGGCTACGAGTCGGCCTTCGCCCCCGGCTACGACCTCGGCGACTTCTCGGACCAGGTCATCGACGACTACAACGCGATGACCTACACCTCATACGACCGTTCGGCCGCCGAGTCGGACGACTACGGGGACGAGCTGCCCCTGGACCAGCGAGTTCGCGACGCCGCCGTGCCGCTGCTCGTGATCTTCGGCGAGGAGGACCAGCTCTACGACGACCCCGATGCGGCCGCCCAGGCCTACGGCGACGTCCCGGGAGCCCGGATCACGGTGCTCCCGGACACCGGCCACTCGCCGAACGTCGAGAAGCCCGCCGACACCTCCCGTCTCGTTCTCGACTTCGCGGCGCAGGCGGGCGGCTAGGCCCTACCGCCATCGCCTCGCCTGTCGTCCCTATTGCCACCTGCCACCCGCTTTCGCCCACTCGACCAGATGGTCCACGCCGCAGAAGCCGTCCGGGACGCGGTGCTCGCCCCGGTGGCGGACGAGCAGTACGTGGACCTCGCCGAGCTCCGTGCCGCACTGCGAGCAGCTCGCCGGCCCTTCGTCGACCGACGGCGACTCGGTCATCTCGCCGGCCTCCCAGTGCGGTCCCCGGATCGCCCACGGCACCACGTGCTCCAGGCGGCAGAACGCCGCCCGGCGCTCGCCGACGGGCTCGTAGAGCCGAAAGCCGTCGTCGGGGTCGACGGCCTGCCCACACCAGGTGCAGCCCTCAGCCACCCAGCCTCCGAGGGACGCGGAATATCGTCCTTCCCATGGCGCCGATCAGGATAGTCGCGCTGGAGGGCGAGCAGGCGGCGACGATGACGCCGGAGGGCGCCGCCTCGTAAGCAGCGCCGCCACCGGTTTGGGCGGCCGAAAAAAGGAAATACGATGCGGCGGGGTATGGAAGCCGGGACGCTAGCCGCGGGCGAAGAGTCGTTCGCCGACCGCATTCGCGATACGGCGCGCCAGCGCCCGGCGCTGGTCGCGATGGCGATCCTCGCCGCCGCCGTCCTCGCGATGGTCGTCGCCAAGGGGCTCCACGACGTCGCCCAGACCGGCCTCGACGGGCCTCTCGCTGCGGCGCGATCTACGCGCTCGGCGCCGTCGGGCTGACGCTCGTCTACGGGATCCTCAAGCTGGTCAACTTCGCGCACGGGGACTTCCTCACCTTCGGCGCCTACATGGCCTACCTGGTGAACGTCACCTGGGGGATGCCGCTGGTGCTCGGCATCTTCTTCGCGATGGCGACCACCGCGCTGCTCGGCATCTTCTTCGAGAAGGTGATGTGGGGGCCGATGCGGGCGCGGGGCGCGGGCCTCCTCCAGCTTCTCCTGATGTCCATCGGGCTCGCCTTCCTGCTCCGGGCCCTGTTCCAGTACGTCTGGTCCACCGAGATCCGCTTCCTCGACGTGAACGTGATCGAGACGGTGGAGGTCTTCGGCCTGCGGATCGGGCGCACGTCGCTCGTCGTCTTGATCGTCGGGGGTCGTCGTCATCGTCGGGATCGGCCTGATGCTCCGCTACACGCTGCTGGGCAAGCGGATGCGGGCCCTTTCCGACAACCTGGAGCTGGCCGAGACATCCGGGGTCGACACCTCCCGGGTGATCCTCTACACCTGGTTGTTCGCCGGCGCCCTCGCCGGCCTGGCGGGTGTGATGGCGGCGGCGACCACCGAGCTGCGGCCCGAGCTCGGCTTCGAGCTGCTGCTGCCGATCTTCGCCGCCGTGATCCTGGGCGGAATCGGCGACGCCTTCGGCGCCCTGGCCGGCGGCCTCGTCCTGGGGCTGGTCATCGAGTGGTCCACCCTGTTCATCGAGGCGCGCTGGAAGGTGTCGATCGGCTTCGCGGCGCTGATCATCGTGCTGATCGTCAGGCCGCAGGGCATCTTCGGGCGGGCGAGAGACATCTGACGGCCATGGACTTTCTGCCCGTCGCGATCACCTTCGACTTTCTCACCAGCGTCAACTTCTGGACCAGCGTCGGCGTCCTGGCCGGCCACCTACGCGCTGGTCGCGCTCGGCCTGCAGCTCAACGTGGGCTTCACCGGGGTCGTCAACTTCGGCGCGGCCGGCTTCATGGCGGTCGGCGCCTACACGATGGCGATCCTGACGATCGACACGGGCATCTCGTTCTGGCTCTCGCTTCCGATCTCGATCCTGGTCACGATGGCGTTCGGCCTGATCGTCGGCCTCCCCTCCCTGCGCCTGCGGACCGACTACCTGGCGATCGCGACCATCGCCTTTGCCGAGATCATCCGCCTCATAGCGCAGAACGCCCGCGAGCTGACGGGAGGCAACCAGGGACTGTTCTGCAGCGACGACCAGTCGGCCTGCTACGACGACACCTGGCTCGACGTCTCCGACAGGATCGAGGGCTGGCTGGTGGACCTCGGCTGGAGCGACCCGGAGATCCTCTTCCCGCTGCTGCTCGTCGGCTGGGCTCTGGTGCTCGTCGTCACCGCTTGGCCTGCTGTTCGTGCAGCGCAGCCCCTGGGGAAGGGTGCTTCGCGCCGTGCGCGAGGACGAGGACGCGGCCAGGGCCCTGGGGAAGAACGCCGTTGCCTACAAGCTCCAGTCACTGGTCATCTCCGCCGCGATCGCGGCGATCGCAGGTTGGATCCTGGCCATGAACCTGGCCACCCTCCACCCGATCGACTTCGAGCCCCTGGTGACCTTCTACGCCTACGGGGTGCTGGTGCTGGGCGGGCTTGCGAGCTACTGGGGGGTGCTGGCCGGCTCGGTGATCTTCTGGACCCTGCTCGAGGCAACCCGCTCCATCGACGTCTTCGATGACGAGTCCGGATCAGGTGGCGCTGCGCTTCGCGATCGTCGGCCTGGTGCTGATCCTGCTGATGGCCTTCCGGCCACAGGGGATGTTCGGCAAGCGCGAGGAGATGGTGCTCGGTGACTGAGGGTCCAGTCGGCGGGGGCGGCCGCGCACGCCGGCAGCAACGGCGGGACGATCTTCGAGGCGCGCGACGTGGTCAAGCGCTTCGGCGGCATCCGGGCGGTGGATGGAGCCACGCTCCACGTCGCAGAGGGCTCGATCACCGCCCTGATCGGGCCGAACGGCGCGGGCAAGACCACTTTCTTCAACGTCATCACCGGCTTCTACAGGCCTGACGGCGGCCAGGCCGCCTTCGAGGGCAGGCGCGTCCTGGGGCGCCCGCCGTACGCGATCGCCCGCCTGGGCATGGTCCGCACGTTCCAGATCACCAAGGCCCTGGCCCGGATGCCGGTGATCGACAACATGATGCTCGCGGCCCCGGACCAGCCGGGCGAGCGCCTGCGCAATGTCGTCTTCAGCCCCGGGGCCGTGCGCCGCCGGGAGGCCGAGGTGCGGGAGCAGGCGATGGAGCTGCTCGAGATCTTCAACCTGGAGCCGGTTGGCCGGCGACTACGCGGGCACCCTCTCGGGCGGGCAACGCAAGCTGCTGGAGCTGGCCCGGGCGCTGATGACCAGACCGCGCTTCCTGCTTCTCGACGAGCCGATGGCGGGCATCAACCCGACCCTGGGGCGACGCCTGCTCGACCACATGAAGCGGCTGCGAACCGAGGATGGGGTGACGTTCCTGTTCATCGAGCACGACATGGAGGTCGTCATGAACCACTCCGACCGGGTGATCGTGATGGCGGAGGGCCGCGTGATCGCCGAGGGAGAGCCGCACGAGGTGCGCCGGGACAAGGCCGTGATCGATGCCTATCTGGGAACCGGCGCCGTGGCCGACGAGCGCTACGAGGACACGTGATGGCCGACGCCAAAGCCAACGGCGCCCTGCTCGTCACCGAGGACGTCGTTGCGGGGTACATCTCCGAGGTCGACGTCCTCAGCGGCGTTTCGATCCAGGTCCAAGAGGGCGAGATCGCCACCGTGATCGGCCCCAACGGGGCCGGCAAGTCGACGCTGGTCAAGACGATCTTCGGCCTCCTGCGTCCCCGGAGCGGTCGCGTCGTGTTCAGCGGCGAGGACATCACGGGTCACAAGCCGCACACGATCACGCGGCTGGGACTGAGCTACGTGCCGCAGCTGGACAACGTGTTCCCGAGCCTGACCGTCGAGGAGAACCTCGAGATGGGCTCCTTGGACCGGGGGCGGACCGGCGCGCAGATGGACCGCATGTACGAGCTCTTTCCGCGACTCGGCGAGCGCCGCCGGCAGGCGGCAGGGACGATGAGCGGCGGGGAGCGCCAGATGGTGGCGATGGCGCGCGCCCTGATGCCCGATCCCCGGGTGCTACTGCTCGACGAGCCCTCGGCGGGTCTCGCGCCGGCATTCGTCGAAGCGATCTTCCAAAAGATCGAGGACATCAACCGAGCCGGGGTCACGATCGTGATGGTCGAGCAGAACGCCCGCCGCGCCCTCGCGATGTCGGATCGTGGGTACGTGCTCGACCTCGGCGCAAACCGCTTCGAGGGGCCGGGGCGGGACCTGCTCACCGACCCGAAGGTGGCCGAGCTCTACTTCGGGCGGCACGGCGCGGGTCGATCGGCCGGAGGTGGAGGAGGCGCTGGAGGACGAGCGGACGTAAGGAAACGGCCGGGGCTCACGCCCCGGCCGTCACCTGCATCGTCGATCGCGCTGGGGGACCAGCGCGATCAGCATTTACCGCTAGAGCTCCGGCACCGGTACCTCGTCGATCTCCTTGAGCTCCCCGTTCGGTTGGAACACGTTGATGTCGTAGACGCCTGCCGTCGGGTCGCCGGCCTCGTCCAGGTCGATCGCGCCGGCCGCGCCCTCGTAGTCGATGTCGTCGCCGTTCTGGAGCGCCTCGATCGCCCCGGCGAGATCCTCGAACGAGTAACTGTCACCGGGCGGTCCGCTGATGTCACGCACCTGGTCGGCCATCTCCTGGCCGTCCGTGGAACCGGCGGCGACGGCCGCCAGGTAGCAGAGGATCACGGCGTCGAAGTTCTGCGCCGCGAATATCGCCTGCTCCACGTCGGCCGGGTCGGAGTCCGCGAACACCGTCGCGAACGCCTCAGGCACCTCGCCGGAGTCCGGCGAACCCGGTGCGGTCGCCTGCATCCCGGCGACGATCTCCGGTGGCTTGACCGGGCCGATCGTCAGACCGTCGGTGCCCCAGGCGTTCGCCGGATCGTAGTCGCCGGTCCGCAGCAGGGCGGGGCCGACGTTCGCGAACGTCTCCGGGAAATCGATGATCACGATCGTGTCCGGATTGCCGGAGACGATCTGCCGAGCCTCTGAGTCGTAGCTGGGCTGCTCCGGGTCGTAGAGGACCGTCTCTCCGATCTGGCCGCCCTTGGCCTCCCAGGCGTCACTGAACGTGCCGGCCAACCCTTCACCGTAGGAGTCGTTGCGAGCACCGATATTCACCACCTTGCCCTCGGCCCCACCGATGTCCTTCTCGATGGCGTCGGCCAGCGTCGGGCCCTGGTACTTGTCGGGGGGCGCTGTCCGGTTGAGCAAGCCCGTCGTCCTCGAGGGCGGTGATCTCGTCGCTCGTGGACGAGGGCGAGATCTGGAGGACGCCCTCGCGGATCGTGACCGAGCGAGCCGTCGGGATCGTGTCCGCCGAGGCCCACGCGCCTGCGATGCACGAGGCGCCCTCGTCGACCATGCTGCGGGCGACGTTGACCGCCGGCGTCGGCAAGGTCTCGTTGTCCTCGTGGATGATGTCGACCGTGTGATCCGCGCCGACGTCGTCGATGGCGGCGTTGATCTGTTCGACCGCGACATCGGCCGCCTTCTGGCCCGGCGGGCCGTACGGGCTCAGGGCGCCGCTCGAGCGGCACCGAGTCGCCGATCGTCAGGTCGAGCGTGGCTTCTCCTGCCACCTCCGTCGCCCTCGTCGTCATCGCCGCCGCAGGCGGCCAGACCGAGCGACAGACCGGCAATCGCCAGCACGACAAAGACTGAAAACAGCCTTCGCATGAAAATCTCCTCTCTCGAATTTCCCGAGGCCGTCCTGTTGGCCCTCGCGGACCATATCCCTATCAGGAAAGGCGCGTAATCAACCAAATTGGACGACCCGGTGCGGTGCGGTCAGACGGTGCGGCCAGGAGCCTCCGCACCACCGGTGCCCACTCGGCGCCACTCGACGATCTTGCCGTCGCGGATCACGAACGAGGTCTTCGCGGATTCGCCGGCACCCGGCCCGCATGTGCCGGGGCCGGGGCGCTCGGTGAGGCGAAAGGTCGCGGTCGTGAACTCGCCCTGGGTCTCGGCGCGCACAAGGCGGGCGCCGCAGGGGAGCGACTCGTTGAAGCGGCGGGCGTCGTCGAGGTTCTCGATCTGGAGCAGCAGCGGGCCGTTCTCTGCGGCGCTGGGGATCGCGAAGTAGCGCGCGGCGGCGTCCACGTCGCCACGCCGAAGCGCCGTCACCCAGGCGTCGATCACGCGGACGTCCCCCGGATCGGCATCACCGGCGACCTTCAGCTCACCGCCGCTCTCGCCCCCGTCCCCTCCCCCGCACCCCGCGAGCGCGATCGTGATCGCGATGCCCGCCAGCAGTGCGCGTGGAGCCACCTGCCCAGTATGCGCGCTCGGGATCGGTGGCACTTGACATCCTACGGATTTGATACGAACATGTGTTCGTATGCGCGTAACCAACAACGGCACCAGCCTGTCGCGGCGCCCTTCGGCGCCGCGCATCATTACTTGCACCCTCATCCCCCGGTTCGCCCTACTGGCGACCCTGGGAGGGCGCCGGCAGGCGCTGCTCTCCCGACCGCTGGCACTGGCGCCGGAGCCGGGCGGGCCGCAGGTGGTCGGGGAGGTCTCGGGGCCCGCCGAGGCCTTCGGCGTGCGCGCCGGGATGCGCCTCGGCGAGGCGCTCGCCCGCTGTCCCGAGCTGGCGCTGGTGCCGCCGGATCCGGAGCGCGCGGAGGCGGCCTGGGAGGAGGCGCTGGGACGCCTGGAGGGGATCGGCGCCGCGGTCGAGCCGGGCCGGGCGGGCGAGGCGTTCTTCGAGGCCGCGGGCCTGCGGGGGCTGTGGGGCGGGAGCCTGGAGGGGGTCCTGCGGCAGGCGCGAAAGGCGATCGGCCCGCCCGTCCGCCTGGGGGCGGGTCAGACCAGGCTCTGCGCCTACGCCGCCGCCCTCCGGGCGAGGCCGCGCAGGGCGCCGGTGATCGTCCCCGGGGCGATGACGCGCGCCTTTCTCGCCCCCCTGCCGGTCGGCCTGCTTCGGGATCGTCTCTCCACCAACCGCGCCGCCCCCGGAGGCGGAGCTGAGGAGGCGGCGCGCATTTGTTCCGCGGACCTGCCGGAGAAGCTCGAGCGGCTCGGAGTGGACACGCTGGGCCAGCTCGCGGCGCTCCCCGATGCGGCGATCGCCGACCGCTTCGGCGAGGCGGGCCTGAGGGCGCTTCGGATGGCTCGCGGCGAGGGCGAGCCCCTGCGCCCGCGCCGAGCGCCCGAGGAGCTGGTGGAGCGGCTCGAGCTGCCGGAGGCCATCTCGGGCCAGCAGCTGGAGCGGGCGCTGGCGCTGCTCGTCGATCGCCTGCTCGCCCGCCCGGAGCGCCGCGGGCGGAGCCTGCGACGCCTGCGGCTCGGCGCGCGGCTCGCCGGGGGCGGGAGCTGGCGCTCGGTGGCGGCGCTGCGCAGCGCCAGCGCCGATCCGGTGCGCCTGCGCCTGGCGCTGCTCCCGAAGCTTGATGGGCTTCCCGGCGCCGCCGCCTCGCTGAGCCTGCGGGCGCTCGAGACGGGGCCGCCCGCGAGCGACCAGGCGACGCTGGACGAGTCCGCGCGAGGGAGCAGGCGGAGGCGGCTCGCCGAGGCGGTTCGCCAGGCGCGGGCGATCGCCGGGAAGAACGCGGTGCTGCGAGTGCTCGAGGTCGACTCGGGATCGCGCGTGCCCGAGCGGCGCTCGCTCCTGACGCCGTTTACGACATATACCGACGACTCCTCGTGACCGGGCGGCGGCACATCTACTGGCCGCTGCCGGTTGAGGTGGAGGCGGGGCCCGACGGGGTGCCGAGCGCCGTCGAGTCGGTGGCGGTGGACGCCGTGCGTGAGGAGTGGCTGATCGAGGACCGCTGGTGGACGCCGAGGCCGCTTCACCGCCGCTACTTCGAGCTCGTGCTCGCCGATGGGCGCAACGTGGTGGTCTTCCGCGAGCCGGCGGAAGGAGGTCGCTGGTTCCTCCAAAGAGCGTGAAAGAACGACTGCCCGCCACATGCTCGGGGAGCGGCTTCGACGGACCCTGCGCTGTGGCGGGGTGCGCGGCGTCCTCAATACGTGGAATTGCATTGCCACTCCGCCTACTCGTTCCTCGACGGGGCGTCGGCGCCGGAGGAGCTTGCGGCGAGGGCGGCGGAGCTGGGCTACGAGGCGCTCGCTTTGACCGACCACGACGGCGTCTGGGGAGCGATGGAGTTCGCGCAGGCGTGCAAGGCGTTCGGCGTCCGCCCGATCGTCGGGGCCGAGTTGACGGTGAGCAAAGGCACCCGGCCGTTTCACCTCACGCTTCTGGTCGAGAACGCGACCGGATGGCGGAATCTGTGCCGGCTGATCACCGAGGCGCATCGCGACACGCGCCACCACGAACCCCGCCGCCCCCGGACGCACAGCGGAGGAGGCGGCGGGCCTTGTGCTGATCCCCTCCCCCCCGTGTTGCCGCTCACCTCGCTCGAGGCTCGTGCCGAGGGACTGGTCTGCCTCTCGGGGTGCGCGCGCGACGGGGCGCTCTCGGCGCCGTTCGAGCGTGCCGGCGGCCGCCCGTTGCCGAGCGAGGCGCGTGCGGCAGAGGCGCTCGGGCGGCGCCTGGTCGATGCCTTCGGCCCCGAGCGCTTCCGGGTCGAGCTGCAGCGGCCGTTCTGGCGCCACGACCGGGCGCGAAATCGCTGGCTCGAGGGTCTTGCCGGGCGGCTCGGGGTTAGGTGCGTGGCGAGCGGCAACGTCCACATGCACGATCGCTCGCGGGCGCCGCTTCAGGACGCGCTGGTCGCCGTGCGCCTGAGGGGGGCGCTGGAGGAGACCGAGCCCGAGCGGCGTGGTAACGCATCGGCCTATTTGGCGGCGCCGGCGGCGATGGCCGCCCGCTTCGCGGATCATCCCGGCGCGGTCGCGGAGAGCGCCCGGATCGCCGAGCGGCTCGGCTTCGACCTGACCCGCGACCTCGGCTACCGGTACCCGGGCTCGGAGG
>CAVRKX010000012.1:0-149813 GCA_963721735.1 uncultured Actinomycetes bacterium
CGCGCCGGCTGCGGCGTAGTCGAGCTCGAGCGGCGGGTCGCCTTCGCCCACCCGCCACGGTTGGGACTCCGAGCCGCCCGGGAAGACCTCGTCGCTTGGCGGCACGACGAGCGCGCCCGCGGCGTCGCTGGGGCGAAGCGCACGCAAGGGCTCGGGTGGCTCGAGGCCCGGGTCGAGGGCTCGCAGCTCGTCCTGGATCGCCTCCTCCGTGGCCGCGTACTCACCCTCGCCGAAGTGGAACCAGCGCAGCGCAGCGCCCCGGCCCCATAGGAACAGCGATGGCCACCCCTCGCAGCCGTAGTCGTGCCAGATCCGGTAGCCGGAGTCGGCGGCGACGGGGTAGGCGACCTCGAGCCGCTCCAGCGCCGCGGCGAGCTTGCCGGGGTCGGCCGTGAGCGGAAAGCGGGGCGAGTTGACCCCGACCAGCGTCAGCCCGTGATCGCGGTAGCGCCCGTCCCAGGCGCGTACGTATGGGAGCGTGCGGACGCTCGACATGTGCGCCGCGTCGACGAAGTGGACGAGCAGCGGGCCGCGGGCGCAGATTCGCTCGACCGCGCCAGGCTCGGGCCCAACCCACTCCGTGCCGGGTGGAAACGGCGGCACGGCTATGTCATGTGCTTGCGGTCGCACCCGCCGCTATTCTCCTGGCTTCCCACGGCTGAACTTAGGAGGATCTCTTGACGCAAAGGACTTGGGAGCGGATCGAGCAGGCGCGCGAGCGCTGGAACGTGCTTCGCCACCCCTTCTACCAGCGCTGGTCGGCCGGGGAGTTGAGCCGCGACGAGCTGGCGCGCTACTCCGGCCAGTACCGGCACGCTGTGCGGGCGATCGCCACGCTCTCTGAGGCCGCCGCGGACGCGGCCCCCGAGCGCCCGGAGCTGCGGCGACACGCGGTCGAGGAACGCGACCACGTGGCGCTGTGGGACGGCTTCGTCGAGGCGGCGGGGGGAAGCGCCGCCGATCGCGCCACCCCGGAGACCGAGGAGTGCGTGCGCGCTTGGTCGGATTCGCCGGGCCGGGATGACGGTGGTCGCGACCTGCTTGGAAGCCTCGTGAGGCTCTACGCGATCGAGAGCGGCCAGCCGGAGATCTCTCGCATCAAGCGCCAGGGCCTGGTGGACCGTTATGGATTCAGCGATGGCCCGGCGACCGCCTACTTCCACCTTCACGAGCAGCGCGACACGGAGCACGCCGAGCAGGCGCGCGAGCTGATCGAGGAGCTGGCGGCGCAGGGCGACGAGGATGAGCTGGCGGCCGGCGCCGAGGCCGTCATGCGCGCGAACTGGCGGCTGCTCGACGGCATTTAGCCGGCGACGCTCGAGGTGCGCTGGCGGGACCGCGTCATCGGCGTCGTCCTCGGTCTGATCCTCGGCGCTGGGATCGTCACCGGCTTCGTCTTCATCTACAGCGAGGAGACCATCGACGCCCCGTCGCTCTCCGAAGAGGGAGGGGACGGCCAAGCGCGCGGCGGGCGCCAGGGCTCACCCGAGCCCCCGCCCGTGGCCACCGTGCGGGTGGTCGATGGGCTCCCGCCGCCGAGCGGCCCAGCCGAGCTCCACTACCGGAGGGATGACGTCGTTCGCCTGCGGTTGGTCTCCGACGGCACGGTCGGCGTCGAGCTGCTGGGCTATGGGATCGAGCGCACGATCACGGCCGGCGAGCCGGCGCTGATCAGGTTCAAGGCCTCGAAGCCGGGCGACTTCCCGCTGGTCGTGACCGCGTCGCGCATCGACGTCGCCCGGATCAGCGTCGGCACCCCGCCCGTCTGAGGGGGCTCAGGCCTCCGGAAGGATCTCGCCGAGCCGGCGGTCGAGCGCCGCCGACAGGGCGTCGCGCAGCGGGCCCTCGGTGGTGCGCTCGGCGAGCTCCTGAAGGAAGCCGTCGATGATCAAGCGCTTGGCCCGCGGCTCCGGCAGGCCGTGGGCGCGAAGGTAGTAGAGATGCTCGGGGTCCACCTGGGCCACGGCCGCCGCGTGCGTGCAGCGAACGTCGTTGGCCTCGATCTCGAGCCCCGGGATCGCGTCGGCATGCGCCTGCTTGGAGAGCAGCAGGTTGCGGCACTCCTGGAATGCGTCCGTCTGCTGGGCGCCGGGATCGACGCGGATCATGCCCCGCCAGACGGCGGTCGCGCGGTCGGAGAGGACGCCGCGGAACGCGAGGTCGGATGTGGTGTGCTCCGCGGCGTGTTCCTGGGTGGTGTCGAAGTCCAGGTGCTGAGCGCCGGCGCCGGCGTAGGCTCCGGTCACCTTGGCCGAGGAGCCGGGGCCGGCCAGCTTCGTCTCCATCCGCACCTTGCCGCGCGCGGAGCCGAAGCCCAGAGCCACCCACTCCAATGAGGCGTCGCGCTCCAGCTCCGCCCGCTGCGTCGCGAACACCCAGCTGCGCTTCGACAGCTCCTGCTCGCAGACGTAGCGCAGGCTTGCGCCGGGGCCGACCGAGAGCTCGACCACGCCGTTGAAGAGGCCCTCCGACTCCTCGCCGTCGGACACATAGCGCTCCCAGACCTCGGCCTCGGCGCCCTCCTCGAGCACGATCAGCGCCCTCCAGTCAAGCCCCGCCCCGGCTTCGTCCTGGTAGACCGACAGCCGCAGCGGCTCCAGCAAACGCTGGCCGCGGGGAACGTAGACCAGCACGCCGCTTCGCCAGTTGGCCTCGTTGCGCGCCACGAAGGGATCGTCGGTGGGCACCAGGGAGCCGAAGTGCTGCTCGACGACGTCCCCCAGCCGTTCGGCCGCCTCCCGCAGCGACATGACGACCGGTGGCCCGTCGGCGCCGTCCACCGCCGCCTCGATCCCCTCCACACGGCCCTCTCCGGCCGCGTAGGAGCCCAGGTCGAGGGCGGTCAGGTCGGTGAACTCCCAGCCCTTGTCCTTCTGCGTCGGGAGCGACAGCTCGCTCGCCAAAGAGGCGCCTTTGCGGCGCCTCTCCGTGAGCCACGCTGGCTCGACCGTGGCCGCCGGTGCGCTAGCCAATCGACCCTTCCATCTGCAGCTCGATCAGGCGGTTCATCTCGACCGCGTACTCCATCGGCAGCTCCTTGGTGATCGGCTCGATGAACCCGTTGACGATCATCTTCGAGGCCTCCTCCTCGTCCAGGCCGTGAGCCTGGAGGTAGAAGAGCTGCTCCTCGCCGATCTTCGACACCGAGGCCTCGTGGCCGACGTTGGCGTCGTTCTCGTCGATTCGAATCGTCGGGTAGGTATCTGAGCGCGACTTGTCGTCCAAAAGCAGCGCGTCGCAGACCACCTTTGAACGTGCCTCCGTCGCCCCCTTGGCCACCTCGAGGAGCCCGCGGTAGCTCCCGCGCCCTCCGTCCTTCGAGACGGACTTGGCGAACACGGACGATGTGGTCTTCGGCGCGCCGTGGATGATCTTCCCCCCCGCGTCCTGATGCTGGCCCTTGCCGGCGAAGGCGATCGAGAGGATCTCCCCGTGCGCCTCGGGGCCGAGCAGGTAAATCGACGGGAACTTCATGGTCAGCTTCGAACCGAGGTTCGCGTCCACCCAGGACATGTGCGCGTTGTCATAAGCAACGGCGCGCTTGGTCACCAGGTTGTAGACGTTCGTGGACCAGTTCTGAACGGTCGTGTAGCGGACGTCGGCCCCCGGCTTGACGACGATCTCGACCACCGCCGAGTGCAGTGAGTCGGTCGAGTAGACAGGAGCGGTGCACCCCTCCACGTAGTGCACCTCCGACCCCTCCTCGGCGATGATCAGGGTGCGCTCGAACTGGCCCATGTTCTCGGTGTTGATCCGGAAGTAGGCCTGGAGCGGCAGCTCGACCTTGACGCCGGCCGGCACGTAGACGAACGAGCCACCCGACCAGACCGCCGAGTTCAGCGCCGCAAGCTTGTTGTCGTTCGGCGGGATCACGGTGGCCCAGTACTCGCGCACGATGTCCTCGTGCTCGCGCAGGGCGGTGTCCATGTCGGTGAAGATCACGCCCTGCTTCTCGAGGGCCTCGTTCACCTGGTGGTAGACGACCTCGGACTCGTACTGGGCGCCGACCCCGGAGAGGAACTTGCGCTCCGCCTCGGGGATCCCGAGCCGATCGAAGGTGTTCTTGATGTCCTCGGGGACCTCGTCCCAGCTGCGGCTGTTCTTTTCGGAGGCTCGAACGAAGTAGTGGATGTTGTCGAAGTCGATCTGGCCCAGGTTGCCGCCCCAGGTCGGGGTCGGGCGCTGCCTGAAGTGCTCGAGCGCCTTGAGCCGGAACTCGCGCATCCACTCCGGCTCCGACTTGTACTCGGAGATGTCGCGGACGACCTGCTCCGAGAGGCCCTTCGGGGCCTTGTAGGCGTAGCCGGTCTCGGGATCGTGGAAGCCGAAGCGCTCCGCGTAGTCGGCGCCGATGTCATTGAGCGCGCTCTGCTCGTCGCTCAGCGTCTCTGTCTCGGGAGTAGCCATCAGTGGTCCAGCTTCACTTCGCCGTTCTCGATCCGGGCCTCGAACGTCTCAACGGGTAGGAATGCGGGGAGGGTCTTCGGTCTCCCGGTGCGCAGGTCGAACAGCGAGCCGTGCCGTGGGCACTCCACTGTACAGGCGGCCGCGTCGAACTCCCCCTCGGCCAGCGGACCGTCGTCATGCGAGCAGCGGTCCTCGATCGCGTACAGCTCGCCGCCGCACCGAAAGACGCCGATCTTTCGGCCCTCGACCTCGATCAGGCGCATCGCTCCCTCGGGGAGCTCTTCCGCTCGGCACACGGTGATGCTCTCGGCCACTACGGTCCCGTTCTCGGCGCTTGTGCTCGTCATCACGTTAATCCTACTTCCGAAGTCGGATTTTAGCGAGAGCGGGCGCCGGAACCTTTCGCCGTGCCCTGCTAGGCGAGCCCGGGTCACCCGTTTCTGCCGAAACCGACAAAAAACCCCTGCTCGTTACGAAAACCCAATCCATACCTGCGATGGGGTATCTCCACCCTGAAACCGACTACTACACCGCTTAGGAGGGCCTTGATCTAGGTCGCAATTTGCGTACTCTCGCTTTGGACGAACGGTTCCGATTCGTCGGTGGGAGTAGGCCAGGGCGTACAAGGAGGCTGTATGAGGATCAGGGGGCACAGGAGGGACGGCATGGGGACGGTCAAGCGTCAGTCGCTGATCGTCACGCTCTTAGTCACGGTCGCGGCGCTTGCGGTTTCGTCGGCAGCCTACGCGGGATCTGCACAGAGCACCTATGGCGGTTCGGGCGGGAACACGCAGACCGACGTTCAAGGCGGCGCCAGCGACCCGCGGGGCGCCAGCGCTAACACGACGGGCGGGGGCCTGCCATTCACGGGGCTCGATCTGACCCTGATGCTCGGCGGTGGGCTGGTCTTGATTGCCTCCGGGGTGACCCTGGGTCGGCTCATGGTCCGCCAACGGCGGGTCTGAGGCGTCGGGACACAGGCGCACAGGCGGGGGGCGCGCGTCAGGCCGACGCGTCAACCCCTCGCGTCAGGACCACCTGAGGTCATGAGGGGCCATGGAAGCTTCACACCCGGCAGCCGTTGATCCAGCTGAGCCGGCTCGGCTCGGTCCCGTTGCACAGTGGAGAGCCCGGCGCCTGCTTCGCTTCGGCAGGAACTTCGCCCGGCCGCTCCGCGCGGCGGAGCGCGACTTCATGGTGGACGTCGGGATGCTCGGCTTGGCGATTCTCGCCGCGGCGATCACGGCGCGGAGCGCGCAGGTGCCGGTGGAGGGAGCCGGCTGGCTTGTGGCATTCCCATTTCTCACGCTGGCGCTGCTTGCGATGTGGGGGGCGTATCGGCGCCGCAGCGGGCTGAGGTTCCTCGAGGACGTTCGCACGGTCGTCGCCGCGACCGCTGTGGCGGCGATGACCGTGACATTCGTGAGGGTGCTGTTCGTGGACGAGCCGCACGCGGCCTCCCAGGCTGTGCGCGAGTGGCTGTTCGCCGTCGTCTACCTGGCGGCGGGTCGGGGTGCGGTGCACCTGGCCGAGCTCAAGCTGCGATCCCGCGCGGGAGCCGGCAGCCGGACGCTGATTGTCGGCGCAGGTCGCGTTGGCCACCTGCTCGCCACACGCCTTCTGGACAGGCCGGAGATCGGGCTTCGTCCAGTCGGCTTCGTCGATGACGAGCCCCTCGAGGGAGAGGAGACGCCCGGGTGCCCGGTCCTGGGCCCGATGGCACAGCTCGACGGGGTGGTCCGGGCCACGGGCGTTGAGCACGCGATCCTGAGCTTTTCCCGAGCCTCGCACGGCGAAACCTTGGCGATCTCCCGCGACCTCCACCGGATGGGCGTTGGCGTGTCGGTGGTGCCGCGCCTATTCGAGGACATCCCCGATCGGATGAGCCTTGAGCGTGTGGGCGGGTTTCCCTTGCTCAGCATCCATCCCTCGAACCCGAGGAGCTGGCAGTTCAAGATCAAGTACGGGTGCGATCGGATCCTGGCGGGGCTCGCGATCCTGCTCCTCTCGCCGGTCCTGGTTGCCATCGCGCTCGGCGTGATGCTCTCGATGGGCCGGCCGATCCTCTTCCGCCAGCGGCGTGTGGGCCTTGATGGTCATCAGTTCGCGATGCTCAAGTTCCGGACGATGAACGGCGGCAGGCTGGACGAGGGGTCGGCTCTGGCCCTCCAGGAGGTGTTCGATCGCGGGCTCGCGCCGGGCGGCGTCGAGGGGCAGGATCGCCGCACGAAGCTCGGCGCCTTCCTGCGCCGAACGTCCTTGGACGAGCTGCCCCAGTTGATCAACGTGGTCCGTGGCGACATGTCGCTGGTCGGTCCGCGGCCCGAGCGCGACGACTTCGCGCCGCTGTTCCAGGAAAACGTTTACCGCTACGAGGAGCGCCATCGCGTCAAGTCGGGTATCACCGGCTGGGCGCAGGCGCAGGGCCTTCGAGGCCAGACCCCCCTTGCCGATCGGGTTGAGTGCGACAACTACTACATCGAGAACTGGTCTCTTTGGCTCGACTTCAAGATCATGCTGCTGACGGTCCTGGCGGTCTTCCGGGACCGAGGCGAGTAGCCGCACCGGCCTCTATACGCTGACGCTCCGGTGATCCGCGCCGGCGTGCGTCTCTCAAGATGAACGGCCTGCCCGAGGTATCCGTCGTCGTCGTGGCCTACCGGTCCCGCGACCTGGTGCTTCGCTGTCTCGGCGCGCTTGCTGAGCATGCCGGGATGCCATATGAGGCGATCGTCGTCGACGATGCCTCCGGCGACGAGACGCCCGAGGCGGTGCGGAGGGCCTTCCCTGAGGCGAACGTGGTTGCCAAGAGCCGAAACGAGGGTCTCGCCGCCGGGCGCAACGCCGCGCTGCCCCGGATCAGGGGGCGCTTGGTACTGATGCTCGACAGCGATACGAGGGTCCGGCCAGGCGCCCTCGAGGCGATGGCGGATGTGCTGGACCGCGATCCCGCCGTCGGGCTCGTGGGGCCGAAGCTGGTCTATCCGGACGGGAGGGTCCAACTCTCATGTCGACGCTGGCAGCCGCTGCTGACCCCGTTCGTGCGCCGGGGCCCATACGCGCGCATCAACCCCAATCCGCGCCTGCACCAGCATCAGATGATGGAGGACTTCGACCACGCAACCGAGCGGCCGGTGGTCTGGGTGATGGGAGCCGCGCAGATGTGGCGGACGAGCCTACCCCGTGAGATCGGCCGATTCGACGAGCGGATCTCCTCATATGGCGGCGAGGACTGGGACTGGTGCGCGCGGGTCTGGGAGGCGGGGCGGGAGGTGCGCTACGTACCGCGGGCGGAGGTCGTCCACGAGTGGCGCAAGGTCGTGCGCCACAGCCCCTGGAGCCGGCACAGCCTGCGGGCGCTTCGCGACTTCTACTACGTGCAGTGGAAGCATCGCCGGCTGCGCCGCGACCGCCGGCTCGCGGCGGCGAGCGCGTAGAACGGCGATCCCATTGGGCGGCTACGCCTGGTCGTGAACTATGGTCGCTTGAGGTGTGTGGAATCGCGGGCAAGGTCTCGGTCAAGGGCCCGGTTGCATCGGCCCTGATCGAGGGGATGTGCGACCTGATGGTCCACCGCGGGCCCGACTCGGCCGGTGTCCACAGGGCGGAGGGAGTGGCCCTCGGCATCCGGCGGTTGCGGATCATCGACCTGGAAACCGGCGACCAGCCGATCTACAACGAGGATCGCTCCGTCGCCGTGGTCCTCAACGGCGAGATCTACAACTTCCGCGAGCTTCGCCGCGACCTGGAGCGCCGAGGCCATTCCTTTGCGACCAAGGGGGACACCGAGGTGATCGCGCACCTGTACGAGGAGAAGGGCCCGGCGCTGGTGCAGGAGCTGAACGGCATGTTCGCATTCGCCCTCTGGGACGCGCGTCGCCGCCGCCTGCTGCTGGCACGCGACCGCGTGGGAAAGAAGCCGCTGTTCTACGCCGAGCGGCGACGGCTGGCTCAGCTTCGCCTCCGAGCTTCGCGCTCTGATGGCGGACGAGCAGATTCCGAGAGAGGTCGACCGGAGCTCCATCGACTGCTACCTCGCCTACGGCTACATACCGGCGCCCTGGTCGATCTGGCGCGGCGTCCGCAAGCTCCCGCCCGCCCACACCCTCGTCTGGGAGGACGGCCACACCGACGTCCGCCGTTACTGGGCCCTCGACTACTCGCACAAGCGCACCGAGGACCCCGAGGAGCTCGCCGAGGAGCTCCGGCGCCGGATCGGGTTGTCCGTGCGGCGGCGGATGATCGCCGACGTTCCGCTGGGAGCCTTGCTCTCCGGCGGCGTCGACTCCTCGATCGTGGTCGCCGAGATGGCGAACGCCTCGTCCCACCCGGTGAGGACCTTCTCGATCGGCTTCGAGCAGGACGAATACAACGAGCTCCCACGCGCCCGGGCCATCGCCGAGCGCTTCTCCACCGATCATCACGAGTTCGTCGTCAGGCCCGACGCCGCCGGGCTGATCCCGAAGCTGGTTCGGCACTACGGCGAGCCGTTCGCCGACTCATCGGCGCTGCCGAGCTTCTACCTGGCCGAGCTGACCCGCCGGCACGTCACGGTGGCCTTGAACGGGGACGGCGGGGATGAGAGCTTCGCCGGATACCCCCGGCACGTAGTGAACAGCCTCCTGGGCGGCCTCGAGCGCGTCCCTCAACCCGTGCGCCGAGGGGTGGCGAGGCTCGAGAGGGCGCTTCCAAGCTCGGATGATCGCTACAACCTGCTGACGCGGGCCCACCGGTTGCTTGGCACCTTTGGTGCGGACCCGCTGACCCGCTACACGCGATACGTGTCGATCTTCAACGAGGCCGAACGGCGTGCCCTGCTGCTCACCCGAGTTTCTCGACGCCGTCGACCCAGAGCGTGCACCAGGGGTCATAGGCGGAGCCTGGTCCCAGGCCTCCGGGAGGGATCTGCTCGACGTTCTGCTGAGCGTCGACGTCCGCACTTATCTCCCGGAGGATCTCCTGGTCAAGATGGACATCGCCACGATGGCCCACTCGCTGGAGGCACGGTCGCCGTTCCTGGATCCGGAGGTGATGGAGTTCGCCGCCTCCGTCCCGCCCCGGTACAAGGGCCGTTTCAGGCACAAGAAGTGGCTCCTTCGGCGCGCCTATCGTGGTCGCCTCCCGGACCGGACGCTGGACGCCGCCAAGCAGGGCTTCGCCGTGCCAATCGAGGCCTGGCTGCGGAACGGGCTGGGCTCCTACGCGCGCGAGGTTCTCCTTGACCCGGCAACGCTTGGCCGCGGGATCGTGCGTGAGGCGTCCGTCGAATCCAAGCTCCGAGCTCACCGGGCGGGCGATGCCGACTGGTCGGGCCACATCTGGGCACTGCTCATGCTGGAGCTCTCGCTGCGCGAACTTGGTTAGCCGATGTTCACGCTCGCCTCTGCCTCGACGGCTCCCCGCTGCGCCTCGACGCGGCGCAGGAGCTTCGCTGCGTTGAACTCGAGCCGGCGCCAGCGGAGGTGGCCGGCGACCCGGACGATTGCGACGAGCAGGCGCGAGACGCCAGCGCCCGCGTGAGGCTTGCGCGACGCTCTCACCATGAGGAGCGCGGGCAAGGGCAAGTCCCGTTCGTATCTGTTGGGCTCGGGCTTGCCGACCAGCTCCATGTGAGCAACCTGGACCAAGGTAGCTGTGTATCCGGACTCCCGAGCGTCGCCTACAAAGCCCTCCAGGGACTGGTTGTACTCGTGAATCGCTTCGAGGGAGCGATCGAATACCCCCGTCATCCCCAGCTCCAAGCAGCGCAGGCCGAGATCCTTGTCGCCGTGGTAGCCCTTCACCAGGGGCGGACCGGCGCTTACGCGGAGAAGGTCGGACCTGCGAAAGGAGAGATTCCCCCCCCAGAGCCCCAGGAGAACAGTCGCGGGATCCCGTTCCCAGGACTCGCATGCCTTTTCGTAGAGCTCGCGATAGAGCTCCCGGATCGAGCCGCCCGGGCGCCAGCGCTCCACGCCCATGCCCATGTATCCGCAGACCACGAGGCCCGCCCCCCGTTGGTGATGGTCTCGGTGGCCGGCGATCAGGCCTGGTGTGGCGACGACGTCGTCGTCGAGCAGCACCAGAACATCCGCCGAGGCATGGGCAGCCCCGGCCAGGCGCGCTCCCTCCGGGCCGCTGTTCTCGATGAACAGCGGCCGCAGCCGCTCCTCATCTGACGCGAGCTCCTCCAGAAGCTCGATCGAGCCATCGCGGGAACCGTCGACGACGACGACGATCTCGCTCGGGTCCGGATCGGCGAACAGCGGCTCGAGGACCCTGGTGAGACCATCGCGGCGACCGTAGGTGGGGATTACAACCGCCACGGATAGGGGATCCTGCACGGCCACCCGGCGAAGGGTACGCAGAGGCGCCTCTAAGCTGCCCGCGTGACCATCCGAGACGACAGGGGGCCGCTGGTCAGCCTCGTGATGGCCGCGTGGCGCCCGCGGCGGGACTGGCTCCAGCAGGCGGTGGCTGCGGCTCTCGGACAAAGGGGCTGCAACATCGAGCTAGTCGTCGTGGACGATGGCTCTCCGGAGCCCGTGGCGGAGCTGCTCAGCGACCTCGATGACGGCCGATTGCGCGTGGTCCGGGCGCCGCACGGGGGTGAGTCCGCCGCCCGGAACGTGGGAATCGCCGCGTCCCGGGGCCAATACCTACGCTTCATCGATGCCGACGACGTCATCGAAGCGTCGTCCACGGCCCGGCTGCTCGAGCTCGTCGGTGGCCGCGCGGACCTGATCGGCTACGGCGCGACGATGTTCTGCGACGAGGAGCTGCGGCCGATCTGGAAGATGACCTGCGCCCTCGGGGGCGATGTTGTCGAGGACTGCCTCCTGGGTCGGTTCACCGTTCGCCCACACGCCTTGCTCTTTCCCCGGCCGATCGTCGAGGCGACGGGGGACTGGGACAGCGGATTCACCGTGTCACACGATTGGGACTTCTGCCTGCGTGCCGCCGAGCGCGCGCCGGTCAAGGGCACCTCGGCCGTGGTCACCCACTACCGCCGGCACGGGGGGGCTGCAACCACCGACGCTGATGCGGGCGTTGCGGGCGCGGACAGGGTGCTGAAGCGATACTTCGAGCGCCATCCCGAACACCTTGGAACGCCATTTGAGCGCCGTGCGCGGGCCTACAACGCGGCCCTCGCCGGGCGGGTCTACCTGACCCACCGGTCCCCCCGAAAGGGGGTCCGGCGCCTTGTGCGCGCGGCCCGCCTCGATCCGCGCGCGATTGGCACCGAGATCGCCCTGGGGCTGAGGGTGGCCCGCAGCCGGGCGAGATACGGTTTCCGCCGCGGGGCTGTCTAGCCTCGCGACGCTCGAGTTCAGGCCCCAAGTCCGAACAAACGTCCACCGATGCCGCGCCTGCCTGGAGGGTTGCCGGCGGCGCGGCCGAATGGGCGTACGTGGAGGTACGCATGCGGATCTCGCTCCTGCTGTGTCTCGTGGCGCTCGCGGTCGCCCTTCTCTCTGCTGTGGGGACTGCGGCCGCGCACGCGGCCGTGAAGCCGGGCGTGGCACCCGACCTGACCTGGGCCATCCCGCACTCCGACATGCGGAGAACCACCGCCTCGCTTCAAGACGCGGGCTCGCGCTGGGTCCGTCTGGACGTCCAGTGGCGCCAGGCGCAGCCCTCTCGGGGCTCATACGACCAGTGGTGGATCGACGAGTACGAGAGGGCCATCGACATGGCTCGTCGGGCGGGGCAGCGGGTGGTCCTGATGGCCTACAACGCCCCCGCTTGGGCCTCGGGCTCGCCGAGCAGCAACGTCCCGCGAAAGCCGCGGGACTTCGCCCGCTTCATGGCCCACCTGGCCCGGAGGTACCGCGGCAAGGTCAGCGCATACGAGGTCTGGAACGAGCCGAACCTGGAGCGCTTCTGGAGCACCGGCCCGAGCCCCAGGGCCTACACGAGACTGCTCAAGCCGACCTACCGGGCGATCAAGTCGGTGGATCCCAGGGCGGAAGTGGTGTTCGGGGGTCTCTCCCTGAACGACTACGAGTTCGTGAGGGGCGCCTATCGCGCCGGTGCGAAGGGCCACTTCAACGTCATGGCCACCCATCCGTACACCTATTGCGGCACCACGGGGCCTCGCAAGGTGAGGCGGTCGCACGGAAGGATCACGCCGGACTCCTTCCTCGCCTACCGGAAGGTCCGCAGGGTGATGGTGGCCCACCACGACGCGGAGCCGATCTGGTTCACCGAGTTCGGCTGGAATACCTCGACCGAGAAGTGCAAACCCGGGGCCGGCATCTGGCAAGGCGGGGTCAGCCAGCGCAAGCAGGCCCGCTACCTGAGGCAGTCGTTCAGGCTGGTCCGGCACACCCGTTACGTGAAGGTTGCCCTCTGGTACAACTTTCGCAACAACTACTGGCAGCAGGACGCGAACACGCCTGAGGCTCGCTACGGGCTGGTCAGGTCGAACTACTCTCCGAAGCCGGCCTACCGGGCGTTCAGGCGATACGCGAAACTCCGCCGCTGAGCCGCCTCGAGTCGCCGCCCGCGCGGCGAACGGTGTCGGAGCTCGCTCAGCGCCGGGTGGAGCGCAGCCCCGCGTACTTGCCCGCCAGTCCCGCCGCGCGGCGGTAGTTGAGGCGGTGATACAGCGCCGGCCGCCGATCCTGTGGGATTTGGCCCCACCACTCGCGCACGGCGTCCGTCAGCCGGTACGGCGGGAGGGGGGCGAAGGTCGCGATGGCCCGAGCGGCCCGGAGCTCGCGGCGGAAGAACTCCGGGCTCGAGCGCCACCTGTGTGAGATGTCCACCCAGAGCTCCGGGTCGAAGGCGATCACCCACCCAGCGTCGAGAACGCGCCAAGACCATTCCCTGTCCTCGGCGTAGTCCATCCGCTCGTCGAAGGGGAGCTCCTCCCAGGCCGCCGCCCGCCACGACGAGGCGTGGTTGGAGAAGCCCCAGAAGGGGTTCGCCCGAGCGTGGCCTGCGTCCTGAAAGAAGGGCGCCAACACCGGCGACCCGTCGGGGAAGCCCTGAATGCCGTTCGTGGCGGCCACGTCGGGCCGCTCGTAGTGGGACGAGCGAGCGCTCGAGCCAATCGGTCCGCTCACAGAAGCAGTGGGCCGAGAGCGCGAAGTGCGCGGGCGCCGACGCGGCCTGGGCTCCGAGGTTGAGCGCCCGGCCGTAGCTGAACTCCGGCGCGGGAAGCTCGATCAGCTGATCGCAGAGCCTGCCCGCGATCTCGATCGTGCGGTCGCGCGAGCCCGAGTCGACGACGATGATCTCGGGCTCGATCGTCTGCGCCCGAAGGAGCTCGAGCGCACGCCCGATGGTCCGCTCCGCGTTTTTGGTTCTCACGATCACGCTGGCCCGTGGCATCACGGGGTAACCACTAGCATGCGAGCCGGTCTGCTGGTCGGCCCTGGAGCATGCGTCTCGTCGTGATCACCCGGGAGTATGCGCCCGTGACGTCGTATTACGGCGGGATCGGGAGCCGGCTCGCGGTCTTGGCCCCCGAGCTTGCGCGCCTGGGGAACGAGGTTCATGTGCTCGCGCCCGACGGCGGCCCCCACGAGGCCGAGCGCGACGGCGTCCGCATCCATCTGCTCGGCAAGCGCGAGATGGGGCGTCTGTGGCCGCTCACCGATGCCCGCTGGGGCTTGGCGGCCGATCGCTGGCTGCGCGAGCGCGGGCCGTTCGACGTCGTCTTAGCGCCGGAGTGGGGCGGCGACGCCTGGCGGTACGCGCGCCATAAGCGAGCCGGGAGGCTGATCACGAACCTGACCACCCCCCTGGATGTGGTGCTCCAGTTGTCAGGCAGGCCGCGCTCGCGCGGGGTACGGGTCCAGTATGCGATCCAGCGACGCTTGGAGCGCATCCAGACGGAGCGCTCTGACGCGTTGCTGGCTGTCAGCCGGTCGCTTCTGCGCCGGACGGCCGGCCTATGGAACATCGAGGGGATCCCGGCAGCCACCCTGCCCAACCCGGTGGACATCGACCGGGTCCGGCGGCTGGCCGCGGGGAAGCCGCCACCGGGATTCCCGGCCGGCGGCCCCGTGGTCGCCTTCTCCGGCCGTCTCGAGCCGCGAAAGGGCGTGGAGGTGCTCGTCGAGGCGATGGGCGCGGTATGGACGCGGTTCCCCGACGCCCATCTCGTCCTGGCCGGCCACGACTGGTCGCTTCGGAACGGCACCATGAGCGAACGCCTTCGCACGCTTGCGGGACCCCTGGCCGAGCGACTGCATCTCCTGGGCCACCTGGCCCCTGAGCAGCTGCTCCCGGCGCTCGCGGCGGCGGACGTTGTCGCACTCCCCTCGCTGTGGGAAGCGGCCGGTAATGCGGCCCTCGAGGCGATGGCGGCGGGATGCGCACTCGTGCTGACGGCCGGGAGCGGCTTCGACGAGGTCTGTCGCCACTCGCGGGACGCCCTGTTGGTCCCACCGGGCGATCCTGGCGCGCTGGCGAGCGCGCTGATCGATCTCATCGACGATCCCGAGATGCGTGTACGGCTCGGCTCCTCGGCGGCGGCTCGAGCCAGGCGAGAACACGATTCCCCCGTGGCCGCGGGTCGCTACGCCGACTTCTTCGAAGCCGTGGCAGCGAGGGGCTGAGATGGAGGACAGAGCGGTCCGCGGCGTCCCCTGGACCCTGATCTCGTATGCGCTGAACAGGGTCGTCCTCCTGCTGACCGTCGTCGTCCTGGCCCGGCTCCTGGTCCCCGAGGACTTCGGCCTCGTCGCGCTGGCCATGGTCGCTGTGCAGCTCTCCAACGTGCTCAGCGACCTGGGCCTGAGCGGCACCCTGGTCCTGCGGCAGGACCTCGGCGAGCGAGCCAAGGGGACGGTCCTGACGTTGATGCTGGGAATGAGCGTGCTTCTGGCGGTGATTCTGGCCGCGAGCGCGCCGTTGATCGGCGATCTGTTCGACGAGCCCCGGCTCGGCGGCGTGCTGGCGGTTCTGTCGCTGGGGATCGTGATCAGCGGGGTAACCTGGTTCTACGAGACCGCCTTGCAGCGCGAGCTCGAGTTTCGAAGGCGCTTCCTCGCCCTCACCGTGCAGGTCGTCGCGTACGCGGGCGTGGCGATCGCACTGGCGGCGCTCGGCGCGGGCGTCTGGAGCCTGGTGGCGGGGCAGCTCTCGAGCCTGCTCGCCTTCGCGGCTGTGTTGCTCTGGCTTGCGCCCTACCGGGTGCGGCCCGCTTTCAATCGCGACGACGCCCGCGACATCCTGGGCACGAGCAAGGGCTTCCTGCTCCAGGGTGGGCTGGGGTTCGTGTCCGGAAACGCGGACTACCTCTCGGTGGGCAGCGTGCTCGGGGCGAGCCAGCCTGGGCTTCTACTCGATGGCCTATCGGCTGGCGGAGGTGCCCTACTACGGAATCGCGGACCCGGTCGCCAAGGTCGACCTTCCCGGCCTTTTCCCGCATGCGCAACCGGGGCGAGGAGGTCGGGTCGGCGTTCCTGAGCACGCTGCGCCTGGTTGCCCTCGTCGCCTGCCCGATCGGCGTCCTCCTGAGCGCGGCGGCCCACCCCTTCACGGAGGTGGTGTTCGGCGAGAAGTGGTTTCCGATGATCGGCCCGCTCGCGGTGCTGGGGGTCTGGGCGAGCGGTGCGGCCCATCCAAGTCCACCATTGCCTGGCTCCTGAACTCCGTCGGCGAGGCCGCCGTGATGGGGGTGGTCGACCTGATCATCATGCTCCCCCTCGTCCCCGCCCTGGTGCTGGCTGCTGATCTCGGTGGGATCACCGCCGTGGCCTGGGTGATGCTCGGCTACGTGGTCGTCTCCGGAATCGTGCTCGCCCTTCTCGTGCATCGCCGCGGTGGCGTCTCGCTTGCCGAGCAGTGGCGAGCGCTGATGCCCGTCATCGTCGCCTGCGCGGTGAGCTGGGCTGGCGCCCGGGCTGTTGCCGACGCCGTGACAGGCGGCGCAGCGGCATCCCTGGTCGCATCCATCGCCACGGGAATCGGTTGCTTCGTCGTCGTTGTCCGGGTGATCGAGCCCGGCCTGCTGCCTGTCGCGCTGCGGCAGATCGCTCGCACTCTGGGCCGTGGGCAGGCCTCGGTCGCGCCGCCCGGCTAGGCGCGTAACGCCTCGGGCCGGGCTGACGCGCCGCGGGCGACCGGGACCGGTTCGGCGCGCTCCAGCCAGAGCCACACCGCCATCGCCGCGAGCAATCCGGCCAGGGGCAGCATCAACGGGGTCGTCAGGGTGACCTCCACCAGGCTGTGGATGAGCAGGGCGACGATCCCGATGCCGAGCCCGAACCCGAGCATCCGACCCCTGGGATCCGACAGCCTGCAGCCTCTATAGGCAGTCGTCACGGCGAAGGCGAGCAGGAACGCAAGCGCGACGATGCCCAGCAGCCCCTCCTCGGCGAGGACGTTCAGATAAAGGTTCTGAGCGTAAGGGGGGATCAGCAGCAACTCGTTGTGCAGGAGCTGCCGCTGCGATGCGTTTGCGAGCGTGGACGGAAGCCCCTTGTAGGCGACGGGGAAGTTGTTTGGCCCCGTCCCGAGCAGGGGCCGCTCGGAGTAGATGTCCAACGCCGCCCCCCAGATGTCGGCGCGGATGGAGACTGCGCCCGCCTGGTCCTGAGTGCTGAAGCGGTCCTTGAGCTTCACCGGGGCGACGGCGAGCACGACGATCGCCGCGGAAATGGCGACGAAAACGGCGGCCTTGGGCTTGAACAGGAGCAGCCAGATCAGCGCGCCGAGGAGCAAGGCGCCGATGGCGCCGCGCGCGTACGAGTAGTTGAGCGCCGGGAGCGCGGCGAGCGCGGCAAGGCCGGCCAGCCATCGGAGGCCGCCAGGGAACCCGCGGCCGAAGCAGACCGCGATCGCCACCGGCAGCAGCACGGCGATGAAACCCCCGTACTGGTTCGGATGGCCGAACGACCCCTGCACTCGCCCGACGAACTGACCGTTGATCAGGAATCCCTCGCTGCTGTACTGGCCATCTGCCTGCTGGAGGATCCCCTGGACCCCCGCGATCAGGACCGCCAGGACGACGCCCGCGACAACAACCGTGAGCCGGTCGCGGTCACGGCAGATCTGGAAGACGCCGAGGAAGACGGTGAGCGCGGCGAGCAGGAGGAAGACCTTGGTCACCGTTTCCGCCGGGTCCATGGCGAACAGGCTGGACAGCATGCCTACCCCGACGAAGACGGGGAAGGCAAGGACGAGCGGCGGTCGGCCGACCCGGCGCTCGTCCCGCGAGATCAGAACGCCGTAGACGAAAACGGCGCCCAGGGCGGCGGGCACCAGGAGCTCGAAGGGCTTGGAGGGAAGCGTGATGTCCGAGCCGGCGGGCGCGCTCAGGTGCGCGTTGAGCAGCGGCGAGAGCGCCAGCGCCAGGGCAATGCCGTACTCGGGCCGCCAAAGGATGACGACGGCGGCTCCCACGACGACGATGGTGGCGGGAAGCAGGAAGGGGTTGAACGCGTAAGCGCTCAGCGGCCACAGCATTCCCAGCCCAACCGCTGCGATGGTGGGGCCGGCGAGGACCAGTGGCCTCGGCGGGGCCATCCGCTACCGGCGCTCGGGGACGTGGCGCTTGAGCGTGGGTCGTAGATCGTCAGGTAGTCGGAGGCCAGTTGGCTGACCGGGGCGTGGTTCACGACCACCCCGAGGATTCGGGCCCGCACCTTTGCCAGCTGGTTGAGGCTTGCGCGGAGCCCGGGTAGCGTCGTGTACCGGGGATCGACCACGACGACCGTGCCCTCGACGTGAGAGCTGAGCGCAGACGCGTCATCGCCGATCGAGACGGGCGGTGTATCGACTATCACCCAATCGCTCTGCTCCCGGAGGGATCGCAGGAGTTGGGCCAGCGATCGCGAGCGCAACAGGGTCCCTGGTTCCCTTGGGGTGCTACCGGCCCAGACGATCCGGAGGTTGGGCACGGGGCCGTTCTGGCTCACGATGTCCTTCGCTGACGCCCGACCGCTCAGGTAATCGGACAACCCGACCTCGTGACGGGGAAGGTTGTAGGGCAATCCTCGGTCCAGGCTGGGACGGCGCATGTCGCACTCCACGAGGGCGACCCGCTCGCCGTCGTTGGCGGCGGTCAGCGCGAGCTGGGTCGCGATCGTCGTCTTTCCGTCGCCCGGCCCCGGGCTCGTGATGACCACCATGCGTGCGGGCATGACGGCGGCCAGGTCGAGGTTGGTCAGCAACACGCGGAAAGCGTCGGTGCGAAGCGTTCGGAACGCACCGGCGGCGATGGTCTCTGGTTCCTCGGCCTCCACGAGAAAGCGGCTCGGAAGCGTCGGGATCCGCGCCAGGATCGGCTCTTCCAGCACCGTCTCGTCGCCGGGCTCGATCCTCAGGCGCCGGTCGAGGCGATCGACGACAAGCGCCGCGGCCGCCGCCAGCAGGAGCGAGAGCAGGAGCCCGAAGCCGATGTAAAGGACGGGCTGCGGCTTAACGGGATCGCTTGGGACAGCAGCCTGGTCGCTGAGGGCCGCAGGCCCCGGGATGGAGCCCGCTCGATAGCCGTCCCTGGCGCGACGCACGAAGACCGCTGCGTACGTGTTCGCGATCTGGCGCGCCTCGGCGGGCGATTCGCTCTCGGCGCTGATCTGGACCAATTGGGTCGACTGCACCGGCGCGAAGGACATCCGCGACAGCAGCTCGTCGCGGGTGAGGTTCTGGGTCAGGTGCGGGAGAACGGCGCGCGCGACGCTCGGGTTGCTGGCCAACGTGGTGTAGGTGGTGGCGAGCTGCTGTCCCTGGGACGTGTCCAGGTTGCGATCCTGTGGCCCCACGAACAGGGTCGCGGTTGCCTTGTAGGTCTTCGGGACCAGCAAGGTGATCGCGACGACGGCGAAGAAGCAGGCCATGAACGCGAAGGTGACCGCCCAGCGCCGCCGCCACAGGACCGATGTGATCTCCTGGATGTTCAAATGTCCCCCTGGTACCCCCCCGGTACCCCTCGTGCATTGAATTCTACGGCGCTCCAACGGAGGGGCGGGCGGGTTATTGCATTCGACGGATGCGACGACGGTCCGCCTCATGACGGCATCACCGGAGAGGACAGCCAGCTGGGAGCGTTTTTCCGCCCGGCGGCGCGCCCGGCAGCGGCTCGCGACCCTGATCGACAGCCCGGAGCTGATCCCGGGCGTGCTTGCCCTCTGCGTCTTCGTCGTCTGGAGCGTCGCCCAGGCCGGTGCCGACACGACCGCCTCCAACCCCGGGGGGCTGTTCATCCTCGGTCTGCTGGTGGGTGCCGGCATCGCCTGTCGCCGCTTGCTGGTCGACCTGCCACGGCCCCTGCTCCTCGCCCTGGCGTTCCTCGGGGCTTTCGCGGCGTGGAGCTTCATCTCGATCGCCTGGGCCGACGTGCGAGGGGAGGCTTGGGATGGCGCGAACCGCGCGCTTCTCTACTTCACGACATTCGCCTTGTTCGCGGTGCCGCCATGGCGGCCTCGGTCCGCCGCAATCGTGCTCGGCGCCTTCTCGCTGGCGATCGCCACCGTCGGCGGCGTCACGCTGCTCAGCGCGAGCGGGTCCACGCAGCCGGAGCTCTATTTCGTGGCGGGGAGCTTCGCCGAGCCCACCGGCTATCACAACGCCGATGCTGCTCTATTCGTGCTGGCGTTCTTTCCGGCCCTGTTCCTGGCCTCCAGACCCGAAACGCCCTGGCCGATCCGAGGCGTGCTGCTGGCGGCAGCCGGCCTGCTTGGAGAGCTGGCCCTCCTGCCTCAGAGCCGCGGCGCGGTAATCGTGTTCCCGATCGCGGCGCTCTTGTACCTGGCCCTCGTTCCGGGGCGCGTGAGGACGCTAGTCGCAGGGCTTCCGGTGGCCGCCGCGCTGGCGATCACGGCGACCCCGATACTGGACGTGTTCCCTGCTTTCGAATCCGGGCACGTTGGCCCGGCGCTCGACAGAGCCTGGCATGCAATGGCGATTTCGTTTGGCGCGCTGCTCGCGTTCGGCTTGGCGCTTGCCCTCGCGGAGCGCCGTCTGAAGGCGTCCGACCGAGCCGCCGCATTGATCAGTCGGGGCGTCGGGGCAGCGGCCGCGCTCGCCGCGCTGGCAGGTGTGATCGTCGTCATCGCGGCGATCGGCAATCCGGTCAGCTGGGCGTCCGACCGCTGGGGTGACTTCAAGAACGGGTACCCGGAGCAGGGCTTCAGCTCGTCGCGTCTCGGCGGCAGCCTGGGGAGCAACCGCTACGACTTCTGGCGAGTGGCCGTGGAGGAGTTCAAGGAGGCCCCGCTGCGCGGCGAGGGCTCCGGCAATTTCCTGGTGGGGTACCTGCGCCATCGACAAAGCGGCGAGGAGCCGGCGGATCCTCACAACCTGCCCCTGGCCACCCTGGCTCAGACCGGGCTCGTGGGGACGCTTCTGTTCGCGGCCTTCCTGGTCTTCGCCCTGCTCGGCGCCGCCCGGGTGCGATGGCGAACCGGAAGCGAGCTGGGCGCTGCCGCCGCGGCTGCCTGTGTGGTTGTCTTCGCCTACTGGCTCTTGCACAGCTCGGGTGACTGGTTCTGGCTCCTGCCCGCCGTGAGCGCTCCCGCCTTTGCGTTCCTGGCTCTTGCCGCCAGGATCGACGCGCCACGCCACCCGGCGGCGGACCGGATCGACGCCTCGGTCGCCGGCATCCGGGTTTCGCAGCGGTCGCCGTGGCCGGCGCGATGGGCGACCCTGGTGGCAGCGCTCGTGGCCATCTTCGCCGCCGTCTCCTACGGGTTGCCGTGGACGGCGGCGGAGGAAATCCGGCTTGCGGCGAACAGTTGGGCGGCCCATCCGCATCAAGCGTTCGAACGCCTGGACCGAGCCCGCAGCCTGAACTTTCTCAGCGCCCAGCCCGACCTCGTGGCCGGGGCGATCGCCGAGCGGCTCGGCCGGCGGCAGCGGATGCGGAGATCCTTCACCGACGCCCTCGATCGCGATCCGACTAACTGGTATGCGCTGCTCGAGCTGGGGGCCCTCGACGCGATCGAGGGCAATCGCAGGGCGGCGCTTTCGCGACTGCGGAGCGCGAGTCGCCTCAACCCCCGAGAACCACTGATTCGCAGTGTCCTTCGAAGCGTCGAGCACGGCAGGGCGGTGTCCCTTCGCAGCCTCGACCGGCGGCTCCTCGCCCGCGTTTGCCGGCGCGTGGGGCGCACGGAGGACACGCGTTTCTGCGAGTAGCGAGATGAAGGGCCGGGGCCAACGGATGCGAGTCTTGTTCGTCGCCTCACGCCATCCCCTGCCGCCCAATCGCGGGGACCGGCTTCGTAATTATCACCTCGTCAAGGGGCTCGCGCGCCACACTGACCTGACCCTCGTGTGCTTCGCCGGCGAGTCGACCTCTTCGATCGAGGGCGTGAGGGTGAGAGCCGTGCCGCTCCGGACGCTCTCCGGCGCCTGGGAGAACTTTCGCCACCCGCGCCCGGACCTGCCGATGCAGGCGAGGCTCTACCTACAGAGGGGCATGCGCCGGGTCGTGAGCGAGGAGGTTCGCCGCGGCCCCGACGTGGTGCACGTGCACTTCTCGCGCATGGCGCCGTACATGCCGGGCCCCGGGCCCTTTCATCGCCATCTCGACTTCATGGACTCGCTCTCGTTGAACATGGCGACCAGGGCCCGCGCGAGCTCGGCAATCGCCGGCCTGCCGTTCGCCGTGGAGGCTCGACTGCTCCGTCGCTACGAGGCTCGCGTGGCGGCGGCGGCCGACACGCACTCGCTCGTCTCGGCGGCCGACCTGGACGCGGCCCCAGGGCTGGAAGGCGCCGCGATCGTCCCGAACGGCGTCGATATCCAGGCGTTCCCTTTCCAGGACCCCCCCGATCGCGAGCCGGCCTTGATCTTCTTCGGAAACCTCGGCTACTTCCACAACGTCGCGCCGGCCGTGTTCGTCGCGACCGAGGTGCTGCCACTCGTCCGGCGGCGGGTTCCCGGCACGATCCTGCGGATCGTCGGGGCGCGACCGGCGGCGGCAGTGCGGCGACTTCACGCTCTCGAAGGTGTCGAGGTGGTCGCCGAGGTACCGGAGATGGCGATTGAGCTCCAGCGGGCCTCGGTCGCGGTTCTGCCTCAGTTCTCCGGGTCGGGGCTCAAGAACAAGGTCCTGGAGGCCTTCGCTTCAGGGTTGCCGGTGGTGGCCAACCCGCTCGCGATGAAAGGGGTTGAAGGGGCGGCGCCTGGGCGGGAGTATCTCGCCGCCGAGGGAGCCGGCGAGATCGCCTCCACGGCCGCGCGGCTACTGGGGGAGGTCGGCGAGCGACGCCGCGTGGCCAGGTCGGCGCGGGCGCTGGTGGAGGCCCGGTACTCCTGGGAGCGCCAGGTCGAGGCGCTGCTCGACCTGTATCGAAGTTCCGCCTAGATCCCGGCCTGCGTCGCCTCGGCAGGGTCGCCGCGCTCGCCCTCGTCCTCCCAGTCGGCGGACTGGCCCAGGCTGGCGCCCTTGACCACCTTGAGGCCGAGCAGGGCGCACTTGATCCGGGTCGCCGAGATGTCGATCCCGAGCAGCTCGAGGACGAAGTCCTTGGGCAGCCGAAGGAGCTCGTCGCGGCTCATGCCCTGGAGCTCGTCGGTGAGCATCGAGGTGGCGGCGGTCGAGATCGCGCAGCCCTTGCCCTCGAAGGCGACCTCGGCCACCCGGCCGTCGTCGTCGAGCCTGATGAACACGTGTTGCTCGTCCCCGCAGAAAGGATTCGAGTCCTCGAACTCGAGGTCGTAGCTATCGAGGCGGCCGAAGTTGTGCGGGCGCTTGTAGTGCTCGAGGATCTGCTCTCGATAGAGGTCGTCCATCGCGAACGCGCCTCAGTCGAGCTCGAACACGCGGCGTACGTCGTGGAGCGCGTCGACCAGCCGGTCCACCTCCTGGCGCGTGTTGTAGACGGCCAGGCTGGCGCGGGCGGTCGCCGGCACGCCGAGTCTGTCCATGAGGATCTGGGCGCAGTGATGGCCGGCGCGGACGCAGACCGCGTGGCGGTCGAGGATCTCCGAGACGTCGTGGGCGTGGACGCCCTCGACGACGAAGGAGACGATGCCGGCCCGGTCGTCGCCCGCCGGCGGGCCGAACACCCGCAGCCCCGGGACCTCCGCCAGGCGCTCCAGCGCATAGGCGCCGAGCTGGGCTTCGTGGGCGTGGGCGGCCTCGAGGCCGACCCCGTCCAGCCACTCGACGGCGGCCGCGTAGCCGATCGCCTCGCCGATCGCCGGCGTGCCGCCCTCGAACTTCGCCGGCAGCTCGGCCCAGGTGATCTCGTCGCGCCGCACCTGGCGGATCATCGAGCCGCCACCGATGAAGGGGGGCATCTCCTCGAGCAGCTCGCGCCGCCCATAGAGCGCCCCGATTCCGGTCGGCCCGTACATCTTGTGCGCGGTGAGCGCGTAGAAGTCCGCTCCCAGCTCCGCCATGTCGAGCGGCAGCTTGGGTCCCGCCTGGGCGCCGTCGACCACCACCAGCGCCCCGGCGTCGTGCGCCAGCCGGGCGATCTCGGCGATCGGGTTGATGGTGCCCAGCACGTTGGAGACGTGGGTGACGGCCACCACCCTCGGCCCTCGCTCGAGCAAGCCGCGGAAAGCCTCGAGGTCGAGCCTTCCGGTCTCCGTGATCGGCGCCCAGTCGAGCTCGGCCCCCCGCTCCGCGGCGAGCTGGTACCAGGGGACGATGTTCGAGTGGTGCTCCATCTCGGTGAGCAGGATTCGGTCGCCCTCCGCAAGGTTCGCCCGGCCCCAGGAATACGCCACCAGGTTGAGCGCCTCCGTCGCGTTCCGCACGAACACGACCTCCCGCCGGCCGGCGCCGAGCCGGGCGGCGATGGCGCGCCGCGACCGCTCATAGGCCTCGGTCGCCTCCTCGGAGAGGCGGTATACGCCGCGGTGGACGTTGGCGTTCTGCGAGCGCCAGAAGCGATCCAGCGCCTCGATCACGGCCAGCGGCTTCTGCGAGGTGGCGCCGTTGTCGAGGTAGGCCAGCGGCTTGCCGTCCTGCTCCAGCGCGAGCAGCGGGAACTGGGCGCGAATCTCCTCCAGGGGAGGCGGGCCGGCCGGGGTGGCCGGCGCCGTGCGCGCGTTGGTCGCGGTGGTCGTTTCCATGGTCAGTGCGACGCGCTACGCCGCCGCCGCCTCGACCTCCTCGCGGATCCAGCCGTAGCCGCGCTGCTCGAGCAGCTCGACCAGCTCGGGGCCGCCCTGCTTGACGATCCGCCCGTCGTACATCACGTGCACGAAGTCGGGCTTCACCAGGTGGAGGATGCGCTGATAGTGGGTGATGATCAGGACCCCCATCTCGGGGCCCGAGAACTTGCCGACGCCCTCGGCCACGGTGCGCAGGGCGTCGATGTCGAGGCCGGAGTCGGTCTCATCGAGGACGGCGATCTGGGGCCTCAGCATCGCGAGCTGGAGGATCTCCATCCGCTTCTTCTCGCCGCCGGAGAAGCCGTCGTTCAGGTAGCGGCTCGAGAACTCCCGGGGAATGTCCATCAGCTCCATCGCCGCCTCGGTCTGCTGGCGGAAGTCCTTCAGCTTGATCTCGCTCTCGCCCCGGGCGTCGCGCTGGGCGTTGACCGCCATCCGCAGGTACTTGGCGACGGTCACGCCGGGGATCGCCACCGGATACTGGAAGGCCAGGAACAGGCCGGCGAGAGCGCGGTCCTCTGGCGCGGCCTCCGTGATCTCCTCGTCCCGGAACCGGATCTCGCCGTCGGTCACCTCCAGCGCCGGGTGGCCCATGATGGCGTTGGCAAGGGTGGACTTGCCGGAGCCGTTCGGGCCCATCAAGGCGTGGATCTGGCCCGGTTGACACGTCGAGGTCGAGTCCCTTCAGGATCTGCTTGCCCTCGGCGCTCACGTGCAGGTTGCGTATCTCCAGGTCAGCCATTGGTCTCCGTTGTCGTGGTTGGCGGGGGCGGGATCCCGGGGCGGCTCAGCCGGCGACGGGTTCCCTGGCGGCGTGCTGGTCGGCGAACTCGACCAGGTCGGCGAGCGTGGTGCCGGCGAGCGCCTTGGTGATCCCGCCGTGCACGCGGGTCCACAGCAGCTTCGTCGCGCAGGCGCGGTCGCCATCCGCCTCGTGCGAGCACAGCACCCGGCCCTCGGGGACCTCGTGAAAGCACTCCATCGGCGCGATGGGCCCCTCGAGCGCCTGCACCACGTCGAGCATCAGGATCTGCGATGCGGGCCTCGCCAGCCGGTAGCCGCCGTGGGCGCCGCGCACCGAGGTCACCAGTCCCGCCTGGCGCAGCTTGGCGACCAGGTGCTCGAGGTAGGAGAGGGGAAGGATCTCATCCTCGGCGACCGAGCTGAGCGCGACCGGGTCGGCCTCGTCGGCGAGCTCGTCGCCGGCGCGCCGGCCCAGCTCGACCATCAGCCGCACGCCATATTCCGCCTTGGTCGAAAAGAGCATCTGCCCCAAATCCTACCTCACAGGTCGGATAAGGGCGTCCGGCCAGCGGCGCGCGTCAGTCGCCCCGGACTCGGCGAATCGCGTCGCGGGTCGCTCGATACGGATTGACGGTGATGGCGCCGCGGGCGACCACCCGAAGCACGCGCGCCAGGGTCGAGCCTCGGAGGCGGCCAGGCTCCGGCAGCTCGATCAACAGCTCCAGATTGCCCGACGCGCTTCGGCGCGGCCGGGCGGGGCCCGAGGCCAGGTGCTCGAACAGCTTGATCGCCTCTACGTTCTCGTCCAGGACCAGGGCGACGAAGTGCGTGATCCCCTCCTCGCGCGCCCGCTCGACGAGCCGCTCGAGCAGTGCGGTGGCGACGCCGCGGCGGTGCCAGGGATCGCCGACCGCCACCGAGACCTCGGCCAGGTGGGGCTCGGCGCCACGCACGAAACGCGCCACGCCCACCAGGTCCCCGCTCTCCGGGTCGATCGCGGCCAGCGCCTCGTGGTCCGTGTGGTCGATCTCGGTCAGATAGGCGAGGTCGCGCTCCGAGAGGCGATCGAGGGGCCGGAAGAAGCGCCGGTAGCGGCTCTCGGGGCTGAGGCGCTCCAGGCCCTCGGCGATCAGCCGCTTGTCGTCTGGCCGGACCGGCCGGATCAGCAGCTCGGTCCCGTCACGGGTCCTCGCCCGCTGCGTCTCGAAACCGGTCGAGGGCTCCTTGTTCTCGAAGGTTGCCGTGCTTCTCAGCGTAGTGTCGCGAGGGCGGCGCGGCGTCTATCAGAACGGCGCCAACCGTCGCTGGGCCATGGGCTATGCTCGGGCGTGGGTGACCCTCGCGAGCTCGGTGAAAGGTCTGGCGCGGCGCAGCAAGCCCGCTTGGATGGCACGGAACCTGCTGCATTACCCGGCGTTCCGGGGCAATGCGCAACTCCACCGCCGCTACGGGATCCGCCGGCCCGTGATCGGCCCGATCTCCCATCGAAATATCACCCAACCGGCGGAGGAGGTCCCCTGGCTGGATCAGCCCGACGCCAAGACGGCACTCATGGCTCACCCGGATCTCTCCTCCTTCCCTGAGCCCATCCAGCAGTCGCTGCTGGGGTGGATCAACGACGGCTACATGATCCTGCCCAAGTTCTTCGACGACGCCAGGATCGAAGCGATCAACTCATCGCTCGAGGACCTGGTCCATCGCGGGGAGGCAAACACCAACCCACGCGACAGGAGCCGGATCATGAACCCGTTCCTGCAGTCGAGCGAGGTCGCGGACGCGCTCACAGACCCCGAGCTGCTGCGCCTGCTGAGCTTCACCCTCGGCAGGGAGGTGAGGCTCTTCCAGGGCATGCACTTCCTCGTCGGCAGCCAGCAGGGCGCCCACGCCGACTTCTTTCACATGAGCACCGAGCCGGTCGGCAATCTGATCGCGATCTGGGTCGCGCTCGAGGATGTCTCACCCGAAAGCGGCCCGGTCTACTACTACCCCGGCAGTCACAAGCTCCCGTACCTGATGGGCGAGGACCTGGAGGCTCGCAGCGGGCCGCTCTTCGTCGCCAAGGAGAAGGACGAGGAGTACAAGCGGCGCCTCATCGCCGGCGTGGAGCAGGCCAGGATCGAGCCGGTCGAGTTCCTGGCCAAGAGGGGGGACGTCCTCGTCTGGCACGCGAACCTGGTCCACGGGGGCAACGCGATCGCGAGGAACGGCTCCACGAGACGAAGCCTCGTCGCCCACTACTTCGCCAGTGGCGTGCTTTGCTATCACGAGGTCACGGAGCGGCCCGCCCTGTTGCCGGCCTGACCGGACCCGGCCCCGATCCCAGGCCGCCCAGCGGCGTCATTTTTCGGCCCTACGGCTCGATCAGGCCCTTGCGGATCGCGTAGCGGACGAGCTCCACGCGGTCTCGCATGCCGAGCTTTCGCATCGCGTTGGAGCGGTGGTTCTCGACCGTCTTCTCCGACAGGTGCAGGATCTCGGCGATCTCCTTGTTGGTGTGGGCCTCGGCCACGAGCTTCACCACCTCCTGCTCCCGCGGCGTCAGCTCCTCCTCGCGAGAGGAGCCCTCGCCGAGCACGTCCTGGATCAGGGCGCGCTGGGCCTCCGGGGTGAGGAACGGCTCGCCACGCTCGACGGCTCGCACGGCCTCGAGCAGGTCCGAGTCCGCCTGGGCCTTGAGAACGTAGCCGGAGGCGCCGGCCTTGAGCGCCTCGAACAGGTAGCGCTCGTCGTCGTACATGGACAGGATCAGCACCGCGACGTCGGGCGCCTGAGCGCGGATCTCGCGGGTCGCCTGGAGCCCGGTGAGCTTCGGCATCTTGACGTCCAGGATCGCCAGGTCGGGTCGCTCGCGGATCGCAATGTCTCGGGCCTGGGCGCCGTCGGCCGCCTCGCCGATCACCTCGATGTCCATCTGGCGCTCGAGCAGCATCCGCACCCCCGAGCGCACGATCCCGTGGTCGTCCGCGATCAACACCTTCACGGCTGCGTTTCCGTTTCCGGGTTCCCCCATGGCGATGGCCTCGTCTCTATATCGGCCGGCCGCAACGGCACCCTGAGCGTGACACGCGTCCCGTCATTCGGTCGCGACTCCACCACGACGTCGCCCCCGACCAGCAGGGCCCGCTCGCGCATCCCCGTGATCCCCAACCCGCGAGCCGCCTGGTCGAACGTGAACCCGGACCCGTCGTCGCCGACGGTCAGCTCAACCCAATCCCCCTCGCCAGAGGGGGATCGCTCGCGGAGCACACCGACCGTGACGGTCTCGGCGCCGGAGTGGCGGACGGCGTTGGAGAGCGACTCCTGCGCCACTCGGTAGACGACGAGCTGCACGTCGGCCGGCAGGTCGGAGAAGTCGCCCTGCGCTTCGAGGCTGGCCTTGATCCCTGCCTGCTTACCCAGTTCCTCGACGTGGCCCGCCAGCGCCGCCTTGAGACCCAGGTCGTCGAGCGCCGCGGGACGGAGCTGGCGCGCCAGCAGCAGGAGCTCCTCCATCGCCTGGTTGGCGAGGGCCTTGGTTTCTGCGAGCTCGTCGGCAAGCTCCGCCGGAGCCTTGACGCGTGCCGCCTCCAGTCGGAGCAGGAGAGCGGTCAGCGACTGGTTCACCTCGTCGTGGAGGTCGCGGGCGACTCGAGCGCGCTCCTCCTCCTGGGCGGCGAGCGCGGCGCTCGAGCTGCTTCGGCGCTCGGCCTCGAGGCGGTCGAGCATGCGACGAAACGCCACCTGGAGCCTGGCGACCTCCTCGGGATCGTCGCGTCCGTCCGACGCGGCTTCAAGGTTGGCGCGGGGGCGGGAGAGGTCGGCCCGCTCCATCTCGTCGACAAGGCGCTCGAGGGGACGGAAGCGCCGTTGGAGCATGACCACGTTGGCGAGGATCGTGAGGGCGACCGCCAGCCCCAGCACCAGCGCCAGGTCGGGATGCTCCGCGAGATCAACGGTTGGATTGCCGGCCACGCTCGCCGCGAACACCGCGGCGACCATCAGCAGCAGATTGACCACCAGCACCTGAGTGAGAAGGTTCTTGCGGCGCATCTCGACCTTAAGTATCGACTGCGAGCGCCGAGCACGGGAACCGCGGGCGACGTTTCCCCGCGCGTGCGGGGACCAGGGGCGATCCCCTAGTCGAATAGGGGCTAGCCCTCATAGCGAAGGGGCTAGCCCCTATAGCGCCACGCACGCGGTATGGCACTATTGGACGACCGTTCGATACCCCAGAGGAGGGCCCCGAACTGATGACGACCACCCGCAGATCCACCTTCGCCGCTGGATTCCGTACGACGATCCTGCTCGCCACCCTCACCGGCCTGCTGGTCGTGATCGGGTTCGCGATCGGCGGCCCGAGCACCGCGCTCGTGTTCCTGCTGATCGGGGCCGTGATCAACCTCGGCTCCTATTGGTTCAGCGATCGCATCGCCCTCAAGATGGCGGGCGCGAAGCCCGTGGCCGAGAACGACGCCCCCGGGCTCTACCGGATCGTGCGCGAGTTGAGCACTCGCGCGGACCTTCCGATGCCCAGCATCTACGTGATCCCGCAGGAGCAGCCGAACGCGTTCGCCACTGGGCGCAGCCCCAAGAAGTCCGCGGTCGCCGTCACCGCCGGGATCATGAAGCTGCTCTCCGAGGACGAGCTGCGGGGTGTGATCTCCCACGAGCTTGCTCACATCCGGTCCCGGGACATCCTGGTGCAGTCGGTCGCCGCCACGGTTGGGGGCGCGATCACCTGGATCGCCTACATGATGCTTTGGTTCGGGGGTGATGACGAGTCGCCGCTCAGCCTCGTCGCCTCGCTCGCGATGGTGCTCCTGGCACCGATCGCGGCCTCCCTGATCCAGCTGGCGATCTCGCGCCAGCGCGAGTACGCGGCCGATGCGACCGGGGCGGAGATCAGCGGCAATCCCGAGTCGCTGGCTTCCGCGCTGCTGCGGCTCCAGGAGGGCGCGAAGGCGATTCCGATGCAGGTCAACCAGGCCGCCGAGCCCCTCTACATCGTGAAGCCGTTCTCGGGCGGCGGGATCGCGAGCCTGTTCTCCACCCACCCGCCGATCGAGGAGCGCGTCCGCCGCCTCCGCCAGATGCGTCCGGCGCTCGGGTAGCGACGCGGATCCGCCTCGATAGGCGAGGGCCGTTCATCGATGGTCGAATTTCGTCGCCATGAGCGTCGAAAGTCGACCAGGATGGGCGATCCGTGTCGACCCGCGGTGGGGTCGGTCGCTATACTTTGTAAAGTCTTGAAATCCAGTCGAGATTCGGGAGAATAGGCTGATGGCAGCCGTCACAGAGCCAATCGAGCTGGTCAAGGGCAGGATCGATCAAGTCGATCCGGTCAGCGCCAAGCAGGAGATCGAGGGCGGCGACGTGGTCGTCATCGACACCCGCGAGCCTCACGAGTGGGACCAGGCCCACCTCGAGGGAGCTCACCTCGTGCCTCCGGCCTCCGTCAGCGAGCGGATCGCCGAGGTGGTGCCGGACCGGTCCGCGAGGGTGATCATCTACTGCGCGACGGGCAACCGCTCGGCGCGCGCCGCCGACCTCTTGAAGAACGAGCTCGGCTACGAGAACGTGGCCTCGGTCGCGGGCGGAATCCAGGCGTGGGCCCAGCAGGGATTGCCGGTGATCGCTCCCGAGGGCCTCGAGCCCGAGCAGCGGATGCGTTACTCGCGACACACCATGCTGCCGGAGGTCGGGGTCGAGGGCCAGCTCAAGCTGCTGAGCTCGAAGGTCCTCCTGCTCGGCGCCGGAGGGCTGGGCGCGCCGTCCGCTTTCTATCTCGCGGCGGCCGGAGTTGGGACCCTGGGGATCGTCGACGACGACGTGGTCGACGAGTCCAACCTCCAGCGCCAGGTGATCCACAACACCGAGCGGGTCGGGATGCCGAAGACGGAGTCAGCCCGGCTGTCGATCCAGGCGCTGAACCCCGACGTCCAGGTCGTCGAGCACAACACTCGCCTCGACGCGGACAACATCCTGGAGATCATCGAGGACTACGACGTGATCGTCGACGGCGCCGACAACTTTCCCACCCGGTACCTGCTGAACGACGCCTCGGTGCGGCTGCGTAAGCCCGTCGTCTCGGCCTCGATCCTCGCCTTCGACGGGCAGATCTCGACCTTCGTCCCATACGAGGGCCCTTGCTACCGCTGCCTGTACCCCGTCCCGCCACCGCCTGAGATGGCGCCGAGCTGCGGCGCCGCGGGGGTGCTCGGCGTGATGGCCGGAGTGATGGGCCTGCTCCAGGCAAACGAGGTCATCAAGCTGGTGGCCGGCATCGGCGAGCCGCTGATCGGTCGGTTGCTGCTCTACGACTCGCTGGGCACACGGTTCACCGAGCTGAAGGTGAACCGCGATCCCGACTGCGCCATCTGCGGCGAGCACGCGGCTCAGATCCCGCAGTCCGAGATGGGGCGGTTCCCGGACTACGACGCCTTCTGCGCGGGGCACGCGCTTCAGCCCTAGCGCGGCCTCTCTCAGCTTGTCCCAATCACTAGGGTTCCGGTCGATGCCGACCGTGATGATCCCACCGGTGCTGCGGGCTGAGACCGGCGGGGACGCCGAGGTGGCGGCGCCGGGAGCCACCGTGGGCGATGTGCTCCAGGCGGTCGCCGAAGCCCACCCGGGCACACGCGCTCAGCTGTTCGCGGCCGACGGGGAGCTGAATCGCTACGTGAACGTGTACCTCAACGACGAGGACGTCCGCGTGTTGGAAGGGCTCGAGACCGCCGTCTCGGACTCCGACACCGTGGTGATCCTGCCGGCGATGGCCGGCGGACGGTAGAGACTCGGCTCGCGCGGCCGGATCGCGGACCGCGGACGCGACCGAGGGAGGTCAGATGGGAATTGAGGAGCACGGCGAGCCGGCCGAGGTCGAGGAGTTTCGCTCGACGGTCCTCGCGCGGCAGACGGAGGCCGAGGAGGCGTTCGTGACCAATGGGGATCCCGGGCCCAGAATGGATCTCTGGTCGAAGAACGACCCGGTGACGCTCTTCGGCGCGATCGGCATGTCCCAGTCCGGGTGGGACAAGCTGAGCGAGAGCGTTTACGTGGAGACCGTGTTGGTTCGCGTGACGCACATCTACCGGCGCGAGGACGGCGCCTGGAAGATCGTCCACCGCCACGCCGACAACCCGGGTCCCGACACCCGCATGGAGAGGCCATGAGCGGCGACGCCCGACCGATCCACGCGGCGCGGGGAGAGGGCGACTCGCTGCGTAATCCGGTTGCGACGGCGGGGCCGCTCGAGATCAAGGCTCGCGGCGAGGAGACCGGTGGGGCGCTGACGGCCTGCGAGAGCGTCACGATGCCCGGGGAGGGCCCGCCCTTTCACAAGCACGCGAACGAGGACGAGGTCATGTACTTCGTCGACGGAGCGTTTCGCCTACGGATCGAAGATGAGGTCATGGACATGGCGCCGGGCTCGTTCGCATTCGTCCCGCGGGATACACCCCACAGCTGGCAGAACGTGAGCGAGGGTCAGGCCCACATGCTCTTCGTCTTCACCCCCGCATCGCCGGGGATGGAGCGATTCTTCGAGCGCTTCGCGGAGGTGGCCGGCGAGGGATCGGCTGTGCGGGAGGCCTTCGCGGCGCTCGCGGAGGACGCGGGCATGACGGTCCTCGGCCCGCCGCTGGCGCAGTCCCACCCGCTTCCCTGAGCCCGCCAGGCGCTGGGGCGGGACGGCGTTGCGATAGCCGCCGGCCACGGCGAACAGTAACTTGTGGGCTATGGACCAGCGAACGCTCGGACGCACCGGCGTCCATGTAAGCCCGCTCTGCCTCGGCGCGATGATGTTCGGCGCATGGGGGGAACCCGACCATGACGCGGGGATCCGCATCATTCACGGGGCGCTGGATGCCGGGATCAACTTCATCGACACCGCCGACGTGTATTCGCGCGGGGAGTCCGAGGAGATCGTCGGCAAGGCACTCAGCGGCGGGCGGCGTGACAACGTCGTGCTCGCAACGAAGTTCCATGGCGCGATGGGCGACGACGCCAATCAGGCGGGCAACTCGCGGCGCTGGATCATCCGGGAGGCTGAAGCCTCGCTAAATCGCCTGCAGACCGATTGGATCGACCTCTACCAGGTGCACCGCTGGGACCCCTGGACCGATCACGAGGAGACGCTTGGCGCCCTCTCTGACCTCGTGGCGCAAGGCAAGGTGCGGTACATCGGCTCCTCGACCTATCCGGCGGCGCAGATCGTCAAGGCCCAGTGGGTCGCCCGTGACCGGGGCCACCAGCGCTTCGTGTGCGAGCAGCCGCCTTATTCGATCCTCGCTCGCGGCATCGAGGCCGACGTGCTGCCGACCTGCCAGGACTTCGGAATGGGCGTCATCCCGTGGAGCCCGCTGGCGGGCGGCTGGCTGTCGGGGCGTTGGCGCAAGGGCGCCGAGGATCTAACGTCTCGGCGCTCGGCGATGATCCCTCAGCGGTACGACCTTTCGATTCCGGCCAATCAGGCCAAGCTCGAGGCCGCGGACGCGCTTGCGCAGCTGGCAGACGAGTCGGGCATGTCATTGATCCACATGGCGCTCGGGTTCGTCATCCGCCATCCGGCCGTGACGGCGGCGATCATCGGTCCGCGGACGATGGAGCAGCTCGAGTCCCAGCTTGGCGCCGCGGACGTACGGCTCGACACCGCGCTCCTGGACCGCATCGACGAGGTCGTGGCGCCCGGGACGACCATCAACCCGACGGACGCCGGGTGGACGAATCCCGCGCTGACCCCGGCCGCCCGCCGCAGGTAGGACAGGGTCGCAGGCTTGCGCGGTCTCCGGGCGCGCTGAATAGACCGCGCATAGCCGACCTGTCCGTCGCGGCTCAGGGTGACTCGCGACCGATTTCAAAAGCAGCCATGAGCGCGTCGGCCAGCAAGTCGACCAGCTCGCTTTGCTCGAGATCTCGCCGCGTGAGCCACTCGATGATCGCTCCCTCCTGGAACCCGGACCAGCCTCGCAGCGCGACCATCAGCCGGGGCGAGGGATCCGTGATCCCGCTGGAGCGGATGATCTCCTCCAGCCCGGCCCAACGCGCTTGCTCGCAGAGCTCGCGAACCTCGCGGTCCACTCCGCTTCCGCCCTGTACCACCATCGAGTAGGCCTGGGGAAAGCGCTCGGCGAAGCTGACGTGAGCTCCCAAGCCCGCGTACAGGCGGGCGCGGGGGGATTGAGCGGTCGCGCTTGCCTGGGTGGCTTCGAGCAGATCCCCGAGGACCCGCTTCACGACGCTTACGAACAGATCCCGCTTGCTCGAGAAGTAGTGGTACGCGAGTCCCTCGGAGACGCCGGCGCTTCGAGCTACGTCCGCCATAGAGACCTGGTCGTAGGGAGCCGCACCGAACAGCTCGAGCCCAACCGCGATCAGATGAGATCGGCGAGTCTCGGTGTCCAGGCGTTTGCCGGCTGGCCGCGTGGTCGTCGTCATCCGGCGAGGCGGCGCTCCAGAAACGGGAGCACCACCCCGGCGGTCCCCTCCGGATCATCGAGGTAAGGCCAGTGCCCGCTGTCATCGAGCACCACGACTTCGGCGTTCGGGAAGCTCTCCCTCTGGCGCCACGCCTGCTCCACCGGAACAGCCCGATCGTGGGCGCCCCAGAGAACCAAGGTCGGAACGTCCAGTCTTGCCATAGGCTCGATCAGTCGCTCGAACGCCTTCTCCGGCGTAGCGCGATAGAAGGCGAGCATCGCTCGACGGGTGGGCAACGTGTACTCCGCCCACCAGCGCTCGAGGACCTCCTCCGGGAGCGGACGGGGCTGCGGGTTGTAGAAGCGCAGGAACGCTCGGAATCCGGACACGAGTCCTTCGTCGGTCGCTCCGCGGAGCCCCACCCGGGCCAGTCGAAGGCGACGACACGGCCGAGGGGCCCAACCCGCGCCAACAGGTCCCTCCAGTCATCGGCCGAGCCAGGCATGCCGTGAAGAGGACGGCCTCATGGGTCGGTCCCTGCCTCGAATAGCATGTTGCTGGTCACCCGCGCTCTCAACGCAGGCCAAGGACCTCACAGTGAAACGCTCGATCGGCGGGACCCTTCGCACAGCTGTCGGCGCCCCAGCCGGCGCGGATCGTGTCCGCTCCGCGGCCACTCCCTAGCCTGTCCCACCCCCGGCCCCCGCGGACCCAGTCAGCACCGGCCCCCGCCGCCACCTCGTCGTTTCCGTGACGAGCACAGATCACGTCGCGGCCACCGAGGGCGTTGATCTTGTCGTTGCCGGCGAAGGCCACGATCACGTCTCGGCCGTCCGTGCCCGTCAACCGGTCGCTGCGGTATGAGCCGGTCAGCGTCGCGGCGGCCCCGTTACACCGCGGATCAGAGAGAGAGCGCGGGGTACGGCGCGGGACCCGCTTCCTGAGGAGCGTGAACCACTTGCGCCTCGTGCTCACGTTGCCGGCGCGGTCGGTGACCTTGACCGTGAGGGTGTGGGGGCTGCGGCTCAGCTTCGCGGTCCTGTAGCGCCGGGAACAGAGCTCGGAGAGCCCGAAGTCGATGCGGCACCGCCGGTCGACCTGCTCGGAGGCGCTCAGGGTGAAGATCGAGGACGCGTTGTCCCTGTTCATGCTCGTGTCGCTCGGCCCCTTGATCTTGAGCTTGGGCGCCACGGTGTCGATCGTGAGGATCGTGTGGAACGCCTCGCCCATGTTTCCCGCGGCATCGGTCGGCCGGATGCCGAAGACGTGTTGGCCGTCCGAAAGCGGCGAGGCGGCGGTATCGGAGCGCGCGCCCGAGCATGCCCTGAAGTCCTCGTCCTCGTAGCGGCACTGGAAGCTCGAGCCGGCCTCCGTGGAGGAGAACCGGAAGGTGGGGGTGGTGTCGTTCGTGGCCGCGCCATTCGCTGGGCCGGAGGACACCGTCACCCTCGGAGCGATCGTGTCGACGGTGAAGTCGCGCGAGGCGACAGCAACGTTCTGGGCGGTGTCCGTCGCCCTGACGGTGAACCTGTGGTCGCCGTCCGTCAGCGTCGCGGCCGTGAACGGCGAGGTGCAGGCAACGAAGGGATCGCCCTCGATCCGGCACCGAAAGCTGGCGCCCTCGTCCGGGGAGGAGAAGGCGAACCTCGGCGTGGTGTCCTTGATGGCCGAGCCGGGGGCGGGGCCGGCGGTGATCGAGAGGTCGATGATGCCGTCGATCACCCAGGCGCGGGAGGCGGTGGAGCTTTGCTTTCCGGCCCGATCCGTTGCCCTCACTCGGAAGGTGTGCGGGCCGTCTGTCAGGCCGGAGGCGGTGAACGGCGAGCCGCAGTCCTCGAAGCCGCGGCCGTCGAGCCGGCAACTGAAGCTGGTGTCGGGCTCGTTCGAGGCGAAGCCGAACGAAGGGCTCTGATCGGACGACGTAGAGCCCTCCGCGGGACCGGAGGAGATCGTCACCGAGGGGCGCCGGGCTTCGACGATGAAGGACCGCGTCCGCACCGCGCTCTCGTTTCCGGGGGCGTCGATCGCGCGGACGTTGAAGGCGTGAGGGCCGTCTGGGAGTGGCGAGCCCGGGATGAGCGGCGAGCTGCACGGGAAGTAGTCCTGAGCCAAGCGGCATTCGAAGGTGGAGCCGGGCTCGCTCGAGTCAAAGCGGAAGGTCGGGGTGACGTCCTCCGTGAGGCTTCCCTCCGCCGGCCCGGAGATGCGCGCCACCGCCGGCGGGGTGGTCTCGGCCGTGAAGCCCGTGAACGCGTGGTAGGCGGGCTTCGGGGTGCGGTCGTGGCGGACGAGCCCCGCCGTGCCACAGATGCTGCACAGCGTCGAGTACACGGACCCCGCCGGCGGATCGTGCCAGAGGTACCAAAAGATGCGCTCCACGTTCCAAGCGCTGCGGCGGTTCAGGATCAGCTCGAAGGCGCCCGAGAGCAGGTCCCGTTGGCCCGCGAGGCCCTTGTTGTAGCCGAACTGGTCGGAGGGCCCCGATCCCCACGCGAGCTCGGTGAGCCAAAGCGGCGTCTCCCGGTCGTCGTGGCTCTTCATCACAGCCCGGAATAGCTCCGCTTGCTGGTCGAGTTGATCCAGGCTGCGCGAATAGGGGTGCAGGGCGGCGGCGTCGAAGTCCTTCCGGGCCCCGGACACTCGGTAGAGGCTGTCGAGGAACTTCCAGGCCGTCACGTCCCCGAAGCCGGGCATTCCGGCGAGCACGATCCGGGCCTGCGGGTCCCGGCTCTTGATCGCGTCGTGGGAGATCTCCAGCAGGCGAGCGTACTTCTGGGCCGCGTGCCCGACCGTTTGCCCCGGGTCGAAGTACTTGCTCAGATTGGGCTCGTTCCAGATCTGCCAGGACCGGATCGGCAGGGGCGTCGCGTGCGGCCCGTACCGTTGGCGGTAGCCGTTGGCCCAGTAGCTGCCGCCGGGCCCGTAGCGCGCCACGGCCGCCCCGAGGAAGTTCTGCCACGCCTGCACGTTGGTCGCCGTGTCGACCGGGGGACGCGCGCTGAACGGGTTCACCCACTCCGGCGACCCCCACACGAACGGGACGGGCCGGATTCCGCGCGAGGCAAGCGCGCCGACCAGCCAATCCCTTGGGCCCCAGTCGTAGGAGCCCCGGGTGGGTTCCACCGACCTCCATTTGAGCATGAAGCGCTCCGTCCCGACCCCGACCTCGGCCATCTGCCGAACGTCCGATGCGTCGAGCGGTCCCTGGGCGATCCCGAAGAACTCCGATCGGGCCGCTTGGGCCGTGGACGCGGCGCAAAGCGACAGAACCAGCGCAGCGCAGATGATCGCGAGGCGCGTCGCGTACCTGGTCTCCTGATGCCCTACCCAGCCGCCTCCCATCGGCGCCAGCTAGCGTACTGCCGCCGGCCGTGGGCGCGCGCCAGTTACGGCCTAGTACGTAGTGCTAAGGAGTAGTGATACTAGGTAGTACGTATGGCCAGGAAGTAGCTGGTTGAGCTGCCCGGGACCCCGAGAGCAGCTGAGGGCTTCGGGCCCCTCAGGGGGCGAGGGTGAAGGAGCTGAAGATCGACCCCGGCTCGCTCAGCTCGTGCACCTCTGCGGCGGCCCCCGTCGGCGGCAGGGCTTGAGTTCTCGTCGTACCTGAAGCTGGCCGAGCACGCCGAGATGTTGCCGGCGCGGTCGATGGTCCTGGCGCGGAACAGGTTCGTGGTGTTGTCGGGGACAGAGGCGGTGAGGCCCGGCGAGGCGAACTGGGCGGCGGAGCCGAGGGCCAGCCGAACGCCCGTGCAGTTGAACTGCTTGTACAGGTGCACGGTCGAGCCGGCCTCGGTCGTGCCCTTCACCTTGGGGGAGTTGTTGTTGGCCGGCGAATTGGGGTCGGTGTCCGTGATCTGCGGCGGCGCCGGCGCCAGCGAATCCTCGACGTAGGTGCGCGGGGCCGAGCACGCCGAGGCGTTGCCGGCAACGTCCATCGCCTTGGCGCGGAACAAGGTGGTGGTGTTGTTGGCGACCGACGCCGTGAGCCCCGGCGTCTTGAACTCGGTGGCGGGGCCCGAGGCCACCGGAGTGCCGGTGCAGCCGGCCGTGGTGTACAGCGCGACCGTCGAGCCGGTAGCGGCGAAGCCCTTCACCTTGGGGGCGTTGTTGTTGGCCGGCGAGTTGGGGTCGGTGTCGTTGATATTGGGCGCCGCCGGTGCGGCCGAATCCTCCAAGTAGCTGCGCGCGGGCGAGCACGGCGAGAGGTTGCCGGCGGCGTCCACCGCCTTGGCGCGGAAGATGGTCAGTGGTGTTACTGGCGAACCGAGGCCGTGATCCCGGGCGTCCTGAACTGGGCGGCGGGGCCCGAGGCCAGCATCACGCCCGTGCAGCCGGCCGTCTTGTAGAGCCTGACGGTCGAGCCCGCCTCGGCCTGGCCCTTCACCTCCGGCAGGTTGTCGTTGGCCGGCGAGTTGGGGTCGGTGTCGTTGATCCTGGGCGCTGCGGGGGCGTGGCTGTCGACGGTGAACGACCGCGACACGAACGCGCTCTCGTTGCCGGGGGCGTCGACCGCCCTGACGTAGAAGGTGTGGGGGCCGTCCGAGACCGGCGGCAGGGTGTACGGCGAGGCGCAGGTCTTGTTCACACCTCCATCGACGCGGCAGACGAAGGTGGAGCCGGGCTCGTTCGAGCTGAAGTAGAAGGCTGGGGTCGGGTTCTTGGTCAGGCCCCCGTCGGCGGGCCCCCCGATGATGCGCGCCACCGGCGGGGTGGTCTCGGCCGTGAAGCCCGTGAACGTGTGGTAGGCGGGCTTCGGGGTGCGGGTATGGTCGACCAGCCCAGCCGTGCCGCAGATGCTGCACAACGTCGCGTAATAGGACCCGGGCGGCGGATCGTGCCAGAGGAACCAGAACAGGCGCTGTATGTTCCAATCGCTGCGGCGGCTCAGGATCAGCCTGTAGGCGTCCCCGAGCAACTGGTTTTGACCCGCGATGCCCTTGTTGAGGCCGAACTGGTCGGGCTCTCCCGATCCCCAGGCGAGCTCGGTTAGCCACAGCGGCGTCGGCCGGTCGTTGCGGTTCACCATGATCGTGCGAAATGCATCGATCTCCCGGCGAAGCTCATCCAGGTTGGGCGCAAAGGGATGCAGGGCGGCGATGTCCATGTCCTCCTTGAAGCCGGAGACCTGGTAGAGGTTGTTGAGGAACTTCCAAGCCGTCACGTCCCCATAGCCGGGCATTCCGGCGTTCACGATCCGGGCCTGGGGGTCCCGGCCCTTGATCGCATCGCGGGATACCGAAAGAAGCCGGGCGTACTTTTGGGCCGACTGCTGGACCGTGGTTCCCGGGGCGAAGAACTTCTTCAGATTGGGCTCGTTCCAGACCTGCCATGACTGGACCGGCAGCGGGACCGCGTCGTCTCCGAACCGCTGGCGGTAGCCGTTGGCCCAGTAGCTGCCGCCCGGCCCATAGCGCCCCACCGCCGCCCTGAGGAAGTTCTGCCATGCCTGTATGTCGGCCGGCGTGTCGAGCGGGGGACGCGCGGCGGCCCCATTGCCCACCCACGACGGCGAACCCCAGATGAACGGGGCCGGCCGGATTCCACGCGAGGCAAGCGCGCCGACCAGCCAGTCCCTTGCGAACCAGTCGTAGGAGCCCCTGCTCGGCTCGACCTCCCTCCATTTGAGCTGGAAGCGCTCCGTCCTGACCCCGACGTCGGACATCTGCTGAGCGTCCGGGGAATCGAGGGCGCCCTGGGCGATCCCGAAGAACTCCGATCGCGCCGCTTGGGCCGTGGGCGCGGCGGCGCACAGGGCCACGACGAGCGCGCCCAGGAACACCGCTAGATACGTCGCTCGCCACCCCTGCTTTTCACCCTCGCCCATTCCCATCCCCTCACGGAGGCTACCGGCAGCGACGATCATGCGCGTCGTATCGACTCCCGCCTCACAGGACGATCGTGAAGTTGCGGGTGGCGGGCGTCAGATCGGTGTTCTGCGCCCTGTCGGTGGCCTGGACCTGGAAGGTGTGGGAGCCGAGGGCGAGCGGGGACGACGGGGTGTGGCTGGCGCCGGGCCCCGAGCAGGGGGCGAACGGATCGGAGTCGAAGCGACACCGGAAGGTGGAGCCCGCCTCGCTGGAGGAGAAGTTGAAGGTGGGGGTGTTGTCGGTGGTGGAGGTTCCCGGCCCGCCGGTGATCGTCGTCTGCGGCGCCACCGAGTCCTCGACGTAGGCGCGGGCGGCCGAGCAGGGCGAGATGTTGCCGGCCGCATCACGGGCGGTGGCGCGGAAGAGGGTGCTCGTGTTTTCGGCCACCGAGGCCCCCAGGCCGGGCGTCGCGAACTGGGCGGCGGTGCCCGAGGCCGCCGGGGCGCCGGTGCAGCCCGCGGTCTTGTAGAGCCTCACGGTGGAGCCCGCCTCGGCGGTGCCCTTCACCCTGGGCGCGTTGGAGTTGGAGGGCGAGTTGGGGTCCGTGTCGGTGATGGAGGGGGCCACCGGGGCACGGGTGTCGACCGTGAACGACCTCGAGACGACGGCGCTCTCGTTGCCGGGCGCGTCGATCGCCTTGACGTAGAAGGTGTGGGCGCCGTGTGAGAGCGGCGCCCCCAGGATCAGCGGCGAGGCGCAGGGCTTGAAGGCGGCCGCGTCGAAGCGGCAGGCGAAGGTCGAGCCGGCCTCGTTTGAGCCGAAGGTGAAGGTCGGGGTCGAGTCGTTGCTGACGCTTCCCTGGCTTGGCCCCGAGACGATCTGCGCCACCGGCGGGGTCGTCTCGGCCGTGTAGTTCCTGAACGAGGTGTAGGCGGGCTTGGGGGTGCGGTCGTATGCCAGAAGCCCCGCGCTGCCGCAGATGCTGCAGTACCCGGCGAAGATGGACCCCGGCTCCGCGTCACGCCACAGGAACCAGAACAGGCGCTGAACGTTCCAGTTCTTGCGGTTTTGCAGGATCAGGTTGAAGGAGCTGATCAGCAGGTTGCGTTGACCCGCTGAGGCCCTTGTTCTTGCAGAACTGGTCTGGGGGGCCCGATCCCCAGGCGAACTCGGTCAGCCACAGCGGCGTCAGCCCGTCGGCGTGGCTCTTCATCGAGGCGCTGAACCTGGAGATCCCGGTGCGAGTCTGATCCAGGTTGCAGCCGTAGGGGTGCAGGGCGGCGACGTCGAAGTCTGCCTTGACCCCGGCCACCGTGTAGAGGGCGTCGAGGAAGTCCCAGGCGTTCGAGGACCCATTCGCGTCCGGGACGCTCGGCATTCCGGCGAGGACGACCTTGGCCTGCGGATCCCTGGCGGCGATCGCGGTGTCGGAGAGCGCAAGCAGCTGAGCGTATTTTTGGGCCGCCGCCTGGGTCGTTGCACCCGGGGTGAAGTACTTCTTCAGATTGGGCTCGTTCCAGATCTGCCAGGACTGGATCGGCACCGCGGGGCCGGCGTCCGGGAAATCCTGCCTGTACTTGTTGGCCCAATAGGTGCCGCCGGGCTTGTAGCGCGCCACGGCCGCCTTGAGGAAGTTCTGCCAGGACGAGCCTCGTCGGCGCTGGTGCTCAGCGGAGGCTGCCCGGGGGTCCCGTTGCCTATCCACGACGGAGACCCCCACACGAAGGGGACCGACCGGATTCCCTCTGCGGCGAGGCCGCCGATCAACCTGTCCCGCTCGCTCCAGTCGTAGGAGCCCCGGACGCGCTCCACGTCCCGCCACTTGAGCATGAAGCGGGCCGTCTGAACCCGGGCGTCGGCCATCCCCGCGCGGTCCTGGGCGTCGAGCTGTCCTTGGACGATCCCGTAGAACTCCGTTCGGACCGCTCCGGCGGCCGGCGCGGCGAACAGCAGCGCAGCGAGCGCGGCAAGCACAACCGTCAAGCGCCTCATCCGAGGCTCCCCCTCTGCACACCCTTGCCGTTCAATCCGCGTCCCAGCTTATCGGCATCGAGGAACATGTGTGGCGGCACGTCAGACGCCCCTGCACGGAGGATCGAGTCAGAGGGAGCGATCGCGTTTCGCATCAAAGATCAGCGGAAGATCGACGGCGCCGGAACCGGTTCCAAGCCCCGGCGAAGGCGATCCCGACCAGGGCGCCGGCCAGCGCCAGGCTGGATCCGGTCCCGGCGGTGTCGGCCACCACGGTCGCGAGGCCGCGGCCGTTGCCGGATGTCCGCGCCGCGCCGCCCCGGTCGCCCGAGCCGGTGGCCTGTGGCGCGCCCAGTTCGGGGGAGGTGGCTATCTGGGCGAGCAGCTGGCCGTCGGGGCCGGACAGGTCGGCCACGGTCTCGCTCGGGAGCAGCGCCAGCTCCGCCACGGGAGCCTTCTCGCCGGCCGGGCGCGAGCCCTCGCCGGCCGTCGGAAGGTGCTGGGTGTATTGGTCCACCGCCGGAGGACTGGCCACCGCGGCCGACGTTGGCGCCCCGACCACGGCCACGACGAGCGCAGCCCAGATCAGGCTCCACCGACGGCGGCCAAGCCAGCCTCCACCCACGCTCTCCCAACTGCACTCCCCCAACGTGGCCCTAGCATAGGACATAGCCGCGGGAGACGTGGAGTCAGCCGATCGGACCGGCGATCGCCGGCGCGTGGCCGCGCGATCAGGTCGACCCAGCCGAGGCCATCCCTGTCCAGCGAGATCACGTGCTGAAGGAACGCCTCCAGCTCTGTGGCCGCCAGCGGCTGGTCGAACAGCGAGGCCAGGCCGGACGTCTTGTAGGGGATGCGCTCGGGGTACTCGGCGATCTGGTAGCGGCCTACCAGGTAGCGCAGAAGCTGAAGCGGGTCCGTGCCCTGCGAGCGCAGCCAATGGGGCGCGAACTCCATCTTGATGAGCCAGTCGCTTCGCCGCTCGAGGAGCCCTTGCATGCCGGATAGCACGTGCCTCTCGTAGCCCTGGGTGTCGATCTTGAAGAAGCACGAGCCCTCGACCGCCCGTTCGGACAGGATGGACTCGACCGTCCGCATCGGCAGCGAGGACTGCTTCCAGGAGGGCATCGAGACCCGGTTGTCCAGCGACGAGCTCGGGTTGAGGCTGAACGGCGCGCTGTCCCGGCACTCCGCGCCGGCGATGGCGTTCACGACCTCCGGCGGCGCCAGCCCGTTGAGGACGAAGTTGCCTTCGATCAGCGCGGCCACCTGCGGGTCGGCCTCGATCGACAGCACGCGCATGGCGGGAGCGGCGCGGCCGCGCCAGCATCGATATGAAGCCGTAGTTGGCGCCGATGTCGATGAAGTTGCTGAAGCCCTCGGCCCGGATCAAGGGGTAGAGCAGCGACTGCTTCTCTTCGAAGGTCTTGCGCTGCTGGTACCAGGGCGCATCGTTGGCGTTGGCGGCCAGCACGCGCAAGCGGAGCTCGCCGACGCTGATCTCCACGGTGTCCATGGCCTATATGTGGCCCAGCTCACGACGTTCGAACACGTCGAGGGCGCTGTCTGGCGTGGCATTGAAGACCTGGCGACCCGCGGCCTCGAACGCAGCTCGGGCCATGGCGTAGCCATGCTCGGACTGGCGAAGGTCCGGAAGGTTCCACACCGTCCCGTCGCCGAAGTAGTCGCCGCGAAAGTGGTTTGGATCCTCGCCCTGCTGACGGACGCGAGCATGGGGTGGACCCGTGGTCTGAAAGCGGTGGTCGACCCCGAGCAGGATCACGGTGGAGAACCCCATGTGGTACGCGAGCTGGAAAGCGGCAACGGTGACGGTGCCGCAGGGGGCAACGCCCCGCCTCACGTCGGTGATGAACCGTTGAGCGATCCGGAGCTCGACGAAGACGGCGTTTGGGACACCGCGAAATCGATCGCGGTAGATCCAGGGGACGAAGAGCGGGCAGGACAGCTCAGCGATCTCGCCGTGAAACTGGTCGATGACGAGATCGTTCACCGCCACGAAGAAGCTGGGCCCGCGGTCGGAGCCCTCCCACAGCAGGTACCCCCGGTTGAGGCAGAAGGTCGCGGTTCCATCGAGACTGGCGAGGTCCAAGCCGCGAATGCTGGGGCCATTGCCGAGGATGACGCAGGTCTCGCCACGATGGGCGTCACGAAGACGGGACAGGCGCGCGCGGGCCGCTCGGCCCTCCGGAAGAACTCGCATCGGCAGGTGCCTCGCCCGCAGGCGGAGGACCTGGGTTCGCCCAGCCTCGGCAGTTCCGCGCTCGATCGCGAGCCAGTCATACCCACCCCCCGTCGACGACGAGCGCCTGCCGGGTGATCATCGAAGCATCGTCGGAGGCAAGGAACAGAGCCGCCCGGGCGACGTCGTCGGGCATCACGTGTTCCGGCAGGCACTGAGCGGCCTCGATCTCGCGTTTGGCCTCGTCGTCTATCCACCGGGACAGTTGCCTCTCGGTCATCGTCCAGCCGGGTACCAGCGCGTTGACGCGGATCCCGGCGTTGCCCCACAGCCGGGCGAGCGTTCGCACCAGGCCGTGGACGCCGGCCTTGGCGGTCGTGTAGGCAACCATGCCGGTGGTGTTGTTCAGCCACGCGATGGAGCCCAGACAGATGATCGCGCCACCGCCCGCGGCGCGAAGGTGCGGTTCCGCTGCCTGAGCCGCGAAGAACTGGTGGCCGAGGTTGAGTGACAGCGCCGCATCCCAGAGCTCCGGGGTCACCGACCGTGCGTCGTGACGGGTGTCGTCGGCCGCGTTGGCGATCAGGACGTGGAGGTCGCCGAAGGCCGTTGCGATCTCGTCGACCGCTTCGCGCAGCGCCGGGGTCTTGGTGACGTCGCAATCGACGAACCTGTGCGAGGGCCCGAGCTCGCCGGCAAGCCGCTCTCCCGCCTCAACGTCTACGTCCAAGGCGGCCACTCGGGACCCCTGTTCGGCAAAGGCCAGCGACATCGCACGGCCGATCCCGGTCGCGCCGCCGGTTATCAGGACGCCCTTGCCGCGAAGGCTCGGATAGCTGGCGAACCGATCGGGCACAGTCACGCGACGCGATTCGGAGTGAAGCCTTCGGCCTCCTTGAGACCCAGGACGTCGAAGAGGATGTCAGTCGTCATCCGATTCGTCCGCGCCACCGCTTCGGCGGTGTTGGAGCCGTTGTGAGGGCTGAACACGCAGCGATCGGAGAAGGCCCGCAGGGGATCGTCCCCAGGCAGCGGCTCGCGCTCGAATACGTCGAGCCCCGCGCCGGCAACCTTCCCGCTGCCCAGCGCCTCGACCAGCGCGGACTGGTCGATCAGCTCGCCGCGCGCGACGTTCACGACCAGGACTCCCTGCCTCATCGCGTCGAATTCCGCGCGGGAGAGCAGGTGGTGGTTCTCCGGCGTCAGCTCGCACGCCACGAAGACCACGTCGCTGTCCGCGTAAACCGCGTCGAGGGCAACCTGTCGTAGGCCGGGAGCCGCCTGGTCCGCGGATGCGATGGCGCGAATGTCGTAACCGATCACGTCCATGCCGAAGGCGACAGCTCGCCTGGCGATCGCGGATCCGACGGACCCCAGGCCGAGGATTCCGGCTGTCATGCCCGCCAAGCGTGCGCCCCTGGATCTGGGCCCAGCCGCCATCCAGCACGGAAGCGTGCTGCTCGTGCGTCCTGCGCGCCAGCATCAACAGATGGCTCATCGCCAGATCGGCTACCTCGTCAGCGAGCAACCCGGGCGTGTTGTACACCGGGACGCCGAGCCGGGCCGCGGCCGCCTTGTCGATCGAATCCGTGCCGACGCCCCACTTGATCACGGCCCTCAGCCGCGATGCCTTGCCCACCCGTAGGACCTCACCATCGATCACGTCATCGCCGGCGATCACGGCATCGACGTCCTGAATCACCGACGCCATCGCTGCCGCGTCCAGCCGCTGCCCTTCCACCGGCGGCAGGACCGGGGTGACGCCAAGCTGCTCGTACTCCTGCCTGAATTGGTCAAAGCTCCGCTGAAGGTGAAGGCATGTGATCAGAGCAGCAGGCATCCGCCCAACCCCCTACTTCCTCTTGAAGATGAGCTCGGCGATCTCGAAGTCGACCTCGTCGTCGATGTCAATCGCCTCTAGCCGATCGATCTCGAACAGATAGGGCCGTTTGCCGATCCGGTTGCGCCCCTCCCTGAGCGTCTCACCTCGGAAGATGTAGATGCAGGAGTTCTCCTCGAAGAGCGGCGGCAGGTCCTGCGTCCGCAGCAGGGTGTCGGGGTCGTGGTTGACGGGCTTGCCGTGGGTGTCCCAGAACCGCGTCTGCACGCGCGTGACTCCAAATAGCGAGTCGTGGCTCGGATAGCTGTCAAAGAAGGTCCGGATCGCCCGCTGGAGCGTCTCGCCCGTCAGGAGCGGATTGGTCGAGTGTGTCTGCAGGTAGAACTCGGACTCCACCTGCGTCACGTCATGCAACAGCACTTCGTTCATCGGCGTCATTCCGGAGAGCAGATGCTGGGGCCGGTCAAGCACGACCACGTCCGGGTAGCGCTCATGGCAATGCTCTTTGATCGTTGGGGAATCGGTGTCGATCACCACTCGATCAATCTCCGGACATCCCAACAGCGCGTCGAGCATGTGATGAAACAGCGGCCGCCCGTCCCCGAAGGGCCGATGGTTCTTGCCCGGCACCCGCTCGGATTCGTGACGCATCGGCATCAAGGCGACCAGCCGATGCCCGCCGGCCGCCGGGTCGGCCGCGCTGCCCGTCAACGCCTTTTCACGCGCTTGGCCTCTGAGCCGGAGGTCCTGTTTCGTAACCCGCCCTCGGCTGCCGGGGGCCGCTCATGCTCGAGTCGCCCGCGACGCGCCGTGCCTTCAAGGGCGGGGTAGTCGATCGTGTCCGCGGCATTCCCGCCAGGATGATGGGCGCGCCCGGCCTCGGCCGGGTAGTAGAACCGCTCCCTGAGCTGCGCGGAGATTGCCGACGGGCCGTTGAAGCCGCGATAGGTGCCTGCCAGCTGGTTGTAGCGGAACCGCAGGATCGACCCGAGCTCCTTTCTCAACGCGCCGTGGCTCAAGGCGGCGCGCATGTCGGAGAAACGTTCCGGGCAAAGAGCGAGGCGAAATCGCCGCGGGTGAAGTGCGCGTGCGCGTCGATCGAGCGCATTGCCATCGCCTCGCGCCGGTAGCGGTTCCTCACCTGCTGCCACGTCTCGTCGTGCACGTGGACGACCTCTGCTTCGGCCACGTACGCGATCCAACCGCCGCTTGCTTGCGCTGCCTTCGCCCAGGCGAGGTCCTCGAGCCCCGACAAGGTCTCGTCGTATGGCATCGACTCCCAAGCCGATCGACGTATCGCGCAGTTGGCGTTGTTGCAGAAATGGGTCGCCTGCGGACAGACCGACTGAGCCGGAAACCACCGCGCGAAGATCTGATGCTCTGAGAACCGGTTCTGGTCGTTGCCCTTCTGGCGGCCGTAGCTCAGCACCACACGGTCGTCACGGAGGGGTGCGACAAGGTCCTCGAGCCAGGTGGTGCGCACCGGATACACGTGGGCGCTGGCAAACACGCAGATGTCGCCGGTGGCGGCGGCGCAGCCCCGGTTCAAGGCGCGGCCGAAGGTGAACTCCGTGCTTTCGACCTCGACCACGCGGGCGCCGTATGCCCGGGCGATCGCCACCGTGTCATCGGTGGAGCCGGAGTCGACCAGGATGACCTCCTGCGGGGTCAGGGTCTGCGCGCCGATTCCGATCATCAGGCGCTCGATGTGCTGAGCTTCGTTGTAAGCCCTGACGACGATCGAGAGGTTCATCAGGCGACTTCGCTGAGCGGCGCAACGGTGTGCTCGGCTTGGCGACGGAGCAGCTTGTCGATCTCGCCCTCAAACGCCGCCAGGGAAGCCGCCGGATTCAGCTCTTGTGCGCGCGCGCTGCCCGAGCCGGCCAGTCGGCTTGCCAGGTCGCCGTCGCTCAGCACCCTCGCCACCGCCTTCGCCAGTGCCCGGGGCCGCTCGCTCGGCACCAAAAGCGCGTCCACATCGTGCCGAAGGAGCTCGGGCACGGCCCCGATCGAGGTTGCGACCACGGGTTGGCCGGCCAGCAGCGCCTCGAACGCCACGCGCCCGAAGGCCTCGTAGCGGGCGGGGTTGACGACGACCGAGGCGGCCGCGTAGGCGTCCTCGACGTGCTCTTCGAACCCCGTGAAGGTGACGGCTCCCGGGACGAGCGCGTCGCAAAGCCGAGTGAGGTTTCGTGCGTACTCGCCGTCCAGCTCGCGTGGATGTGGCTCACCGACGATCGCGAGATGCACGTCCGGTAGCGACCTGCGGATTGTGGGGAGCGCTCGAATCAGGACGTCCTGGCCCCGGCCGTGGCTGATCGCGCCGACGGCGACGATCAGCGGCGCATCAGCCTGGATCCCGTGGGTGCGGCGAAATCGGTTCCCGTCGCCGTCCGCGTAGCGCGATCCGATGGGGGGGTGGACGGTGGTCACGTTCTTGGCGCCCCTGACGGTGTATTGGCGTGCCACTCGATCGGAGCAGGCGATGACGGCCGTCGCCGATCTGGCCGCCAGCTGGAGCAGCGCCCTCCCGGCCAGGGCGCGTGGCCCGCTCGCAACTCGCGGTTCGTCGAGGATCTCCCCCGCGTACAGGATCGAGCGCACACCCTCGATCCACGCGGCGAGCAGGGCCGAGGGCAGAAGGGCGCTCGTGACGATCACCAGGTCGGGTTGGGCGCGACGAATCGCGGCTCGCAGGCTTCGAACCTCACGACGGAACTCGCGGATTGCCGGGATCAGGCCGTCCGCGCCATCGGGGACCGTGAGGGTCGAGTACCCCAGGGTCCTGACCTGAGCAAAGCGAGCGAAATCGAGCCGGAGCCGTCCGTCGCCGGGCAGGAATACCTCCAGCTCACCCCGGCCGGCCAGCCATTCGAGCTCGTTCTCCAGCGAACGCGAGGGCCCGCTTATCTCGGGCAGGTGCATGATCGCGACCGAGCGAACCGAGCGCTCCGCATGGGTTGAGGGCGGACCGCCGTCGGCCTGGGCTGAGGAAACGCTCGTCAGGGGCGTCTCTTCTGAGATGCGAGTTCGCCTGGTCAAAGCGTCGGGTGAGTTCGGCAGGAATGCGATGGCCCGTGCAGCCGTGGATGGCGCCAGGATACTGCGTGGCGATAACCTCCAACGCCGTCGTGACGCAGGGAGCGAAGAAGGCGCTGATCACCGGCATCTCTGGCCAGGACGGCTCATATCTGGCCGAGCTGCTGCTGGACAAGGGCTATGAGGTCCACGGGATCATCCGGCGCTCCTCGAGCTTCAACACCCACCGCATCGACCACCTCTATCGGGACCCGCACGAGGCGGGGGTGCGCTTGTTCAACCACTACGCAGACCTCGCGGACCCCGTGGCCTTGAGCCGCCTCCTTTACGAGCTGCAGCCCGACGAGATCTACCACCTCGGCGCGCAAAGCCACGTCCGCGTCTCCTTCGAAATCCCGGTCTACACCTTTGACGTCACCGGCCTGGGCACGCTCAGGCTGCTCGAGGCGATGCGCGAGACGGGGGTCGCGCCGCGCTTCTACCAGGCCTCCTCGTCGGAGATGTTCGGCTCGGCTCCACCACCGCAATCCGAGTCGACCCCGTTCCATCCGCGGAGCCCCTACGGCGTAGCCAAGGCCGCGGCATTCTGGGCGGCCGTCAATTACCGCGAGGCCTACGGGATGTTCATCGTGAACGGGATCCTCTTCAACCACGAGTCGCCACGACGCGGGGAGACCTTCGTCACCCGGAAGATCACCCGGGCGGTGGCGCGGATCAGCGCGGGGCTTCAGGACAAGCTCTACCTCGGAAACCTCGATGCCCGGCGCGACTGGGGCTACGCCCCGGATTTCGTCGAGGCGATGTGGCGGATGCTTCAGGCACCTGAGGCCGACGACTACGTCGTGGCCACCGGCGAGCAGCACACGGTGCGTGAGTTCTGCGAGCTCGCCTTCTCACAGGTGGACCTCGACTGGAACGCGCACGTAGAGATCGATCGGCGCTACTTTCGGCCCGCCGAGGTGGACTCGTTGCTGGGTGACTCCACGAAGGTGCGCGGAAAGCTCGGCTGGGAGCCGACGGTCGGCTTCCAGGAGCTGGTGCGGCTCATGGTCGACGCCGACGTGCAGGAGCTCCAGGACCAGCTGGCCGGCAAGGTAACCCGCTACAGCCACGAGCTGACGTGAGCGGGGCCCCTGACAGCGGTTTTTGGGGGGGGCGGCAGGTGGTCGTGACGGGTGGCGCCGGCTTTCTGGGCAAGCCCACGGTGGGGATGCTCGAGGAGCTCGGCGCCGACGTACGGGTTCCGCGCTCGGCGGATCACGATCTGCGCGATGCCGCGGCGTGTCGCGAGGCGCTGGAGGGGGCGCAGGTGGTCATTCACCTGGCCGCGAACGTGGGCGGGATCGGCTACAACCTTCGCAACCCCGCGCCCCTTGCCTACGACAACACGCGCATGGGCATCAATGTCTTCGATGCCTGCCGGGAGCTTGGGGTCGAAAGGCTGGTGGCGGTGTGCTCGGTCTGCGCTTACCCCAAGCACACTCCCACGCCCTTCCGCGAGGATGAGCTCTGGAACGGGTACCCGGAGGAGTCGAATGCTCCCTACGGCGTCGCGAAGCGCATGCTCGCCGTCCTCTCGGACGCCTATCGGCGCCAGTACGGCCTCGAGTCGTGCGTACCCGTGCTCGCGAACCTCTACGGGCCGGGTGACAACTTCGACCTCGAGGACTCGCACGTGATTGCGGCGATGGTCCACAAGTACGTCGCCGCCCAGGAAGAGGACGCGCCCCAGGTCGTCCTGTGGGGGACGGGCGAGCCGACGCGCGAGTTCCTCTACGTCGCCGACGCCGCTCGCGCATTGCTGCTGGCGGCCGAGCGTGCCGACACCTCCGCGCCGTTCAACGTCGGCACCGGCACGGAGACTCGCATTCGCGACCTCTCGGACACCATCTCGCGGCTCGTCGGCTACGAGGGCGAGACCATCTGGGACAGCTCTCGACCCGACGGCCAGCCGAAGCGCTTCCTCGACGTCGGTCGCGCCCGCGAGTGGATCGGCTTCGAGGCGACGGTCGGGATCGAGGAAGGCCTGGGCCAAACCATCGCGGGTTTTCGCGACGGCCGTCGCGTGGGCAGCGCAGTCGAATAGACGCAGTTCCCCAGCCTATGATCTGCGGCTCATCGTGAGCGTTTCAAACGCCATCGAGGTCCGGGACCTCTCGAAGACCTTCCGGATCCCGACCAACCAGGTAACGACCCTGCGCGAGCGCCTCGTGCACAGGACGAGGTCGTCATATCGAGAGCTCCCGGTGCTGGCCGGCGTCTCCTTCGACGTGCGGCGGGGTGAGTTCCTCGGCATCACCGGGCGCAACGCCAGCGGCAAGAGCACGCTCTTGAAGATCCTCGCCGGGATCTACAAGGCCGACCGCGGGAGCGCGCTGGCCGCGGGGCGAATTGCGCCGATCATCGAGCTCGGCGTCGGGTTCAACTACGAGCTCCCCGCCCACGAGAACGTGGTCATGAACGCGGTGATGATGGGCCTCACCCCGGCTGAGGCGCGCAGGCGCTACCGGGCCATCATCGAGTTCGCCGAGCTGGGCGACTTCGAGCACCTGAAGCTGCGCAACTACTCCTCGGGCATGCGCGCCCGGCTCGGCTTCGCCGTGATGACGCACGTTGACGCCGACATCATGCTCTTCGACGAGGTCCTCGCCGTCGGCGATGGCCGGTTCCAGGAAAAGTGCTCGGACACCTTCGAGCGACTTCGAGCTGGAGGGCGGACCGGTCTGCTCGTAACTCACTCCATGGAAGCCCTCGTCAAGCACTGCGCAAGCGCGATCCTGCTCGAGGACGGAAGGATCTTTGCCGAGGGCGCGCCCGAGGACGTGGCCGAGAAGTACAAGCAGCTTCAGACCAAGGCACCCACGGCGGCCGCGTGAGCGATGGGCCACAGACACAGGTGAGCACCGGTGCGGGTGAGGCCGCCGCTCCCTCGGCTCCTGCTGGAGCCGTGGGGGCGGAGTCCCCGCTGCGCCCAATCGAAGCTCCGTCGGCGTTCGGGGGGGACAGGCGCCGCTTCCTGAGCCTGCTGTGGCTCACCGCGCTCCAGGACTTTCGCCTCCAGTATCGGAACTCCGCGCTGGGCTACCTGTGGACGCTCATGCGGCCGCTCGCGCTCTTCGCGGTTCTCTACGTGGTCTTCACCCACATCATCCGGTTCGGCGATGAGGTTCCCAACTACGCCGTCCTGCTGCTGATGAACATCATGCTCTTCCAGTTCTTCGCCGACGCGACCGGAGGGGCAATGGGATCGGTGGTCCGAGGCGAGCAGGTCGTGAGGAAGATGCACTTCCCCCGGGTCGTGATCCCGCTCGCGATCGTCGTCACCTCGGCGATGACCGGGGGAATGAACCTCATCGTGGTCATCGGGTTCATGCTCGTGTCCGGAGTCGGTCCCGAGGTCACCTGGCTGCTGCTGCCGGCGATCGTGATCCCGCTCATCGTTTTCAGCGCCGGTACCGCCGTGCTTCTGTCGATGGCGTACGTGCGCATGCGCGACCTGGAGCATGTCTGGACGGTGGCGCTCAGAGTGCTGTTCTACGCCACCCCGATCCTCTATCCGCTGGAGTTCGTGCCCGAGTCGTTTCGGTGGGTCGCCGTTCTCAATCCGCTCACCCCGATCCTGTATCAGGCGCGCGCCTGGCTGATGGAGCCCGATGTGGCCCCTCTGGCCGACCTAGTGGGCGTCGCGCCACTCGCCGGTTCGATCCTGATCGCGATTGCGGTCTGCGCTGGTGGCATCTGGCTTTTTGTCAGGCAGGCGCCGCGAGTTGCCGAGGCGCTGTGAGCGCGTCCAAATGGGGCTCCTCTCGGAGGGGCCTTAACGCTCAGTACCTGAGCAGCCCGCGCCGGTAGAGCTGGTCCAGGAGCACGTGGCGGATCAGGTATGGCCTCACTCGCCGCAGGGCCTCGCCCTGGTCCACCGGCCGGCCGTGCAGGCGCTCGCGAATGCGCTGCATCTCATCGATCCCAAGGGTTGGTCCCAGGGCAGCGTTCTTTTGGTCGTCGTGGACGCGGAACGCGCCCAGGAAGCGGGGTAGGCGGACCATGCGCGCGCCGCCGTCCCGCAGGCGCACCAGGAGGTCCCAGTCCATCGCGCATTGAAAGCTCTCGTCGACGGATCCACCCGCTCGCTCCCAGGCGGCGCGGCGCCAGAAGACGGTCTCTTGGGGGATGAAGTCGGCCCACGACAGGACCCTGTCGCTGTGTCGCGGAATCACCTGCCGGCCGATCTCTCGTCCCAGCTCGTCGATCAGGACACGATGCCCGTAGACCACGTCGATCTTTGGGTGGTCGTGGAGGAACCGAGCGACGTACGAGAGGGCACCCGGTAGAAGAAGGTCGTCGGAGTTGAGGTAGGCCATGACCTCTCCGGTGGTCCTGGCGAAGCCCCGGTTCAGCGCCGACGACTGACCGCCATCCGGCGCCGACTCCCAGTGGTGCAGCCGGCGCGAGTAGCGGTCGAGTATCTCTCGCGACCCGTCGTCGGACCCCCCGTCCTGCACCACGTACTCCAGATGCGGATAGTTCTGGCCCAGAACGCTCTCGATCGCGGCTTCCAGGAACCGGGCCTGGTTGAGCGATGGGGTGACGATCGAGATCGTCGGCGCGTCCTCGGGCGCCGGCGTCGGAGGATTGCCGCTCGGCAGGCGAAGCGGTCGCGGCGGATGATGGCGCAACGTCCCGAGGCGGTTGGCCCGCCGCTTTGCCGTCTCCAGCCTGTCGCGCAAGCTTCGGGACCCCACGACGTCAATCCAGAAGCACGCGAAACAGGCCGCCCGGCGAGGGAATCCTCACTCGAGGCGCCGATGCCGGCGGAGGTGACAAACATCTCAGTGCAGTCGGAATCCACGAACGTGCAGGACGTCGGCCTGCGGGTGGGAATCGAAACCGCCCCGAGACGATCTCCCTCGGGCGATAGCTGTTCCACCCTAGCCCCATTCCAGATGGCGACCCACAGGTTGCCCTGACGATCCGTGGTCATCCCATCGGGTTGATCCTGGCCGGTGAACCGCGCGAACACTCTCTTGCTCTCGAGCGAACCGTCACCGGCGAGGTCGAAGGCGTAGATCTCGTGGCGGGCCGAATCGGCGTGGTAGACGACCGATCCGTCGGGGCTGAACGCCGGACCGTTGGCAACGCGGTAGTCGCGGTCCAGAACGGCATATGTGCCGTCAGGGTGAAACGCATACAGGCATCCTGTCGCGAGCTCTTCGGGCTCATGCATCGTTCCGGCCCAATAGCGGCCGTCCGGGCCCATCCTCCCGTCGTTGAAGCGATTCTCCGATCGACCCCGCTCGGGATGCACGACCGCGACGATCTGGACCGCATCCTCCTCCAGCGCGATCCAGGCCAGGCCGAGGTCGCCGCAGCCGACGAAGACCTCGCCACGCAGTCCCGCGGGCGAATGCCAGTCGACGCTTGGCACGTCCAGCGAGCAAAGCCGGCAGGGCAGCTTCCAGCTCCGGCGCATCCCCTGGGATGGTTGAAGCGCATGAAGCTCAGCGGTCTTGATGTCGACCCAGAAGAGCCGGTCCGAACGCGGGTCCCAGCGAGGGCTCTCTCCGAGCCGGGCCCGCGCCGGCCACACGCATTCAACCTCGGCGGTCACTGAGCCGCTGCGCCGTCTGAAAGCCCAACGCCCGGCCGAAGTGATCGAATCGCGCTGTTAGATTTCGTGCCGACCATGGGGACTCACCGAATCCGAGACCGCCCGCGACATTAGGGGAACAATGTCGTTCACGTATGCAGCCCCACTCGAAGTGACCTCCCCAAGCGAGTGTTATTTCTACCACACCACTGATCTGCCCGGCTTCGGCACGATCAAGGGTGACTGGGATTTGCGCGACTGCGTTGACGCCTATCTCGGAAACTACGATTTCTCTGGAAAGCGCACACTCGACGTGGGAGCGGCATCCGGGTTCCTGACCTTCGCCATGGAGGAGCGGGGAGCGGACGTTGTGTCGTTCGATCTGGACGACGGCGCAAACTGGAACACGGTCCCGCATTACAAACTGCGCGACGAGCTCCCCCACATGCGAAGGGGGCAATCCGCCGCCCTTGTCAGGTTGAAGAGCGCCTACTGGCTTACCCACCGCCTCTACCGTTCGCGAGCCAAAGCCTACTACGGCAACATCTATGCCTTACCTCGGTCGCTCGGCGAGTTCGATGTGGTGTATTACGGGATGATCGTTGGACATCTGCGTGACGTGTTCGAGGCCCTACATCAAGGCGCTCGTCTCTGTCGCAGGACGATGATCATCACAAGCATCTTTGAGAAGAACGACACTCCCCGCGCCGTCTTCGTTCCAAAGGCCGATCGGTCTGACATTTTCGCGATTACAAGCTGGTGGGCCATGACCACCGGCTTGATGGAAGACATGCTCGGCGTACTTGGGTTTCGCATCGTCGCACTCGTCGAGAGCGAGCCCATTGTTGATGTTGATTCACCCGGAACATCACCGTTCAAAGGGGGGAGCAGGGTTCCCTGTCAGGCGATCGTCGCGGAACGCGTCGACTGACAGGTTGTCTAAGCCGTAAGCGTTCGCGCAAGCACGCTGTTATGGATGACGTACGTCCCCGGCGAATCGGCGCGCACATTGGCAAGCAGCGCCGGATCGGGCTGCTTCACGTCGATGGGCGCGGAGATGTTCTGAATGTAGTCGGTCGGGTGGAAACGGTGTGCGATCGGCTGGAAATAGCGCCAGAGCGCTCGCTCCTCTTCGGTCGCCTCTGCGTCACAGCTCGCACCGGCAACGAGAATCTCCAGGGCCAGGTCGTACGCGTACCGGGGATCCCTCGAGACTAGATTCGCAAAGCGCGCCTCCAGGTCCACCAGGAAGTCCTGAAACGCGGCATCGCCGACGGCATAGATCGCGTTCCCGTTGAGATGGCGCATGAAAGGCCGCGAGAGCGTTCCCCTTCCGCGATACACGCTGCCCATGATCCAGGCGTTCGCGTGTTCCAGGCGGTCCAACAGTTGCCCCAGCCAATCGGGCCGGATCGGCACACAGTCGGACTCCATGTAAAAGGCGTATCGGCCGGCGCTGCCGCACGCGCCGCATGGTCTCGAAGAACTGATTGTTGGGGCCCGCCTTGTGGCCCTGGGCGCCGACGGGCTTGGTGTAGTCGGTTTGGTAGAGATCGGCTTCGCCTCGAAGATCCAAGCGCTCAAATCCAAGCGCGTTGAAATAGCGGCTGAGATCGTGGGCCTGGAAAGCGTCGGAGATCGCCGGTTCGAGCGCGTCGCCCGTTTCGTCGTTGTTGAAAGAGAAGATCAGGTCCGGCTTGTAAGTGCGAGGCCAGAGCATCGGTGCCGCTTCCGGCCGAGCCCAGAACTCCAGGTTGGCGAGGACTTGCTGCTTCGAGGAAGCGACGGCCGGCACCACTACGGCGCCCAGTGCACGCACGCTGATGAAGGCATCCAAATCCTGAAAGGGAAAAACCCCTTGGCGCGAGAGCTCGGAGGCGGGATTGGCGTTGATGACGTGCACGCGCAGGTCCTTGGCGGCGAGATCGTCCCTCAAGGCGCGGAAGGACGCGACGATGTAGATCCCCATCGTGCGCATCGGGATTGGGAACGTTGAACCTGTCGCCAGCGCGTTGATAGTCGTCGAAGAAATAGTTTGGATTGTGATCCGGAGTCTTGGCGATGGAGAGCTTGATCCCGTCGCCGGCGACGCTTTCGGGTATCCGCTCACGTACTTGAGGTCGATGCCGATCAGCGCGATGTGCGTGTAGCCACGCCAGATCGCATAGCGGACGGCGTGAGAGCCCGTGGTCATCTTCTCGAAGAACTCAAGTTGGGTGCATTCAAATGCATCCTCTGGGATGTGGTTCTGGAGGTTGAATTGGCTGCCGCGTTTCTCGAACCAGTACCGGTCGAACTGATCAAAGAAGACGAAGCGATCGTCATCGGCGGCTTGGGGATGATGGAAGAGGAATTGCCCGCTCAGGAACGCGGTCTCGCAGAGGCCTTCATCAATGAGCCGCGCGATCTCCGCATGATGGGTGTCGATCATCTCGTCGTCGAGACAGGCGTAGTGCGTCGGATACCAGCCGATGCGCTCCCAGTGGCGATAGGCCGCGTTCATGCCGATGGTGTCGATGTTGGCAAGACGCGTCAGGTCGAACCCGCGCAATGAGGGCCCGTTGCCGATCACGACGCATTTCTTCGGCGAGACCGGGAGGGACGTGGCCACACCAGCCATCGGCTCGAGAATGGGTCGGGGAGGCGCAGCGTGCATCGTCCGATTGGGTGCGTCGGCTGAGCCACTCGTGCCCCGGTTGGGCTGAGCTGGGCGCTGAAGGTTCTGCTCGTCGAGGGTGCTCGGCTTGCGACCCTGGTGGAGGCTTTCGCGGTCTCGGGCGTAGCCTGCGGCCACGCGGAGGATGAGGCCCCCGCCCCGCTCGACCCAGTCGGGATCGTTGCCGAACTCGTACCCCAGTATCGACGCGTCGTGCGGGCTGATCGGGGAGTGAAGCCGCCCGCCGGGCAGCCCTGCCGCGTTCTCGTCCTCGATCCGCCGCAGCGCTGCAAGGTCGATGGGTAGGTCGGTAATCGCCCGGAGCTGTTCGCAGAGCTCGACCAGCAGGTCCGTTGTTGGATGGTTGTAGATGAGAAACTGGCGTTTGCGGCGATAGTTTTGCCGGATGTGGCCGGAGAGCGCAATCGCCGTGCTCTTCTCTCGTCGCTCTAGCTCAACCAGGCAGCTCTCGAACCTCTCCAAGAGGCCGAAGTCGAGCGAGCCCTCCACGTATTCGTCGAGGATCGTCTCCACCGACGCCCCCTGTTCGAGCCGGCCGATGATCGTCTCCTCTCCGAAGGCGATCCCGAGGGGGTATTGACGGCTTTGCGGAGCATGGCCAACCCACTCCACGGCGCGCTCGAGCCGGATGGCGCTGAGGCTGGAGATGCCCGAGTTGAACAGCGTATGGAAAAGAAACCGCGGAATCGGCGTTTCGTACCGTGGCCCGGATGCTGGCCTCACTCAGGGCACCGTGGCTCTCATCGAGCGGCTGGAAGACCACAAGGTCAGCTTCCCGCACCGCCCCTAGGATCTCGTGTTCGGGTCTGAGGTCGCCCGTGCGGTCGTTGTTGGAATAGAAGTCGAGTGAGTACCCGGTCGCGGGCAGCGCCCGTCTGAGCAGGGATGCGACCGCCTCCGCCTGGCAGTTCCCGAATGTCACGATCCGCACCAATGATCGGCCCTTTGCGCGCCGGCCATCACGGTCCTGCTCGGACCGAACGCCCCCTATTCCCGCTTCAAGGGCCTCCGTGGTGGCTTGCTGCTCGCGCTCGAGCTCTTCGAGCTTGATCTGGAGGCGTTGATCAGCCATCAGCGCCTCAGCGCCACGGCCGTCGGTGCCTGTGCGATAACGGAGAACCCACTTGCCAGCAGCAGGGGGACCGCCAGCTTCCCCTTGCCGTCGAAGTCCCCAGCGTCGTCGGTCCAGGTGTCGTCGATCACCACGATCCCCCCTTCGGGCATCTTGGTGATGATGGCCGCGGCGCAAAGCTGGTGCATCTGCCAGCAGGCCGCGTCTTGAATTTCGGTATTCAGGACTTCCCGGTAGCGGGCCCGCCGCTCAGCGGAGTGCTCGTCGTGGTCGAAGTCGAAGGCGTCGAGGTATATGAAGTCGAGCGAGTCGGTGCCTGTCGCAAGGTAGTCCTCGCCCCGCTCGGTGATCGCCTTCGCGCCGGGGTTGAGAAGGTCGATGACACGCCGCGCGCGGTTGGTGTTGATCGGGTCCACGTCGACGGTGACGAAGCGCATGTCCATCATTCCGGTAAAGATCGCGAGCTTCTCGGTGGATCCCTGCCGAGGATCGCGCTCGCGTGTGCTTCCGACTTCGATCAGTGTCTTGCCTCGCAGGGCGCCCGGGGTCTTCCGCTGCTCTTCGACCAGCAGGGCCATCATGACCACATGGCCATGCTCCGTTTCCTCGCCGAAATCCGATCGGCGCGCTCCGTTTCGGCCCTCCCAGAGCGGATGGAGTTGCCGCAAGGCAGAGACGATGTCGAATGACAGGGCCCGCTCCGAGATTGCCGCGGTCTCGGACTTCAGCCTGTCCATCTCTGCCGCGAGGTTGGCGATCGCCTCCTTATCGGACCTCAACCCACCGATCTCGGCCAGGAGCGCCTCTCGCGCCTGCTCCTGTGCGCGAAGCAGCTCGGCGATCTTGGCGTCGAGCGCCTGGGTTGCGGCGTCTCGGTCGGTGCGGAGCACGTCCATCTGGGCCTCGAGCGCATCCTTGGCCTTCTTGTCGGTGCGCAGAGTCGTTTCCGCCCCCTCGACCCGTCGCCGAAGGCTGAGGTGCTGTAGCTCCAGCTCATGCCGAGCCTCATTGATCAGAAAGCGGTTGAAGCCCAGAACCACGACGAGGGCCCCGATGACCGCAAGGACTCCCGCCGCCGCCCAGAGAACCGGGCCGTATGCCGCGCCCTCGGCCAGGAAACCGGCAGTCACCAGGCCTGCGAGCAGACCGAGGTAGGCGGCTGTCCAGGCCGGGTAGCGCCGAATCTTCCGTCCGCACCACATCACCAGCCGGCCGACGAACAGGATCGCCGGGTTTCGAGTTGTCGCCCACAGGTGGATGCGCTCGTACCGCGAAAGGCTGGCAGGCGTCATGGCGTCGGCATTATCTCGAACCTCACTACCGCTTCCGGCGGACGCGCCGACGCCCGGCGCGGCCGCCGATTGGTGACTGTGTTCCAGGGGTCTCTTGACCGGCCCGGCTGCGGTTTCCCGAAGAATCGTCTGAAAGCGCGTTGAGATCCGCGCCAGGTCGAGATGCTCGAACGCCCACGCCTGCGCCTTCGCGGCCAGCTCGCTCCTGTAGTCGGAGTCTCCGCCGAGGCGCCGGAGGGCCGCCGCCAGCTTCTCAGGATCTCGGTCGGTAACGCAACAGCCGACGCCTCGCGAAAGCACGTAGTCGATGCCGTTCGCCTCCCGCGGTCCCACCGCCAAAACCGGAGTGCCCGAGGCCAGGTACTCCGGCAACTTGTTGGGCATCGAGAGGCTGATGTACCGGAGCGAATCCTCGTCGAAGTTGTAGGCGAGCACCAACACGTCGGCCTCGGCCAGTAGTGAGGGAAAGCCATCGCCGAACACACCGTCCAAGATCGCGATGCCGCCGAGGCCGGCCGTCGCCTCCTCGAATGGGCGACGCCAATACGGCATCGTGTAGACCTCCAGCCGCATCGGCACTTCGCTCCGTAATGCATCCACGGCTCGAGCGACGTCGACGAGAGTGTGGAAGGTCATGTCCTTGGCGAGCCCGCCGCAATAGCGGAGCACCACCTCTTTGCGCCCGTTCTTCTTGGGCTTCGCGGCTGCGAAAGCGGTGCGGTATGTATCGGGGTCCGCGCCGTTCGCAATCGCCTCGAAGGTCACCCCGTAGCGATCACGGAAGACCGTCGACATCTTGTCCGAGATGCTCAGGACCTTGTCGCTTCGCCACAGAAGCTGGCGCAGGTCCCGACTGACGCTGCGCCCTCGCGCCTCGTCGTCTGCTTCCAGCCGGCGCGGCCAGTCGTCCATGATGTGTGTAACCAGCGGCGCCGGATGTCGCGCCAAGACGTCGAGGGCAAGGGCGTGCAGGTGCGGATGCAGATCGATCGTGGGCCGGTAGTAGATGACCTCGGGCTGAAACGAGGCGACCTCGTCGAAAACCGCATCCTCGGAGAGGAACGCATCGGCGGATGGGTCGTCGAGGGATCGAGCCACGACGTATCGATTCCCATGAGTGCAGATCTGAAGGAAGGCGCTATCAGGCCATCCGATCAGGAAGTTCCTCTTCAGCTGACCCGTGGCGGTCTCTCCGCCCACTCTGGTGAAGTCGATCATGAGCAGCCGCGGCGGAGTCGATCCGTCCTTGGCTGGACCCGACCGATCGCCGGTGAGCGCGGGAGCAGGCTGCGTCAAGACACCGCGCTCCCGGTGGCATCGAGCTTGCGCCCGGCGACGAGCACGGAAGCAACCTGTGTTCTGCGCCCTCGACATCGCCTACTCCGAGAGCCCGGCGGCTTCGAGGGCCTTTTTGGGGTCGAGGTAAGTGCGAATCCGAATCGCCTTTCCGTTTCTGAGTTCTGCCACGTAGCCGAGAGGCGACTCGGTCTCGACTCCGCTCGACTTGCCACGCGCGCGGATGCGACCGATGGCGACAACCTGATCGTCGAATGCCTTGGATATTCGAGAACTCCACGTGGATCTCACTGAGAGTCCCGGCCGCGTCTCGGAGCAACTCGCGGACGCCCTCGTGCCCCCGATATACCGTCGCCTCCCCTCCCATCAACACCTCGAGCGCCGGATGCCATTCCACCTCGGGGTCGAGCTCTTCCAGCAGCGCTTCGACATCTCGGCGGTTGTAAGCCTCAAGTCCGCGCTTGACAACCTCGACGTTCTCCTGCGACATCGCCTAGTCCCTCAGCGCGGCGACTTCGAAGGCCGATTCTTGGTCGGGATAAACAGGATCAGCCCGATGATCGTGACGATGGCGCCGATCCAGAAGCTCCAGAAGGTCATCGTGATGAATCCGACGATGACGATGATCCCTCCCAGCGATAGTCCAAGCGATATTCGACTCATCTGCCTCCCTTTAGTCGTTCTCCTGCGACATCGCCTACTCCGAGAGCCCGGCGGCTTCCAGGGCTTCGGCCCGGTCCATGTAGCCGACGGTACGGACGATCTTTCCCTCGCGGAAGGTCCAGACGCTCCCCTGATGCATCTCGACCTCGACACCGCTGCCCTTGCCGCGCCCAACCGCCCGATACCAGATGACCACTTGATCGCCGGCGTCGATGAACTCCTCCGCCTCAAGCCGAACGTCCTCGAACATCTCCTGCGTCTTCTCGTACGCGGCGCGCAGGCCAGCGTGGCCGTGGAAGCCCTGAGCGTCGGGGAGGGCGGTGGGCTCGTGGATCTCGACATTGGGATCGACGTCCGGGAGGACCGCTTCCCAATCGCCGCGTTGGAAGGCCTCAAAACCGCGACGAATGACCTCCACGTTCTCCTGCGACATCGCCTACTCCGAAAGCCCTGCGGCTTCGAGGGCTTCGGCTCGGTCGCTGTACTCGCTGATGCGGTAGAGCCTGCCGCCGCGCAACTCGTAAACCCAGAAGCCTCGCTGGTCGATCCCGACTCCGCTCCCCTTGCCCGCGCCCCGGAGGCGTATGGCGCTAAATGCACGGTTCTCTACCGGTGTGCTCTCGACCTCCTCCGCCTCCAACGAGAACGTGTCCCACGCCTCAAGCCACCGCTGCGTGTACTGACTGACTGCCTCCGGGCCGCGGTAGACGGCGTGCTCCTCGACGGGCATGTACTCCACCTCAGGGTCAAGCTCCGCGGAGAACGCGCCCCAGTCGCGCTTGTTGAATGCGGCAAGGAGCCTCCTCACAGGCTCGCCGACCTCGACGTTCTCCTGCGACATCGCCCCCTATCTCGCTACGCAGCCCGGCGGCTTCGAGGGCTTCCTCGCGGTCGAAAGAATCCATGTCCGCGAGTGACCTTGCCGTCGCGGAAGGTCCAGAGTTGGAAGAACTCCATGCTGACCTCCGCGCCGCTCTGCTTGCCTCTCCCACGGAAGTTGATGACTGCGAGCACGCTGTCCCCGGCCTCGATGAATTCCTCCGGCTCCGCGTGAGCTTCGTCGAACCCCTCCCAGAACTGCTCCAAGAAGCGCACGGAAACCCTCTGCGCCTCGAAAGTGACCGGTGATGCCAACGACGTCTGCTGCCAGGTAGTCGAATTCCGGTGCCAGGTTTTCGGTTGCCCATCCGAAATCACCCGCGTTCCAACGCTCGTAGGCGCGGCGCACGATCTCCACGTTCTCCTGCGACATCGCCTACTCCGAGAGCCCGGCGGCTTCGAGGGCTTCGTTTGCTCCCTACGTTCCCACCGTGGCGGTGCCGTAGACGCGGCAGCTGTGTCCGGCGGGATCGGCGTCGGTCACAGCGTGAAGGTCCAGTTGGACCAGAACCGACCCCGTCTTGAGCATCTCGGTCCCGAACGTACGCTCATAGTCGGGCTCGAAGGCCTGACCGGCAAAGATGCCGGTCGTCGAATTGGCCGGGATGGTGGCGGTACCCGAGAGGTCGGAACCGGTGCCGCCGTCATTAGTGATCCGGCGGTACGCGAAATCAACGCTACCCGCGGGGCCGTTCGCAGAGAGTTCAAGAAATGCGAACGATCCCGAAGCGTGCTCTTTGCACACGGCCTTGAGCGTGTATGGACCCACTGTGCCGATGTCAGTAATCGGCGGCTCCTCGGTCGCGGCAGCCTCGTAAATCAGCTTCTGGACGTTCCCCGATCGCAAGAACCCGGACGAGTCGATCCCGTCGAGCTGGTTGGCGTTGGGGACGATTCCCAGAGAGGATTCGTTGATGTCCCCGCCGGTCAGCGAGTTGGCCGCCACCTCGGAGGTGCCGACGGAACCGGGCTTCAGGTCGGCCGCCGCGAGACCCCCTCCCGCGAGGGTGTCATTGCGCACGTCGGCGCTGTACACCTGGTTATCCACGATGTCGTCCGAGAAGACGGTGTTCGAGCCAGAAAGCGCCGCAGCGGTGCCGCCAAGCGACACGAACAGGGCGATCAGGGCGATCACCATCGCTGGAGACGGACGAAGCCTGGAGTGCATTGGAACCTCCCATTGAGCCGGTTAGGGCGGAGGCCAAGCGCGTCGGCGAGTCCGTTAGGGCTGGTCGGCGAATCCGGCGACCGCCGGAAAGCCCAGCCTCTCACTCAGCGCCACGCGAGTCAAGGCATCATCGTGCCGAGGGGAGGGTCGAGTCACCGATGGGCGCGTTCCTGGCGACCGCCCGGCGGCCTGCTGCGCGCGCCTCGTCAGGATTCGGAAACGTGCCGGGACGGTGAGAGATGAGCAAGGCACGTCCGCACACGGTTGAGGTCACGCTCACAGACGACGAGCTGGCTCGCCTGGACGAGATCCGACCCCGAGGCGTGTCGCGGGCGGCGTATCTTCGCCGGCTCCTCCACGAGCCTCCGAAAGAGCCCGAGGTCGCCTCCCGTGGCGAGGCCCTGTCGATCCTCACGAGCCTCGCGCGGGAGGGGCGCGTGACGGCGGCCCAGGCGCTCGCGCGTGAGCTACGAGAGGAGGGAAGCGGAGCGGATGAGCGTTACATCTTCGGCTGAGCGCGGTGAATCAAGCACGAGGAGCCGCGCGCGGATCTCCGCAATGTGGCCGCCGGTTGCGTGGCGCAGGTGGGCTATACACCGCGAGATCCTGCATCGACTTCAGCTGGAAGCTTCCTGCCTCGCCGCCCTTTCCCTCAGAACTTCTCGACGGCCACGCATGTGTTCGTTTTGGCGAGCGCGGGAAGCAACCGCGAGTGGCCCGCTCCGATCTCCGCGATGTGCTTGCCGGATGCATGTCGCAGGTGGAGATACACCGCGAGATCCTGCATCGACTTCAGCTGGAAGCCTCCTGCCTCGCCGAGCTCTTCGTCGAGACCAGAATCCCAGGCCTGCCACAAAAGCGGCTTTCGGACGAAGTCAAACATCGCTCGTCACGACTGGATCATGGGGGTGGCGCCGGCTGCGACCTGCTGCCCCGTCGGGCCTAGGGGATGATGACCGTGAACGTGCGCCTGGCGGGGGTCGGGTCGGTGTTCTTGGCCCTGTCGGTGGCCCGGACGTCGAAGCTGTGGCTGCCTACGGAGAGCGGGGTGGAGGGGGTGTGGCGGGCGCCCGGCCCCGAGCAGGGGGCGAACGCCTGGGAGTCGAAGCGGCAGGCGAAGGTCGAGCCCGGCTGGCTGGACGAGAACGTGAAGGTGGGCGTCCTGTCCGTGGTCGATCCCGAGGGGCCGGAGGTGATCGTGGTCTGGGGGGGGATGGTGTCGACGGTGAATGACCGCGACACGATCGCGCTCTCGTTCCCGGGGGCGTCGATCGCCTTGACGGAGAAGACGTGGGCGCCGTCCGCGAGTGGCGAGCCCCGGGTGAATGGCGATGAGCAGGCCGTGAAGTAGCTTGCGTCGAACCGGCAGACGAAGGTCGAGCCGGGCTCGTTTGAGGCAAAGGAGAAGGTGGGGGTCCGGTCCTTGATGAAGCTTCCCTGGCCCGGCCCTCCGGTGATGCTCGCCGCCGGCGGGGTGGTCTCGGCCGTGAAGCCCGTGAAGGCGCCGTGGGCGAGCTTGGCGGTGCGGTCGTAGCGCAGCAGCCCCCCGGAGTCGCAGAGGCTGCACAAGCTCGCGTACGGGGACCCCGGGGCGGGGTCGCGCCACAGGAACCAGAAGACGCGCTGAAGGTTCCAGCTCTTGCGGTTGTTCAGGAACATGTTGTAGGAGGCGGTGAGGTGCGCCTGTTGGCCCGTGGGACCCTTGTCCTTGCAGCGGCGTGGGTCGGGGTCGGGGGGCCCCGATCCCCAGGCGAACTCGGTGATCCACAGCGGCGTTACCGCGTCACCGTGGTTCGTCATCGCGGCGCGGACGTTGACGATCCCCTGGCGAGTCTGATCCATGTTGCAGCCGTAGGGGTGCAGGGCGGCGGCATCGAAGTCGTTCTTGACCCCCGGCACGCCATAGAGGTTGCTGAGGAAGGTCCAGGCCTTCACGTCCCCCTCGCTGAACAGTCCGGCAAGGACGATCTGGGCCTGCTGGTGCTGGCTCTTGATCGCGTCGTGGGAGATCCGAAGCAGCCGGCCGTACCGCCCGGACGATGGCGCCGGCGCGAACCATCTCTTCAGATTGGGCTCGTTCCAGATCTGCCAGGACTGGACCGGCAGCGGCGTTGCGCCCGGGTAATCCTGCTGGAAATCGTTGGCCCAATAGCTGCCCCCGGGCCGGTAGCGCGCCACCGCCGCCTTGAGGAAGTCCGCCCATGCCTGCTCGTCGGCGGCGCTGTCGAGCGGGGGGCGGGTGAGCTCCCCGGTCCCCACCCATTCGGGGGATCCGTACAGGAACGGAACCGGCCGGATTCCGCGCGAGGCGAATTGGCCGACGACCAGGTCATATTCGCTCCAGTCGAAGGGGCCGCCCTCGCTTGGCTGCACCCTGGGCCAGAGAAGCAGCATCCGGTCCGTCCGGATCCTTGCGTCCCTCATCCCCTGGAGGTCTTGAGCATCGAGCGCGGGCCCATGGGCGATGCCGAAGAACTCCGACCGGGCGGCACTGGCGGCGGACGCAGCCAACAGCCACAGGGCAAGCGTGGCGAGGACGACGACGAGCCGCATGTACATCAGTACATCAGGCGGTGATCGTGAATGTGCGCCTGGCGGGGGTCGGGTCGGTGTTCTTGGCCCGGTCGGTGGCCCGGACGTCGAAGCTGTGGCTACCGGGGGTGAGCGGGGTGGAGGGGGTGTGGCCGGCGCCCGGCCCGGAGCAGGGGGCGAACGCCTGGGAGTCGAAGCGACAGGTGAAGGTCGAGCCCGACTCGCTGGACGTGAACGTGAAGCTGGGTGTCGTGTCCGTGGTCGACCCCGCGGGCCCGGAGGCGATCGTGGTCTGGGGGGCGACCGTGTCGACGGTGAAGGACCGCGACCGGATCTGGCTCTCGTTTCCGGGGGCGTCGATCGCCTTGACGTACAAGGTGTGGGCGCCGTCCGCGAGCGGCATGCCTCGGGTGAACGGCGTGGAGCAGGCCGCGAACGGGGCTGCGTCGAAGCGACAGGCGAAGGTGGAGCCGGCCTCGTTCGAGGCAAAGGAGAAGGTCGGGGTCCGGTCGTTGATGAAGCTTCCCTGAGTCGGTCCCGCGGTGATGCTCGCGACCGGCGGGGTGGTCTCGGCCGTGAAGCTCGTGAAGGCGTTGTAGGCGGGCTTCGGCGTCCGGTTGAAGCGCAGCAGCCCCGCGGTGCCGCAGATGCTGCATAGGCTCGCGTACGTCGGACCCCTGTGCGGGATCGCGCCACAGGAACCAGAAGAGACGTTGGATGTTCCAGTTGGTGCGGTTTTCCAGGATCAGCCTGAAGGAGGTCGCCAGGTGGTCGCGCTGACCGGTGAGGCCCTTGTTCTTGCAGAAGTTGTCGGGAGGCCCCGATCCCCAGGCGAACTCGGTGATCCATATGGGCGTGGCCCGGTCGGAGTTGTTGACCATCGCCGTGCGGAACTTGGCGATCCCCTGGCGAGTCTGCTCCACGTTGCAGGCGTATGGGTGCACCGCGGCGACGTCGAAGTTCTGCCTGGCACCGGCCACCCCGTAGAGGTTGCCGAGGAAGGTCCAGGCCTTCACGTCCCCATCGGTGAACAGTCCGGCCAGGACGATCTGGGCATTCGGGTCCGTGGTCTTGATCGCGCTGTGGGCGTTCTGAAGGAGCACGGCGTACTGCGAGGCCGATGGCGTGGGCGCGAAGTATCGCTTCAGGTTGGGCTCGTTCCAGATCTGCCAGGACTGGATCGGCATGGCCGGGCCCGCGCCCGGGTAGTCCTGCCGGTACTTGTTGGCCCAGTAGGTGCCGCCGGGCCCGTAGCGCGCCACCGCGGCCTTCAGGAAGTCCCGCCACGCCTGCCTGTCGCCGGGGCTGTCGATCGGGGGCCGGGCGATGTTCCCGCTGCCGACCCACGACGGCGACCCCCACACGAAGGGGACCGGCCGGATTCCGCGCGAGGCAAGGCCGCCGACCACCAGGTCGTTCGACGCCCAGCGATAGGTGCCCCGGGTTGGCTCCACGACCCTCCAGGTGAGCAGGAAGCGGTTCGTCTGGATTCGAGCGGCCGCCATCCCCTGGCGGTCCTGGGCGTCGAGCGGCGCCCCTGAAGCGATGCCGAAGAACTCCGTTCGGGCTGCCTCGCTCGAGGGCGCCGCGAACAGCTGCAGGGCGAGCACGGCGACGACAGCTGCTCCGAGCAGCATCACCCCACGACCCCTCCTTTGCCCCCTTGCCGTGCACATCGGCGATCCCTAGCCTACTGCGCCAGGCGATCGCGCGCAGCACATCTCACGGGCCCACCTACCAGGAATCGGTGTGCCGGCTGACGGGGTGTTCGCCGGCTGACAGGGGCGCTACGGCGTGAAGCGATTGAAGGCGCGGAAGGACGGCTTCGCGTCGCGGTTGTGCTGGAGCAGCCCCGCGGAGCCGCAGAAGCTGCAATTCGAGTCCGCGCCGGCGGGCGGATCGCGCCAGTCGAACCAGAAGAGCCTTTGGATGTGCCACGCCCGTCGCTTTCGAAGAACCAGCTTGAACGACTTGTTGAGCATCCGCTTCTGGCCCTGACGGCCCTTGTTGAGCGGGAAGCGCCGGGTTCCCTGGGCGGACCCCCAACCGACCTCCGTCAGCCACAGGGCGGTGCCCCGGTCGTGATTCCTCTTCATCACCCGGCGAATGCGCTTGAGCTCGGACCCGAATTGACCGATGGTGGCCGCGTACGGGTGCAGGGCGGCGGCGTCGAAGTGCCTCTTGATTCCCCGGACGTCGTACAGCCTGTCCAGGAAGGCCCAACCGGTCGGCCTCGCGAAGCCCGTCAGCCCCGCCAGCACGACCTTCGCCCGGCGATTGGCCGCGCTGATCGCCTTGTTCGAGAGCTTGACCAGCTTCGCGTACTTTCGCGTCGAGCGCTTTCGAACGAAGTACTTCGGCAGGTTGGGCTCGTTCCAGATCTGCCAGGCGGTGATGGGCTTGCGATTGACACCAGGGTTCTGCGTCCAGTAGGCGCCGCCGGGCTCATAACGGTTCACGAGTCGAATGAGGAAGTTTCGCCAGGCTCGCCGCTTGCTCGCGCTGCCGAGCGGCGGCCGATTGGGCCTCGAGGCCACCCAGGATGGGGACCCGTAGATGAGCGGAACCGGCCGGATCCCCCGTGCCGCGAGACGGCCCACCTGCGCGTCGATGCTGTTGAAGTTCAGGGGACCGGTGCGGGTTGGTTGGACCCCGGACCAGTCGATCACCATGCGAAACGTGCGAACGCCGGCCGAGTTCATCCTTTGAGCGTCCTGAGCGTCGACCGGCTGGCCGCCCGCGGCGATGCCGAAGAGCTCGCGCGGGACGGCTGCGGCCGGGGCGGCGAGGACGGCGAGGCACATCCCGGCCCCCGCCAGGGCGACGGCGATTCGCTTACGCATCAAAGATCAGCAGAAGATTGACGGCGCCGGAACCGGTTCCAAGCCCCGGCGAGGGCGATTCCGACCAGGGCGCCGGCCAGCGCCAGGCTGGGCCCGGCCCCGGCGGTGTCGGCCACCACGGTCGCGAGGCCGCGGCCGTTGCCGGATGTCCGCGCCGCGGCGCCCCGGTCGCCCGAGCCGGTGTCCTGTGGCGCGCCCAGCTCGGGGGAGGTGGCTATCTGGGCGAGCAGCTGCCCGTCGGGGCCGGAAAGGTCGGCCACGGTCTCGCTCGGCAGCAGCCCCAACTCGGCCTCGGGAGCCTGCTCGCCGGCCGGGCGCGAACCTTCGCCGGCCGTCGGAAGGTGTTGGGTATATTGGTCCACCGCAGGAGGACTGGCTACCGCGGCCGACGTCGGCGCCGCGACTACGGCCACGACGATCGCCAGCAAAGCCTTGTGACACCCGCGATGCCCAGATCGAACCCTGCTTCGTCCCACGCCGCGCAAACGATAGCAACGTCGCGGGAGGCGGCTCGTGGAGCCTGGCATGGCGGTGGGACGTGGCGCCCAGCGACGCTGCAGCCGTTGATCGCCGTTGGCGCCGCCGCGGTTTATGTCGCCCTGTCGCTTGCGGACGGCGGGTACTCCCGCGAGCTCACCGGCGGGGCCACCGTCGCGGTCTGGTGGGCGGTGGTGATCGCGATGGCGCTGGGAGGCTGGCCGCGGGCACGCGTTCCCGCCTTGGCGCTGGCCGCGGGGGTCTGCCTGGCCGCCCTTGCCCTCTGGACGGCGATCTCGATCGGTTGGGCCAGCGACAACGGCGGCACCTTCGTGGAGATCGTCCGGGTGCTCGGATACCTGGGCTTGTTCGTGCTGGTGGTGATCTCATCGCCGCGAGGGAGCGCCCGGATGTGGCTCGGGGGCCTGGCGCTCGGGCTCGTGATCGTGTCCGGGCTGGCGCTTCTGAGCCGCTTCGAGCTCTCGTTCGGCGGCGATGACGACCTCGGCACCTTCCTCCCGGCGGCCGCCAGCAGGCTCAGCTACCCGATCGGCTACTGGAACGGCCTCGCCGCCGCGATGTCCATTGGCATCGTGCTCTTCGTCTGGCTTGGGGGCCATGCGCGAGCCGCCGCGGTGCGAGCGGCGGCCGTTGCCGTGATCCCGTTGCCGATGCTCGTCATCTACCTGGCCTCGTCGCGCGGCGGGGTCTTGGCGGGCGTGATCGGGCTGGCCGTGCTCCTGGGCGTGGGTCCGTCGCGCGCGCGGATGCTCGGGGGCCTCGTGCTGGGAGGGTCCGGCGGGGCACTGCTCGTTTTCCTCGCCAGCCGCCAGCACGAGCTCGTCGACGCCGTGGGGAACTCGGCCGCCGCGGAACAGGGGGATCAGATGCTGGCGGTCTCGATCGCGCTCGTGGTTGCCCTCGGCATCCTGCGGTACCTGCTCGATCCGTGGCTGGGGCGAATCGAGGTGCCTCGGAGGATCGCGCGCGCCACGGGCATCGGGGTGGTGGTCGCGGTCATCGCGGGAATCCTGCTCGCTGGACCCTCGAAGCGGTGGGAGGAGTTCAAGGAGGTTGGGACGCTCGATACCCAGACCACCTACGTCGCGGCTCACCTGACCAGCGGGAAGGGCAGCGGTCGCTACCAGTTCTGGTCGTCGGCCGTCGATGCATTCGAGGATCACCCCGTGAAAGGCGTCGGCGCCGGTGGCTACGAGGCTTACTGGGCTCAAAACGGCTACCTGGCGATGCCAGTCCGCGACGCGCACTCGCTCTTCATCGAGGCGATGGCCGAGCTGGGCCTGGTGGGCCTGGTGCTCGTCCTCGGCTTCTTCGGCATCGCGATCGCAGCTTGTGTCCGCCGGGCCCCGACTCGCGCGAGCGGAGGGGCGCTGGGCGCCGCCCTGGCGATCCTGGCGGCGGGCATCGCCTCGGCGGCGATCGACTGGACCTGGGAGTTGCCCGCGTGCTTCGGCCTGGCGGTGGTCGCGGCGGCGCTCCTCACAGGGCCGGCGACGCTTCGGCCCGAGCCGGAGCTCAACGCGATACCCGAGGGGGTCGACGGCGGCGGAGGGCAGCCTTCCGGAAGGCGACCCTCCCGATTCGGTCTGGGCGTCGCGACGCTGCTCGTGGGCTGGGCCGCCATCTGGGCCGGCGGCGACCTCTTCTTCACGGAGGTCAAGCTCGGCGACAGCCGGGACGCGGCGAAGTCCGGGGAGCTTTCAGACGCCGCGCAGGACGCGCGTGACGCGAGCACCATTCAGCCGTGGGCGTCGGAGCCCAAGCTTCAGCTCGCGCTCGTCGAGGAGCTGGACGGTGACCTCGAGGCCGCCAATCGAGATCTTGGCGAGGCGATCGAGCGGGCTCCCGAGAACTGGCAGCTTTGGTTCGTGCGGGCGCGGCTGAAGGTCAAACAGGGCGACGTCGAGGGGGCGGGCCAGGCGCTGGAGCGTGCTCGCGAGCTCAACCCGCGAGCACCGTTCCTGGCGCGGTGACTCGACAGTACGGGTCCCCGACGCTGACGGAGGCAGGGCCGGGCGAGCCGGCTCCGTCCGTTGGCGGCCCCGGGCGGGAGGGCTTGATCTTGCCCTTGGCCGCCGTATTGGCGGCGGCAATGGCCGCGGTCGGGCTGGCGGCGGCGCTCGACTGGATCGACTGGCGGTGGATTCTCGTGGCGCTCTGCGCCGCGTCGGTGGTGGCCCCATGCGGGTATCTGGCGCTGCGAGGGAGGCTGGATGTGTTCGAGCCACTGACCTGGTTCGCGCTGTTCTTCGTGCTCTTCTTCGCCTTTCGGCCCGCCTGGCACCTTTGGAACGAGAACTTCATCTACGCGGGGAGGGTGATCTCCCCGACGTTCACCAAGATGCTCGTCGCCGGCCTGCTGGCGGGAACCGGCTTCGTGATCGGCTACCTGATGCCGGCGGCAGGCTCGCTCGCGTCGCGGATTCCGCGCCCCCCGCGCCTGGAGCCGCGCCGCCTGCTGATCTGGTCTTTGGTGGTGCTCGCCGTCGCTCTGGTCGGTTTCGTGATCCTGTTCGTCCGCGCGCGCGGATGGACGGACCCGGCGAACTTCTTCTTCGGGAAGAACGAGATTCGGTTTCAGGAGGTCGCCGCGAAGCCCACGGCGACCAGCAAGTACTTCATCGCCTCGATCGTGCTGATGATTCCCGCGGCCCTGTTCCTCCTGTCCATTCGACAGAGCGCGGGGGCGGCGGCGCGCATCGGGCGGATCGCCGGCTGGGCCGCTCTGGCCTCGATCCTGGCGTTTCTGCTGATCACCTTTCCCGCGGGCCAGCGCCGCTACGCGGTCGGGATGCTGGCGGCGCTTGCCGTCTACTACTACCTGAGGCGAAACGGCCGTCCCTCGGTGTTAAGGCTCGGCGTGGTGGCCCTGGTGGCGCTGACGGTTGTCTCCGCCGTGCGAGAGGTCCGGTTCGCGGGCAACAACAACACCAGCCCGGATCCCCTTCGGTGGCTGCCATGGAACGCTGCGGAGCACCTGCTCGAATCGGGTGACACGAGCGTGGCCCCCGCCCTGGCCACCGAGATGCTCGTGGTGCCCAGCGAGCTCCACTACACCTATGGCGAGACCACCCTTCTGGGGCCGCTCGTCACGGCCGTTCCCAGGCAGCTGTGGGAAGGCAAGCCGGAGCCCCCCAACGAGGAGATCCTCGCCCTCGTCTGGGGGGGCGACGACCCTTGCACGTACGGCACCCAGTGCAGCACGTTCTCGCCGTTCGGGGAGCCCTACCGTGACGGCGGCCTGGTCGGGGTGTTCATATTCGCGGTGCTGTTCGGCGTCTTTTGGCGGGGGGTCTGGCTCTACTACTTTCGTTACCGAGACAACACGGTCGCGATCGTGGCCTACGCCAGCCTGCTGCCCTTCATGCTCACCTGGATGCACGGAAACTTCATCCTCCCGGCAACCCAGGTAGCCGGGGTCTTGGCGGTCGTCGTCGTCGGGGCGGTGCTCTGCCGTACGCGAACACGGGACACCAGTGCGATCTCGTGAGACCACGACCGTGAGCGGCGGCCCGCAGGCGGCCGAGACCGGGCTCAGATGGCCCAACCTGTTCCTCGTCGGCGCGGCGAAGGCCGGGACCACGTCCGTGTACGACGAGCTCGCGCGGCACCCGGCGATCTACATGTCGCCGATGAAGGAGCCTCACTTCTTCTCCCAAATCGAGCCGGCTCCAAGCTGGGCCGCCTTCTTCCCCCATGTGACCGACGAGGACGAGTATCTCGCCCTGTTCGAGGGCGCCGCGAACGAGGAGCTGCTGGGCGAGGCGAGCACCTCCTACCTGTGGGACAGGCGAGCTGCCGAGCGGATCAAGGGCGTCGTGCCCGAGGCGAGGATCCTGATCGTGCTGCGAGATCCGGTGGACCGGGCCTACTCGCAGTACTGGAACGACGTTCGGGAGGGGCTCGACAGGCGCTCCTTCCTCGAGGCCCTCGCCGAGGAGCAGCGGTCCGGGCCGGGAGCCTGGGGCGTCTCCTCCCTGTACATCGACTGTGGCCGCTACGCGGACCAGGTGGCGAGGTACCTCGACCGGTTCGGCGCCGGGGTCCAGGTGCTGTTCTTCGAGGACTTCGTCCGGGACCAGGCGGGCACGATGGCGCAGATCCACTCGTTCCTGGGCGTTCAGCCGGCGGCCGCGGACGTCGCGCCCCGCAAGCTGAACCCCACCGCGCTGCCGCGAAACCTGCTCAGCGGGGCGCTTCTGGCCAGCGGGGGGGTGCGCAGAGTGGCCCGAGCCACGGTTCCGCGATCCCTACGGAGCAGGCTGCGACGGGCTCTGGTGAAGGAGGCAAGCCCGCCTCCGATGGACGGCCGAGCGCGCACCTTGCTCACCGAGATCTACCGTCCGGAGGTCGCGCGACTGGCCGAGCTGCTCGGCAAGCCCCCGCCCTGGGGGCCCCAGTGGCGGGTGGGTCAGCCGCCGATCGGGGGCGGGTGAGAGGTCTTCCGCCTTTCGATGTACCGGCGATAGGCAGAGGGGCGAAGCCGCCACCCGCCGGCCTTCCGCGAGAGGGGGAAGTTCGCCCCGAAGTCGTTGACGCTCTCGACGTTGGGCGCCTCGTCGTTGCGCCTCGCGGTTCGCACGGTCACGTTCACCGTCGCTCGGCCGCCTTCCGTTAGGACCTCGGGCTTGATGGGTTGCGAGAAGCGATGCTTGAAGCGCTCGATCTGGCGCTTCGCCTTCCCGCCGCTGATGCGCTGGGGGTAGCTTCGCTTCACCTTTTCAACCCTCTTGCGCTGGAGCGCTTGCCACCAGCGAAGCACGGTTCCGTATGGCGTCGACGAGCCGGCCGCCTCGATGTCGCTCTTGGTGATCAGGAGGGACCCACGGCCATCGATGTTGCTCGGCTCAAATGGCGGTCCGTCCTTGCTGCCGTCCCTGTCGCATCCCGGCAAGGACGCGATCATGACCAGCGCAAAAATCGCCATGGCTCCACGAAATCGCATCGGCTCCCTAGGGTACGCCCGCGGGGCGGTCGGTCTCTTGGAAGGACACCTCAGCGGGGCGGGCGGGCCGGCGGAGGATCCTAATCAAGTCGCGAGGCAGGGACCGAAGCGACGCGCCCGCCGACTCCAGCTCGCCATGTCGACCCGCCAGGACCACGAGCAACACCAGGCTCACGACGTAGGAGCTGGCCAGGGAGACGGCGGCGCCGTAGATCCCCCAGAGAGGCACGAACACAGCGAGCGCAACCGCGATCCACGCCAGCGAGAGGAGCTCTCCGAGCGTCCCGGCGAGCGGGTAGCCACGGCCCTTCAGCCCCTCGGATAGCACCCGTCGCGCGCTCAGGAAGATCATCCCCGGCAGCACTATGTAGGTAACGGTGATGGCGTCCGAGAAGTCGGCGCCAAAGAAGAAGGGGACCAGCCAGTGCGCCACCGCGCACAGGCCGGCGACCAGGACGACCGCGATCCCGGTGGTCAGCCAGAAGAGAGACCACATCGTCCGGCGCGCATCGGCCTTGTGCTGCGCCGAGGCGACCCAGGGGAAGGTGATCAAGCCGACGCTCTTGGCGATGAAGTACGGCAGGTTCGTAAACGCCAGGCCGACGACGTACAGGCCCAGGTCCGCGGGCGCGAGGAACAGCGCGAGCACCACTTGGTCGGGCCGAAGCACGTCGACTGCCGAGATGCTGGACAGCAGGCCGCGCAGCCCGAAGGAGACGAGAAACCGCCGGTCGACGGAGGGAGCGCTCTCTCCCCGCGAGAATCGCAGGCCGCTGAAGACGGCGATGCTGCCGCTGGTCCAGTATCCGGCCAAGAGCACGCCGATAACCGGCACGATCGCGTCCTCGCCAAGCGCAAAGAGCGCCCCGACGCCAACCGCGTACAGCAGCCAGGGCAAGAGACGCAACCCGTTGAAGAGCCGCAGCCTGAGCTGGCCCTGAAGCAGTCCCAGGCCGTATTGGTGAGCGAGCATCCCCGGGACGAGGCCGAGCGTCAGCCATCCGGCCGTGCGGACCTCGTCGGGATCCCCACTCAGGATCAACAGCAGCCAGAGGGCCTGGAACGCGGTCAGGAGGAGTGCCTGCGGAATCGCGAAGGACAGGCCCAGGCGCGCGATTGCCCTGGAGCTCGAGGGGTCGCGGGCGATGGAGTAGGTGAGCGCGGAGGGTATTCCCAGGTTTCCGAGCTGCGTGATCACCAGGGGCCAGAGGATCAGGGCGGCCAGGTATCCGCGCCCGTCCGGGCCCAGCATTCGCGCCAGCAGGGCGCCCGTGACGACGAGCGCCGCTTGGATCGCGAACCCCGTCGCGATGGCCAGGGTCGCGTCGCGCTTCAGCCCTTCCGGTGATCCGCCACCGGCCTGCGCAGGCAGGTTCGGGCGCGGGGAAGCCCCCGCTTCCTCGGTGGCAGACACGCGAAGAACCTTACGTGGTGAAGTCGCCGTTGCCCGCAGGTCGACGTCACGATCGGCGCCAGGATCTCCCACGAAGCCGAACTTCTCGACCCCTGAGCCTGCGAGATACTGCGGGCGATGTCGAAGGAGAACGTGGAGCGGGCGCGGGAGGCCTATGACGCCCTCGGCCTGGCGGTCCGGACGGGTGATCTCGACGCTTTCTTTCGCGAGTACGTCCACCCGGAGATCGAATGGGTGCCGCTCGAAGGTGCGCTTGACGTCGACGTGAGCTATGGCCACGAGGCCGTCAAGGGCCGCATGACGGCGATGCTCGACGTGATGGAGGAGCCTCAGATCGAAGCTGGGGAGATCATCGACGCTGGGGAGGTGGTCGTAATCGCGATCCGCATCTCGGGACGCGGAAGAGGCAGCGGGATTGCTGTGGAGGCGGACTGGTTTCACGTCGTCGCCGAACGGGACAACAAGGCGGTGCGCATTGAGTGGCACCGCAGTCGGGCCGAGGCCCTCGAAGCCGCCGGGCTCAAGGAGTAGCGCTAGATCTCAAACTGACCCACTACCTCCACCTGGCGTGGCACGGGTATCCTTCGCCGTCACTCGCTAGTGCAGCTAATGACCTCAGGTGGGGCCCAAGACATCCTCGTTTGCCCGGAAACGAAGCTGCCCGTGCGCCAACGCGCCCTGGACGAGGCGGCGTCGCTGGTTCCCGAGCAGTCGCTGGTGGCTGGGCGGTCAGATGGCCCGCGGCCGGTCGGGCCCACGTCGAGCGTGCTGCTGCGAGAGGATCATCAGTGCGCGTATCCCGTCGTCGACGGGATTCCCGTGCTCCTGGCGCCGGAGGCATTGGTCCCACCCTCTCGGCAGCGAAGCGTTGACCTTTCCGATCCCAGGTACGCCGAGGCGTACGCCGAGATGGACTTCTACAACCAGGTGGCCGAGGAGCGAGCCAAGGACGTGGAGGCGTCCAAGTTGATGCGGATGCTCGCGCCGGTACGCGATGCGGCCCCGACGGATCGCCAATCGTTCCCAGAGCCTCCGGAGGTCTGGCTCGACGCAACCTACGACCTGGCGGCGCAGTGGGACGCCTACACGCATCTTGGCCAGGTTGACGGCAAGCGAGTGCTCCAAGTGGGCGGAGCGGGTCTCCACGCCATCAAGTTCCTTTACGCGGGTGCCCGCGAGGCCTGGCTTGTCAGCCCGATGCTCGAAGAGCTGCGGTTCGCTCGGGCGGTCGCCGAGCACACCGGGCTGGCTGACCGGTTTCACTGCGCCGCCGGCATCGCGGAGGAGCTGCCGTTCGAACGTGACAGCTTCGACGCCATGTTCTCGGGCGGCTGCGTCCACCACATGGTCACGGAGATGGCGCTTCCCGAGTTCGCGCGAGTGCTCGGCGCCGGCGGAAGGTTCGCGGCCGTCGAGCCCTGGCGGGCGCCCTTTTACCGGGCCGGCACACGGATCTTCGGTAAGCGGGAGACCCCGCTCGTCGGCAACCGCGACGTTGGCATCTTCTGCCGGCCGATGACCACCGAGCGCACCGAAAGCCTGTTCACGGCGTTTCCACAGGCAGAGGTGGCGCGACACGGCGCGCTGACCCGCTACCCGCTGATCGCTCTCCACAAGCTGGGCTGGTCGCCCAAGCTCACCACCGCCTGGAGAATCAATCGCGTCGACGAGGCGATCTGCGCTCGCGTTCCACGGTTGCGACGCATGGGCAGCAGCGTGGCGCTGCTCGGGGCCCGCGCGTCGGGTCAGTCCGCGCCCATCGCGACCTGAGCGAGTGCCCCAGACGCGGTCGCAACTACCCCGCCTAAGGCATCAGCGCCAGCTGCGGATGCTCCCGGTCGTCTACCGGCACACCACGGTGTCGCCGCGAGACGCTTTCCTGGTCTCCTATCCCAAGTCGGGAAACACGTGGCTGAAGTTCATGCTCACGTATCTGTTGAGCGGGAAGGAGGCGGACTTCGATCGCGACTCCACGGTGGTCGCCGACGTTGGCTCTCACCGAGCCACCCCCGGATTGCTTCCCGGAGGCGGGCGCCTGATCAAGAGCCACGAGCCGTATTGGGGCCCCCAGAAGCGCGTCTATCGCAAGGCGATCTACCTGGTCCGCGACGGTCGGGACGTGGCGATCTCCTACTACTACATGGCCCAGCGCCGCAGGTGGTATGACGGGGACCTTCAGAGCTTCTTGAGCTCGTTTCTGGGCCGGGGCGTTGACGGCTATGGGCCATGGCACGAGCACGTGGAGTCATGGCTTGGCCAGCCCGCTGCAGCAGAGCGGGTCGCTGCTGGTCCTCAAATACGAGGACTTCCTGAAGGAGCCCGTCCCGAACCTGTGCTCGGCGATGGAGTTTCTGGGCAGGCCGGTGACCCGAGAACAGGCGGACGAAGCGGCCCGCGCGCACAGCGCGGAGAGGATGCGGGAGCGAGAGCGGAACTCCCGCTTCCGCGCGAGGCAGAAGCGGCAAGACATCATGTTCGTGCGCACCGCCGGGTCCGGCGATTGGGCCCGGGCCTTCACGGCGGAGGACGAGGCGAGCTTCGCGCGGGTCGCGGGCGACCTGCTGGAGCGATTGGGCTACGCCGCGTAGGGTGCGTTCATGGCCGGTGAGCCCACCAGGCGCTGCCTGTTCGTCATCCACTACCCCGTATTCGGCGGCCCCCACAACCAAGCCCTGAGGCTGGTGCCGGCGCTCCGGGCGCTCGGCTGGGAGACGGTCGTCCTGATCACCGACGAGCCCGGGAACGCGGCCGAGCGGCTTCGAGCGGCGGGCATCCAGACGATCCAGGCGCCGCTCGGCCGCATGCGCGCCAGCGCCGACCCGCGCCTTCACCTGCGCTTCGTCGGCGGCTTTCCCGGCCAGGTGCGCCACATCCGATCGCTGATCCGGGACCACCAGATCGACCTGGTCATGCTGGGAGGGCTGGTCAACCCGCATGGGGCGATCGCGGGCCGGCTGGAGCGCGTGCCAGTCGTCTGGCAGATCCTCGACACGCTTCCGCCGCCGGCGTTGAGGCGGGCGTTGATGCCGCTCGTCACCAGGCTCGCCGACGCCGTGATGTGCACTGGCGAGCGGGTTGCGAGAGCGCATCCGGGGGCGGTGGGCCTGGGGGAGCGGCTGGTGCTCTTCTTTCCCCCCGTCGACGTCGACCTGTTCCGGCCGGATCCGGCGATGCGGTCGCGGGCACGCAGCGAGCTGGGGCTGAGCAACGGCGAGCCCGTGGTGGGGACCGTCGGCAACCTGACGCCGATGAAGGACCACGCCACCCTGGTCCGCGCGGCTGGGGCGCTACACCGGACGCATCCCAGCACCAGGTTCGCCATCCTGGGAGCCAACTACGAGCATCGGCGCGGGTACGCGGACGAGCTTCTTCGCACTGGCGAGGAATTGGGCCTGCAGCCCCACCGCGACCTGATCCTCCGCGATCCCGGCGAGCGGGTGGCCGAGCTCGCCCAGGCCTTCGACGTCTTCTGGCTCTCGTCCAGGTCGCGCTCCGAGGGGTTGCCCACGGTCGTGGGGGAGGCGATGGCTCTCGGTCTTCCAGTGGTTGCGACGCGGGTCGGCAGCGTGGCGGAAGCGGTTGGCGAGGCGGGCTTGCTGGTGCCGCCGAGCGACCCGGACGCGCTGGCTCGTGCCGCGGCGCAGCTCATCGAAGACCCCTCCGGACGCGCCGCGACGGGCGAGGAGGGACGTCGCTGGGCCTCTCAGAAGTTCAGCGTCGAAGCATCGGCCGCCGCGCACATTCGCGCCTTCGAGGTCGCGCGCGACCGCGCGCGTCGCTGACCTACGCCGGCAGCGGCCGGCCGCGGGTCCACCGGTCGGCGTTCAGCTCGTGGATCTCCTCCAGGATGCGACGGACGTCGTACTCGAGCTTCCACTCCGGATAGTGCGACTCAAAGCGGCCGTTGTCGCCGATCCACCAGATGTGGTCGCCCACCCTGCTCTGATCGCTGTAGTGCCACTCGACCTTCTCACCGGCGATCTCCTCGCTCAACCGGATCGCCTCGAGCACGGACGCGTTGCTGAACCTGCCGCCGCCGATGTTGTAGACCTCGGCCACGCGCGGTTCACGGAAGAACTCGTGGAAGGCTCGGATCAGATCGAGGCTGTGGATCGCGTCGCGAACCTGCTTGCCCTTGTATCCGAACACGGTGTACGCGGTTCCGGTCATCGCGCACCGCATCACGTACGCCAAGAAGCCATGCAGCTCGGCCGCGGCGTGGAACGGCCCGGTCAGGGTGCCGCCGCGAAAGCAGGCCGTCCGCATTCCGTAGTAGCGCCCGTATTCCTGCACCAGGACGTCCGCGGCGACCTTCGACGCTCCGAACAGGCTGTGCAGGCAGCGATCGATGGACATGTCCTCGCGAATCCCATTCGCGTAGGTGTGGTCGGAATCGATCTCCCATCGAGTCTCGAGCTCCTCGAGCGGGAGTGAGTTGGGGAGGTCGCCGTACACCTTGTTCGTCGAGGTGAAGATGAACACCGCCCCGGGAGCGTGGGTGCGCGTCGCCTCGAGCACGTTCAAGGTGCCCAGCGCGTTGATGTCGAAGTCGGTGACCGGCTGCTTCGCCGCCCAGTCGTGTGATGGTTGCGCGGCGGCGTGGATCACGAGCTCGATCGCCTCGCCGTGGCCGGCGAAGATCTCGTCCACTCCCTCCCGGTCGCGGATGTCCACGGGGTGGTGGCGATAGCGTCCACCGAGCGTCTTCTCCAGCCGCGCCCGGTTCCATTCAGTGGACGCCTCGGAGCCGAAGAACACCTTCCGCATGTCGTTGTCGATTCCGACCACGTCCATGCCGAGCTCGGCGAAGTAGCCGGCGGCCTCGGAGCCGATCAGGCCCGTGGAGCCCGTGATCACCGCGAGGCTCATTGCCCGGCCGCCTCCGGCGCGGGATCGGACGGAGTCAGGTTGTAGATCAGGTCCTCAAACCGCGTCGCGACCGCGTCCGGGCTGAAGTGCCGACGGGCGAACTCCAATCCTGCCGCGCCCCGCCGCGCGAGCTCTTCCGGGTCGGCGAGGATGTCGCGAAGCTCGCTCGGAAACGCCTCCGGGTCGGCGGCATCAACCACCCAGCCGGCACCTGACTGGTGCACGATGCGAGCGATCTCGGATTGGGGATTGACGCTCGCCAGCACCGGGACGCCGCGGGACATGAGGTTCATCAGCTTCGACGGCAGGTTGAATTCGTCGACGTCGGGCCGCTGGGGAATGAGCCCGATCGTCGCCCGCTGCATCTCTCCCTCGAGCTCGTCGAGCAGCAGGCCGGGCATCTGGACGCGCGTGGAGCGGATCTCCGACGCAACCTCCAGAGCGAGCTCGCCGGTCCCCGCGAGGATCAGCCGAGCATCGTCGCCGAGAGCCGAGGAGGTCTCGAACGCGCGCACCAGCGCTGGAAGGTTCTGTGAGAAACCCATGTTTCCCATGTACAGGACGCGTGCGGGGTCCACGCCGTTGTGCGCTCGAGGCTCTCCCGCGCCGCGCGTGTAGGGGTTGTAGATGTGCGCGACCTTCCACGGTGGCACTCCCTTGACGAGGAGGTTCTCGCGAAACGCGTCCGAGATCACGACGATCCGGGCCGCGGAGCGATACATGAGCCGCTCCATGTAGGTGGCCGTGCGGAGCGCCAGGCCCTCGCGCATGAGGCCGGTCGTGGCGGCGGCGTCGGGAAGGATGTCCTCGAGCCAGAGGATCCACGGGAAGCGTCGAAGGCGGGCGCTCGCCAGCACCGGAAACACACCGAGGAACGACGGCGAGACCACGACCGCCACGTCAGGGGCGGAGCGAAACGCCGCCGCCGCCGCCGCCGAGGCGGCATAGGTCGCCTCCTCCAGGATCCTGGCCGCGGTTGTCCGGTGGCCGATCAGGAGAGGCAGGCGAAGGATGGGAATGCCGTTGCGCGTCTCTCGGTAGGGGCGGAGGCGCCGACCCCAAAGCGGGCCCGGGTAGTGGGGGTGCGCCGTGACGACCTCCACCTGATGCCCGCGCGCGGACATCGCCTCGGCCCACCGGGCCGCCATGGGACCCATGGCGGTGGGCTCGGGCTCGTAGTTCCAGCTCCACAGCTGCAGCCGCAAAGACCGCTTCAACACGGCATCAGTCGCCACCCGCGAACTGCTTGAACGCCAGGTAGGCCGGCTTCGGGTCGCGGTTGAACTTCAGCAACCCCGCGCTGACGCAGAAGCTGCAGGTGCCCGCCAGCTCGGATATCGGGGAGGGATCGCGCCAGTCGAACCAGAACACGCGCTGCACGTTCCATTCGGTTCGTTTGCTGACGATCAACCTGAAGGCCGCCACGAGCAAGAACGCTTGGCCCTTGAGGCCCTTGTTGAGGCGGAAGCGGTCGGTAGGCCCCGAGCCCCAACCGAGCTCGGTGAACCAAAGCGGCGTCTCCTGGTCCCCGTGCTCCGTCATCGTCTTGCGGAGTTGGTCGACCTGTTCCTCGAGCTGCTCGATGTTGGGCGCGTAGGGATGCAGGGCGGCGGCATCGAAGTAGCGCTTGATCCCGGGCACCCCGTAAAGAGCGTCGAGGAAGTCCCAGCCCGTCACGTCCCCGAAGCCGGGCAGCCCGGCGAGGACGACCTGAGCCTCGCGGCTGCTGGCTCGTGACCGCGTCATGTGAGATCTCGAGCAGCCTGGCGTATTTTTGTGCCGACTGGTCGAGGTCGCCGCCAGGGGAGAAGAACTTCTCCAGGTTGGGCTCGTTCCAGACCTGCCAGGACAGGAACGGCAGCGGCTTTGCGTCCACTCCGTACTGCTGGCGGTAGCCGTTGGCCCAGTAGCTTCCCCCCAGGCCATACCGCGCCACCGCCGCCTCGACGAAGCTGCGCCACGCCTCCTCTTGCTGGGCGCTGGCGACCGGGGGCTCTTGGGGTGTCTCGGCCACCCAGGAAGGGGACCCCCACAGGTAGGGGACCAGCCGGATCCCGTGCGAGGCGACTCGGCCCACGGCTTCGTCGGGCCAGACATAGGGGCCATCCTCGGTCGGCTGCACGGCCCCCCAGTCGAGCAGGAAGCGGTCCGTCCCCACTCCGGTCGCGGCCATCGTCTCGAGGTCCTGAGCGTCGAGCCGGGTGATTCCCTGGGCGATGCCGAAGAACTGCTGTTGAGTGACCGCGCCCGTCGTCCGGCTACTCGAGCTCCCGACCCCTCCGAGCAGCGATATGGAGAGCCCCACCACGGCTGCCACCGATACCGCGAGGCCGGCGAACAGCGCCGTGCGCCCGCTCACTCGCATGGGCCCGCCCACTGTCCCGCGGGCCCCCGCCCGCCTCTTGCCGTTCGTCCCATTGAAGGGCGGAAGGGTATCGGTGTCCGCGATCGGGGGCAAACGCCCAACCCGACCCGAAAAGTCGCCACATAGCTCGAATTCGAATATGCTTGATCCGATGCAGGGAGTCTCGTCGCGTATCGAGCGGCTTTCGAATACGCTGGCCAGATCGGGGTAGGCCCATGCATCGTTTTTGGGTCTGTTTCGGTGGGGATATGAGGGGGAATGGCGAAGATGAACCCGATTGAGGGTTTGAGCCGGGACAGAGAGGCCGCGGCGCGGACGCACGGCGGCCAGCCGGCCGCGCTCGCTTCGGAGACTGCGAGCGGGGCGGACCGCGTGCGCGCCCGGCAGCGCGCGGCCGAACGCTTCTGGCGCGACGTGCGACTGCGGCGAATGCTGGCCTTCGCCGACCTCGGCGCGGGCGCGGTCGCGAGCCTGCTCGTCGCCGGCTCCGCCCCGCGCGCGATGTGGGCTCTGGCGCTGCTTCCGGGCTGGGTGGTGATCGCCAAGCTGTTCGGCCTCTATGACCGCGACCAGCGCTCGATCCGCCATCTCACCGTCGACGAGCTGTCGGCGATCGCCGCCTGGGTGGCGGCCGGCACCGCGATGCTGGGGCTGCTGCTGCCGCTCACCCCGGTCGGGGACGTGAGCTTCGGCGCTCTGGCCGGCGCCTGGCTAGCGGCCACGGTGGTGGCGGGTCTGTTGCGCGGGGCGATGCGCCTGCTCTGGCGCTTGACGACTCCGCCGGAGCTGACGGCGGTGTTGGGCGACGGCGAGCTGGCCTCGGCCGCGCGGCGCAAGATCGAGCTGTTCGGAGATATGCACCTGCGCCTGGTCGACGACGAGGCGCTGCCGCTGGACGGGATCACCAGCGACCGCGCGGCGTCCCTGCGATACGTCGTCCTGGGGCTCGATCGGGTGATCCTGGCCTCGGAGCGGGTGGACCCGCAGCTGATCGGCGAGCTCGCCGGGATCTGTCGCGAGGAGCAGGTGAAGCTGAGCGTGGTCTCGCCGCTGCGCGGGCGGGCGGGCGCGTCTCCGCGCCTCTCGGAGATCGGTGAGTTGCCGGTGCTCGAGTACGACACGCGGGACCCCTCGCGCTCGACGGTGCTGCTGAAGCGCTCCTTCGACGTGGTGGTCTCGGCGAGCGCCCTGGTGGCCCTGGCCCCGCTGTTCCCGATCATCGCGCTGGCGATCAAGCTCGACAGCAGGGGCCCGGTGTTCTTCAAGCAGCTACGGGCCGGGAGGCGCGGCGTTCCCTTCCGCATGTACAAGCTGCGCACGATGGTCGCCGACGCCGAACAGGCGCTCGCCGACGTCGTGGTGCTCGAGGACCTGGCCGAGCCGATGTTCAAGCTGAGGGCCGATCCGCGGGTCACCCGAATGGGGCGGCTCCTCCGCCGCTTCAGCCTCGACGAGCTGCCGCAGCTCCTCAACGTCCTGCGCGGCGACATGAGCGTGGTCGGGCCGCGCCCGGAGCAGATCGAGTTGGTTGAGCGCTACCGTCCCGAGCACCGCTTCCGGCTGGACGTGAAGCCGGGGATGACCGGTCCCATGCAGGTCTGCGGAAGGGGCGATCTGGACTTCGCCGAGCGGCTGGCGGTCGAGTTCGACTACGTGGAGAACGTATCTCTGGCTCGCGACCTTCGCATCATCTTCCAGACGATTCCGGTCGTCCTGCGCGGCGGCGGCGCGTATTAGCACCAGCCGGCGAGAGCCGGGCTAGCTTCTGACCGCCACGATCAGGTCTTGGGCGCGCCCCGCCGTGCCGCGGCTCCAGTTGCCGCGGTTGGTCCTCTCGACCTCGAGCCCCGAGCGCTCGCACATCTCGTGGACGCTCCTCTCGTAGTGGGCGATCGTGGCCTCGGGAGTCGCTGTCTCAACGCTGCGATAACCGCGATCCTCGCTGTCGGTGAGCGCACGCCGAAACTGGTACCTGCGTTCCGGCGAACCGTTCGCCTGAAGCAGCTCGGTCTCCTCGTTGAGGAGGAAGAAGGTGGCCAGCAGGCGGCCGCCTGGCCGCAGGACCCGGGCTGCCTCGCGTAGGTAATGCGCCGTTTCCGACGGCGTCATGTGGGTGAACACAGAAAGCGAAAGCGCGAGGTCGAAATGGGCGTCGGGAAAGGGAAACCGGTACTCGACCGCGGCCCGGGAGCCGCCGGGGTTGTAGAGGGCGTTGTGGATGTCGGCGACCTGGAAGCGGAAGTTCGGATGCCGGGACGTGATTGCCCGCTGGCACCAGCCGACGCTGCGCCGATCGATGTCAAAGCCCTCGTAGGAGCCGCGGACGAGCTGAGTCGTCAGTGGGGCGGCGAGTCGGCCCGCTCCACACCCGATGTCGAGGACGCGCTCGTCACCGCGCAGCCCGACCTCGTTGCGGAAGGTCTCCATCCAACGCTTGCCGATCCGTTGGCTGTCGGCATACCAGCCGGGCAGCCGGTAACGGCGCGGCGGCACCAGCGGATCCCGCTCGCCGCGGACGCCATCGCGTAGGTCGAGCAATGCAAGCATCGGCCACAGCGCGCGTCGCTGCTCGCCACGTCGGGCCTTCGCCGGCAGGCGTTCGCCCAGCCGCCGCATCCAGACCGGGAGAGGCGTGCCCTGCGCCATGCGCCCTACGATAATCCCACGGCGCCGATGCGTCACACGACCTTCGTCATCCTGTGCCTCGGACGGGTGGGCTCGGAGCTGCTCGTCTCGCTGCTCGACTCGCACCCGGATGTCTGCTGCTACGGCGAGGTGTTCACGCCCCCGTACGAGCCCGACGACGCGTTCGACCCGCGGCTGCCGGATGGAGTGCGAGCGTTCGTGCACTCCGAACAGGACGATCCGCGCCTTTACATCGCGGAGCTTGCTTCGGCGTGCGACGGGGCCGCCGTCGGGTTCAAGCTTCCCCTCAGCTCGATCAAGGCCCACCCCGACGCGGTCACGCTGCTGGACGACGCCGACCTGCGGGTGATCCGCCTCACACGTGAGAACCTGCTCGCCCAGCACCTCTCTGGGGTCCTCGCCTTCAAGACCGGCCTCTGGAAGCAGGGGGGTGGGAAGGACAGCTACGGAGGCGCTGCCCACCGGGTCGATCCGGCGGGCTGCAGGCGGGCGCTCGTGAGCCTCGAAGCGCGAGAGAAGGAGATGGATCGGCTGGCCGAGGGGCACCAGACGCTGCGGCTGACCTACGAGGAGTTGGTGGCCGGGTCGGGGATCGACGAGGCGCAGCGCCTCGTCGGCGTCGAGCCTCGCGCGCTCAGCTCACCTCACCGCAAGCTCCGCACGCGCCCGCTGCTCGAGACGATCGAGAACTGGGACGAGCTCGCGGCCGAGCTGCGCGGTACGCGCTTCGAGCGCTTCCTGGTGGAGGCGCGTTGAGATACTTCGCAGGCGATGCGTCAAGGGAGCCCGAAGAGGAGGACCGCCTGGCGTCGGCGAGCGCGCTATCCAACCGGTTTGACGATTGTGGCGGGGCTGGCGCTGGCGGGCTGTGGCGGCGGAGGCGACGGAGCGCCGGCGACCCAACCCCTCACCAAGCCGGAGTTCATAGCGAAGGCCAAGGCGGTTTGCGCTGAGGCAAAGAAGGACACCGCGCAGCTCAGCGCGGACTTCCCCGGCCGGGACGCCACCCCGAGTCAGGCGCAGCAGTTCTTCAAGGAGGTCGCCCCGTTCTCCAAGCGGGCCGCCGACGAGATCGCCGCGCTTCCGGCCCCGGCGGGCGACCCGCAGGTGGAGGCCCTTCAGGCTGCGTACCAAAAGGGGGCGAGCGAGATCGCCGCTGCCGGGGGGTCGCCGGCGAAGGCCGAAGCCGCGTTGAAGAGCGGAGCCGGCGAGTTGGGTGGCTGCGCGTTCGCTCCACCTGGTTCGTGAGCGGGCGTTGCCCCGCGTGCGAAGGGAACCTGGGGGCGTGGCGATCGGCCACCGCATCGGACCCTCAGCTCGCGGGGCGCCGGGAGTACGCGCTGACGCGATGCGCCGCCTGCGGCACGGCACGAACCGAGCTGCCCCCGGGAGCGGTCCCATCGGGGAGCTTGTACGAGTCTGGGACCTACGCGGCGGCACGTCCCGCGCTGGACCGCGTTCTCGAGCCGATGCGTGCCCTGGTGGAGCGCGACAAGCTGCGCTTCGTGCGTGGCCTGCCCCCGGGCGCGGAAGTGCTCGAGGTGGGAGCGGGTGACGGCCGCTTCGTCTCGCGGCTGCGGGTCGCCGGCTTGGAGGCGAGGGGCATCGAGCCTTCCGAGGGCGGGGTGCGAATGGCCCGCGTTCGCGCGGCGCCCGTGGAGCGGGCGACGCTCGAGGAGCTGCGCCTGGAGCCCGCCAGCCTCGACGCGGCGATCGCCTGGCACGTGCTCGAGCACCTGGACGATCCGGCGGCGTCGCTCGCCCGGATCGGCGGCTGGCTGCGCCCGGGCGGCCGGGTCGTGATCGCCTGTCCCAACCTGGCGAGCCTGCAGGCCCGGATCGGTGGCGATCGGTGGTTCCACCAGGACGTGCCCCGTCACAGGACCCACTTCACCGCGGTAGGGCTCCGCCTGCTGCTGGAGCGCTCCGGGTTTCGGCTCGAGCGGATGGCCCACCTGCTCGTCGAGCAGAATCCGCTCGGGATGTGGCAGACGCTGCTCAACCTGCTCACGCGCGAGCGGGACGTGGCCTTCCGGGCGCTGAAGCGCGACCTCGGCCGGGGGCCCGGGGTTGGGCGCGACCTGGCGGTGGCCGCCGTCGCCGGGCCGCTGCTGGCTCCGGTGGCGGTAGCGCTGGAGCTCGCCGCCGGGCTCGCCCGGCACGGCGGCAGCGTCGTCGCCGTGGCCACCCGGCGCAGCGCGTCCGGGGACCGGTGAGCCTCGCCACAGTCATCGTCGCGACCGTGGCCGGCGGACCCCGGCTCACGAGCATGCTGGAGTCGCTCGGGGATCGTCCCGAAGGGGTCGGGGTCCTGGTCGTCGACAACGGCTCGGCGGATCCCGGCGTCGCCGGTCTCGGCTCCCGCTTCGCAGGCGTCGAGGTCATCAGGATGGAGCGAAACGTCGGCTACACCCGCGCGGTCAACCTCGCGGCCCACAGGGCGAGCGGCGAGGCCATCGTGCTCCTGAACGACGACTGCGTGTGCGACCCGGGCTACGTGGAGGCGATCGTGGCGCCGCTCGATCCGGCCGCGGGCGTGACGATGGCGGCGGGGGTGATGCGCGAGGCGGGCGACCCAACCAGGATCGACACCGCCGGGATGCAGCTCGACCGAACGCTGCTCGTCTTCGACTATCTGAACGGCGAGCCGATTGCGTGCCTGGACCAAGGCGTGCCGGACCCGATCGGTCCTTCGGGCGCGGCTGCGGCCTTCGACCGGAAGGCGTTCCTGTCGGCGGGCGGCTTCGACGAGAACCTGTTCGCCTACTGGGAGGACGTGGACCTGGTGCTGCGGATGCGCCTGGACGGGGCCCGCTGCGCGCTGGCACGGGAGGCCACCGGCGTCCACGAGCACTCGGCCACGCTGGGGTCGGGGTCGCGGCGCAAGAACTACCTGACGGGCTTCGGCCGCGGCTACATGCTGCGCAAGTGGGGCGTGCTCTCGAGCCCACGGCGGCTGGCCCGGGTCCTGATGGACGACGGGGCCATCTGCGTGGGCCAGGCGGTCATGGACCGGAACGTCGACGGCATCCGCGGTCGCCTCCAGGGCCTGCGGGCTGCGGCTCCGGCAGGGGGCTTTCCGACCGCGGCCCTGGCCGGCGCGCCGATTCCGCCGGGCCGGCGCAGCACGCTGCGCAGGCGCCTTGGCCGGCGGCGTCGCCTCCGCAGGCGCGTGATTACATCCGCCCGATGAGCCTTCCCGCGGAGCATGCCGAGATGCTCGATCGGATCGAGCGCCGCGCCCGCTACCTGTGGGCGGCGCAGGTCGCCGAGGGCCGGGCGGCCCTCGACGTCGGCTGTCGGGACGGCGCCGGGACGGCGGCCTTGAGCTCTGCCGGCTCGGAGCCCGTGGTGGGCGTCGACTCCTCCGCCGAGGCGGTTCGGGCCGCGCAACGCCAACACGGCGACCTCGCGCGATTCGAGGTGGCGGAGCCGATGGCGCTCTCGCTGCCGGAGCGGAGCTTCGACCTGGTCACCTGCTTCGGGATCCTGGAGACGGCGCCGGACCCCGAGGCGGTGCTCGACGGGATACGACGCGCCATGAAGCCGGAGGGGTTGCTCCTCCTGTCGTTGCCCGGCGGCCCGGACGATGGCCGCTCCGAGGCGTCGGGGGACTCGCTGCGCCGGCGCTTTCGCTCGGTCGCGCTGCACGAACAGTGCCACTACGCGGGCTCGGCGATCGGCGGGCCGCCCGCCGCCGAGCTCAGCGCGCCGGCGACCGGATCGCAGGGCGCGCGCCGGTCGGTGCTCGCGGCGGCGAGCGACGGGCCGCTGCCGGCACTCCCGCCGCAGGCGAGGTTCGAGGAGATCGCCGGCCTGGAGGCTCTGGTCGATTCCCTTTCGCGATGGGAGGAGCGGGCCCGGGGCGCCGAGGCCGAGGTCGCCGCGATGCGCTGGGAGGTGAGGATCGCGGGCGAGAAGCTGACCGCTCTCGTTCAGCGCCTGCTCGAGCTCGAGAACGCGCCGGCGCGCCGGCTCGGCCGGCGTCTGCGGGGCAGGCCGGCTCGGTACTCGGCGGCGGAGCTCTCGGACCCTTCGAGATCCAACTCATCACGCTAGGGCGATGAGTCACGCGGTCATCACCATGGTCTACAACGAGCCGGTCTTCCTGCCCATCTGGCTGCGGTACTACTCTCGCTTCTTCGCCGCGGAGGACATCTATGTGCTCGACCACCAATCAACCGACGGCTCGACCAGAGGCGACGGATTCGTTCGAGTGCCGTTGGAGCACGAGACGACTTCCGAGCTCTGGAAGATCGAGGCGAGCGAGACCCAGCAGCGCGATCTGCTCGAGCGATACGACGTGGTGCTCTGGACCGATGTGGACGAGATCGTCGCGCCCGATCCCGGTCGCGGCACGCTCGGTGACTACATCGAGGGCTTCAGCGACGAGTTCGTGAACTGCGTCGGTTACGAGGTCCTCCACCTCAAGGACGCCGAGCCGCCGCTGTCCCTGGAACGGCCGATCCTGGAGCAGCGTCGCCACTGGTACCGAAACCCGGGATACGACAAGCCGCTGCTCGCAACGGTGCCGATGAGCTGGGTGCCGGGATTCCACGCCCGAGAGGACGGCCGGCGCAATCCCGATCCGAGTCTCCGGCTGATCCACCTCCACCGGATGGACTACGGGATCTGCCTGGATCGCCACCGCGCCCGGCTGAGCCGTGACGTCGAGGAGGCCGACGTGGCCACGGGGCGCGCCTACCAGAACAGGATCGTGGAGGAGGCGGACTTCGAGCGCTGGTTCTACGAGGACAGCTGCTTCGAGGAGATGGGCATCCACATCGACCCTGAGCCGATCCCGGATGAGTGGAGGGGGCTCCTGTGAGGCTGAGGCAGGCCGCGACGCTGGGTGCTTGCCCGAGCGGACCGCCTCGTCTTCCCCGATTCCGCCTCCGCCGCCGAGCACTGGCAGCGGGTGGCGATGAGCCAGGCGGTGGACGCGTACATCGGCTCCCTGCACCCCCATGAGCTGACCGCCGCCGAGATCAGCGGCGACACCCATGCGAACAAGCCCTGGAAGTCGCATACGAGTCTCAACTATCCGAGCTTCGACCTCTGCGCCGATCTCGACCCCGAGCTCGAGTTCGACGTGGTGATCTGCGAGCAGGTGCTGGAGCACGTGGTGGACCCGTGTGCGGCAGCCGCCAACCTTCGCCGGCTCTGCGCGGCCGGCGGCCACGTGATCGTCTCGACGCCCTTCCTGGTCAAGGTGCACGAGCTGCCCATCTACGCGATGAACGACTACTGGCGCTTCACGCCGCGGGGCCTCCAGACCCTCCTCGAGCGGACGGGCCTCCAGGTGGACACCGTGGGCGCGTGGGGCAACCGAGCCTGCGTGGTCGGCAACTTCGACCGCTGGTCCGCATACCGGCCCTGGCACTCGCTGCGAAACGAGCCCGACCTGCCGCTGCAGGTCTGGGCATTCGCAACGAACCCCGGCTAAGGCCTCACGAGATCCGCAGCGGCATCCGGCCCTCCCACTTGCGCCGGAAGGCGACGTGGGCGCGCTTCCAGGCGGCGCGGTAGGAGAACGAGGAGAGCTCGGGCCAATGATGGTGATGCTCGACCGCGATCTCCGCGACCATCACCTTGCGCCCGCGCTCGCGCGCCTGGAAGCACAGGTCCGCGTCGTATCCGTTGAAACCCGGCCCCAGGGACTCGTCGAAGCGGAGCTCCTCGATCACCCAGCGGGAGAGGATGAGCAGGAAGCCGTCGACCATGTCCACCTCCCCCGCGCCGCCCGGGCCGACGACCGTCCCGCCCCCGACCAGCGGCGGGCCCCAGGGGGGAAACGGGGCGGACGAGCGCAGGGTGGCCGCTCCGACCAGGCGCTCGTGCACCCACCAGTCGATGCCGCCGACCCCGATCGCTCCGAGCGCCCCGACGATCGCGACGCCCGGCTCGGCCAATGCCTCGCGGGCCTTCGCCTCGAAGCGGGAGTCGAGGATCGTGGTGTCCTCGTGGAGCAGGACGAGCGCCTCCACGCCCGAGTCGTCGAGCGCCCGGTCGAGGATCTCGTTGTAGGCGTGGAACAGGGAATCGCTGCCGCGAACCTCGTAGAGGGGCGCCGGCGGCCGGCGCGTCCGCTCGATTCCCGTAAGCGCGCAGCGCTCGTACCTCTGGGGGTCGGCGACCGCGCAGCCGAAGGCGATCAACCGCGCGGGCGGTCGCCGCCCAGCAGCCTCGCGACCCGGTTGCGAATCGACCTCGCACGCCGCCCGTGCAGGGCCGTGAGGCGACCGCGGAGCTCGCGCGTCTGCCGATTGCTCTCGGCCAGGCGCGCGCCCTCAGCCTCGATCTCCGCCTCTAGCCTGGTGACGTCGGCCTCGTGGCTGCCGCGCTCGACCTCGAGCTCGGTCCGCAGCCGACGCTCGACGGCGGCCAGCCCGGCCACCGAGCGTCGCAGGCGCTCCACCTCCGTGTCCGGGGGCTCCTCTGTGCGCCCGGCGGAGGACCTCACTTGGTCTGCCGCTGCTCGATCTTCGGGATCGGCGGGCGCCCGTTGCGCGAGAGCTTGCCGAGGACCCGCCGCCCGGCCGGGCGGAGCGCGGGCGGCGTGACGCGGCGCAGGGCGCTGCGCCATCGCGGGCCCCCCGGTCGCTCCCCGGCCTGGAGCCGGGCCACCATGCCGGAGAGGTGCTTCTCGCGCACCTCGAGGTTCGTCACCCGCTGGCGCATGCGCGCGTTCATCTCGGCGTCGGTCTCCGGCATCCTGGAGGAGACCTCTCGCGCCAGCGTGTCGTGGACGAAGAACCGGCCGTCCGCCCTGTTCACGCCTCCCATCGCAAAGGCGGCGACGATGAACGCGTTGCGGTATGCCTCGTCGCGAACACGGACCACGTCGTCGCTGAGGTCGTCCGCCGCATAGATCTTGTCGAGCAGCCGCGTCTGCTCGCGCGCCGCCTCGAGCCCCGGCGCGTAGTTGGCCGAGCCCGGGTGGTTCCGCCAGCAGGCGAGCGGTTCGGGGTGTCGGAGGAAGCGCCCGACCGAGTACGCCCGCACGCACCAGTCGAAGTCGGCGAGGTAGGTGAAGCTGGGATCCCACCCCCCGATCCGCTCGACGACCCGGCGCCGGAAGATCGCGCCCACGTTGACGATGCAGTTGTGAAGCCTGACGGCCTCGGCCACGGTGTACTCGGGCGGGATCATGTCGGCGACCGCCTCCCCGTCCTCGTCGATGATCTTGTAGGCCGGGTAGGCGAGCGCGGCGTCGGGGTCCGAGACCAGCAGCGCGGCCAGCTCGGTGATCGCCCCGGGAAGGAAGAGGTCGTCGGAGTTGAGGTAGCCGATCAGCTCGCCACGCGCCATCTCGAAGCCCCGATTCAGGGTCCTCGGTTGGCCCATGTTCTCGTGACGGTCCCATCGCAGCCGCTCCGGGTGAGCGGCCGCGTAGCGCTCGAGCACCTGTGGCGTCTGATCGGTGGAGCCGTCGTCGAGGACCAGGACCTCCAGGTTCGGGTAGTCCTGGGAGAGGGTGCTGTCGAGCGTCTCCTCGAGCAGCCCGCCGGCGCGGTTGTACGCGGGAACGATGATCGTGACCAGCGGCTTCTGGTCGCCCCCCCTTGCTGCTGTGGCCTCTCCCGACCCCCGCGGATCGCCCATCAGGCGCTGAATGCTACCCCCGAGCGGTACTTGGCGGGGGAAAGCGACCGGCGCCCGGTGGCCGTGCCGAGCACGATCCGGGCCACGATTGGGCTCACAGCCTCCACCGTGTACTCCTGGGGAGGCGTCCAGCGGGGCTCCTGCGCGAGGGCGACGTGAACGCAGCGCCGGATCCCCTCGGGCTCCACTCCGCCAATCAGGTTGCTGCCGCACTCCACGGTCTCCGGCCGCTCGGTCGTGTCCCTCACGGTCACGGCCGGCACGCCGAGGATGCAGCACTCCTCCTGAACCGTGCCGCTGTCGGTGAGCACGCAGCGAGCGTGCCGCTCGAGCTTGACGAAGTCGAAGAAGCCCAGCGGAGGGCTGACGATCACCCCCTCTCCGTCCAGGCTCACCCCGAAGGACTCGAGCTTCGCCCGGGTCCGCGGGTGGACGCTGCACACGAGCGGCAGCTCGAGCTCCCGGGCGATCCCGGTGACCCCCTCCACCAGCGCGCTCAACTTGTCCTCCAGGTCAACGGTCTCCTGCCGGTGGGCCGTCAGCGCGAGGTATCCGCCGGCCTCGACGCCGAGCCGTTCGAGAACGTCGGAGCGCTCGATCGCGGCGGCGTGGCGATCCATCACCTCCTTGATGGGATTGCCGGTGACGTAGATCGACTCGGAGTCGATGCCCTCCGCCAGCAGGTTCGCGCGGCTGCGCTCGGTGTAGGGCATCAGCACGTCGCTCGAGTGGTCGATGACCCGGCGGTTGACCTCCTCGGGGACGCGGTCGTCGAAGCATCGGTTCCCCGCCTCCATGTGGAAGACCCGGATGCCGAGCCTCTTCGCGACCAGCGCGGAAAGGCCGCTGTCGGTGTCGCCCAGGACCAGGAGGCGATCGGGGCGCTCCTCGGCCAGCACCTCGCCGACCCCCGAGATCACCCCCGCCACGCGCGCGGCGAAGGTGGGCCCCTCGATGCCGAGGTAGCGGTCGGGGGCCCGCACCCCCAGCTGATCGAAGAACACGTCGCTCAGGGCGGGATCGGAGTTCTGCCCGGTGTGCACCAGGACGTGATCGCAGAGCTCGTCGAGCAGCTCGATCAGGGGGCTGAGCCGGATGATCTCGGGCCGGGTCCCGAGGACCGTGAGGATCTTCACGCCGCGAAGACGGGCGCGTCGTCCACCATCAGGCGGTTCTCGCGGAGCAACTCGGTTACTGCCTCTCGATCGAGCGGGTCCTTGCCCGAGCTGTACTCCCGGTCTCCGAATGGCTCGGCCTCGACCTGCTGGGACCGCAGCTCCGGGAGCAGGGGCAGGATGACCAGGTTCACGGCGTCGCGCTTGAAGGTGCGCTGCGCCTCCTCCTCACTGACCAGGATCTCGTGAATCTTCTCGCCCGGCCGGATGCCGGACCACTCGATCTCGATCGGGCGCTCGCCGATCAGCGCGTCGGCCAGGTCGGTGATCAGCGCCGACGGCAGCAACGGGATGTACGTCTCGCCGGCGGCGCCCTCGCGGAGGGCGTCGAACACCGTGTCGACGGCCCGGTCCAGGCTGAGCAGGAACCGCGTCATCTCGGGGCTCGTGATCGTGATCGGCCCCCCCGCGTGGATCTGGTCGTGGAAGAGCGGGACCACCGAGCCGCGGGAGGCCAGCACGTTGCCGTAGCGCGCGGCCAGGAAGCGCGTCCCCGGGCACTCGATGTTGCCGCGGCTCAGGATGCGCTCCTGCACCGCCTTCGTCATCCCCATCACGTTGACCGGCTTGCAGGCCTTGTCGGTCGACACGCCGATCACGGTGTCGACCCCCAGGTCGTGATCGCGGATTGCGCGAACGACGTTCTCGGCCCCGACGACGTTCGTCTTCACCGCCTCGAAGGGGTTGTACTCGCAGACGGGGACCTGCTTCATCGCCGCCGCGTGGAAGACCACGTCCGCACCGCGGAGCACCGACACGACCGATCCGGGATCGCGGATGTCGCCAATCTGGAAATGCAGACGCGAGTGGCGCTCCTCCTCGTAGACGATCTCGTCGGTGGCCACCCTGCGTTGCTGGAAATCCAGCCTCATCTGATGCTGGGTCGCCTCGCTGCGCGAGAACACGACGACCTTCTCCGGCAGACCGACCTCTCCCTCGAGCAGCCGCCGGACTATCACCTTGCCGAAGGACCCCGTCCCTCCGGTCACCACCACTCGCTTACCCGCGAGCAAGTTGCCTCCTGATCTCGTCATACGGTGTCGCGTCCGCGGCCAGCACTTCGACCATCTCCTCCCACCGGCGGGGCTGGCGCCCCGTCGCCCGGCATAGTCGGCTTGAGTCTAAAGAGCGGTCGATGATCACGCTGTCGTCGGGCACGATTTCGATCCCAAGCTCGAGCCCCCGCTCCAACATGGTCAGCAGCTCGAGCTTGTCGATTGGCTCCGAGGCGAGGTGCCAGACGCCCTCCAGCCCGGGCTGCTCCTCGAGCACCGCGCCGATCTCCGCCGCCAGGGCGATCGTCGTCAGTCCGCTGAAGACCGCTCGGGAGAATCCCTTTACCTCCCCGCCGCGGTTCGAGATCAGCCACTCCAGGAGCCCCAGCGACGAGCGCAGCTCGCGACCGATCAGCGACGTTCGCAGGGTCAGCAGGCCCTCCCCGGAAACCTCTCCGAGCAGCTTCGAGCGACCGTAGAGGTCGGTCGCGTCCGGGACGGCCTGCTCCGAGTAGCCGCCCCGATCGCCGCTGAACACGCAGTCGGTCGAGACGTGGACCATCCGGGCCGACGCCTCGCGGCAGGCGGCGGCCAGCTCGTGGGGGAAGAGCGAGTTGATGCGAATGGCGGGGATCGGCTGCTGCCCGGCCTCCGCCTGCTTGACCGCCCCGACGCAGTTCACGACGACCTCGGGCCTGGCCTGCTCGAGCGCGGTTCGCAGCGTGCTCGGCTCGTCGGCGGTGACGCCCGCGATCAGACGCGTGGACGCCAGGAGCTCCGCGACGGGCTCCTCGATCGAGCCGCGAACGGTCCCCCAGCACTCGAAGCGCTCCGCCCACTCCAGGCAGAGCCGGTGGCCCAGCGTGCCGGTGGCTCCGACGACCATCACGCGCACCTCAATCGCCTCCCGACTCACGACCCCGGAGCCGGCGGGCGAGCCCCCGCAGCCGTGGCGGAGCGTGCTCGTAGGCGAACCGGGTCAGCGGGTGCCGCGCGCGCAGGGCCTGAACCTCCTGCTCGAGCTCGGCGATCCGGCGCCGCTGCGCGGCGAGCTGGTCGCGCGCCTTCGCCAACCTGGCCTCCGAGCTGTCTGAGCCGGCGCTCGCGGAGATCTCGCGAGCGTGGCGATCGACGACGAAGTAGCGCTCGCCGGCCCCGTTGAAGCCGGGTGCGACCACCGTCGCCGCCAGCACGTAGGCGTTCCGGTAGGCCTGGTCGCGCACCGCCTGAAGCTCCGGGTCGGCCCCCTCGGCGAACACCCGGTCGAGGATCCGCAGCCTCTCGTCCGCCATCTCGCGCCCGGCCTCGGCGAGCGTCAGCGCGCCGCCGTGCCGCCGCCAGCACGCGAGCGGCTCCTCGACCCTGACGAATCGACCCACGCGGCTGAGGCGGAGCCAGAGCTCGCTGTCCCAGAGGTAGCGGAGGTCGGTCCGCAGAGGCCCCGCGCGTTTGAGGGCGCCGGCGCGGAACAGCGCTCCGGGGCCGACGATCGTGTCCTGAAGGCGGACCGACTCGACTCGCGAGTACTCCGGCGGGGTCATCGTGTCCAGCTCTTCGCCGGACTCGCCGATCACCCGGTAGGCGGGGTAGGCCAGGACGGCGTCGGCGTCGGCCGCCAGCTCGCGAGCGAGGCGCGAGATCGCCCCCGGAAGCAGCACATCGTCGGAGCTCAGGTATCCGAGCAGCGTCCCCTCCGCCATCGCGAAGCCGCGGTTTAGGGTTGCCGCCTGTCCCTGGTTGGCCTGCTGAGCCCAGCGAAACCTGCCGGGGTGCCGCTGGGCGTACTCCTCCAGCACGCCCGGCGTGGCGTCCGTGGAGCCGTCGTCGATCGCCAGGGCCTCGAGGTTCGGGTGGTCCTGGGAGAGCAGGCTGTCGAGGGCGGCGGCGAGCATCGGTCCGGCGCGGTTGTAGACCGGCACCACGATGGTGACCCGCTCGGCAGCCTCGGCGGTGTCGCCGGCCCGGGGCTCGGCGGGGCCGTCAACGGAGGTTGAGGTCATCCTCGAGGAACCTCTCGTAGGGCGAGCCGCGGAGGGCGTCCTCGACCTCCGACCAGTTCTCGATCGTCTCCGCCATCGGACGGCTGCGGACGCGGCTGAACGGCGATTGCATCGCCACGGGCTCGACGCCCAGGAAGCTCTGGATGTCGCCGAGCCCCTGGCCCGTGACGAGCTCCTCGTAGGTGATCCGGAAGACCGGCTTTCCGGCCGCGATCTCGTCCAGGTAGCTCTCGTGCTCCTCGATCCGCTTGAGCACGGCGAGGCACTGCTTCGGATCCAGCACCACCGTTGCGTCGCCGTAGTCGCCGCGCGTGGACTGGGGGACCCGGGTAGTGGCGAGCAGGCGCCGCGAGACGAGGAGCGCCAGGAGGTTCAGCCGGCGGAGCCGCACCATCCGCAGATCCTTGGGCTGGAGAAGGCCCAGGACGTCGGGGTGGGCACGGAGCGAGCTCAGCGGGAGCTTGAAGCCCACGGCGCTCTCGGTCAGCGGCGCCGTGAGGTGGGCCAGGTAGTCCTCGGGGTCGCTCCGCGAAGAGGTGATGTAGGCCTCGTCGAGGGTTCCCTCCTGGTAGGTGAAGAGCTCCCCGAAGCAGCGGATCTGCGGATGGGAGTCCAGGAGCGACACCAGATGCGTTGACCCGGTGCGGCCCAGGCAGAGGATCACGAACGTGAGCCCAGTGCGGTTCGCCCTGCTCACGAGTCCGCTCGCGAGAGCTCCTCTTCACAGGCCGCCAGCGCGTAGCCGACGCGAAAGTAGAACTCGACATCGATTCGCTGCACCAGCCGCTCGATGTCGTAGCCACCATCGACACCGGAAAGGTCGAGGAGGGCTCGCATCCGTTTCCGTGCCACCCCGCGGCCAGTCTCCCGCGCCCACGATTCGAGCCCCTCCCAAGCTTCGCGTCCGGGCGCGAAGAGCGCGAGGAACTCGGCCGAGGCAGGCTCGACGTCCGGCTCGGCGCCGGGATCGGTTGCCCCAGCCCCCTGCGTCAATCGAGCCGCGATCATGCGCTTCACCCTCATCCGTCCCGCCAGCTCCTGGGCGATCAGGCCCGCCTCGGCGCCGGGGTCGGCGGCGTCCCGGAGCCTCACCGAGAATTGCTCCGGTAGCGGCGCGGCTTCGCCCTCGGCGCTTTCGAAGCGCCTCAAGCGAGAATCCGAGCGCCATCAGCCGGACGCCATTGGCCTCCCACGCGGCAGCGTGGCGTGCGAGCAGATCGGAAGCCGTATGCCGTCCGGCGAGGCCAAGGCACGCCCCTCGAATCAGTCTGGCTGTGGGCCCGGGCTCCCCGTCCTCGGGGGCCTCGACGCCCTCGGCCAATGTTCCGAGCAGCTCGACGAGGCGCTCGGGGTCATTGCGTTCGCCGTCAGTCCCCTCGGGCCCGGAGCCGTTCGCATCCGACTCACGGGTGGCGGTCGCGACCGCTTGGGTCGTGCCCGCGTTCGAGCCGAGGCGGCGCCCCAATCCACGCAGCACCCGCCGGGTCGGGGACAGCCGCACGGGGGCGTGATCGGTGAGCAGCTCGCTCACGGTCACCAGCCGGTAGCCCTTGTCCTGAAGGCCCTCGATCAGCTCCGGCAGGGCGTCGGCGGCCCGGCTCCAAGGCAGGCCGTCGTGGAGCAGCACGACCGCGCCCGGAACGACGTGGTCGAGGACGTTGCGGGTGATCTCCTCGGCGCTGATCCCCTTCCACGGCGGGATTCCGTCCTCGGAGTCGACGCTCCAGAGGATCACCCGCATCCCGTCTTCGATCGCGGCCTCGGCGCCGGGCCGGTCGATGGCGCCGAAGGGAGGGCGGAAGACCTTGGGCCGGCCGCCGCTCAGCTGCTCGATCATCGCGCTACAGGCGGCGAGGTCGTCGCGCTGGGGATACGCGAAATGCCCGAGAGAGTGATTGCCGATCTCATGGCCCCCGCTCAGGAGCCGCTCGATCAGCCCCCGGTGCCCGTCCAACTTGTAGCCGACCAGGAAGAAGGTGGCGCGGGCGCCGTAGCGCTCGAGCGTGTCGAGGACCCGATGGGTCTGGAGGACCGGGCCGTCGTCGAACGTGAGGGCGACCATGCGATCGCGCCGGCTGGCCGGGCTGCCCCGCTTCTGGACCAGGCGACCCAGATCGGTGTAGTCGCGCCCCTCGCCGCGCTTGCGGATCATGTCCGAGACGACGTCGCCGCGCGGATTGGGCTCGGCCCGATCGCGAGCGGATCCCGCCGGCGAGCCGCCTTCGGCCTCGGAGCCATGCCGATCGTCGCCATCTCCTGGCCCGTCGGCGGACGGATCGTCCTCTCGCCCGGTCCGTCGCCGCATTCGACTGCATCTGGTCGACCGGGTAGCCGAGCTCGCGCAGCTTGTCGCCCATGACGCCCTCGAGCGTCGCCGCCTCCTCCTCGGTCAGGTTCTTGCGCCAGGCCCCCGGGGTCGCGGAGCGAAAGAACTTCTTCGGGCCCTTCTGCTCGGGGGCGATCGAGTCGAAGGCGTTGGCCTGGACCGCCCGCTCCAGCCACCGCTCGCTCCTGTTGAGGCCGAGCCACTCGACAAGTTGCTCGAGGCTCGATGCTGGGGTCGGCCAGCAGGTCCTCGTAGCGAACCATCCTCCGCAGCTCGGGCGGATGGGCCTCGAACGCCTTCTCGATCGCGGTCACGTCGCCAACCCAGGCGCGGGCCCGGCGGCGGACGAAGTCGTGACGCTCCTCGGAGGTCTTCCACCCGCTCACCGGCAGCCAGGTACCGGGCTGGTTGGCGGCGGTCTGCGAGTCGACCACGTCGCGGCCGTCGCGGACCAGGAAGACGAACCTCGAGCGCGGGAACATCGACATCACCAGCGGAGCCGCGTGGGCGCCGGCGACCTCCTTCAGGATCACCAGCGGCGATCTCACCTCGTAGCGTTCGGCCGTTCGCTCAACCAGCCGGTGAAAGCGGACCAGCATCATGCGGCGCACCTCGGGATGCCAGGCGTCCTCGTACCTGGACGAGAAGAGGTAGTTGGCGCGCTTTTGCAGGCCGAGCGCCGCGCTGAAGGTGACGGGCTCCAGATTCTCGTTGTAGTCGGCCGCTCCGGCCAGGGGCATCAGGTGGTTGGCGACGAAGGTGGTGTCGACCGGGATCGCGTCAACCGTGCCCTGCCAGGTGCGGGGGCCGTGAAGCCGAGCATGTCCTCGGGGTCCTGGCTCGAGTCGACGAGCCTCAGCGGGTGGGCCAGCATTCGCAGGAGCCAGGTGCTCCCGCTGCGAGCCATGGTCCAGATCCACAGAAGCCGCGACTCGAACTCCTGGTCGTCGAAGTGCAGTCCCGCCGTTGGCCGAGTACCCGCCTCGCGCCCCTCCCTGTCTCCGAAGGCTCATCCGCGAGGGACGATCATAGGGTCCCCGCCCGGGCTCTTGCCCGCAACGGATTCGCCATCGGCGACCGGATAGCCGAACTCGCGAAGCTTCGTCCCCATGATGCTCTCGAGGACCGCCGCATCCTCGGCGGTCATGCTCTTCCGCCAGGCTCCGGGCGTCGCCGAGCGGAAGAACTTCGTCGGCCCCCTTCGTCTCGGGAGCAAGGGATTCGAATGCATTGGCCTCGACCGTTTCCGCGAGCCACTGTTCGCTTCTGCGGCAGGCCGAGCCACTCGACAAGTCGGCCGAGGCTCGCGGCGGGGTCGGCGAGCAGGTCCTCGTAGCGAACCATCTCTCCGCAGCTCGGGCGGGTGGGCCTCGAACGCCCGCTCGATCGCGGACACGTCTCCTGCCCAGGTGCGGGCCCGGCTGCGGATGAACTCCTCGCGCTCCTCGGGGGTGGCCCATCCGCCCATCGGCAGCCAGCCGCCGGGCTGGTTCGCGGCTGTCTGCGAGTCGACCGAGTCGCGGCCGTCGCGGACCAGGAAGAGGAGCCTCGAGCGCGGGAACATCGACATCACCAGCGGAGCCGCGTGGCCGCCGCCGGCCTCCTTCAGGAACACGAGCGGGGACCTCACGTCGTAGCGCGCCGCGGCTCGCTCGACGATCCGGTGGAAGCGGACCAGCATCATGCGACGCACCTCGGGACGCCAGGCGTCCTCGTACTTGGACGAGAAGAAGTAGTTGGCGCGCTTTCCCAGGCCGAGCGCCGAGCTGAAGGTGAGGGGCACCAGGTCCTCGGTGTAGTTCTCCGCCCCGGCCGTCGGCAGCAGGTGGTTGCCGACATACGTCGTCAAAACCGGGATCGCGTCGACGGTCCCCTGCCAGCTCTCGGGGGTCACGAAGCCGAGCACGTTCCCGACGCCTTTCGTCCACGGGCTCAGCGGGTGGCTCAGCATTTGCAGCAACCACGTGCTGCCGCTGCGAGGCGGCGACCACATCCAGACGATCCGCGACTCGAACTCCTGGTCGTCGAAGTGCAGGCCGGCCGTCGCCGAGTATCCGCCTCGCCCTGCTCTATGCCTTCGAAGCCTCATTCGTCCACCGACTCGGCCGGGCCAGTGCGGTTCGCACGGCTCACGAGCCCGCTCGCGAGAGCTCCTCTTCGCATGCGGCAAGGGCGTAGCCGAACCGAAACAGGAAGTCGACGTCGAGCCGCTCGACCAGCCGCTCGATGTCGAAGCTCCCATCGACGCCGGCCGCTTCCAGGAGCGCCCGCATTCGCCGCTTTGAGACCAGCTGTGTGGTCTCCCTCGCCCACGATGCAGTCGCCTCCCAGACTTCGGGGCCTGGTGCGAAGATCGACAGGAACTTCGGCGAGGCGCCCTCAACGCCTGGCTCGCCCGGGTCTCCGGATTTCCCGGCCTCGCGCTGCGCCAGGCGCGCGGCGACAAGCACCTCGACTCTCCGCGGGCCAGCCAACTCTTGGGCGACGAGGGCCGCCTCGCCGCCCCGATCGTCTGCGGCCAACAGCTTCGACGTGTATTGCCCGGGAAGTGCCGCCGCGTCTCCTTCCGTGCCCTCGAAGCGCCTCAACGAGAAGCCGAGCGCGATCACCCGAACGGCATTGACCTCGTAGGCTGCGGTGTGCCGCGCGAGCAGGTCCGAAGACGCCGGCGGACCGACCAAGCCGAGGCGCGATCCACGGACCAGCGTTCCGGCGGGTCCGGGCTCCGCTTCCTCCGGGGGAGCCTCGACTCCCTCGCCCAGCCTTTCGAGCAGTTCGGCGAAGCGCTCCCGGGCACGGCGCTCCCTACTGGCCTCCCACGCCGAGCCGTTCGAAGCGGGACCATCGGTTGAAGGGGCCATCACCTGGGGAGAGCCGCCGGCCGCCCGGGGAGAGCTCTGCCGGATGCCGAGGCCGCGCCCCAGCCGGCGCAGCACTCGGGGGGCTAGGGGGGCGCGGCGGGGGGCCGGATTGGCAAGAAGCTCGCTTACGGTCACGAGTCGGTAGCCCTTGCCCTTCAAGCCCTCGATGAGTTCCGGAAGGGCGTCGGCGGCGCGACTCCATGGGACGCCGTCGTGGAGCAGCACGATTGCGCCAGGGAGGGCGTGGTCGTGGACGTTGCGGACGACCTCCTCGGCGCCTATCCCCGTCCACGGCGGGGTTGCATCTCCGGAGTTGGCGCTCCAGAGAATCACCCGCATCCCGTCATCGATTGCGGACTCGGCCATGGGTCGGTCGACCGCGCCGAAGGGGGGGCGGAAAAGCCTCGGTTTGGCGCCGGTAACGTGCTCGATCACGGCGTTGCAGGCGGCGATGTCGTCACGCGGCGAGAACGCCAAGTGCCCGTAGGAGTGGTTGCCGATCTCGTGGCCTCCGCTGAGGAGCCGCCGGATCAACTCTTGGTGCCCGTCGATCTTGCGGCCGACGAGGAAAAACGTACCGCGAGCGTCGTAACGCTCGAGCGTCTCGAGGACTCGGTATGTCTGCAAGACCGGGCCGTCGTCGAACGTGAGCGCGACCTTGCGATCGCGGCGGCTGGCCGGGCTGCCGCGTTTGTCGACGAGGCGTGGGAGATTCGACAGGTCTCGCCCCTCTCCGCTCCTTCGGATGTAGGCCGAGAGCGCGTTGCCGAGCGCCACCTGCGGTCCCAGCCCGGGAGCCGGCGAGCCGGGCACGATCAGGTCGGTCTCGGCGTCGAGAACGTCGGTCTCGGCGTCGAGAAGGTCGGTTTCGGCGTCGAGATCCTCCACGTTCGGCGAGGCTCCGGCCGAGGACCCACGATCGGACGAACCGTTCTCGCCGAGATCTTCGCCGCCAGGGGATGGGCCATCGGTGACCGGGTAGCCGAGCTCGCGCAGCTTGTCGCCCATGACGCCTTCGAGCGTCGCCGCCTCCTCCTCGGTCAGGTTCTTGCGCCAGGCCCCCGGGGTCGCGGAGCGGAAGAACTTCTTCGGGCCCTTCTGCTCGGGGGCGATCGAGTCGAAGGCGTTGGCCTCGACCGCTCGCTCCAGCCACCGCTCGCTTCTCGGCAGGCCGAGCCACTCGACCAGCGCGCCGAGGCTCGCGGCGGGGTCGGCGAGCAGGTCCTCGTAGCGAACCATCCTCCGCAGCTCGGGCGGATGGCGCCTCGAACGCCCGCTCGATCGAGGCGACGTCTCCGACCCAGGTGCGGGCCCAGCGGCGGATGAACTCGCTGACGCTCCTCGGAGGTCTTCCATCCGCTCACCGGCAGCCACCTCCCGGGCTGGTTGGCGGCGGTCTGCGAGTCGACGACGTCCCGGCCATCGCGGACCAGGAAGACGAGCCTCGAGCGCGGGAACATCGACATCACCAGCGGAGCCGCGTGGGCGCCGCCGACCTCCTTCAGGAGCACGAGCGGGGACCTCACGTCATAGCGCTCCGCGGTTCGCTCGACAAGCCGGTGGAAGCGGACCAGCATCATGCGACGCACCTCGGGACGCCATGCGTCCTCGTACTTGGACGAGAAGAAGTAGTTGCCCCGCTTCCCCAGGCCGAGCGCCGAGCTGAAGGTGATCGGCGCCAGGTCGTCGGTGTAGTCCGCCGCCCCGGCCAGAGGCAGCAGGTGGTTGGAGACGAAGGTCGTGTCGACCGGGATCGCGTCGACCGTGCCCTGCCAGGTTGGCGGGGCGACGAAGCCGAGCGGGTCCTCGGGGTCCTGGCTCGAGTACGAGCTTCAGCGGGTGGGCTCAACATCCGCAGGAGCCAGGTGCTCCCGCTGCGCGCGGTGGTCCAGATCCAAACGATCCGCGACTCGAACTCCTGGTCGTCGAAGTGCAGTCCGCCGGTCGCCGAGTATCCGCCTCGCGGCGCTCTCTGTCGTCGGAGCCTCATTCGCCCTCCGGGTCGGCGGCCCCTCGAAGCCGGGCGAGCTCCGACTCGAGACGTCGGGCATAAGCCCGAAGCTCGTCGTACTCCGCCTGGTGACGGTTGCGGGCAGCCTGCTCGGGGGTCATCCCTTCGCGTTCGCGGTCTTCGCCGGTCGCGCTCGCTCCGGAATCCAGCTCCGGAACGAAGAAGCGGTCCAGCCGGGGCGGGCCGGGATTCCCCGTGCCCTCGCGGCCGAGGCGCCGCAGGTAGCCACCGGCCATGCCGGTGAGCAGCAGTCGCTCGCGCCAGCGGTCGACCTCGAACGGCTGGCCCTCGGCCAGCCAGGCATCGAGGGCCTCGGCCGGCCCGGGCCCCTGGTCGAAGCGAACCGTGCGGCCGATCCAGGTGTCCTCGACCACCAGGTAGCAGTGCGGGCTGACCAGCGGCGCGAGCGCTCGCAGCTCGCCCTCCACGTGCTCGGCGCGGTGGTCGGAGTCGAGGTCCACCATCACCCGGCGGCCCTCCGCGCGCTCGCGCAGGGTGGCGACGACAGCCGGATCGGTGGAGCTCCCCTCGATCAGCTCGACCCGCGGATGATCCGCGATGTAGGGGCTGACGGCGCTCAGGTCGACGTCGACTCCGATCACCTTGCCGTCGATCCCGATCAGGTCGAAGAGGGTCGCCAGGTAGTAGGTGCTCCCGCCGGCGAGCACGCCGGTCTCGATGATCAGGTTGGGCCTCGTCTCGGCGATGATCTCCTGGAGGATCACCAGATCGGTCGGGCTCTTGACCACCGAGACGCCAAGCCAGCGGGTCCGCCCCAGGGTCTGGTCGCGAAGCTGGTGATACAGCGACACGAACCGCTGCACCGTTTCCGTGGCCCGCTCCTGGTCGACGGCGGAATCAGCCATCTAGAGGGCCTCGGCGACCGACGGCGCCTCGCGCACGAAGTACCAGACCGAGAACACGCAGATGCACACTCCCAGGGCCACCGGGGCGAGGGCCTGCGGCACGCTGCCCGCGGCCTCCACGATGCTCGGCGCCGTCGGGTCGAAGACGGCCTTTCGCAGCTCCACGAAGATCGGCGTCAGCGGGTTGAAGAGCACGATCGAGCGGATCGACTCGGGGACCTGCTCGATCACGTAGAGGATCGGGGTGCCGTAGAACGCCACCCGAGCGACGACGCTCCAGAGCTGAGCCACGTCGGGCAGCCGCACGAAGGCCGCCGAGAGGATCAACGCGAGCCCGGTGGAGAGCGCGACCACCGCCGCCGCGGCGAGGGGGAGCGCCAACCAGCCCGGTTCCGGATAGAGCCCGAAGGCGAGCAGCAGCAACGACCCCACGGCCAGGTTCAGGGCGAGCGAGATCGCGGCGGTCAGCGAGGTCGACAGGGGGATCACGATCCGGGGGAACTGCATCTTCCGCACCAGGGCCTCGCGGGTGGAGAGCGATCTCATGCCGCGAGTGGTGGTTTGCTGAAAGCACTGGAAGAGCATGATGTTGATCATCAGCATCGGGGCGAAGTTCGGGATGTCGCCCCCGAATTTCAGGATCTCGCGGAGGAACAGGAAGATGATCCCGAAGGTCAACAGCGGCTGCACGAGCGCCCAGAAGTAGCCGAACACGGCGTCGACGTAGCGCATCCTGAAGTCGGTCAGGGTGGAGAGCCAGAGCAGCTCCCAGAAACGCTTTCGCGTGGTGCCGAACGCCGTCGGCCCCAGCACCTCGCGAAGCTCGAGAGGGTCCGCGCCGGCGGCACTCATCTGACGCTCAGCCCGGCCGGGTCGGCCTTCACCTCGGCGGGCTCCACGCTGATCTCGGTATCGAGCGAGAACACGCTTCCCGGCTCGTCGGGCCCGTCGATCGCGAAGGTGAGCCAGCGCCCGGGCGAGCGCCAGGCCCCTCCGTCCTCGCCCTCGATTTGGGGCTCGACCACCCGGCCCATGATCGCGAAGCGGCCCGCGGCGAGGCGGTTCTCGATCCTGGCCGCGACGCGGAAGGTGCCGCTGACCCGATCGAGGCCCGGCTCGAGCGGGCGCGGCGGCGTCACGAACAGCACTCGCCCGCCCGAGTCGAGGATCGTGAAGAGGACCACCGGGGAGCGCAGCGGCCGCCGCACCTCGATCGTCGCTTCGATGTCGATGGGCGACCTGGACGGCAGCGTCGGCTCGCCGGCGCCGCGGCCGGCGGCGAAGTCCAGCGCCACCACCTCGGCGGTATCCGCGCCGGCCTCACCCTGGGCCGCGGCGCTCCACCGCTTCCGCGAGTTGACCAACAGGTAGCTGTTCGCGACATTCTCCGGCTCGCCGATGCTCTCGACCCGATGGTCGTGGAGCAGCAGCGCGCGATCGCAATGGCGGTTGATCGATCCCATCTCGTGGCTGACGAGGACCACCGTCTTGCCTCGCTCCCGCATCCCGGCGATCACGTTCCCGCACTTGTCGCGAAAGCTCTTGTCGCCGACCGACAGGATCTCGTCGATCAACAGCACGTCGGCGTCGACGTGGGTCATGACCGAGAATCCCAGCCGGCCGCGCATCCCGGACGAGTAGTTCTTCAGCTTCAGGTCGGTGAACTTCTCGAGCTCGGCGAACTCCAGGATCTGGTCGGTGCGCCGCTTGGCCTCGGCCGGGCTCAGCCCCATCATCACGCTGTTGAGCAGGATGTTCGGGCGGGCGGGGAGGTCGGGGCGAAAGCCCACCCCGAGCTCGATCAACGGGGCGACACGCCCGCCGACCCGGATCCGGCCCCGGTCGATCCTGTAGATCCCGGCGATCAGCTTCAAGAGGGTGCTCTTGCCGGCGCCGTTCGACCCAACGACCCCGAAGACCTCGCCGCGGTGGACCTCGAAGCTGATGTCCTCGAGCACCGAGATCCGCTCCCCCTGCCTGCGTGCCCACTTGATGCGATCGCGGAAGCGGTACCCACGTGCCGCTGTTCGCCGCGAACGACTTGTCGACCTGCCGTACCTCGATGCTTACCGGGTCCCCCATCGGGGCACAGGATAGAGCGCGCACTGCGGGCCCTTTGCGAGCGCCGGCCCCGGTTGCCCGCTAGGCCTCGAGGCCCAGGGCGCGAAGCTCGGGACCGAGTTCGCGAGAGAACCGCTCCGCAACCACCGGCGCCATCTCGTCTCGCCAGCGCCCGATCGACTGCTCGGGCGTCGCTGCCGTCATGTGCTTGGAGCGAAAGGACTTGTCGCGCGCGGTGCCCTGGGCATCGAGCGGCACCCCGAGCCAGCTGCCGAGGCGCTCGGCCGTGCCGGGCAGGTCCAGCACCAGGTCCTCGTAGCGCACGACCGGGATCTGATCCTGCTCCTGGAGCTCGGCGATCCAGCGCAGCCTCTCGCGCTGACGCCTGATCACCTGCTCGAGGTGCTCCTCGCGGCTGCCGGCGCGATCGCGGCCGAGCGTGCCACCGCCGCGAATCTCGTTGACGGCGTTGATCGAGACCCAGCTGTCGCGCGGGTCACGCAGCAGGACGATCACCTTGACCGGTGGTAGCTGGCCGAGCGGAACCTTCCAGGTGTTGAGGTGCTTTTCGGCGAAGTAGCGGACCGGCCCCGCGTCGCCCGCCGAGGCGCCCAGGTCGCTGCGCCGCTCCCGGGCGGCCCGCCGGGAGAACTCGCGCCAGGCGAGCTCGAAGCAGCTCTGCGCCATGCTCGGCTCTTCGGGCCCCGAGCTGATCAACGGCCGCGGGAGCCACGGCGGCGGGCCGAGCATGGCGGCGGAACGGACCTGGGTAAGCGAGCCGAGCCCCTTCGGCCCCCACTGCTGCTCGGGCCAGTCCTCGCGATCGAGCAGCTGCGCCCAGCGCCACAGATACGCGAAGTACTTGCGTTCGTACGGAAAGCTCATCTCCACCGCGATCTGCGGCGAGGAGCCGAGCAGGCGCATCATCAGCGTGCTCCCGTCGCGGGTGAAGTAGTCGACCAGGATCGGCGTCAGCCACTCACCGTCACCGTCCGATTCGCCGCCAGGCCCCGACCAGGCGGCGGGTTGCCCGCGCCGGGACGAACGCGGCACGAGCGCTCCGGCTCGGCCGCGGAGGTGGCGCGCGCGATGCCGTACGCGCACGTAGCCGCGCCGGGCCACCGTTGCTCGCCAGCGAAGCTGGCGGGCGCGGCGCCGCAGGCGGGCGTAGCGGCGCCAGGCCAGACCCGCCAGCATCGTGCGCTCCCGGCCCAAGGTGGGGCTGCGCCCACCCAACGATCGTGTGGCCCGCAGCGCAAGCCACGCCACGCCCCGCGGCGAGTCGGAGATTCGATTCAGCGTGCGTCGCCTGGAGTCGGTCATGCGGTCACCGCACCGTAGCTGCAGGATCGCCACGTTGACGGCGATCCGGCAGTAAAGCTTGAAGTAAGGCCAGCGCCAACCCAGGTGCAGGCTTCTGAGGCGCCTGGCGGTCGCGGCACGCGAGCGCAGCCGCGTCAGCATCGAGCGACGGTACCGGCCGAACGCGTTTGCCGCCAGGTGGCCCAGCGCCGCCCCCCCGTGCTGCACGTAGTCGTACAGCGGGCGGTCGATGTAGCTGATTCCGCCCAGCGCCATCGCAACCTGGGCGATCCAGTGGTCGTGGTAGCTGGTCTCGAACGGCGGTGGGAAGGGCAGCACGTCGTCCAGCAAGGCGCGGTCGAACAGGAGAGCGGCGCCGGTAACGGTGTTGGCCAGCACCAGCGAGGCGAAGTCGGTGTGGTTGTTGCGCCTGAAGTTCCAGTAGGTGTCGGAGATCAGCTCGCCGTCCTCGTCGACGATCCGCATGTCGCTGTACACGAGCCGGTTGCCGGCGCCGAGGCCTGCGAGCTGCGAGGAGAGCTTGTCCGGGTGCCACAGATCGTCCTGGTCGCTGAGCGCCACGTAGTCGACCCCGGGTGGCACCATCGAAAGCGCGCGTTCGAAGTTGCGGTAGAAGCCGCCCTGGGTCTCGGCCGCCGACAGCAACAGGCGTGGGTCGTCGCCCAGGACCTCTCGCATCTCGGCGAGCTTGGTGGGGCTCGAGTTGTCGTCGCTGATCAGGCAGACCCAGTTGCGGTGAGTCTGGGCGCGAATCGAGTCGATCTGACGCCGAAAGAGCTCGATCGGGGGCTCGTAGGTGGCCATGCACACCGCCACCAGGGGCTCGCCCCGGTCGGTACCGCCGACCAGCTCCGCCACGGGGGCGGAGCGGCCATTGCTCGAGGCTTCATCCGGCCCCTCCAGGTCGGGCGTCAGGTCGATCGCCCCGAGCGGGGCAGTCGCCTCGCTGCCGTCGTCGAGCGTCGCGATCAGCTCGACCCAATCTGTGCGCGGCTCGTCCGTCGGCGGCACGGTCACGATCGTCCACCAGTAGTCGCTGTCCTCCGTCGCGGTGGGCCGGGGCATGCCCGATGCGAGCACCGGTTGCATTTGATCGCCCAGCTTGATCTGAAGGGACTGGATCCGGCGAGTTGGGTGGCTACACGTCCCGTCTACGAAGAAGGCCTGACCACGACCGACCGCCAGCCGCGACGGAAAGGGGCCGGCTGGCGCCACGGTGAGCTGCGCGGCGCTGGAACCGCGCTCCTGGCGCTTGCCTGAGCTGGCGATGACTTGACTCACGCTTTCGCTCCCTCCCAAGGGACCACTTTAGAGCGACCGCGCCAGGGGTGGTGGGCGGTTGCGCCCGTCAGGGCGAGCGCGTGCGCCTGTTCGGCCCCCAACCGCGCCTCGCAAAACGCTCAGCGCCAGCTTCGCCGCGATCCCGGCGTAGACGACGGCGTTCACGAGCGCACTTCGCGTTGCCGCATAGTGCTTGCGGTAGAAGCGGAACATGCCGTAGTGGAAGGCGTAGTTCAGCTTCGGCGAGCGCACCAGGCCGCTCGATCCGGCCTTGACGTGGATCACGGTCACCGAGGGCTCGTACCAGGTGACCCAGCCCGCCTGGGCGAAGCGATAGCAGAGGTCGAGGTCCTCCATGTACATCCAGTAGCCCTCGTCGAACAGCCCCACCTGGTCGAGCGCCGAGCGACGGACCAGCATGCAGGCCCCGTTGACCGCGTCGACGGGACCGGACTCGACGTCCGGCGCCCGGTAGGCGGCGAGGATCCCGGATTCGCGTCGCCGCCCAAGGCCGGTGAAGTGCCCAAGCGCGCTCAGCGGGGTGGGGAACGAGCGCTTGGCGGCGTAGTCGAAGCCCCCGTTGTCGAGCTCCAGCCGACAGCCCGAGATGCCGACCTGGGGTTGCTCTTCCATCAGGTCGAGCATCCCGTCCAGGGCGCCCGGCGTCACCCGGGTGTCGGGGTTGAGGCAGAGCACGTAGGGGCTGGTGCCGCCCCCGATCACGACGTTGCTGGCGGCGCCGAAGCCGATGTTCCTGGGCGCCACGATCAGGCCGACCTCGGGGAACTCGCGGCGGACCATTCCCGCCGTGCCGTCGCCCGAGGCGTTGTCGACGACTCGCACGGTCATCCCGCCGCTTGCCGGATGGTCGCGAAGCGAGCTGAGGCAGTTGCGCAGCAGCTCCTCGCAGCGATACGAGATGATCACGACATCCAGCCGGGCAGGCGCCGCCACCGCCGAAGCGTACTGCTCCACCGCTAGTGCTCCAAGACCAGCCCCAGGAAGCGCTTGGTGCGCTCCTCGCGCGGCTTGTCGAGGACCTGGGCCGGGGCGCCCTGCTCGACGATCACGCCGCCGTCCATGAACACGACCTCGTCGGCGACCTCGCGGGCGAAGCCCATCTCGTGGGTGACGACGACCATCGTCATCCCCTCCGAGGCGAGCTCGCGCATCACGTCGAGGACCTCCTTGATCAGCTCGGGGTCGAGGGCGCTCGTCACCTCGTCGAACAGCATCACGTGCGGGTCCATCGCCAGGGCCCGCGCGATCGCCACCCGCTGCTGCTGGCCCCCTGAGAGGCGCTCCGGGTATTCGTTCACCTTGTCCGCGAGGCCCACTCGGGTGAGCAGCGCCTCGGCCTTCGCGCGCGCCTCGGCCCCCGAGCGCTCCAGCACCTTCTCGGGGGCCAGCGAGACGTTCTCGAGCGCCGTCTTGTGGGGGAAGAGGTTGAATTGCTGGAAGACGATCCCCACCCGCTGGCGGACGTAGTTGCGGTCGTCGGCGGTCGTCTTGCCGGTGATCTCCCTGCCCTCGAGCAGGATCCTGCCCGCATCGAGCGGCTCGAGCAGGTTGACGCAGCGCAGCAGCGTGCTCTTGCCGGAGCCGCTCGGGCCGATCACGCAGACGACCTGGCCGCGATCGACCTCGAGGTCGATGCCGCGCAGCACCTGCAGCTGGCCGAAGCGCTTGTGGATCTCCTCACCTGCAGCATCGACCGCCGTCCGCGGCCGATGCGATCACCCCGTCGCTTGATTCCGCCGTCATCTCAGGTGGCGGCCATGCTAGTGGTCGACTAAGCCCCCGCTCCCGCACCGCCGGCCGACGGCAGTGGCTGCAATGCGGGCTCAACTGTTTCGCCGCCACCGGGTCCCGCCGCGCCCCGTGCGCGCCTGCTGCCTGGCGATCAGCCAGTCGACCAGGCGGGCGAGCGGGATCGTGATCACGAGGAACATCAGCGCGCCGAGCGTGAGCGCGGAGCCGTTGATCTGCTCGGTCTGGACGTCGAATCCGACCTGGACCACCTCGAGCGCGCCGAGGATGCCGACCAGTGACGTGTCCTTCATCAGGGCGATGAAGTCGTTCAGCAGCGGCGGGATCACCTTGCGCACGGCCTGGGGCACGATCACGAAGCGCATCGCCTGGCCATGGTTCATGCCGAGCGAACGGGCTGCCTCCATCTGCCCGCGTGGAACGGCCTCGATTCCGGCGCGGTAGACCTCGGCCATGTAGGCGCCGTAGGTGAGCGTCAGGCCCATCACGCCCCACCAGAACGGCGACGTCTCGCCGAGCCAGGTCGGGAGGCCGAGCTCTCTCGGGATCACGCCCTCGAATTGGGCGGCGGAGAGGAAGCCCGAGAGCAGGAGCAGCACGAGCAGGAGCGGGACGCCCCGGAAGACGTCGATGTAGGCGATCGTCAACCAGCGCACGGGCGCGAGCGCCCTCCCCGGAAGCTGGCGCAGCACGGCGAGCACCAACCCCCAGGCAAGGGACAGGACCCCGGAGATGATCGAGAGCTTCACGGTCAGCCAGAAGCCGTCGAGGACGCGGCTGAACTCGTCGCCCATGACGCCGAAGTCGAAGTAGTAGTTGGTGATGAAGTCCATCGGTCACCTCCGCTCGTGGGTCGGCTGGCGAGGCTAGTCGCTCGCGCAACGAGAAGGGGCGCCGCGCGGCGCCCCTTCGCTGAGCTGGTCTGCCGTTCTCGCTAGTCGTCCGTGAGCAGCTCGTTCGTGCCCTCGAGGACCTTGGCGGGTGGCTCGGTGTCGAAGTACTTTTGGTACAGCTCGGCCATCGTGCCGTCCTCCTTGATCGTCGCCAGGGCCTCGTTCATCGCCTCGCGCAGGGCGTCGTTGTCGGGCGCGACCGCGAACCCGAACAGGTCGTCGCCGGGGATCGACTCGACGATGATGACCTCGACTCCGCCCTGCTTCTCGAGGAAGTCGGCGCCGACGGCCTCGTCGACAAGCACCGCCTCCACCTGGCCGGTGAGCAGCGCGGTGAGCGCCGTCGTCCCCTCGGGGAAGGCGCGAACCTCGCCTGCGTCGGTGTCATTGGCGATCTCCTCCTGGACGGTTGCGTCCTGGGCGCCGACGATCAGGCCGCCGAGGTCGTCGGTCGTGGCGATGTCCGAGCCCTCCGGGACGACGAGCGCGGTCGCGCTCAGGTAGTAGGGGTCGGTGAAGTCGACGACCTTCTCGCGCCCGGGCTTGATCGACGAAGCCGCGGCGGCGGTGTCGAACTGGCCGGCCGCTACGTCGCGGAAGATGGTCGGGAAGCCGGTGTCCTGGTACTCCACCGTCAGGTCGAGGTTCTCGGCGATCGCGTCCAATACCTCGACGTCGTAGCCGGTTGCGTTGGGCGGCTGGCCCTCGGAGAACGGGGGATAGGGGGTGTCGATGCCGATGAACAGGGACCCCTCGTTGAGGGTCCCGAGATCGCCGCCCCCGTCGTCGTCCCCGCCGCAGCCGGCGGCGACGCCGGCCGTTGCGAGCGCGGTGATGAGCGCGATCCCGATCCTCATCCGTGTGCCCCTGATCATCCTTGAGTCCTCTCCTTCGCCGGGGTGTCGATGCGCACAAGAACATACTCAGTTCCTCACTACACTTGCTAAAGCGATGGTCGACGAGACCCTCAATCGCCCCTGCGGCGGGCGCTACGCGAACGTCGTCGAGGCGGTCGGCAACACGCCGCTGGTCGAGCTGCCGCGGCTGTCGCCGAAGGCGGGCGTGCGCATCTTCGTGAAGCTGGAGGGCCGCAACCCGACCGGCTCGGTCAAGGACCGGGTGGCCAAGGCGATGATCGAGGATGCCGAGGCCCAGGGCGCCATTCAGCCCGGCCAGACGATCCTCGAGCCGACCTCGGGCAACACGGGGATCTCGCTCGGGATGATCTGCCGGCGCAAGGGCTATCCGCTCAAGGTCGTGATGCCCGACAACGTCACGGAGGAGCGCACCCAGCTCTTGCGCATGTACGGCGCGGAGATCGTCTACTCGGAGGGCGCCAAGGGCTCGAACGGCGCCGTCGAGCTGGCCCTGGAGATGGCCGGCGCCGACGCCTCCTACTACATGCCCTACCAGTACGGAAACGAGGCCAACCCCAGGGCCCACTACGACGGCACCGCGCCGGAGATCCTCGAGGAGCTCGACGAGGTTGCCGTGTTCGTCTCCGGGCTCGGCACCGGGGGAACGCTGATGGGCGTCGGACGGCGTCTCAAGGAGCACAACCCCGAGACCAAGATCGTCGCCGCCGAGCCCATGCAGGGCGAGTTGGTCCAGGGCCTTCGCTCGCTGGACGACGGCTTCATCCCGCCGATCATCGACCTCTCGGTGCTCGACCGCAAGATCATGGTCTCCAACCACGACGCGATCGTCTGGACCCAGCGCCTGCTTCACGACGAGGGCATGTTCGCCGGGGTCTCGACGGGGGCGATCGCGGCGATTGCCGTCCGGATAGCCGACGAGCTCGATCAGGGCAACGTCGTCTTCATCGCCCCCGACGACGGCTGGAAGTACCTGTCGTCGGGCGTCTACACGACGCCGGTCGAGGAGCTGGAGGGCATCGACTCCGTCGTCTGGTGGTAGCGGACCGCCAGGCTCGCTCCCCGATGAAGCATCTTGCAAGGGAACGCCTGGCGGGCGGCCTGTACACGGTTGGCCTGCTGCGACCCATTGCCCGGTTGCGCGAGCGATACCTGGCCGCACGGGCTCGGTCCGCTCCAACGATCGCCACCGACGGCCTGCCGCTGCCCCCGGCGAGGCTGCGGGTCCTGGTCGATGGCCGGAGTGGCGATTCTGATCGCTTCATCCGCATAGGGCAGCACGGAGCAAGGCTCGTGCGCGATGTCCTTGCAGACGTGGACGTTGACCTCGCGACCCAAGATCGGATTCTCGACTTCGGCTGCGGCTGCGGAAAGGTGGCCCGGCACTGGGCGAATCTCGAGGGGCCGGAGATCCACGGCTGTGACTACAACCCCGAGCTGGTGCGCTGGTGCCAGAGGAATCTCCCGTTCATGAAGGTCAAGACCAATCAGCTCGATCCGCCGACCCCGTACGACTCCGGCAGCTTCGACGTCGTCTACGCGCTTTCGGTGTTCACCCACCTGCCCGAGTCCCTGCAGCGAGCCTGGGCGGCCGAGCTGCGCCGCATCCTGCGCCCCGGCGGCGTGCTCCTGTTGACGACGCTCGGAGCGCGCTTCACGGAACGTCTCTCGGCCGAGCGGCGCGCCGAGTTCGAGGCAGGTCGGATCGTGGTGCAGAGACCGCGCCTGGCCGGGGAGAATCTGTGCATCGCCATCCACCCTGAGCCGTACGTGAGGCAGGATCTGTTGGCGGACTTCTCCGTTCTGACCGTGGCCGATTGCTCCTCCGACGGGATGTTCCAAGACGCCTACGTGGCGCGCCGCATCTAGACATGCGCTCTCGCCGAGGCCGCGGCGGAGCGGCGATGCATGAGCACTGAGGTGTTCCCCACGCCGATCGATCGCGTCGCCGAGCGAGTACGAGCGCTGGCAGACGGCTACGAGCCGCCGAGCTTCTCGCACGTCCCCGATCCGGACGCGGCGATCTTCCTCTGCGCGATCGACCACCGGACCGGCTACCGCGGCCGGTTCCTCGTCGGCGGGAAGGGGCCGTTCGAGGGCAGCGCGCTGCTCTGGGCCGTGGGGCTCCAGGCGGCGCGACGCGAGCCTGGCCTGCTGACCGCAGCCGGCCTCGCCGACGTGACGCCCCGGCGCGTCGCCGAGCTGTTTCGGATCGGCGGCGAGACCGTCGCCGATCCGGAGCGCCGCGCGGCGCTGTGGCGGGACCTCGCAGCCGGCTTGGAGCGCGACCACGGGGGGGAGGCCGAGGCGCTGCTGGCCGCTTCCGCCGGCCGGCTCGGCGGCACGGGCGGGCTGCTCGGGCTCCTGGCGCGCTATGAGGCCTACGCCGACCCGCTCGCCAAGAAGTCGTTCCTGTTCGCGAAGATCTGCGCCCGGCGAGGCTGGCTCGGCGTCCACGACCCCGAGAGCTGGGAGGTGTGCGCCGACAACGTCCTGATGCGGCTCGCGCTGCGCTCCGGGCTGGTCCACCCCGGCACGGGCGACGAGGTGCGTGCGGCGACGCGCGAGGCGTTCGGGCAGGTGGCCGCGGCCGCCGAGATCGAGCCCCCGCTGCTGGACGATCTCCTCTGGGAGCTCGGCCGCGGCGATCCCGACCTGCTCGGCACCGACGGCGGCGATCTGCAAGAGCCGCCGCGGGATCCCGCCTCCGCGTGGTATTGACCTGGAGGCTTCGGGTCCGGCCGATTCCTTACTTCGGCACCTGGAGCTCGGGGTGGGTGGCGAGCAGGGTCTGGGTGAAGACGTAGTTGATGGCACCGATGCCCAGGAAGGCGATCACCACCGCCTCGTTGACCGCCCGCCCCACCCCGGCGGCGCCCCCGGAGGCGTTCATGCCCTTGTAGGAGCAGACGATCGCGATGATCGCCCCGAACAGGGTCGTCTTCAGGATCGAGCCCCAGAGCTCGGTCACCGAGGCGTTGGTGAGCAGGGTGGCGAAGAAGCCGCCGAGGGGGGCGTGGTAGGCGAGGGTGGCGAAGACGCCGCCGGCGATCCCGAAGAGGAGCGCGTAGATGTCCAAAAGCCCCGTGATCAGCATCAGGGAGAGGAACCGGGGCACGACCAGGTTCTTGATCGGGTCGACGCCGAGCACCTGGAGGGCGTCGAGCTCCTCGCGGATCTTGCGCGCCCCCAGATCGGCGGTGATCGCCGTCCCCGCCACCCCCGCGACCACGATTGCGGTCACGAGGGGGGCGAACTCGCGGATCGAGGCCAAGACGAAGAAGCCGCCGACCCGGTCCAGGGCGCCGAACAGGGAGGCGAAGTTGGCCGCCTGGAGGCCCGGGGCGCCGAAGCCGAAGGCCACGGTCGAGATCAGCATCGGAAACCAGCAGAGCTGGAGCGCGAAGATGAACTGGGAGATGAACTCGCCGCCGTAGGGATATGGCGGCCTGACGGTGGCCGTGATCGTCTTGCCGGTGAGGATCATCATGTTCCCCACCTGCTCAAAGAGCGACTTGGCGGGCAGGAACGCCCTATCGGCAACGGCTCGGACCATCTCTCGCTTCCTCCGACGGGCCGCCTACGCGGGGGGCCTGGCCCCCGCGGAGTCGGCTACGCCGCCTCCTCCCCCCGCTAACGGACACCCCGACGAGACCTTGACTCGCCACCAGTTCATCAGCGCCCCGACGGGTCCCCAGCGGGGCGTCACCTCCCAGCTCGTGCAGCCGGGCTCGCCCAGGTCCTGCTTGGACAGCTTCTCCCACTTGTGCGTGGCGGGGTCGCTGACCATGTCCTCGAGACGGGAGCGGGCGCGATGCTGCCGTTCGCCGCGGCGGTGCGCCGCCTCGCGTGCCAGCTTCAGCCGCTCCACCAGCTCGTCTCGGATCTCCTCCAACTCCGCCAGGTCGGTGACGTGGCCCTTGGGGCGAAGCAGCGGGTGGGTCGGCTCGCCAGTCCCTCGGGCGTCCCCCGGATAGGAGGCGAGCTGGGCCTCCAGGCGGGCGATCTGCCGGCGAAGCTCGCGCCGCCCGAGCCGCTCGTCGACGTCCGTGTCGGGCTCGGCCGGGGGTTGGTCGGAAGGCGCGGCCTGCGCAGCGCCGGGTCCGCTGCCCGTGTAGATCGCGCGGGCGAGCTCGCGAGGATCGATCCCGCTCGCCCGGGCGCTCTCCGCGGCCTCGGCGGCCAGGCGCTCCAGATCGGGGGAGGCCACGGCGCCCTCGGATACAAACGTGCCCAGGCCGTGGCGCGAGACGATCAGGCCGTCCTCCTCGAGTCGGCGATAGACCGCCCGGGCGGTGTTCACGTTGACGCCGGTGCCACCCGCGAGCTCCCGGACACCTGGAAGGCGCTCGCCCGGCCCCAACTCTCCGCTTGCGATCAGCACTCGCAGCCGCCAGGCAAGCTGGGCCCCGATTGGCAGGTCGCCGGCGCGGTCGAGGTCGGGCGCCAGCTCGTGCGTGGGTGCGGGCGAGGGTTGTGCCATTGCACTAGTACACTAGCACTCACTGAGGCGCTGAGGCGCCGTCAAATCGGGCGCGGTCGGGCACGACAGCCACGCTGTTAGCCTCAACTCGCCTTGACGATCGCCCGACAGCTCCTCGACGAGATCGTCGCCCATGCCCGCGAGGAGGCGCCCAACGAGTGCTGCGGGATGGTAGCCGGCAGCGATGGGAGGGCGACCCGGGTCTACCGTGCCCGCAATGCGGAGGCGAGCCCCCTGCGGTACACGATCCATCCCTCCGACCAGTTCCGGATCACGATGGAGATCTCCGAGCGGGGCGAGGAGATCGCGGCGATCTACCACTCTCACACCGCGAGCCCTGCCGAGCCATCGCAGACCGACATCAACCTGGCCGAGAACTGGCCCGATCCGATCTACGTGATCTGCTCCCTCGCCGAGCCTGGGGCTCCCAGCGTTCGCGGCTTCTCGATCCGCGATCGCCGGGTCGAGGAGGTGCAGCTCGATGTCCATTAGGCGCTTGCCGACGCGACCGGGCCCACGACGATGAGCGCCAAGTCTGAGATACGGCCCCTGGCCTGTCCTCGGTGCGCGCGGAAGTACCCGCTCGAGGAGCGCTTTTGCGCCGACTGCGAGATGCCGCTGGTGTACGTCGGACGGGGCGAGGAGCAGCCGATAACGGAGGCCCACGAGCGGGCCCGGAAGGTCAAGCCCCAGTACATAGGCGGCCGGCAGGTTCGCGTGACCGGCGCCCACAACCTGGCCGAGGCCGAGCTGATCCAGGGCATGTTGCTCGAGGAGGGCATCCCCAGCGTCCAGCGGCGAGCGCGCGGCTTCGACGTTCCCGACTTCCTCGCCGCCGGGCCGCGGGACATCCTGGTTCCCGAGGCCGGCGCCGAGGCGGCCCGGGAGCTGCTTGCCGATGTCCGGACCGGCGAGCCCGAGGTGGCCGCGCCCGCCGGCGGCGAGCGTCCGCTGCGCCTGGCGGCGGGCCTGCTGGTCGCGCTCGCCGGCGCGGCCGCCCTGATCTGGGTCCTCTACCAGCTCGCCAGCTAGTACCCCGTCAACGCGGCACTAGGCGGACAACTCGTCCGGGAGCTCCAGCTCCGTGATCGCCTCGGCGCCGTCGAGGCGACGCTCGCTGAGCTTTCTCAGGTAGTCGCGCCACGCCCCCTCGATGTTGCGGAAACGGGCGTCGAAGGCGAGCTCGAGGCTGCCGCGCGGGCCGTCGCGGCGCAGGCGCGAGGCCAGCACGTCGCAGGCGTCCGGGCCTCGCTCGCGCTCCAGCAGGTCGAAGATCGTGCCGCCGAGAATGATCGCGTCGCGGGACGAGGGCGGGAAGGCGGGGGCCGTTCGCTCCCGAAGCCGGGTGCTGACCGCGGCCCGGAACAGAGGCACCTGGCCGCTGTAGTACTGGGCGGCCCCCTCGATCAGCCAGGTCCACCGCAGGTAGCGAAGGAAGCGGCGGGGCCCCCAGGGCGGGGGCAGGCGGGGGTTGTTGGCGGCGACCACGATCTGGACGTAGAGGCGCTCCGCCGTGCCGCGGAGCGCGGCCAGCGAGTCCTCGCCCGCGGCGCGGCGGTCCAGGTACTCGTCGTTCAGCACGTGCAGCTCGCGGGCCATCGCCCAGCCGGCCAGGTAGCGGCGCCCGGCCGACGCCGCCGCCAGGCGGGCGGCCGGGAGGAAGGGGTGCGCCGCGGCGAGCCAGCCGGGGGTGGGATGCACGATCACGGTCGTCCCGGCCGGCACGTCGTCGAAGCGCTCCTCGAGGCGCAGGCGCAGGTCCTCAAGCGCGTCGAGGGTGCGCTGCGCGCAGTCGCTGTCCTCGGCCTCGTGCCGAGCGACGAAGCTCAGCGACTCCGTCTCTACCCATGCCATCCCCCGTCGAGGTTAGTCCACGCGCCGCGGGCGTCCCGTACGGGGTACCCGGTATTTGCGGAGTGTTAGCGGCGCTCGGCCGGTCGTCGCGGTCGGCGAAAGCAACCGAGCCGCCGCGGATCGCGACGGCTCGAACGCCGGGAGCGCCTCCTCCATGCTCCGGGCTCGGGCGAACCTAGCGGGGTCACGCGGCCCATGCGCCGGTTCCCGGGACACGGGGCGTCCATTTGTCAGATCCCTACGCGGTAGCGCCGGCGCGACTGCGCTCGTAGTCAAGCTCGGTCTTCACGCCGCGGGCGGCGAGGGCGGCGCGGCCCTGCTCGATGCTGCCGGCCTCGGCCACCGCGCGGGCCAGCGGGAGGGCTTCGGGCGGTGCGGCCAGGGGGTCGAAGACGAAGGTCAGCGCTCCCACCGGCCCGAGCTCCACGCTGCGCCGTCCGCCGCGGATGAGCGCATCGCCCACCTCCCCACGCGCGCAGCGAACGACCTGAAGGCTGGCCTCGGTGGGCACCTGGCCGGCGGCGGCATCGAGCTCGGCGGCTGTCTCCCGCGCCAACCCCCAGGTTCCGAGCCATGCCCCCGCGCGCGCCAGCTCGGCGACGCGTGTGAGCACCTCGCCGGCGGTCAGCTCGCCGTCGCAGCCGGGCCCGATCACGGCCAGAAGGGGCTTGACGCGGCCGGCGACCTTCATCGCGGCGGCGATCATCACCGCGTCGCAAAGCGGGCTCGCCAGCCCCGGCTCGTCGCCGCGGGCAAGCACGTCGCCGCCGACGTCGACGCAGACCAAGAGGTCACAGCCCAGCTCGGTGACCGCGCCCTCGATCCCGGCCGCGGCCCCCGCCGTTCCCCCGGTCACGTCCACCAGCACGGTCTCGACGCCCAGGTGAGCGGCCATTCGCGCCTCGGAGAACGCGACCCCCTCCGGGGTGGCTGTCTCGGGCCCCGCGAGCATGGCCGCTTCGCCCAGCGGGCGCCCCCCACGGATCTGGGCAAGCGGCCGCGGCCCCGGATGGGGATCGATCGGCAGCCGCTCCCAGGCGACCCCGCCGAGCACGAAGGGAGTTCCCAGCGACTCGCACACCCGGGCCACCGCCAGGGCGCCGACCACGTCGCCTCCGCCCCCGATCCCGAGGACCAGCGCGCGTTCGGCCCGGCCGATGATCGCCGGCAAGTCGGTGGCGCGGGGAGTCGCCGGCTGGTTCAGGCTGGGACGGGCTCGCCCTCGCCGCAGATGGCGCGGATCTCAACGCCGGCGCGCACGAACTCCTCGTCCGCCATCACCGGCGTGCCCTCGAAGGGGAGCTCACGGTCGATCTCCACCCACGAGCGACAGCCGTGGTACTCGTCCCGGACGCGCACCGTCACCGGGCGCGGGATCCGGTAGACCCGCAGCAGCAGTACGTGGATCGGATGGCGCGGCTTCCACATGAGGCGCTTGTGCGCGTAGTCCTGGGTCCAGACGTGGAAGGGGGAGAGGCCGTCCACGATGCGTGGGTCGTCGGTCTCGAAGTGGTCTGCGACCTCGGCCCAAGAGCGGATTCGCACCCGGTCGGGCTGCGCGATGCCGCCGTCTTGGAGCAGGGCCCGCGGCGGCGGCTCCACGTCGGGCCACACACCCTCCTCGAGGGCGCGACGCAACTCGGGATGGTGTGACTCGCGCACCAGGTCGTTGCGCTGGTGGTCGAAGGTGGGGTAGAGGAAGAAGCGATCGTGCTCGACCTCGAAATGCTTGCCCTCCTCGCGGATCCCGCCCTTGCGCAGGGTGACCAGCTGCTCGCCCTCGGCGAGGGCGCGCACCGTTACAGCCCATTCTTTGAGGGCGACAGGCATCAGGTGGTTTGGTCCGAACTGGAAAAGCGAGCCTTAAGAGCCGGTTCGCCCGTGCCGGGCGAGTGTTTTCGGCTCAGGGCGCGTGATTCTAGCCCAGGCACGCGAAAACGCCAAATTTGTGCGCTATGTTGCGATCTCGTCAAGAAACTCGAGCAGCAGGGCACTGACGGCGGCGGAGGCCTCGAGCTGGCACCAGTGCGCCGCCCCCTGCACCACGGCGGCGCGGGCCCTCGGGATCGCTGCCTTCAGGGCCTCGGAGAAGCCCGGCGGCGTCACCGGGTCGAGCTCGCCGCAGATGGCGAGCGTGGGGCAGTCGACCCGCTCGGGCTCGACCATCTCGCCGAGGGCCGTCGCCGCCGACCACTCGGCATAGGCCTGCGGGTCGTTTGAGGCGATCAGCTCGCGGAAGAGGCCGTGCAGCGCAGGGTTCTCCCGCCGGCACCGCTCGCTTAGCCCCGTCTCGGCGACCGCCCGAGCGATCTCGTCCATTCGCCCCGCCCGCGCCAGCCGGACCCGCTCCTCGAACACCGGGCCGGCCTCCGGACGCCAGCGAAGCGCCCCGCCGATCAGCGCCAGGCCTCGCACGCGCTGGCCGAGCCGCACCGCGGCGTGCTCGGCGATCATGCAGCCGACGGAGTGGCCCACCAGCGTTGCGCGCTCCACCTCAAGGCCGTCGAGCAGCCGTTCGAGGTCCCGCGCCCAGAGCTCGATCGAGTAGGGGCCGGGCGGCTTGGAGCTGCGGCCCGCCCCGCGCTGGTCGTAGGCGACCGCGCGGTGGCCGCGCTCCTCGCAGGCGGCGAGCTGTCCCCACCACGAGTAGGCCGACCCTCCCAGGCCGTGGAGGAAGACCACGGTGGAGCCCGCGGGCGAGGCGGGGCCGAGATCCTCGTACGCGAGCTGAAGGTCCCCGAGCTCGATGCGCTGGCCCATGGCTGGAAGGCAGCCTATGCGACCCGAACCGGTCGTGAGAGAATCGCCGCCGATGGGGGAGCAGGAACCCTCGAACGTGGGCGACGCCGCCGGATCGACGGGTTTGACGAACGACGAGGTGCTGCTCGCGGGCCTACGGCGCGGCGACGAGGACGCCTTCAGGACGCTGGTGGACGAGAACGGCCAGTTCCTGATGCGGTTGGCCCTGATGCACGTGCCGAGCCGGGCGATCGCCGAGGAGGTCGTGCAGGACACCTGGCTCGCGGTGCTGAACGGGATCGACCGCTTCGAGGGACGCTCCTCGCTGCGGACCTGGATTGCCAGCATCCTGCTCAACATCGCGCGCACCCGCGGCCGGCGCGAGCGGCGGGTACTGCCGTTCTCCTTTCTCTTGCGCCGTCGCGAGGAGGGTGGTGACGAGCCCGCGGTGGATCCCGACCGCTTCCAGTCGATCCGCGATTCGAGGCCCGGCGCATGGGCACGCCCGCCCGCCGAGTGGGCCTCGCCCGAGGAGCGCCTCGGCACCGAGGAAGCCCGCCGCGTCCTGCTGGAGACGATCGCCGAGCTCCCCGTCCGCCAGCGCGAGGTGATCGCGCTGCGCGACATCAGCGGCTGGTCGGCCGCTGAGGCGCGCAACGCCCTGGGCCTCAGCGAGACCAATCAACGAGTGCTGCTCCATCGGGCGCGATCCAAGGTGCGGGCGGCGCTGGAAAGCTATTTCGAAGAAGAGAACCGGGTGGAATGAGCCCAGTCGAGACACCAGAGATGCCCTGCAAGGAGCTGGTCGAGCTGATCACCGACTACCTCGAGGGAGCCCTGCCGGATTCCGAGCGCGCCCGCTTCGAGCGGCACCTGGCCGGCTGCGACGGCTGCCAGGCCTACCTGGACCAGATGCGCGAGACGATCGGCGCCCTGGGGCGCCTGCCGCCGGAGTCGCTTTCCCCCGAGGCCGAGCGCAAGCTGCTGGACGCTTTTCGAGGCTGGCGCGAGGGCAGGTAGGCGGCCCGCCGACCGGCCTCCGCGCGCCGGTGGTCGAATTTCGACGTCATGGGCGTCGAAATTCGAGCCAGCGACGTAGGAGCGAGCGTTGGGCGGTATGCGAGCGGCGCGTTAGGTACCAGGTCCGTAGCCGCCGCCGCCCGGCGTCTCGATCCGCAGGCGGTCGCCCGGGCGCAGCTCGCCGGCCGCCTTGGAGGGCAGGGGTTGGTCGTTGAGGAGGTTTCGGCCTGGCTCGCCGTCCGCGCCGCCGTCGCGCCCCCGGGGGGCGTGGCGGCGGCGCTCGGTGATCAGGGTGAAGCTCATCGGCGCCAGCGCCTCGAGCTCGCGGACGATCCCGTCGCCGCCGCGGTGACGCCCCGCGCCCCCGCTGCCGCGCCGAACGGAGAGCTCTACGACGCGGAGCGGGAACTCGGTCTCGAGCGCCTCCGTCGGGGTGTTGAGGGTGTTGGACATCGCAACGTGGACGGCGCTCGGGCCATCGGCGTCGGGGCAGGCTCCCTGGCCGCCCCCGAGCGTCTCGTAGTAGGTGAATTGGCGCGACTGGCCGGTGGGCGGTGACTCGCCGGCCAGGGTCAGGTTGTTCATCGTGCCCTGGCCCTGGGCGGGCGCCGGCGTGGCGCCGGCGAGCGCGTCGATCACCAGGTCGGCGACCCGGCTCGAGGTCTCCACGTTGCCGGCGGCGACGGCGGCCGGCGGGCGCGCGTTCAGCAGGCATCCCTCGGGCGCGATCACCTCGACCGGGCGGAAGGCGCCAGCCGAGGGGGGCGCCTCGGGGTCGGTGAGCACGCGAACCGCGAAGAAGGCGGCCGACTTCGTGACCGGCAGGGGGCAGTTGAGGTTGCCGTCGACCTGAGCATCGGTGCCGGTGAAGTCGAGGGTCAGCCGGTCCGCCTCGATCCGCGCGGTGACCCGCAGGCGGATGTCGCGCGGCTGGCCGGCGGCGTCGGCCTCCATCAGGTCCTCCGCCTCATACGTGCCGTCGGGCAGCTCGGCCAGGCGGGCGCGCGTGCGGCGCTCCGCGTAGTCGAGGATCTCCGCCATCCCAGAGCGAAGCACCGCGGCCCCGTGCCTGCCGGCGAGCTCGAGCAGGCGACGCTCGCCGGTGAGGTTGGCGGCGCGTTGCGCGCGCAGGTCGGCGAGCCGCTGGCGCGGGTCACGCATCTCGGCGGCGAGGCGGGCCAGCCGCTCGTCGTCGGCCCGGGTGGGCGGGATCACGACGCCCTCGTCCTCGAGCCGGGTCGAGTCGGCGGGCATCCCGGCCGGGGTCGGGCCGCCGACGTCCGCGTGATGGGCGCGGCTGGCGGCGAACCCGAGGAGGGAGGGGGCCTCGGGCGAAGCCACCGCGCCCCCCTTATCCGCCCCCTGGGACTCGCCCCCCGGCGCGAAGACGGGCGAGATCAGCGTGATGTCCGGCAGGTGGGTGCCCCCTCGGTAGGGGTCGTTGAGGATCCAGAGGTCGCCGGGCCGGTGCTCCTCGTCGAGCACGGCGGCGACCGCGTCGGGCATCGAGCCAAGGTGGACCGGGATCTGCTCGGCCTGCATCACCAGCTCCCCGGTGGCGTCGAACAGCGCCGTGGAGCAGTCGCGCCGCTCCTTGATGTTCGCCGAATGGGCGGCGCGCACGAGCACCGCGCCCATCTCCTCGCAGGCGGCGCGCAGGGCGCCGACGAGGACCTGGAGCGTTACCGGGTCGAGCCCCTGCCTCATCGCTCTCGCGCCGCGCAGATCGTCCCCCGCTCGTCCACCTCGCCTCGCCAGCCCGGCGGCAGGACCAGGGTGGCCTCGGGCAGCTCGAACACGCACGGTCCTTCGGCGGCGGTGCCCGCCGGGGGCTCGCCGCGGAGCACCTCGGCCTCCGTCCAAGCTCCGCCGAAGCGCGCCCGCCGCGCCGAGCGCTCCAGGCGGCCCGCCGGCGCCGCCTCCGGCTGCGGCGCCGGTCCCGGCACCACCAGGGCCAGGCGCACGTTGACCAGCTCGACCTGCGCGTCGGGGTCCCGGTAGCCGTAGCGCCGCTCGTGCTCGGCGGCGAATCGCTCCGCCAGCTCGGCCGGGTCAGGGCGCGGCGACCCGGGAACGCCCAGCTCGAAGGCCTGGCCCCGGTAGCGGAGCTCGTAGGTGACCTCCGGGGCGGCGCCGGGGAGTCCCGCCGCGATCGACTCGCGCAGCTCGGAGACCTCGGCCGCGATCCGCTCGGCGGTCAGCTCGGCGCCGCGGAGCAGCACGGTCCGGGCCGTGTCGCGGCGCCGCTCGGAGGCGATCAGCCCGAGCGCCGAGAGGACGCCGCTGGCCCGGGGGCAGAGGATCCGCTCCATGCCCAGCTCCTCGGCGAGGGCCGCCGCGTGCATCGGCCCGGCGCCGCCGAACGGCAGCAGGGCGAAGCGGCGCGGGTCGACGCCCCGCTCCACGGTGACCACGCGAAGCGCTCTCACCATCTCCTGGTTCGCCACCCTGACGATCCCCTCCGCCGTCTCCAGCTCGCCGAGCCCGAGCGCCGTCCCCAGCCGCTCGACCGCGTCGCGGGCCGCCTCCACGTCCAGCTCGACGCCGCCGGCGAGAGTCGAGGCCGCGTCCAGGTAGCCGAGCAGGAGGTTGGCGTCGGTGACCGTGGGCTCGGTGCCCCCGCGGGCGTAGCAGGCGGGCCCGGGATCCGCCCCGGCCGATTGTGGCCCGACCCGAAGCGCGCCCCCCTCGTCGAGCCAGCCGATCGATCCGCCGCCGGCGCCGACCGTGTGGACGTCGACCATCGGCAGCTGGATCACCCGACCGCCGATCTGGCGGGAGTCGGTGCGTCGCACCCGGCCGCCCTCGACCACGCAAACGTCGCACGAGGTGCCGCCCATGTCCAGCCCCACCGCGTTCCCGTCCGCCGAGAGCGCCGCCAGCAGGCCGGCGCCGACGGCGCCGCCAGCGGGACCCGAGAGCACGCTCCAGGCTCCGGCCCGGGCGGCCTCCGCGGCGGGCGCCACGCCGCCCGAGGACCTCATCACGAGCGGCTCCGGCAGGCCGCGCTCGGCGCCGGCCTCGGCGAGCCGCCCCAGGTAGCGGCCGAGCAGGGGGGAGAGGTAGGCGTCGATCACGGTGGTCGAGCAGCGCTCGTACTCGCGAAACTGCGGCAGCACCTCGTGCGAGACCGAGACGTGGAGGCCAGGGAGCTCGGCGCGCAGGCGCTCGGCGATCGCGCGCTCGTGAGACGGATCGAGGTATGAGAACAGCAGGCAGAGGGCCACCGACTCGGCCTGCGAGGCCCGAGCGAAGGCGGCCACCCGATCGAGCTCTCCCTCGGCGAGCGGCGCCACCACGCCCTCGGGGCCCGTGCGCTCACGGGCGGCGAAGCGGAGCTCGTCGGGCACCAGCGCGGCCGGCTTCTGCGCGCAGAGCCGGTACAGGTCGGGGCGGTTTTGGCGAGCGACCTCGAGCAGGTCGGTGAAGCCCTCGGTGGCGACCAGCGCGGTCCGCGCTCCGCGCTCCTCGAGCAGGGCGTTGGTGCCCACGGTCATGCCGTGGGCGAACGCCTCGACCTGTCCGGCGCTCGAGCCCGCCCGCCCAAGCGCCGCCTCCACAGCGGCGAGCACCCCCCGGGACTGGTCGTCTGGGGTGGTCGGCGCCTTCGCGGTGTGCAGCGCGCGACCGTCGAAGAGCACGGCGTCGGTGAACGTTCCGCCGACGTCGACTCCGAGCAGCATGGTCGGAACCTACTGCGGTGGGGCGGTGGCGAACCGCTCGCCCGTTCGGTCTCAGGGCAGGTGACGACCCCGGCCGCCCGGCCGGGGTCGTCACCTGCTCGCTTTCCCTGCTAAGCGGCGACTAGCGTCTGGAGCTCGCGGTCGAGAACCTCGAGCGGCAGCTCGGCGGCCTCGAACGTTTCCTCGAGGTGCTTGTGCGACGGGCAGTACTCCCTGCCCGGGAGCGGCCGGCGCTGACACGGCGTGCCTCGGCGCGTGTGCGCCTGACACTCCGGCTGCCGTCCGTCCAGCCCGACGCCTTCGGGCAAGCGCGAAAGGAACTCGAGCGCCAGGTTGATGTTGCGCTCGATCACGGTCCAGGCGAAGAGCTGGTCGTTCACCGTGAAATGGGCCCGCACGTCGTTGAACAGGGTGCGAGCGGGCCTGGCGAAGTAGCGCCCATCGTAGGTGAGGCGGCAGATCGCCCCCTCACAGGCGTCCAGCACTTTCTGTTTGTTGGCGCATTCCGTGGGGTCCCACTCATCCTCGACCACACGTGGCGCCAGCTCCCGGTATATGGAGCGACTGAAGCGGTACATCTCCTTCGTACCCCCTGTGGTTGTCCTTTCCCAACGCCTCCGGTCTGACTCTCTTGCAGCGCATTCGTGCTGGGAGGCGGCGCCAGTATCCAGAGGTGCGGTTAAGCACAAACAGTGTCCGATTAAGCGAGTGTTAAGCGCGTATTTGTGGCTGCTGGCAGATTCCTTACAACCAGCGCTCGGGGCGCGGCTCGCCGTCGGGGCCGACCACCATGTGCACGCCGTCCAGCGCCGGGTCGCGAAGCGGGTGGTCGAGGCGGCGATGCGGCCCGCGGGACTCTCGCCGCGCCAGCGCCGCGCGGGCGATCAGCCGCGCCAGGGGATAGGGGTCGTCGAGGAGCCCCTGGAGCGTTGTCGCGCCGCGCCGCGGTCCCGCCCCGCGCCAGACCGCGTCACGCGTGGCCTCCGTGGGCGGCTCGAAGCGCCACTTGGGCAAAGGCCCCGGCGGGCCCGCCGGTGGCGCCGAGGCCGCGGCGATCGCCGCGCGGGCGCCGAACACGAAGCACTCGGTGAGCGAGTTCGAGGCCAGGCGGTTGGCGCCGTGGACCCCGCTACAGGCGCACTCGCCGACGGCGAACAGGTCTCGCAGGGAGGTGCGCCCGTCGAGATCGCAGACGATCCCGCCCATCAGGTAATGGGCCGCGGGCGCCACCGGGACCGGCTCGCGCCCGGGATCCAGGCCCGCGGCGCGGCAGGCGGCGAACACGTTCGGAAACCCCTGCGGCGAGAGCGAGCGCAGGTCGAGCCTCACGTGGTCGGTCCCGTCCGCGTCGATGCGGTCCAGGATCGCCGCGGTCACCTGGTCGCGCGGGGCCAGCTCGTCGGTGAACCGCTGGCCGGCGGCGTCGAGCAGCTCGGCGCCCTCGCCTCGCAGCGCCTCCGTCAGCAGGGTGCCGTCGTGCTCCGAGCCCGGGAGCGCCAGCGCGGTGGGGTGGAACTGGCAGAACTCGAGGTCGGCCAGCGCCGCGCCGGCGGCGTGGGCGATCACCGCGCCGGCCCCGATCGCCCCCCAGGGATTGGTGGTGCGCCGCCACAGGGCCGCGCCGCCCCCGGTCGCCAGAACCGTGGCGCCGGCGGCGATCGGCCCGGCGTCCGTGACCACCCCGGCGCAGCGGCCGTCGTCGGTCAACAGGGCGAGCGCCGAGGTCTTCTCCAGCACCCGCACCCCGTCCTGGGCGGCGACCGCCTCCGCCAGGCACTCGGTGATCGCGCGCCCGGTCTGGGCGCCGCCGGCGTGAACGATCCGGCGCGCCGAGTGCCCGCCCTCCAGTCCCAGTCCCAGGCCGCCGTCCGCCTCGGTGTCGAACCGGACCCCGCGCCGGCGGAGCTCCTCCACGGCCGCCGGAGCCTCCCGGGTAAGCGTCTGGACCGCCTCGGCGCGGCACAGGCCGCGGCCGGCGTTCAGGGTGTCGTCGGCGTGGCGGGCCGGTGAGTCGTCGGGCGCCAAGGCCGCCGCCAGCCCGCCCTGCGCCCGGTAGCTGGCGCTCTCGGCGAGCGGCTTGCGCGAGATCAGCGTGACCTGGGCGCCCTCCTCGGCGGCGCGCAGCGCGATGTACATGCCGGCCGCACCGCCCCCGACCACCGCGACGCCTGTATCTGTGGGACTCGCCGCTGGCTCCACGCGGCGGTTACCGTAACCGTACGCATGGGCCTCTACCTCGCCCATCCATCCTCGCTCGAGCACGACACCGGGGCCCACCCCGAGAACGCGGGGCGCCTGCGGGCCATCGAGGCGGCGCTCGAGGGCGCCGGTTGGCCGGGGCTACGGCAGGTCGAGGCGCCGGCGGCGACGCCCGAGCAGCTTCGCCGAGTCCATTCCGACGGGCACATCCGCGCGATGGAGGAGATCAGCGCGCGCGGCGGCGGCATGATCGACGTGGACACGGTGGCAAGCGCCCGCTCCTTCGAGGCGGCGCTTCACGCTGCCGGGGGCGCGGCGCACGGCGCCGAGCGCCTCTTGGGCGGCGACGATCGCTTCGCCTTCTGCGGCCTGCGGCCGCCCGGGCACCACGCCGAGGCCGCGCGCGCCATGGGCTTCTGCCTGTTCAACAACGTCGCCGTCGCCGCCGAGCACGCGCTCGCCGAGGGCGCCGCCGAGCGCGTCTTGATCCTCGACTGGGACGTCCACCACGGCAACGGCACCGAGGCGATCTTCGCCGGCTCCGACCGGGTGCTCTACATCAGCATCCACCAGTCGCCGCTCTACCCCGGCACGGGCCAGGCTGAGTACTCGGGCGAGGCGGGCGGCGAGGGATACACCGTCAACCTGCCCGTGCCGCCCGGCTCGGGCTCGGCCGAGTTCCTGTCGCTCGTGCAGCACCTGGTGGTGCCCATGGCGCGCGCCTTTCGTCCGGGCCTGATCGCGATCTCCGCCGGCTACGACGCCCATGTCGACGACCCGCTCGCCGACTGCCGGGTGGAGACCGACGGCTACGCCGACATGGCGGCGAGCATGCGCGAGGTTGCGACGGAGCTCGGGGCTCCCGTGCTCGTCTGCCTGGAGGGCGGCTACGACCCAACGGCGCTGGCGGCCTCGGTGCTGGCCACGGTCGAGGCTCTCGGCTCCGAGCGGCAGCCGGACGCGGCGCCCGCCGATCCCGCCCTTCCCTACATCGAGCGCCAACGAGGGCGCTGGCCGGTCCTCGCGCCGAGCCGGTGAGTTCGCGGTGCGCGACGGCCTGCGTCGCCGCTTAGCCGAGGATCTCTCGGTAAGCCACCAGGACGCGCTCGGCCATCAGCTCGGCCGAGAACCAGTGGGCGCGCGCGCGCCCGGCGACGCGCGGGTCGCGCGCGTCGAGGTGGCCGCGGGCGAGCTCCGCCCATCGACGGGGGTCGAAGGGCTCGGCGAGACAGCCGTCTACGCCGCGCAGAAGCGCCGGCGCCACGCCGACCGGAGTTGAGAGCACCGGCACGTCGCAGGCCAGGGCCTCCACGGCGACCAGCCCGAACCCCTCGTTCTCCGAGGTGACTAGGACCGCATTCGCGGCGTTGATCCAGTCGGGCATGCGCTGGGCCTCGATCGCGCCACCCGTCAAGACCTCAGCGCCCGTCCGGCGACCGACCTCCAGGGCGCGGTCGTGGCGCTTCTCGGGCCGAAAGGTCGCGGCCGGGAAGAGCAGGTACCGGCCCTCGGGGTCCAGGCCCAGGCGCTGCCGAGCCTCGGCGCGCGGCGACGGCCGGAAGCGGTCGAGGTCGGCCCCGCAGGGGAGCACGGCGGATACCCCGGGGCGCCTCGGCAGGCCGGGCCGCTCGGACTCGGGAGCGAACAGGGCGCGGGATGCCCCAGCGACCAGGTCGAGCCGCCGCGCCAGCCGGCGCGACATGCGGCCCACGATCGGGTGGCGGACGTCGGTGCCGTGGAAGGTGACGATCAGGGGCCGCGCTCGGGCGAGCCACGCGCACCAGCCCGCCAGGCCGTAGTGGGCGTGCACCAGGTCGAAGCTCTCGCTTCTCAGAAGCCGGCGAATCCGTGAGACCGCGGGGAGGTAGTTCCACCGGCCACGCGGGAAGGAGTAGAGCTCGACCTCCACCCCGGCGCGGCGCAGCGCCGCCACCTGGTCGCGGACGAAGACGCCTCGGGACGGGCTGGCCTCGTCGGGGGTGATGTTGGTGACCACCAGGACCCGCATCGCGGCCAGCGTAGACTGATCAGGGCGGCGGACCCCAGCAGCTTTCACCCTTTCGGGAGGACGAGGTTCCTGCTCGGGTGTAAAAGACCAACCGCGTCGCGGTGAGGCGTCCGCCCGCCCCTAGCACCGCCGCCGCGGGGCGCTACCGCGCCGCCAACCAGGCCGTTTGGACGTTGCCCGTCCGGATGCGCTGCGGATGGTCGCCGACCGGGATTCGGGCGATCTCCTTCTCCGTTTCGTAGGAGATGACCGAGATCCGGTCGGTGCCGCTCCAGGAGACGTAGCAGTGGCGGCCGTTCTTGCTGGTCGTGGACCAGTAGGGCTTCTCGCCGGCTTTGATCAGCTTGTAGTTGAAGGTCCAGCGGGACACGATGGCCGCGTAGTCCGACATCGTGCCGGCGACGCACAGCTTGGTCCCCGCGGGGTTCATGGCGATGCCGTGGTGCGCCGAGTCGAGCAGGTACTGCTCGCGCGGGATCTGCGGGACCAGGTTGGGCAGGTTGGCGACGCGGGTGACCCGGTCCAGGTTGAAGTTGTACTCGACGAAGCCGTGGAAGAACGAGACCTGGAAGTACACCCGGGACTCGTTCGGCGAGAGCGCCATCGGTCTGACGGCGGAGCTCATCCGGGGGTACCCCGCTTGGGCGAGCTTCTGACCCATGTCGATCCGCTCCAGGATCCGGTTCGTGTTCGCGTCGACGATCTGGAACCAGCGATCGCCCTTGGTGGAGTCGAACTCCGGCTGGTCAGCCGGGGTGTACACGAGCCCGATGCTGGCGTTGTAGATCAGCTTCCCGTCCGCCGAGTAGTTGTTCTCGTGGGGCGAGTCGCCCGTGGGGAATGTGCCCACCTCTCGGCCCGTGGCCGTGTCGAGGATGTGGACGACGTTGCCCGTCGACGCGGACACCGCGACGCGCTTGCCGTCCGGCGAGATGGCCATGTGGTCGGCGCGCTGGCCGTCCACCACGAAGCGCCACACGATCCGGCGGGTGTTCAGGTTGATCGCCACGACGTCGGCGAGGCTCGGCCTGGAGACGATCAAAAGGCGTCCGTCCTTGGTCGAGTACATGTCGTCTACGTACTGGTCGTTGCCCTCGCCCACGGCCTGCCGGATCGCCAGGAAGTAGGCCAGACGGACCGGGTTCGTGTAGATCTCGAACAGCCGCTTCCGGATGTCCGGGATGATGTTGATCCGAGCGACCCGCCTGAAGTTCCTGTGCGGATCGATCACGTCGGCGGTGCCGTCCCAGTTGTTGCCGACGAACACGACGTCGCGAACGCCCGTCGCGGACGCCGAAGGAGCCCAGAGCGCCGTCAGCCCGAGCATGGCCACGGCGATCACCGCTGCCTTGACGGGGAGCCGGCCGAGGGCGCTCACAAGCTGACCTATTACCCACCGGGGGCCTTGTCAATCAGCCGCCGCCGCGCGGTTTCCTTCACAGGCCCGGGACGAAGCTGAAGCTTTCAGGTCTTGAATTGAGTGGTAATACCAACTATCCTTACTTCATGCGTGTGACCCAAAAGGGCCAAGTTACGATCCCGCTCGAGATCCGCAGGGCGCTCGGCATCCGAACCGGCAGCGACGTCGAATTCGAGCTTGATGGGGGGGGCGCCCGGCTCCTCGTCGATCGCGGCCGCGCCGCAAGGGAGATCTCCCGGGTGCGTGGGGCAGGCGACATCGACCTGACGACGGACGAGATCCTCGCGCTGACCCGGCGGTGAGGGGACTCCCCGGGACCTTTGTCGACAGCAGCGTGCTGCTCGACGTCTTCACCGAGGATCCGCGGTGGCACGAGTGGTCCGAGGCCCACCTGATCGACGCGGCCGAACGCGGGCCGCTCGTCATCAACGCCGTCGTCCTCGCCGAGCTCGCCCCCCGGTTCTCGCGGATAGAGGAGCTTCGCTCCGCGCTGCCGTCGATGGCACAGAACGAGGAGATCCCCGCCGCGGCTGCCTTTCTCGCGGGCCACGCCCACAAGGACTACCGGCGCTCAGGCGGTTCGCGCGTGGCGGTCCTGCCCGACTTCCTGATCGGTGCGCATGCCGCCGTCACCGGCCGGTCGCTCTTGACCCGAGACCCCCGCCGCGTGGCGACCCACATTCCGGGCGCAGAATTAATCCGGCCAAGGGTTGAGCGATGAGGGGCCGACTGAAGGTCCGATGAGCCGAGCTGTCGAAGAGACCAACCGCCGCATGCTGCGCGCCCGCGACGCGATGGATCGCGACTACGCGAAGCCGCTGGACATCCCGACCCTCGCGCGGATCGCCTACGTCTCCGAGGCGCACTTCATCCGCACCTTTCGCGCCACCTTCGGCGAGACGCCGCATCGCTATCTGCAGCGCCGGCGTGTCGAGCGAGCGATGTTCCTGCTGCGGGAGACCGACCGCAGCGTCAGCGAGATCTGTCTCGACGTCGGCTTCACCAGCCTCGGCACATTCGGTCGCACCTTCCACCAGATCGTCGGCCGGCCGCCGACGACCTACCGCGTGGAGGCGGCGGACCTGCGCGCCGTCCCGGCCTGCTTCGCGAAGGCCTGGACGAGGCCGAGCAGTTTTGGAGAAGCGCGCCGGGGTGCGGTCGGCTAGCGTCGCCCACATGATCGAACGAATCACTCATACACAGGCATACGTTCTCGACCAGGACGAGGCGCTCGAGTTCTACGTCGGGAAGCTCGGCCTCGAAGTCAACACCGATGCCGACCTCGGCTTCATGCGTTGGCTGACCGTCAACGTGCCGGGAGACCCGGACCACCAGATCCTGCTGGAGAGGCCCGGTCCGCCGGCCCACGACGAGGCGACGGCGGAGCAGATCCGCGAGCTCGTGACCAAGGGGGCCATGGGCATGGTCGCCATTCTCACGGTCGACGACATACACAAGACCTACGAGGAGCTGGTCGCCAAGGGCGTGGAGTTCACCGAGGAGCCGACCGAGCGCTTCTACGGCACCGACTGCGGGCTGCGCGATCCGTTCGGCAACAACCTCCGAATCGGGCAGCCCAAGAAGGGCCCGATCGAGATGCCCGACCCCACCCAGGTCGCGGCCGAGAACGCCTGATCCCACACTGCCTCAACGGCGAGAGCCCCGCCGCGGCGGGCTTTTCGTCGATCGGCGGCGACACGGGGTCCCGTGACGGCGTGCTGATGGACCTCGCCGGCTACGTCGCCGTCGACCTTGGGGCCGACGATGACCGTGACGGCGAGGCTACCTTGAAGCAGAAGTGGCGGGATCGAGCGTCGTTCGGCGTTGCAGCCCTGTCTAGTTCGGTCATGCCAAACCAGCTGGTACTGCGTTACAGGACTGTGACAGACCGCAATCCTTTCATCTTCAGCTGGCGTCTTTTTAGCGCAGCCCGGGTCGCGTGGAGCGGACGCCCGCCCGGTGTTATGGTCGCCGCGATGTTCCCGGGAGGCCCGGCGGTTGTGCGTCGGATCGACCACGTGAACGTGGTGGTCCCCGATCCGCTGGGATTCTTCAGGCTGCTCACCGAGCAGTTTGAACTTCCGGTGGCCTGGCCCTTCACGCGGTTCCCCAGTTTCGAGAGCGGGGCGGCGGGTCTTGGCATCAACATCGAGGCTGTCCGCTATGCGCCCGGTCGTCCCTCGCCGGTCCGTGAAGACGCTGGGCTCTACGCGATCGCATGTGAGCCCGAGCCGCTGGCGGACGCGCGCGCGGAGCTCGCGCGGCGAGAGATCCCGCACTCACCGCCGCTGAGGTTCACGGGGCGCTATCCCACGGATGCGAACACGCCGGTGTTCCACCAGCACTCGGACGGGCTTGGCGAGCTTTGGACGCTGGTCTTCCTCGGCGGCATGATCGGCGACGAGTCGTCTGCGGGTCGCTACTCACGCGGGCTCGAGCGAGGAGATAGCCGCGTGGCGCCGCTCGTCGGCCGGATCGGAGGGTGGATCGGCAGCGGGCGCTTCGCCTCGCGGTTCTCAGCGCAACGCATCAGCAAGAGGCCGTTCGTCTTCCTCTGCGAGTACCACGGCTTCAACCTCCCCGAAGGGCACGCGCGCGGCTTGGCTGACCTCGCGTCCCGCGACGGAGGGCCGCTCGGCCTCGTGCGGGCGCATGAACTCGTGGTCAGCGCGGGTGACGCCGCCGCCGAGGGCGAGCGCTGGCAGCGACTGCTCGACCCGTTGCAGCCGACCGAACCGGGCCGCTGGCAGCCCGGAGACGGCCCCGCCGTTCGCATAGTCGAAGGTCGCGAGAACCGCATCGAGGGAATGGTGTGGACAGTACGGTCGCTGGAGACAGCCGCCGACTGGTTGCGCAAACACGACCTCCTCCGCGAGGAGCGTCACGGAATCATCAGCATCGCGCCGGAAACGCTCCAGGGCGTGAACATCTGGCTGCAGGCCGAGGGGTAGCGAACATACGGCCAATCGGGGCCAGGCGGTCTAGCGCTTGCTTTTTAAGAGGCGGAGTCCTGGTGGCTTCGCAGGCGTGGGAACCAGGGTGCCCCACGCAGCGGGCGGTAGTCCCCCACCCCGGCGGCGATCACGATCGCCGCGACCAGGGCGAGGAAGACGCCCACTTCGCGGCTGCCTCCCGGGAAGTCGAAGATCAGCAGCCAAGCGATCAGGAAGGTCGCCACCAGCGCAAGCAGATCGGCCGCCCCGTTTAGCGATAGATCGGGACGAAAGACCCCGAACCACCCGCCGGTGAGCGGCGTCCCGATCGCCACGAGCCCGACGATCATCAGGAAGACGTCGGCCATCGTCAAGAGCTCCCAACCGCTGCGTTCAACGCCGTCGGCACTCGCCCAGGGCAGGAACAGCGAAACGAGGAGCAGCCCGCCACCGACCCCAGCAACCAACTGTCCCAGGCCGGGCTTGGTGGTCATGGTGAGTTCCTCCTCGGTCTCGGAGCTTGGGCCTCCGATCGCTGGCTGCTCGCTAACGCCTCGGTCGTGGTCCGATCGACTGGAAAGAGCAGCTCGATCGCGAGCTCCGAGCTTGTCACTTCGAACGGGGTGTCGAACGTGGCAAACATGCCGAAGAATGAGAGCGTGCCGCCGCCTGGAGTGCGTAGCTTGACCGGACCCAACATCTCACTCCCTTCAGTCGTCCAGGCCAGTTCGCGCTCGGGCTCAGGGGCGGGGTAGGAGGCGACCTCTTCGATCAGGGCCGCGAGTTGCTCGTCGCCCGTCGCTGCTAGCTGACGCCGGAGCCGAGCGAGCCAGTGTGCATGCCAGTCGCCGAGGTTGACCATCACTGATGCCAGTCCACGCGGGTGGAGTCCGACTCGGATCACATTGATTGGTGGCTCGAGCAGCTGCGGATCGATGTCGACGAGCTCAGCTAGGGCGAGCATCGCGGGGTTTGCAGCCACCAGGTTCCAGGTGCGGTCGACCGCGACCGCTGGGTAAGGCTCGTGGCCGTTGAGGATCACCTCGATCGCCTCGCGCACCGGCGCCAGTTCCGGGTCGTCCAGAGCGCGCTCAGGGAACGCGGGAGCGTGGCCCGCCGCAAGCAGGATGTGGTTTTGCTCTCGGAAGGGAAGGTGGAGGTGCTCGAGGACCCCGAGCAGCAGCTCGCGTCCCGGCTGCGAACGACCGGTTTCGACGAAGCTGAGGTGGCGCGCCGAGACTCCCGCCTCGAGGGCCAGCTCAAGCTGGGTCAGCCGCCGCCGCTCGCGCCACTCGCGCAATAGCGGGCCCACCGCGGCCTGAGACATCTCGGCTGCCATAACCACCGAGCGTAGGGAGTGCGGGTGCGCTGGTCAATTACCTCGGGGTAATCGACAACGCGAGCCGAGTTCGCCCGTTCAACGTCGGGTCAGGGCACCCGTTGAGACTGCATCGCTGCTCCCTCGCGCATGGAATCGAAAGCGGCTTGCTACGACTCGATCTCGCGTCGACGCTCGATCAGGCCCTGGTAATCCGAGTACTCGAGCAGGTTGCGAAATAGATCGAAAGTCGCGGGACGACCCGAGCGCGCCCCTCGTCCAGCCGCTGGCGCAGTCGGTCTGGATCGAGCCCTACCCGGACGAGCTGCTGGGGTACGAGGACCGGGAGGGAGATGAGTTCTTCCGCGACCGCAGGTCTATACGAGAAGGTGCCCCGCGAACAGACAGGAGATGGCCATGCAGACATTCGTCAATCTGCCGGTGAGGGATCTGGGGAAGACGACGGAGTTCTTCAGCAAGATCGGCTTCTCGTTTGACCCTCAGTTCACGGACGAGACCGCGACCCGCATGATCATCAGCGACGACGCCTCGGTCATGCTGTGCGCCGAGTCTACCTTCAAGGGATTCGTCTCGCCGCAAGACATCGCCGACACCTCCAAAACCAGGGAGGTGATCGTCGGCCTCTCGGCTGAGAGTCGGGCCGAGGTCGACGACTTGGCGGACAAGGCCCTCGCCGCCGGCGCTGAAGGACTCGGCGAGCCGGAGGATCAGGGCTTCATGTACATGCGCGGATTTCGCGACCTCGACGGTCACCAGTGGTCGTTCATCCACATGGACATGGCCGCGATCGAGGAGCAGTAGCGATGCCGTACACCCGTGATCCCCGCGTCGACGCCTACATCGACGCCCTGCCCGCCTGGCAGCAAGACGTCTGCCACAAGGTCAGGGACCTGGTCCATGCCGCCGATCGAGAGGTCACCGAGACGATCAAGTTCACCAACCGCCCGTACTTCGTGCTCGAGGGCAACATCTGCGCGCTGCTGGCCGCGCAGGACCACGTCAACGTCTTCCTCTATGACGGGGCCATCGTCCCCGATCCGGAGAACATCATCACCGGTGGTCACGACAACGAGACCGCCCGCACCGTGGCGATCCGTGAGGGCGAAACGACCAACGCGCCCGCGCTTACCGCGATGTTCAAGCAGATCATCGCCAACAACCGCGCTGGCGGCTGGCGCAAGTTGAAGCACGAGAACTGAGAGGGATCAGGGCGGCACACCGACGAATTTCCCCTCGCCGTGCGGTCTTAGCTACCAGGACTCCAAACGAACGATGAAGGGAATCCATGGACAGCGTACGGTCAAGAGACGGCACCACGATCGCGTTCGATCGGCTCGGCGAGGGACCGCCGATCATCTTGGCAGGCGGAGCGTTCAGCTACCGGGCATTTCCGAAGCTGGTCCAGTTGGCCGAGCTCCTGGCCCCTCGCTTCACGGTCATCAACTACGACCGCCGCGGCCGCGGTGACAGCGGCGACACCGTTCCCTACGCCGTCCAGCGGGAGATCGAGGATCTTCAGGCCCTGATCGATGCGGTCGGTGGATCGGCATCGTTTTGGGGCTGGTCGTCAGGTGCTGTCCTGGGCCTTCGGGCGGCGGCCAGTGGTATCGAGATCGAGAAGCTGGCGCTGTTCGAGCCGCCATTCATCGTTGACGACAGTCGTCCCCTGCCCCCGGCGGATTTCGCCGCGCGGCTCGACGAGCTGACGGCGGCTGATCGCCGCAGCGAGGCGACCAAGCTCTTCATGACCAAGGCGATGGGCGTTCCCGGCATGATCGTCACCTTGATGCGGTTCTCCCCCTTCTGGTCCAAGCTGAAGGCGACCGCGCACACGCTCCCTTACGACTGGGCGATCCTGGGAGACAACATGTCGGGCAAGCCCTTGTCAGCCGAGGGGTGGGCCTCCGTCACGGCGCCGACCCTCGTGATGGCCGGCGAGAAGAGCCCGGCGCAGCTGCGCCAAGCGGCGCTCGCGACCGCTGAGGTCCTCCCGAATGCCGAACACCGAGAGCTCGAGGGCCAGAGCCACAACCCGTCGATGAAAGCCCTGGCGCCGGTGTTGGAGGAGTTCCTCGCCGACGAGAAAGCAGGCTGGCGGAATTCTGCGCGGCTGCCACTGAGCTAAACATCTTGGCGCCCGTGTGACCATGAACACCTCGACCCAGAGCCCACCGACGAGCGCGACCTCCGTCCGGCATCTCCTCGACGCAGCGAGGGGCGGCGACGAGGAGGCCTTTGGCCGTCTCGTCGGGCCGCACCGGGCGGATCTGCATGCTCATTGCTATCGGATGCTCGGGTCGCACCAAGATGCTGAGGACGCCCTTCAGGACGCGCTGTTGCGCGCTTGGCGCGGCTTGGGCCGCTTCGAGGAGCGAAGCGCGCCGACCTCCTGGCTATACAAGATCACGACCAACGTCTGTCTCGACGAAATCAAGCGACGGCGGAAGCGAGTGCTGCCGACCGACTATGGTCCCGCCGCCGCCGACCCGGCCGAATCGCCGCTGGCCGCGTCGGTTTGGGTGGAGCCTTACCCGGACGGACAGGTAGGCGTGGAAGATGGTTACGCGTCGCCCGAGGCTCGCTACGAGCGGCGCGAGGCGTTGGAGCTCGCGTTCATCGCCGCGCTGCAGCACCTGCCCGCCAGGCAGCGCGCTGTGCTCATCCTCCGCGAAGTGCTCGGCTTCTCGGCCAAAGAGGTCGCGGCGATCCTCGATGCGACGCCGGCCTCGGTCAACAGCGCCCTCCAGCGCGCCCGCAAGACCATTGACGGGCGGCTGCCGCAGCAGAGCCAGCAGGCGACCATGCGCTCGCTAGGCGATGAGCGACTTCGCGAACTGGTGCAGCGCTTCATCGCTGCGTTCGAGGGCGGAGATGTGGACGGGATCCTCGCAATGCTCGCTGAGGATGCGACCTTCGCGATGCCGCCGTTTGCCAGCTGGTGTCGCGGGCGCGAGGAGGTCGGCGATTCGTGGCTGATGCCCGGCGGCCCACCCCCGCGACTGCGCTATGTCCCGACGCGTGCCAACGGACAAATTGCCTTGGGCACCTATCAGCTGGACCGTGAGGCGGGGGGCTATCTCCCGATCGCGCTCGATGTGCTCGCTCTGCGAGGCACCTGGATCAGCGAAGTGATCGCCTTCCGCACGCCCGGGGTCTTTTCCCGGTTCGGGCTGCCGGACAAGCTTGCGCTCTAGCGTTCCTGACGAGACGAGCCCGGGGACCCGGCCTCCGGAGCGAGGCCGACGTCGGCGAACGCGCTCGCGGTCCCAGTGCCATTCCAGCTAGCGTGCCGATCGGCGCTCGCAGCGCGACTCCCCGGCCTGCGTGCGGCGCTCACGGTCGTGAGGACATTTCCGCAGGAGTCGTGGCACTCCGACGTCTGCTGCACTTCCGCTTTCGCGCGAGCGGAAGCGAGGATCTGCACCCGTCAAGTGGGACCTCGCTTCCGCTGGTCGTCCATAGTCGCCAGCCGAAACTCGCGGCTCACGCTGGCTGCGCGAGCTAAGGCGCCGCCGGCGATGCGGCGGGAACCCCGGCGCGCCGCGCGCGGACCTCGGACCAGGTAAGCAGGCGACCGGCCTCCGGGTCGATCACCTTGAGCCGGACCGCGCCGACGCCGTCCCGTGCGGTCAGCACCGGGACCTCCCGGAAGATCGGATTCTCGTCGTGCGCGCGCTGCAGGTTGTAGTTCGGGACCTTGGCGCTCAGGTGGTGGACGTGGTGGAGGCCGATGTTGCCGGTGAAGAACTGGAAGGGCTGCGGCAGCTTCAGGTAGGAGCTCCCGCGCAGCGCCGCGTCCGCGTAGCCCCAGCTCTCGCCACTCTCCCAGTAGACGTCCTCGAACTGGTGCTGGACGTAGAACAGCCACACGCCTGCCGCGCCGGCGAGGATCGCGCTCGGCATCTGGACGAGCAGCCACTCCTGCCAGCCGACGAGCCAGCAGATCGCGCCCACTAGGACTGCGAGGAAGAGGTTGGTGATGACCACGCTCCGCCGCTGGCGCGGGCGCATCGAGCGCGACCACAGACGAGGCCCGAAGATCAGCGACCACAGCGGCCCGATCCCGAACATGACGAGCGGGTTGCGGAAAAGACGGTAGCCGAGCCGCTTCCTCCACGGGCTGGCGACGTACTCGTCGAAGGTCAGCGTCGGGATGTCGCCGGTGCCGCGCCGGTCGAGATCGCCGGCCGTGCCGTGATGGACGGCGTGGGTGTGGCGCCAGTTCGCGAACGGCTGAAAGACGAGCAGCCCGCTCAGCCGGCCGGCCCAGAGGTTGGCCCGCCGCGAGGGCAGAAACGAGCCGTGGGTGCAGTCGTGGAAGACGATGAAGGTTCGCATCAGGAAACCGGCGGTCGGGATCGCGAGGGCGAGGGTGGCCCAGTAGGTGACCTTGCCGAGGCTGACGTACATGAGCACCGACAGCGCTACGTAGGGCACGACCGAGGTCGCGACGTCGAGCAGGCTCCGGCTCCAGGACGGGCGCTCGTATGGGGCCATCGAGGCGCGCCACGCGGGCCGGTTCGAAACGGAACCGGCTTTCGACATGGATGCGAGCTGTGAGGCGGCGTCGATCACTGCTACCTGTCCAGGCTACCCCGCTCGCCTTCTTCAGCGGGCGACTAGGCCCGTGGCTGATGCCCAGCGTCGCTGTCCCCATCCCGATTCAGACTTTTAGGAAACCTTTCAAGTGGTGTCACCGTCATCTCACCCGTCGTTCCTACCTTGCCCCCAAGGTCAACATCCGACGAGAAAGGAACAGCAAGATGACGAACAAGATCAAGGGAGTCGCTGCGGCGATGGCGGCCGTTGCCGCACTCGCCATCGGCGGTGCGGCGATCGCCGGCGCGGCTGGGAGCAGCAACACCCCCTCCGAGCAGCCGCCCGCGAATACGGCCACTCAGTCCGGCGCGACAGCCGAGGACCAGGAGGCCAAGGAGGGGCCCGATCAGCCGATCGGCGGCACCGCCCTCGACCAGGCCAGCGCCGCGGCGCTCCAGCACACGGGCGGCGGTCAGGTCACTGACACCGAGGTCGGCGACGAGGAGAGCTACTACGAGGTAGAGGTCTCGCGCGACGACGGTACCCAGGTCGACGTGCAGCTCGATCGCAGCTTCAACGTCGTCGGTGGCGAGATCGACGAGGAGTAACGAGGAGGAACTGGGCAATCTGGAGCCCAGGGACGGTTCAGCAGGCCCCCGTCTTAGGCGGGGGTCTGTGTTTTGGTCGGGCGGTATCCGCGACCGGCACCGCCGCTTCCGTTTAGCGGATTGAGGGAGCCCGTCGAAACGACGCTACAGAGCGGCAAGTCGATCGCAGCGGCTGCGGCGAGACTTCCGGCCCGAGAGATGCAAGGCTCCACATCGTGAATGGTGCTCGAGGCCCGAGGGGAGGGCCGGCGTGATCGTCGGGCTCGCCCTCGCCGTGGCCTGCGCGGTCGGGACGAGCGTTGCCTTTCTGCTCAAGCACCGCGGCGCGGTGGTCGCGCCGCCCGTGCGGGTCCGGCACCCGCTTCGAAGCGCGGTCGATCTCTTTCGCTCCAGGTGGTTCGCGGTCGGCTTCACAGTGGCGGTCGGCGCCTGGGCACTTCACGTCGGTGCGCTCGCCCTGGCGCCGTTGTCGATCGTGCAGGCCGTCCTCTCCGGCGGACTGGTGTTCCTCGCCGTCTTCGCCGAGCGGTTCTTCGGCTTCCGGCTCGGACGCCGCCAGTGGACAGGCGTGATCGTCACGGCGGCGGGGCTCGCGGTAATCGGGTTGACCTCGGGGCTGGACGACGGCGATCCGCCGGGCTACGCCCTGGCTGCGTTGATCGCGATCGAGTGCGGCGTCCTCGTCGTCAGCGCTGCGGTCGCCGCAATCTCGACCCACCGCCGCGTTTCGCCCGCGGCGCAAGGTCTGCTCCTCGGCGCTGCCGCCGGGGCGCTTTTTGGCATCTCCGACATCGCTCTCAAGTACCTGACAGACGCCGTTGAGGACGGAGCGCTCGAGCTGATCAGCCCGTGGAGCGGGGCGGCCCTGGTCGCCTCGGTGGGTGCCTTCTATGCCTCGGCCCGTGGACTTCAGCTGGGCCCGGGCGTCGAGGTGATCGCCCTCACCTCGGTTGCGGCCAACCTCACCGCGATCGTCGGGGGCATCCTGGTCTTCCGTGACCCGGTCGGCACAGGGGCGCTGGAGATCAGTGGGCGGATGCTCGCGTTCGCTCTCGTGGTCGCAGGGGCGGCCCTGATCCCGGCTCCGGTCCGCGCCACCCGACACGCCGTCTGATAACCCCGCACCGGCGCCGCCGGGATCAGGTGGGAGATCGCGCACGTGCTGATGCGCGCAGGCCGGTGCCACATGTCAGTCGCCGGGCGTGATCAAGAGCTTCCGCGGCGGCGCCGGCGGCGTCAGCTTGCTCGCGCCCTCTGGGCGCATGCCGTCGAGGATCACCCGCGCGTAGCGCTTGAACAGGTCGTCGCGCAGGCCGGGCAGCGGGCTTCGCAGCGGCGCCGCGGCCGCCATTAGCAGGAAGGAGAGGTCCTGCGGCTCGAGGTCGTTGCGGACGGCGCCCGCCTCCTGGGCGCGCCGCAAGAGCACGCCGATCATCTCGAGCGACTGCTTGCGCAGCGCTTCAAAGGCGGGGTTGGTCATGCAGCGCTGGCCCGCAGCCTCGTAAAAGCCCTGGTCAGTCTGCAGCTTGTGGCCGATCATCTCGACGAAGAAGCGCTCGATACCGCGCGCTGGATCCGGGTCCGCGGCGTAGTCGGCCATTAGGTCGATCGACTCCGCCATCTTGCGCTCGAGGATCGCGTCGATCAGGTCGTCCTTGGTTGGGAAGCGCCGAAACAGCGTCGCCTCGCCGACCCCGGCGTGCTCGGCGATCTCCGCCGTCGAGACGTCAAGGCCGCGCTCGGCGAAGACCTCGGCCGCCGCCTCGATGATCCGCTCGCGGTTGCGCGCGGCATCCGCGCGAAGCGCGACCGCCGGCGCGTGCTCCTCGACACTGGCCATCGAGCGAAGCGTATCGCCGGCGGCGGTGGGGCTACGCGGGAACAACTACCACCTCGCCGGTGTCCGGCCCGGCCTTCTCCTCTACCGCGGCCTCCTCGATCCGGGCGACGTCGCGCCGTCTCAGCAGGGTGGCGATCAGGATCGTGCCGACGACGAAGAGGCCGGCGGCGACGTAGAAGGCGAGCTGGAATCCCTCGACCAGGGCGACGTTCTGCTGTGCCGGGGTCGCCGCGCCGCCGAGCCCGCCGAGCAGCGAGGCGGTGCGGTCGTTGGCCAGGGTCGAGAGGATCGCGAGCCCGAGCGCGCCGCCGATCTGCTGCGAGGTGTTGAAGACCCCGGAGGCGAGGCCGGCCTCGGACTGATCGACGCCGGTGGTAGCCACCAGTGTCATCGGCACGAACGAGAGGCCCATCCCGATGGAGATCGGCATCAGCCCGGCGAGCAGGGCCGCGTAGGTGCCGTCGACCGCCGTGGTCGCGGCGAGAATGACGAGCCCGATCGCCGCCATCGGCATCCCGATCAGCGTGATCGCGCGAACACCGATCCGCGGCACCAGCTGCTGGGCGGCGGTGGCGCCGATCATGATCCCGACGGTCACCGGGAGGAAGGCGAGCCCGGACTCGAGCGGCGAGTAGCCGAGGACGTTCTGGACGTAGATCGAGGCGAAGAAGAACATCGAGAACATCCCCGCCATCAGGATCAGGAAGACGCCGTTGCCGAGCGCCAGCGAGCGCTTGCGGAAGATCCCCAAGCGGACCAGCGGCGCCGGGGAGCGGCGCTCGATCCAGACGAAGGCGCCGAGCAGCGCCAGGGCGACGGCGCCGAGGCCGAGCGTCTCGACCGAGCCCCAGCCCCACTCCTGCGCCTTGACGATCGCGTAGACCAGGATCACGAGGCCGGCCGTGACCGAGACCGCGCCCGGGATGTCGAAGTGGCGCCTCGCCGTCTCGACCCGCGAGTTCGGCACCAGCCGCAGCGCGGCGAAGGTCAGCGCGATCCCGACCGGGACGTTGACGAAGAAGATCCACTCCCAGGAGAGCGCGTCGACGAGGATGCCGCCGAGCAGGAGGCCGATCGCGGAACCGCCGGAGGCCACCGCCGCCCACACGGCCAGAGCCTTGGTGCGCTCGGATCCCTCGGAGAACGTGGTGGTGATCACCGCGAGAGCCGCGGGGGAGAGCAGCGCACCACCGAGGCCCTGGAGCGCGCGGGCGACGATCAGCGTCTCCTCCGTCTGCGCCAATCCGCTGAGCAGCGAGGCGGCGGAGAAGACGACGATTCCGGCGAGAAACAGAGTCCGCCGACCGATCAGGTCAGCGGCACGCCCGCCGAGCAGCAGGAAGCCGCCGAAGACGAGCGTGTAGGCGTTGACGATCCACTGGAGGGAAGAGTCGGAGATCGAGAGGTCCGTCTGGATCGAGGGCAGCGCGACGTTGACGATCGTGGCGTCGAGGACGACCATGAACTGGCCCATCGTGACGATGAACAGGATCAACCAGGGACTGACGGTGCGAGCTTTCATGGTCGCGCTTCCTCTCGTGACGAATCCGATGATCTGACAGTGCCTACTCCGGTTATGCAGCGCACCGTAGCACAACCGGAGTGGATACTTCGGAAAAACGGAGGGATTACTTCGGTTGCGTGACGAGGATCACACGGGAAGGGCTAAAAGAAATCCCAGCCCTAGGCCCGTCAGTCACAGTCCGTGCTCGCGGACGCGCAGGACGGTGCTTTCAACGTTGATCTCTTCGTAGTCGAGGTGAGAGAGCAGGTTCTCGCGGAGGGCTTGAAGCGCGTCGACGACGGTTTGGCGAGCCTGCCGGCTTTCGTTGCTTTCGAGCGCCTTGGCGGCGGCTTCGACAGCGTCGAGGTTGTCGGAGACGCGCCGGTGCTCGGCTTGGAGACGGTCGATGGTCGGATTGATGGCTGGGTTGGTTTCGCGTAGCTCTGAGAAGAAGTCGCCGTCCTCGGCGTTGTGGTGGCTATGTACGAAGCTGCAGTAGCGCAGGCAGTTGACCTGCAGCCGCCAGAGCATGCTGCCGCGTTTGATCTCATTCAGCTCCTGGCGCAGGTCCTCGGCGGGCAGACCCTCGAGCGCGCGCGTTGCCAGCTGTTCGATCCGCTCGAGGTCCCGGCGAATGAGCGCGTGAACGGCGAGCAGCATTTCGTACATCGCGCGCCCGCGGGCCGTCTCGGCCTTCGCTTCGACGCTCGTCATCTTTGGCCGGAAGCGGTGCCGGAGGTGGCGTTGGCGCGCGCAGTCGAGACGCGCTCGCGGACCTGCGGAGCGACGTCCTCGATGAAGGTCTGAAGCGTGTCGGGGTCGGGCGGTGCTATCAGCAGGAAGGTGCCGAATCCGAGGTCAAGCGCGAAGTGCGTGAGGACCTTCGCCCAGTGTTCGGGGGGACCGACAATCGCCTCGTCGGTGTCGCTGCTCGGCGCCGGCGCGGTTGCCGTGAAGGCGCCGGACATGTTGTAGATGCGCCGGATCTCGCTTGGGTCGCGACCGGCCTCGCGCGCGGCGCTGTCGATGACGACCTGGGCCTCGGCGGCGGCAGCCGGAGGCTGGTAGTTCATCAGCGGGGCGGCCCAGCCATCGGCCAGGCGCCCGGTCAGCGCGAGCGCGCGCGGCTTCGCGGCGCCGAGCCAGATGCTGATCCGGTGCGCCGGCTTGGGCCCGGGTCGTGCGCCCGCGAGACGGTAGTGGCGCCCGTCGAAGCGAAGCGAGCTGGCGCCATTCCAGCTGGCGCGCAGGATCGCGACGGCTTCCTCGAGCGCCTCGAGGCTCTGCCCGGGGGTAAGCGCCGGGGCGCCCATCGCCTCCGCGGCTTGCAGGAACCCGCCGCCTCCCAGACCGGCCTCGAAGCGCCCGCCGCTGAGCAGGTCAAGCGTCGCCGCCGCCTTCGCATAAACAGCCGGCGGGCGAAGCGGCAGGTTGCCGACGTCCTGAAAGACGCGGATCTGCTCGGTCTGGGCGAGGATCACGCCAAGCAGAGCCAGCGAGTCGAGGTGCGCCTGCTGGTAGGGGTGGTCCTGGACCGCGAGCAGGTCGTAGCCGAGCCGGTCGGCGAGGCGCGCCGTCTCGAGCACCCCATCCGGGTCGCCGGCGTCCGGGACCAGGAAGTACCCGAACTCGATCTCGTGGCCGTAGTCGGGCATCGGCTCAGGCAGCCAGTCTCGGGGCGGCATCGAAGAGCGACGCGTAGGTGTCGATGAGCATGTGGCGACCCTTCAGCTCGGCGATCGTCGCGCTGTCGGCGACGCCGTCACCGACGAAGCCGGCTCCGCCCTCAGGCCCGAGTGGGATCGCGATCATCGGCGGGTAAGTCGCCCAACTCATGAGCTCGCCCGTGCCCGAAATCAGCGCTCTGATGTTGGCGGCGACGACCTCGGCCTGGGCGGTGGCGATGCCCGCCATGTCACGGTCGGCGTCAGCGAGGTCCCCGAGAGCGAATACCTGGCCCTCGCCGACGACGCGCAGATGCTCGTCCACGCGGACGTAGCCACCCTCGTCCCGGCGGTCACCCAGCGATCCCCCTTCGAGGTAATCGCTGTGTGCCCGCACACCGAAGGCGCGGAACCAGATATCGGCAACCAACTCCCCGCCGTCATCGGTGGCAATGGCGATCGGGGCGAGCGTCGCGGGCGGAGCGGTGGGCAGCTCGAGCAGCGCAGCGCCGAGGCGTAGCTCTATCCCCAGCTCACCGAGCTGGCGGCGGAGCTCGTCACGAAGCTCCTGGTCATAGGGGCCGTTGAGGATGTCCGGCGATACGTCGGCGAGCGTCACCTCCTTGTCGGGGAAGAAGGCCTTGATCTCCCCGGCGAGCTCCAACCCGGCAGGACCGGCACCGATGATCAATGCCCGGTCGGCGGCGAGCAGCGCGTCGTGCGCCGCGCGGACGCGGGATCGGGCGGAGGCGATGTCGGGCTCCTCGTTCTTGGCCGGGAACGGATATGAGGAGCCGGTGGCGAGCACGAGATAGTCGGGCTCGAGAACGTCCCCAGACGCGAGCGTGACGCGGCGTCCATCGACCGCCACAGCGCGATCGCGGACGAAGCGGCCGTTCGCCAGCAGGTGCGTGTAGGGGAGGAAAATTCGGTCCAGCCACTCGGGCTCGACGAGCGTGCGCCAGGCGGCGATGTTGTGGACGAACGCCTCGGTCGGGTCCACGAGTGTGACGTCGGCGACGTCGTCGAGAGCCTTGGCGGCGTTGATGCCGCCATAGCCGCCACCGACGACGAGGACGGAGGGGCGTCTGGTCGAAGCAGAAAGATCTGTCATTGCAAGTGCTCCTTGTGAGCCTGCTTGGAATTGAGTATCAGCACCATCTGGAGTAGTCACTTTGAAAATACTAGCAGCCTCTGAAATGCTAGCCTAGTGGCAATGGCAACTACCCGCACACCAAGCCGCGACTCCGCCGCAGGTGCCGACGCCTGCGCGCGAGGCGATGCCGCCCTTGCGCGTGCGTTCGAGTTCCTCGGCAAGCGCTGGAACGGGGTGGTCCTCGGCAATCTCAGCGAGGGGCCGGCCGGTTTCCGCGAGCTTTCGCGCGCGGTTGATGGGATCTCCGACTCGGTCCTGTCGGACCGCCTTTCCGACCTCGCCGAGGCGGGGCTCATCGCCCGCACGGTCGACGAGGGCCCGCCGCTGGCTGTTTCCTATGCCCTCACCGACCGCGGCAAGGCGCTGATTCCGGCGCTTGGGCAGATCTCGCTCTGGGCGCAGGAGCACCTCGTCCAGGAGTAGCGCACGCCGGTCCGCGAGCCTCGAGTTCCACTCGGGTTGGCAACGAGGGCTTTGCGAGGACGTCTTCGGTGACCGGCGGCAGGAACGGCGTGCCGCCACCGACGACGACCGGATAGCGAAACATGCGCAGCTCGTCGACGAGCCCCAGCTCGATCGCCGCTGCGGCCAGGCCGGCGCCGCCGATTCCTTAGACCCC
>CAVRKX010000013.1:0-90164 GCA_963721735.1 uncultured Actinomycetes bacterium
GCGCGGGAGTTCTGACCCGACGTGATCCACCCGTGAGCCCGCCGCGCCTAGCGTCGGCGCGTGGGAGCGGGTCGCGGGGCAGCCGGGGAGAGGGGCCAGGCGACGGTCGAATGGACCGGGCTCCTGCTGCTCGTCTCCCTGCTGCTGGTCGGGCTGCTCGCGGCCGCTTCAGGGCGCCTGCCGGTCGGGGATCTGGCGCGGGCCATCGCCGCGAAGCTGGTCTGCGCGGTGAGCCTCTCCGACGCCTGCTCGGCGCACCCGGAGCTGGTGGCCGCCTACGGCTCGGAGCTCGCCGCCCAGATCGTCGCCGAGACGCCGGAGATCCTCTACGAGGAGGGGATGACGGCGCTGCCGGTCGACTTCCGCTCCTGCCGCGGGGGCCGCTGCGGGAACGGCCCCGACTCCGGCGCGGTGTGGACGTCCGACACGGGCCAGCCAGCGACTGCCTTCGTGCGCGCCGTCGACTGCCGCGCCGCCGAGCCGCGCGGGCCTGAGCGCCGCCGCGACTGCTCCGGGGAGCGCGCCGGCAACCTCTACCTCCAGTATTGGCTCTACTACGAGGACTCCACCAGCCTCCGAGCCGTGCCCGGAAGGGTCGGTTCGCACGAGGACGACTGGGAGGGCTACCAGGTGCGGATCGGGTCGGGCGGAACCGAGGCCCGAGCCACCTCTCATCACGGCTACAACTACGACGGCGGCATGGGGAGCTGGCTCTCGGACGCCGGGCTCGTCCACCGCTCGGCTTGGGGGCCGTCCACCGGCCGCCTGTACGTCTCGGGCGGCAGCCATGCGGGCCACGTCCACGAGGACCGCGCGCCGCCTCCGCGAACCCGCCGGACCCCGGCCGACCGTCTCACCCTGGTCCCGATCGAGGCCCTCGACGCAGCCGCTCGCCGCACCCGCTTCGCGGTGGTGCCTCCCTGGCGAAAGCCGGTCTACCACGATCCCGAGGATCAGGGCACCTGATCGTCAGGTGGCTCGGGAATGGCGCTTTGTTCGCTATATGCGCGAGGAACGCGCCACCTAGAGCCCGAGATCGCGCGCCGCTGCGGTCAGGGGGGGCGTTGACCCTTCGCGGCTGGGATGGTAGGTTCGTACCGAGGCCCCTGAAACCGGGGGCGAGAGGAGCGAGGATGCAAAGGACGTTGGCGGTCGGCGTCACCCTGGCCGCACTCTCTCTGTTCCTGCTCGCCGCGTCCACGGCCGGCGCGGCGGTCCGAACGGAGTTCTTCGGCATCGCCCAAGGACAGCTCGATCCCCAGGACCGCCAGGGGATGGCCGCCGCCCGGGTCCAGACGGCCCGCTTCATGCTCAAGTGGCGCGACATTGAGCGGGTCCGGGGCTCCTACGACTGGAGCGAGAAGGACCGGATGATCGGTGGCCTTGCCGTGAAGGGAATCCGGTCGGTGCCGTTCGTGTGGGGGTCGCCGACGTGGGTGGGCAATGGGACTGCCTGGCTATCCCCCGAGCAGCGCGGCCGAGAAACAGGCATGGCAGAACTTCCTCAAGGCGGCGGTGGGGCGCTACGGACCCGGCGGCAGCTACTGGTCCACCAAGTACAAACAGCAATACGGACAGAGCGCCACGCCATTGCCGATCCAGTCCTGGCAGATCTGGAACGAGCCCAATCTGAAGAAATACTTCGGGCCGGGGTCGACGACCCTGCAGGCGAAGGCCAATAAGTACGCTCAGCTGCTCGCGATCTCCCACGACGCGATCAAGGCCAAGGATCCGCAGGCCAGGATCGTCCTCGCCGGGATGCCGGGCGTCCCGCGCGCGGCCGGGAGCTCGAACGCCCGGGACTTCCTCGACGCCATCTACAACGTAGCCGGGGTCAAGGCGGACTTCGACGCCGCCGCCCTGCATCCCTACGGGTGCAACCTGGATGCGGTCCGCACGGGGATCTCAAGGTTCAGCACGGTGATGAAGAACCGCGGCGACGGGGCAACGCCGCTGTGGCTGACCGAGTTCGCCTGGGGATCGGGGCCCCCCGACGAGTTCTGCACGAACAAGGGCCTCACGGGTCAGCGGGACCTGCTCGTCAGCTCCTTCAGGATGATCCTGCAAAACCGCAAGACCTGGAACGTGCAGCGACTGTTCTGGTTCCTGTGGCGCGATCCCGAACCAGGGTCCACCTTCGCGACCTACTGCAGCTTCTGCGGCACGGCGGGGCTTTTGCGCCACAACCGCACCGCGAAGCCCGCCTACGCCGCCTTCAGGGGCTTCACCGCCGAGACCACGCGGCCGGTGGCGAGCATCACCTGCTGGGCCGGCCGAGGGGGGCTTCATCAAGGACTCCACCCCGACCTTCTCCTTTGCCTCCAACGAGGCCGGCTCGACCTTCGTCTGTCGCTATCGACTCGAGCCCGTTCACGGCCTGCTCATCGCCCTACACCCGGGCTCGCGCCGCTCACGAACGGCGCCCACACCTTCTCGGTGAAGGCGATCGACGCGCCCGGAAACGAGAGCGTGATCGTGTCGCGCTCCTTCACCGTCGACACCGTCCCGCCGCAGACCACGATCACCTCCGGGCCCTCGGGCTCGACCGCGGACAGGACGCCGACCTTCACCTGTTCGCTCCAGCGAGCCAGGCTCGACCTTCCGATGTCGCTTCGACTCCCAGGCGTTCGCCGCCTGCTCGGGGCCGGGCGCCAGCCACACACCCTCGAGCCCGCTGACCGTGGGCGGCCATAGCTTCGAGGTCACGGCCATCGACAAGGCGAAGAACTTCGACCCGACGCCCGCCAGGCGCACGTTCACGGTCGCTTTCTAAGGCAGGGCCGCCGGGGAATGCATGCCGCTCCAGATGCGGCTGCCGGGCATCCCCGTAGTGGCGGTTCTTCGTTCGCGGCCTGGCCGTCCGTTCCGCGAAGCGTGGGCGGCTACCGATAGCTCCTCGCGTCCCTGTGGACTAAGCAAACTCCCAAGACTGGGAGGGCTACCAGGTGCGGATCGGGTCGGGCGGAACCGAGGCCCGAGCCACCTCTCATCACGGCTACAACTACGACGGCGGCATGGGGAGCTGGCTCTCGGACGCCGGGCTCGTCCACCGCTCGGCTTGGGGGCCGTCCACCGGCCGCCTGTACGTCTCGGGCGGCAGCCATGCGGGCCACGTCCACGAGGACCGCGCGCCGCCTCCGCGAACCCGCCGGACCCCGGCCGACCGTCTCACCCTGGTCCCGATCGAGGCCCTCCAAGCAGCCGCTCGCCTCACCCACTTCGCGGTCGTCCCTCCGTGGCGCAAGCCCGTCTACCGCGATCCCGAGGATCAGGGCACCTGACAGCGTCCAGCCTCTTACGTTTGCTGCTGCGTACCAGTCGTCAGCATTTCCGGCAGCTCCAGGACATAGAACCGGGTGCGGTCCACCTCGTCTTCGCCGACTCGAACCACGACTGCGTGTGGACCCGATGACGAGAAGGTTGTCCTTGTCCCCAAGGACAGCACGATCCGCTGATCCTGCCCCTGCACAGCGCCAGGAGGCCGGCCGGTCTCGAAGTCCATGGAGAACTGGTCACCGAGCGCCTCGCCGTCCGGGTCCTCTATGTGAAGGGTGAGGCTATGCCGCCGATTCGTCTGATCCCAGGGGACATCGATCGCGAACGCGATCCCAAAACCCCATTCCTGTGGCAGCTGGGGGAAGCGCAGCATGTTCCACCCCCCGCCCATTGCGTACACCTTGCCGTTCAGCGCCTCGCTGTGGTCGGTCAGCATCAAGAAGCCTAGTTCCATCGCGCTCTCCAAGTCATTGGGTGCGGTACCTCGCTTTCTCGGCTGCTGAAGCATCCCAGGCGCGCACAGGACGCAGCTGTGCGACTTACTGCCGCCGGAAGCAGGTCTTGGCGGCCTGAGCAGAGAAGGCGGGCCGTTCGGTGTCGGAGTTTGCCCGCAGGACGCTGCAGCGGTCGCTCTTGACCACATGGCGATTGATGATTTGGAGCGGGCCATCGATCGGTTCCGCCGCTGACCGGCGGCGAGTACGGGCGCCGGTCCGATTGGACCGAGGCAAGGGCCACCCCCTAGGACCTCCGGCCGCCAGCAGGGGCGTGGTAGGTTCGCACGGAGGCCCTGAAACCGGGGGCGAGAGGAGCGAGGATGCAAAGGACGTTGGCGGTCGCCGCCCTGGCCGCACTCTCTCTGTTCCTGCTCGCCGCGTCCACGGCCGGCGCGGCGGTCCGAACGGAGTTCTTCGGCATCTCCCAAGGACTGCTCGATCCCCAGGACCGCCAGGGGATGGCCGCCGCCCGGGTCCAAACCGCCCGCTTCATGCTCAAATGGCGCGACATTGAGCGGGTCCAGGGCTCCTACGACTGGAACGAGAGGGACCGGATGATCGGCGGCCTTGCCGTGAAGGGAATCCGATCGGCGCCGTTCGTGTGGGGGTCGCCGGAGTGGGTGGGCAATGGGTCTGCCGGGTATCCCCCGCTTGGCAGCGCGGCCCAGATCCAGTCCTGGCAGAACTTCCTCAGGGCGGCGGTGGGGCGCTACGGACCCGGCGGCAGCTACTGGTCCACCAAGTACGAACAGGACTACGGACAGAGCGCCACGCCATTGCCGATCCAGTCCTGGCAGATCTGGAACGAGCCCAATCTGAAGAAGTACTTCACCCCGGGGTCGACGACCCTGCAGGCGGAGGCCAACAAATACGCACAGCTGCTTGCGATCTCCCACGACGCGATCAAGGCCAAGGATGCGTTGGCCACGATCGTGCTCGCCGGGATGCCGATCGCCACGCACGTGAGCTCGGACGCCCGGGACTTCCTCAACGCCATCTACAACGTAGCCGGGGTCAAGGCAGACTTCGACGCCGCCGCCCTGCACCCCTACGGGTGCACCCTGGATCGGATCCGCACGGGGATCTCAGGGTTCAGCGCCGTGATGAAGAACCGCGGCGACGGGGCGACGCCGCTGTGGCTGACCGAGTTCGCGTGGGGATCGGGGCCCCCCGACCAGTCCTGCACGAACAAGGGCCTCACGGGCCAGCGGGACCTGCTCTCGAGCTCCTTCAGGATGATCCTGCAAGACCGCAAGACCTGGAACGTGCAGCGACTGTTCTGGTTCCTGTGGCGCGATCCGACAGGCGAGTTCGCGACCTACTGCAGCTTCTGCGGCACGGCGGGGCTCTTGCGCCACAACCGCACCGCGAAGCCCGCCTACCCCGCCTTCAGGGGCTTCACCGCCGAGACGACCCGGCCGGTGGCGAGCATCACTGGGGGGCCGGCCCAGGGGGGCTTCACCAACGACTCGACCCCGAACTTGATTTTCGGCTCAAACGAGGCCGGCTCGACCTTCGTCTGTCGCTACGACGCGGCCCCGTTCACGGCCTGCTCATCGCCCAACAGGCGGGCCGCGCCGCTCACGAACGGCGCCCACACCTTCTCTGTGAAGGCGATCGACGCCCCCGGAAACGAGAGCGCAGTGGTCTCGCGGTCCTTCACCGTCGACACCGTCCCGCCGCAGACCACGATCACCTCCGGGCCCTCGGGCTCGACCGCGGACACGACCCCCACATTCACGTTCAGCTCCAGCGAGCCAGGCTCGGCTTTCCGATGTCGCTTCGACTCCCAGGCGTTCGCCGCCTGCTCGGGGCCGGGCGCCAGCCACACGCCCTCGACCCCGCTCTCCCTCGGCAGCCACGGCTTCGACGTCACGGCCATCGACAAGGCCAAGAACTTCGACCCGACCCCCGCCCGGCGCACGTTCACGGTCCTGCCTTAGGGTTTGGAAAATCAGACGTTTGGATCTGCGCGGCATGTCTCCTTGATTAAGACGCGACGACTTCCCGTCTTCGCCGTTGCGCTGCTCGCCCTGTTCGTGTCCCTCGGCGGCAACGCAGCGGCAGCCCACGCGCGGCCGAACATCGTGGTGATCATGACCGACGACCAGACGGTCGAATCGATGCGAGTGATGGACAACGTCAAGGCACTGATCGGCGCCAAGGGCGCGACGTTCAAGAACAGCTTCGTCAACTACTCGCTGTGCTGCCCCTCGCGGGCCACCTTCCTCACCGGCCAGTACGCGCACAACCACGGCGTGCTCAGCAACGTGCCGCCGAACGGCGGCTTCGACCGCTTCCAGGACCTGCACGCGAGACAACAACCTCGCCGTCTGGCTGCAGCGATGCCGGCTACTACACGGCCATGATCGGCAAGTACATGAACGGATACGGCGAACCAACCCGCGGTCCCGCCCGGCTGGTCGGAGTGGTACGCGGCCGTTCCAACGACCAGCGACGTCTACGACTACAAGCTGAACGAGAACGGCACCCTCGTCCAGCTACGGCGCAGGATGCCGCCGACTTCAAGCAGGACGTCCTGACCCGACAAGGCGGTCGACTTCATCGATCGCCGGGCCCCGAAGGCGCAGCCGTTCTTCCTCTGGCTCAACTACACGGCCCCGCACGAGGGCGGCCCGGAGCCGAACCCGACGCCGCCGATCTACTGCCCGGAATCGCCGCGAAGCCGGCGCCCCGCCACGCCAACGCGTTCGACTCCGAGCCGCTGCCCAGGCCCCGAACTTCAACGAGGCCGACGTCTCCGACAAGCCGGTGGAGATCCGCAACCGCCCGCGCTTGGCGCCGGACCGGGTTGCGGACGATCGAGCGCAGGTACCGGTGCCAGCTGGAGTCGCTGTTGTCGGTCGACGAGGGGGTGGAGAAGGTCGTCGAGGCGCTCAGGCTCGCGGGGAGCTCGCCAACACGCTGCTCATCTTCACCTCGGACAACGGTTTCTTCAACGGCGAGCACCGGATCCGCCTGGACAAGCGGCACATCTACGAGGAGTCGATCCGGGTGCCGCTGCATGATCCGCGGGCCGGGCATCCCGCCGGGAGTCGACCGTCGGCGACCTGACGATCAACGCCGATCTGGCGCCGACGATCCTCGACGTGGCGAATGCCAACCCCGGTCTGACCATGGACGGGCGCTCGCTGATTCCGGTCACGCGAAATCCGGGCATCGAGCGGGGACGCCAGTTGCTGATCGAGGGCGAGCGTTGGTATCAACAGCCGCGCTTCAAGGCGATCCGGACCGAGCGCTACGTATACGCCGAGCACGCCACCGGCGAGAAGGAACTCTACGATCTTCAGAGCGATCCGTTCGAGCTCTGGAGCCGCCATAACGCGCCTGCCTATGCATCCGTCCGGTCCGCGCTCGCCACCCGTCTTCACCAGCTGCAGGACTGTTCTGGCACCGGCTGCCGGACCCACCCTTAGAGGTAGGAGCGCCAGGATGATGTGCCGCTCCAGATGCGGGGCCTCGTCCCTCCATGGGTGGGGGTCGGAGACTTGTAATCAAGGGCGGACCTATCGCCGACGATTGCCGACGCGGCGAACGTCGGCCCGGCCTGGCGCGGCAAACCGCGCAGATCTTGCCGCGGAACGCGTCCGTGGCCGTCCACTCGAACCGGCTGTGGGGAGGCGTTCGATGCACTCGCGGATCGCGCGAGCTATCCGGGCGCTGCCACTTCGGGATCGGCGACCGCCGTGGCCCCGCCGGCCGAGTTGCGATCCGTAGCAACGCCACTCGGCCATCGGCAAGTTCGGCCAGAGCTACGTCAGATCTGCGGCCGGAGTAGCCTTCGCGTCTCGATGGGTATGGCCCGGGTGCGAAGCAGGGTCCCGGAGTGACGCGGCTTGCGGCCGTTTTCGCCGCGCTTTCTCTGTCCCTGCTCGCCGCGTCCACGGCCGGCGCGGCGGTCCGAACGGAGTTCTTCGGCATCGCCCAAGGACAGCTCGATCCCCAGGACCGCCAGGGGATGGCCGCCGCCCGGGTCCAGACGGCCCGCTTCATGCTCAAGTGGCGCGACATAGAGCGGGTCCGGGGCTCCTACGACTGGAGCGAGAGGGACCGGATGATCGGCGGCCTTGCCGTGAAGGGAATCCGATCGGTCCCGTTCGCGTGGGGGTCGCCGGAGTGGGTCGGCAATGGGTCTGCCGGGTATCCCCCGCTGGCAGCGCGGCCGAGATCCAGGCCTGGCAGAACTTCCTCAAGGCGGCGGTGGGGCGCTACGGACCCGGCGGCAGCTACTGGTCCACCAAGTACAAGCAGGAATACGGACCGAGCGCCACGCCATTGCCGATCCAGTCCTGGCAGGTCTGGAACGAGCCCAATCTGAAGAAGTACTTCAGCCCGGGGTCGACGACCCTGCAGGCGAAGGCCAATAAGTACGCCAGCTGCTCGCGATCTCCCACGACGCGATCAAGGCCAAGGATCCGCGGGCCACGATCGTCCTCGCCGGCATGCCGATCACCACGCACGTGAGCTCGACCGCCCGGGACTTCCTCAACGCCCTCTACAACGTAGCCGGGGTCAAGGCGGACTTCGACGCCGCCGCCCTGCACCCCTACGGGTGCACCCTGGATCGGGTCCGCACGGGGATCTCAAGGTTCAGCGCGGTGATGAAGAACCGCGGCGACGGGGCAACGCCGCTGTGGCTGACCGAGTTCGCCTGGGGATCGGGGCCCCCCGACCAGTTCTGCAAGAACAAGGGCCTCACGGGCCAGCGGGACCTGCTCGTCAGCTCCTTCAGGATGATCCTGCAAAACCGAAAGACCTGGAACGTGCAGCGACTGTTCTGGTTCCTGTGGCGCGATCCGACAGGCGACTTCGCGACCTACTGCAGCTTCTGCGGCACCGCGGGGCTTTTGCGCCACAACCGCACCGCGAAGCCCGCCTACCCCGCCTTCAGGGGCTTCACCGCCGAGACCACCCGGCCGGTGGCGAGCATCACCGGGGGGCCGGCCCAGGGGGGCTTCGTCAACGACTCCACCCCGAACTTCTCCTTCGCCTCAAACGAGGCCGGCTCGACCTTCGTCTGTCGCTACGACGCGGCCCCGTTCACGGCCTGCTCATCGCCCAACACCCGGGCCGCGCCGCTCACGAACGGCGCCCACACCTTCTCTGTGAAGGCGATCGACGCCCCCGGAAACGAGAGCGCGAGTCGTCTCGCGGTCCTTCACCGTCGACACCGTCCCGCCGCAGACCACGATCACCTCCGGGCCCTCGGGCTCGACCGCGGACAGGACCCCCACCTTCACGTTCAGCTCCAGCGAGCCAGGCTCGACCTTCCGATGTCGCTTCGACTCCCAGGCGTTCGCCGCCTGCTCGGGGCCGGGCGCCAGCCACACGCCCTCGACCCCGCTCTCCCTCGGCGGCCACAGCTTCGACGTCACGGCCATCGACAAGGCCAAGAACTTCGACCCGACCCCCGCCAGGCGCACGTTCACGGTCCTGCCTTAGGGTTTGGAAAATCAGACGTTTGGATCTGCGCGGCATGTCTCCTTGATTAAGACGCGACGACTGTCCGTCTTGGCCGTTGCGCTGCTCGCCCTGTTCGTGTCCCTCGGCGGCAACGCAGCGGCAGCCCACGCGCGGCCGAACATCGTGGTGATCATGACCGACGACCAGACGGTCGAATCGATGCGAGTGATGAACAACGTCAAGGCACTGATCGGTGCCAAAGGCGCGACGTTCAAGAACAGCTTCGTCAACTACTCGCTGTGCTGCCCGTCCCGGGCCACCTTCCTCACCGGCCAGTACGCGCACAACCACGGCGTGCTCACCAACGTGCCGCCCAAAGGCGGCTTCCCCCGCTTCCAGGAGCTGCACGGAGACAACAACCTCGCCGTGTGGCTGCGCAACGCGGGCTATTACACGGCCATGGTCGGCAAGTACCTGAACGGATACGCGAACCAACCCCGGGTCCCGCTCGGCTGGGCTGAGTGGTACGCGACCAATTTCAACGACCAGGACGTCTACAACTACAAGCTGAACGAGAACGGCACCGTCGTCCAGTACGGCGAGGATGCCGCCGACTTCAAGCAGGACGTCCTGACTCGAAAGGCGGTCGACTTCGTCGACCGCAGGGCCCCGAAGGCGCAGCCGTTCCTCCTCTGGCTCAACTACACCGCCCCGCACGAGGGTGGCTGGGGAGGCGCGCCGATGGATTTCTGCCCCGGAATCGCCGCGAAGCCGGCGCCCCGCCACGCTCAAGCGTTCGAGTCCGAGCCGCTGCCCAGGCCCCCGAACTTCAACGAGGCCGACGTCTCCGACAAGCCGGCCGAGATCCGCAACCGCCCGCTGTTTGGGCCGTATTTGATCGCGGACCTTCAGCGCATGTACCGCTGCCAACTGGGGTCGTTGCGCTCGGTCGATGAGGGTGTCGAGGACATCGTCCGGGCGCTGGTGGCGAACACCGAGTTCAACAACACGCTGATCATCTACACCTCGGACAACGGGTTCTTCAACGGCGAGCACCGGCTCTCAATGCTCAAACGGCACATCTACGAGGAGTCGATCCGGGTGCCGCTCGTGATGCGCGGCCCGGGCATCCCCCACGGCGTGACCATCCCCAGCCTGTCGATCAACGCCGATCTGGCGCCGACGATCGTCGACGCCGCGGATGCGGTTCCCGGCCTGGTTATGGATGGGAGGTCGCTGCTCCCGGTCATCCAGCAGCCGGGTATCACGCAGGGACGCGAGCTGCTGATCGAGAACGAGGTCTACTACCAGCAGCCGAGCTTCAATGCGATCCGCACCCAGCGCTACACGTACGCCGAGCACGCCACGGGTGAAGCGGAGCTCTACGACCTGCAGAGCGACCCGTTCGAGCTTCAAAGCCGCCACAACGCGCCCGCCTACGCGTCCGTCAGGTCCGCGCTCGCCAACCGCCTCCATCAGCTGCAGAACTGCGCGGGCGCCAGCTGCCGGACCCCTCCTTAGGCCAAGGGAGTGGCGCTTTCTTCGCGGTATACGCGAGGAATGCGCCACCTGAGCTCGAGACCGGGCGCCGGTCGCTACCGCGGCGGCATCCGCAGGGCGCCGTCCAGCCGGATCGTCTCGCCGTTCAGCATCGGGTTCTCGACCACGTGGCGGGCCAGGGCGGCGAACTCGTCGGGGTGGCCGAGGCGGCTCGGGAACGGGATCTGGGCGCCAAGCTCCTGGCGCGCCTCCTCGGGCAGCGCCGCCAGCAGGGGCGTGTCGAAGGTCCCGGGGGCGATCGTCACCACTCGCACCCCCCTTCCGGCCAGATCGCGGGCGGCCGGGAGGGTGAGGCCGACGATGCCCCCCTTGGAGGCCGAGTAGGCGACTTGGCCGATCTGCCCGTCGAAGGCCGCGATCGAGGCGGTGTTGACGCAAACGCCCCGCTCGCCGCCCTCGTCGGGGTCGTTGTCGACCATGGCCGCGGCGGCGAGCCGCAACACGTTGAAGGTCCCGATCAGGTTGACCTTGATCACGTTGTGGAAGATCTCCAGGTCGTGGGCCCCCTGCTTGCCCGCCGTCCGCTGCGCCCAGCCGATCCCGGCGCAGCAGACCGAGATCCGAAGGCCGCCGTCGGCCTTCGCGGCGGCCTCGACCGCCGCGTTCACCGGCTCGGGCTCCATCACATTGGCCTCGACGAATTCGGCCCGTTCCCCGAGCTCGGCGGCGAGCGCCTGGCCCTTGTCGGCGTTTAGATCGGCGATCACCACCTTGGCGCCCGCCTCGTAAAGGGCTCGGACGGTGGCGGCTCCCAGCCCAGAGGCCCCGCCGGCGACCAGGGCGCTGGCGTTCTCGATCCTCATCGGCGCGCCACTCTAGTCGGCCGGCGGCGCCCAGGCGTTAGCCTGTCGCCATCGCAGCCCCGGTCCAGGCCCCCCAGAAGGATGCGATCGCGGAGCGCCTAGCGGAGGCGCGACGGCGCACTCTCCAACTTGTCGAGCCGCTCTCCGACGAGCAGCTCAACAACGTCTACGCGCCGATCCTGAGCCCCCTGGCGTGGGACCTGGGCCACATCGCCAACTTCGAGGAGCTCTGGCTGGTGCAGACCGTTGGCCGCCTGGACCCCCTGCACGGCGACCTGGGCCGCCTCTACAACGCGATCGAGAACCCACGAGCGGTCCGCGGCAAGCTGCCGATCCTTCGCGGCGACGATCTTCGCGCCTACCTGCGCGAGGTGCGCGAGCGCGCGCTGGAGGTCCTCGACCGCGTGGAGCTCGACTCGGCGGAGGACCCGCTGCTTGCCGAGGGCTTCGTGTACGAGATGCTGATCGCCCACGAGCACCAGCACAACGAGACGATGATGCAGCTGATCCAGCTGGTGGACGGCTACGAGCCGGTGGAGGTCGAAACGCTCCCGGCGGCGGACTCCCAAGGGCCTCCGATGGTGCTCGTGGAGGGTGGGGAGGCGGAGATCGGCGCCGGCGCCCGCGGCTTCGCGTACGACAACGAACGCCCTCGCCACGCGATCGAGGTGGAGCCGTTCCGGATCGACCGCACGCCGGTCACCAACCGCGCCTACGCTGAGTTCGTGGCCGACACCCGCGCCGAGCCCCCGATGTATTGGGAGGCGGACTCGGAGGGTGGGTGGTCCCGCACGGCCATGGGCCGCGCCGAGCCGCTCGACCTCAACCAGCCGGTGGTCCACGTCTCCTGGCACGAGGCCGAGGCCTTCGCGCGCTGGGCGGGCAAGCGGCTGCCGACCGAGGAGGAGTGGGAGGTGGCCGCCGCGGGCGCCGACCGGGAGCGCGCCAACCTCGATCAGCTCGGCTTCGGGTGCGCGGAGGCGGGCGCCTACGCAGACGCCCCCTCCGACTGCGGGGCGGTGCAGATGCTCGGCGATGTCTGGGAGTGGACCTCGTCCGACTTCATCGCCTACCCAGGCTTCAGCGCCTTCCCGTACCGCGAGTACTCCGAGGCCTTCTTCGGCGACGCCCACAAGGTGCTGCGCGGCGGCTCCTGGGCGACGCGCCGCAACGTGATCCGGACCAGCTTCCGCAACTGGGACCTCCCCGAGCGACGCCAGCTCTTCGCCGGGCTGCGCTGCGCCAAGGACGCTTGAACCGGGGCCGTCGCCAGCCCGTAACGAAACGCATGAGCCAAAGACCAGTCAGGAACAGAAGCTCTTGGACCCACTGAGCATCACCACGCGCGAGCAAATCGCCATCGACGTCCACCTGCCTCCCGGGGGACCGTTGTCGGGGATGGCCGCGGACGTGCGGGCCGGTCTGACGAAGCCCTTCAAGGAGCTCTCCCCACGCTACTTCTACGACGAGCGCGGCTCGGAGCTGTTCGAGGCGATAACCGAGCTTCCCGAGTACTACCCGACCCGGGCCGAGCGCCTCATTCTCGAGCGCCATGCCGCCGGAATCTGTGCGATCGCGGAAAGTCCCACGACGCTGATCGAGCTTGGCTCTGGCTCCGCGAGCAAGACCCGCGTGCTCCTCGATGCGATGCATGAGGCCGGCTGCCTCGAGGCCTACGCGCCGGTCGACATCTCTGAGCAGATCACGCGTGACACGGCCGAGGCCGTTGCCGGCGAGTATGGGATCACCGTGCACGGCCTCGTCTGCGACTACGAGCGCGATCTGGAGCGGATCCCTCTCGCCGGGCCGCGCGTGATTGCCTTCCTCGGCGGCACGATCGGGAACTTTGAGCCGGCCCAGCGCGCCAGCTTCCTGGCGCGGGTGTCGAACCTCCTCGGGCCGGAGGATCACTTCCTGCTCGGCACCGACCTGGTCAAGAGCCGCCAGGCGCTCGAGGCTGCCTACAACGACTCCGCCGGGGTGACCGCCGCGTTCAACAAGAACGTGCTCAGCGTGCTCAACCGCGAGCTCGGCGCCAACTTCGACATCGACGCTTTCGAGCACGTCGCCTTCTGGGACCATGAAAACCTCTGGGTCGACATCCGCCTGCGCTCGCTCGCCCGCCAGGTGATCGAGATCTCCTCGCTTGGGATGCGCGTCGCCTTCGATCGCGGCGAGGAGATGCGAACGGAGATCTCGACCAAGTTCGCTCGGGAGGGCCTCAGCGGCATCTACGCCGAGGCGGGCCTCGAGATCGTTGGCTGGTGGACGGACCCGAAGGACCGCTTCGCCCTATCGCTGGCCCGCCCGCGCAGGCTAGCGACGAAGTCAGCGAATCAGGGTGGAGCCGCTCGGGCTAGCGACGAAGTCGCGGTAGCTGCGGAGGTGCCTGCCGGGTCAGGTCTGGGACCCTAACCCGGCGGAAACGTAGCCGAAGGCGAGGCTTTCGGCGGAGTTATTCAGCCGGCGCCAGCGCCTCGATCATCTCCCCGAACCGATCGGGGGTCGTGATCGGGGTCACGATCGGCAGCGTGATGCCGCCGGCCGCGTAGGCCTCGAGGCGCTCGCGCATCTCGGCGGGCGTCCCGAAGATGAATGTGTCCTCGATCAGCTCCCACGGGGCGGCTGCCACGGCGGCCTCGCGGTCCTTCGCCTTCCAGGCGGCGACCATCTCGTCGATCCGATCGCCGTAGCCGAGCCAGCGAAAGAAAGCCTCGTACACCGGCACGGTGGCGTAGGAGGCGAACATGAACCGGGCCAGGGGCTCGACCTGGTCCCGCTCGCCGGGCAGGCAGAAGAAGCGGCACAGCAGCTCGAAGCCCTGGGGCGCGCCGTCGAGCTCCGCGGTGACCTTGGGCAGCGCGGCAAGGGGGAGGAAGTTGGTGAACGCGCCGTCGGCCTTCTCGACCGCGAGCCTGAGCATCTTGCCGCGCAGGGCCGCGAGCACGATCGGCAATGGCTCGGCCGGTGGCTGCTCGAGCTTGAAGCCCGTCGACGTGCGCTCGCCGGAGAACGCCGCCCGCAGGAACTCGAGCGTCTGCGACATCTTGGTCAGCGGCTTCGCGAACGCCATCTGGTTCCAGCCCTCGACGATTCGGTCCGAGGAGGCGCCGATGCCCAGCGCGAACCTGCCGTTGCTGGCGTCCGCCAGGGCGGCCGCCTGCTGGGCCAGCAGGGCCGGCCCGCGGGTGAAGACGCCGACCACGCCGGTGCCCAGCCGCGCCCGCTCGGTCCAGACCGCGGACAGCGCCAGCGGCGTAAACCCGTCGGGCCCATTCGTCTCGCCGCTCCAGAGGTCCGTGTACCCGGCCGCCTCGGCGCGGCGCACGAGCTCGGCATGCTCGCGCAGGGGAAGGTTCGGCAGCGGCACCGTTAGGCCCCAGCGCGTCACGCCGTGACCCTACAGCCAGCCGTGGCGCAGCGGGTCGCGCTGGGATAAGCTCGCGCCGATGGACTTCTCGCGCTTGGATCGAAACCGCGTGCTGCTGGGCGCGTTCGGCGGCGGGATGCTGCTTCTCAGCCTTCTCTTCCTGCCCTGGTACTCCCTCACCGACACCCCGCAGCGTGAGGAACAGGGGGCCTGGATCTGCGGCGAAGGCGAGTTCGAGTGCACGGGCTTCGAGACCTTCCCGATCCTCCGCTGGCTGCTGATCGCCGCCGCCTTCGCGCCCCTGATCCTCGCCTGGATCCTGGTGCGCGGCCACAAGCTCGCCTGGGCGCCGGGCGAGGTGACGATGATCGTCGGGTTCGCGGCGATCACCCTGATCGGCTACAACGGGATCATCGACAGGCCGGCGCCCGACAACGGCACCGAGTTCGGGATCGGCCTCAGCTACGGCTACTGGCTGGCGCTTCTGGGCGCGATCGCGATCGCCGCCACCGGCTTTCTCCGCTCCCAGGTCGGCCAGAAGCGGGAGCGCAAGGCCCCCGGCACGGTCTGAGGCTGGGACGCGTGGCCGTGGAGGCCGACTCCAGGGGCGTCATCTCGCACGACGTTCGCTCGGGCACGAGGCCCGATCGCAACCTCGCGCTGGAGCTCGTCCGGGTCACGGAGGCCGCCGCCCTCGCCGCCGCCCGCTGGGTCGGCAGGGGCCAGAAGGAGGCGGCCGACCAGGCCGCGGTCGACGCGATGCGGCTGATGCTCGACACGGTGCCGATGGACGGCCTGGTCGTGATCGGCGAGGGCGAGAAGGACGAGGCGCCGATGCTCTACAACGGCGAGCGGATCGGCGACGGCAGCCCGCCCGAGGTGGACATCGCCGTTGACCCCCTCGAGGGCACCCGGCTCACCGCCCAGGGCCAGCCGGCGGCGCTCGCCGTGATCGCGCTATCCGAGCGGGGGACGATGTTCGACCCCGGCCCCTGCGTGTACATGGAGAAGATCGCCGGTGGCCCCAAGATCGCGGATTGCCTCAGCCTCACCGACCCGCTGGCCGACGTGGTGCGGCGGGTCGCCGAGCGCAGAGGTGTCGACGTCGGCGACGTCACCGTGATCATGCTCGACCGGCCCCGCCACGAGGAAACCGTGAAGCTGGTCCGCGAGGCGGGAGGGCGAATCCGGTTCATCAGCGACGGCGACGTGGCGGCAGCGCTGCTCGCGGTCACCGAGGGAACCGGCGTCGACCTGCTGTGGGGGATCGGCGGCACGCCGGAGGGGGTGCTCTCGGCGGGAGCGATCAAGTGCCTCGGCGGCCGGCTCCTGGGCCGCCTCTGGCCCCGCGACGACTCCGAGCGCCAGTCCGCGATCGACGCCGGCTACGACCTCGACGAGGTGCTCGACGTCGATCGGCTGGTGGGCGGGGGCAACGCCTTCTTCGCCGCTACCGGGGTCACGGACGGCGACCTCCTCCAGGGCGTCCGTTACCTGGGGGACGGCCACGCGACCACGGAGTCGCTGGTGATGCGCTCGCGCTCGGGCACCGTGCGAACCGTGCAAGCCCGCCACGACCGGCCGAAGCTGCGCGAGGTAACTGGCGGGCGCTACGGATAGCCGGGGGAGGTGCCGCTCTGCGGCACCGAGGGGGGCAGAGCCCCCCGTGTTACGGATAGTGCGTGAAGATCCGAGCGACGTAGGACCCGGGGAGCCCAACCGGCTGGGCCTCGTGGATCTGCTTCATGCCGAGGCCCTCGAAGATCAGACGGTACTGGCGACGGAAGTGGCGCCAGGTGTCGGAGCGCTCGTCCTCAATGACGATCAGCTTCTTGGCGATCCGAGCCAGCTCACCGAAGACGGCCTGCTCAGACTCAGGGTGGATGTGGACGAGCACGGCCATCGTGAAGACGAGGTCGAACTGGTCCAGGGTGGGGAGGATCTCCTCGGCCGCTCCGACCCTGATGTCGGCGAGGTGTGGGAACTCGCGCCTCAGAATCTTGACCGCATGCTCTGACAGCTCGATCCCTGTCAGGTCCGTGTAGCCCGCCTCGTGCAGGTGGTTCAAGTTGCGACCCACGTTGCAGCCGACCTCGAGGATCGAGGCGTCCCTCGGGAGTTCGATCAGCGACAGCAGGAACTCGCTGCGAGCCTTCCCCCCCTTGGGGTCGAGGTAGTCCTCGGGCTGGTTCGATCCGTCGTCGGGGGCCTTCCAATACCGGTGAATCTCGTCCTTCGAGGCGGGGCGAAGGCGGCGGCGCAGCTGCTTCAACACCGCGCGATCGTAGCGGCGCTTCGCCGTAGCGAGGGCTCTTGGCGATCCGCCTTGTTATCGGCCCTCAGGCTGTGGAACGCTCATCTGGCCCGTGTCGCGGAGCTCGTAGCGGAGGGCGTTGATCACCGCCCCCGCCATCAGGCCGAGGCTGACCAGGTAGAACCACACCATCGCGATGAGCACGAAGCCGATCGTGCCACCCACTTCGCCGACGCCCGATACCTGCCCCAGATAGAAGGGGTAGACGGCGTTCGCCACGCCGGTGGTCACGGTGACGAACAGGGCGCCGGGCCACACTCCGTGCCACGGCACGTGGCCCTTGGGCACGGCGTAGTAGATCACGCAGCAGAGCAGGAACGTCAGCGCCAGGGCCGCGATCAACAGCAAGACCCTGGCGATTTCGTCGATCTCCGAGAGGCCGAACGGAAGGTCGCCGGCGCTGGAGACGAGGGCGCTCTCGAGCGTGGGAACGACCACGCTCGCCGCCAGGAACAGCATCACCACGAGCAGCATCAGGAGCGCGAAGCGCTTCTGCTCCAGCCAGCCCCGGCACTGGACGTGATAGATGCGGCAAAAGGAGGTGTCCATGGCGCCCCAGAACGAGGTCCCGATCCAGATCGCGCCGATCGCCGCCGCGAGCCCGATCGTCGTCGAGCTGTCGCGGATGTGGCCGAGGATGTTCCTGAGGGTGTTCGGCTCGACCGCCGGGAACAGCCCTTGCAGGTCGGCGATCACGCTCTCCTCGACGCTGGTGCTCTGGATCACCCGCCCGAAGATGAACAGGACCAGGAGCGCGAACGGGAACAGCGCCAGGAACAGGTTGTAGGCGACCATGCCCGCGAGCCCGGTGATGTTCTCCTCATAAGCGCGGTGCCAGAAGGCTCGCAGGTAGCGAGCGACCCGGGTCCAGCGGGATGCCTCGCTGCGCCCTGCCCAAAGCCGCGCGACGCCGGGCAAACGCCGCGCCGCCGGGTCGGGCGCCGCCGGCGTCATCGCCGGTCCGTAGGCCTGCGCACCGCCTCTACGGCGCGGCTCAGAAGCCGCACCCCGAGCGTCGCCGCCTCGGCGGCCACCGCGACGCCCGCCCAGGCAAGGTCCTCGACGCCGCCGTGCTCGTCTTCGGCCGGCGGCGCCGTCTCGGGCTCGGCTCCCGCGGAACGCTCCGCCGATCGGCCGGCGGGAGCGCGGGGCGATCGGGGCTCCGCGGGCTTCCGCGCGGCGGATCGAGACTGTCCGCCGGTGGCCTTCGGGGTGGCGCCGGCGGCGCGGGCCGGTCCGGCGCCGCCTCGGCGCGGGCTTCGCACCCCCGGGCGGCTACCGGGGAGGTTGCCGAAGACGCTTCCCTGCTCGCTCGCCTCCTCGCTGGGCTCGGGCTTGGGTGGAATCTGCTCCTGGTCGGCCATTTGCGGTATTCCATCGTGCTCGACGGACGCCTGCGCCTGCCCCGAGCGCCGTAACTCGACGCCCCCGTCGGTGTTCTGAGGTGAGTACCCGGCTTTCGGGGCCAGCCGGCGGATGCGCAAGAATCACCGCAGCAAGCAGGTACTTTCCCGCTCACAGCCGCGGAAACACTTGACTTCAGAAAATATAGCGGTTACGATTCGAACAGACGTTTGAGATGCCTCGAATTGGGAATGGATGTTCCGGCGAGGTGAGGGCTGCGCGGATCGGCCCCCGATCCGCGTTTTTTGTCGCAAAGTCGGGCTTGAAGGGACGGCGCGTCGCCTCCCGGACTGAGACCGGCGTCCGATATGGAGGTGCGGGGCCGGGTATAGGGCGATGGCGCCCAACGGGCCCCGAGGATGTAAGCGAAGGAAGACGAGAGCGAACGAATGCTAGTGGCGGAGATCCAAGAGCTCGACGAGGTCAAGGGCCTCGTCGTCAAGGGACAGCAGGATGGGGTGATCTCGTACGGCGAGGTCGCCACCGCCGTGTCCGAGGTCGACCTGGACGAGTCCGACATCGAGGAGCTCTACGCGTACCTCGAGCGCCAGGGCGTCGAGCTGGTCGAGGACGTCGATCCGGCGCAGGCGGCCGCGGCCGCCGCCGAGACGGAGTCCGACAAGCGGGGCAAGCGCCGCAAGGCCACGGCGCTCGACCTCAAGCCGGACATGACCACCGACTCCCTGCAGCTCTTCCTGAAGGACATCGGGAAGGTCCGCCTGCTCACCGCGCAGGAGGAGGTAGAGCTGGCGAAGCGCATCGAGCGCGGCGACCTCGACGCGAAGCAGAAGATGGTCGAGTCCAACCTGCGCCTGGTCGTCTCGATCGCGAAGAACTACCGCAACCAGGGCCTCCCCTTCCTGGACCTGATCCAGGAGGGCACCCTGGGCCTGGTGCGGGCCGCGGAGAAGTTCGACTATCGCAAGGGGTTCAAGTTCTCGACCTACGCGACCTGGTGGATCCGCCAGGCGATCGCCCGCGCGCTCGCCGACAAGGCACGCACGATCCGCATCCCCGTCCACGTGGTCGAGAAGCTGAACAAGATCGGCCGCGCGGAGCGCAAGCTGGTCACCGAGCTCGGCCGTGAGCCCACGCCGGACGAGATCGCCGAGGTGACCGGGATCGATCCCGAGGAGGTCGATCAGATCAAGCGCTCGGCGCAAGCCCCGGTCTCGCTCGAGAAGCCCGTCGGCGACGAGGAGGAGTCCGAGTTCGGGCAGTTCATCGCCGACGAGAAGGCGGAGTCGCCGTTCGAGCGCGCCGCTGACCTGCTCACCAAGGAGGCGCTGCGCGAGGCGCTCGAGAACCTCTCCTACCGGGAGCGGCGCGTGCTCGAGCTTCGCTACGGGCTGGGCGGCGAGCACCCGCGCACGCTGGACGAGGTGGGGCGGACGTTCAACGTCACCCGGGAGCGAATCCGCCAGATCGAGAATCAGTCCCTGAAGAAGCTCCAGAGCCTCGCCGAGGCTCAAAAGCTTCGAGAAGTCGCCTGAGCGGCCATAGCCGGCGCCCAGCGCCGTCATCGGTCGGCTGAACGGAGGTATCCCATCAGCACCCAAACGACAACGCGCGCGGCGGAGTGGACCTGCGCCCGCTGTGAGATGACCAGCACCTGGACAAACGGCCTCGCCGAGGGGTCCGCGCCCCCGCACTGGGTGCGCGACGCGGAAGGTCGTCACTTCTGCCTGGTCTGCCGGCGCGAGCGGGCGGTCGAGGACGCCCTCGAGCAGGCGGGGGAGGTCGGCATCGAGGCTCGCGCGAAGCTGCGCTCCAAGGCCGTGGTCAGGTTCGAGATCGCGCGGGACCCCGAGCGCACCGAGGGAGAGATCGCCAAGGCCGCCCGCACGTCGATCGGCGCGGTGCGCAACGCCCGCAAGGAGATGGCCAGCTAGTTAAAGCGCCTCTGGGGCCGGCCGATAAAGGGTCCTGATGGCGTTCGACATCGACGCTGCGCTGCGCTACGTGGTCGAGCGGGAAGGCTCGGACCTGCACGTCAAGGTGGCCGCGCCGCCGATGGTGCGAGTGCATGGCGCCCTGCGCCCGATCGAGGACGCGGAGTCGCTGACCGAGGAGGACACCGAGGGCGCCTTGGAGCACATCCTCACCGACGAACATCTCAAGGAGGAGTTCGCCAGGGATGGCGAGGCCGACTTCTCGTACGAGATCCGCGGGCTGTCGCGCTTCCGGGTGAACGCCTTTCGCCAGCGCGGCTTCATCTCGATCGCCTGCCGCGCGATTCCGTTCCAGGTGCGGACGATCGACGACCTTGCGCTGCCCGAGGTGATCCGCACCCTGGCTGAGGAGCCGCGGGGGATCATCCTGCTCACCGGAACGACCGGCTCCGGCAAGTCGACGACCCTGGCCGCGATGATCGACCACATCAACTCGACCCGTCCCCGCCACGTCGTCACCCTCGAGGACCCGATCGAGTACCTGCATCGGGACAAGCGCTCGATCATCAACCAGCGCGAGGTCGGTCACGACACGGAGAGCTTCGCCAGGGCGATGCGCCGGGTGCTGCGTCAGGACCCGGACGTGATCCTGATCGGCGAGATGCGCGACGAGGAGACCGTCCGCACGGCGCTTGCCGCCGCCGAGACCGGGCACTTGGTCCTGTCCACGCTCCACACCCTGGACGCCACCGAGACGATCAACCGGATCGTGGACTTCTTCCCCCCGCACCTCCAGCAGCAGGCGCGGGTGATGCTCTCCTCGACGCTGCGCGGGGCCGTCTCGCAGCGGCTCGTGCCGCGGGTCGACGGCAATGGCCGAGTTGCCGTCTGCGAGGTGATGGTGGTCACCGGCCGGATCCAGGACCTGATCCTCAATCCGCAGGAGACCGGCCGCGTGACCGAGGTGATCTCCGAGGGAGAGTTCTACGGAATGCAGACCTTCGACCAAGCCCTGCTCAAGCACGTCGCGGCCGGCAACATCGCCGAGGAGGTCGCCTTCGAGGTCGCCTCCAGCCCACACGACTTCAAGCTGATGCTCGCCGCTCAGGGTCAGCGAGCGAGCGGCATCGAGCAGATCGAAGGGCAGCCCGGGGGCGACGGCGAGACCCCCGAAGACTCACTTCAGTTCGTAAAGCATTGAGCTATACTCGGCTGTGGCGGTCGGGGTATTCGATCAATCCACTCCCCGCCCGATCCCCATCTCAATGGCTGAGATTCCCTGTCCAGTTGGCTCTTGCGCGGAGATCATCTCCGGCAAGTGGACGCTCCTCGTAATTCGCGATCTTGCCGAAGGAAGCCAGCGCTTCTGCGAGCTGGAGCGCTCGCTGCAGGGAATCAGCCCGCGCACCCTGTCGCTGCGGTTGCGGGCGCTCGAGGAGCACGGGATCGTGGAGCGGCGCACCTATCCCGAGGTTCCGCCGCGGGTGGAGTACGGCTTGACCGAGAAGGGTCGCGCCCTGGTCCCGCTGATCGATGACATGCGCGCCTACGGACGCCGGTGGCTCGTGAACGGCGACCGGCGCGAGACCGCGGTCGTCGCCTGAGAGCCCTCACCGTTCACTAGCTGCAACCCAGCTTGCAGGGGAGGAGCGGTTCGTGCCCGCGCGAAGCCCCCGGGCATGCGCGACCTGGTTGCTCCAGAGGCCCTGCAAACGATGGCCAGGGACGCGGCGAGGCGCTTCCGCGAGCTGGTCGCCGCGGGCAACGAGATCCCGTACGACCTGGAGGAGCCGGGCAACGGCTCGCCCATCCCGCGGTACGTCCCGCTCACCGAACGCTTCGTCCGAGACCACGCTCCGGCGCTGCTCGAGCTCGACTCCTTCGGCTCGGCGTGCGCGGCGATCGAATCCTCCGACCTCGCGGGCCCCTACCTCGAGGAATTCGGGATCGACGCCCCGCCCAACCCCCGGGCCCGCGCCGAGCTGGCGGGGACGGTCTTCCTGTGCCGCCTGTGGGCGGACTCCACCGACTTCTCGCTCGACGGCGACAGGCTGGGCGAGGCGATCGCCGAGCTCGAGGCCGGCGGCCAGACCAGCGACGATGAGATCGAGGTGGTCGTTCCCCTGCGCGGCCTGCAGATGCCCGTGGTTCGCCTGGAGCTGGCGACGGCGACGATCATTCGCGCGGATACCGTCGACGTGCCGGCCGATGCGCGCGCCCCGGAGGGGGTCGGCGCCGCCGGCTGGGAGCCCACTTTTCTCGCCGCTGCGCGCGTCAGCGCGAGTGAGGCCGGCGAGCAGGATGGGCAAAGCCCGGACGCCGGGGCCCGTTCCGTGGAGGCTTTTCGTCAGCTGATCACCGCGCTTCGCCTCTTCCAGGCCGGCGGGGTGGGCCTGGGCCCCTACGCGTGGACGCGCGCCGGGGCGGACCGCTGGCGGCGGATCGCGACGGGCGCAGGGCGGCCGAGGCGGGGCGGCTACCGGCTCCCGGACGACGCGCTCGGCGAGCTGACCACGCTCTCGCGCGTGCTCGCGTACCGCTCGAGCTCGGCTGGGCGTGACGGCCCCGCCAGGTCAGGCGCGGTGGCGCGGGCGATCTCCCGCTTCGAGGCGGGCCTGGAGCGAAACGTCGTGCTCGAGGCGCTGAACGACTACCTGCTGGCCCTTCGGTTCGTGCTCGAGGGCGGGGGTCCGGCCGACATGGGCCTGGCGATGCGGGTTGCCGCCCTGTGCGCCGAGCCCGAGCAGCGCTCCGCGATCAAGGCAGTCGTGGACCGGGGGCTCGCGTTGGAGCGCCAGCTATGGAGCGGCGACCCGGCTCCCGCGGCGGAGGGGGCTCCGACGGCGGCCGAGACGGTGGCCGCGATCGAGGAGCTGACGCGCGCCATCCTCAGGGACGCCGCCTGCGGCCACCTGGGCGGCGATCTTCGTGCCACCGCCGACGAGGTCCTGCTGGCCGACGGGCTCGCCGTGGGCGAGGGCCAGGCCGAGCAGCGGGGGGGTTCCGAGGAATGGGACCTGCCGACAGAGCAGCACGAGGACATCTCCGAGCAGGAGGACATCTCCGAGCAGGTCGACGATGTCTCTGAGCAGGTCGACGTATTCGAGCAGGAAGACGGATCCCAGCCGGAGCAGGGCCTCCGCGAGGCCGAGCTTTGGATGGACGTCTCCGACGACTGGCAGGACGGCCACGCGGCCCGCATGGAGGACCCGCCGATGCAGGTCCCGGAGCCCGAGGGTCGAATCACGATCGTGTCACCCCCCCACGAGGAGGACGAGAACTTGTTTGCCCACAGCCAGAACGGGCGCCAGGAGCATCCCGAGGAGCGGCAGCCCGAGCGCCGGACGGCGGCGGATCGCGTCGCCTACCTCTTCCCGCGACCAGAGCCCACCGAGTGGAACGTGACCGAGCTCAGCTACGACCGCCGCCGTGGCCGTGCCGCGCCGCACCCGGAGCGCCGGGTCTCCTAGGGCCGGGGCGCCGGCTCAGTCGGCCGCGATCGCCGTCCGCTCCTTGGCGCCCGCCGCGAACAGGTAGCGGTTGATCCGCATCAGTCCCGAGAGGTCGTGCACGTCGGTGTCCAGGTGCGGGACCTGGATCACCGCTCGCGCGCGCATCTCCGCCGTCAACCTCTTGATGTTGCGCTGGTCCCGAGCCGCTAGCACCCGGTAGTCGTCGTAGTTCCGCAGCACCCGGCGCGCCAGGTCCCCGTCGCCGAGCGCCTCTTCGAGCTCGCCCGCGAATCCGTCGCCGTACTCCGGCAGCTCGCTCTCGTAGTGCACCTTGTTGACGATCACGCCGCCGAAGGGCAGCTTCGCCTCCACCAGCTTGCGGTGGAAGTAGACCGCCTCGGTCACCGGCTCTCCCTGCGGCCCGCAGACGACCAGGAAGCAGGTCTCCGGATTCGCCAGCAGCTCGTTGACGCGCTTGGCCCGCTCGCGAAAGCCACCCAGCATGCCGCTGAAGGCCTGAAAGAACTCCGACAGGTCCTCGAGCACCTCGACGCCGGTCACCCTGCGCAAGATCGAGAACATCATCGAGGTGCCACGCCCGAAGACGCGCATGCCGAATCCGGTGGGGCGCATGAAAACCTGAAGGGCGCGTCCCTCGATGAACTGCATCAGGCGCCGTGGGGCGTCGAGGAAGTCGAGCGCGTTGCGGGTTGGCGGGGTGTCGAGCACCAGCAGGTCGTAGCGGTCCTCGGCGTGCAGCTCGAACAGCTTCTCCATCGCCATGTACTCCTGGGATCCGGCGAGGGCGGCGGAGAGCTGCTGATAGATGCGGTTCTCCAGGATGCGGTCCCGGGTTTCCTCGTCGGGGGCATGGCGGCGCACCAGCTCGTCGAAGGTCGCCTTCGCGTCGAGCATCATGGCCCAGAGCTCGCCACCCTGGGTGTCGATCCCCGCCTCGGCGAACACGGCCGGGTCCACCCGGCGCTCCTCGTTTCCCAGCTCGGGCAGCCCGAGCGAGTCGGCCAGTCGCTTCGCGGGGTCGATCGTCAGCACGGCGACCTTCTGGCCGCGCGCGGCCATCCCGGCAGCGATCGCGGCCGAGCTGGTCGTCTTTCCCACCCCGCCCGAACCCGCGCAAATGCAGACGCGCTTGCCGTCGAGCAGCTCCGCGACCCCGGCCATCAGGTCACCGCCTCGGAGAGCTCGCGGATCTCCTCCACACCCAGCTCGGGCACGAAGACGAACGGAAGCGTTCGCACCGGCTGCGTGACCAGCTCCGCGAGGCGGGCGAGCTGCTCGCGCTGCGCCGCGACTCGGCGGCTCTCGCTGAGCGCCGCCCGATACGCGGCGCGCAGGGGGCCGTTGGCCTTGTCGCAGGCGGCCTCGAGCCGCTCCAGATCCGGCTCCGAGAAGCGCTCCGGGTAGAGCCCGTTCATGTAGACGCGGTCCACCGAGACGTCCACCTCCTCGGTGAGCTGCCGTTCGAGCGCGACGGTCTCGTTCACGGGCATCTCCTCGGGCAGGGCCACGATCGCGACCCCCGTCTTGCGATGGTTGACGATGAACGACTCCAGCGCCTCCGCCTGCGCCTTGATCGGGCCGACGCGGGCGATGTTCGCGAACGTCCGCGGCGTTTGCAGGAAGCCGACCCCGGCGCCGGTCGCGGGCGCATCGACGATCACGAGGTCGTATTTGTGGCCCCGCTTCACCTTGCGGTCCGGCTGAGCGACCTCCCAGATCTTCCCGATCGTCACCAGCTCGCGCAGGCCCGGGGTGGCCGCCGCGAGGTAGGTGAAGATCCGCGAGCGGAACAGCAGGTCGCGCATCGCCCGAACCTTGAGCTGAAGCAATACGTACTCGCGCATCGCCTGGTCGGGGTCGATCGAGATCGCCCACAGGTTTTCCGCCATCTCGACCTCATGGAAGCCGACCTCGGCCCGGTGGAAGACGTGGGAGGTGTGCTCCTGCGAGGAGACCTCGCAGACGATCGTTCGCCGGCCGTCCCGGGCCGCCGCCAGGCCGAGGGCCAGGGCGACGGTCGACTTGCCCACGCCGCCCTTCCCGGTGACGATCACGAGGCGCTTGTCGAGCAGCTCGGGCACCGCAGGAACATACATAGACCAACAGCTGGCGCTCGCCCGGCTTGGGCTAGCGACGAAGTCGCGGTCGATACGAGAAGCCCGGGTCCACTCGGTTTGCGTTGCAAGCCGCCGCCCCCGGAGTCGAAGACGAGGAGGCGGCGGAGGATGGCCTGCATGGGAAGGAAACGCATGATCACGTGCGAATAAGCGCGATCAATGGGTCTCTTCAACCGCGGTTTCAAGCCGAACCTGCCCGAAAAGGGGCCGGAGCAGTCCGTGAACGGCGACGCCCCCGCCGAGGAAGACGCGATGCCCCCCACATATGAGGAAGGCCGGCCCGAGCCGGCGCCGTCCGAGCCGCTGCCGCCCGATTCGGTGGAGCCCGAGCGTGTGGAGCCCGAGCAGGCGAAGCCCGAGCAGGCGGAGCCCGAGCAGGCGAAGACCGAGCCGCCGAAGGTGGCCTCCTCGCCGCCGGTCAACCAGGCGCAGCCCGAGCCCGACGACGAGGGGCGCATCAGCGCTCACGAGGCGCTGGCGCCCACGCGGGCCCCGGGATCGAGCAGGCCTCCCGGCGCCCACATCGGCGATGAGTCCGAGCGCCGGGCGAAGATCATCTCGTTCGCCAACCAGAAGGGCGGAGTGGCGAAGACCACCACGACGCTGAACCTGGCCGTCGCCTTCACCGAGTCCGGCCACAAGGTCCTGGCGATCGACCTCGACCCGCAGGGCAACTTGACGATGAGCCAGGGGATCGACCCCGACAAGGTCGAGGCGAGCATGTACGACGTGCTTGTGGACCACATCCCGATCCGGGACGTGATCCAGGAGCGCGAGATCGACATCGCCGTGGCCTCCATCGACCTGGCCGGCGCCGAGATCGCGATGAGCATGCAGATCGGTCGCGAGCGCTCGCTGGAGAAGGCGCTGGCGGCCGTCGTGGACGACTACGACTTCGTCTGCATCGACACGCCTCCGAGCCTGGGCCTGCTGACGGTGAACGCGCTCACGGCCTCGGACAAGGTGATCGTCCCCGTCCAGTGCGAATATCTCTCCATGCGCGGGCTCGTCCAGCTCCAGAACACGCTGGAGATGATCCGTGAGAACCTGAACCCGCGGGTGCACATCGAGGGCATCCTGCCGACGATGCTGGACTCGCGCACCGTTCACGCCAAGGAGGCGGTGGAGATCCTCGAGGAGAACTTCGGCGAGCTGGTGTTCAAGTCCCGGATCCGGAAGGCGATCAAGTTCGCCGAGGCCCCGGTCCGCGGCTCCAGCGTGCTCAAGTACGATCCAAACGGCAACGCCGCCAACTACTACCGCGAGCTGGCCAAGGAGGTTTTGACGAATGGCGCGTCGTAAGCGGGCCAGCATGCGCGAGGGCCCGCTGGCTGACCTCTTTCGCTCCACAGCCCACCAGGAGCCGGAGGAAGAGACCGGTGTGCTGGGCGAGCCTGAGGGAGCGCCCCCCGCGCCCACCGAGCCGGAGATCGCCGAGCCGCCCGAGGCCTCGCCCCCGGATCCCGAGCGCGTGCGCGCCTACCGGGTCGAGGACCGCGAGCCCCTGGTCCGCGAGCCGCGTGAGCGCCTGAGCCGCATCTTCGCCGACGAGGCTCGCGACGTCGAGGGCCCCACCTACGGCCGGGACGAGCCCGGCCTCCGCGACTACCACGGGCCGCCGCGCCCGCACCTGCCCGTGATCCGGGTGGTCGGCGTCGGCGGCGCCGGGGTCAACGCGATCAATCGGATGATCGAGGCGCAGATCCCGGGGGTCGAGTTCATGGCGATCAACACCGACCTCCAGTCGCTTCAGCAGTCGACCGCAGACGTCACCGTGCACCTCGGCAGCGGCGTCTCGCGCGGCCTGGGCACGGGCTCGAACCCCGAGCTCGGCTACCGGGCCGCGTTCGAGGAGCAGGACAAGATCAAGCGCCTGCTCAAGGGGTCCGACATGGTCTTCGTGACCGCCGGGGTTGGCGGCGGCACCGGGACGGGAGCGGCGCCGGTGGTCGCGCGCCTCGCCCGCGACGTGGGCGGGCTGACCGTCGGCATCGTCACCAAGCCGTTCCGGTTCGAGGGTACGCGCCGCGCCAAGCAGGCCGATGACGGCATCGAGGCGCTGAGCGCCGAGGTGGACACGCTGATCGTGGTCCCCAACGAGCGCCTGCTCTCGGTGCTTGCCCGCACCACCACGATGATCGAGGCCTTCCAGGTGGCCGACGACGTCCTGCGCCAGGGCGTCCAGGGCATCTCCGAGCTGATCACCCTCCCCGGCCTGATCAACCTCGACTTCGCCGACGTGCGGACGACCATGCGCGACGCCGGCCAGGCCCTGCTGGGGATCGGGATGGGCACGGGGGAGACCCGCGCCGTCTCGGCGGCGGAGCGCGCAGTGTCGTCGCCGCTGCTCGAGACCTCGGTCGACGGGGCTCGCTCGATCCTGCTCTCGATCACCGGCGGCCCCGACATGAGCCTGATGGAGGTCTCCGAGGCGGCCAAGGTGGTTCAGGAGGCCGCGCACCCCGAGGCCAACATCATCTTCGGGGCCAACGTCGACGACACGCTCGTCGACCAGCTCTGGGTGACCGTGATCGCCACCCGCTTCGACGGCCGCGGCCGTCGCGCCGACGGCAGCGCCCGCGCCGAGCTGCGGGCCGCCGGCACCACGGCGACCGCCGTTCGCCGGCCGGCCGACCGCCGGGCGGGGAGCGCCCCAAGCTTCGAGTCGCGCCCGCGCGACATGGCGATCGAAGTCCCGGAGTTCGTTCCCGGCGGCTGACGCCAACCGGCGGCTGTTCGCCACAACTACCTAGGCTGCGCCTTATGAGCACCCGAGGGGCAGTTGCCGCCGGGCATCCGCTGACGGCCGAGGCGGGGGCCGGCGTCCTGCGCCAGGGTGGCAACGCGGTCGACGCCGCGGTGGCCGCGGTGCTGACCTCCTTCGTCGCCGAGAGCCCGCTCACCGGGCTGGGGGCCGGCGGCTTCATGCTCGTCCACGCCCCCGACGAGAACGTGCTGCTCGACTTCTTCGTGGCCGTTCCCGGCAAGGACGGCATCGAGCGGCGCTCCGAGCTGGACCCGGTCCCCGTCTACTTCAGCGAGGACGTCCCGCAGATCTTCAACGTCGGCGCTGCCTCGTGCGGGGTCCCGGGGACCGCCGCCGGGCTCTGGGAGGCGGTGCGGCGGTTCGGCTCGATGCCGATGGCGGAGCTGGTTCGTCCCGCCGTGGATCACGCGCGAGAGGGAGTGACGGTGAACGCCGAGCAGGCATTCATCTTCAAGATCCTCGAGCCGATCCTCACGCACCAGCCCGAGGGACGGGCGGTCTACGCGCCGCAGGGCGGGCGGCTCCGCGAGGGCGACGTGTTCAGGTTCACGGAGCTCGCGGAGGCGCTTGATCGGTACGGGGCCGAGGGCCCGGAGCCGTTCTACCGGGGCGACGTCGCGCAAGCCATCTCGGAGTGGGTGGTGGAGCGGGGCGGGACGCTGGGAGTCGAGGACCTGCGCTCATATGAGCCGATCGCGCGGTATCCGGCGCGCGGGAGCTTCCGCGGCCGCGACGTGCTCACCAACCCCCCGCCCTCGTCGGGCGGCATCCTGGTCGCCTTCGGCCTCAACCTGTTGGACCGGCTCGGCGCCGCGGGCGTGGAGGAGGTGGTGGCGGTGATGGAGCAGGCACAGGCCGCGCGCACCGAGGAGTTCCACACCGGGCTCCACGAGGACGGCTGGCTGGAACGATTCCTCGACCCGGTGCGGCTCGACGCGGCCGCCGAGCGCGCCCGGTCTCGCCTGCGCCCGCCGGACGAGGGGGTGGCGGGACCGGGCGATCGCCTCGGCTCGACCACCCACATCACCGCCGTGGACGGCGACGGCCGCTGCGCCAGCGTCACCTGCTCGAACGGCACGGGCTCAGGCCAGATCGTCCCCGGAACCGGCGTCCACGTCAACAACATGCTCGGCGAGGAGGACCTGAACCCGTTCGGCTTCCACACCCAGCCCGCGGGGCGGCGCGTGCCGTCGATGATGTCGCCCACGGTGCTGCTCCGCGACGGGGAGCTGGAGGCGGGCCTGGGCAGTGGTGGCTCGAACCGGATCCGCTCGGCGGTCCTCCAGACGATCGTCTACCTGGTGGCCGAGGCGATGGACGTCGCCGCCGCGGTCGAGGCGCCCCGCGTCCACTTCGAGGCGGGCGCCGTGCAGGCCGAGCCCGGCATCGACCCCGGTGCCCTGGCGCGCCTGGAGGCCCGCGGGTTCGCGATCGCCCCCTGGGCGGCGCGCAACCTGTTCTTCGGCGGCGTCCACGCCGTGTCGCGGGATCCGGAGACGGGCGAGCTGCGCGGGGGCGGCGACCCGCGCCGCGGCGGCGCGATCGCCGTGGTGTGAATCACGGGCGAGGGTAGGATCGGAGGGACCGTGGCGAAAGCCCTCCTGATCATCGATTTCCAGAACGACTTCACCTCCGGCGGAGCGCTCGAGGTGCCGGGCGGGGACGAGATCACCGAGCCGGTGAAGCGGCTGGCCGACCGCATAGGCCTCGTGTTCGCGACCCGGGACTGGCACCCGCCCGACCACGCCTCCTTCGAGACCCAGGGCGGCCCCTGGCCAGTCCACTGCGTTCGGGACACGCGGGGCGCCGCGTTCCATTCCGCCATGGACGAGGTCGAGCTGGACGCGGTGGTCGACGTCGGCCGGGGGCGGGAGGACGAGGGCTACTCGGGGTTCGAGAACTCTGACCTGGCGCGGATCCTCCGCGACCGCGACGTGGACCAGGTCTACGTGTGCGGGCTGGCCACCGACTACTGCGTCAGGGCGTCGGCGATCGACGCCCTGAGGGAGGGCTTCGAGGTGACCGTGGTGGAGGACGCGATCCGCGGCGTCGAGGTCGAGGAAGGGGACTCAGAGCGGGCGCTCGCCGAGATGCGCGAAGCGGGCGCCCGGATGGCGCCCTCGGACGAGCTCTTGGCCGGCACCGAGGCGCGTTAGGCGTCCGCGGGACCGCTACCCAAGACGACCTTGCCGTTCATCTTGGCCCGCTCGGCGATCTCGCCAGAGCGGGCGAGCGCGGCGACCAGGCTGCGGAGCGCGTTGCCCAGCATCCGCATCCGGTCGGGCTCCGAGCGCAGCTCCAAGAGCGCCTGCTTGGTCTCCGGCGGCAGCTCCACTCGCGCCGCGATCCCGTAGGAGCTCTCGGCCTCGAGCTCCCCAGCATCCGGTCGCTCGCCCGAGACCCGCTTGACCAGCTCGGCGAATGCCTCCCGCGCCTTGCCGGCCGCCTCCGGATCCTCCTCTTGCTCGGGCTCGTCGCTGGCCTCGATCGGCTCCACCTCGCCGGCGGGGTAGTCCTGCGCCTCGAAGCGCTCCAAGACCTTGAAGGGCCGCTCGCCGGCGACCACGACGTTCATCCGCCCGTCCTCGAAGCGCTCCAGCACCTCGGTCACCCGGGCCATGCAGCCGATCCGGTGGGCGTTCCCACCCTCGTCGCGGAACACGATCCCGAACGGCTCGGCGTTCTCCAGGCAGTGGCCGATCATCCGCTTGTAGCGCTCCTCGAAGATGTGCAGCGGCAAGAGCTCCCCCGGCAGGATCACCACCGGGAGCTCGAAGATCGGCAGCTCGACGCCGTCACCCTGCATCGCCACCATTCTAGGAGGAGTGGAGTCCTACACGAGCTTCATCATCGTGGCGGCGATCGCCTTCGTCGCGCCGCTGATCCGTGGCATGGTGCCGCAGATCCTGGTCCCCGCGATCGTGCTCGAGCTGGTCGCGGGGATCATCGTCGGCCCTCATGGCCTGGGGATCGCCTCCGCCACCACCCCGGTGGAGGTCTTTTCGACGGTCGGGCTGGCCTGCCTGCTGTTCCTCGCGGGTCGCGAGATCCAGGTCGAGCGGCTGCGCGGCGCCCTGCTCGCGACCTCGCTGGCGGGGTTTGCGATCTCGTTCGCGTTGGGGATCGGCGCCGCCCTCGCCCTGCACGCGGTCGGGCTGATCAAGACCCCGCTGCTCCTGGCGACCATCTTCGTGGCCACCTCGCTGAGCGTCATCATCGTGCCGCTCAAGGACGCGCGCCAGACCGACACGGAATGGGGGCAGCAGGTGATCGCCGCGGCGGCGATCGCGGAGTTCGGGGCCGTCGTCATGCTCTCGTTCTTCTACTCCGGCGAGAACATCGGGGCGTCGACGGAGATCCTCCACCTGAGCCTGTTCGTGCTGGTCGCGGCGCTGGTGCTGTTCTCGATCTGGCGCGGCGCCCAGCTGAGGCGGGTATCGGAGGCGATCGAGCGGCTCGAGGGCACCAGCGCCCAGATCCGGGTCCGCGGCGACTTCGCGCTGGTTGCCGTGGTCGCCGGCGTGGCCAGCCAGCTCGGCCTGGAGACGATCCTGGCGGCGTTCACCGTCGGCGTCATCCGCGGCATGACCTCGGGAAAGGACGAGCGCCAGGAGGAGAGGCTCGACGCCGTGGCGCTGGGCATCTTCGTCCCGTTCTTCTTCGTCAGCAGCGGCCTCGACTTCGACATCGGGGCGATGTTCGAGAGCGTTTCGGCGTTCATCCGCCTGCCGCTCTTCGTGCTCGCCCTGCTTCTCGTCCGGGGGCTGCCGGCGCTTCTGTACCGGCGCCGGTTCGGGACCATGCGCTCGCTCGCCGCCGGGCTGCTCCAGGCGACTTCGCTTTCGTTCATCGTCGTGGCCACCCAGATCGGGCTGGCGCTTGAGATCATGCTCCCGGCCACGGCCACCGCGCTGGTCGCCGCCGGCCTTGTCTCCGTGGTGGTTTTCCCGGCGCTCGCCTTCGGGTTGCTGGGCCGGGCGCAGGCTTCCGCCTCCCCCCAGCCGGCCGCGCCCTGAAACGTCACGCCGCCGAAATGCACCAACCGAAGGGGGAGGATGTCAGCGACGCCCAGGCCGTCGTCTCCACGCAACCCCTCTACCGGCTCGTCGACCTGCCCCGGGCCGGGCGCCACGTGCTGTCCCTGCGATTCGCGCCCGGCGTCGCCGGCTACGCCTTCACGTTCGGCTAGTTTCCGGCTTGCGCGCCGAGAGCACCAGGTTGTAGAACGCCGACGCCGGGAGCCGCGGCTCGAGCAGCGACGCGTCGAGGCGCTGAAGCGCGAGATAGCTGCGGAACGCGAACCGGCGCCAGCGGTCGGGAACCCGCTCGGGGTCGGCGGTTCCCTCGAGCGTGCGGACGGTCCACCCGTAGGCATTGGCCAAGAGCTCCTCGCCGCGAATCCTCACCCGCCCGAACCCGGCCTCGCGCAACGTCCGGTCGAGCTTCCCCGGGGAGAAGGCGTGCACGTCCACCTCTGGCTCGAGCTGATGCCCGTCCCTGCGCTCGGCCGGGTCCGCGCGACGCGTGGGGGCCCTGAGCAACAGACGCCAGAGCGGCGCCGCCACCTGCGCGCCGCGCTTCGGCATGGCGGCGAGCAGGTCGCCGTACCGCGACGGCTCGCCGCAGAACGCCAGGGTGCCGCCGGGGCGCAGCACCCGCCGGAGCTCGGCCAGGGCCAGCGGGAGATCGGGCAGGTGGTGGAGCACCGCGTGTCCGAACACGAGGTCGAAGCTTTCGTCCTCGAACGGCAGTCGCTCCGCGTCGGTCTTCTCGGTCTCCACCTCGACCCCGAGACGGTCGGCGGTGGCGGCGAGCGCGCCGAGCATCCCCGGCGAGATGTCCGTTGCGACCAGGCGCCCGATCAGCCCCAGTTGCAGCAGGTTGAGCGAGAAGTAGCCCGTGCCGGAGCCGATCTCGAGCGCCTCGCCGAAGGGGCTCTCGGGCCAGCCGCCCAAGGCCTTGGTGAGCTTAGCGCGCACCTGTTCCTGGCCGATCGGCCCGAAGTCGATGCCCCACTTCGAGTCGTAGCCGGCGGCCGCCGCGTCGTGATAGCGGAGGTTGGCGGCCTTGATCCGCTCGGGCGTCGCGGAACGGCTCGCCGGCATGCGTTGACTCTAGACGGCGCCGGCTACTTGACCTCGACCTCGCCGAGCATTCCCTCGCCGATTGAATGCGGCGGGCCGCCCTGGCGGTCGCTGATGAAGCAGAGCATCGCGTATGTGCCGGCTTGCTTCAGATCCAGGGTCACGACCTGGCTTCCGCCGCCCTCGAGCACCGCCGTCTCGGCCAAGCCGCTCTCCTCGACCGGCGGCTGGCCCTTCTGGTTCTGCAGGAAGGCGCGAACGTCCTCGATCGTCTTCCCTTGGGCAATCGGCTGGGCGATCACGTGATGGGGCTGAGCGCCGGCATTCTCGAACGTGATCTCGTTCTCGCCCACCTGGAGATCACCCTCGGTCTCGAATCCGTAGTCGATCGTTCTCACGGTGGCATCGGCGTCCGAGAGCTCGTCATCCGAGGGATCTCCCGTGACCTCGACCGCGGGCACGGATTCCGGGTCGGGTGGGCCGTCGGTCCCCGTGTTGAAGGCGTAGTAGGTGCCGGGCTCGAGCACCTGGGTCACCGTCTGGCTCTGCCCGGCCTGCGTGAGTCCCACCCCGCCTCCAGCGAAGAACCAGTCCGGGAGTGCCTTGCCCCGGGCGGCTCCGCCGAGCGCCTGCACGATCTCGGCGACCGAGTGCTGGCCCTCGACGCGGAACAGCTGAAGGTCCGCCTCCTGCTTGCCGTCGTTGGTCAGCTTGATCTCGGCTTCCCCGGTGTCGGCGCTGCTGGGCCCGGTGATGCTCTTTTCGGCCACATTGAAGGTGAGCGTCTGCGCGCTGCCGCCGTCATCCCCGCAGGCTGCCAGCCCACCAGCCGCCAGCGCCACAACGGCTGCGCTGGCCCCTGCGCCCCGCAACAACCGGGTTCGGACAAGTCTGATCACGTTGCCTCCTCTGCGTAATTGCCACGCTTTCGAAGCCGGGCAGCCTACCGAGCCGGCCTGCGGCGTGACGCGGTTCCTGGCCCTGGCCTGGCTGATTGGGGGTGTCTAGTGTCCCCGCCCTGCACCACGCCCAGCGCAACCAGCCTCAAGGAGTCCCGCCGCTGGCGCTCACCGGCGAGCGGACGCTGCCGGACGTGCCCGAGGAGAACTACTGGTTCCGGCGCCACCTGGCGGTATACGAGTGGATCGCTGAGCGGGTCGGCGGGCTTGGGGTGGCCGACCTGGCCTGCGGCGAGGGCTACGGAGCCGAGGTCCTGGCGCGGACGGCCGCCGAGGTGGTGGGCGTCGACGCGAACCCGGAGGCTCACGAGCACGCCAGGCTGCGCTACCGGCGGGAGAACCTGCGCTTCGAGCGGGGGCTGGTGGAGGAGTTCCGGGGCCCCTGCGACGCGATCTCGTTCCTCCAGACGATCGAGCACGTATCCCAGCCCGAGCGCCTCTTGGAGCGCTTTGCCGCCGCCGCCCCGCTCGCCTACATCACGACGCCGAACCGGCTCACGCTCGCGCCGCCCGGCGCGGAGAAATCCGACAACCCCTGGCACCTTCGCGAGTACACGCTGGCCGAGTACCGCGCCCTCCTGGAGCCTCATTTCTCGCGGGTCGAGGTGCTCGGCGTCTTTCACGCCGGCAAGCTGCGCGTCCACGAGCTGGCCTTGCGCCTCGGCTGGGACCGCGTCCACCGCGCCCTCCACCTCACCAAGCCCTTCTACGACCGCTTCGTCGGGGCGATCACCTCGTCCGACTTCAAGGTCACCGCGGGGGGCGACCTGGAGGGGGCCCTCGACTTCCTGGCCGTCTGCCATGCCTGAGCGGCTCGGGGACCTCGCCGTGGTCCTGCACTCGCACATGCCCTACGTGGAGGGCTTCGGGACCTACCCGTTCGGCGAGGAGTGGCTGTTCGACGCCGTGGGCCGCTCCTATCTCCCCGTACTCGAGCAGGCGCGCGACCTGACGGTGACCGTGACCCCGGTGCTCGCCGACCAGCTCGAGGCGCCCGGGGTGGCGGAGCGCATGGAGGCGTTCCTGCGCGGCTACCGGCTGGAGGCGGCCGAGCGCGAGGCGCTCCAGGCCGCCCCCGAGCTGCGGTCCCGCTGCGCAGGCGGAGGCGGAGCGCTACGGTCGTGCCCTGGGCCGCCTCGAGGCCCTCGGCGGCGAGGCGCTCGAGGCCTTCCGTCTCCGCCGCCGCGGAGCGAAACGTGGCGCTCATCCCCTCCGCGGCCAGCCACCCGGTGCTGCCGCTGGTCGCCACCGCCGCGGGCCGGCGCCTGCAGATCGACGCCGGGCTTCGCTCGCACAGTCGCCGGTTCGGCCCCGCGGAGGGGTTCTGGCTTCCGGAGTGCGCCTACCGGCCCGGAATCGAGCCGCTGCTGGCGGAGCGCGGCCTGCGCTTTTTCTGCACCGACCAGAGCGCCCACGAGCCCCCGAGCGAATCGCTTGCGCCGGCGCGGGCAGCGGCGGGGATGGTTGCGTTCACGCTCGACCGGGATGCCGTGGACCTGGTTTGGTCGCCGCGCGGCTACCCGTCCGATCCCGTCTACGCCGATTTCCACCGCCTGTCGATGGAGGGAATGCGCCTCTGGTCGATCGGCGGGGGCCCGTACGACCCGGTGGCAGCGCGGGCGCGGGCGGAGAGCCACGCGGGGGAGTTCGCCGACGCCGTGGCCCAGCGGCTTCGTGAATTTCGAGGGCGGCGCGGAAAGCCCGGCCTGGTCACCTTCGCGGTCGACACCGAGCTGCTCGGCCACTGGTGGTCGGAGGGCCCCATCTGGCTCGGGGCGGTGCTGCGCCTCGTCGGTGAGCGTGGCGTTCGGCTGCTCACCCTCCCCGACGCATTGGAGCTGCCACCAGCCGGAGGAGCGGCCCCTGCGGGAGTCGAGCTGGGGCGAGGGCAGGGACCTTCGCACCTGGGATTCGCCCGAGGTCGCCGATCTCGCCTGGGCCGCGCGGCGCCTGGAGCTCCGCCTGGTGGCGGCGGTCGGCGCGGGGGCGCTGACGCAGCCCGCGGCCGAGCGCGGGGCGCGGGAGCTGCTCGCGGTGCAGGCGAGCGATTGGGCCTTCTTGGACCGCCGCAAGCAGGCCGGCGACTACCCCTTTCAGCGCTCGACGGACCACGCCCGGGCGCTGCTCGAAGCCATACACTCCCGCGAGCCTCCGGACCCCCGCATGAGAAACCTGGCCCCCGACCTCAGCCTCGTCCCCCTGCGGGAGCCCTAGTGGTCGCGGGGCAGTGAGCCGCGTACTGATCCTCTCCTGGGAGTACCCGCCGCTGATCGAGGGTGGCCTGGCCCGCCACGTCCGCAAGCTGTCGGAATCGCTCGTGGAGCTCGGCGTCGACGTCCACGTGCTGACGCGGGGCGGCGAGGAGTCGCCCGCCTATGAGGATGTCGCGGGCGTCTCGATCCACCGGGTCCGCGAGCCGACCCGGCCCACCGATCTGGGCGAGTTCGTCGCCTGGGTGGAGCGGATGAACTCGGACATGCTGGCGGCCGGGGTGGAGCTTGGAGATCGCTACGAGTTCGACCTCGTGCACGGCCACGACTGGCTGGTGGCGATGGCATGCGACCACCTGGCGCGGCGGTTCGGGGCGCCCCTGGTGACCACCATCCACGCCACCGAGTACGGCCGCCACCAGGGCTGGGTGGACAAGCACCCTCAGTCGCACATCCACGGCGTCGAGCGCTGGATCACCAACCGCGCCGACCGGGTGATCGCCTGCTCCTACTACATGCGCGAGCAGATCGCCGACATCTTCGCGGTCCCAGACGAGAAGGTGACGGTGATCCCGAACGGGATCGACCCCGACGACCTCCAGCCGTCAGACGCCGGCGAGCTCGAGCGCCTGAGGCTCCAGTTCGCGCCCCCGGACCACCGGCTCGTGCTGCTGATCGGCCGGCTGGTCTACGAGAAGGGCTTCCAGCTCGCGCTCGAAGGGATGCCGGCCCTGATCGAGCGGCTGCCGCGCACCCGGTTCCTGGTCGCGGGCTCCGGCACCCACGAGCCGGAGCTGCGGCGCCAGGCCGAGCAGCTCGGGCTGATGGGGCACGGGACCTTCCTCGGCTGGATCGGCGACGACGTGCTGCACTCGCTTTACCGGATCGCCGACGTGTGCGTGGTGCCGTCGATCTACGAGCCCTTCGGCCTGGTGGCGCTGGAGGCGATGGCCTCCGGCTGTCCCTGCATCGTCGCCGACACCGGCGGCCTGCGCGAGGTCGTCCCGCACGAGGAGGCCGGGCTGCGCTTCCGGGCCCGCGATCCCGAGGCGCTGGTCGAGGTCGCCGCCCGCGTGCTGTCCGACGACGAGCTGGGCCGCCGCCTGGTCGCCGAGGCCTACGCGCACCTGCGCCGCTTCGACTGGTTCGACGTAGCTGTACGCACCTCGGCCCTGTACGCGGAGCTGGCGCGCGAGCGCGTCTGACGTCCGGCTACTCCGGCGGCTCGCTTGCCTCGGGCTCGACCGGGTCGGCCCAGCGGAGCTCCTTGGGCGCCTCGCGCATCCGCAGCACCTTGGCCGGCACGCCCCCGACCACCGCGTTCGCGGGCACGTTCGCGGTGACCACGGCATTGGTGCCGATGATGGCGTTGTCACCCACCCGGACGCCCCGCAGGATGCAGGCGCCGTAGCCGATCCAGACGTTGGAGCCCACGTCCACGTCGCGCTTGTAGATGCCCTGATGGCGGATCGGCCGCTCGACCTCGACCGTGCCGTGGTCGAAGTCGATGAACATCGCGCGGTCGGCGATCACGCACTGCTCGCCGATCCGCACGTGCTTGTAGGCGGAGATCGTGCATTCCTGGCCGAGCACGGTCTTGTCGCCGATGACGACCTCGCCCTCGTGGCAGCGGATCTTGGTCCCGTCGCCGATCCACACAAAGCGGCCGAACCGCACCCGGCCGCGCTTGCCGATCTGGATCTGGAGCCCCCTGCCCAGGAACAGCAACCCGTCGGTCTCCCAGCGCCAGCCCGCGCCGGTGAGCAAGCGCCGTCGCGCGTAGCGCACGGCCAGCCGCGCGTAGCGGAGCGTGAGCATGCGGTTGCGCGCCAGGAAGCGGATCAACCGGACCACGGGGCCGGACCCTAGTGGGTGGCTGGCGGCTCGCCGGGGGCGTGGGAGGCTGCATCTACACTGGCGCCCCATGGCCGAGGCGGCGAAATCGACCCAGGAGTCGCTCGCCGAGCGCCTGATCGCCGGCGACAAGCGAGCCCTGGCCCGAGCGATCAGCCTGGTCGAGAATCGCGACCCCGCCGGAGACCGGCTCGTCGCCGAGCTCTATCCCCGCACCGGCAAGGCGCGGATCGTCGGGGTCACGGGCCCGCCGGGCGTCGGCAAGAGCACCCTGATCGGAGCCCTGACCGCCGAGCTGCGAAAGGCCGACCGCGACGTGGGGGTGCTCTCGATCGACCCGTCCAGCCCGTTCACGCAGGGAGCGATGCTCGGCGATCGCATCCGGCTGGCCGACCACTTCCTCGACCCCGGCGTCTTCATCCGCTCGATGGCGACGCGCGGCTCGCTCGGCGGGCTGGCGGAGGCGGCGCTTCAGGCCGCCCTGCTGATGGACGCCTCGGGCAAGGACGACGTGCTGCTCGAGACCGTGGGGGTCGGCCAGGGAGAGGTCGACGTGGTCGACCACGCCGACACGATCGTGCTGGCGCTGATGCCGGGCTCGGGCGACTCGATTCAGGCGCTGAAGGCGGGCGTGATGGAGATCCCCGACGTGATCGTCGTCAACAAGTCGGAGCACCCGCTCGCCGAGACCATGGTCCGCGAGGTGCGAGCTGTGCTGTCACTCGGTCCGCAGGGCTCCTGGAGGGTGCCGGTGGTCCGCACCGAGGCGGCCAAGGGCGTGGGGATCGCCGAGCTGCTGGAGCGAATCGACGCCCACCGCCGGCACATCGAGGACACGGGGTCGCTGGACGAGCGCCGGGCCCGCAACCTCCGCGCCGAGGTGCTGGGGCTCGCGGCGGTCCGGCTGCGCCGCCGCCTGGAGGAGCGAGCCGGGAGCGACCCGGAGTGGGAGGGGCTGCTGGAAAGCGTCGTGAGGCGCGAAACGGATCCCGCGACTGCGGCCCGGAAACTGCTGGAAAAGTCCAGCGAGGGCTAAGAGCCAAGACGCCGCGATGCGAAGCGCTGCTCTAGTTGTCGCCGTGGCGATGTTGCTGCCGATCGCGGGGTGCGGTGACGACGGCGATAGCTCAGGGAGTAGCTCAAGCGGCGATAGCCCAGGCGGCGACAGGGAACACATCTTGCGCCCCGTGCGGACCTTTTTCGTGTTCGACAGCAGCCCCGACTTCAACGCCTATTGCCGAAGCTACGTCGAGGTCCACGATCAGCACACGTTTCGCCAGGGGAGTCCCGAGGCACTGGCCCCGGAGGCCGCAGCGACGCAGAGGTCTTGCCTCAGGTTCGCGGAGCGGTACGCGAACCGGCTCAACCACACCGGGTATCCCGATACGCAAATCGGGGAGGTGCAGGAAGGCAAACGGAAGGGCCGCGCGACCGTCTTCTTGAGCTATCGAATTCGCGGAAAGACCGTCCCGGCTAAGGCGCTTGTCGCCCGGATCAGGGATGGAGACTGGCGCGTCCTAAGAGGCGATTACGGGGATTGAGCTATCCGGACGGGCGCGTCCCCAAATAGCCGGTTGCGAGTCGCGTCTGCGGGAGCCTCTCGTCTTCCTCAAAGAGCCCCGGTCGCCCAGTCGAAGGGCGCGGGGGCGCCGCTCGGGGTGGTGCCGCTCGGGGTGGCGCCGCCGGGACCAAGGATCACTCGAGTCCGGCGACCCTCCGCTCCGCGCTCGACGCGAACCTCCGACCATTGCGCACACGGCGCGAACGCGTTCGCCAGCTCCAAAGCCAGACGCGAGGGCTCGCGCTTGCGGTGATTCGTCCTCTCATCCATGGGTCCCCCTTGGGAAGGGTTCTGCTGACGGGGGCGACTCTACGCGCGCCGGCGGCCGGAATCGTGCGGTCCGTGACAATCAAGCCCTAATTTGGGCGAGTTCGCCGGCGAGCGCCACCAGCAGCCGCACGCCGAAACCGGTCGGCCCGGACCCCACGTACTCGCGCCCGACGTCCCAGGACGTGCCCGCGATGTCCAGGTGCGCCCAGGGCTTGCCGTCGACGAACTCCTCCAGGAAGGAGCCCGCGTAGATCGTCCCCGCCTTTCGCTTGGCCGAGGCATTGGTGAGGTCGGCGTCCTTGCCCCTGGTCAGCTCCTTGTACTCGGGATGAAGCGGCAGGCGCCAGGCCAGTTCCCCGGTGCGTTCGCCCGCCGCCACCACGCGCCGGGCCCACTCGTCGTCGTTGGAGATCAGCGCGGCGTACGTCGAGCCCAGGGCGATCAGCACGGCGCCGGTCAGCGTGGCGAGGTCGACCAGGCGGTCGGCGCCCAGCTCGCGAACGCAGTACGTCAGGGCGTCGGCCAGGATCAGGCGGCCCTCCGCGTCGGTGTTGTTGACCTCCACCGTCTTGCCGTTGAGCTGGGTGATGATGTCGCCGGGCTTGGTGGCCGTCCCGCTGGGCATGTTCTCGGTGGCGGGAATGCACGCGACCACGTTGAGGGGCAGGCCAAGCTCGGCGATCGCGCCGAAGCCCTCGAGCACCGCGGCGCCGCCCGACATGTCCATCTTCATCTCCTCCATCTTCTGCGCCGGCTTGATCGAGATCCCCCCGGTGTCGAAGGTCACGGCCTTCCCGACCAAGCCCAGGGTCGGGCCCTCGGCGCCGCCCCGGTAGCGCAGGGCGATCAGCGCCGGCTCCTCGGCGCTGCCTTTTGCGACCGCCGTCAGCCCGCCCATGCCGCGCTGCTCGATCTCGGCCCGGCCCAGGACCTCGACGGTGACCGTCTCGTGGGCGTCGGCTAACTGGCGGGCCCGGTCGGCGAGGTAGCTCGGCGTGACCACGTTCGACGGCAGGCCCTGGAGCTCGCGGGCCCGGTTGGCGGCCTCCGACGCGACGCGAGCGGCCTCGGCCGCCTCGGCGATCGCCGAGGCATCGTCACCGGCGGCCAGCAGCAGGCGCTCGACCCTGGGGGGCGCCGGATTCTCCGGATCGCGCGACTTGAAGCGCTCGAAGCGGTAGGAGGCGAGCACCGCGCCCTCGACCACGGCCTCGGCGCGCGCTTCGGCCCCCAGGTCGCCGCCGCCCGCCTCGGGGAGCGCCCAGGCGACCGTTCGCGCCTCGTAGCGGCTGGCTCGGCCGACCGCCAGCGCGGCCGCCACGCGAAGCCGCTCCGCATCCAGCTCCTCCCGCTTGCCGAGCCCCACGATCAAGAGCCTCTCGGTGCGCTTGGGGCGCAGCAGGGTGAGCTTCTTGAAGGCGGCCTTGACGTCGCCGGCGCCGGGCAGGTCGGCGTAGGCCTCGCGTAGCTCGTCGCCCTCGAACATGCCCATCGCGTGCAGGTCGGCCTCGACGCCCGCGAACGGCTTGTCGGTGGCCTCCACTTGCACCGAGCGCGAGTCTATTGGGAGGCCCACTAGGATCTTCAGTGATCCCGAGGCGGCTCGGCAGGGGCCGCCGCCGACCCGAAGAAAGGCGTCAGATGTCGCAGACAGTCATCCTCGGCACCGCTCGCACCCCGTTCGCGAAGATGGGGGGAGCGCTCTCCTCGAAGAGCGCGGTCGAGCTCGGAGGGGCGGCGATCGTCGCGGCGCTGGAGCGGTCCGAGGTTGCGCCCGATCAGGTCCAGCAGGTGATCTACGGCCAGGTGCTCCAGGCCGGCCAGGGGCAGATCCCCTCGCGCCAGGCGCAGATCGAGGCCGGGATCCCGCGAGAGGTCCCCTCGGAGACGATCAACAAGGTCTGCGCCTCGGGCATGCGAGCCGTCGGCCTGGCCGATCAGGCGATCCGGGCCGAGGACGTGGAGCTTGCCGTGACGGGCGGCATGGAGTCGATGAGCGGCGCCCCCTACCTGCTCCCCGGGGCTCGCTTCGGGTTCCGGATGGGCGACGTGCAGGCGATCGACGCGATGACGCACGATGGGCTCACGAACCCGTTCACCGACAAACAGATGATCAACGAGGCCAGCGAGGTCGCCGCCGAGCTGGAGCTGACCAGGGTCGACATGGATCGCTGGGCGGCCCGCTCGCATCAGCTCGCCGCCAAGGCGACGGACGAGGGGCGGATGGCGGAGGAGATCGTGGGCGTCACCGTCAAGACGCGCAAGGAGGAGACCGAGGTCGTCCACGACGAGGCGATCCGGCCGGACACCACCGTGGAGGTGCTGGCGAAGCTGCCGCCGATCGGTGGCCCCGACGCCACGCACACGGCCGGCAACGCCCCCGGCGTCAACGACGGGGCCGGCGCCATCGTGGTTGCGTCCGAGGAGTGGGCGAAGCGCGAGGGTCGCTCGCCGCTGGCTCGGATCCTCTCCTACGGCGCGGTCGCCGACGACTTCGCCTATCTGGCCCGGACGCCGGCGGGAGCCGCTAAGCAGGCGCTCGAGAAGATCGACCGCTCGCCCTCCGACGTCGATCTTTGGGAGATCAACGAGGCCTTCGCGTCGGTGGCGATCAACTCGGTTCGGATGCTGGGCGTCGACGAGGAGAAGGTGAACGTGAACGGGGGCGCGATCGCCCTCGGTCACCCCATCGGCGCCTCCGGAGCACGGATCGTTGGCGCCCTGGTTCACGAGCTGCGCCGGCGCGGCGGCGGGGTCGGCTGCGCGGCAATCTGCTCGGGCGGCGGCCAGGGCGACGCCATTGTCTTGGAGGTGAACGGGGCCTAGTGGGCCGCTCGGCCCATTAGCTCCCCGCGGTCCGTGGGCAGGATCGCAGCCTTCTTCGACCTCGACCGCACCCTGATGGCGGGCTCGAGCGGCATGCACTTCGCGCGTGCCGCCTACCGCTCGGGCATGGTCAGCCGCGCCCGCCTGGCTCGCTGGGGAGCCGAGCACATCCGCTTCCGCCTGCGCGGCTCCACCGACGAGCGGACGACACAGGTGCTGTCCCAGGTGAAGGAGCTCCTGGCGGGCGTGCCCGAGCGCGACATCGAGCGCATGGGCCCCGACCTGTTGGCGGGGGTCCTGCCGCGCATCTACCCGAAGATGCTCCAGGAGGTGCGCGCGCACCAGGACGCGGGTCGCGCCACCTTCATCGTCAGCGCCGCGGGCAACGGCCTGGTGGAGATGCTGGCGCGCGTGCTCGGCATGGACGGCGGCATCGGAACCCGCTACGAGGTCGACGGGGACGGCGTCCTGACGGGGCGTATCGTGGAGCCGTTCGTCTACGGGGAGGGCAAGGTGGCCGCCATGCGGCGCTTCGCCGACGAGCACCAGATCGACCTGCGGGAGTCGTGGGCCTACTCCGACTCCGCCTCGGACTTGCCGATGCTGCGTTTGGTGGGCAATCCGGTCGCCGTCAACCCGGACCCCGAGCTGGCGAGGATCGCCGCCGATCGGGGCTGGCGCGTGCTGCGATTCGAGCGGCTGGGCAGGCGGCTGGCGATCGGCGGCGCCACCCTGGCGGCGGCCGCCAGCGGAACCCTGCTGGCTTCGCGCCGCACCCGTCCGCCGCGGCGACTGCGGGCCCGTGCCGGGCGGGCGCGCCGTTGAACGGTCGATCCCCGCCATGAGGCGCTCGCCGCGGGCCTAGACTGTCGGAGCACATGGCCGTCGAACCCGGAGCCAGGCGACGCGCCCACGAGTGGGTGCAGGAGGTCTACTCCAAGCAGGCCGAGCGCGAGGCGCTGTTCGAGACCCTCTCGGGACAGGAGGTGAGGCCGCTCTACACGGGGGAGGACCTCGCCGACACCGATCCGGAGCGCGACCTGGGCTTCCCCGGCGAGCACCCCTACACGCGGGGCGTCTACCCGTCGATGTACCGGGGCCGGCTGTGGACGATGCGCCAGTTCGCCGGCTTCGGCACCGCCGAGGAGACGAACGAGCGCTTCCGCTACCTGCTCGACCACGGCCAGGACGGCCTCTCGACCGCGTTCGACATGCCCACCCTGATGGGCCTCGACTCCGACCACGCCCGCAGCCTCGGCGAGGTGGGGGTCGAGGGCGTGGCGATCGACACGCTCGACGACATGATCGACCTCTTCCGCGGCATCCCGCTCGACCGGGTGACGACCTCGATGACGATCAACGCCCCGGCGGCGATCCTGCTCGCCTTCTACGTCTGCGCCGCCGAGGAGCAGGGCATCCCGCCCGAGGCGCTCGGCGGCACGATCCAGACCGACATCCTGAAGGAGTACATCGCCCAGAAGGAGTGGTGCTTCCCGATCGAGCCGGCGATGCGCCTGGTCACCGACATGGTCGAGTGGTGCGCCGAGCGGATGCCGCGCTGGCACCCGATCTCGATCTCCGGCTACCACATCCGCGAGGCGGGCTCGACGGCCCAGCAGGAGCTCGCCTTCACGCTCAAGGACGGCTTCACGTACGTCGAGTCGGCGCTCGAGCGCGGGCTCGACGTCGACGCGTTCGCGCCCCGCCTCTCGTTCTTCTTCAACGCCCACATCGACTTCTTCGAGGAGATCGCGAAGTACCGCGCCGCCCGCCGGATCTGGGCCCGCGAGATGCGGGACACCTACAACGCCCAGCGCGACGAGTCCCTGCGAATGCGCTTCCACACGCAGACCGCCGGGGTGTCGCTGACCGCCCAGCAGCCGCTGGTCAACATCGTGCGGACCGCGATCGAGGCGCTCGCGGGGGTGCTCGGCGGCACCCAGTCGCTTCACACGAACTCCTTCGACGAGGCGCTTGCGTTGCCCACCGAGGAGGCGGTGCGGGTCGCGCTTCGCACCCAGCAGGTGATCGCTCACGAGACCGGGGTCACGAACACGGTCGACCCGCTGGGCGGCTCCTACTTCGTCGAGGCGCTCACGAACGAGATGGAGCGATCGGCGTACGAGTACTTCGCCCGCATCGACGAGCTCGGCGGCATGGTGGAGGCGATCAAACGCGACTTCCCCCAGCGCGAGATCGCCGACGCCGCGTTCCGCTACCAGCAGGAGGTCGACTCCAAGAAGCGGATCGTGGTCGGCGTCAACGAGTACCGCCTCCCCGACGAGGAGGAGCTCGAGCTCCACCGGCCCGACCCGGCGGTGGAGCGAAAGCAGGCGGGCAGGCTGTCCGCGACCCGCGCCAGGCGCGACTCGGGCGAGGTGGACCGGACGCTTGCGGCGCTCAAGCAGGCGGCGTCCACCGAGGGCGAGAACCTGATGCCCTACTTCCTCGACGCCGCGCGCGCCCGCGCCTCGGAGGGCGAGATGGTGGCCGCCCTCCAGGAGGTGTTCGGGAGCTACACCGAACAGCCCGTTTTCTGAGCCCCAGCCCAGCGCGGTCGAGGCGGCGGAGAGGATCCTCGCCGACGAGGGAGGCGAGGGCGAGGTGCTCGTGAACGAGCGGGCAGTCCATCCCATCGACGACACGAGCCGCGGGGTCAAGACCTATGTGATCGCGCTCCTCGGGCTGCTGCTCGTGGTCACCGTGCTCATCGTGATCACCTCGCTGATCGCCTCGGCGACGCTCGACTGAGAACGCTTTTATCCTTCCCCGGCTGCTCGTTTACGCTCCCGGCGAGATGAGCGAGCCAAAGGCGGAGACCAAAGGCGGCCGGAAGATCCGCGTCGTCGTCGCCAAGCCGGGGCTGGACGGGCACGACCGCGGCGCGAAGATCATCGCCCGCGCGCTGCGCGACGCGGGCATGGAGGTGATCTACACCGGCCTGCACCAGACGCCGGAGCAGATCGCGGCGACGGTGATCCAGGAGGACGCCGACGCGGTCGGCCTCTCGATCCTCTCCGGCGCGCACATGACGCTGGTCCCGAAGGTCGTCGAGCTGCTTCGCGAGCAGGGCGTCGACGACGTGCTGATCACGGTGGGGGGGACGATCCCCGCCGAGGACGCGCCGGAGCTGAAGAAGCTCGGCATCGCCGAGGTGTTCACCCCCGGCGCCTCCACCGACGAGATCGTCGAGTTCATCCGCGGCGCGGTCGCCGAGCGGATGGCCTCCTAGCGTTCGCGCCCTTCGCGGCTCCTCACGAGCCCTTGTCGCGGCAGATCGCCTCCACGACGACCACCTCACCCTCCGTGCCGTTGTTGTTCACGAACACGATCCAGCCGTCCTCGGGAACGCGCCCGCGGTCGCGGCTGTCGAACGGGGCGCTGTAGTTGAGGAACTGCTCGGTCGGGTCGGTGCTGTCCCCCCGCCGCCGCCGCCGATCGCCCTCGTGCCGCGCGGGCACTTCAGCCTGACGCTTTGCTGGTTGTCGCCCTGGGTCGCTCGCCCTGATCTTGACCCCGTAGTGGTACTTCCCAGAATCCAGGAAGACCCCGCGAGGGGGAATCCCCGCCGTGGTCAGATCCTTGCCCTTGCCGCCCCCCGCGATCGCCGTGCCGGCGGCCCCGACCGCCAGCGCCGCGACGATCGCGAGCAGCCCGTGCCACAGCCTCAGCGGCCGCTTCAACTTGCTCATGTCCTCCCCCTTTGATGGGTTGCTCTGATCCGCCCGCCGGCGCGTCCGGACGAGCTCTGGACCGAGCCTATGCCTGGGAGCCTCGCCAGTCAACCCCGGCGTGCTCCGGATTGACTGGCCAGTCAATCAATCAGGGCGATCACTAAGATTCCCCGCCGCCCACTCCCCCGAACCAGCCCCAAGGAGGCACGCACTTGAAGATCTGCTGTCTCGTGAAAGAGGTTCCGGACGCCGCCGTGCAGAAGCGGATCGACGCCGCGACGATGCGGCTCGACCGCTCGGGCGAGAAGAACCTGAACCCCTTCGACACCCACGGCATCGAGGCCGCGATGCAGATCCGCGAGGGCGCCGGGGCGGAGGTGGAGGAGATCGTCGCCGTGACCATGGGCCCCGAGTCGGCCGTGCGCGCCCTGCACAAGGCGGTCGCGCTCGGCGCGGACCGGTCGGTCCATCTGACCGACGCGGCGCTCGCCGGCTCGGACGTTTGCGCGACCGGCTACGCGCTCGCCAAGACGCTCGAGTCCGAGCAGCCCGATCTGGTGCTGCTGGGCCAGCAATCGGACGACGGCGAGTGCTACACGATCGGCGCCGTGGTGGCCGACCACCTGAAGATGCCCTCGCTGACCCAGGTGATCAAGATCGACGTAGCCGACGGCAAGCTCGTCTGCGAGCGCCAGGCGGAGTACGGCTACGACACGGTCGAGGTGGAGCTGCCGGCGGTGATCTCGGTCGGCGACGCGATCAACGAGCCCCGCTATCCGAGCCTGAAGGCGATCATGGGGGCGAAGAAGAAGCCGCTCGAGACCTACGCCACCGCGGACGTGGGGATCGAGGCCGGCAGCGTAGGCGAGGACGGCTCCAAGACCAAGGTGCTGGCGATCAACCCGCCGCCCGAGAAGGCCGCGGGTGAGATCATCGAGGACGAGGACACGAACGAGACGGTCGAGAGGATCGTCGCCTGGCTCGACGAGAGGAAGCTGATCTAGATGGCCGGCGGAATACTCGTGTACGCCCTCCACGACGACGAGGGCAACTTCAACAAGAACTCGCTCGGGGCGATCTCGGAGGCGGCCAAGCTCGCGGGCGAGCTCGGCTCGCAGGCCGGCGTGGTCGTCGTCGGCGAGGCCGGCGACGACGCGTGCGCGGCGCTCGGCGCCTACGGGGCCGCGAAGGTCTACCGGGCCAAGTCCGCCCCCGAGGGACTCGCCCAGCCGATCGTGGACGTGATGGCCAAGGTGATCGCCGACGAGGGCTTCTCGTACGCCCTGTTCGGCGGCGGCCTGCTGGGCTTCGAGATCGGCGCCGGGCTGACCGCCCGTCTGGACGCCGGCGTGACCATGGAGGTCACGCAGGTCAAGGTGCAGGACGGCAAGCTGGTCGCCGAGCGGCCGGTGCTCCAGGACTCCGCCGTGGTCGACGTCGGCTACGTCGGCGAGCCGGGGATCATCATCGGCCGCCTGAACGCCTTCGACGTCACCGAGCGCGACGGCGGCTCGGCCGAGGTCGTGGACGTGGAGGTCGAGCTCTCGGACTGGTCGACCAAGGCGAAGATGGTCAAGCGCGGCGAGCAGCGTGGCGCGGACGTCAACATCGAGGACGCCGAATTCTTGGTGGGCGGCGGCCGCGGGCTCGGCGAGGCGGCCAACTTCAAGCTCGCCGAGGAGCTGGCGGGCGCGCTCGGCGGAGCGGTCGCGGCGACGCGCGCGGTCGTGGACGCCGGCTGGTACCCCTACGCGGCCCAGATCGGGCAGACGGGCAAGACCGTGGCGCCGAAGCTGTATCTGGCCGCCGGGATCTCCGGCGCGATCCAGCACAAGGTGGGCATGCAGAGCTCGGAGAACATCCTGGCGATCAACAAGGACCCGAACGCGCCGATCTTCGAGTTCTGCGACCTGGGCGTGGTCGGCGACCTCCACAAGATCATGCCCAAGCTGACCGAGGCCATCAAGGCCAAGAAGAGCGGTTAGCGCCGATGCCCATCGCGCCGGCTGAGTTTCCGCCGCCGGTCGAGCCGGCAGAGGAGTTCGTCGCCGAGCCGACCGATCCCGTCGAGGACCGGATCGAGGTCGGCGTGGCGATCGTCGGTGGGGGCCCTGCCGGGCTCGCCTGTGCGATCAAGCTGATGCAGCTGCTCGAGCACGAGCCGGAGCTGGCCGAGAAGCTCGGCGAGGTCCCGGTCGCGGTGATCGAGAAGGGCAAGGTGGCGGGCGCCCACCTGCTCTCCGGGGCGAACCTGCGGCCCTCGGCCATGCGGGAGCTGTTCCCGGACCTCGACCCCTCCGATTGGCCGGTCTACCAGGAGGTGACCAAGGACGCGGTCTACCTGCTGACCTCGAGGCTGGCGGTGCCGTTGAAGCCGCCCCCGCCGAACTTCCGAAACCACGGCAACTACGTGACCTCGATCGCCAAGCTGGGCCGGTTCCTGGGCGAGAAGGCCGAGGAAGCCGGCGCCTACCTGTTGACGGAGACCTCGGCCGACAAGCTCCTGGTCTCCGACAGGATCGTCAGGGGGGTGCGCTCGGGGGACAAGGGCCGTGACCGCGATGGCGAGCCGCTTCCGAACTTCGAGCCGGGCTCGGACGTGGTCGCCAGGGCCACCGTGCTCGCCGAGGGGACCCAGGGACACCTGACCGGCGCCGCGATGGACTACTTCGGGCTCCATGGCCTTCAGCCGCAGCGCTGGGAGCTGGGGGTGAAGGAGATCTGGAAGGTGCCCAAGCCGCTCGATCGCGTCATCCACACGATGGGCTGGCCGCTTCGCAAGGGGGCCAAGTGGAACGAGTTCGGGGGCAGCTTCATCTACCCCATGGGCGAGGACAAGGTCTCGATCGGGCTGGTGGTCGGCCTCGACTACACGGACGCCACCTTCTCGGTTCACGACGCGCTTCAGGAGCTGAAGCTGCACCCGTTCGTTCGCAAGATCCTCGAGGGCGGGGAGCGCGAGGCGTGGGGCGCCAAGACGATCCCCTCGGGCGGCTACTGGGCGCTGCCGCGCAAGATGGCCGTGCCGGGGATGGTGATGTGCGGCGACAACGCCGGGATGTGCAACGTCTCCGAGCTGAAGGGCATCCACTCCGCGATGCACGCCGGGATGTACGCGGCGGAGGCGATCGTGGAGGCGCTGAAGCGCGACGAGGTCAACTTCGACGCCTACGACGCGAGGGTCCGCAACAGCGCCATCGCCGAGGAGCTGTATCGCTGGCGCAACGTGCGGCAGTCGTTCTCGAAGGGGTTCTTCGTGGGCGGCGTGGTCGCGAACATGGCCCTGCTCAGCGGCGGCCTGCTGCCGCCCGGGCGCTGGAAGCAGCACGAGGACTCCGAGGAGGCGGTGCGCATTGGTAAGGCCGCGGACGGCTACCCGAAGCCCGACAACAAGTACACGTTCGACAAGCTGTCCTCGGTGTTCGCCTCGGGGAACGCCACCCGCGACGACGCGCCCAACCACATCCGGGTGCAGCGCGAGGTCCCGCGCGAGGTGGCCCAGGCCTGGGTCTCGATGTGCCCCGCTCAGGTCTACGAGATCCCGGAGGAGCAGCTCGCCAACGGCGCCCAGGTCATCGACCTCAACATCACGCCGTCGAACTGCGTCCAGTGCGGCGCGATCACCGCCAAGGGCGGCCGCCTGACCCCGCCCGAGGGCGGCGACGGCCCGCTATACCAGGAGACCTAGGCGCTACCGCGCGAGTCAGCGCCCGCCGGCCGCTGCGGGCGCCTTCGAGGTTTCCTCGATGAACGCGGCGATCACGTCCGCCAGGCGCTTTGGCTGGTCGAGCGACACGAAGGTCTTGGCGTCGGGGATGGTCTTGATCCTTGCGTCGGGGATCATCTCCGCCAGGCGCTCCGCGTCGGAGAGCTTGAAGAAGCGGTCCTCGGGCGCCCAGGCGAACAGCGTCGGCCGGTCGAACTGGCGGAGTCGCTCGGCGGCCTCCAGCGTGTAGCGCTTGTTCAATCCGGCGGTGACCTTGGCCGTATCGCGCCGGACCCCGGCGTCCTGCCGCGAGGGCTCCATCCAGCTGTCGATCAGCTCGGGAGGGATCTTCGTGTTCGCGAATGGCCCGAACGCCGCCCGGCGAATCGGTGCCAGGCGGAACGGCAGCGACATCACGGTCATCGCGCCCGGCAGCTTGGCCAGGGGCGGCATCAGCTTGAAGGCCGATGGCGGGAAGTTCTCGAGCATGTCGCAGTTGGTCAGCACCAGCCGGCCGACTCGCTCCGGGCGCCGCGTCGCGAGCACCTGCGACATCGCCCCTCCGCTGTCGTTGCCGACGATCGTCGTGCCGTTCAGCTCCATCGCCTCGAGGAAGTCGGCGATCACGTTCGCGATGCCTGGGGGAGAGAGGTCCGCGTCGGCGTTCATCGCCACGCGATGGGCGCCCATGGGCCAATCCGGGAGGATGCAACGGTGCGTGGCCGAGAGGTGCTCGGCGGTTTGGCTCCACAGCCGTCCGTCGACCAGGTAGCCGTGCACGAAGACGATCGGCTCGCCCTCGCCCAGCTCTCGGTAGCGGATCGCTCCCTGTGGAAGACGGATCTCTTGCATCGCGCTGTTCGTCTCGGCCATCTGTCCCTCCCGGGGGATAGGTTTCGTACAATCAGTACGTAACTATCATACAGCCGGTATGGATGTCAAGGGAGCGAGCAGACGGGCGCCGTCCGGGGCCGGGCGGCGCACCCAGGCGGAGAGGTCAGAGGCCACCCAGGCCGCGCTGATCGCCGCCGCGCGAACGCTGTTCGCCGAGCGGGGCTACGCCGGGGTCGGCACCGAGGAGCTCGTCCGCGCCTCGGGGGTCACGCGGGGCGCCCTCTATCACCACTTCGAGGGGAAGGCGGACCTGTTTCTTGCCGTCTTCGAGCAGATCGAGCGGGAGCTGGCCGAGCGCCTGGCGACCGAGGCGCTGTCGAAGGAGGATCCCTGGGAGGGGCTGCTCGCGGGCCTCGAGATGTTCCTCGACGTCTGCGTCGAGCCGGAGGTGCAGCGGATCGCGCTGCTCGACGCGCCCTCGGTGCTGGGCTGGGACGCCTGGCGCGAGGTCGAGGCGCGTCACGGCCTGGGATTGATCAGGCTGGCGCTCCAGAACCTGATCGACGAGGGGACGATCCCGGAGCAGCCGGTCGAGCCGCTCGCCCACGCGATCCTCGGGACGCTGATCGAGGCGGGCCTGTACGTCGCTCGCGCCGATCAGGTCGATGCGGCGCGGGACCAGATGGCACGGGTGCTGCGCGGGATGCTGGAAGGGCTTCGGTCGCCGGGCTGACGGCGGGGCGGGGTCAACCCTCCCCGAACCGCGCGGCCTCCTCGGAGCCCCCGGTCGCGTCGCCGGCGCTGTAGGAGTGCGCGCCGGCGCCCGCCAGCGCCCCGCCCTCCACGATCAGGTACTCCTCGCGTATCGGGCGGGCGTCGAACCAGCACTCGAGGATCTCGCGGACGCCGGCCGCGTAGCGCGCCTGGGCCGAGAGGCTCGTGCCGGAGACATGGGGGGTCATGCCGTGGTGGGGCATGGATCGCCAGGGATGGTCCCGCGGCGCCGGCTGGGGGAACCACACGTCGCCCGCGTACCCGGCGAGCTGTCCGGTCTCCAGCGCCCGCGCGACCGCGTCGCGATCGCAGATCTTGCCGCGAGCGGTGTTCACCAGGTAGGCGCCGCGCTTCATCTTGCCGAGCAGCGCGTCGTCGAACAGGTGCTCGGTCTCGGGGTGAAGGGGGGCGTTGATCGTCACCACGTCGCAGACCTCCACGAGCGACTCGGCCGTCGGGTGGTGGGTAACGCCGAGCTCCGCCTCCACGGCCTCCGGGAGGCGGTGCCGGTCGGTGTAGTGCAGCCCGACCTCGAACGGCTTCAGGCGCCGCAGCACGGCCGCGCCGATGCGCCCCGCCCCGACGGTGCCGACCTGCATCCCCTCCAGGTCGTAGGAGCGCGAGACGCAGTCGGCGATGTTCCAGCCGCCGTCGATCACCTGCTGGTAGGAGGGGATGTAGTTTCGGACCAGGGCCAGGATCATCATCACCACGTGCTCGGAGACGCTGATCGAGTTGCAGTAGGTGACCTCGGCGACCGTGATTCCGTGCTCGATTGCGGCTTGGAGGTCGACGTGGTCGGAGCCGATGCCCGCCGTGATCGCCAGCTTCAGATTGGGCGCCTTGGCGATCCTCGCCGCCGTCAGGTAGGCGGGCCAGAACGGCTGGGAGATCACCACCTCGGCCTCCGGGAGATCGCGCTCGAAGGCCGACTCCGGCCCATCCTTGTCCGAGGTCACGATCAGCTCGTGCCCACGGCCCTCGAGGAAATCCCTCAGCCCGAGCTCGCCGGAGACGCTTCCCAGAAGCTCCCCCGGCGTGAAGTCGATTCCCTCCGGGGTGGGCGTCGTCTGCCCGTCGAAGTAGCGCTCGATCTTCGGCACCTCGTCGCGCGGATAGGCCGGCGGATAGCCGTCGACCGGGTCGTCGTACAGGACGCAGAGAATCTTCGACATGCGCTTACCCTCCGGTTTGATCGTGGGAGTGCCCTCGATGATGGTCCGAATCGCGGCCACCGGCCGCCGCTAACATCAGTGCGGATGAAGGCCGAGATTCACCCAGACTACGTGCTCGCCCACGTCCGCTGCTCATGCGGGAACGAGTTCTACACGCGCTCCACGAAGCCTGAGCTGCACGTGGAGATCTGCTCAGCGTGCCACCCGTTCTACACCGGCAAGCAGAAGCTGGTCGACACGGGTGGCCGGGTCGAGCGCTTCAAGCGGCGCGCAGCGCGGAGCAGGCGCTAATCCCCGGCGCACCGGAGTTGGACGGGCGGCCGCGCCTGGCGGAGGTGCGGATGCCGGATGGGCTGCCGGTCGCGAGCCGCGACGCGCCGGTGGGCGGTCAGGCCGTGCTCGAGGGCGTGATGATGCGCGGCGTCTCGACCTGGGCGGTGGCCGTCCGCAAGCCGGACGAGCAGATCGAGGTGATCTCGGAGCCGCTCGTCTCCTGGGCGAAGCGACACCGCGTGCTGCGCTGGCCCGTGATCCGCGGCGTGGTGGCGCTGGCGGAGTCGCTTCGGATCGGCTTCAGGGCACTGGGGATCTCGGCGAACGCCCAACTCGAGCCCGAGGACGGCGAGGAGCCGGAGCCGATCGGCGGCTGGGTCTGGGGGCTGACGATTGCGCTGTCACTGGTTCTTGCGGTCGGCCTCTTCTTCGTCATCCCCGTCGGAGCGACCAGCCTGATCAAGGACGAGCTTGGCTCCTCGCTCCTCTTCTGGCTCGTGGAGGGGATTCTCCGCACCGCGATCTTCATCGCCTACATCGTGGCGATCAGCCGCCTGCCCGACCTGCGGCGCGTGTTCCAGTACCACGGCGCCGAGCACAAGACCATCTCCTGCTACGAGGCGGGCGACCGGCTGACCCCGGCGCGAGCCGAGCTCTACTCCCGCCTCCACCCCCGCTGCGGCACGAGCTTCCTGCTGGTCGTCATGGTGGTCGCGATCTTCGTCTTCGCGCCCATCGGCCTTCCGGCCTGGTACTGGCTGCTCGCCTCCCGGATCCTGGGCATCCCCCTGATCGCGGGGATCTCCTACGAGGTCATCAAGTGGGCGGGCCGCAACCGCCGCAAGCGCTGGGTGCGGGTGCTGATGTGGCCCGGCCTGATGCTCCAGAACCTGACCACCCGCGAGCCCGACCGCGAGCAGCTCGCGGTGGCGATCGCCGCGCTCGAAGCGGTGCTGGCGGTGGAGAGCCCCGAGAGCGACCCCGAGGCCGGCGAGCTCGAGATCGTGGCCTAGGCCTCAACCGCCCTTGAGCAGCTCGCCCACCCACCCTAGGGCGAATCGGGCGACCCCCTTTCCTGGGTCTCTGGCGTCACACTAAAGGGACATGATCGAATCCCTGGTGGAGCAGATCGAGGCCCGCTTCGCGGAGCTGGAGCGGCAGATGTCCGACCCGGGCGTGATCGCAGACCGGGAGCGCTACGCCGAGGTTGGACGCGAGTACCGAGAGCTGGAGCCCGCGCACGAGCTGGCGCGCGAGTACGCCAGGCTCCGCGACGACCTGGAGGGCGCCCGGGAGCTCCTGGCCGAGGACGGCGATGACCCGGAGCTGCGCAAGCTTGTGTCCGACGCACCCGGCCGGCTGGAAGAGCTCGGCGAGCAGATCCGCCTGGCGACGGTGGAGCGAGACCCGAACGACGACAAGAACGTCCTGGTCGAGGTCCGCGCCGGGACGGGGGGCGACGAGGCGGCGCTGTTCGCGGGGGACCTGTTCAAGATGCTGACGCGCTACGCGGAGCAGGCGCGGCTTCGGGACCGAGGTGCTGTCGCAATCGCCCGCCGAGGTCGGCGGCTTCAAGGAGGTCACCTTGGGTATCAAGGGCGAGGGCGCCTACTCGGTGTTCAAGTACGAGGGAGGCACCCACCGCGTGCAGCGGGTGCCGAAGACCGAGTCGCAGGGACGGATCCACACCTCGACCGCCACCGTGGCGGTGCTGCCCGAGGCCGAGGAGGTGGAGGTGGAGATCGACCCCGGCGACCTCCAGGTGGACGTCTATCGCTCCTCCGGGCCCGGCGGCCAGCACGTCAACACCACCGACTCGGCCGTGCGGTTGACCCACAGGCCGACCGGGATCGTGGTCTCGATGCAGGACGAGAAGTCGCAGCTCCAGAATCGCGACAAGGCGATGCGAGTGCTCCGCGCCCGCCTGTACGAGAAGAAGCTGGCCGAGCAGCAGGCGGAGATCGCATCCGAGCGCCGCTCGCAGGTGGGCTCGGGGGAGCGCTCGGAGAAGATCCGCACCTACAACTTCCCCCAGGGCCGGGTCACAGACCACCGCGTCAAGGTCACCGCACACAACCTCGACCAGGTGCTGGCGGGCGACCTGCGCGAGTTCACCGAGGCGCTCGCTGCCGAGGAGAAGCGGCGTCGCCTCGAGGCGCAGGCCGCCGAAGCGCCCTCCTGATGTCGCCCGGCGCCGGCGCGGGAGCGGTGCGCGAGGCCCTGGCCGCGGCGAGCGACGCGCTGGCGGCCGCGGGCGTCGAGGACGCGCGGCTGGACGCCGAGCTGCTGCTGGCGGAGGCGACGGGGTGGGATCGCGCGCGCCTGGCCGCGGAGCCCGAGGCGCGGGTCGACGCCGGCGCCGCCCGCCGCTTCGGCGAGATGGTGCGCCGCCGCGTTCGTCGCGAGCCCGTCGCGTACATCCTTGGCCGCAAGGGCTTTCGCGGCCTCGAGCTCGCGGTCGATGGCCGGGCGCTGATCCCGCGCCCGGAGACGGAGCTCCTGGTGGAGATCGCGCTGGAGCTCGAGCCCCGCACGGCGCTCGACGTCGGCACCGGGTCCGGGGCGGTGGCGCTGGCGGTCGCCGACGAGCTTCCGGACTGCGAGGTGACCGGCACGGACACGTCGACGGCGGCGCTGGGCCTGGCTCGCGAGAACGCCGAACGGCTCGGGATCGACGGCCGGGTCCGCTTCGAGCACGGGACCGTGCCCGAGGGCCGGCGCTTCGAGCTGGTGCTGGCGAACCTCCCCTATGTGCGGGAAGACGAGTGGGAAGGCCTGGCGCCCGAGATCACCCGTTACGAGCCACGCGAGGCGCTCGTGGGCGGCGCCGACGGCGTGGAGGCCATCGCCTCCACCGTCCCGGCGACGATCGCCGCGCTGGAGCCGGGCGCGTCGCTGGCCCTGGAGGTCGGCGCGGATCAGGCCGGCCCGGTCGCGGAGCTTTTGCTGGACCTCGGCTTCGGCCGGGTCGAGGGGCGCCAGGACCTCGCCGGGATCCCCCGGGTCGTGCTCGCTAGCCAGTGACCGCGACGGTCTCGATCGCCACCGACGGGGCCGCCCGGGCGCGCGAGGAGCTCGAGCGCTGCGTTCAGGGGGGCGGCGTCGCCATCTTCCCCGCCGACACGCTCTACGGCCTCGGCTGCGACCCGTCGAGCCAGTCCGCCGTCGGCCGAATCAACTCCCTCAAGGGCCGCGACGAAGGCAAGCCCTCGGCCGTGATGTTCCTCGCGCCACTCGCCATGCGCGAGCTGCTCTCGACCCTCGGGCCCCGGACGCGCGAGGCGCTGGGTGGGCTGCTTCCCGGGGCCGTGACCCTCGTTGTCCACAACCCCCAGCGCCTCTACCCGCTCGCCGGCCGCGAGGACCCCGAGCGGCTCGGGGTCCGGCTGATCGAGGGCCCCCTCGCCGGCGCCGCCTGCGCGATCCTCCAGACGAGCGCCAACCCCGCGGGCGAGCCCGCGCCGAGCCGCTTTGGCGACCTCGATCCGGGGCTCCTCGAGGGCGCCGACTTGGCGATCGACGGCGGCGAGCTCGGCGGCGAGCCCTCGACCGTGGTCGACCTGACCGCGTTCGACTCGGATGGCTCCTGGAGCGTCCTCCGAGAGGGAGCGGTCAGCCGCCACCGGATCGGCGCCGCCCTGGGCGAGTTGGCGCGCTAGGCCGATCCGTCAGCCCCCGGTCGCCTCCAGCGCCTCATCAAGGGTGGCGAAGACCTCGATCCGGATCACCTGGTCGTTGCGCAGCGACCAGACCAGCACGACCTCCTGCTCGACCTCGATCCCGGTCGCTCGCCCTCGTGCAATCAGGGTGGATTGGGCGATCACGCGTCCTCCCACCTCCTGGAACTCCCCCGGCTCGAAGCGGACCTCGTCCATCGCGTCATAGAAGGAGTCGAAGTAGCGGCGGACCCCCTCGGGGCCGCGGTAGGTGTCCGGCTCGGCGGCGAGGTTGGGGGGCGTCGTCATTTCGAACTCGGGGTGAACCAGCGGCAGCAGCGCCTCGACGCCGCCCTCGTTGAGCACCTCGAAGCCACCGCGAACGATCTCCACGTTCCGGCTCGACATCCCCGCAAGCGTACGGAAGCCGGGCCCGCCAGCGCCGCTGCTATCGTCGCCGCACCTTGAGCCTTCCGGACGATTTCCAGACCGCATCGCTCGCCGAAGTCGACCCGGCGATCGCCGAGGTGCTGCGCCGCGAGCTGCATCGCCAGCAGAACACCCTGGAGATGATCGCCTCGGAGAACTTCGTCCCCCAGGCCGTGCTCGAGGCCACCGGATCGGTGCTCACGAACAAGTACGCCGAGGGCTACCCGGGCCGCCGCTACTACGGCGGCTGCGAGGAGGTCGACGTCGCCGAGCAGCTGGCGATCGACCGGGCCACGGAGCTGTTCGGAGCCGAGCACGTCAACGTCCAGTCCCACGCCGGGGCACAGGCGAACAACGCCGCCTACATGGCGATGCTCGAGCCCGGCGACAAGATCCTGGGAATGGCCCTCGACCATGGCGGCCATCTGACGCACGGCATGAGGCTGAACGTCTCGGGCAAGCTGTACGAGGTCGCCGCCTACCACGTTCGGCGCGAGGACTATCGCTGCGACATGGAGGAGGTCGAGCGCCTTGCGCGGGAGCACCGGCCGAAGGTGATCGTCGCCGGCTGGTCGGCCTACCCGCGGCAGCTCGACTTCGCGGCCTTCCGGCAGATCGCCGACGCCGTGGACGCCCGCCTGATGGTCGACATGGCCCATTTCGCGGGCCTCGTGGCCGCCGGCGAGCATCCGAACCCGGTGCCGCACGCCGACGTGGTGACGACGACGATCCACAAGACGCTCGGCGGCCCGCGCAGCGGCATGATCCTGTGCACCGAGGAGCTCGCCAAGGACATCGACCGCTCCGTCTTCCCGGGCCAGCAGGGGGGCCCGCTGATGCACGTGATCGCCGCCAAGGCGGTGGCGCTGGGGATCGCGCAGTCGGAGCCGTTCCGGGCCCGCCAGCGGCAGACGGTTGCCAACGCGAAGGCGTTCGCGGAGGAGTTGATCGCCGGCGGGGTCTCGGTGCTCACCGGGGGCACCGACGTTCACCTGGTGCTGGTCGACCTGGGGCCGACCGGGCTGGACGGCAAGACCGCCGAGAGCCGCCTCGAAGAGGTGGGGATAACCGTCAACCGCAACGCGATCCCGTTCGACGAGCGCCCGCCGATGAACCCATCCGGGCTGCGGATTGGAACGCCGGCGCTGACCACGCGAGGCCTGGCCGAGGAGGACATGGCTGAGATCGCCAGGGTGATCTGCATCGCCCTGTCGGAGGACTTCGAGGCCGAGAGGGCGCAGCTGCTCGAGCGAACCACGGCCTTGATGGAGCGCTATCCGCTCTATCCGCAGCTCTCCGCCGCGCCGGTTTAGGAACGACCCTCCGGGCCGCGAATAGTCTGAGCGGCGCGATGCCGCTGGAGGTCGACCTGGAACGCCTGAGTCTGGGGGAGAGGCCGACCCCGGTGCGCGAGCTGACGCGCCTTGGGGACGAGGGCGGGCTGGCGCCGGTGTGGATCAAGGACGACGGCGCCTACAGTCGCTTCGGCGGCAACAAAGCGCGGAAGCTCGAGTGGCTGCTGGCCGACGCCCAGCGCCGCGGCAAGCGCACGATCCTCACTGGCGGCGCGCTGGGCACCAATCACGGCCTGGCCAGCGCGCTGTTCGCCCGCCGGCTCGGGATGCGGACCGTGCTCGTGCTGGTGCCTCAACCGGAGACGGAGCACGTGCGCCGCCAGCTCGAGCGGATGCGGGCCGCCGGCGCCGAGCTCCACCTGGCACGCGGCGTCCTGCGCGCCTACGGGCTCGCCGCCTGGCTGTTGCTGAGGCGCGCCAGCCCGCCCCTCAACCTCCCGTACTTCCTGCGCCCCGGGGGATCCGTGCCCCTGGGATGCGTCGGCTACGTCGAGGCGGCGTTCGAGCTCGCCGAGCAGGTCGGGGCCGGCGAGCTGCCGGCGCCGTCGCACGTCGTCGTCCCCCTCGGCAGCGGCGGCACGGCCGCCGGGTTGCTCGCCGGCCTGAAGCTCGCCGGCCTGCGCTCGCGCCTCGTCTGCGTTCTGGTCAACGACCTGATCCGGGTCGACGAGCAAACCGTCGCCAGGCTCGCTGGCCGCACCCTGCGCCTGCTGTACAAGCATGGCGGGAACGTCGGGCAGGTCGATATCGCCGCCGCCGAGGTGGCGCTGGAGCGCGATTGGCTGGGCCCCGGCTACGGTCACTCGACGCCGGCGGCCGATCAGGCCACGGCGCTCTTCGCCGAGCGCGAGGACGTGGTGCTGGAGCCGGTCTACACGGCGAAGGCCGTGGCGGCGCTCCTGGAGCTCAACCGCCGCGGCGCCTTCGGCCCCGGGCCGGTGCTCTACTGGCACACCTACAGCCGGCCGCAGGACGCGTGAGCGCTCCCAAATCAGGTTTCCCGGCGCTCACCGAGGCGGCGCGCCCGCTCCACGATCCCGGGAGCGTCAAGCCGCTGCCCCCAGTCCTCCAGCGCGGGCGCCGGCCCGCGCCAGCGCCACTCGTCCACCGTCCCCACAGGGGCGTCGACGCGAAGGGTGGCGAGATCGCGGAACAGCATCGCGTGGTCGCGCTGCGCCACGAGCGTGGCGGCCAGCTTGGTGGGCCCGCGCACCGTTACGTCCCAGGAGATCGCGTGCTCCGGGATTTCCTCGAGATGCTCGTAGCGGGCGAGCACGGCTGAGGCCGACTTCGCGCCCCAGCCGGGGAGGCCGGGAAAGCCATCCGCGCTGTCGCCCACGAGCGCCAGCCAGTCGGGGATCGAGGCCGGGCCCACGCCGAACTTCTCGCGCACGCCCGCGTCGTCGAAGAGGCGCCCGGTGCGGCGGTCGAGCTGCACGACCCGCGTCTTGGCCACGCACTGCGCCAGGTCCTTGTCGGGGGTCAGGATCAGCACCTGCTCGACTCGGTCGTCGGCGGCGGCAAGCGCGGCCGCCGCGGCCAGGGCGTCGTCGGCCTCCTGGTCCACCATCGCCCAGACCCGAACTCCGAGCGCCTCGACTGCCTCCTCGAGCAGCGGGAACTGCGCGAGCAGAGCCGGGTCGACGCCCGCGCCCGTCTTGTAGCCGGGCCAGAGCTCGTTGCGGAACGACTCGATCACGTGGTCCGTGGCCACCCCCAGGTGGGTGGCGCCGTCCTCGAGGATCGTCAGCACCGTCCCGAGCACCCCCCGCACCGCACCCACCTCGGTGCCGTCGGCGTCGCGGCGCGAGGGCACCGCGTAGAAGTGACGGAACAGCTCGTAGGTCCCGTCGAGTAGGTGGACCCGCACGCACGGAGGCTACTGCGCCGCCCCAGCCCCGCGAAGGGCCGGCTTGTCATCATGCGCCGGCCATGGCAGCCGTCGAGATACGCGATCTGCACAAGCAGTTCGGCAAGGTCAAGGCTGTCGAGGGCCTCAGCTTCGAGATCGAAGCCGGGCGCGTCACCGGTTTCCTCGGGCCCAACGGTGCCGGGAAGAGCACCACTCTGCGCGCTCTGCTCGGGCTCGTCCTGCCCACCAGCGGCACGGCCACGTTCGGCGGCCGCCGCTACGAGGAGCTCGACCGGCCGAGCGGATACGTGGGCGCCGTGCTCGAGGACGCGGCCTTTCACCCAGGGCGCACGGCACGCAACCACCTCCGCGTCCTGGCCGTGGCCGGTGAGCATCCGCCGGCCCGCGTCGACGAGGTGCTGGCCGCAGTTGGCCTGACCGAGGCGGCCAATCGACGGGTGAAGGGCTACTCGATGGGCATGCGCCAGCGGCTTGCGATCGCCGCGGCCCTTCTCGGCGACCCCGAGGTGCTGATCCTGGACGAGCCCACCAACGGCCTCGACCCTCCGGGCATCAGCTGGATGCGCGCCCTCCTGCGCCATCAGGCGGATAGCGGGCGTGCCGTGCTCGTGTCGAGCCACCTGCTGGCCGAGGTCGCGCAGTCAGTGGACGACGTGGTGGTGATCTCGAATGGCCGGCTCCGAGGCCAGGGCACGCTCGAGCAGGTGCTGGGGGGCGACGAGGGGCCCGCCACCGAGGTAGGCGCCCAGGACCAGAGTCGGCTCGCGGCCGCGCTCGAGCGCCGCGGCTACGCGGTGGAGAGCAACGGGAAGAACCTGCTCGTGCTCGGTGTCACCCCTGAGCAGGTCGGTCTGGTCGCCGCCGAGGAAGGGTTGGCGCTGCGTTTGCTGACTCCACGCTTGCGCTCGCTCGAAGCCGCCTTTCTCGCCCTGACCGGGGACGACCAATGAGCCCCCTGTTTCGCGCCGAGCTCTTGAAGCTGCGCACCACGCGCACCTTCGTTGCCCTGGTGGCCTCCGCCCTGGCACTGTCGTTGCTGGTGGTCGGGCTCGCGACCGCGCTGAGCAACGACCTGACGGAGAAGGACGTGCGCGAGCTGTTCACCGCCGACTTCAGCGGCCTATTCATCCTTCTGCTCGGCGTCATGGCGATGGCTGGCGAGTGGCGCCACAAGACGATCACGAGCACGTTCCTGGCGGCGCCTGACCGGCTGCGCCTGCTCACCGCCAAGACGCTCTCCTACGCCGCTGCCGGCGCCGTGCTCTCGCTGATCGTGACCCTGGCGATCATGGCGGTCGGAACGCTGATCCTGTCCGTACGCGGGGAGACCACCATCGAGATCAGCGACCTGGCCGACGTTCTGTGGCGCAATCTGGTCGTGGCCGCCGTGTTCGGAGCCTTCGGCGTTGGCATCGGCGCGGTCGTGCGCAACCAGGTCGCCGCGATCGTGGGCCTGCTCGTCTTCACCGTGGCTGTGGAGCCGACGCTGCTCGCCGTCGCCGCGGACGTGGGCAGGTACGGTCCGACCTCCGGGGCGCCCAACGCGCTCCTGGAGATCCAGCCCACGGGTGAGGAGGACCAGCTCGCGCCGGCTGTCGCGCTGCTCGTGATGATTTCCTGGGTGATGCTCGGTTTCGCGGCCGGCGCCGCGCTGCTGCGCCGTCGCGATCTCGTCTAGGTGAAGGTCTGGGTGGACATGAGCGCGCCGGCGCACGTCCTGGTCCTTAGGCCGATCATCACCCGCCTGCGGGACGCGGGCCATGAGGTCGAGGTGACCTCGCGGGAGTACGCGCAGACGCAGGAGCTGCTGGAGCTCCACGGCATCGATCACACCCCGATCGGGCGCCACGGCGGCGCCTCCCGGGCACGGAAGCTGATCAGGTTGATGCAGCGCACGCCGATGATGCGCAGGTTCGGGAAGCGCCGGGGCTTCGAGCTCGCCCTCGCCCACGGCTCCTACGACCTGGCGATGGCCGCGAGGTCGCTCGGCATCCCCGAGGCCAACATGCACGACTACGAGTTCGCGGTCACCCAGCACCGCATCGCGTGCCGGCTCGCGACCCGCGTGATCTTCCCCGACTCGGTTCCCGCCGAGCGGCTCCGGCGCTTCGGAGTGGGGCCCGAGAAGCTGTTTCAGTACCCGGGGCTGAAGGAGGAGTACTACCTGGCCGACTTCGAGCCGGATCCCGGCGTGCTCGAGCGGCTTGGCGTGGACACGCAGCGGGTCGTGGTCGTCGTCAGGCCGCCGCCGGACGTGTCGCTGTACCACCGCACGTCGAACCCGCTCTTCCCCCAGGTTCTCGCCCGCCTCGGAAGCGACTCCGAGGTCCACGCCGTGGTCCTGCCGCGCACGGACGCCCAGCGAAGCTACTTGAAGGGCCTCGACCTGCCCTCCGTGATCGTCGCCGAGGGGGCGGTCGAGGCGCAAAGCCTGGTCGCGCTCGCCGATCTGGTGGTCTCGGCCGGGGGGACGATGAACCGCGAGGCGGCGGCACTGGGCACGCCGGTCTACACCACCTTCAAGGGCAGGCTCGGCGGCGTCGACGAGGCGCTGATTCGCTCCGGGCGCCTGCGCCCGCTCACCGACCCCCGGTCGCTCGAGCTCCGGAAGCGAGGCGCCGGCAACGGTCAGGCCACGCTCCGCGATCCGTCGCTGCTGGTCGACCTCGTACTGGGCACAGTCGCATGAGGGGGCTGGTGCTGGGGCATCCGTTGGTTGACGGGGCGCTTAGAAGCGTCGGATACCCTCGCCGCGCCCACCGCGATGCTGGTTGACGGAAGACCCGACGCGATCGACGGCGTCTTCGCCTTTCTGGTGGCCGTGTCGATCGCCTGGCTGCTCGTACCCCTGACCGAGGCCGCGGCTCGGCGGCTGAACGCCATCGACGAGCCCCGGGAGCGCGGCCTGCACGAGGTGCCCATGCCCAAGCTGGGGGGGCTGGCGATCCTCTGCGGCGTCCTCGTCGCCGGCGCCCTGTTCCTGCCCTGGGCGCCGCTTACCAGGGCCATCCTGGGCGGCGCCGCGGTGATCGCCGCCGTGGGGGTGCTCGACGACGTCTTCGACCTGCCCGCCGGCGCGAAGCTGATGGGGCAGTTCCTGGCCGCCATGATCCCGGTCTTCACCGGCGTCTGGGTGAGTGACTTCACCCTGCCGTTCGTGGGCGGCGTCCAGCTCGACCACGTGCTGTTCCGTGACGTCGTCGTGCTCGGCAACGTCAAGGTCGGCCACCTGCTGACCGTGCTCGGCTTCGTCGCGGTGATGAACGTGATCAACTTCATCGACGGCGTCGATGGGCTCGCCGCCGGCGTCTGCGTGATCGCGGCGGCGACCTTCGCGATCATCGCCATGTCGCTCGACCGCCCCGGGGCCGGGGTGCTGGCCGCCGCCACGGCGGGCGCGTCGCTGGGCTTTCTGCGGCACGGCTTCCCGCCCGCGTCCAGCTTCATGGGAGACACGGGCTCCAACCTGCTCGGCTACCTGCTCGCGACGGTGGCCGTCCTGGGCGCCCTGAAGACGAACGCCGTCGTCGCCCTGTTCTTTCCGCTGATCGTGCTCGCCGTGCCGATCCTCGACGGCGGCTTCGTGGTCGCCAAGCGGCTCAAGTACCGGCGCCCCGTGTATTCGGCCGACCGCTGGCACTTCCACCACCGGATGGCGAACATCGGCTTCTCGCAGCGCCGCACCCTGGCCTACCTGTACGGCTGGGTCGCGGTCTTGGCGGGGCTGGCGCTCGCGCTGCGCTTCGTCCCCTACAGCGACAACCACGGCAATTTCCACGCCGCCTGGACGGTGCTGATCGTGATCTGCGGCTTGACCGCGCTCGCCGCGAGCGTTTACCTGGTCGTCCTGCTCGAGATCCTCAAGCTGCGCCGCTTCCGCCTCCGCCAGCTGGTCGGGTTGCGGGGCACGGACGCGCCGGCGCCCGAGGAGGTGGACGCGGGCGTGGCCCGCGAGCTCGAGACGGGCAGCTTCGCCGCGATCAACCCGGAGACCGGCGAGTTCGAGGCGATCGACCCCGACACGGGGGAGTTCGAGGCGATCGAGCAGACGTGATTCGGATGGCTACGACGCCTGATGGCCGGGTTATTGCCGGTATGCGGCAAGAACCCGTCCACAATCGGCATCGCTGAGCGGGTCCGACTGTGGGAATCGGCCTCGTTGACGGGGTCCGGAATCGCGCAGTTTCGGATATATTCGCGCCCGCGCCGCCTGGAACCGGCCTGCGCCGGGCCCGAGCGGCCCTCCGTTTCCTTGGAGACAGGTCGACCCCAGAGTGTCCCGTCCCGAGTTCGAAAGCCCCGATGACCGACGGTCCACCCACGAGGGCGGATGCCGCCGCCGCGGGCGGCCTTCTGCTCGGGACGATGGTCGCCTGCGCGGCCGCCGGGTTCGGCCTGGGCTCGCTCGTGGGTATCGCAGTCCCGGCCGGCCTGGTTGGGCTGTTCGCGGGGGTCGTCGTGGGATTTGCCCTTGTCCACGCTCGCTTTAGAAGGATCTAGCGGGCTGGGCGGGAGCGGGCGGACCGCCCAGGTGGTCGGCTGGGCCGACCTGGTGCTGCTGGCGCTCGCCCTGCCGGTCTTCCTGCTCGCCGGCTGGCCACTCAGCGGCTACGCGGTGGCCGCCGGGGCGTGGCTCGCACAGCGCGCGATCCAGATCGCGGCCTCGCGTCGCGCCACTGGCGCCCAGCAGCGCGGGGACCGCCGGGCGGCGCTGGGGATCCTGGCCGGCGCGACGCTGGCCAGGGTGTGGCTGATCACGCTCGCCGTCCTGCTCGTGGGGCTGGCTGAACGCGAGGCCGGGCTTGCGGCGGCGGTGCTCTCGGCGGCGCTGTTCACCGTCTATCTGGCGACCCAGTTCGTCACCCGGCTGCTGGAGCCGCCGCAGGCTTCCAGGCGATGAGCATGCGCGCCAAGGTCCTGCTCGGGGCCGCCATCTACCTCGGGTCGGCCGTCCTGCTGCTGGTGATCTTCGGCAACGACGGCAAGAACGAGGAGTTCAAGCCCCAGGACGAGTTCAAGCTCGACGCGTGGCTCAGCATCAAGGTGGGAGGCATCGACTTCAGCATCAACCGGGCCGTCTTCTACCTGGTGCTGGCGAGCGCCCTCACGATCTTCGTCATGGTCTGGATCTCGCGGCGCATGCAGCAGAAGCCCAACCGCGTGCAGCTCATCGTCGAGCTGGCCTACGACCTGACCCGCAACAACATCACCGGCACCAACCTGGACCAGCGGGTCGCGACCAGGTGGTTTCCCTTCCTGGCCACCCTGTTCTTCTTCATCTGGTTCTCCAACGTGATCGGCTATCTGCCGCTGCCCACGAACACGCACGAGACGGTGAACGTCTTCGGCCTCGAGCTGCCGACCTTCGCGATCTACGCCGCCACGGCCAACATCTCGGTGCCTCTGGCGCTGACCCTCGTCGTTTGGATCAGCTACAACGTGGAGGGGATCCGCGCGAAGGGGTTCATCCCCTACTTCAGGAGCTGGCTGCCGCCCGGCCTGGAGAGCATGAACCCGGTGGGCAAGGGCCTGATCTTCGTGATCGAGGTGATCTCGCACTTCGTGCGCCTGATCTCCCTCTCCGTCCGGTTGTTCGCGAACATCCTCGCCGGGCACCTGCTGCTCTTGTTCATGGGCGGCGGCTTGGCGGTGCTGCTGGGCCTGGCCGCGCTTGGGGCGCTGACCTTCCCGCTGGCCTTTGCGTTCTTCGTCCTGGAGCTTGGCCTGATCGCCACGCTGCAGGCGTTTATCTTCTCGATGCTTACCGCGATCTACATCGGCGGCGCGACCGCCGAAAGCCACTAAAAAGGAGCTCTGTTCATGGATCTGTTGCTTCCGATTGCCCAAGAAGCCAGCCAAGGGATCACCGACACCGGCATCACCGACGCGGGCAAGGCGATCGCGCTGGGGGTGGGCGCCGGCCTCGGGTCGATCGGGGCGGGCATCGGCATCGGCATCATCTTCGGCAAGGAGATCGAGTCGGTGGCCCGGCAGCCTGAGATGAAGGACGAGCTTCAGGCGATCCGCTGGCTGGGCTTCGCGCTCACCGAGGCGGTCGCCTTCTACACCTTCATCTTCGGCCTGATCGCGTTCTTCCTCTAGGCCTTGGCGGGAATCGGCGACATAGCCGCGGTCCTGCTCCTCGCGCAGGCCGAGGGCGGAGGAGACGAGGGAGGCAGCTTCCTGGTCTCCCCTGCCCTGGGGTTGATGATCTGGACCCTGGTCCTGTTCGGGTTCACGATGTGGGTGCTGAGCAAGGTCGCCCTGCCGAGGATCGGCGAGGCCCTGGAGCGGCGGGCCAACGCGATCCGGGACAGCATCGACGCGGCCGAGAAACAGCGCCAGGAGGCCGATCAGCTCCTGAACGAGTACCGCGAGCGCCTCAAGGAGGCCCGGGAGCAGGCGGAGGACATCGTGGCGCGGGCGCGCAAGGCGGCCGACGCCGCCGCGGCCGAGGCGGTCTCCGAGGGCAAGGAGAAGCGCGAGGAGCTGGTGGCGGCCGCGCGGCGCGACATCGAGACCGAGACCCGCCGCTCCCTGGAGCGAATCCGCAAGGAGGTCGCCGACCTGACCGTGCTCGCCACCGAGAAGGTGACCCGCAAGGCGCTCGACTCCGAGGACCACAAGCGCCTGATCGAGGAGGCCCTAGCCGAGGTCGACTTCTCGGCCCTGGCCGGCAATGGGGGGTCGGAGAGCTAGATGGAGGAGATCGCGCGCGTGTACGCCGAGGCCCTGTTCGAGGCCGCACGCGACAACGACAAGCTCGATGTGATTCACGAGCAGCTTGACGAGTTCGCCCACGCCGTTGCGGAGAATCGCGACCTCCAGGTCTTCCTCTTCAGCCCCTACTTCTCCTCGGCTGAGAAGGGGGAGGGAATCTCGCGCGCGGTCTCAGGCGCCGAGCCGGAGCTGATCAACTTCCTCGGGCTGCTCGCCGAGAAGCACCGGATGCCGGCGATCTTCCGCATCCGCGACCGGTTCGACGAACTGTGGGCGGAAGCGAACAGACGCCTCGAGGTGACGCTGACGAGCGCCATCGAGCTCGACCCGAAGCTGGTTGAGAGCGTCGGCGCCGAGATCGAGCGTCAGACGAAACGCACGGTCGACCTTCGCACTGAGGTCGACGAAGGGATCCTCGGCGGCCTCCGGCTGCGGGTCGGCAACATGGTGCTCGACGCCAGCCTCCGCAGCAAGCTGGAAAGACTGAGAAGGAACAGATGGTGAGGGGCTTTAGCCCCGAAAGCAGCATGTAAGGCCGCCGCAGGCGGCCGCAAGAGATTCAAGGAGCTAGACAACGCAGCATGTAAGGCCGCCGCAGGCGGCCGCAAGAGATTCAAAGAGAGATTCAAGGAGCCAAACAAACGTGGAAATCAAGCCCGACGAGATAGCCAAGATCCTGCGCGAGCGGATCGAGGGACTGGAGACCGACGCCGCCGACCTCTCCGAGGTCGGGACGGTGCTCTCGGTAGCCGACGGCATAGCCCGCGTCCACGGGCTCGACAACTGCATGTCGCTGGAGATGCTCGAGCTGCCGCACGACGTCACCGGGCTCGCCCTCAACCTCGAGCAGGACAACGTCGGGGTGGTCTTGTTCGGTGAGTGGGACAAGGTGGTGGAGGGCGACACGGTCAAGCGCACCGGTCGCCTGCTCGAGATCCCGGTCGGCGACCAGCTGCTCGGCCGCCTCGTCGATCCGCTCGGACGCCCGCTCGACGACAAGGGCGAGATCCACACGCAGGAGACCCGGCCCGCGGAGTTCAAGGCCCCGGGTGTCGTCCAGCGCCAGCCCGTGAACACGCCTGTTCAGACGGGGCTCAAGGCGATCGACGGCATGATCCCGATCGGCCGCGGCCAGCGCGAGCTGATCATCGGCGACCGCCAGACCGGCAAGACAGCGATCGCGATCGACACGATCATCAACAACCGCGACAAGGACCTCGTCTGCATCTATGTCGCGATCGGCCAGCGGATGTCGACCGTGGTCCAGGTCGTCGAGCTGCTGGACGAGCACGGGGCGCTGGACAACACGATCATCGTCGCGGCGCCCGCCGACGAGGCGGCGCCAATCAAGTACATGGCCCCCTACGCGGGCTGCGCGATGGGTGAGCACTTCCTCTACAACGGCCGCGACGCGCTTTGCATCTATGACGACCTCACCAAGCACGCTTTCGCCTACCGGCAGATGTCGCTGCTACTGCGGCGCCCGCCGGGGCGCGAGGCGTACCCGGGCGATGTCTTCTACCTGCACTCCAGGCTGCTGGAGCGCGCAGTGCGCCTCAACGACGATCTCGGAGGCGGCTCGCTGACCGCGCTGCCGATCATCGAGACGCAGGCGAACGACGTCTCCGCCTACATCCCCACCAACGTGATCTCGATCACCGACGGCCAAATCTTCCTCGAGTCGGACCTCTTCTACTCGGGGGTGCGACCTGCGATCAACGTCGGAATCTCGGTTTCGCGGGTGGGAGGTAACGCGCAGACGAAGGCGATGAAAAAGGTTGCAGGCAAGCTGCGCCTCGACCTCTCCCAGTACCGTGACCTGGAGGCGTTCGCGCAGTTCGGCTCCGAGTTGGATCCCGAAACTCAGAAGCAGCTCGCGCGCGGCGAGCGGTTGGTCGAGATGTTGAACCAGAACGAGCGCAGCCCGCTCTCGGTCGCCGAACAGGTGGCCTCGATCCACGCCGGCACGGCCGGCTACCTCGACCGGATCAAGACGGACCGGGTGCAGGCGTTCCTGGACAACCTCCTCGGCCGCCTTAAGTCGGAGAACAAGGACCTGATGCAGAGCATCAGCGACTCCGGGGAGCTCTCGGACTCGGACGAGCAGGCCCTGGATGACGCGATCGCCGAGGCGATCGACGACTTCGGCCCCGACTTCGACGCCGAGGGACAGCCGCTCGAGGAGGGCGAGTCGGATCGGGTCCGCTCTGAGGAGGAGCACGCGAGGCCGGGGCGGACCGCCGAGGAGAGTGGCGAGGACGCCGAGGAGCCGGCCGAGCAGGAGCCCGAGGAGGTCACCGCATAGCCACCCAGAAGGAAGTCAAGAACCGGATCTCGTCCGTCAAGAACATCCACAAGATCACGCGGGCGATGGAGATGGTGGCCGCCGCGCGTCTGCGCCGAGCCGAGCAGCGGATCGCGGCAATGCGCCCGTACGCGCAGGCGATCCGCAAGATGACGCGCCAGGTCGCGGAGGCGTCGAGCGGCGAGATCGGGCACGTGAAGCTGCTCCAGGAACGCGAGCAGACGCGGGCGGTCGGGGTCGCGTTGATCACCGGCGACCGCGGCCTCGCCGGCTCGTTCAACACCAACATCGTGCGCGAGGGGGTGCGGCTGCGTCGCGAGTTCGAAGGCCAGGGCGCCGAGGTGCGCTTTGCGGTCATCGGCCGGCGCGGCAACTCCACGATGGGCTTCCGCGGCGAGAACGTGGTCAACTCCTACGTTGGCTTCACCGACCGGCCCGCGTTTTCCAACGCGCGGGAGATCTCCCGCGACCTGACTACCGCCTACGCCGATGAGGAGCTCGACCGCGTCGAGCTGGTGTACAACCGCTACGTCTCCCCGTTGACCCAATACGTGCGCCGCCAGACCCTGCTGCCGCTGCAGCAGGCGGAGGTCTTCGGCGAGGGCCTGCCCGAGCCCGAGGAGCCGGCCGACCCGGAGCTTGCCGAAGCGCACGAGCGCGCCTACTGGGACTACGAGCCCGAGCCCGAGGAGCTGCTCCCGAAGCTGTTCGAGGAGTACGTCGACCTCTCGGTCTTCCGGGCGCTGCTGGAGTCGGCGGCGTCAGAGCACGGGGCGCGGATGACAGCGATGCGCAGCGCGGCGGAGAACGCGCAGGACATGATCGCCGACCTGACCCTGGAGATGAACCGGGTCCGTCAGGCGGAGATCACGCAGGAGATCCTTGAAGTCGTCTCCGGCGCGGAAGCGCTCGGTTAAAGGAGAAGAGAGTGGCTGAGGACAACGGGAAACGTTCGACTAAGCAAAACGTCGGCACGATCGAACAGGTGACCGGGGTGGTGGTCGACGCGCTCTTCCCCGACGAGCTGCCCGAGATCTACTCCGCGGTCACCATCGATCTCTCGCGCGGCGACGACAAGGACTCGACGGTGTTGGTCTGCGAGGTGCAGCAGCATCTCGGCGACGACCGCGTACGCGCCGTGGCCATGGACGCCACCGACGGCCTGCGCCGTGGCCAGCAGGTGGTCGACACCGGCGGGCCGATCACGGTCCCCGTGGGTGACGAAACCCTCGGCCGGATCTTCAACCTGCTGGGTGAGGTGATCGATCAGGGCGACGAAATCAAGGGTGAAACACGATGGCCGATCCATCGCCCGGCGCCCGAGGTCGAGGACCTGACCCCGACCCAGGAGGTTCTCGAGACCGGGATCAAGGTCGTCGACCTGCTCGCTCCGTACGCCAAGGGCGGCAAGGTTGGCCTGTTCGGCGGCGCCGGCGTCGGCAAGACGGTGCTGATCCAGGAGCTGATCCGCAACATCGCCGAGGAGCATGAGGGGCGCTCGGCGTTCTGCGGCGTCGGCGAGCGCTCCCGCGAGGGAAACGACCTCTGGCTGGAGATGAAGGAGTCCGGCGTGCTCGACCGGACGATGCTCGTCTTCGGGCAGATGAACGAGCCTCCGGGCGCGAGGCTTCGCGTCGCCCTCTCCGGGCTGACGATGGCCGAGTACTTCCGCGAGCAAGGCGGGCAGGACGTGCTGCTGTTCATCGACAACATCTTCCGCTTCGTCCAGGCGGGCTCCGAGGTCTCGGCGCTGCTCGGGCGGATGCCGTCGGCGGTCGGCTACCAGCCCACCCTGGAAACCGAGATGGGCGAGCTACAGGAGCGGATCACCTCGACGAAGCAGGGGTCGGTGACTTCGATCCAGGCGATCTACGTCCCCGCGGACGACCTGACCGATCCGGCTCCGGCCTCGGTGTTCGCGCACCTGAACGCCACAACGACGCTGTCGCGCGCAATCTCGGAGAAAGGGATCTACCCGGCGGTCGACCCGCTCGACTCGACCTCGACGATCCTCAAGCCGGACATCGTCGGCGAGGAGCACTACGCGACCGCGACCGACGTCCAGGAGGTGCTCCAGCGTTATAAGGAGCTGCAGGACATCATCGCCATCCTGGGCATCGACGAGCTCTCCGACGAGGACAAGGTGGCGGTCAATCGGGCGCGCAAGATCGAGCGCTTCCTCTCGCAGCCGTTCTTCGTCGCCTCGCAGTTCACCGGCCGCGACGGCGAGTACGTGCCCGTCGGCGACACCGTGCGCAGCTTCCGCGAGATCCTCGACGGCAAGTACGACGATCTGCCGGAGAGCGCCTTCTATATGAAGGGCCCGATCGAGCAGGTCAGCGGCACCGAGGAGAAGGCGGAGCGAGACGAGGGGGTCGAGCGGGTTGCGGCCGAGGCGCGGGCCGAGGAGGAGGAGCGTGAGAAGGAGGAGGCCCCGGCGTAGTGGCTGACGGCCACGACAAGCTCGAGGCGGAGGTGCTGACGCCCGAGGGGGAGGTGTTCAACGGCGAGCTCGTGCAGCTCTCGACCCGGACGGCCGTGGGGGAGGTGGGGATCCTCGCCCGGCACATCCCGATCGTCGCTCGCCTGGTGCCGGCCGAGCTGCGGCTCCACGTCTCCGATTCGGAGATCGAGCGATACGCCCAGGGCGAGGGCTGGCTGGAGGTGTTCGCCAACCGGGCGCGGGTCCTGATCGCGGAGGCGATCCCGCCCGACCAGCTCGACGCCCGCGAGCTGCGCGAGCGCCTCGACGATGCGCGGCGGCGCGTCGAGGAGGCCGAGGAGGGGTCTGCCACGCACGAGGGCGCCCAGCGCGAGCAGCGCCGGCTCGAAGCTTTCCTGGCGATAGCCGAGCAGAATTAAGCGGCAGCAGGCATACCGCGTAGGGGTGCGGGCGCCTGGCGCGAACTGCATACTGCCTCGGTGATGGAAGAGCGGACGCTGACAGAGGAGCTGATCGGCTACGACACCTCCAGCCCGGATGGCATCAAGCTGTGCGCGGGGTTCGTCAAGGGCTGGCTGGAGTCGCGAGACATCGTGGCCCGCCAGATCGGGGTTCGCGACCTGCCCGTGACGATCGCCGAGGTGGGGCCGCAGAACGCGTCGAGGACGGTGTTGCTGCACGGCCATCTGGACGTGGTCCCGGGCCGGCCGGAGCAGTTCACCCCGTGGCAGGACGGAGAGCGGCTGCACGGGCGGGGCGCCTACGACATGAAGGGGGCGCTCGCCTGCCTGATGCTGGCGCTGGCCGACCTGCGTGAACAGGACCAGGTGCGGGTGCGCATGGGGATCGTTCCCGACGAGGAGTCCGAGGAGGAGACGGATCGAGGCGGCGATCGCCTGGTTGAGGCGGGCTTCCTGGGCGATTTCGCGATCACCGGGGAGCCCACCGACATGCAGGTCGGAGTCGCCGCCAAGGGAGTGCTCGCGATGCGGATCCAGGTGCTCGGGCACGCGGCCCACGGGGCGACGCCGTGGCTGGGCGAGAACGCCATTCTGCGCGCCTACGAGGTGTTCCGTGAACTGGAGTCGCTACCGTTTGCGAGCCGGAGCTCGGAGCTCTTCGACCGACCGTCGATAAACCTCGGCCGCATCCTCGGCGGCGACGCCCTGAACAAGGTCCCCGACACCTGTTTCATAGACGTGGACGTGCGCTATCTGCCTGAGCAGGACCCGGACGAAATCCTCGCGGAGGTCGCCGGGCTGTCACGCGCCCAGGTGGTGTCGACATTCTCGCGCCCGCCGGTCGTGGTCGATCCCGATTCGCCATACGTCAGGGCTCTCCGCGCCTCGGCGACCCCGTACAGCGACGGCGAGGCGAAGGGAGTCGTCGGCCGCGATGGGGCCTCGGATGTGGTCTCGTTCCTGCGGGTGGGCATTCCGGCGGTCGAGTTCGGGCCTATCGGGGGCGGCCACCATGGCCCCGAGGAGTGGGTTTCGATTCCTTCGCTGGCCGGCTACCGGCAGGCCGTCGTGGACTTCGTCACCCGGCTCCCAGGCGAGCTCGCCGACGCCGGCGAGGCCTCCGAAGCGGGCGACGCTTGAGCGATCCACGTGAGGACGAGCCCCAGGCGCCGCCGCCGGCGACCTGGGCGGGCCGGGAGCGGAGCTCCTCCGAGGAACGGCCCCCGCCCGAGGCGGAGCAAGGCGACGACCCCGCCCACGGCGCAGAGGACGAAGAGCTCGAGGAAGAGCTCGATGCCGACGAGCTGGACGAGGAGGAGCTGGCCGAGGAGCTCGACCAGGGCGACGGGCCGGACCCGGCGCCCGGCCAGGCGACCGTGGAGACGGACACCCCGGCCCTGGCCGATCGCGAGGCGGCACGCGAGGCCGCGCTCGCCGGGCTGCGCGCGCGCACGGCCGAGCACGCCGCCAAGCAACCGGCGGCAGGCGCGCCGGTGGCTCCCGCCGCACCGCCGGCGGCGGCCGGGCCGAAGGCCCCCGCCGGGCCCCCTCCGGCGGCGGCCCAGGCGGAGGCCCCCGCCGGGGATGATCCGCGCTCCCCAGGGCCCGAGCAGGAGGAGGGGGCGCCCGGGGCGGGGGCTTTGGCCCCGTTTCCTGGCGGGCTCGCTGCTGATCATCGTCGCGATGACCACCGCGACGGCGGTCAGCCTGCTCGTCTACCTGAAGGGCATCGCGCGAGGGCTCGGCGGACTGCCGTCCGTTCAAAGCCAGCTCGAGGTCGCCGACCCGGGCAACCCGCAGACGATCCTCATCCTGGGCTCCGACCAGCGCGCCCGCGAAGACTTCGGCCGCTCGGACACGACGATCCTGCTCCGGGTGGCGTCGGAGCAGATCACGGTGATGTCCATCCCGCGCGACCTGAAGGTGAACATCCCGGGCCACGGGATCGACCGGTTCAACGCCGCCTACACCTACGGGGGGCCGAAGCTGGCCCTGACGGCTGTCAAGCAGCTCACCGGCCTGGACAACATCAACCACGTCGTCAACGTCGACTTCAACGGCTTCGCCGAGGCCGTCAACGCGATCGACTGCGTCTACGTCGACGTCGACCATCACTACTACCACTCCAACGTCGGCCTGGCGGCCTCCGAGCAGTACGCGGAGATCGACGTCGAGGCCGGCTACCAGCGGATGTGCGGCTTGAACGCGCTCCAATACGTCCGCTATCGCCACGAGGACAACGACCTGGTGCGGGCGGCGCGCCAGCAGGAGTTCCTGCGGGAGGCGCGCCAGCAGCTGCCGGCCAAGAAGATCCTGGCCGATCGGAACGAGCTGATCGACATCCTGAAGAAGCACGTGACCTCCGACATCGAGGACGAGACCGACCTGGTCAGCCTTGGACGGCTGTTCATCGGCGCCAGCGGCGCCCCGGTGGTCCAGATCGACTTCCCGGCGAACCTGGGCGGTCCGAGCGCGTCTTACGTGACCGCCTCGGAGTCGGCGATCCAGGAGGCCGTGAAACGCTTCGAGGGGGAGTCCGAGCCGCCCCCGGAGCCGGAGGCCCCAGAGGGCGATTCAAAGGAAGAGCCGCCGAAGAAGCAGGGCGCCAAGCCGCCGGCTCGCCTCCCCCACTGGTCGACTCGTCGTTGACCGGCGTCTCCGGGGAGCAGGTCGCCGCCAAGCTGGCGGGAGTGCAGACGAAGGGCGGCAAGCCGATGCTCGACTTCCCGATCCACTATCCCACCAAGCTGGCGCCCAACTCGACGCTGACCGACGACTCCCGCGCCTTCCCGATCGACGGTCCCGGCGACCAGGAGTACCGCGGCTACAAGTTCGTGGCCGCGCTGACCACCGAGGGGTACACGGCCTACTACGGGGTGTCGGGCACCGACTGGAAGGATCCGCCGATCCTCGACAACCCGAGTGAGACCAGGACGATCGACGGGCGCGAGTACCTGCTGTCCTGGGACGGAGGACGGCTGCGGTTCGTAGGCTGGAAGACCGAGCGCGGCTCGTACTGGGTCGACAACACGCTGCTCAGCGTGCTCACCCCGGGCCAGATGTTCGGCATCGCCGAGTCGACGCGCGGACTACACGGGCTAGAGACGCCGCAGCCGCGCAGCCGCGATCATTGTGGAAGCTGAGATGAGCGAAGAGCGATCCATCGGCGTGATCGGAGTCGGCTGGGTGGGCCTGGTGACGGCCGCCTGCTTCGCCGATCTCGGGTAACCGGGTGATCGCCATGGACATCGACGCGACCAAGGTCGACGCCCTGAGCCGGGGCGAGGTGCCGTTCCACGAGCCGGGCATCCAGGAGCTCTTGGAGCGCAATCGGGAGCGCCTTCGGTTCACGGTCGAGATGCCGGAGGTCCTGGAGGGCGCGCGGCTTCTGTTCTGCTGCGTGGACACGCCTCCGACCTACTCCGGCGACGCCGATCTGTCCCGTGTCCAGGCGGTCCTGTCTCAGCTCCGCGAGGACGGCGATCACGCCCTGGTGATGAAGAGCACCGTGCCGGCGGGCACCGGAAGGGCGATCCGTCGCGAGGCGCCGAAGCTGGCCTACGTCTCCTGCCCCGAATTCCTCAAGGAGGGCTCCGCGGTCGACGACTTCCTGCACCCGGACCGGGTCGTGATCGGCGCGGACGACGGCGACGAGTGGGCGGCCGACGCGGTCGAGGAGGTCTACCGGCCACTAGGGGGCGAGCTGGTGCGCACGGACGTCGCCTCCGCCGAGATGATCAAGCTGGCGTCCAACGCATTCCTCGCCACCAAGATCTCGTTCGTGAACGAGATCGCCAACGTCTGCGAGGAGGTCGGCGCCGACGTGAGCGAGGTGGCCCGCGGCATGGGCCTCGACCAGCGAATCGGCGCCAGCTTCCTGCGGGCCGGGATCGGATACGGGGGGTCGTGCTTTCCGAAAGACGTCAGCGCGCTGAAGCAGCTCGCCGGCAACACCGGCTACCACTTCCAGCTCCTCACCGCCGTGATCGAGGTCAACGAGCTCCAGAAGCGGCGCGTGATGAAGAAGCTCGAGAAGCATCTGGGCTCGCTGGTCGGCAAGAAGGTGGCGCTCCTCGGGCTGGCGTTCAAGCCGGACACGGACGACATGCGGGAGGCGACCAGCCTGGTGCTCGCGTCGCGCCTGGCGGGCGAGGGCGCGCGCGTCAGCGGTTACGACCCCGTGGCCGAGGGCCCTGCGCAAGAGCTTCTTCCCACGGTCGAGTTCTGCGACTCGGCCGAGGAGGCTCTCGAGGGCGCCGACGCGGCGATCCTGGTCACCGAGTGGCCCGAGTTCGCCGAGCTGGATTGGGCGTCGCTGGCGGGACGGATGGCCAAGCCGCTGCTGATCGACGGACGCAACTTCCTCGACCCGGAGAAGCTGCGCGCCGCCGGCTTCACATACGAGGGGATCGGCCGGCCCTGATGCAGGCCGTGGTCCTGGTGGGTGGAGAGGGCACCCGGCTGCGACCCCTTACGCTCACCCGCCCGAAGCCTGCGTTGCCCCTGGTGGACCGCCCGTTCATCCGCTACATCGTCGATTGGCTGGCCCGGCACCGAGTCTCCGAGGTGGTGCTGGCCTGCGGTTTTGGCGCCGACCCTCTGCGCGAGGTGCTCGGGGAGGGCGACGGGCGGGGGCCCCGCATCCGCTACGTCGAGGAGGCCGAGCCGCTGGGCACCGCGGGGCCGCTTCGCCTCGCCGCCGACGAGGGGCTGCTCGACGAGCGCTTCCTGGTGCTCAACGGCGACGTGCTGAGCGACCTCGATCTGAGCGGCCTCGTCCGGGGGCACTCCGAGCGCGGGGCGGTGGCCACCCTGGCGCTCTCCCCGGCGGAGGATCCGAGCGCATACGGTCTCGTTCGGCGCACCGGAGGGCCCACGGCCCCCGGCGCCGGCCCCGCAACCGACGGGGGGGAGGTGCTCGAGTTCCTCGAGAAGCCGGACCCCGGTCAGATCGACACCGACGAGGTCAGCGCGGGCGCCTACGTGCTCGAGCGCAGCCTGATCGAGTCGATCCCGCCTGGCCAGATGATCTCGATGGAGCGTGAGGTCTTCCCGCGGTTGGTGGGCCAGGGGTTGTACGGTCACCGCCTGGAGGGCTACTGGATGGACATCGGCACCCCGGAGCGGTACCTGCAGGCGAGCTGGGACATCCTCGAGGGCCGCGTGCGAACCGCCGTCGACACACGCCTCGGCGGCGACGGCCTCCTTGTCGAAGACGGCGTACAGGTCGATCCCGGCGCGTTCGTCAACCCACCCGTGCTGCTGGAGGCCGAGGTGGCGGTCGGGCCCGGCGCCGCGGTCGGGGCTCGCGCCGTGATCGGCCACCGCTCCGAGATCGGCGAGCGGGCGAGCGTGTCCAGCTCGGTGGTGCTGAGCGATTGCAGGATCGGCTCGCGAGCAAGCGTCCATGAGGCGATCCTGGCGCCCGGCGTCCAGGTGGGCGAGGGCGCGCGGATCGAGGCCGGCTCGGTGGTGGGGGAGGGGGCGCGGATCGAGGCGGGGGTCGCGATCGCTGACGGGGCGCGCCTGGCCCCGGGCGAGGTGGCGTCGTGAGCGACGCTCTGGCCGAGGTTCGGGCGATCGATCACTCCAACCAGCTCGATCACGTTCTCGCCCTTCCCGAGCAGCTCTCGGACGCGCTTTGGCGGGTGGAATCGGCGAAGCTCGAGCCGTTCGACGCGGTCGGAGGGCTCGCGGTCTGTGGCATGGGGGGGTCGGCGATCGGCGGCGACCTGGCCGCCGTCGCGTTCGGAAGCCGCCTCAGCCGGCCGCTCGACACCGTGCGCAGCTACGAGCTGCCGTCCTCCGCGCTCCCCGACCGCGCCGTTCTCTGCTCGAGCTACTCGGGGGACACCGAGGAGACGATCGCCTGCTACGAGGCCGCGGAGGCGCTCGGCGCTCGGCGAATCGTCGCCACCACCGGTGGGGAGCTCGCCGCCGCGGCCCGGCGCGACGGTGTCCCGGTGATCGGGTTGCCGGCGGGCCTCGAGCCCCGGGCTGCGGTCGGCTACCTGTTCACGGTCGCCGCCGAGGTCGCCGCGCTGGTCGGGGCGGCGCCCGGGATCCGGACCGAGATCGACAGCTCCGCGGCCCATCTGCGGGAGGCCAGCGACTCGCTCGCCCAGCTGGCCGCCGGGCTGGCCGAGCGGCTCGAGGGATCGATCCCAGTGATCTACGGAGCGGACGTGACGGTGCCCGTCGCCGTTCGCTGGAAGACCCAGATCAACGAGAACGCCAAGCTGCCCGCCTTCGCGGGGGAGCTGCCCGAGGCCGACCACAACGAGATCGCCGGCTGGGGGGGCGCCAGCGAGTCGGGTCGCCTCAGCGCGGTCTTTCTCGAGGACCGGGATCAGCACCCGCGGGTCAGGCAGCGCTTCGAGCTGACCGCGAAGCTGGTGGAGGCCGACGCCACGGCCGTGGGCCGCGTGGAGACCGAGGGCGAGAGCCGCACCGAGCGCCTGCTGTGGGCGGTGATGCTGGGCGATCTCTTGTCCCTTCATCTCGCCGCCCGCCGGGGAGTCGATCCCTCTCCCGTCGAGGCCATACAGCGCCTCAAGGACCAGCTCGGCCGCTCGGAATAGTCCGCGACGGCCGTGCACTAGCCTCGGCGCATGGACGGCACGCCGGCGCTCCAAACGCACGAGCTGACCAAGGTCTACGGGGAGGGGCAGACCGCCGTCCACGCCCTGGGCGGCGTCAGCCTCGGGATCGAGCGCGGTGAGATGGCCGCGATCATGGGCCCCTCTGGGTCGGGGAAGAGCACCCTCCTGCATCTGCTGGGCGCGCTCGACACCCCGAGCTCGGGCCAGATCCTGCTCGCCGGCCAGCGCTACGACGGGCTCGGCGACGGCGAGCTGACCAGGCTGCGCCGGGAGAAGATCGGCTTCGTCTTTCAGTTCTTCAACCTGCTTCCCGCGCTGACCGCCGAGGAGAACGTGCTCCTGCCGGCGCTGATCGCGGGGCGCCGCGACGAGGAGACGCGCAAGCGGGCGAGGGAGCTGCTCGGCCGCGTCGGGCTGGCCGAGCGGGCCGGCCACCTGCCGGCCGAGCTCTCCGGCGGCGAGCAGCAGCGCGTCTCGATCGCACGGGCGCTGCTCACCGAGCCCGAGATCGTGCTCGCCGACGAGCCCACCGGCAACCTCGACACTCGTTCCAGCGGGGAAACGCTGCTCCTCTTGCGCGAGCTGAACGAGAGCGAGGGGCAGACCCTGGTGGTGGTCAGCCACGACCCCGCCGTCGCGGCGACCGCCGGGCGTGTCGTCTTCCTGCGCGACGGGCGGCTCGCCGGGGAGGTCAAGGGCGGCTCCACGGACCGCGTGGTCACCGCGCTGGCGGAGCTGGACGCCCCAATCACCTGATGCGCTCCTTCGGCTCCCTCGCGCTTCGGCAGGTCCGGGCGAGGCGACTGCGGTCCCTGCTGACCACCGCCGGGATCGTGCTCGGCGTGGCGATGATCCTCGGCGTCCTCCTGCTGACGGCGACGATCCATCGCACCTTCAACGACCTCTTCGACTCGGTCTACGGTCGAACCGACCTGGTCGTCTCCGGCGTGGGCGGCGACGCCGTCCGCCACTCCGCGCTCGAGGAGGTCAGGCGCACGCCGGGCGTCGAGCAGGCCGAGGGGGTCGTGTTCGGCATCTTCACGCTGGTCGACAGCTCGGGCGCGGCCTCGACCGACGCCGCGCAGCAGCTGAACGTCGCCGGCGAGAGCATCAGGGCCGCCGACCTCGCCGACGCCCAAACGGTTGCGGGGCGCCGGCCACGGCACGGGCTGGAGATCGACCTCCAGCGCAGCTGGGCCGACGCCAACCAGATCGACCTCGGCGACCGCGTGCCGCTCGCGACCCCGACCGGCGTCAAGCGGCTGCGGGTGGTGGGCCTGTTCGACTTCTCGACCGGCCTCGACTTCGGGGGGCAGGGCTTCGCCACGATGCCGCTTGTGCCGGCGCGGCGGGTCATGGACAGGCCCCGCGTCTGGGATGAGGTGGACCTGGTGGTCGCCGGCGGCGAGGAGACGATCTCCCGAGTCCAGGATGACCTGCGTGGTCGCCTGCCGGCGGGAGTCCAGGTCGAGACGCCGGGCCAAAAGAGCGACGACGTGGAGTCCCAGCTCCAGGGCTTCAACGCGATCCTCTACTTCTTCGCCGCGATGGCCCTGTTCGTGGGCGGCTTCCTGATCTTCAACTCCTTCAACATGACCGTCTTCCAGAGGACGCGGGAGATCGGCATGCTGCGCGCCCTGGGGGCCGGGCGCTGGACGATCACCGGGTCGGTGCTTCGCGAGGCCGCCCTGCTCGGCGTCCTGGGCGCCTCGATCGGGCTCGGCCTCGGGGTCGTGCTGGCGCTTGGGTTGATCGAGCTGATGCGAGCGCTCGACTTTCCCGTCGGGCGGCTCTCCTTCTCGGCCTTCGCGCCGCTCGCCGCCCTGGCGACGGGGCTGACCACGGCCGTCCTCGGGGCGCTCTACCCGGCGCGACGCGCCGGCCGCACGTCGCCGATCAGGGCCGTGCTCGGGACGGAAGGGCTTCGCGCGAGGCTGCGGGCGCGGCGCGCGGTTGGCGGCGCGGTGCTGATCCCGCTGGGGCTCGCCGGCGCCTTCTGGCTGGGCGCCGCCGACGAGACCACGACGGTGGTCGCGGCCGCCGGGATGCTGGGGACGCTGGCGATCTTCCTCGGCATCGCGATGCTCGCCCCCTTCGTGATCCGGCCTTTGGTCCGGGCGCTGTCGTGGCCGTTTCGCACGCTGTTCCCCGTGGAGGGCCGCCTGGCCGCCGACGCCGCCCGCTCCGACCCCGGGCGCACGGCCGCCACGGCCACGGCGCTGATGGTCGGCCTGGCCCTGGTGGTCGCCGTGAACAGCCTGGGCTCCAGCTTCCTGACGACCATCTCCGACGAGTTCGACCGCAGCTTCGCCCGCGACCTCACCGTTCAGCCGCACGGGTTCGCGCCCGGCGAGGGCGTGCAGCAGACGATCGCCAAGGGCCTGCGGAACCGCCTGGCCCGCATCCCGGAGGCCAAGGTCGTGGCCCGGGAGCGGTTCCTGTTCACTGACGACCTGCCGGGACCACCGAGCAAGAAGGGCTCGGACGGCCTTCTGCTGGGGTTCGCCCCGGCGCAGTTCGAGCAGGTGGACGAGACGGACATCGAGGGCGCCCCGCGCGAGCAGGTGTTCGCCCGCATGGAGCGCGGCTGGGTGACCATCGGCCGGGGATGGGCGGACGAGACCGGCCTCGGGGTGGGCGACCCGATCACGCTCCGGGGGCCGTCCGGGACGCGGAGGACACGCGTGGCGGGGGTGGTGGACACGGTGGTGTTCGCGGGCCAGACGGTGAGCATGTCCCTGCGCACGATGCGCGGCGTCTACGGGGTCACCGCCGACTCCGAGCTCGCCCTGAAGGCGACCTCGGCCGCCGCGCGTCCCGCCCTGCGCAAACGGGTGGACCGCATCGTCGGCCGCGACTATCCGAACCTGGCGGTGCTGTCCAATGACGAGCTCAAGTCGAAGGTCGAGGACCGGGTGAACCAGCAGTTCGGGATCTTCTACGCCATCGTCGGCGTGGCGATCTTCGCCAGCCTGTTCGGGATCGTCAACACGCTGACCATGTCGGTGATCGAGCGCACCCGCGAGATCGGCGTCCTGCGCGCGCTGGGCGCCTCCCGCTGGCAGGTGCGACGCTCGATCGCCGACGAGAGCCTGGTGATCGGCCTGATCGGGGCCCTGCTCGGGATCGCCGTCGGCACGGGGCTGGGCTACGCGCTGCTGGAGGGGCTGTCCTCCGGCATCCCCGGGGTCGAGTACCGCCCACCCCTCTCCACCATGGTCTACGTCGGGCTCGCCGGCGTCGTGCTGGGCCTGATCGCCTCGATCCTGCCCGCCCGCCGCGCCGCCCGCCTGGACGTGATCCGAGCGATCAGCTACGAGTAGGCGATGTGAAGTACCGGCGATGGCGCCTATCCCGCGGATAGCGCAGGAAGCGCCAGTCTTGGCCGGCCGCGGCATCGTACTCCTCGCGGGCGGCGGCGCGTGCGCTTGCGCCGGCCGGTCGGCGCTTCGTTTCCAGGCGCCGCTCCCTGGGCCTTCGCTCGGCCGGGTTGACCGCCGCTTGCGAGGCACCGCCAGGCCCGCGGCGAGCTTCTCGCGCAGCCGCTCCAGCGCCAGCTCGCGGTTTCGGGCCTGGCCGCGGGCGTCCTGGGCGACCGCGGTGACGCGCTCGCCGTGGCGGGCGGCGAGGCGCCGCTTCTGCTCGTCGGTGAGCGCGGCCGACTCGGCGATCTCGAACACCGCCTCGACCCGCGAGGCGGTCACGTTGGCGTGCTGGCCTCCGGGCCCCGAGGAGCGGCTGGTGCGGATCTCGACCTCGGAGAGCGGCACGGCAACCTCGGCGTTGACCGGGATCGGATCGTCCATGGGCTCACGGTAGCCGCCCGAAGGCGCGGTCGTGCCCCTATCCTTCCCACCTCATCCCGACCGAAAGGACCGCTTTGGCAACCGCAGAGAAGGGCTACGACATCGCCGACATCGCCTTGGCCGACGACGGACAGCGCCGGGTCGAGTGGGCGGACCGGCAGATGCCCGTGCTGCGAACGATCCGCGAGCGCTTCGAAAAGGAGCGGCCTCTCGACGGGATCACGATGGCCTGCTGCCTGCACGTGACCACCGAGACGGCCAACCTCGCCCGGACGCTGATCGCCGGAGGCGCCGAGGTGGTGCTGTGCGCCTCGAACCCCCTCTCCACCCAGGACGACGTCGCCGCCGCCCTGGTCGACCGCTACGGCGCCGAGGTCTACGCGATCAACGGCGAGGACAACGACACCTACTACCGCCACATCTACGCGGCCGTCGACCGGCATCCGCAGGTGACCATGGACGACGGGGCCGACGTGGTCGGCGTCCTGCACGGTGAGCGCCCCGAGCAGCTCTCCGAGCTCGTCGGCGGGACCGAGGAGACGACCACCGGCGTCATCCGCCTCAAGGCGCTCGAGGCCGAGGGCAAGCTCGGCTACCCGATCATGGCGGTCAACGACGCCAAGACCAAGCACTTCTTCGACAATCGCTACGGCACCGGGCAGTCGACCCTGGACGGGGTGATCCGGGCGACCAACGTCCTGATCGCCGGCCTGCGCGTGGTCGTGATCGGATACGGCTGGTGCGGCCGCGGCGTCGCGATGCGCGCCAAGGGCCACGGCGCGCACGTGATCGTCTGCGAGGTCGATCCGCTGCGGGCGCTGGAGGCGCTGATGGATGGCTTCGAGGTGATGCCCGGCGCGGATGCGGCGAAGGTCGGTGACGTGTTCATCTCGGTGACCGGCAACCGCGACGCGATCTCAGGCGAGATGTTCGGAGCGATGAAGTCCGGTGCGATCGTCTGCAACTCGGGCCACTTCGACGTCGAGGTCAACAAGGAGGAGCTCGACGCGATCACGGTCGAGAAGTTCCGGGCGCGCCCGTTCGTCGAGGGCCATCGAACCAAGGATGGGCGGGAGATCTTCCTGCTCGCGGAAGGGCGGCTGGTGAACCTGGCCGCCGCCGAGGGCCATCCGGCCGCCGTCATGGACATGAGCTTCGCCAACCAGGCGCTGGCCTCCGAGCACATGGTCAAGCACCAGGCCGAGCTGGAGAAGCGCGTCTACCCGGTGCCCGAGGAGATCGACCGCGAGATCGCCCGCCTGAAGCTGGCCTCGCGGGGGGTGGAGATCGACCAGCTCACGGACGCGCAGCAGAAGTACCTCGCCTCCTGGGATCAGGGCACCTAGCAGCCGTCACGCCGCCGGCCTGATCTGATGCGAGCGATGGTGATGGCGGCGGGCCTGGGGACCCGCCTGCGCCCGCTCACCTACGAGATCCCCAAGCCGCTGGTGCCGGTCGCGAACCGCCCCGTCATGGAGCACATCCTGCTGCTCTTGCGCAGGCACGGCTTCGGCCCGGTGATCGCCAACCTGCACTGGTTTCCGGACACGATCCGCGATCGCTTCGGCGACGGCTCGGGACTCGGGATCGACCTCACCTACAGCTACGAGGAGGAGCTGCTGGGCACCGCGGGGGGCGTCCGCAACGTCGCCGAGTTCTTCGGCGACGAGCCCTTCCTGGTGATGGCCGCCGACGCGCTCACCGACATCGACCTCGCCGCCCTGCGCGCCGCCCACGCGGCCAACGACGGCATCGCCACGCTGGCGGTCAAGCGGGTCTCCGAGGTGAGCGAGTTCGGGGTCGTGATCACGGACTCCGCCGGCCGGATCCAGGGCTTTCAGGAGAAGCCCGACCCGGCCGAGGCGCTCTCCGACCTGGCGAGCTGCATGATCTACGTCCTCGAGCGGGAGATCTTCGACTACTTCCCCGCCAAGCCGGAGGTCGACTTCGCCCGCGAGGTGTTCCCGGCGCTGCTCGAACACGACGTCCCGTTCCACGTCCACCGGATCGACGCCTACTGGAACGACGTCGGCTCGCTGCCGGAGTACCTGCGGGGGAACCTGGACGCCGTCGAGGGCGCGGTGGAGGTCGAGCCGGCCGGCGAGCTGCTCGAGGCCTCCGGCGCACGATCAGGCCGTGGAGCGAGGCGATCCGGGCGTCGGTGGCCGGGTGCTGGCGGCGGAGGGATGCGAGATCGGCGCCGAGGTGCGTTTGGACGGTCCGCTCGTGATCGGCGCCGGGTGCACGATCGGCGCCGGGGCGCGGGTCAAGGAGTCGGTGCTCCTGCCGGGGGCCGAGGTGCCGCCGGGCGCTCTGGTGGCGAGCGCCATCTACGGCCGCAGGGCCCGCCTGAGCCAACTAACCTGGGGGCATGACCGACGAGGCGCCCAAGGTGGAGCTCCTGTGGTGGGAGGGGTGCCCCTCGTGGGAGCGGGCGCTTGCGATCCTGAGCGAGGAGATGAGCGCGGTCGGGCTGGACCCGGCGTCGGTCGAGGTGCGCGAGGTTCGCACCGACGAGGACGCCGGGCGCGAGGGCTTCGTGGGATCGCCGACGATCCGGGTCTCGGGGCGCGACGTGCAGCCGCCCGACGGCGAGCCCGCGGGGCTGACCTGCCGCGTCTACCGGCTGCGCGACGGGAGGATCTCGCCGCTGCCCGACCGCGCCGACCTGCGAGACACGCTTGCAAACGCGATCGAAGGAGGTGGTCAGTGATGGCTCAAGCGACCGCGACCAAGGTGGGAGACCTCGCACCCGCGCTCGAGCTGCCCGACACGGAGGGCCAGGTCCACACCCTGCCCGCGCCCGGCGAGGCGCCGGCGACCGTGGTGGTGTGGACCTGCAACCACTGTCCTTACGCGCTCGCCTGGCATGACCGGCTGGTTCAGGTGGCGCGAGACTACGCACCGCGCGAGGTCCGCTTCCTCGCGGTCAACTCCAACGACGCGGAGCGCTACCCCCGTGACTCGCTCGAGGCGATGCGCGAGCGGGTCCGCGAGGAGGAGTGGCCGTTCCCGTACCTGCACGACGAAAGCCAGCAGGCGGCGCGCGACTGGGCCGCTCAGGTCACCCCGCACGTCTACGTCCTCGACGGCGATCTGCGGGTGCGCTACGAGGGCGCGCCCGACGGCGACCACATGGATCCCGCCCAGAACGCTTCCTGGCTCCGCGAGGCGCTCGACGACCTGTTGGGCGGCCGCGAGGTGAGCCGGGCCGAGTCAGAGCCCGTCGGGTGCTCGATCAAGTGGAAGTGATCCCGGGGCCCGCGCCAAGGCGAGGCCTCCCACGACGGCCGATGACCGTCCGCCGCCGCCTTGTCCGCGCGCCGGCCTCCTCCGCGAACCTGGGGCCGGGCTACGACGTCCTGGCCGCCGCCCTCTCGCTGTACCTGGAGCTCGAGGTCACCGAGGCGGGGGAGTTCTCCGTTGACGCGGGCGACCAGCCGGTGCCGGACGACCGCGGCAACCTGTGCGTGAGGGCCTTCGAGGCGCTTCATCCCGCCGATGGCCTGCGGTTCGAGATTCGCAGCGAGATCCCGCTCGCCCGCGGCCTCGGCTCGTCGGCGGCGGCGATCGTCGCCGGGCTGGCGGCCGCCGACCACATGTTCGAGCTGGGGCTCGAGCGCGAGCAGATCTACTCCCGCGCCGTGGAGCTCGAGGGCCATCCCGACAACGTCGGCGCGGCGCTCTACGGCGGCTTCGTCGTCTGCCCGCAGGCCGAGGGCGACCAGAGGCCGCCGCCCGTTCGGCTGGACCCCCCGGAGGGCATCGAGGGCGTGGTGGTGATCCCGGGCGAGTGAGGTGCCGACCGAGCAGGCGCGCGCCGCGATGCCCGCCGACGTGCCCGTGGCCGACGCGGTCGCCAACGTGGCCGCCGCGTCGCAGCTCGTGCTCGGCATCGAGCGCTCCGACCTTGCCCTGATCTCTCGCGGCCTCGCCGACCGACTCCACCAGCCTCACCGTGCCCATCTCTACCCCCGCTCGATGGAGCTGCTCGCCGAGGCGCGGGACCTGGGGGCGATCGGGGCGACGATCTCGGGCGCCGGGCCGGCGCTTGCTCTACTGGTGCTTTTGGCAGGACACCGGGAAGGTCACCGCGGCCCTACGCGAGCGCGTCGGCGACTGGGCCGAGATCCGGCGCGCCCCGTTCACCCCGCTCGGCGCCGACGTGCCGGAGCTGTAGGCGCGGCCCTACTCGAGCAGCCCGACCTGGCGCAGGATCGAGACCGAGTCCGAGTAGACGTCCTTGCGCTTCACCAAGCCGTCCTCGAACGGGATCACGTCGAGGCCGTCCCAGATGACCTTCTTCCCCGACGGCTCGGCGACCAGGTCGCCGCGGCGCATCTGGTTGGCGTGGGTGGCCGTCGCGGTCCACTCCTGGACCACCAGCCCGTCGCGCACGTAGAGGCGGCGGGTCGCAAAGGCGATGTCGGGCCAGGTCTCGAAGATCGAGCCGATGTGCTCGCGCACCGCGTCACCCTCGGCTCGCTCGCCCGCGGTGTGGTTCTCGAACACCATGTCCGGCGCGTGCATGGCCATGATCGCGTCCAGGTCGTGGGCGTTCCAGGCGTCGTTGTAGCGCGCGATCGTCCCCTCGAGCGCGGCGGGTGCGTCCTGCTCGGTCACTGCGGAAAAGTGTGCTCCAGCGGGCGTCGGCGCCGGCAGCGGAGTCCGGCTCCGGGCGGGGTCTGGCGGCCGCGCGGAGCGGAGTCGCTCGCTCGCGGGCCGGTCGGAACCACCTCGGCGCTGAGCCGGTCGAGCTGCTCGAGCATCTCCTGCTTGCCGAGGCGGCGGAGGATCTCGCCGGCGAGCGACAGGTAGTCGGCGCCCTTCTCGGGGCGATAGTCGAGGATCGGGATCGCTCGTTCGGCCGACTCGGCATACACGATCGACTGCCGGATCACCGTCCGGAAGAGCTTGTCGCCGAACCTCTCGCGGAGCGCCTCCTGCGTCTGGCGCGCGTGGCGGGTGCGCATGTTGGCGATGTTCAGGCAAACGCCCAAGAGCTCCAGCTCCGGGTTCAGGGAGTCGCGCGCCAGGTCCAGGACCTGCACCGCCTGCTCCATCCCCTGGAGCGAGAAGTACTGCGCCTCGGTGGAGAGGATCGCGTGCGTGGAGGCGACCAGCGCGTTCACGGTCATCAGGCCCAGGGTGGGCGGGCAGTCGATCAGGATCAGATCCTTTTGGCGCCGCAGGTCCCGCAGCGCGTTGCGAAGCGTCACCTCGCGGCCGATCTTCCCCGCCAGGACCAGCTCGGCCTCGGCGAGCCGGAGGTTTGCCGGCACCACCCGGCCGTGCACGGCGTCGGCGGCGCGCGCCTGCCCCTGGAGGACCTCGCCGAGCGTCGGGTGCGAGTTCGGGTCGGCGTCGAAGTAGTCGGAGAGGTTGCCCTGCGGGTCGGCGTCGACCGCCACCACGTCCATCCCGAGGCGCTCGAAGACGTCCGCGAGCGAGCGGACCATGGTCGTCTTTCCGGTGCCCCCCTTCTGGGACAGGACGGCGATCGCTTCGGACATCGGCCGGACTATATGGCCGTCGCCACCTTTATACTGCGCGTCCGATTTGTCCCCGTCGCGCGCCCGCTCGAAGAAGGCGCGGAAACCGGGAGGTCCGAGTGCTCAGCTCTTCCAGTAGTCATATGCCGCTGGCCGATGAGCAGGGACGTTTTTCGCCTGAGCGAGCCTACAGGCCTCGCGTCTCGCCGCCGAGCGTGGAGGACCGGGACGCCTGCGCGATCTACGCGTCGGTGCGCAAGGACGCGACGCCGAGCCGCGCCCCGGTGGAGCTGGCGCTGGCCAACCTCCAGAAGATGCTCCACCGCGCCGGGAACGTCGACGGCGAGGGCGACGGCTGCGGCATCCTGGTCGACATCCCCCGCAGGATCTGGGCGGAGGAGGTTCGCAGCGGCGGCCACAACCCGGCGCTGGCGCTCGACCCCGCGTTTGCGGTGGCCCACGTGTTCATCGATCGCTCCGCCGACGTGGAGCGGGCTCGCCACGATGCCCGCGAGATCCTCGGTCGCGGCGGTTTCCGCATCCTCGCCGAGCGCCTCGGCGTGGTCGACCCCCAGGCGCTTGGAGCCACCGCTCGCGAGGAGGAGCCCCACTTCTGGCAGGTCGCCGGCCTGCTGCCGGACGCGAAGCGGCGCGAGCGGATCACCTTCGACCTGATGGGCGCGCTGGAGGCCGAGCTCGGCTTCCACCTGGCGTCGTTCTCCGCCTCGACCTGCGTCTACAAGGTGATGGGCGCGCCCAGGGTGCTCGGCGACTACTACCCCGACCTCCGCGACGAGCGGTTCGAGACGGTCGGCTGCTTCGGCCACAACCGCTACTCCACCAACACCTGGCCGTCGTTCAAGCGCGTGCAGCCGTTCACGGTGCTGGGCCACAACGGCGAGATCAACACCATCGAGCAGCTCCG